>NZ_PVTS01000060.1 GCF_003003035.1 Marinilabilia salmonicolor | reverse complement strand
TTTTCTTCCTTGATACGGGCAAGAGATTTAAATTCATCAATGGACATAATCCATTGATTCTTTTTGGTTTCATAATCAAGATAGTCTCCATCCTGATTTCTCGTTAAGGTCGTGTTAAACACCTATAATGAGGATTTATATTTTGAGCAACAATGCAGAAGTCGGACTTTACAGACAAACACTAATAAAAGATAGGCCGCTTTTAATAGGCTTATCCCGAACGTTTAAGTAATTAAATCAATAGACCTGTAACTCTGTTTCTCCTTCGGGAAGATAAAGGGAAATATGCCATGTTACTTCATAAGGCTCGTGATAACGGGTTGTATCATATTTAATGGATTTAATTACGGCGCTTTTATCAAAAACACCTCTTAGCAATGCAATCTTCCCTTTTTTATACATTGCTAACTCATAATTACTGATTGGAAAAACTTTTTTGTCGGGATGATTGGGTTTGTAAGTTAAACGTCCTCGTTCGAGTTCAGATTTAACATCTTTCAATGAAGATTTATATAGGCTTCCATAATTGTATATCATCATATTTTCTAACTCCTTATATACGTTTGCAATATCACAATTTACCAGAAACTGTCTTAACTCCTCATATTTTCTCAGCACCCTTTCTTCCAAATCGGGCAGGGTCCGTAAATCCACGGCATTTTCTAACCGGTATGAGTGGTCCCACGGCACCTGCGCCTGAAAAGTGATGGTGGTATCCCAATATTGCGTGCCGTTGTCCAGAACATATTCCGGAAGCGTGATTATTTCGGTTAAATACTCCGGGGCGGCATCTGATTCGCGCTTGTCGGCACCATAGCCAATGCGGAGTTTGATGGGAGATGTACTGCTTTCAAATGGGAAGACTTCCGGAGTAAAAGCACGTATCTTTAAAATTTGCTTTCCCCTACACTTAGCCTCCGATCAAGCGTTGCTTGCACACGCTTGATATTGGAGGCTATTGTTGAACTAAACAATCTTCAGGATGCCTCACAATAAAGAAC
>NZ_PVTS01000059.1 GCF_003003035.1 Marinilabilia salmonicolor | reverse complement strand
CTCTGGTTTAAAGATTTTCTGTGTTGCATGATTTTTTTTGACAAAGGTAGGCGTCTGGATCATGCCAGGAAAGATGTCATTGCTGGGGTGGATACAATGGCAATGACTTTGCCATAACATCTGTTACTATGATCGACGTCTCAATTGGCGACAATGGAATACAGGAGCTATCCTGATGAGTGGCAGTGAAACCCAGTTACAGTAGGATTTGTAATCCAGTGAAAATTTTAAATCTTAAATAACAAAACATGAAACACAAAACTTTAAAAAACTTATTAATGATTATTGCTGCAATGGTCATTACAACAGCGTGTGAAAAGGATGAATTAGGAAGTGATAGCGGCTCACAGTATGGAACATTCACCGACCCAAGAGATGGTGAAGTGTACCAAACCGTTAAAATTGGCGGACAGATTTGGATGGCAGAAAAAAGAGACACCCAAAAGGGAGATGCTCAATCGAACATCTCCTAAACTAAAGGTGACGGACAGGCTGTTTATGTAAACGGTTTTCGCATGTGGGATCGGGTTCCGTGGGGAATAAAACTATGTTTGTTAATCCCAATTTGGTTATGGTGGTATTAAAATATATTTCTGTCAGGCATTAAAGATGAATGTTTCACCCATAAAAACTTATGAATTATGAATGGAACCGGACCAGATAAGAACGAGAAATATCCTTTGAATGGACAAAAGAGGCTTTGTTTTCTCAAGAATATTATAACAAATTCTAATATTATAGTTGGTGATTATACATATTATGATGATTTTGAAGATGCCTTGAACTTTGAAAAAAATGTAAAGTATCATTATGACTTCATCGGTGATAAATTGATAATCGGGAGGTTTTGTATGATTGCACCTGGGGTGGCTTTTATAATGAATGGAGCCAATCATCAATTGAATGGAATTACGACATATCCATTTAGTCTTTTTGGAAACGGGTGGGAGAGAGTTATGCCAACATTAAAGGATTTGCCGATTAAAGGGTATCCACCCCAGCAATGACATCTTTCCTGGCATGATCCAGACGCCTACCTTTGTCAAAAAAAATCATGCAACACAGAAAATCTTTAAACCAGAG
>NZ_PVTS01000058.1 GCF_003003035.1 Marinilabilia salmonicolor | reverse complement strand
CGTGGCATCCACAGCATATTGAGGGTTTTGTTTTACCCTCTCCCATGCGTTCAAGCTGATAAATCCATAGCGGGTCTGAAAGCCCCGGCCGACCGCATACAGCCGGGCGTTGTGTGGCATAAAACGAACAACTTGCAAAATCGGAATTAATGGATAAATGGATTACGACAAAGATTGAGTTAGATACAAATAAAAATGAAATAAATAGATTTCATTTCAAGACTTTCACGATGGATTCAAAAGGAAATACTCTTGATGAAACCGAGTATGATTTTAACTCCAAAATTGTTTGCAGACGAATTTACAGATATCATGATTCAGGAGAAGTAAAAGAATACATTGAGTATGACCCATTTGATGAATTGTTGGAAAGACATTGTTTTCATAAAAACACAGATGGAGATTTTGACCGACATGAGTTTGAATTTTCAGATGGACAAAAATCGATTAAGGAATTTTCCTTCACTGATATTGGTAATACAGACAAAGCAACGATAAAAGATGAGAATGGTGAAATAACTGGATATGAAGTTTACATACTTAATGAGCAAGGACAGCCGATTGAAGAAATAGTGTTGGATGCTGATAATAATGAAATTTCAAAATATGAAAAATCGTATTCAGAAAATGGCCAGCTTAAGCATGAGAAACAATTTCAAAATGGAGAATTATTTAATGCAGAGGCATTTGAATATGATAGCCAAGGAAACGTAATAAAACAAATTCATAGAAACTACATTGATAACTTTGAAGTCATTGATGAATACACTTTTGACGAAAGAAATAACATGATTTATAATTCATCGCATCAGAACGGAGTACTAGTTTTTGAAAATAAATGTGGCTACGATGATAATAATAACTTGATTTCAGAGGAGTTCTTTGAACTAGACTTTTGGGAAAGGAAAATTGTTCGTCATGAAAGATTAATTCACGAAAAAGAGGACAATTATGGGTCAAAAGAATAATTAACGACTACTGGGAAATAGGCAAAGCATTTACGTGGATTTCTAAAAAAACAATTTTGAAAAGAGAACAGAAAAGAAGGAATGGAATAACAAAAAACAATCTGACAATAAATGAATTACGCCACACAACAAAGCTAT
>NZ_PVTS01000057.1 GCF_003003035.1 Marinilabilia salmonicolor | reverse complement strand
CAACGTCCCGGCTATATGCGCCTGGGCGTGGCTTTCAGACCAGCTGTGGATTTATCAGCTTGAAAGCAAGGTTTTGGGTAATACAAAACCCTCAATATGCTGTGGATGCCACGGCTGGCGTATATAGCTTTGTTGCTGGCTGCTTATTATTTTAGTCCGTTGGGGATTTCAATCGGAAAGTTATTTCATGTAGTATGGGTTTTTGGGTTTTTATTGATTTTCAATTCGCTATTTGAATTATATTTCTTAAAAATAGAAATTTTCTGGCAAGATCGTCTCTCAATCCGTTAATTATCTCATAATTTTCATTTGTAATCCGGAATTGTCATTCCGTTGCGCTTGAGCATTTATCAACCTGCACAATTTCCCGCGTGAATTATTTCGTTATCATTCATTTGGGCTGTGTCTATTTTTGCGAATTTATCAGTGACAAAACGCGGTTTTCAATCCATTAATTACTCTCTGGTTTTCATTTTGTTCTCCTTTCCCGTCGTATTTTTCTTTTGGTAATTCTATCTATTTCAAAATTTACAGCTAATGTATATGGACAGCAAACACTTTTTCCTCTTAAAATAGCTGGTTTCCAATCAGGCATTTGAGAAACTACTCTTAATGCTTCTTTATTTAATATTTCATATTTCCCTTTTGCTATCTCAACATTTTCAACTTTTCCAGTTTCCGAGATACAAATTCTTACGTATACTCTGTCTTCGAGTAAATTACCTAATGCTTTTTCAGGATATTTTATGCTTTCTTTAATGTATTTCAATATCGCTTCTGAGCCGCCTGGAAATGAGGGTAACTCTTCATACGATATAAAAGCATCTATTGAATCAGGTCGACAATCACAATAGGTTGAATCTTTCTGACAATAGATTCCTACTGAATATTCAAGTGCAATTATTAGAATACAAATTCTCAGATAGTTCATAGTAAATTATTTTATTCTCTTATTAGGACTAATATTCAAGCTAATAATACCGTTGCAAATGGCTTTATATCAACCCGCTCAATTTATCTCTTCTTTTATTCGTAGTCCATCAATTGCGTGAAAATCCAATTTATACTGTTATTCATTGTTTTTAGTTGGCTATGAGGTTTTTGTTAAGTTGCCAGCAACG
>NZ_PVTS01000056.1 GCF_003003035.1 Marinilabilia salmonicolor | reverse complement strand
TTTTAATTGTTTGAGGCCGAAAAATCGGTTTATTTAAGAAGATTTCTTAGTTTTATGATGGTAAGCTCCCGTTGAAAACGGGTTTAGTTCAACAATCTATATAAGGATTCAGATAATCAATTCTATATTCTGGACTTCTTCCCGTATAAGCATAGGCTAAGGGCTTGTCATTTAATTCTAAAAGAAGCATTTGAGTGCCTTGTCTGTCAACTTCCACCCAGTAAATAGGCTGCTTCTCGTAGTGCTTAACCTTTCCTGCTATCCGGTGTATAATGCCATCCAGTTTTTCAAGACTGGAAGTGTATTTTTGCATCATAGAATCACTGGTGCCTATCAGTACGGTATCGGTATCTAAAATGTCATGCTTCTCTTTAAACGGAACCACTTCTTTCCAAACCGTATCAAGTTGTGATACGGTTTTGGAATCAGAAGTTTCGCGCTTGCCGGACTCAATATTGCAGGCTGCAAATGAAGCAATACAAATTATGATAAATAACAATTTTTTAATCAACATAGAACACCTGGTTATTGGCTTTGGTAATGGTTTTTTCTTCCTTGATACGGGCAAGAGATTTAAATTCATCAATGGACATAATCCATTGATTCTTTTTGGTTTCATAGTCAATGTAATTTCCATCCTGGTTTCTCGTTAAGATCGTGTTAAACAGCTATAATGAGGATTTATACTTTGAGCAACAACACAGAAGTCGGACTTTATAGACAAACACTAATAAAAGATCGGCCGCTTTTAATAGGCTTATCCCGAACGTTTAAGTAATTAAATCAATAGACCTGTAACTCTGTTTCTCCTTCGGGAAGATAAAGAAATACATGCCATTTTACTTCGTATGGTTCAGGATAAACCTCCGGATCATATTCTGTCAATTTTATCACGGCACTTTTATCAAAAATGCCTCTTAATAATGCGATTTTACTGTCTCTATACAATGCTAATTCGTAATTTTCTATAGGAAAAACTTGTTTTTTAGAGAAACTTGGGTTGAATGATAATAAACTTGTCAGTATGTCTTGTTTAATATCATTTAGGCTAGTTTTATACAATGATCCATAATAATAGGATGATTTGATTTCTGACGATTCTATTTTTCCTGCTATATCACAATTAACAAAGTATTGCCTGATTTGCTCATATTTCCTCAGCACCCTTTCTTCCAAATCGGGCAGGGTACGTAAATCCACGGCATTTTCTAACCGGTGTGAGTGGTCCCACGGCACCTGCGCCTGAAAAGTAATGGTGGTATCCCAATATTGCGTGCCGTTGTCCAGAACATATTCCGGAAGCGTGATTATTTCGGTTAAAT
>NZ_PVTS01000055.1 GCF_003003035.1 Marinilabilia salmonicolor | reverse complement strand
TGCCACAAAGCCATAATTGTATCTCTGGTTCTCAATAGCGATCTGACAGGCTTTCTCGAACTTATCCGGTTCAGTGATTCGCTGGAGCTTCAAAAGGCCATCGCATGTTCGATATAGCTGCTCTGGATATCTGTCCTGTTTAAATAGCAGAACAAATAAGTTGAGAAGCTCCTTAGACCTGCTTTTTGCCTTGGCCATGTAGTAATCCGGGCTACGATCCTGATAATGCTGATGGGTTGAACATAGGTGGTCTTTGACGCTTGTATAGTGCCCTTTTACATAGCTTCTCAGATGAAAAGCTACCCGCTTACGATCGATATAGATTGCCACCGTAGAGCGGGTGTAGATTACCGTTGCCTGCTTGCCTATATGCACATAAGGAACGCTGTAATAATGTTTGTCTTTTTGCAGGCAAAGATGGTTGTTGGGAGCTACCTTATACTGCTTGTAATACTTCATTTCATATACAGTATCAGGCAGGGCTTTTAACAGATGTTTTTCATCGGCCAGGAACTTTTCTTCCCGACAGTAGTTTTTCAGCTGCATACGGGTTTGGTTGTGGGCCAATACCTTTTCAGATATGGCCTCATTTAACTGCTGAATGCTAAAGAACTGACGATCGCGGAATTTGGCATACACACGGCTGTAAATCAGTTTTACCTGATTTTCCACCAGTGCCTTATCTTTGGGTTTGCGCGCCCTGGCCGGAACAACTGTGGTTCCGTAATGATTTGCCAGGTCATCCATTGCAGTATTAATGCTTGGCTCGTAACTATCGGCCTTAATAACAGCTGCTTTAAGATTGTCAGGAACAAGTGCCCTTGGTGTGCCTCCCAAATGATTTAAACAGCACGTAAGGGCATATATAAAGTCTTCTACGCTCTGACTTCTGACGGCCATCGCAAAGCAATAATCAGAGTAAGGAAGACAGGCAACAAAAACCTGACATTTAATGACCTCGCCTGTTGATTTATCTATGTAAGAAAGTGTCTTCCCGGCAAAATCAATATAGAGTTTATCGGCAGGATCGTGGTGCAGCACAGCAGAGGGCCGGGCTGCCACTTCTTGTTGATTAAGATGATAACAAAACTGAGAATGACTGTAGCCACCAGGATAGCTGGATTTGTACTCTTCCCATAAGAGTTGTTTGGTTACACCCAAACGATTAAGTTCTTTAAGGAAATAATCTACATTGGCCTTAAAATGCTCGTAACGATCTTCTTTGTAGGATGGGCTTCCGGCATGAAACTTTCCTTCCAGAAGGGGATCTTCCAATTTTAGTAGTTCCTTGATATGAAGACTGCTCTCCTCTATTTTCCTGAGATAGGAC
>NZ_PVTS01000054.1 GCF_003003035.1 Marinilabilia salmonicolor | reverse complement strand
TGCCACAAAGCCATAATTGTATCTCTGGTTCTCAATAGCGATCTGACAGGCTTTCTCGAACTTATCCGGTTCAGTGATTCGCTGGAGCTTCAAAAAACCATCGCATGTGCGGTATAGCTGCTCTGGATATCTGTCCTGTTTAAATAGCAATACAAACAAGTTATGAAGCTCCTTAGACTTGCTTTTTGCTTTGGCCATGTAATAATCCGGACTGCGATCCTGATAATGCTGATGGGTTGAGCATAAGTGGTCTTTGACGCTTGTATAGCGTCCTTTTAAATAACTTCTCAGATGAAAAGCTACCCGTTTACAATCAATGTAGATTGATACGGTAGAGCGTGTGTAGATTACCGTTGCCTGCTTGCCTATATGCACATAAGGAACACTGTAATAATGTTTGTCTTTCTGTAGACAAATATGATTGTTAGGACCCACCTTATACTGCTTGTAATACTTTATTTCATATACAGTCTCAGGTAGGGCTTTTAACAGGTGTTTTTCATCGGCCAGGAACTTCTCTTCCCGACAGTAGTCTTTCAGCTGCATGCGGGTTTGGTTGTGGGCCAACACCTTTTCAGAGATGGCCTCATTTAACTGCTGAATGCTAAAGAACTGACGATCGCGGAGTTTGGCATACACACGGCTGTAAATCAGTTTTACTTGATTTTCCACCAGTGCCTTATCTTTGGGTTTGCGCGCCCTTGCCGGAACAACTGTGGTTCCGTAATGATTAGCCAGGTCATCCATTGCAGTATTAATGCCTGGCTCGTAACTATCGGCCTTAATAACAGCTGCTTTAAGATTATCAGGAACAAGTGCCCTTGGTGTGCCTCCTAAATGATTTAAACAGCACGTAAGGGCATAGATAAAGTCTTCTACACTCTGACTCCTGACGGCCATGGCAAAACAATAATCAGAGTAAGGAAGACAGGCAACAAAAACCTGACATTTAATAACCTCGCCTGTTGATTTATCTATGTAAGAAAGTGTCTTTCCGGCAAAATCAATATAGAGTTTATCAGCAGGATCATGGTGGAGTACAGCCGATGGCCGGGCTGCTATTTCTTGTTGATTAAGGTGATAACAAAACTGAGTGTGACTGTAGCCACCAGGATAGCTGGCTTTGTACTCCTCCCACAAGAGTTGCTTGGTTACACCCGTGCGCTTAAGTTCTTTAAGGAAATAATCTACATTGGCCTTAAAATGCTCGTAACGATCTTCTTTGTAGGATGGGTTTCCGGCATGAAACTTTCCTTCCAGAAGAGGATCTTCCAATTTAAGTAGTTCGTTGATATGAAGGCTGCTCTCTTCTATTTTCCGCAGATAGGAC
>NZ_PVTS01000053.1 GCF_003003035.1 Marinilabilia salmonicolor | reverse complement strand
TATTGCAAGCTTCGTTTTTCCTTGTTACCCGCTCACGGCTTGACACAAGCTTTACGGGTTGAAAGCCCCGGCCTGACGCATACAGCCGGGCGTTGTAGCGCATTTAAACAAAAAAGACAATTTCATATAATTAAATTATACAATTACGACAACTTTCATTATCTTTACTAAGAGAAAAACAAATAGATGGTTTACATATTAGACGTAAAAAACGACCAATTAGTAAAGGCAGAAATTGTTGTCCCTGAATCAAATGAAATACCATTAAAAAAAGATGGATGGAATTTTAACTGGAGAGAATTAACCAAGGAAAATAATTCCAAAATATTCATTTTAAGAACAATTGGACTAAATCCAACCGTTGAAGGTGCTTTACAACTAAAGATTGAAAACGAAATGCTCATTATGAACACCTTAGAAATAGCACCTCACAACATCGGACGAAAAAATAAAAAATATGATTATGTCGCCGGCTCTTTGATAGCTTTTGCATGTAAAGAAAGTTTCAAATTGAAAAGTGCTTACAAAGGATTTCTAACCTTTATGGCAAAAACAAGCCTAATGAAATGGTATTCGAAAAAATATGGTGCTTCTGTGGGACTTGGACAGGGAATGTTTATTGATAGTGAGAATGGGCTGAAATTGATTAAGGAATACCTCGAAAGAAAATGAAAGCTATGAAACGAAATAATAACATCGAACTAACTAACGGAATGCTGACAAACCCTATGGATACTGGAACCGATGAGTTCAAAGATTTCCAGGCGATAATGTTGAATAAGGCAAAAAATCGGTCAGAAGCACAAAAAAGAGAAATTGAATTGCTTTCCATCAAATTTCAAATGCAAGATTATTTGGAATCTGAGGAAACCGAGCTTAAACTGCCGGGAGAATTTTTAAAAGAATACTTGAAAACACTGGGAATACCTCAAAAGAAATTTGCTCATTACATTGAAATAAATCCTTCTAATTTGAGCAAATTGATTAGTGGAGAAAGACCGATTAATTATGAATTAGCAATCATCTTGGGAAAAATTTTTAATCATGACCCAATGCTTTGGATTGAAATTCAGGCAAAAAACGAACTCAAAAAAATCAGAAAAACCAAAACAAGACGATTTAGTAATTACTCATTGAAAGACTTAATGACCTGATTGAAAACGCGCTACAACAAGCTGCAATACGTCACCCGGGGCTCCACAGCATATTAAGCCATTCGTTATTCCTTGGTACACGCTCACGGCTTGACACAAACTTAACGGGTTGAAAGCCCCGGGCGAACGCATGCAGCCGAGCGTTGCTGGCAACTTAACAAAAACCTCATAGCCAACTAAAAACAATGAATAACAGTATAAATTGGATTTTCACGCAATTGATGGACTACGAATAA
>NZ_PVTS01000052.1 GCF_003003035.1 Marinilabilia salmonicolor | reverse complement strand
AAAGGACAGTTATGTAGATGCGACAGGAATAGACTGAAGGATAAAGCTCTTACCAGGGGATAGCTCCACGTTCACGAGGTGGACATGTGAAGCAGTCAGCAGAAGTCATAGTAGGTGAGGATGCTACCGATTCACGGTATTAACCGTAAGGAAAATTGCGGCCTACGAGCGAACTGTATCAGCCGGGTTTCCCGACATAAGAAGTGAACACCGAAGGACGGAACTTTAAATCGTTACAAATTTGCCCGGGAGGTCTAAGTTAAAAGCTTATCAGCCCATCAAAAGCGTAACAGGAAACAGCAAAGAAGAAATGGAAGAAGCACTGATTGAGAAAATCCTGCAACCGGCCAACCTATCAATGGCCTGCAGAGAAGTAGTTCGTAACAAAGGAGCCGGTGGAGTAGATGGTATGAAAGTAAGTGAATTAGAAGCTTACCTGCATGAACATCGCTCAACCCTGCCAGAACAAGTTCGCACTAGAAACTACCATGCACAGCCGATTCGAGGCAAAGAAATTCCCAAAGGAGGTGGTAAAATGCGCCTGCTTGGGATACCAACAGCCATAGACCGGATGTTGCAACAGGCCGTTTTGCGTGTGATCATGCCCCGTTATGAACAAGCGTTTTCGACCTATAGCTATGGATTCCGCCCTCGGCGGAATACCCAGCAAGCGGTAAGTAAATCGCTGCACTACATCAACTCCGACTATCAACACATAGTGGAGATTGACCTTAAACAGTTCTTCGACATGGTAGACCATGTGCTGCTCTTGCAACTGCTCTATCGAAAGATAAAATGTAAAACCACGATGTGCCTGATCCGGCGTTGGCTGAGAGCCCCTCTTGAAAAAGACGGGAAACTCATTAAACGACGTATAGGCGTACCACAAGGAAGCCCGATAAGCCCGCTCTTGTCTAATATCATGCTTCATGAACTGGACACGGAGATGGAGCGTTTGGGACTTCGTTTTGTCCGCTATGCAGACGATTTCAGCATTTACTGCAAAACGAAATCGGAAGCAAAACGGGCGGGTAATCAGGTTTACATTTATCTTCGGGACAAGCTGAAACTCCCCATTAACCGGGAGAAAAGCGGCATACGGCGACCTGTCCATTTTCAGATTTTGGGGTATGGCTTTGTCCCTGTTTTTCAAAAAGGGGTCAAAGGCAAATACCAATTAGTTGTAAACCGTAAAAGATGGAAATCTTTGAAAGCAAAACTGAAGGAGGTAACCCGTAAAACTACGCCAATGAGCTTTGATGAACGCATAAAGAAACTGCATGAAATCCAGCGAGGCTGGCTAAATGCATTCAAATATGCCAACATCAAGGGAAAACTGGCAGAATTGGATGGCTGGCTGCGCAATCGCTTAAGATATTGCATTTGGCATCACTGGAAGAAGCTCGAACG
>NZ_PVTS01000051.1 GCF_003003035.1 Marinilabilia salmonicolor | reverse complement strand
CCTGAGTTCCGCACTTTTTTTCATGTAAAAAACTTAACTTTCATTAAATCAAATTTTTAATGTATTTTTAGGTGTAAATTTGGGTGTCCCAGAGGCTGCTTTTACACCATGTTTGTCCGAAAAAAGAAAAATAAAAGTGGAGTCATCAGTGTTCAGGTCGTAGATAAGAGTACTGGTAAATACCGATTGGTAAAAACCATTGGCAGCTCTAAAGATCCAACTGAAATTAAGCGATTATTTGAAGAGGGGCATAACTTCATCCACCACTACAGAGGCCAACAAACAATTAATTTCGCAAACCAATCATTCAAAGATGCGGTAAAACAAAGCATCAATAGCATAACAATAAAAGGCATTAATCTTTTGCTTGGTCGAATATATTCCGAGATTGGTTTTGACCAAGTAAAGAGCAATCTTCTCAGACAACTAGTACTTGTGCGGCTATCTCATCCAGCAAGCAAATTAAAAACCACACAGTATCTTCAACGCTACTTTTCAATAAGCATTAACGAAGATAAAATATACCGATACCTGGATAAACTTTACAAAGAGCACAAGGAACAACTTCAGCAAATAAGTTTTAATCACACACGAAAGATCCTGGGTGGGGCAATGAGCGTTGTGTTTTACGATGTAACAACGATTTATTTTCAAATTGATGACGAAGATGAGATCAGGAAACGTGGATTTTCAAAGGAAGGAAAGCACCAAAACCCTCAAATCGTTCTTGGCCTTCTAGTTGGTTTGGATGGTTATCCATTAGCCTACGAGATTCATGAAGGCAACAAGTTTGAAGGACATACCATGCTGCCTATAATAGATTCCTTTAAAACGAAATATAATCTAAATAAATTAGTTGTTATTGCCGATTCCGGACTACTATCAACCGCCAACATAAAAGACCTGATAGAAAAGGGTTATGAGTTTATTTTGGGTGCTCGCATAAAGAACGAAAGTGCATCCATAAAGAAGAAAATACTTTCTCTTGATTTATCCGATAAAACAAGTGCTATAATTAGGAAACCTGATGGATTAAGGCTGGTAGTAGGATACACTGAAAAACGTGCAAGTAAGGACCGTTACAACCGGGAAAGAGGGTTGGTGAAACTGGAACAAAAGATTAAATCTGGGAAACTAACCAAATCTTCAATAAATAACAGAGGCTATAACAAGTTTTTAAAACTTGAAGGCAATGTTGAAATCAGTATAGATAAGGAGAAATACGAACAAGATGCTCAATGGGATGGGCTGAAGGGCTACCTCACTAACACAACCCTATCAAAGGAGAAGATAATTAATAATTATGGGCAGCTTTGGAAGATCGAGAAGGCTTTTCGAGTCTCTAAACATGATTTAAAAATTAGACCGATATACCACAGGTTACAATCAAGAATTGAAGCACACATTACTATTAACTTCGTGGCATATAAGGTCTACAAAGAACTTGAAAGACAACTGAATGTAAAACAAGCTGATTGGAGCTGTGAACAAGCAATCGATATTGCCAAAACAATATATGCAGTAGAAATTACAGATCCCTTAACTGGCAATACTTACACAGAAACTTTACTCTTAAACGAGGAACAAAAAAGACTTGCAGATCTCTTTGG
>NZ_PVTS01000050.1 GCF_003003035.1 Marinilabilia salmonicolor | reverse complement strand
CCCAACTTGCAAATTTTAGAATTATGCTCAACAAGAGCGGTTTTTTAACTATTTGATATTCAGTGGGTGCTTAAAATATTTTATTTTTCTTAAAATCATAAAAACTTATTAATCAAGCACATCGTATTTTAGAAAGTCAAATGTAGTGACCCATAGATTTGTTGGTGTGGCTTATTAATATTATCTTTGCGGCATGTTTATACGCGCTGTACATAAGAAAGACAAAAGTAAGTCCAAAACATATACTTACTATAGGTTAACGCACTCATACCGAATAGGTAACAAGACAAGACAGACCGTTTTATTAAACCTGGGCAAGTTGGAAGGTGTTGAGAAAACTGACCATAAACAACTGGCAAACAGAATAGAGGAGATAATTACAGGTGTTGAAAATTCACTATTCCCTGCCATCTCAGATCAAATTGAGGAATTGGCCCATTCATTTGCCAGGCAAATTGAAAAAGAGAAAATTTTTCCTTCAGGAAAAGGAAAAATGATTTCCAAGAAGGTTGAAACAACCAATCAAAATGTTGATCTGGACAGTATTGAGCAGCTTGAAAGCCGGGATATTGGTGGTGAATGGTTGGTAAAACAGGCATTCGAGAGATTAGCAATCCCTGAAATGTTAGAAACGATAGGGCTGGACAAAAGCCAAGCAGACATTGCCCAAATGCTTTTGACGGCCAAACTTATACATCCATCAAGCGAACTGGAAACAGAACGCTGGTTAAATGAAAATTCAGCGTCTTTGGAGTTATATGATGGTGCGGAAACAGTATCAAGATATAAACTATACAAGGCAACCACGGAATTGTATAATAAAAAAGAGGCTGTCGATTCTATAATATACAACAATGTTAAAAATCTATTCTCGGGAAGGGACAAGATTATCATTTATGATTTGACGAATATGTATTTTGAAGGTCAAATGTTGTCCAGTAAAAAAGCTGATTTTGGACGTTCAAAACAAAAGCGGTACGATAGACGATTAATCGGCCTTGCAATATCAATTGACAGCATGGGCTTTGTCAGGCACAGTAAGTTTTACACAGGAAATGTGAGTGAGCCTGAAACATTTAAAGATTTAGTTAAGTCAATAGTTGGACAATCATACTCCAGTAGCGAAAAGCCTTTAGTGATAATGGATGCAGGCATTTCAACAGAAGATAACCTAATTGAACTCAGGGAACTCCAATATGACTATGTCTGTGTTAGTAGGACAATACCCAAAGACTACAAAACCTTGTCTGATGGGGCAAAATCAATTGAAGATAATCGTGGCAACAAGATACATTTAACAAAAGTTTCCGTTGAAGGGAAAGAGGATAATTTTCTTCACATAAAGAGCGATCAGAAGGAGATTAAAGAAAGGTCGATGGATGAGAAAATGACCCGTACACTGGAGGCTAAGTTGACATCAATAAACCAAGGGCTATCTAAAAAAGGGACGGTAAAAAAGATTAGCAAAATCCATGAAAGGGTAGGTGGCATCAAAGCAAAACTATCACGAATTGGGTGGTTGTACAACATTACCTATACCGAGGATACCGATAAGGATATAGTCACTGCAATTAAATGGGAACGGGTTCGGGAACGTGAAAGGCCAAAAGGCGAATACTTTCTTCGGTACACTAAAAATGCTATTGCTGAAGATAAAATATGGGATGCATATAATTTAACAAGAGATGTTGAAGCTGTTTTTAGATGTTTGAAGACGGATTTAAACATCAGGCCAGTACACCACCAAGTTGACCAATACATTGAACCTCATATATGGCTTGGTATTATAGCGTACCAAGTGGTTAATTACATTAGGACTAATTTAAATCAGAAAGATATTAACTATAGTTGGTCAACAATAGTTGAAAAAATGCGGAGCATGCAAAGCTCTGTGGTTACAGTCAACAGCGAGAATAATGAGAAGCTTTATATAAAGCTGTGCACAAGGCCAACAAAAGACCAAAAGGATATTTTTGATGCATTGAACTTTAAACATAGGCCATTTGTCAGAAAAACAAAAGTGGTGACCCAAATGTAAAAATACAAAGTGTATCATGCTGTCAAACAGCTTTTTATGGATGCATGTTTGCAAGTTGGGTTA
>NZ_PVTS01000049.1 GCF_003003035.1 Marinilabilia salmonicolor | reverse complement strand
CATGGTTTAAAGAACCGCCGTATACGAGACCCGTACGTACGGTGGTGTGAGAGGCTCTCCGCTAGGTCATTGACCTAGCGGCAGTCTACTCGATTGTGGTGCGTTTCCGTTTCTACCAATTATCATTAGTTTCAGTCTGTTTAAATTCAAATTTCTGTTTGAAGGTATAATCTAAAATCACACTTGGACTTTTCATAAATGAAGAAGTTATTTCTGACTTCCCACGCTTTAATCCATAAGTTACAATACTTGTTTTTTCGCCCTGCTTTGTTAGTGGGTCATCATATTTTTGGGACAAGAAAATTCTTTTAATTGTAACTCGGTATTTCCCTTCTTTCAATTCAATAATTACAAAACCAGTATAAAAACTTCTCGGTATATACATTGGGATACTCATTTCGGAATAACCAGCTCCTTTAAAATCAGCATCTATCTGTTTTAATTCTCCGGTTAATTTGTTTTCACTTTTTTCAATATTTTCCAATAAACCGGATTCTCTTACTTTGGAATAGAGTTGTTCAAAATTCATTTGTGTTTCAAAGACTTTTTGCCATATTAAGTCGGTTCCTTCTGCGTGAAAATTGTTTACTGATTGTTGGCTCATTGTATTTGTCAGCAAAGCAAGAATAAAGAGATTCAGTAAAATGATTCGTTTCATGTTAATTGTTTCTTAAAACCTTGATTAAAGTTAAATCTATTTATTGTATGTCAAGCATTTATATTTTTATCAAAATTATCACTTTTTAATCTCGTAATCGAATCCATTTTGACGTTAGCGAGAAAATTTAATTCCGCTTGTCGTGCTGTGTTGAATGCACCACAACGTCCCGGCTATATGCGCCTGGGCGTGGCTTTCAGACCAGGTGTGGCTTTATCAGCTTGAACGCATGTAATAGGGTAATACGAAACCCTCAATATGCAGTGGATGCCACGACTGGCGTATATAGCTCCGTTATAGCGCGTTTTTCTTCCAGTTTTCAGTTTTTAATCCAGGGATACGCTCAAAATGACTATCATTATTTGTAACTAAAGTCATTTCGTTTTCAATTGCTATTCCTGCAATCAATAAATCTATATCGTCAACTATATTTCCAGATTTTCGGAGATTAGCGTATATTTCTGCTGATAGTTTTGCAGATTCTTCGGTGAGAGGTAAAACGAGATTTTCTGATACAAATTCTTCAAAGATGTTTAATTGTTTAAAGGCATTCTTTGCGTGTAAGCCACTAACTATTTCATAGTACGTAATTATACTAATTTCTAAAATATCAAAATAGTCAAGGTATTTTTCAAAATTTTTTATTACGTCATTATCCCCTTTGAGATAATAAGAAAGAATATCTGTGTCAATTAGGGCTCTATTCATTTGTTCTTCGTTTGTTTCGCTGTCTTTTTTCAATTAAATTATCTGTTAAATCTTCAAAGGCGCTATCATCAATATTTTTCCATGAACCAGCAAAAGAGAGGTTTCTTTCTTTTTTGTTAGTGGATGATTCCAATCGAGAGACAAAATCATCAATTTCTTTTAATCTATTCGAAGGAATTCTTTGTATTTTTCGAAGGATTCTGCTTCTTATCTGAGTATCTATTATCATACGTTTTCCCTTTTTTCCAAATTTACCAAATATTTCAAAATAATCAATTCAATAAGCCTCAGTTTCATTCTAAATGCGCTATAACGGTTACGTGTATGAAACGTTTGGCATTTCGAAGCACTTTCCTGTCAAGTTACAAGTGCCTATAATACGAGCTGAAATGCTTAATAACGCACTGACTGCCAAATGTTTTATATACGATGTGTGTGCCCTGCATGAGCAGCAGCGCACCCACACTGGAAGTTCTAGAAAAAGATTAAAAATACAAATCTTTTTCAAGTAACCATAAAGTGTGAGGTGAATTTATCCGGAGGGTGTAAGTCCCTTATGCGCGAGGGTGACGCCTTGAAGCATTAGCAAGTGGCAAGCTGGTTTACCGCGAGGTATGCAGTGAAGGAAGCCAACCGGCAAAAGTCTGTACTGACGGACAGGTATTACAGGATTAGCATATGCTGTAAGGCGCATATGAGGCATGATCGTTCGGGTAAGCAAGCACATCATTGTAAAGCCCAAAGAACACCAAAAGGACAGTTATGTAGATGCGACAGGAATAGACTGAAGGATAAAGCTCTTACCAGGGGATAGCTCCACGTTCACGAGGTGGACATGTGAAGCAG
>NZ_PVTS01000048.1 GCF_003003035.1 Marinilabilia salmonicolor | reverse complement strand
GTATCCACCCCAGCAAAACCTTATTCCTGGAGTAATTTTTTATCAATAAATTGCGGCAAAAGTTCTTTGAAATTTTCGGCAGGTGTGATGTGGATATTTTCCATGGCGTACTTCAGCCACTTCTGGGGATCGATGTCAAGCTTCTTGCAAGTTCCAAAAAAGCTGTAGAACATTGCGATGTTTATGGCAGCATCATGTGAGCCGGCAAACAAATAGTTCTTACGTCCAAGAGCCAGGGGACGGATAGAGTTTTCCACCAGGTTGCTGTCTATTTCCAGCATTCCATTGGTAAGATAGTTCTGAAGGCTGGTCCATCGATTTTTGCAATACTCAAAAGCTTTCCCTAATGGACTCCTTGGCATTACAGAACCTTTGTGCTCGTTGATATACGCCCCTAATTCATTAATTACAGGCAGAGCTTTTTCCAGTCTCATGGCATGCCGTTGCTCGTGGGATAAATTCTTGTCCCGTGCGATGGCCTCAATGGCATAAAGAAGCTGAATGAGACTTAGCGCGTGAGAGGCACGTTCCTGATCGTTTTTCAAGGCGGCATCAAAGTAACGTCTTGCATGCGCCCAGCAAGATAAATGGGTCAGTCTTGCTTTCTTAGCTAAAAAAGTATAGCCACTGTAACCGTCGGTTTGCACAAATCCACGGAACGAACTCAAGTCGTCGATGGGGCCATTGGCCGATCGGCTCTTGTAGTACTCAAACAGCACGCTTTTTGACAATGGGGCATACCGAACCCACATGTACCCCTGGTGACACGTTCCTTTTTTGTTGCGATCTTGCACTTTTATTGGTGATTCATCGATCATTTGATAAATTTCCCTGAAAACATGTAGTCGGTGCACTGCGTATAAAGGTCGCAATAAATTAGCTCCAAGTTTTATCCAGGATTCCAGCGTAGAGTCCGGAATGGTAACCCCCATCTGGATAAGCATCTGGCGGGTGCGGTAAACCGGTAAGTGGTATAGGTATTTATTGGTAAAGATCATCCCCAGCAGATTGGCACTGGCGATGCATTTATGAAGAGGCCTGTTTAAAGGAGCAATTACCTGCTTTTGGCTGGCCTTCTCGTCCTCTTTGGCGATGTACTTGTTACGGATATAACGATTGCGAAACAATCTGGCAGGCGTATAATCCAACTCTTCAGTGATTTCCTGACCAATACACACCATACCTGTGGTGTTTTCCTCCGGCTCTAAAACAATCTCATTGACCGGCAAATGATCAGGCAATAGCATGCGTCCAGGATGTTCTTTTCTGACTCTCTTGCGCATGTATTCAATACGAATCTTCTCTTGTTCTTCTTTAACAGCCTTAGAGATAGCAGCAACCTCCTCATCAAAGGACAATGTTAACTGATCGGGATGAACCTGAGGAATGAAGCGCTCACGTTTGGAACCGAATATTAAACGGCGCATTTGGTCATTGTGAAAGGCAAGATGCTCTACATCCTGATTAAGTTT
Organism: Marinilabilia salmonicolor; assembly: GCF_003003035.1. Lineage (GTDB taxonomy): Bacteria > Bacteroidota > Bacteroidia > Bacteroidales > Marinilabiliaceae > Marinilabilia > Marinilabilia salmonicolor_A. The sequence continues at coordinate 960 of NZ_PVTS01000048.1, read as the reverse complement.
TTGAATGGCAGAGTCTTTCTCTGAAATAACAGCTTCTTTCTCCAAAAGAGCCGCTTCCAGAGCCGATATTTTGGCTTCCAGTTGAGCAGTGTTTTGGCTATGTGAAATGTGCTGTTTTTTCATACACAAATATAATATTAAATATTTGATTGACAAATATTTAAACCAATATTTACAGATATTAAACAACAAGAATCAGCTGATTTTAAACCGCTTTTTTCGTTTTAAATTTTTAAAGGAAAGACCTTCCAAAATCATCATCAATTCCTCTCGGGTAATGAGTCGTGCTGGTGTTGTTTTATCCTGGTCTCCTATAGAATATCTGCCCCGCTCCAGGCGTTTGTAAAATAAGGCAAAACCATCCCCGTCCCAAAATAACAGCTTTATGTGTGTTCCGGTACGATTTATGAAAATGAAAACGGAACCACTTACAGGATCCTGCTTCAACTCATTGCGCACGATTCCAGATAGTCCGTCAAAGCCATTGCGCATATCAACAGGCTTACAGCATAAATAGTACTGTAAGTTTGCACTCAGTCCAATCATGGTCTAGTAAATTTTCAGGCACATGCCACTTGGAAAAGTAAGGGTCATTTGTGGCAATCGCTCATCCTGCAGAGACAGGACTTCCTTTGTTGACGAAGATTTTGCCAGGCTACTTGAATCTCCCGACTGATCTTTAACACCGAATGAGCCAAGATCAATGAACTTTAGGCTGGAGTCGCTTTCCACTTTTTTTGTTTTGTGACTGGCTTTATATTTATTTACCCAGTATTGCATTTTGTGGCGAGTTACTCCGATTTGTTTTGCGTAACTTGAAATGGTCTTACCATTGCTCTGCTGAATAGCCACATGCTCAAGCATGCTCTGGTTTAAAGATTTTCTGTGTTGCATGATTTTTTTTGACAAAGGTAGGCGTCTGGATCATGCCAGGAAAGATGTCATTGCTGGGGTGGATAC
>NZ_PVTS01000047.1 GCF_003003035.1 Marinilabilia salmonicolor | reverse complement strand
TATTGCAAGCTTCGTTTTTCCTTGTTACCCGCTCACGGCTTGACACAAGCTTTACGGGTTGAAAGCCCCGGCCTGACGCATACAGCCGGGCGTTGGCGGTAATTGAAATAAACCTATTAACAATCTGATTTTTATATAATTATGGAGCCCAACAAACAAATTAAAAGAATAAAAACTACAGCAATAGTTTTAGTGGTACTAGGAGGCTTAATGATTTTAAGTAATCTACCAGCTTGGATATTAATAAGTTTAAGTGAAAATTTCAATTCTGAAGTACAATATGTTCACCCTGTTTATTTTGTTTTAAATGGAATTTTATTGCTAAGTTCTGGTTTGCTCTTAAAGTCAATAAAAAAAGTTGGGTTAAATCTTACACTAATAAGCTCCTTATCAACTGTAGTTTTGATAATAGTATACTCTATGCCTTATATAACTACTATGAATGGAGAACTCGAAACTATTGGAACTATAGGCTCTGTGTTTTTTATGTTATTATTTTTAGTGCCAGCGATATTTATGACTAGATATTTATTGAAAAAAGAAATTAAAAACCTCTTTAATTAGAACTCAGAAATATGATTTCAAATTTAAATAGAACTGATTTCATCAAGCGACTCGAAGAAAACACAAAGATTGGTAACCCAAAAATAATAGGAACTCCTTTTGGCATATTTACAATTTTCGGAAAAACAAAAATGAAATTTTATGGAGAGTATACGGACTCTGCATTCAGATTAACTAAAAATGCGATTCTATTTCAAATTCCTTACATATTTGAAGGAACACTAATATCAAAGAACAAGACATCAACTGAAATTAAATTTAATATTAGACCGATATGGTTTGGATATTTGTGGATTAGAGTTCTTCCTGTACTCGCTCTGCTATTATTTAATTTTCTGGCGATTACAAAAGGAAATAATATAGAATCTGAAATATTTGTAATTGTAAATGTCTTTTTAGTGTTTATGTTCACTCCAATATTCTTGACAATAAGACTGAAAAATAAATTACTTAAAGACTTTAAAAAAATATTTGATGTAAGTGACAGATAATAAACAACATACCGCCAACAAAGCTATATACGCCAGCCGTGGCATCCACAGCATATTGAAGGTTTTGTATTTCTCAAAACCATGCCTTCAAGCTGATAAATCCACAGCTGATCTGAAAGCCACGCCCAGGCGCATATAGCCGGGACGTTGCCGGCAAGGCAATGGGACGGTCTAAAATCATCAGCACGCATAAAAATTATCACATTTGTGATATATTTGTTTTTTATGGAAAAAGAAATTCTGAAAAATAACGACCTAATTGAGGAAATAAAAGGTTTCATAAATGAAGCCAAAGAAACTGTTGCAATAACAGCCAATTCCGCGTTAACAATATTGTATTGGAATATAGGTCATCGAATAAATAATGAAATTCTTGAAAATAAACGCGCTGATTACGGACAACAAATAATACGAGCCCTTTCCAAAAGATTAACAGAAGAATTCGGCAAAGGCTGGAGCGAAAAACAATTGAGACATTGTCTACGCTTTGCGGAGACTTTTAAGGAAAAAGAAATTGTCTACGCACTGAGTAGACAATTAACATGGACACATTTTAGAACACTCATATACATTGAAAACGAATTAAGTAGAGAATTCTACGCCGAAATGTGCAGATTAGAAGGTTGGACTACAAGAGTACTTAACGAAAAAATAGATTCAATGCTGTTTGAAAGAACAGCCATATCAAGAAAGCCTGAACTGCAAATCAAGAAAGAATTAAAAGAACTTAGAGAAAACAAAAAAATAACCCCAGATATAGTGTTCAGGGACCCTTATATTCTTGACTTCTTGGATTTAGAAGACAATTTCAGTGAAAAAAATCTTGAAGAAGCCATATTGAAAGAACTGGAGAGATTCCTAATGGAGCTGGGACAAGGATTTACATTTGTAGAGCGCCAAAAAAGAATGCTAATTGATGGAGAAAGTTACAAACTGGATTTGCTATTTTATCACAGAAAACTAAAACGTCTGGTTGCAATTGATTTAAAATTAGGAAGGTTTAAAGCTGCATATAAAGGTCAAATGGAATTATACCTTCGCTACATCCAAAAACATGAATTAGAACCCGGAGAGGACTCTCCTATTGGATTACTTCTATGCGCAGAAGGGAATAATGAACAAATTGAATTATTACAAATAGAAAATTCCGGAATACGCATTGCAGAATACATCACAGAATTACCACCAAAAGAAGTCCTACAGAAAAAATTGCATAGATTGATTAATACTGAAAGAAAACGATTAGAACAAAAAAATGATGATAAATAAGCCCAGCCGGCAACAAAGCTATATACGCCAGTCGTGGCATCCACAGCATATTGAGGGTTTTGTTTTACCCTCTCCCATGCGTTCAAGCTGATAAATCCATAGCGGGTCTGAAAGCCCCGGCCGACCG
>NZ_PVTS01000046.1 GCF_003003035.1 Marinilabilia salmonicolor | reverse complement strand
TGTTGAACTAAACCCGTTTTCAACGGGAGCTTACCATCATAAAACTAAGAAATCTTCTTAAATAAACCGATTTTTCGGCCTCAAACAATTAAAACCAATTTAGTTATGAGTCGAAAATCGTATCTGGAACAGGCCTGCGAGGCTGTGCCTGAGTTCAAAACAGTGAGTGAGCAGTTTCTGCGTAAGTATACCATTGCCGGGAAGTCTGAGTCATGTACACGAAATTATCTGATGCAAATATCCAAGCTGGTATTACACTTTGGGCGTTCGCCATTAGATCTGTCTCAGGATCAGCTGGAGGAGTATTTATTTTACCTGCGTCAAAATGAACCACCTAGCATGAGTTCTTTTAAACATCTGGTTTATGGTCTTCGCACACTGTTCCGCATGTTTAAGAATGAAGAATTGTATCTGAGCCTTCCCCGTATTGCTCAAAGCAAGACCTTGCCAGCCGTTTTTTCTCAAAGGGAAATGCGTCGCATTCTCAAAGCCCCCAAGTTGCTTAAACACCGAGTCCTGTTTGCGGTTATTTATGATTGTGGACTTCGCATTAGTGAGGTGATCAATCTAAAGATTAGCGATGTGGATTTTGATCGGCGACAAATTCATATCCGCGAAAGTAAATGCAAGAAAGACCGGTATGTTCCGTTTTCTGTTCACACCTTGAGAGGGATTAAATCTTATGTTGAAACCTCCAACCCCCAGGAGTGGTTGTTTAACGGAAAAGTTCGCGGACAACAAATCAGTCGTCAGGGAATTCGCCATGCTTTCCGGGCTGCTATCCGCCGTACAGGCATTGAGAAAGATGTTTGCATTCATACGCTTCGTCACAGCTATGCTACCCATTTGCTTGAAATGGGCCTTGATATAATGAGTGTGAAAAATCAGCTGGGACATGCTGAGATTCGAACTACCCTGATGTATCTTCATATTGCCAGATCGAACCCTCAGGCAGGCTTTGGCCCCATGGAAAAGCTGTATTCGTATGAGTTTTAATTACGATCTGGGTGGTGTCATAGCTCAGTTCCTGCCTGCCTTGTTGCAAAACCGAGGGCTTACTTCTCATCAATTAAAGGTATTGCATGCTTTATCAGCCTGTCGCACTTCCAAACTGGGCGGTTCGGCACTGGTATGTGGTGATTGTGGCAGTGTGCATTACGTGTTGCACAGCTGCAGAAATCGTCATTGTCCGCGTTGTCAGGGCATCGATAGGGAGTTGTGGATTGAAGATCGTAAACAGGAGCTACTTCCGGTTAAATATTACCATGTGGTATTTACCGTACCACATGATCTATTGGAGTTGTTCCGTTTCAACCGCAAAGTGATGTACAATCTGCTGTTTGAGAAGTCCTGGGAAACCATAGGTGTTTTTGCTAAAGACCCAAAACTATTGGGAGCAAGGCCGGGTGCCATTGCTGTTTTGCACACCTGGGATCAGCAATTGGGTTTTCATCCACATGTGCATATGATTGTTCCGGCCGGGGGCATAGATAAACAAGGAGAGTGGAAAAACACCAAACAAGACGGAGATTTTTTGTTCGATGTGAAGCAACTCTCCAATGTTTTTAGCGCCCGGTTTGCCAGCAAGCTTCGTCGCCTGAAAAGGGAAGGGAAAATAAAAAAACATGTTCCCCGCAACCTGATAAAGGAGCCTTGGGTGGTCTATGCCAAGCAGGCTTTTGGCAGTCCGGAAAGCGTGGTTGAATACCTGGGAAGGTATAGTCACCGGGTGGCCATTTCTAATCACCGTATCCTGAAAGTGACCAGTACCCATGTAACCTTTAGCTGGCTTAACCGCAAGGCAGGCTATCGAAAGGAAACAATAAGGCTTACCGGTGTGGAGTTTCTGGAACGCTTCCTGGAGCATATTGTACCGCCTCACTTTCGACGCATTCGCCACCTGGGCTTTTTGAGTAATCGCAATAAACGGGAAGCAATTAAAAAAATCAGAAAGCAATTGCTGGTGGCTCATGTTATGAGGCCTGGGTTGTCCCGGAGCCAGGTGCTGGCGTTGCGCTTTGGAGAGCGTTCGGTGCTGCAATGCCGCGAGTGTGGCGGAGAACTCTTGCTACTGGAGAGTTTTTCAAAAGAACGGGCACCACCAGAAAATCGTTGCGCTTAAATATATTTAGTGTTCCAAAGATGAATGCACTTCTGTAGTGCAAATGGGAAAGGTATGCGCTGACTTGTCACTGTGGCCCGCAAAAGCCTAAAGAGGCAAGGCTCAAACAGGTACGGCAGACTCAAAACAGCATCAGAAATGTGGTTAATTGCAAAAATATATGTCAAAGAACGAGATAAAAGGAGTCAAATTATCATTAAATACCTTCCCGGAAACCGATTGAAAACACTATAGTTAAATCAGTGTTTTATAGTTCTTTATTGTGAGGCATCCTGAAGATTGTTTAGTTCAACAATAGCCTCCAATATCAAGCGTGTGCAAGCAACGCTTGATCGGAGGCTAAGTGT
>NZ_PVTS01000045.1 GCF_003003035.1 Marinilabilia salmonicolor | reverse complement strand
GTAAGCCATCGGCCTCCTACATATTGCATCCTCCGGTCTCCAGCCGTTACTTTGATGGCAAAAAATGAGGATGACATTAACAACATTTAAGCAACTCTATCAGGAGTATCAGGAATCCGGCCTGAACATAAAGGACTTTTGCGCCAACCAGTGTTTGGCCCCTTCAACGTTTTACTACTGGCGGAACAAATTAGAAGAGACATCGCAACATCGGCCGGAGAACTTTGTCCCACTGATATTTGATTCTAGCCAACCAGCCACAGATAACCGAACGAGTCAATCTCTCGTGAAGGGCAGCTGCACTATAGAGAATAATGTTCCAATTGAGCTGATGTTTCCCAACGGCACCAAGATGATATTAAGGGACAACATCGACATGCGATTACTAAAAGAGGTTGTTCACTTATTTGATTGAGGCCGATGTTTCATTTACATGATAAACTAAAATATTTCCTTTATCCGGCACCGGTGGATATGCGTAAAAGCTTCTACACACTCAGCGGCATTGTAACTTCTCTGATGAAACGTAATGTCCAGGACGGCGAGGTTTTCATTTTCGTCAACCGCAGGCTGACCACCATGAAGATTCTGCACCTGGAGCACGGTGGACTGGTAATATACCACAAGAAACTTGAGAGTGGTGTTTTTAAATTGCCTTGTTTCGATGAAAGCCTTACATCACATGCTCTAAGTTGGCACGATCTGATGATGATTGTTAGGAATGTGAAGCCTAAAAAACGGCTCCTGAAAAGGCGACAAAAAGAAGCATCTTTTCAGGATTTTTAGATGAAAAAAATTGGCTGTAAGCCCTGATTTTACTACCTTTAAGCTCATAATCAAGCAGTGATAAATGAGCGATTTTTCAACCGATAAAGACAAGTTAATCCAGGAGCTTCTTCAGGAACGTGATGAACTCTTTCAGGAGAATTATCGCTTACGAAAAATCGACAATGGGGCTCTGGATACTCTGGAGGCAAAAGCCCAGGAATTAGAGGCAGTAGTCGCTAAAAAAGAGCAACAAATTAAAAAGCTTACCGATCAACTTGCCTGGTTTCGCCATAAGTTTTTCGGCAGCTCCAGCGAAAAGCATATTGCACCTGACCCCGACCAGCGAAAGATTGACTGGGACGGGTTGGAAGTACTCCCTGAAGAGAAGGCAGTCATTGAAGATGCTGAAAAGGAGCTCATAGAGTATGAGCGACGCAAGCCTGTTAAAGACAAGCAGAAAGCAGTTCGTCAGCCACTTCCTGACCACCTTAGACGGGAAGTAGAAATCATAGAGCCGGAAGGCAAACAGGATAACTGGGTACGTATTGGCGAAGAAGTCACCGAGATTCTTGAATACAAACCCGGTGAGGCTTATGTGCGTCAGGTAAGACGCATCAAGTATGCCGAAAAACAAACCACGGAAGAACGGAATACCGATAATGAGCAAAAAGAGGAAAAAACATCTGCTATCCGGATTGCTCCAATGCCATTTCTTCCGCTGCCCCGCAGCAACGCCGGCCCTTCTATGTTGGCTGAGCTAATGATGAACAAATATTTCTATCACCTTCCTTTTCATCGTCAGATCTCTATGTTCAAGATGATCGGAGTTAGACTTCCCGCATCAACCATTAACGGCTGGTTTCAGGGAAGCAGCGATTTACTTCGTGCTCTCTACAATCGTTTAAAAGAAATAGTCCTCGAGTCTGATTATATCCAGGTTGACGAAAGCACCATTCCGGTTATCAACAACGAGAAGCACAAAGCTCAAAAAGCTTACCTGTGGATGGTTCGATCCGTAATGGATAACCTGGTTTTCTTTCACTATGATAAAGGCTCCCGGGCACAAAAAGTGGTGGTTGATTTGTTAAAAAAATATCAGGGTGCCGTTCAAACCGACGGATATCAGGCATACTCAATCTATGAGCAAAAGAAAGGTGTTTTGCTGCTGGGTTGTTGGGCACATGCGCGCAGGAAATTCTCCGAAAGTCTGAAAGAAGACAAAACCGGGGCTGAATACGCATTGGCACAAATTGCCAAAATCTATCAGGTTGAGCAAATGGCCACAGATCAGGAAATGGATTACAAACAAAGGGCAGAACTGCGAAAGCGTTTGGCTTATCCAATCATGCGTGCTTTCGAAAAATGGATCGAAGGCTATTACCCGAAAGCCCTGAAGGGCGGAAAAATGAGCAAGGCTCTGTATTATACATACAATCTTTTCTTGCGCTTGTCTCGCTATCATCTTGATGGTCGCTATCTGCTTGACAACAATCTGGCCGAAAATGCCATCCGGCCTTTGGCAGTAGGAAGAAAAGGGTATCTCTTCTGTGGAAACCACGACGCCGCAGAGAATGCTGCCATCATGTATTCATTGTTGGGGTGCTGTAAAGCCAGTGATGTGAATCCCAGAGAATGGCTTACCGATGTGTTTACCAAGATTGCATTATACAACAGCAATTACGATTTAGACCTGGCAGATCTTTTGCCACACAATTGGAAAAAATCCAACGATTGCCAGAAATTTCCGGAAAGCTCCAACTAATTCCAAGAGATTCCAGTAGAACTTAGAAAAT
>NZ_PVTS01000044.1 GCF_003003035.1 Marinilabilia salmonicolor | reverse complement strand
TGCTTAAATGTTGTTAATGTCATCCTCATTTTTTGCCATCAAAGTAACGGCTGGAGACCGGAGGATGCAATATGTAGGAGGCCGATGGCTTACATCCATCTTTTTTAAATATTTCAAAGGACTCATGCCACCCAATGCTTTATGAGGGTGCATTTCATTGTAATCAACCATCCAATCCCATGCTAATTCTCTTACCTGCGTTAAATCACCAAACAAATAGGCATCAAGAATATCTTCTCTAAAAAAGCGATTAAACCTTTCAACATAAGCATTCTGAGTCGGGCTGCCTGGTTGTATGTATTTCAATTTAATGTTATTCTCTCCTGCCCATTTTTGCAGGGCTTTAGAAATAAACTCCGGACCATTATCTACTCTTATTTCACGCGGCTTTTCTCGCTCTGATATTACTTCATTTAGCACTTGTATTACACGTTCTCCTGGCATTGAAAAATCAGGTTCAATGGCTAGAGCTTCTCGATTATAGTCATCGATAATATTCAATACCCGGAATCGACGTCCATAAACCAGGCTATCACTCATAAAATCCATAGACCAGGTATGATTGATGCCTGCGGGCTGGATTAACGGCTCTTTAATGCGGGCTGGCAATCTTCTTTTTCGTTTTCTACGCAAGTTCAGCTGCATTAAGCGATAAACTCTTAATACGCGCTTGCGGTTCCATTGCAATCCTTCATTACGGATTCGTCCATAATATTCATCAAACCCTCTGGTCGGCAGTTTTTCTGCCAGCTCATTGAGTTTGTCAATCACTTCGCTGTCGTCACGCCGGCTTTCGTAATACCACATCGAGCGATGCAGGTCTGTTAATCGGCACGCCCTGCCGATGCTAATCTCATAGGTAGCCTGCAAATACTCTGCTCTTGTTTTCTTTTCGCAGGGCTTTAAAACTTTTTTCCAAGCAGATCCTTAAGCATCACATTATCCAGGCTCTGGTCTGCGTACATCTGCTTGAGCTTGCGATTCTCCTCTTCCAGCTCTTTTAATCGCTTTAGCTGGCTGGCTTCCATGCCGGAATACTTCTTACGCCAATTATAGAACGTTGCTTTAGAGATACCGTGCTCACGGCACAAGCTTTGGGCATCTATGCCACTTTCATACTCCTTTAGGATCTTGACGATCTGGCTTTCTGTAAATCTTGATTTCTTCATAACGTTTTTTGACTGCTCAAAATTAATAATTTGTCTAATTTTAAGCTGTCCGTTTTTCGGGGAAGGCTACAGAAGATGCGCATTACGAAGAAGAAGGTTTAGTAAAAAGGGTGTCATATTATTATGCTAATTCAACTGATTCATTTGAGATGCGGTCAGGTTCTGTGACACTTTACAATGAAAAGGGATTTAAAATAATTGAAAGGAAGACATACAGGTATCATGAGGATGGCGAATTGGCATATTATCATAGGGAGAAAGATATTGGCATGCAAAAAGGTTGTGACATAACTTTTGCATATCCACTTAATAATAGTAAGAATGAGTATTCTGTTATCGAAAAAGGAAGAAAGAATGGGTATTTTACAAGATTGACTGGTGATAACAAATATACTTATCACAAAGGACTAATAGTAGATAAGACATACAATCACGTATATAATGCGAATGGTGATTTAACTCAATATTCAATTCAGATAAATTCAGATAGTGACCAAGATCTGTTTCAAAGTAACTCTCATCTTGCAATAGATTATGAATACAATGCAAACAAAGATTGGATTAAAGCAATTATTTATCAAAACAAGAAACCAGAATTTGTAGTTGTAAGGGATATTGAATATTATTAAATCATTAAAAACCACTATATGTAATTGGATTTGACCTCAAATTTTAAGACCTTTTATCGGTCAAATTGAAATAGTGCTAGAATTCGAAGTGATTCCCTTTTTTTGAAACTGTATTCGGTAAAGCCTCACGCTTGATTAAAAATATATCTTAATAAAAAAAAGTTATCAACAGGTTTATTTTGATTTTTTCCTAAAAATATGATGGCAAATTGTATGTCCACTAGACTAAAAACCGGACATCAAAAAACCTTGTAAATGATTGATTTTTAAACTATTGTAAATGATTTTCTAAAAGGCACCCCGGTTTGCGTATATAGCTTTGTTGCCGTTTCGTGTTTTATTATCATTCAGTCCGTGTGTTTGGGCCTGCAAGCTTATTGGATGGTTTGGGATGTGCGATGGATTGTGCGACCAGCCAATGTGCTTGCATGCGAAGGGTAGGGCATAATCTGGGATTCTCTCCTTTTGAGTCATTTCTGAGCCAATTGAGCCAATTATGAGCCAATTAATCTATAGAGGGTTCCTGCGCCAACATCCCCAACCCTTTCAACAATATTGAATTTGTCAACTAATTCAGTTAAGTCTCTTGTTGCCGTTGCTTTAGAGACTTTACACAGTTCCTGATATGTTTTATTTGATATGGTTTTATTCTCTTTTAAAAATTCAAGAGCCGTTATTTGTCGCTTATTTAGGTCTTTTGAAATAAGGCTTTTTTTATCAATCGCATTTTTTCGAAGTGTAATGCTTATTCCCCCTGATGCACTTTCTATAATTGGCTCAGGAAGTCCTGCTTTTTTACATTCATTTAGTATTTTAATCGTTCCACGTCCCCAGGCTTCAATTAATCCGCCTTTAAAAAAGGTTCCTGCAAGAATTGGATTATGGGGGCGAGAAGAGTGTTTCTTTTTTAAATCTTCGATGGATAAATCATTTGGTAGAGAGCCTTCATTCCAGACAATTAATTTGTCGTCGTAAACGCTAATTTGTATCGGTGCACCCATATAATCCCGGTGCACTATTGCATTGAGGATTACTTCTCGAATGGCTTCGTACGGATATTCCCATTTTTCTACTCGCTGTAATCCTTGATAGGAAATTGGTGAAACCAGAAATTTTTTGTCAAGAATATCAAGTGTTTTATCTGCTAATTGATACGCATTTCCTTCAACAACTTCTTGGAAAAGTAGGTCATCATCTGTTTGTCCAAATCGCCCAATTTTCACATATGCATTAATGTAGAAACGACAGGGGTTTTTCCCGAAGAGCAATATTGCAGAACGTTTTAATTGGCCGTTTTCGAGAAGTAACAGATTATCTAAGATTGGTTCAATGTCGTTCTCTTCTGCGATAAAAGGCATTCTTTTACTTGATGTGGCTCCTTTTTTGAATGCTTCAATTGCTGATATATCAATGTCATCAAGACTTGCTCTTGGTTCAATAACATCATCCCAGGTTTTTCCAGCTTTTTTTAACAAAAATTCGTTTAGCGCATTGCCTTTAAGTTCTTGTTTGGTGCTTCCACTCCGATAATGATATTTCCCTTGGTATGAAATTGGTACGTCGTAAGGTTTTACATCAATTTCAATATACTTTTTATTTTCGTACTCCTTTAAATCAACGTCACAAACAATTCCCAGCTGGTTTTGGATTTTATTGGGAATGTCATCCATTAGTTTTTTGTATTTGTCAATGCCAATGACATCTCCTTTGTCATTTTTTCCAATTATAATTTTCCCGCCTTTGGCATTTGCAAACCCGCAAATACATTTAAGATATTCATCCCGCCAACTTTCTTTCCATTCTATGTTTTGACTTTCAGGCATGTATTTTTTAATTTTCTTTTAACTATTTACAAATATATGCAAACTTGCGGGATGGCAAGAAATTGCTCTTTTGCCAGCTGAAGCTTGGCCTGTGGTGTTGGGGCTTGCAAATGTGCAATTTGTGCGGTGGCTAACTGTTTTCTCTTTTCGTTACATGAACGGCAACGTTTGACAATATGGCAAGTGGCGGTTTGCGGGCTACGTCACTATCCACCGTTACAAAATTTGATGCGGGGGAGAATGTTTCAAATCACTACTTTCCCCGCCATTTGCTATATTGTGTGTGTGTGCCCTGCATGAGCAGCAGCGCACCCACACTGGAAGTTCTAGAAAAAGATTAAAAATACAAATCTTTTTCAAGTAACCATAAAGTGTGAGGTGAATTTATCCGGAGGGTGTAAGTCCCTTATGCGCGAGGGTGACGCCTCGAAGCATTAGCAAGTGGCAAGCTGGTTTACCGTGAGGTATGCAGTGAAGGAAGCCAACCGGCAAAAGTCTGTACTGACGGACAGGTATTACAGGA
>NZ_PVTS01000043.1 GCF_003003035.1 Marinilabilia salmonicolor | reverse complement strand
ATCCACATCACACCTGCCGAAAATTTCAAAGAACTTTTGCCGCAATTTATTGATAAAAAATTACTCCAGGAATAAGGTTTTGCTGGGGTGGATACGCTCAAACCTGTCGTAATAGCCATCGCTGTACTCAAACCTGGTTTTCATTACATCAACACCATCACCGTTATGCCCATCATATATTTCAACGTCAGAAAGTACCCATTGCGGGTTAGGCATCCTGTAAGTATTTCCCTCCTGCTCATAACGAATAGTAAATGATCCTCCTAACGGATTTTCAACTCGCTGTAGTAAATTTGTGGCAGCGATGGTTGATAGTTTCGCCGAAGCTTCATTGTCACGAGCAGAACGCACATAATCGGGATATCCGTCACCATTTATGTCAATAAGGCTCTCAACTGTACGGTTAAAACTTTCGTTATGCGTAAATGTAGGGTTGAAAACTATTTTTACAGGAACAACAACAATAGTGAAGCCTACACCAAAAGTAGCTGCAGCATTAAAGTCTGCATTTATAGTACGTTGATTGCTGTATGCGCTCATTCCTTTCCAGGGCTCTTCCTCACCAAAGCCACTACCATTATTTAGTCTTACCCGGGTTTGGGGATTATCTCCCGGTTCTGTATATACCCAATCAGCAAGACCATCGCTATTTACATCCATAAATTGTATGTTAGGATGGCTTTCACTGGTGGTTGCGCCAACACCTGCAACAAACGACCCTGAGTTTCTTGAATACTGAAGGCTGCCACCTTTTAATTCGCCAGTTTCTGCATCAATACTTAGCCCGAAACCTACACCTCCGGCTGACCCGCCAAGGTTTGCTGTAACATCTCTGGAAGTAGTATAGCGCAGGTGTTCATACCCCCACTTTTCCTTCTTACCAAAACTATATCCGTAGTTTAATTCTACTTCACCATTCTGATATACTCTGTCTGGTAGCCCATCTCCATTAATATCTTGAATAGAGTATGTGTCGTACTCCTGAGTTTGGTCTGAACCGACATCAATTGAAACCGGTGAACTGGAAGGCATGACTGCTGAATTGGGTTTTGCAACATTTTTTATTGCTACAACTGATTTTTTATAATCAGAAACCAATTGCGGATTCAATGTTCGGTGTTTAATGTTAGAGGACGAATTGCTTACACTTGCTAACGGCTGTGAATTATCAGACAAACTACCATCAGGGAGACTGTATTGTATCTTTCCATTACCTATGATGTCAGGGTATCCGTCTCCATTCATATCCATAAATTCGGAATAAATGGTTGAATTACTCTTAACATTTGACTGTCCCAGAGCATTTATTATTTTTGATGAACTTGAGCTATATTTATTAATAGCCCTAATTCCTGCAACATCAGAATTTAAGATATTTTGGGTTAATAAATCCCATTCAATTAAATCCTTTTCTCCTCGTCTCCCGCTTTGCATGGTGTCAGCTGTAAGATAGACCTGTTCATCATACCCTGTCCACACCCCACGTTTTCCATCAGGGATTGCTTTAGCAAATGGCTTTTCCATCATATTCATATCCATATTGCCATAAGATTCTTCCTGCTCTTCAAACGAATCATCCTGACTATTTTCAGCATCATCTAATTTTGAGTTAATATCACCTTCAATCTCCTCATTATCCATTTCAATATCAAGGGTCAGGTCATCACTTATTATTTTATCTGTTTTACCTGTTAAAGCATATTGCCCCCAATTACGATATAGCTGACCAAACTTACCATTTTCACCCTCCAGTGGAGAACGATAGTTCTTGGTAATCTCTATGATTTCTTCCGATTGTAAAACATCTTGAATTAAGGTATCAATGGCTATAGTTGTTGTAAGAACATACCCCTCTGTTTCATTTTCTTCGGTTGTTACCTGAGGAAAAGTTCCATCTACTTCTTCTATTTGCTGTTGTGTCCTTATTGTGGTATCCTTCGCATTATCCTCATAATCAAATTCTTGTTCGGTAACTTTAAAATAAGTGGTATCTGGAATATAAAATCGAAGTATTGCGCTGTCTGAAAGAATCTGATCAACTTGAACATCAGGCGAATTGTACTCAATATAAAGTGGCTTATTTGCCTCTATGCTTTGCCTGGCTGTGATGTTTTTGGCGGCATTGATCGAGTCCTCGATAATTGTGATGATACCCTTGGTAATCAGCTCGTTTTCTGTTTTTATAGAAAGACATAAACTATCGGATTTAACCCGGCTATCCGGTTCCCGAACCTCGAAACTGTCTGATGTTAGGGCTTCTGCTTCAACTTTACCGTTTTGTTCAAAAACTTTCAGGTTGCTCGTATAAGTCGGCTGCTTGTGAAAAAACTGATAATCCGGAACCGGAAAATATTCATAATTAGGGCTTCCATTGGCATCAGTCAAAGACTCCTGACTTATTGCTTCATTATCAGACTCGGTATAATAAATATGGGTGTTTACCTTAATCTTGCTCCAATCTACATTAGAATTAGAACCAACCTTTACAAGAAACTGCATGTCGTTTTGTTCTACAGGAATATCCTCATTTCGGTTGATATGAACAATGCTATCCCAGGGGTATGTGGCGGTATCCTCCCAAACAACCTGATTAAGCGAATCCAATATCAAAAAGGATACATTGATATCATCAGTAGTTTGCGGTTTAATTATGGATGATTTTAGCTTTATTTTTCCTTTGAATGCCAGGCTTGTTGTTTGGTTACTATTTAAAAGAAAATCCTCTTTGGCATCAAATACATAACGCTTCAATCCATTGGCATCCACAATCGAGGTATCTTTATCCGTATAAGTAATTTGGGGAGACCAATACACTTTGTCGCACAAACCGTTAAAAACAGATTGTAATCTAAAGTGAATAATATCACCCTTGCTGACTGATATATTGTCAACGTCTTTTGGATTCTGTTCGGTGTGGTTTGATGGTGAAATCAGGTCACTCCACAATACCATTTCATCTTTCTGAATAGATATTTTTATTCCATCAAGGTTATTATTTGCTGTGCAATCGCCCAAGAGTTGTACGCCTCCCGATATTGCAACTACCCCATCATAAGGAGCTTCCCACATGCGAATAATATCGTGTAGCGGATTTTGTTGCAAGGTTTCTTCGTAATCTTTTTTGGCCGGTAATAATAAACTTTTATCAAGGTTATTACTTGTTGGGACATCGAAGGGCAGTTCTTCTGGTTTATCTGTAAAGTTAGGTTCCCCCTTATCATCAACATAGTTATAGAATACTTTACCCTTTACGACAATATCTATCAAACCATCACTGTTAACATCAGAGAAATAACGAGAGGTAGTTGTTCTGGTTTTACGCTTGCTTACGCCTGCCGAAATAGACCGGACTAAGTTCGCTTCGAATCCCCCCATATTACTCTTGCTGACAGTTTCCTGAAAATTTCTACCTCCTGATATGGACTTTTTATCACCAAAGGTTCCGTCTTTCCTTTGAGCCCTGTAATACAGTGCATCGTTATCTACAAAAACTTTATCAGGTAAACGGTCTCCGTTAATATCAACAAGCGTACTAATGCTATAATTTTTACTTTGCGTATAATTATATGAACCTCCAACAGTAAGCGATTTTGAGGTTGTGTTTGACCCAAGACCAAAACCACCATATAGTCCACCGCCCCAGGTATTTCCTTGCGAGGTTCCAAGTGCTGAACCTTTAGCTATCCCAAAAACATAATCTCCATTTACTTCCTGGTTACCCAAAGTGTAGTTTGTAGTACTACTATTAAAGGGCTCATAAGTCCCCTCATTTCTCACATTGTCATAATAGGTAAACCCATGAGCATAAAAACGCTCTCCTTTGCTATTATATTCTACAATACTATCAAGCAGGGTTTTGAAAAATGCTCCCTCGGAATACAAAAGTTCATAAGAACGCACTTGTTCCTGGTTATATTTTACGTCAATTTTATCCAGAAGATATCCATCTACCACTTTAAACCCATAATTTGCACGTATGGATGCATCTTTTTTGATGGTGTTTTGTAAACTAAAATGAACACTATACACCCCCTCGCTGTCGTTATGTCCGGTGTAGTTTATTCTTTTGGGATAACGGTATTTACCATTATTAAATGGATGGTCTGATGCTACTTCATATTCTACGTTTTGATAATGATAGGTAACTGTATTTCCATATAAATCCATAATCTTACCTAAGTACCACTCTGCAATTCCCTTTGCACCCTGAAGTACTAATTCACTATTCTGTCCGGACTCATCATAACATCCATAGTAGTACTTAGCCCAACTTGCAAATTTTAGAATTATGCTCAACAAGAGCGGTTTTTTAACTATTTGATATTCAGTGGGTGCTTAAAATATTTTATTTTTCTTAAAA
>NZ_PVTS01000042.1:3172-4823 GCF_003003035.1 Marinilabilia salmonicolor | reverse complement strand
ATTTTATTTTAAAACTTTCCTACAACGAAGAGTTTGATCCTGGCTCAGGATGAACGCTAGCGACAGGCCTAACACATGCAAGTCGAGGGGTAACATGAGAGCTTGCTCTTGATGACGACCGGCGCACGGGTGAGTAACGCGTATGCAACCTTCCTTTAACAGGAGAATAGCCCCCGGAAACGGGGATTAATGCTCCATAGTAATTATTTGCCACCTGACAGATAATTTAAAGTTCCGACGGTTAAAGATGGGCATGCGTGACATTAGCCAGTTGGCGGGGTAACGGCCCACCAAAGCAACGATGTCTAGGGGTTCTGAGAGGAAGGTCCCCCACACTGGTACTGAGACACGGACCAGACTCCTACGGGAGGCAGCAGTGAGGAATATTGGTCAATGGACGCAAGTCTGAACCAGCCATGTCGCGTGCAGGATGACTGCCCTATGGGTTGTAAACTGCTTTTGTACGGGAAGAAATATACTTACGTGTAAGTATTTGCCGGTACCGTACGAATAAGCATCGGCTAACTCCGTGCCAGCAGCCGCGGTAATACGGAGGATGCGAGCGTTATCCGGATTTATTGGGTTTAAAGGGTGCGTAGGCGGAATGGTAAGTCAGTGGTGAAATCCTGCAGCTCAACTGTAGTTGTGCCATTGATACTGTCATTCTTGAGTACAGATGAGGTAGGCGGAATGAGTAGTGTAGCGGTGAAATGCATAGATATTACTCAGAACACCAATTGCGAAGGCAGCTTACTAAACTGACACTGACGCTGAAGCACGAAAGCGTGGGTATCAAACAGGATTAGATACCCTGGTAGTCCACGCCGTAAACGATGATTACTGGTTGTTTGCGATACACAGCAAGCGACTGAGCGAAAGCATTAAGTAATCCACCTGGGGAGTACGTCGGCAACGATGAAACTCAAAGGAATTGACGGGGGCCCGCACAAGCGGTGGAACATGTGGTTTAATTCGATGATACGCGAGGAACCTTACCTGGGTTTAAATGGGAAGTGACAGGGGTAGAAATACCTTTTTCTTCGGACACTTTTCAAGGTGCTGCATGGTTGTCGTCAGCTCGTGCCGTGAGGTGTCGGGTTAAGTCCCATAACGAGCGCAACCCCTGTTGTTAGTTACCAGCACATCATGGTGGGGACTCTAACAAGACTGCCGGTGTAAACCGCGAGGAAGGTGGGGATGACGTCAAATCAGCACGGCCCTTACATCCAGGGCTACACACGTGTTACAATGGCAGGTACAAAGGGCAGCTACACAGCGATGTGATGCTAATCTCGAAAACCTGTCCCAGTTCGGATTGAAGTCTGCAACCCGACTTCATGAAGCTGGAATCGCTAGTAATCGCGCATCAGCCATGGCGCGGTGAATACGTTCCCGGGCCTTGTACACACCGCCCGTCAAGCCATGGAAGCCGGGAGTACCTGAAGTATGTAACCGCAAGGAGCGTCCTAGGGTAAAACTGGTGACTGGGGCTAAGTCGTAACAAGGTAGCCGTACCGGAAGGTGTGGCTGGAACACCTCCTTTCTGGAGAGAATGTATCCAACACCAGACAAAACGACTTCGACCTCCAAAGAGTGAAAGAGACCGGAAAAGCTTTTATCTTTGGTTTTGCATTAATTTTTATATAATGGG
>NZ_PVTS01000042.1:0-2990 GCF_003003035.1 Marinilabilia salmonicolor | reverse complement strand
CGAAACGTT
Source organism: Marinilabilia salmonicolor (assembly GCF_003003035.1). Lineage (GTDB taxonomy): Bacteria > Bacteroidota > Bacteroidia > Bacteroidales > Marinilabiliaceae > Marinilabilia > Marinilabilia salmonicolor_A. The sequence goes on along the minus strand of NZ_PVTS01000042.1, from coordinate 2,981 downwards.
CATTGACATATTGGAAAACATAAGACTCAAAAAGCAAAACGAGCACACTGCAAAAAAGTAGTAGTGCTTTAGTGTACGTCTGAATTTCATTACCTACGGGTTTTGGAAGGAAGACACCAACTAAGAAAGTAAAAAAGGGCGCATGGCGGATGCCTTGGCTCTCAGAGGCGAAGAAGGACGTGATAAGCTGCGAAAAGTCATGGGTAGGTGCAAATAACCATTGATCCGTGAATATCCGAATGGGGCAACCCACTGTATTGAAGATACAGTATCCAGTAATGGAGGCGAACCCGGAGAACTGAAACATCTAAGTACCCGGAGGAAGAGAAAACAAAAGTGATTCTCCTAGTAGCGGCGAGCGAACAGGGATTAGCCCAAACCATTGTTGTTTAGGCAATGATGGGGTAATAGGACTGCGGTGTGAGGATTAAAGACGAAATGGAAGCATCTGGAAAGTTGCATCAAAGAGGGTGACAATCCCGTACATGTAAGTGTTTAATTTTCTAGCAGTATCCTGAGTAGGACGGGACACGAGAAATCCTGTCTGAATTAGCCGGGACCATCCGGTAAGGCTAAATACTCCTGAGAGACCGATAGTGAACAAGTACCGTGAGGGAAAGGTGAAAAGCACCCCTGGCAGGGGAGTGAAAAAGTACCTGAAACCGTGCGCCTACAAGCAGTCGAAGCCCTTTAGTGGGGTGACGGCGTGCCTTTTGCATAATGAGCCTACGAGTTATTCCTTACCGGCAAGGTTAAGTATTTCAAGATACGTAGCCGAAGCGAAAGCGAGTCTGAACAGGGCGATAGAGTCGGTAGGGATAGACGCGAAACCAGGTGATCTACCCATGGTCAGGTTGAAGTCCCGGTAACACGGGATGGAGGACCGAACCAGTAAACGTTGAAAAGTTTTTGGATGAACTGTGGGTAGGGGTGAAAGGCCAATCAAACCTGGAAATAGCTCGTACTCCCCGAAATGCATTTAGGTGCAGCCTTATGAAAGTTTAGCACAGGTAGAGCTACTGATAGGACGCGAGGGTTTCATCGCCTATCAACTCCTGACAAACTCCGAATGGTGCTAAATGATTCATAGGAGTGAGGGCATGGGTGCTAAGGTCCGTGTCCGAGAGGGAAAGAACCCAGACCACCGTCTAAGGTCCCCAAATGTATGCTAAGTTGAAGAAAACGCGGTATGGTTGCACAGACAGCTAGGATGTTGGCTTGGAAGCAGCCACTCATTTAAAGAGTGCGTAACAGCTCACTAGTCGAGCGACCGTGCATGGATAATAATCGGGCATTAAGCATGCTACCGAAGACGTGGATTTGTGACATTAGTCACAACTGGTAGGGGAGCATTCCAACACCGCCGAAGCAGTATTGTGAGATATTGTGGAGGAATTGGAAAAGCAAATGTAGGCATAAGTAACGATAATGAAGGTGAGAGACCTTCACGCCGAAAGACTAAGGTTTCCTGATCAACGCTAATCGGATCAGGGTCAGTCGGGACCTAAGGATAACCCGAATGGGGAAGCCGATGGCAAGCAGGTCAACATTCCTGCACCCGCTATACAATAAAAGTGACGGGGTCACCAGGTGTCTGAGCGCTGACGGAATAGCGCCCTGAGCCTAGGCTACGGCCGAAGCGAAGACAAGTAATGACTTCCAAGAAAAGCGAGTATAGCGGCCCGTACCGTAAACGGACACACGTAGTTGGGTTGAGTATACTAAGGCGCTCGAGTGATCCGCGGCCAAGGAACTAGGCAAATTAGTCCTGTAACTTCGGGAGAAAGGACCCCCGGTATTGATTTCGGTTAATATTGGGGCGCAGAGAAATGGCCCAGGCGACTGTTTACCAAAAACACATGGCTTTGCTAAATCGAAAGATGATGTATAAGGCCTGACACCTGCCCGGTGCCGGAAGGTTAAGAGGAGATGTTAGTTTCGGCGAAGCATTGAATTGAAGCCCCGGTAAACGGCGGCCGTAACTATAACGGTCCTAAGGTAGCGAAATTCCTTGTCGGGTAAGTTCCGACCTGCACGAATGGTGTAACGATCTGGGCACTGTCTCAGCCGCGAGCTCGGTGAAATTGTAGTACCGGTGAAGATGCCGGTTACCCGCAACGGGACGGAAAGACCCCGTGAACCTTTACTGCAACTTAACATTGATTTTGGGTAAGTGATGTGTAGGATAGGTCGGAGACTATGAAGCGGTATCGCCAGGTATCGTGGAGTCGCCCTTGAAATACGACCCTTTACTTGCTTGGAGTCTAATCCCACAGCGTGGGAGACATTGTTTGGTGGGTAGTTTGACTGGGGTGGTCGCCTCCAAAAGAGTAACGGAGGCTTCCAAAGGTTCCCTCAAGACGATTGGTAACCGTCTGAAGAGTATAATGGTACAAGGGAGCTTGACTGTGAGACCAACAAGTCGATCAGGTGCGAAAGCAGGGCATAGTGATCCGGTGGTTCCGAATGGAAGGGCCATCGCTCAAAGGATAAAAGGTACTCCGGGGATAACAGGCTGATCGCCGCCAAGAGCTCATATCGACGCGGCGGTTTGGCACCTCGATGTCGGCTCGTCACATCCTGGGGCTGGAGAAGGTCCCAAGGGTTGGGCTGTTCGCCCATTAAAGTGGCACGCGAGCTGGGTTCAGAACGTCGTGAGACAGTTCGGTCCCTATCTGTTGTGGGCGTAGGAAATTTGAGAGACCCTGTCATTAGTACGAGAGGACCGTGATGGACAGACCACTGGTGCATCAGTTGTTCCGCCAGGAGCATCGCTGAGTAGCTAAGTCTGGAAGGGATAAGTGCTGAAAGCATCTAAGCACGAAGCCTGTCTCAAGATAAGATTTCCATATAAGGGGCGTTGCAGACGACGACGTTGATAGGCTGCAGGTGTAAATACGGTGACGTATGTAGCCGAGCAGTACTAATTACCCAAAACTTTTAAGTTGGGGAGTTCAATCTCCACACTGAAGCATTATTAC
>NZ_PVTS01000041.1 GCF_003003035.1 Marinilabilia salmonicolor | reverse complement strand
GGAATGCCCGGGGTCACGATTAACGGACAACCCATTGCTGTAATGGGCGATATGTGTACTTGTGCCGGGCCGCCCGACATGATCGCTCAGGGTTGTCCGGGTGTCACTATAAATGGAAAACCAATTGCAACTGTTGGGAGCATGACAGCACATGGAGGACAGATAGTCCAGGGGATTCCCGGTGCAACCATTAGTCCAAGCAAACCTACTCCGAACAAAACGATGCCTCTTAAAGAAATTCCTTTCCCCAAAATCACCATCAAAGATCGCGTAGGCGCCGCAATGAAAGGAAAGAGTAAGTACTTAAACGAGGCAAAGAAAAACCAGGAGCAGATAAAGAAAGAGGCTGAGGAGCAGGAGAAAGAACCCCTGATTTACAATCTCCAATGGCTCAAAAACACCAATGAGACAACCAAAAGTAAAGCCGAACAAAAACTTACCCTGAGTGCTTCTGTCAAAGGGATTAACGATGGCAGCAAAATCACCTTCACGATATTTAAGGAATCAGAAGACCCCAAAGCTGATGATACCGAATTGGACAAGATCACTGCAAGCGTGAAGGATAACATCGTAACTGCCGACTGGGATGTGAATGAAGCCTTATTTGAATCTGAAAGCAAAGAATCCGGGTCATCCAAAGAAAAACTATTGAGTAAACTTTATTTTACTGCCGACCATGACCAATAAGCCCAAAAGTAACCTGTGTGATATTTTTGAAGATTGCATTACCATACATCCTTTCAGGTATGGATTAAATCGAACCGACGACTATACGGGATTTCCCAAAATCAAGTTCCCGGTGCCCGAAACTCATTTCAGCGTTCAGTTTCCCGATTATTCTTTTTTGCCATCGGTTAATGTAGATAATGAGAAATCCTCAGACCCGGATAATAAAGAAAATGACAAAAACGGTAATAAATTCTCGTTTTATGACTCGGAAGAACAGGTCGCTGCTCCCCATTCTACACGAGTGCAGAAGTCTGTGTCAGACGATGCCAAAACCTTTCCTTCAGGGTATAAATACAGCTACGGGGCTACCCCGTTACATGAGGGCTGGCTCTATATGTATAACGAAACCGATGATTCGGTAAAGGAGTATCAGGTAGCTGCATCCAATGGCAATCCCTTGTTCAGGCTTTGCAGGCACAACGACATAGAAAAATCCGCTCTGCGGCTGCCCGATTTCGGAACAATTTGGACCAAAGGTGTAAATGTGGACAAAGACGCAGTGATTTACATGGAATTTTCTCATATACAATGGGATCCTGACATCATTGACAAGGTGTTAAAGAATCAGTCGATGCGTACTGAAAACATCCAAAAAATTGATGTTAATGACTGGGTTGCAGGGAATGCGCAGGATGGCGTTTTTGATTATGAAACAGCCAAATCGCTCTATATTCCTAATCCTTCGGATACGGTGGGGTTTGATTTCCACTACGGCGATTGTCAGGAAGACGACAGCGAGGTTTTTGCCTGCATTCACGATCGTGTAGGAGCCGCAAACGATTTGTGCAATGAAATTACCCGTCTGGAATTGTTGCAGGAGAGTTTGATTGCTTCGGTGCGCACGGGTGTGTCTGCTGACCTGGCACTGGAAACGCTTCTGAAAAACCCTGAAGCTGAAATTGATAATTTGCCACAGGCCGAAGGTGTAACGGCACCGAAAAAGAGCTTTGAGCATCAGTATATGATAGCCCAAAGTACTTACAGGGCTTTGTTTGCTGAACTGAAAAACCTGAATGAGGAACGTGACTACAGCAGCAGAAAACGGGACGAGATAGAAGATCAGGCCAAAAAGGTGAACCGCGAAGCGGTGGAGAAAATCCTACAAATAAAAAAGCGCCGGGAAATACGGCATGCCATCAATCAAACCCGGCACAATTTGCACCGCTTCTTAAAAAGCGATTATTATGCTTTTCTGTTTCGGGTAACGGGTGTGGATTATGCCGAAAAATTGAACGATTCAAAAAATGTGTTTTTGTTTCATGACAGCTGCCTCTCGAAAGATCCGAGATGCCGCGATGCCGATATTGTTACCCGATACGATGCGCCCCTGAATTTTGATACGTATTATTCTGAAAAACTGGGCGAGGAAAAATCGCCTTTTGCCAAAATAATGCGCAGTCCTGTTAACATGGATTATGTCAAACCTGAAGAGGCCGAGGAGACGTTGCTGGGGATGGTTGAAACCTATATTAACGTGGGACAAAAAGCTGCCGATTTCACATCAAAAGCTGCCGACCTCCTTAGTGGCAGGGAAGCGGCAAATATTCTCTCCGATTTCCTCAACAGTGCAAAATTTACCGAAGTTGAGTTTGAAGTGCAAGAGGAGACAATTTTAGATGTGATTAAGTATGCGGAAGAGGTCATGCTGGAGACAATGAGTGAGAGACAAACTGATATCCCAAAAAGTCTTTTATCCAAAGCCATCCAAAACAAAATGAGTGGCGATGGCAGAGGCAAGGTGCCCACCATAAAGGTAAAGCTGAAGACCGGAAACACCACGGCCAGGAAGGTGGCTGTTTTTTTTGAATCTAAAGGTTTTAAGCGACTGGGAGCCGGACTGGCTGTTTTTAACCTGGCACGAGCTCTGAATCCCTCCGATGACGATAGTGGTTTACAGGATGCCCTAGCTGTGGGGGCCGCCACTTTTTCTCTAATCCAAAATATTGGCGAGTATGCGGCTTTGCGCAGGAACTCTGTTAAAATCCTGGGCAAACGCGTTTTAATGAAGGGCATTATCAGAGGTGCCGGCATTATAGCCGATGGATTGACCATTGTCGGGTGCCTGTTGGATGCTTCGGATGCCTTCAGACGCAATAATGCTGAAGCAGCAGTAGCTTACGTTGGCGCAGCCGCTTCTGCAACCGCTTCGTTGATACTCGTGACAAAGGGTGGCACCGTTTTTCTCTCCACAGCAGGAGCGGGAACCACGGCTGCCGCAGCACTGGCATCCATAGAATTTGTAATTCTAACCATTCTGCTTGCTCTGTTGACCGCAGGAATGCTTTATTTAGCTGCATATTTAACCCACTCGCCCCTTGAAGAATTTTATAGAAATTACATCTTTAATCAAAAGGGGTTAAAGAAACTTTTGTCCAAAAACCAGGATGCAGATATTATTGCATTAATGCAGTTAATACATCTTAAACGAGAAGATATAATTGACGATTATTTTGGGCAATGGAGAGATTATGAAAACATCCTTCTGGAGTTTGAAAGCTTGTATCCTGCAGTTTTGGTGGAGTCGCCTCAAATTGTTCAGTCAGAAAAAAGAATGAAACTTTCCTGGTGGCAACAAGCCTTTATGGGGCTTACAACTCCCGAATCACCGGCTTACTTCATCGAAGAAAAAGCAGATACCATTACCTTTAACTGCCATCTTTTGCAGATAACCCCCAATATGGACATCGATTTCGGGTTGTTGTCCTATTCTTCTGAAGAAGGTAAGATGGTAGCGTTTGGGGAGGAGTTGAGAGATGCGGAGATAGACCGAAATTCCTTGCGAATTTCTATTGTATATAATATTAAAATAATCAACAAGTCGCTTTTTTACAATGATGGCTTCTTTTATATCCGTATTTTATTGGACGCTCTAAAGAACAGTTACTGGCCCAGGGAACATGAAAAAGAACCCCGTTATTTTTTCTTCAATGTTGGCCTTAAAGGCACGAAACCATTAATATACCTGTTTAACACGACCTTAACGAGAAATCAGGATGGAGACTATCTTGATTATGAAACAAAAAAGAATCAGTGGATTATGTCAATTGATGAATTTAAATCTCTTGCCCGTATCAAGGAAGAAAAAACCATTACCAAAACCAATAACCATGTGTTCTATGTTGATTAAAAAAATAGTATTCATCATAATTTGTATTGCTTCATTTGTAGCCTGCAATATTGAGCCCGGCAAGCGCGAAACTTCTGATTCCAAAACCGTATCACAACTTGATACGGTTTGGAAAGAAGTGGTTCCGTTTAAAGAGAAGCATGACATTTTAGATACCGATACCGTACTGATAGGTATCTGCGATACAGTGATGCAAAAATACAATGCCAGTCTTGAACGGTTGGATGGAATTATCAATAGTATAGCACAAAAGGTTAAGCACTATGATAAACAACCTTTTTATTGGGTGGAGTTAGACAAAAATGGTTCCTGCAGGGTTCTTTTAGAACTAAATAGAATTCCATTAGCTTATGCATACACTAAAAACCGTCCGGAATATCGTATAGATTATTTAAATCCATATATAGAAAAAAGTGGGAAACAACATCTTAAAGTCAGAGTATATAGTCCAATCAGACCTCAATTTAGTTCTGGGACTTATAAAATCAAACTCCGCATTGGCTACGGTGCCGACAAGCGCAAATCAGATGCCGCCCCGGAGCATTTAACCGAAATAATCACGCTTCCGGAATATGTTCTGGACAACGGCACGCAATATTGGGATACCACCATTACTTTTCAGGCGCAGGTGCCGTGGGACCACTCACACCGGTTAGAAAATGCCGTGGATTTACGTACCCTGCCCGATTTGGAAGAAAGGGTGCTGAGGAAATATGAGCAAATCAGGCAATACTTTGTTAATTGTGATATAGCAGGAAAAATAGAATCGTCAGAAATCAAATCATCCTATTATTATGGATCATTGTATAAAACTAGCCTAAATGATATTAAACAAGACATACTGACAAGTTTATTATCATTCAACCCAAGTTTCTCTAAAAAACAAGTTTTTCCTATAGAAAATTACGAATTAGCATTGTATAGAGACAGTAAAATCGCATTATTAAGAGGCATTTTTGATAAAAGTGCCGTGATAAAATTGAC
>NZ_PVTS01000040.1 GCF_003003035.1 Marinilabilia salmonicolor | reverse complement strand
TTAAGGTGGTTTTAGCAACAGGGTTCCACCTCTTCCCATTCCGAACAGAGAAGTTAAGCCTGTTAGCGCCGATGGTACTGCGTAAAAGCGGGAGAGTAGGTCGCCGCCGACCTTTAAAACAGAAAGCCGTTCCAATATTTGGAGCGGCTTTTTTTTGTTATAAGGAGGTGCGAATTCCAATTCGCACCATTTTTTGAAAGAAGCAGAGCCGGACCAGACCCTTTTTCCATCCCAAAGAATCCAATCCCCCTCCCTGGGAGGGGTTGGGGGAGGCCTATCTTCCCTCCCCTCCATCCAGGGTAAATACCTGGCCTGAAGCAAATCCTGCCAAAGGACTAAGCAACCAGGCTGCCAATGATGCAAAATCCTCCGGGTTCCCCAGTTTCCCAACCGGAACTCTTGATTCCAGTCTTCTTCTGGCTTCTTCAATCGAGACTGTTTCCTGTTCTGCCAATTTATGGAAAAGACGATCTATTGCAGACGTTTCATGATAGCCAGGGGCTATTACATTGGCGGTGATGTCAAGGTTTGATATTTCCTTTACCATCGTTTTCATATAGCCAACCACTGCCATACGGTAGGAGTTGCTGAGCACCAGATTTTGAATTGGCCCGTTTACCGAAGCGCTCTCACTAAAAAGAAATCGGCCTTGTTTGTTTTTTTGAAAGATGGGAAGAATGGATTTTGACAGCTCCACTTTCCATCTTAAAACCAGTTGGTAAGCAGCGTCCCAGTCTTCCATCGTAGTTTCAGGGATGGTGGCTGCTTTTGGTCCTCCTGCATTAATAAAAACACCGTAAAGCTTATCCGGTAATGTGTTCTTTAATCTGGCAAGGAATGTTGAATCGGTAATATCTCCGGCCATTATTGTTGTCTGATCCGGAAATTTTTCCTTTAATTTTTCCAGCTTTTCTTTATTTCTTGCTGTGATAATTACCTGAGCCTCATTTTTCAGAAGCGTTTTGGCAACCGCTCTGCCTAGTCCTGAACTTGCTCCGGTAACCAGATAGTTCAGGTTTTTCAGTTTCAGATCCATTTGTGAGGTTTTTAGTTTTTGACTTCTATAAAATAAAGGAACGAAGAATTGATAAAGTTCAATCCGCGATGGTGGGCTTTGGTTGCTTTGTTGAAGCTATAAGGAAAAACTAATGGCGGCTCTGAAACTCCAGTTTTCTATTCCAGTACTTTTTTGATATGTGCCGTATCTGTAATGGGCACCAATTCCGTATTTGATAAATAGGACCTTAAGTAAATTATCAAATATAATTCCCGATTCATAAAAACCCTTCTCAAAACTGTTGATAGTAGAGGGATAATTTGATTCCAAACTGCCCCAGCCGGCTTTTGTCATAAAATTAATCTCCGGTTTAAAGTTGCCGGGGTGATTTTGGCGCAAGGCAATCCTATGGTTAAATGTGGTCATCAGAAACCGGTCAGCTGCAAATTCGTTGGGTGCCATTGTTGCAAAGAGTCCCGGAACCTCAACAGATACGGGTTCAAAAGTTCCGAAGTAACTGTAGATATTACCCGGATTACTCCATCCATCAATTATGCCGGCCGAGACTCTGAGAGTCGTTCGGGCTGCTGATCCTGTTCTGTAAGTTTTTTCCAGTTGACCTTCCAGTTTTGTGAAGTTGTTTTTTGATCCTGTTTGTTTCCCTGTTCCTTTGATAATGTTTACCCATATTTTGGGTCCGTCAGTGGGCTCCGGAAGTAATCCAAAAGCCGTAGATGTCAATTTTTCTTGTGGTGCCCATCGGAGTCTGATTCCTGTTTCCATTGTTTCAAGCGGGGATACCGGAAGATTGATATCGGGCATAAAGGGATAGGTGCGAACCGGTGTTACATCCGACCATGAGAAAAATGCTTCTCCTGATAATGTTCCCAGGGATGTTTCTGCAGATGCATAAAAGCGTTCTTCCCTGTCTTTGATAGCTACCGATAGTTCTTTAAGCTGTTGATCAAGTTGAAGAACATTTCCGTGATAAAAATTAAAAACACCCGTGGAGTGCATGTCGTGGTTGAAGGCAAACTCTATTTGAGTCCGGCTTTGCTGCGAGGGACTCCATTTGATTCCTCCACCATAATTGTTCATTTCGGCTTTAAAACTGCGGGTGTAATAACCTCCCAATGAGAAGTTATTTGTGATTTCAGGGCCCGTCCAGAGTCCCAGCCCAAGTTTTAGTCCTTCAAACTGATTGTAGCCTATCAGGTGTTTTAGATCGATAAGAAATTTGCCTGCAGGAATATATCCTCTGATAAGCTCTTTTTGCAACCGGATGATGTTATCAAGATTGTTCGCTTTTCCGATGCTGTCGAGTAAATGGTAAGTGGATGAATCTTTTGCTGTCAGAGGTTCATATCTCAGGTTTTTGATATTTCCTGTATCTCTGGGCATTTTATCTTCCAGTATAATGTTGGAGAACTTTCGGTCGCTGAGGTCGGGATTAAGATTTATCGCAGTGACTATGCTTTTTGCATTTCCTGCCATGCCATAAGGCAACGAATTAAAACCCTGACCAGGCTTGATAAGTAAGTGACTTTTTAGTTCAGACGGGAACCAGTGACTTTCAATGTGGTCGTAACTTTGACTAATGTCGATGATGTACGGAGAGGTAGTGAGAGCTGATTTTGCCTTCAGATATCGGATTCCCCAGGTTTTTTTGTGGATGTGAAAAGAACCTGTTAAGGGCTTTATATTGCTGTTCTTCCTGGGTTGATAGGTGATGTAAAATAAGGAATCTCCCTTTTCTGTTAGTGTGTCTTCCAGAAGAAAGAGATAGTTTTTTAATCCGGATTTTGATATGGGATTCAGGTGTTTTATTCCCATTAATTCTATTTCGGGAGCATAGAACCCGAAAGGTTGAATCAAACCGGGAAGAATGGCCAGTGCCGGATCTTTGAATCCACTGACACGTCCGGAGATAATTTTTTCTGAAGTCTTGTCCGGAGCCTTATGTACTTTTTCGGACACCGACTCCATCAGTAGCAAATGGTTTCTGCGGTTGATATCGATGAATTTCTGTTCCGTACTGTCGGGAGTACTTAAAGTATCCGAAATATCAAGGCTGAAAGTCATTTTGTGATAAACAATGCATGAATAGTTGCTTGCCAAATCAGGATTATTTTCTGAACTGTTCTCAAGAACTTTTTGCATCATGATAAATGCAGGGTTTTCTTCCGGAAAGACATCAACGCCTTTTAGTTCGATGGTTTTGGGTTTTAGTTGGAGGTGAACAGGTGATGGGACATTGCTAATTTGAAAGGCAGCGGTATGATAGCCCAATGAACTGATTTGAATGGAGTCTCCCGAAAAGTTGTGGATGGTAAATTTTCCGTTCAGGTCAGTGATTGTGCCGGCTTTGTTCTTTTCAAAAACGATGTTGGCGAATGGAATGGGAGAGCCGGTTTCAGCATCGGTGAGAGATCCCTGAATCTGGGAGTTGCCGGTTTCTGCAACTCCCAGGAGGAATATTATTAAAAACAGACCATGTTTAATCAGTTGATACATGGGGATTCAGGTGGTGTTAGGTGAAACGAACATTATTTTGCGGATAGTTCTGATTTCAAAAACCGTACCTCCTTTTCTGACAGGAAACGCCATTTGCCTCTTGGCAGGTTCTTTTTGGTGAGTCCGGCGAAAAATACGCGATCCAGTTTCTCCACTCTGTAATCAAAATGTTCAAAAATCCTTCTGACTATCCGGTTTTTGCCGGAGTGAATTTCTATGCCGGCTTGCATAGGATCGTTGTCCACATAATTTACTGCATCGGGTTTTATCAGTCCGTCTTCCAGCTCAACGCCTTTTTTTATGCTTTCCAGATCTTTGGTTTCCAGTGGTTTATTTAAAAAGACATGATATATTTTTTTAGCTTCAAAACTGGGATGGGTGAGCTTTTTGGATAAATCCCCGTCGTTGGTAAGTAATAATACGCCGGTGGTGTTTCTGTCAAGCCGTCCGACGGGGTAAACTCTTTCAGGACAGGCATTGCGAACAATTTCTATAACGGTCTTACGCCCTTCGGGGTCTTTGGAGGTGGTTACCGTATCTTTGGGTTTGTTCAGGAGCATATATACTTTTTTCTCGGGATTCAGCTTTTTGCCCTGATATTCTACCGTGTCATTGGTGGTAACAGTCATTCCCAGTTCAGTAACCACTTTGCCGTTAACTTTAATTTCTCCTTTAGATATCAGGGTATCTGCCTCCCGGCGACTGCATAAGCCTGAGTTGGAAATGAATTTGTTTATTCGCATTTTCTCCGGATTGCTTTTTTTGTAAGCAATGCGTTCCTCTTTTGAGTAATGTTCTTTGCTACCCGGAGTTTTGGTGTTTTTTGCTTTGTGACCTTCCTGAAATCTATCATTGCGTGAGCGCCGCTCATTATTGGTATATTTACCCGGAATTCTTCCTTTCTTAGCCATCCTGAATGTTCGTTTTCTGTGTTTTTTGTTTCCGGTATTTCCGGTTCATCTTTTACACTGCAAAATTGTAAAAAAGAAATGATTAATCGGGTATTTGGCCTGTTTTATTCGTGAATTCCTGTAATGAGAGATTTAGATTTTAGGAAATACGGACAACCGCCCTCATTATTGGTCACGTCGATACCAACAATGAGCGAGGGGCTGAGGATGATTCAAATCTTAGGTGTTGTGCCAAGGCTTTCAGCCTGTTTAAATCTTCCCTGTTTTATGTTTAAATTAGGGTAGAATTATTCTAAATAAATTAAGCCAGGTTGCGGTTTAATAAATTGTTACGGAATTTTGTAGCAATTACCGTTTAAAAATAAACCCTAAACCCCTAAGTATGATTTTATTTTTATTCCCTCCTTGATTTTTCACCGTTCTTTGTAAAAAATACTAACTACTCCGTTTTTATTGTTTTTGACATTTTCTTTCCAGAAAATGAAAAACCTTAGTTCGTTTTGCTTACATCAGACTGCCTGATATTGCGCTGGCATATCTTTCAAATAGTCAGTGCTTAAGAAGTGGGGGGAAGGGTATTTGTATTGAAAAAGTATAACAGAGTATTAATGCGAATTAAGGGTTGAAAAAAAACCAATTTATTGTTTGTAAATATTTAAAAATCAATGAAATATATGCTTGAAAAATTAGGTTAAATCCCTGAAAATCAGTATTTTAAGAGATTAATACCACTCAATCTTTTAGATATGATTCCCAGGGAAAAAGCCTTACAATTAACAGCTATATATCTGTATATATGCGAGTTATAT
>NZ_PVTS01000039.1 GCF_003003035.1 Marinilabilia salmonicolor | reverse complement strand
TGTTACCCCTCGACTTGCATGTGTTAGGCCTGTCGCTAGCGTTCATCCTGAGCCAGGATCAAACTCTTCGTTGTAGGAAAGTTTTAAAATAAAATCTCTTTTAAGAACATATCCTCAAACAAAAAATCCCGACTCCAAATTCTTGAAATTGACTTGTGGATCCGCTTTTACCTTGTTTTTGGTTTTGCATTAATAATTTCAAAGATCTTTTTTTGCCGTATAGTAGGTTCATGAACCTACTGTACCGGCCGATGGCCCCCTTCGGGATGCCTGCTTTTTTTCAAAAGCGAGTGCAAAGATAAATCAAATATTTTTCTCTGCCAAAATTATTTTTCATCTTTTTTTCAAGTGCTGATCTCGTCAGCTCTTACTCCAAAAAGATTGCTCTGCTTTTTTGCTCGAACCCCTTGGTCTCTCTTGCAAAGCGGGTGCAAAGATAACGCATTGTTTCCCGCTTTTCCAAATCTTTCTTCAATCTATTTATGTGAAAAAATGTCAACCCGCTGAGGGTCAAATATAGACGTCTCAAATTTTATGTCAGAAAAGTAAAAATAAGAATTTTGGGGGAGAGTGTCAAGGGGAAATCAGGGTTGAGGAATGAGGGTTGAGCTCAACAGCTCATCAGCTAAAAAGCCCTCCCAAAACATTTAATAGAGAAGAAGCGTTATCAAATTAATGAATGCCAATATCAAAAAACAAACAAATAAGCGTTTTTCAAAAAAGCTTTCTCAAAATAAAATACTAAATTTGAGTTTAAATCACAACGAACAGAGTCAGGTCTGAGTAAAACATTTTCACTCTTTTTGCAAACAATTATCCCGTCTCCAAGAATGAGTTTAACAACAACTTAACCTGATACAAGAAATCCAAATTTATTAAACCAGTAAAATGAACCCCATGAAAAAAATGAAACACCCCATCTATTTGTTGTTCATCTCAATTCTCTCAATAGCCTTTCTAACCTATTGCTCTGATGATGAAAATAACACTGTTGTTCCTAAAACCGAATTGAACAATCCCGAAGAAGAGGAAGAGGAGGAGAATTCAATTGACGAGGAAGTTTTGATGATCAACAACTTCATAAAAGACAATATGGAGATTTACTATTTCTGGAATGAGGAGCTACCCGACATCGACCAGGAAAAAGAGGAAGATTCAGAAGCATATTTTTACAAGCTACTAAAAGATCCTGATGACAGGTGGTCCTTTATTACCGATGACTACCCGGCACTGGTTAAATATTTCTCCGGAATTGAAAAAAGCACCGGTTATTCACTACAACTCATGTACCTGAATTCTACATCAAACCAGGTGATTGCAGTTATAGAATATGTTCATCCCGATACTCCTGCAGAAGATGCAGGTCTGAAAAGAGGAGATATCATTGTAAAAATTGACGGACAGTTAATCAATGATGAGAATTACTCAGATCTTCTGGGAAGGACCTCTTTTGAAATCACTTTAGGCGAAATAGTTGGTGGCAACACGTCAGACCTGGAACCAACAATCCCCATACAAGCTCTGGAAATAAGTCTGAATCCTATTGTAAAAACCAACATCATAGATACACTCGGACATAAAATAGGCTACCTGGCTTATACCTCCTTTGTTTATGATTACAATGACGATCTCGAGGCAGTAATTCAGGAGTTCAAGCAAGCAGGTGTGACTGACATGGTGCTCGACTTACGTTACAATGGTGGCGGATCAGTGGCTACAGCAGAATTGCTGGGAAGCATGCTCGTACCTGCCGGAAATACCGGTAATGTCTTTATTGAAACCGTTTACAACGACATCATAACCAATGACATTAAGAGAGACCCCGACTACACACCTGATTTCTTCTTGCGTAAATTTTCTGAACAGGAAAACAACCTGAACATAGACAAGCTCTATGTTTTCACCACAGAATCTACAGCCTCAGCCAGCGAGATGATCATCTACGGCTTGGAGCCTTATATGGATGTTGTGCAAATCGGAACGCAAACGCACGGGAAATATTACGGTTCCATTACCATTGATGATGAAGAGAAGCACGATTGGGCCATGCAGCCTATCGTTATGCGTTCCATCAATGCAGAGGACAATATTGACTATACCCAGGGGTTAATCCCTGACGTTGTTCTGAACGACTATTTCTATAATTACCCGGGTGAGTTGGGAGCCCCTGAAGAGTTATTCATGGCTAAAGCGATTTCAGAAATAACAGGAGAACCTTTTATTTACGATGAAAGCGATGAACAATCAATTGTGAAATCAGCCTCCAGGCAGTTCAAAAAAGCACCAGGCCTGAGGGAAAAGCTTTATCCGTTGAGAAACAGGATGTGGGTTGACTTTCCGGAGGTAATAAAACACTGAGAAAAAAGTTCTGAATAAATTCCTAGGGGTCGGATGTTTATTAACTTCCGGCCCTTAATTGTTTAAGAAACTTAGATGCAAAAATAAAATCATTCAACCGTTCGTTGTCGGATTTTAAAATCTCTGCATTGGTTCCTTCCCAGCATTTTTCTCCGTTGGCAATAAACACCACCTTTTCACCAATCCCCATTACTGAGTTCATATCATGGGTATTTACAATAGTGGTCATATTGTATTCTTTGGTTATCTCCTGAATCAACTCATCAATAACAATCGAGGTTCTCGGATCCAACCCGGAGTTAGGCTCATCGCAAAAAAGATACTTGGGATTAAGTGCGATGGCACGGGCAATGGCCACACGTTTTTGCATCCCACCGCTAATCTCTGCCGGATACAAATGATTCGCATTTTCAAGATGGACCCTTTCGAGGCAGAAATTGGCTCTGTCGATCCGATCGCTCATGTTCATATCGGAGAACATATCCAACGGAAACCTCACATTCTCTTCCACCGTTTTTGAGTCAAAAAGCGCGCTTCCCTGAAACAACATCCCCATCTCTTTTCTCAAATCTTTACGCTCTTTCCCATGCATCTTTGTAAAACTTCTGCTGTCATAGATCACTTCCCCCCGATCCACTTCATGGAGTCCCACAATGGTTTTAAGCAAAACGGTTTTCCCGGACCCACTCTGACCTATAATCAAGTTTGTCTTGCCTGCTTCAAAAACACTGGATACGTCCTTCAGGACATCATTGTCGTCGAAAGACTTATATATATTTTTCACCTCTATCATGCCAGTAAAAGTTGAGTTAGAATCAAATTGAACAGAAGAATCTGGATGCTGCTGACCACCACAGCTTTGGTACTTGACCGTCCTACTTCCAGGGAGCCCCCCGTAGTGTAATACCCCCAGTATCCGGAAATTGTGGCAATAAGAAAGCCAAAAACAACCGACTTTATCAGAGAGTAAACAACATAGAAAGGAATAAAAGCATATTGAATCCCATAGATATACTCCGGAGAGGGTACCACCCCGGTGGATGCACCGGCAACCCATCCGCCTCCAATACCGATTCCCATGCTTATCATCACCAGAAAAGGATTGATGAAGACCATGGCAACCACTTTAGGAAGAACCAGATATCCTGCAGAATTAATCCCCATCACATCCAACGCGTCTATTTGCTCTGTCACCCGCATGGTGCCAATTTCTGAAGCAATGTGCGAACCCACCTTTCCGGCAAGTATCAATGATACGATGGTAGAAGAAAACTCCAGCAAGATGGTGTCACGGGCAGCAACTCCGACGGTATATTTGGGAATAATCGGCAATTCTATATTGTAGGCTGTCTGCAGTGTTATGACAGCGCCAATAAAAAAAGAGATAATAACGACGATGCCAAGGGAGCCAACCCCCAGATCATCTATCTCATCAATAATCTGTTTAAGAAAAATACGGTGTTTCACCGGTCGCCCGAATACCCTCTTTAGGAAAAGAAAATACCGGCCTGTTTGGTATAAAAAAGCCATGGTTGAAAATTTTCTTAAAAATAGTAACTAATTTAGTGGAATGAAAAAAAGAAAACTTAATGATTAATAAAACAGAACCATTATCAATTGACATACAATTGTTAACATCAAAGAAGTAAAAAAATGAAAACCAACACTTTTTGTGTCATCATGGCAGGGGGAATCGGAAGTCGCTTCTGGCCCCTAAGCAAAACTGAAACACCAAAACAATTCCTGGATATTCTGGGAACAGGAAAAAGTCTTCTGAGACAAACATTTGAACGTTTCGCCCCCATCTGTCCGGCTGAGAACATCATTGTAGTTACCAGTGGAGATTACAATAAGATGGTATTGGAACAGCTTCCGGAACTAACACCGGAACAGGTACTTACGGAACCCTTCAGAAGAAATACCGCCCCCTGCATCGCTTTTGCTAACAAATGGATTGAAGAAAGAAATCCGGATGCCAACATTGTGGTAACCCCTGCAGACCATTTGATCATCAATGAAAGCGAATTTCATAAAGCCATTAATCTGGGGCTGGATTTTGTAGAAACCAATGACGCCCTGCTGACTCTGGGTATTAAACCGCATCGTCCGGAAACAGGTTATGGATATATCCAGACCGGAAAAGACGAGGCCAACAATGAATCAATCAAGAAAGTAAAGACTTTTACTGAAAAACCCAACGCCGAACTGGCAAAGGTATTCTTTGAAAGTGGTGAGTTTTTCTGGAATTCAGGTATTTTCCTCTGGTCTCTAAAAGCCATCAACTCTTCATTTGAGAGTCATCTCAAAGAAGTTAAACAGCTTTTTGATCCGCTGAAAACAAAACCCGCTATTGAGGAGAAAGAAATTACCGACATCTATGCAGAATGCAAGAATATTTCCATCGATTACGGTATCATGGAAAAGGCAGATAATGTATATGTAGAAACGGTGAATTTTGGATGGTCAGATTTAGGAACATGGTCCTCCCTCTATGAATATTCCGCTCAGGATAAGGAAGGCAATGCCGTCATAAACGGGAAAACGCTCTTATACGATACCGAAGGCTCTATTGTAAATGTGCCGGAAGATAAAATTGCGGTTGTCCAGGGTTTATCGGATTATATTGTCGTGGATTCCGGCGACGCGCTATTGATCTGTCCCAAAGAAAATGAGCAGCAAATCAGACAATTCACAAACGATATCAAAACAGAATTTGGAAGAGAATAATCTATAAACATCAGATAACAAAACACAAAAAAACCCGGACTTAAACAATCCGGGTTTTTCCTGAGTTCCGCACTGGGACACCCAAATTAAAATCCAAAGAGATCTGCAAGTCTTTTTTGTTCCTCGTTTAAGAGTAAAGTTTCTGTGTAAGTA
>NZ_PVTS01000038.1 GCF_003003035.1 Marinilabilia salmonicolor | reverse complement strand
GTTGCTTAAATGTTGTTAATGTCATCCTCATTTTTTGCCATCAAAGTAACGGCTGGAGACCGGAGGATGCAATATGTAGGAGGCCGATGGCTTACGCTCGAACGGAAACGGAAAAACCTGATCCGTTTAGGTGTCCCTCCACGAGATGCCTATGCATGGAGCCGGAGCAGGATGGGAGGTTGGGCCATTGCGCAAAGCCCAATATTGGGAACCACCATTACCAAAGCCCGTCTAATAAAGCGGGGATACATCCCTTTGGCTACAATGTTTAAGACAATTTCCAAAAATACGGAACTGAATCAACTGTTTCCCATGGTTTAAAGAACCGCCGTATACGAGACCCGTACGTACGGTGGTGTGAGAGGCTCTCCGCTAGGTCATTGACCTAGCGGCAGTCTACTCGATTATGTGGCGTAATTTTTCAATATCCTCCAGCATCTAACATTTGGTGTACAATATTCTCAATATTATCAGATGAATTAACTGGTCTAACTTGTCCTATATTTGTTTTACCAAGCTCTTGTTGTATCCAAATATATCCATTCTCATCCACTTCATAATCATACTTTTGTCCATTGTGAATTACCGAACCTTTTTGTGTTTTCATGTTTTTTGATTTAAAATTTGTTTAACTTATTTAAAATCATAGATATTATTTCATCAATATGATGGGTTTTTGAATCTATATATCCAATTGTTTCATGTATTCCAGTGATTTTAGTATCATCAATTCTTATTGGTAAAATATATTCTCTATTTTCTCGAAACGCTCTTGCCTGAGCACTTTTTCTTTCAAGATTTGTCCACAATTTATTCTCGTAATGCTTAGATAATAGCATCACACAATATTTGGATTTTTCACTATACACTGAACTTAAATAGTCATATAAGTTTTTACCCCACAAATCAGCTTTTTCGTAATTGTCATAAAATACGTTAACCTGCTTTTCTTTTAGCTTTAATGCAATCATTTCAGCAAAATCTCTGTCTTCTCCTGCAAAAGAAATAGCAACATCATATTTTTCGTCATTTGATAATGAAGAAGAGCTTATTGATGAAATCCTTTTTAGTTCCTCTTTTTTGGTTTTTTCTGAAATCCGTTTTACTCCATGACTTGTAACAAATAAATTACCTTCTTCAATACCATTTTCAATCTTTGTGTCAATGTATTTATCCTCCATTAATAAATCTGCATTAAACATATAATTGTCAAATGAAATTTTTAATATTTCACAAAATCCAATTGGACTAAATTCCGCCATAATGTATGTTTGGGGATTTGATTTCCTGACATTGTATAGTCCTTTTAATAAGAAATCTTGAATCTGTTCATCCTCTAATGGAACATTTGGTTCATCAATATTTTCAGAAGTAATGCATTGAAAGTACTCTTTACCTTTGTCAAATAATCCAAAATCAATTCTAGTTTTAACCTTTGCAATAGTTTTTTCTGTGATTTCATTTTCCGCTTTATCAGAAATCAAAGCACTATATTTCATACGTATTGCAATAGTAGAGATTTGTGATTTCTCAATAAACAAGAAATCATTCTCGTTCTTAGCAGTTGAATCAAAAACTGTAGCTGTAAAGGAAAATCCATTTATTTCATTATTCCAGTTTGAATGATAATAAATATCTAATCCTTTATATTTTTCGTCTCTTACCATGTGTAGTCGTTTTTATTATGCCACATAACGTCCCGGCTATATGCGCCTGGGCGTGGTTTCAGA
This sequence comes from Marinilabilia salmonicolor, assembly GCF_003003035.1. Lineage (GTDB taxonomy): Bacteria > Bacteroidota > Bacteroidia > Bacteroidales > Marinilabiliaceae > Marinilabilia > Marinilabilia salmonicolor_A. The sequence continues at coordinate 3,574 of NZ_PVTS01000038.1, read as the reverse complement.
CCAGCTATGGATTTATCAGCTTGAACGCATGGTTTTGGGAAATACAAAACCGTCAATATGCTGTGGATGCCACGACTGGCGTATATAGCTTTGTTGTGCGTTCGTTCTACGGCGTTTTGAATTCGTACTTTTTAATCGTTTCAATTATTCTGTTTATTTCACTTTTATTTTTACTATAAATTTTTTCAACATTTTCGGTCAAATCTTCTTTGTCACTCCAATCCTTAATTTTTAAAGTATTTGTAACCAATCTTGTGTATTTTGATTCAAGCCTTTTAGCACTATTTCGTATTGAATAATTATTCTTTTCTAAAAAATTGATAAATCTTAGTCTTTCTTCTCCGCTTTCAAATGGTCCAATTTCCAAATGGAATTTTATTTTTGTATCATCCCTTTTCGATATCCAAATTGCTATAGGATATGGAACTCTCCATCCTAAATCTCTTTTTGGCAACAATTCAGCCAATTCAACAGGAAGAAACCAAAAAACTTTATCGCTCAAATAATATTCTTCAATATCATGCCCTTTTTTAAAAGATTGAAATGATTCTTTCAATGAAGTCTCATTATTTCCAATCGTCTCAATTATTAAATCAATTGCGTCTTGATGTTCGTTATAAATTTTGAGACAAAGCTCCTTTAATTCTTCATCCATTCCCAATGCTTTTTCTAGTGTTTGCAAATAAAATTTAATGAAATTTGAAATTTCATCTGTTAGGTAATTTTTTTTTAGATTTAGTGTTTCTTGAATTAATTTATGAATTATCTCGTGGCTTAAAATTCCAAACTCATTATTGTTTTCTGGTTCGTTACCTGTTTTAGTTAGAAGTATAGGAATTCTCTTATATTCTGAATAGTTAGATTTAGCATAATCTAAATATTTTGTTAATTGATGTTTACTCTCTTTTGAGTGAATTTTATTCTCAATTATAAATAAGAGTTTATTCCTTTTTGACCTCAGTAAAATATCAATGTTTTGTTCTTCTCTTCTGACTATTGTGTCTCCAAAATCTGCGAGATGTATTTTCATCAGATTTATTTCGTCTCCTAAAACATCTTCATTTATCAAAACCGCTTGAGACAAAACTTTTTTCAAAAAATAATCACCTAATCCATGATTCCCATTTGGATTAAGTAACCATGCTAGTACATTTGAATGCCGTATTTCATAGTTTTCGATTGCTAAAATATTGAACGGATTAAACACATCAATCATTGATTCTAATATTTCAAGATTGTGGTTGTTTACGATAAAGTTATATAGTTTTTCCTTTTCTTTCATTTTTCTCTAATGCCGTAGAACAAATGTGTAAATACATACCTACCATTAATTTTCTGGAAAATTAGTATTAAGTCATTAAGCTGTGGCCTGAATAAATTCTTTGCCTTAAATATGTTTGGGAAATGTAAAGTAAAAACACAATTGGTTTTATCCATATAAGCGCTGCCAACCTTTCAAATTGACACATTTTTCATCTATTTAATATTAGGTGGTATATAATTCATATTATTACTTTTTTGTAGTTTAAATGCGGAAAATAGTTGTTCTTTTTATCATGAAGTTCTAATGTTAGGGTCATATAATTAAAGACTTATATGACCCTAATTAGTTTTGGTATTTTTATATTCCTAAGATTTCTTTCGACCCTATTAATACTTCCCAGAACTCATTATATTCTTTCAAACGTTCTGTTGAAAAGTGTTTTTGATAATTGTATAAATTATCTTTATTACGGCCGGGAAGATTTTTCATAGTGTCATGAATATTTTGTGCATTTTTTACCTCATTTTTCCAAATATCGAGTCTGTTTGTTGTAAGATTTCCACTTTGGTAAGCTTGAAAATGTTTAACTAGCTTTTCTGTTAATGGAATAGCTTTGTCTAATAAATTATTGAATTGGGCAACAGATGTTGAAATTTCATTAATGTAATCTGTATTTCCCTGATTTACATTGTTATATATGTCAGAGGTTAGTTTTAATTTTGATTTATCTGTTAATATGAAAATTTCATCTCCTATTTGCTCCGTTTTGTAACCAAGGTTTTCCAATTTTGCAATAAATTTAATAAGTGTGACCTCTGTTCCGCAATTAAACAAAAAACGGCTTGTTCCAAAAAGATATTTACCTGTGTTGTCATCTTTCATTAATGATTGAGCTCGGAAACGTGTATATTTTTTTAGATTTCCTTCCTCAATAATACTTTTTTCAACCAACTCATTTTCTACGTAACCAGCATGTGAATAATTCATGATATAGTAGTCCCCAACTACTTTAAAGGTTCCTGTTATTGAGGTTAAATCATTAATTTTTTCCCCTAACATTATTTTTTCCTTTGAATAAGTACCAATTTCTTTTAGTTCAATTTCATACTTATCAATGTTTTGCATTTGTTCTCTTGCATTATTTAACTCTGAGAAAGAATAATCAGAGGGTTCCATTGGTTTATGATTTTGCCTTACTACACTGTTTTTAACCTGAATTAGATGATTATTCAGAGCTTCCTTGTCAAACCTAAATGATAGAAAATCTGTTATTTTTGATTGATTAATGGATTTGTCTGCATAGATAAAATAGCCAAGATTATATTTTTCTGAGATTACTTGAGCTTCTTTTAGGTAATCCTTTTTCTTTTTGAAACGTTCATCTGATGCTAGGAATTCATCTATTTTTTTGGCAATAGATTCAATTTCATTATATTTATCAAGCTCTGTTTCATATTCATTCATCTTCTCAATGCTGTCCTTTTTTAATTCTTTTATTTCGTTGTTAAGTGTCTTGTAGTTTTCACTTAAAGTCTTAATTGTATCATACTTTGGGACTTCGACAGATTTTAAAGATGCATTGTAAATTGAAAAAGCATTCTGATACTTTTTTGCTATTTCTTCGGTTTGTTCAGGAATGATTTTGTACTCTTTTGTTTGTGAATAAACACTTAATGTCAAAGTGATTAGTGCTAAAATTGTAGCTAATTTGTTCATTTTTTTCATTTTAGTTGTTAAACATTTTTACAAGTTATAGGCGGTCTTTGAATGACGCACAACGGTTACGTGTATGGTGTCGTTTGGCGATTCGAAGCACAAACCTGTCAAAACGCCACACCGTTTATTAGATGTAATAGCCTTTAAATTAGCACTATACGCCAAATGCACTATACACGATGTGTGTGCCCTGCATGAGCAGCAGTGCACCCACCTCGAAGTTCCAGAAAAAGTTTAAAAATACAAATCTTTTCCAAGGAGCCATAGAGTGTGGGGTAATTTTATCCAGAGGGCGTAAGTCCCTTATGCGCGAGGGTGACGCCTTGAAGCATTAGCAAGTGGCAAGCTGGTTTACCGTGAGGTATGCAGTGAAGGAAGCCAACCGGCAAAAGTCTGTACTGACGGACAGGTATTACAGGATTAGCATGTGCTGTAAGGCGCATATGAGGCATGATTGTTCGGGTAAGCAAGCACATCATTGTAAAGCCCAAAGAACACCAAAGGACAGTTATGTAGATGCGACAGGAATAGACTGAAGGATAAAGCTCTTACCAGGGGATAGCTCCACGTTCACGAGGTGGACATGTGAAGCAG
>NZ_PVTS01000037.1 GCF_003003035.1 Marinilabilia salmonicolor | reverse complement strand
GTTTTAATTGTTTGAGGCCGAAAAATCGGTTTATTTAAGAAGATTTCTTAGTTTTATGATGGTAAGCTCCCGTTGAAAACGGGTTTAGTTCAACAACCTATATATTTTACTAAAGTTGCTACAGATTTGGGTGTTTCTAAAAATGATTTCAAATGGGAAGATTATGAGGAATAAAAACAAATATTTTACCATCCCTTCGCTGCAAGGCACATTGGCAAAACGCACGAAGCCCACTCTACAACCAAATTTTGCCAAAGAGCCTTTTCGCCCGTCCCGCTCTAACACAGAACTTAAAGATAGTGCAAACTTGATAGATGGACAGCTTGAGAATAAAAACCGCCAGTGCCTAACACATGGTATAGTGCATGCGGGTTTCAGGGGTTTTCGAAGGTTTGTGGCTCGTAAAAAAAGTCGGTGTAAACTGATAGGAAATCGCTTCGTAATCCCGCACGACACCATACCATCAACCGTCAGACCAAGCATTAGGAATATCTCGCAACTAAGTTATGATTCTGGAAACTGATAAAATAAAAATTGAATTAACCCGACTTGATAATATCGAAACCATCATTCAGATTGAGAATGAAAATTTTGATTTTATTGGGCGGTACGATTTTGACCGACACAAAGGAGTGATTGAAAGTGATGATGAAATGCATTTGTCGATATTTGACAAGCATGATAACTCGCTAATTGGCCATGTCATTCTTGCAGGGTTAAGAAATACAAACGAATCGATTGAATTTAGAAGAATAGTGATTTCTAATTTGAAAAAAGGGAAAGGATTCGGGAAAGATTCAATTGATTTAATAAAAAGGTATTGCTTTAAAGAGTTGAATGCAAATCGGATTTGGCTTGACGTATTTCATGATAATTATAGAGCAATAGGGCTTTATAAATCACAAGGATTCAAAATGGAGGGATTATTAAGAGAAGTTATAAAGCAAAACGGCCATTATCATTCACTAGAAATTATGTCGATACTTAAAAATGATTTCTAAAGTGAAATTCCTTCACGAATGGGCCATATTTGCCTGATTGTTAAAGATATTGAATGGGATTAATGTGAATGATTAATTTATTATTAGTTCTTTAATTGTTCTTTCGCAGGCTGTTTGAGTGATTATCTCCGGGTTATTGATTGTCGTCGCTCTTCGACTTATTATTGCTCTCATTCGAGGGCACAAAATAACCGCCTTTTTTAATAATAGCTAATCAATGTGGTAAAGTTTTCAATTACAAGACAATACGATGTTTGTGGTGGTTAATATATATTTTTTTTAGGAATCATTCCAACCATAATAAAATTTACTCGTCTTAAAGAAAAGAATTTTTTACCCGAATGTTCTCTTTAGTGGTTTTGCTCCGTTCCGGAGTGCCCCGTGTTGTTGATAGTTGAGGTTTGATTTACCAGGAAAGAATGTTTGTGGTAACCAAACCTTAAACTTCAACCTATGAAGAAAATTTTACTCGTTACATTTTTTATTGTTTCTCTTTCTTCCCTGGCCCAAAATCCTCAGAATTTCTTGAATCCAAAAGTCTGGTTAAAGGCCGATGCAAAAGGATCTAATCCTGAATTGTGGGAGGATCTTAGTGGAAACGGTTTTGACGGTATCGCTTCTGATACTTCCATTTTGTCAAAAGATACCCTGGTGAATTTTAATCCGGCAGTGCTTCTTGACGGAGAGAATGATGATTTTAAGATTCCCGTTGATTTGAGCGGCACCTCCCAACTGACCATTCTGGCAGTTTACAATTCTAACGATACCTCCGCGGAACGCTCTATATGGCAAACTGCCATTAAGCCTGAACAGGATATTGTTTTAACTACCCAAAGAACGTCCGGTCCACAGAGTATCGTGAAATACTCCGAAGGCAATATGGCTCTTCCGGTATTGAATACCACTACACACTACTGGGGAAAGCCCGGAGACGGTGTTGAAAGTCCTGTTCTTATGCTTGGTGGCAGTATTGTAGATAATGACTCGGTGAAGAATTTTTCAGGAGGAATCTCCGAACTGATGGTTTTTGACCGGTTGGCAGGAGGAGTGGAACTGCAAATTCTCCAATCCTATCTTTCACTGAAATATGGCACTACTTTTCAGTATTCTGATTATCGTGCATCAAGCGGAGAATTAATCTGGGATTACAATGCCAACGGGGATTATTCTTCTGCCATTGCCGGGATTGGGCGGGATGATTTTTTCAATCTGTACCAGAAACAATCCGGTTATGCCGAAGACCCCGATATGCTTGTGATAGGAGCCGGTGGTATTGCAGAATCGAATGCAGCCAATAATACCGAAATTGATCGTGATAATTATCTGATCTGGGGAATGAACAGTGAACCCGTGGAACTTGAAAAGCGGGAAGAAGATCATTATCCTTATAAATTTCCTGTGTTGGAAAGACGGTGGCTGATGACCACAAGGGGTAAGAATGCTACCGAATTATCTACTGAATTGAGATTCGACACCAAAGAATTTTCTGAAGGTGCGGGTTTCTGTTACCTGGTAATTGACCGCACTGCAACAGAAGACTTCTCGGCTAAAGAAATCGAATATCTGTCAGCAGACTCAATTTCTGCCGATGGAATCGCTTACTTTAATGATATCATCTGGGACAAGGATGGATCCGGTCAGGATATTTTCACTTTCTCTTTTGGAATGGACAATGGCGTCAGTTGTAAGCATCCTTTATGTCATGATGACCCAACAGGCGTTGTTAATATTGAGGTAATGGGGGCTAAAGCTCCATATTCTTTTGTTTTGGAAAGCGATTCACTTGAATACCGTCAGACCTGGAAGGACCAGTCCCGCTTTCAGACCGTTTCCAATCTAAAGTCAGGAAAATACAAACTAACGGTAACCGATGTGTTTAAAAAATCGGCCACCGATGAGATTGTCATTACCAATCCAGAAGAGTTTACCACCGGACTCGATAGTTTATATACGCTGGAGTTAGGCAAATCAATTCAACTGGATGCCGGGAAAAATGTGGCAGGTGATCAGGTAGAATATACCTGGATCAATGAGAATGGATTTTATGACAGTTCGCAAGATGTGATGATTAATGAGCCGGGAAATTACACTGTTACCATCACCAACCAATATGGTTGCGCTGTTTCAGAAACCATCCATGTGAAACCACCCAGGGGAATGCAATATCACTACAGCCTTTATCCCAATCCAAGCTCAGGGCATTTCTATATTGATGTTTCCGTTATTGAGCAATCACCTGTGAAAGTGGGTGTTTACACTCTTGACGGGGAGCTTGTTCGGACCTTCAATGGTGATGGGTTGCTAAATTACCAGTTTGAAGAAACACTTGGTAAGGCAGGAGTTTATATTGTGAAAATAGAAACCCGTTATGGTACTGAAGCATTTAAACTTGTTGTGCATGATTGAGCACATTAATCCAGATCTTATTCTTTTTAAACCTCATCAAACCTTTTTGTAATAATCTGTTAATATGAAGCATGTTTTACCCCTTTCCGAATTGAATAAGTATAACTTTTTCTCAAAGCCCGACCTCAGATTCTTCAGAATATCTCCGGCTGCCACACTGTTTGTTATTGTTGCTTTAATACTTTTTTCAAGTTGCGAAGCCGAGAATAAAAAGGCGAAAAGCACTCAGAAAACCGATATCTCAGTCAACCAGGAGGAAGAACCAGTAGTTCTGAAACGAGAGACAGAGAAGAATCTACCGAATTCTGTTGTTAGGAAAACGGAGGTTTTTGAGTCTTCCAATAAATCAGGATTTGTTGGTGTTTCAAATGAAAAACCTTTGGATAATCCGGTGGATAATATTTTTCATGTTTCCATTAATAAACCGATAGAGAGCAGCGACAAGGTGTGGCTGGAATATGAGCTCTGGGGAATTGCAGATTATTGCGGAATTTCAAAGAGCATCAATAGTACTTTGTCGAACGGAGGATATTTTGTTCAAAAAAAGAAAGCCTGGACACCTCAAAAAGAGTTAATAAATCCTGCTATTATTAAAAAAGGAGATAATGTTGTTCGTTTTGGAATAGCTTCAGAGGCAGATTACGCGTATAAAATTCGCAATGTAAAGCTCAGGATAGAACCTCAAAAAGAATTATTATCCGAGCCTCACAGACAATTGATTTTAAATATACCTGACAGTCGTTATTATTATGGTACTACGGGGTATCTTCAGGGCTTTGTTTCCGGGCTAGATGCTCAAAAAGCAAGCATTTTCATTGGAGACGAGGAAGTCTGGTCAGATAAAGGAAATTTTGAAAGTCTTGTGGAGAAATCGATGACGGACGCTGAACAATGGAGTGTTGAGGTGAAAGCAGTTTTTCCAGATGGAGAGGAAATTGTTTCAGATGTTGTTTTTAAAAAGCCCGGGGAATGGTCATTGCAAAATGGTTTTGACAGAACAATCCATCAGGCCGAAGAGAGTGTAGAACCGGATTCGGGATTTTTGGTTGCACTTGGACATGTTAAACTTTCCGGAGATCCAGGAAGTGTGGATGATAAAACCAATATATCGATAACTGCGCTGCGTGATATTGATGTGCCTGCCCTTGATGCCGGGATGGTAAATGTGACAGCCGGTCATAAAGGATATCGTTTTCTTCCCGACGGAACAGAGTTTAATGATTTTGTCTCCCTGGAGATGGGGTATGACACAACTCTGATACCTAATGGTTATTCCGAGGATGATATTCGAACTTTCTATTTTGACGATAAAACGCACCATTGGATTTCTATTCCTAAAGATACCCTGCTACTGGCCTCCAACAGTCTTGTTTCCAAAGCACATCACTTCACCGATTACATCAATGGTATTATTAAAGTGCCTGAGTCACCAGAGACGCAAGGGTACACCCCTACTTCTCTGAAAGATGTAAAGGCAGCCAATCCGGCTACCGGCATAAATCTTATTCAACCACCCTCGGCGAACTCAATGGGTAATGCCAATTTGAGCTATCCTATAAATATTCCCGCAGGGCGTCAGGGAATGCAACCACAGTTGGGTATTTCTTACAACAGTGGTGGCGGAAATGGATGGTTAGGTCTTGGTTGGGATTTATCTGTTCCTTCGATTACCGTAGATACACGGTGGGGTGTGCCGCGCTATGATACAATAAATGAATCAGAAACTTACCTTATGATGGGCGAGCAGTTATCTCCACTTGCTCACAAAGGTGAAAAGATACTGAGAGAAAAGAATAAACAATTCTATCCTCGTGTGGAAGGTTCGTTCAATAAGATAATCAGGAGAGGGGATAAACCGGAAAACTATTATTGGATAGTAACAGATAAAAGTGGTACTAACCCAACTTGCAAACATGCATCCATAAAAAGCTGTTTGACAGCATGATACACTTTGTATTTTTACATTTGGGTCACCACTTTTGTTTTTCTGA
>NZ_PVTS01000036.1 GCF_003003035.1 Marinilabilia salmonicolor | reverse complement strand
CATGGTTTAAAGAACCGCCGTATACGAGACCCGTACGTACGGTGGTGTGAGAGGCTCTCCGCTAGGTCATTGACCTAGCGGCAGTCTACTCGATTGTGTGCCCGTGCTTTATGTCCGCAGTCTGTCTGTGCGGTTGGGCAGCCATACTCTTTGGCAAGTTTTGGCTTGCGCTTGGGCTTGTGCGACTTGCCAATGTGTATGGATGCGAAGGGTTGGGCATATTGTTTATAATTCTATTGTCAAATTTTCTTTTACAGCGTCCTTGAAAATCTTACTTGTCTTTTGATTGTACAGTGGAAGACCTAGAAGTTTATAGTCTTTATTTTCAGCTTTTAACACTTGTTTCTGTCCGTATTTTTCAGTGATTTGTTCCAGAAATTTTTCTTTCCATCCTTCTTTACTATCCTGAAATCCACCGGAAGCGTCTTTAAATTGTGAACCTTTTGGCTCAATGAAAACCTGATAATAAAGTTTTTTCTGTTTTTCTTTTAAAAACAATAAGAAATCCGGCATGAAGCCACGACCTTTTTCAAAGTCGTAAATTTTGTAAACCTCTTCATTTCTCAACAGATAAACCTGCTCATATTGAGCTTCGAAATTTCCCATAGTATCCTTGAGAAATTCAATTAGACTGCGTTCTTCACTTGTGCCATGAAAACCGTCAAGAACATACCAGTCTTTTTCAACAAGTTCTTTGTGCAAATATTCATTTTCTGGTTCTTCAACAACTGATTTTTCCTTTTTCCAATCAGAATAGTCTTTAAATTTTACTGGTTCAAACTCTGAACCGATGGTTGGATTTGATATGTATTTAAGTTCTGTTGAAACTTTACCAAAAAATGCTACAAGAGCGTAAAGTTGATTTTCATTATCAAGATGTTCAAGTTTTTCAATATGCTTAGGAACTATCAGATTTATAGGAAAATCTCCTAAAAATTCTTCTTTCAGAATATCTTCTAATGAAGAAATAGCCAACTCTTCTTTTAGTTTATTAAACCGTAAAATTGAATTGTCTTTTTTTGCCTGAACATTTATTGCTTTGCGAATAATGTGTTTTTCAAAATCTTTAAGTTTTTTAGATAGGGTATTGCTTTCGCTTTCGCCTGCCTTTAAGCGTGTTTCATCTTCTTTTTTATCTAAAATAACTTTAGTTTCTCTTAATCCGAAACGCTCTATTTTAAATGTGAAATCAAAATCTTTTTTTATTTCTTCAAGTGTTCGTTTTCTTTTAGCCGGATTTTCGATTTGTTTATTGCGATAGAGTTTTACATCTTTCACAAAGTCGGATTCTCCGAAATCAAGTTTTAATTGAAACTTTTTAATGACCTTATCATTTTGAGGAAGCAAGTCCTGTTTTTTTAATTCTCGCTTCAATTCATCAATGTAACGGTGGTCATCATCACTATGGAAATAAAATTCTTCTAATACTCTTAATTCATGGTCAAGGTTATTATCAAATTTCCTTTTTCGCTTCTCTTTGTCTTGATAAGCGAATGGATAATAGCGAACACCTCTACCAATCAATTGTACTTCTGAAACTGTTGCCTGTCCGGCTTTCCTTCCATTACTTGAAGTACCTTCATCACGACCTTCATACAAACGTACAATATCGTAAAGGTTCAACACATCCCAACCTTCGGTTAACCTTTTAACTGTAAATATTGCCCGAATGTGGTTTTCTTTATCTTCTAAGCTATTTAAAAGTCGCTCTGTTTCTTCGTCTGTTTTTTCTTTGGTTTTTGTGCCCGATTTAGAATTTGTTATTATGCAATTACGCTCATGAAAAGCGTATTGCAAGTATTCGATAATATCTTTTATTGAAATATTGTTCTCTTTGATGTACCGCTTTATATCAATAATCCGGCTTTTGCCTTTTTGATAAGTTTCGGTAATATCAAATAATTCTTTTTCATCTACTTCACCTAAAAAGTCAAAATCCGAAGGCGAAAGATTATTTATGATGTCGATAAAATATTTAAAATCTTCCTCTGAATTATTCTCTTTTGATTTATCAATGAATTTGCTTCGGAATAGTATTACAGGTTTAAAATTTGCAAGACCATTTTCAACGGCAACTTTATAACGATACCAGTTAAATAACAAGGCTTGCATAATGCGTTTTTTCTTGTCAAAAGATGATGAAACCAGGTTAATCTCTTTTGTATATCCGGCTTTCAGAAAATCTTTGAGGTCAAATTTGTAAACAGTTTTATCAATGTATTTTTGAACTACTTCTTTGTTAGTTGGTACAGTTGCTGTAAATTCTAAAAGTGCATTATTATTCGGTTCATCCTGTGAGGTTTTGCCCTTCTTCAAAATTAAGTCTATGACTGTATGTTCCCAGCTTTTCTCAATATCTTCCTGACTTGCATTATCCATCAACTCGGTTTTCAAATCAAGTTTCGTTTGCCCGTTTGATTTTTTAGTTGCAGCATTTAAATGATGGGCTTCGTCACCCAGCATAATTAAATCCCGTTTTTGTAAATCTTCTAAAAAGATGCTATCCTCTTTTATAATGTAAACAGCATTATGTAGTTTGTGAATGGAAGTAAAAAGGATTTGAATATCGTCTGTGTCATTTGAAAAATTATCGACCTTTTGAATGTTGACTATTTTTTCATCAATTACAATATTTTTCTTGTACAGATATTTGTTGTGACTTGGGTCTGTGAGGTTATCCTCTGTTTTACCTACAATATTATTTTGATTAACGAAAAAGATAAAATGGCGATGACCTTGTTTGTAATAGTATAAAATTAAGGCAGCCATAAGTAAGGTTTTACCTGTTCCGGTTGCCATATTGAATAAAAGATGTGAGGGATTTATATCTTCTTCTGCCTCTTTTACCTGCTCGTATGTTAAAAAATTAATTAATGCCTCTTCCTGCCATTTAAAAAGTTCATAACGCAAATTATCGGTTATGTATGCCGGGATTTCCGGATATTGTAACCTTAGTTTAAATGCCTTTTCTGGCAGCGTTTCCCATAAATATTTATCGTCTGCCATAATTATATTTGATAAAAGTTTTTGGTTAATGCAATGTCTTTATCAGAAAGCTTAAATCGGCTATCTTCCATATCGCTAACATTCACATAAAGCTGGTTTAGGTCTAACATGCGTGCAAAAATTTCTTTTTGTCTTTCAAGCGATAGATTCTGAAATTCATTTTCATTAACAATCTTTTCTTTAAACTCCCTGACCTTTACATTGTAATTGAGAAAGTATTTTTCATAAAGTTCATCAAAAAGAGCGATAAGTTCTTCTAATGATTTGCATGACATTATTTTGTCAATTGCTTTTTGATTGTTTTTTGCAAGTTCGCAGTACACAAACGAACCGCCACCTTTCCAGTCTACAACTTCACTAATTCCAGTTGAGTCGCCATTAATCACATTTTTTAAACGAATAACAGAATCATTTTCTCCATAATCTAACTGCTCGATTCCTATATATTGTCTTTGATTTTTATGGCAGACAGCCGCTGTAGTTCCACTTCCTAAATGATAATCTAAAATTATATCTTCAGGTTTAGAAAGCATCTCAATAATTCTATTTATTAGAAATTCAGGTTTTTTTCCCCTCAATAATTTAACATCGCCTTCTAAATATAGATTAACAATTGGAATATCATCCCAAATATCGCCCAATGCTTGACTATAAGTTAGGTTGCCCTCATGGTCAGTAATAATTCTATCGGAAAGGAAAACAACTTCTCTTCCATTCCATGCCCATTTTTCTAATCCAGTTGGTGTCGTAATTTTCTGAAGCTTTTTGTTACCTAATGTATTTTTAAAAACATCAGTCTTATTTCTAACTCGGTTAAAAATTAACGAAGCATTTTCAAGCATAAACTCTTCCTTTTGTTCATCGTCTTTGATTTTATGCTTTTTAAATATTTCATTTAGATTAACTACATCCCAATCTTTAGAATTTTGGCTATCATTTTTTACGATATACTTATTATATTCAAAATCCACCCCTTTGGTAGTATACTGTGGTATTATTTTATTTCCAGTTTTTTTCGAATAAATATGTAAATATTCCTTTATTTTAGGTGGTTTCTTATCTATATGTGCCATTTTTTCCCCACTCACATATGACATTTGAACACAGATTGTCGTTAGGAAATTCATTTTGAGGACATTGTCCATTAAGACTTTTAAATAAGCTTGCTCGTTATCATCACATTGAACAACAAGAAACCCATCATTATTTAATAGTTTTTCAGCATTCTTGAATCTATTTGACATAAATGTTAACCATGTTGAATGATTGAATTTATCATTGTATTTAAATTCATCATCTCCAGTATTATATGGTGGGTCAATATAAATTAGTTTTATTTTTCCTTGAAACTGCTCATGTAAAGAGTGTAAAGCCAAAAGATTATTCCCTTTGATAATAAGGTTATCAGTAATTTGTCCTTTTTCATTACGGTTGAAAGAGGTAATTTTATCTTCTCCTTTTTCTGTGTATCGTTTAATATTGGTAAATGCTTTTGGTTCTGTTAAGCGGTCAATTTCATCTTTTGCAAGTATTTGGTTAAAGAAAATTTCTTTACGTTTTGCTTCTTTTTCAATGTAATCTTGTTCGTTTTCGTCATATTCAAAATACGTATCAGTGCCTTCTTCCGTGCTTTGTCCACCTTCCAATACACAATCTTTGTAAGGAAAATCTAAAACTACATCGTCAATATCTTTAAGGAATTTACCACCTGTGCTTAAACCAATCCGGTTAGCGTATTGAGTATATGAGTTGTCAATTTTATTTTCGTCAAGGAAGAATTTAAAGTCATTTTGCTTAAAAACATAAACGTCCTTTACTTTCAGAAAAAACTTTTCTCTCGTTGCCTCTTCATTGAGCAAAAGTTCAATTAGTCCTTCGTCTAAACTGCTGGCATATTCATGTATCAGGTTTCCATTGAGTTCTCCGCTATCATCAACCAGTCTTTTATCTTTTTTCAGGATATTTTCAAGGACGCTTTTAAAATTTTCAGTCATATTTTTATCTCTAATTTTTTAAGTCTCAAATTTACAAATTTCATTTCGGTCTTCTTGTGTGCGCTGGCAAAAATTGCACTCTTTGGCAAGCTTTGGTTTGAGCATCGGCTCGTGGGGCTTGCCAATGTGTGCAATGCGGGTTGGCTATTCCTATTTTCACCAAGTTTTTCAATATGCACGGTCTTTTTTTAGCATGGCACACAACGGTTGGCGGTATGAAAAGTTGCCGATTTCGGGTGATTTCCTATCAATTTACACAAAAGCAGAAGCGGGCTACAACCCTTGAATAACCGACTAACTCGGCAATTTTTTATACCGCGTGTGTGTGCCCTGCATGAGCAGCAGCGCACCCACACTGGAAGTTCTAGAAAAAGATTAAAAATACAAATCTTTTTCAAGTAACCATAAAGTGTGAGGTGAATTTATCCGGAGGGTGTAAGTCCCTTATGCGCGAGGGTGACGCCTCGAAGCATTAGCAAGTGGCAAGCTGGTTTACCGTGAGGTATGCAGTGAAGGAAGCCAACCGGCAAAAGTCTGTACTGACGGACAGGTATTACAGGATTAGCATGTGCTGTAAGGCGCATATGAGGCATGATTGTTCGGGTAAGCAAGCACATCATTGTAAAGCCCAAAGAACACCAAAAGGACAGTTATGTAGATGCGACAGGAATAGACTGAAGGATAAAGCTCTTACCAGGGGATAGCTCCACGTTCACGAGGTGGACATGTGAAGCAG
>NZ_PVTS01000035.1 GCF_003003035.1 Marinilabilia salmonicolor | reverse complement strand
CAACGCCCGGCTGTATGCGTCAGGCCGGGGCTTTCAACCCGTAAAGCTTGTGTCAAGCCGTGAGCGGGTAACAAGGAAAAACGAAGCTTGCAATATGCTGTGTAGCCCCGGCTGGCGTATACAGTTTTGTTAGCGCCCCGTAGTTTCTTGTTTTTCAATTCGTTATTTGTTTTTTAATTTGTTCTTTGTTAGTTGCCAGCTATGAATTTGTCAGGATGAATGAGACCCAAAGGGAAAACCAAATCTTTCAATTTATAAGTCAATCTGAATGTTTATTTTTCCACCAAGTCCCTTTTCAACAATATCATACAAGGTTTTCAATGTGATATTACTTGCGTCGTTTTCAACCCGTGAAATATAACTTCGTTTTTTATTGATTATCTCCCCGAGCTGGTCTTGCGTTAAGTGCCTTTTTTCTCTTGCTTCTCTTAGCGTTAAACCAATTCGGAATGATTTGAATTCACGGTCAAGTTTATCTCTTCTTTCAGTTCCTTTTTCTCCGTAAACTTGGTCTTTTAATTCTGTCCAAGTGGTTGTATTTTTCTCAGCCATAATCAATTGTTTTTTTCGTTAAAATACTCTTTCATAAGCTTTGCAGCTTTCTCAATCTCCGATTTTGGTGTTTTCTGCGACTTTTTCTGAAAGCCGTTTAATAAAATTACCAATCGTCCCTGGTCGAAAAAACAAAAGACTCTCCAGATATTAGATGCCAATGAAATTCGGGCTTCATATAATCCTTTTTGTCCTTTGATGTGTTTTAAATATTTTTCCGGAATTCGTTCTTGATATTCAATTAATTCAATGATTTTAAAGACTTTGTCTTGCACTTTCTTCGGTTGCGCAAGAAGAAAATCCTTAAAATGGTTCTTGTAATCAATTACAGTTCGAATCCGTTTCATTCATTTCATTTTACATCAAAGGTAACTTTTAAGTTACAAAAATACAATCGTTATTGTCTTTTTTCTGTGTATATGGTTTTTCTTTACTATGGGCGCTAACGTTTGACAATATGGCAAGTGGCGGTTTGCGGGCTACGTCACTATCCACCGTTACAAAATTTGATGCGGGGAAGAATGCTTCAAATCAATATTTTCCCCGCCATTTGCTATATTGTGTGTTAGCAACTGATGTTATTCCACCATTATCAATTGATTGTCAAGCGAATATTTAATTTCTTTTTTTGCATTTGGATATTTCTCTAATATTTCATCTTCGGCAACATTCTTAGCTATTAGTTTCCCATTTAAGTCTAAGTAGTACCATACATCATCTTTCAAAAGGACTAATTTATCTTTATGATTCTCATCAAATCCCCAGTAATCAATATCTACAATTAATTTTTCATAATCACATGGTACAATTTCCTTATTCTCTCGATTTAGAACACCAAACTTATTATCTCTTTCTATAAGAATTGTTTGACTATTATAGTAATGAATGTAGTCGTACAAACAAGGAATCATTATTTCGCCATTAGGCTTTACCATGCCATACTTATTGTCCTTTTTTACATAATGTTCATCTGGACTATATTCAATCCAACTACATATTCCGTCATAAATTAATGGTATATTGATTTCATTCTTCATATTAATCGTTCCTAATTTCTTATCCTTTTGAACAATTAAATTGTCTTCATATTCTTCGTAATCATCATACCAAACCCGTGTTATAAATTCATATTCAAAAGGAATTACAACTTTTCCATCATAATCAATCACTCCAAATCGTCCATCTTTTTTCGCATATAGAAAATCCTCAAGATGTGGATGAAATATTGAATCGTATATAAATGGTAGAATTGTATTGCCTTTGTAATCAATAGTTCCCATTTTATTACCCAACCTTACGATAAAACCTTCATCAAAGTCATAATAACCGGTGTATTTATTTGAAACAATTTTACTATCATCATCTATTAAGAAAATAGAGTCATTACTGTAAGCTAAATAATAGTTGTCTGATAAGATGTCAACTTTAACAAACTCCTTCTTAATTTCTAATTCAGCTTGATTGTTTAGAATCTGATATTTTCCATTTTTCTTTATTAAAAAAGTTGTAAAATTATTTCCATATGAACGAGCTGGTTTTGTTGATATTAAATCATATTCTATTGGGATTTTAATATTGCCTAAAGAATCAATTATTCCATATTTGTTTCCCTTGATTACAATTGAGTAACCGTAACAATTCATAGGGTTTATGATGTCATATGTGCCGTACTTTACTATTTGCTGAAGATTCTTGTCTATTAAAGCGAATTGATTTCCCTTTTTAACAAGAGCAATGTTCCTATTAAAGTATAGCTCTTTGATTGTACTGTAATGACCTTTTTCTGGAATTCGTCCTGATGATTCAATAATCTCATCAAATTCAAAATCTGTTAGAGTTTCCGTATCACTAAAATAAAATGCCCATTTATTATGCTTTTTGACAATTGCAATCTGATTCTCTCGACTGTAATCAATATCATCATATATACAGTCAACTTTAAAATTCCCAAGAGTATCAATCAAGCCCCATCCACTTTCCTTCTTAACAATTGCTAATCCTGGATTGTAAAAGTATTTTGCTTCAGAAAACTGAAAATCAATAATTGTCTTTCCTTTTCGATTTAAATAACCAAAAGTTCCATTCTTTTCTGCAAAGGTTAGATTATGCGAAAACACACCTAAATCTTCATAGTTGAAGGGGATTATAATATTTTCATTTATATCAATAAAACCTTGTTTGTCTTTGTAATTTGTTGCTAATATCATTCCTTCATCATCAAGAGGATTTAGAAATTTGTATTTTCCTATTGGAATAACAGTATCCCCTAGATTATTTACGAATCCATATTTCGAACTTTTGCCTATTCGGCTGAAAGAATCTTGATATTCATTATTACGTTGTGTACTCTCTTTTGAACTTTGAGCATAAGACTGAAATGTCAATAATGAAATTAATATAATTATGGGTAGTTTCATTCTCTTACATTTGTTGCTAACGTCCCGGCTATATGCGCCTGGCCCGTGGCTATCAGACCCGCTGTGACTTTATCAGCTTGAAAGCATGGGAGAGGGTAAAACAAAACCCTCAATATGCTGTGGATGCCACGGCTGGCGTATATAGCTCCGTTAGGCACTGGCTTTTTCTATGTTCAGTTGTCGATTTGATTAAGATTCAAGTTGTTCAATTATATTTTCAGAAAGAGATTTTAAAAGAGGATTCTTTTCCTCTAAGGAAGTTTTACTAGGGTTGAAATTATCAGATATTTGCTTCTTAAATAAATCCATATCCCAACTACTATATTTTCTTTTTTTCTTTAAATAAATTGTAACTTGTTCAATAACTGGCTTATTATCTTCAATTGTAAATTCTGCTGCATCTTCCTCAAAAAATCTTTTGTAAAATTTTCCAAATTGTGATTTAATAAATTCTTTATCTAGTAAATCCTCAATTGTGCCACCATCAACAACGTCTCCAACAATATCTCTTATTGTAAAAACATTGTCGGATGTATAAATACCGCCAATGCTTAATATTTTCTTTTTATATTTTTGTCCATCTTGGTCATTATCAACCAAGACTAATATTGAAATATTTTCATGGTTAAGTTTTGAAGCTAGAGTATCAATATTACTTCCATGGCCATTTGTAATACCGATATGGGATTTATTCAAAACGTTAAGAGATTTTTGAAGAATAATTTTATCAGAAGCCCCTTCAACTAAAAGGCTATGAGGATTTAATAAATCTCTGTAGATTTCAACCCCGAAAGCTTCTCTAAGAACTTCATCATCGATGAGTGTTTGGTGTTCTTGGATGTTTTTTTTCTCAGTTATTGCTTTTTTATTTTTTTTGATAATGAAGTGTCTGTTTTTATTATTTCTATCAATTAAAAATGGTGAATGTGTTGCAATGAATACATAATTTCTTTTTCCAATGTTGAGAAGCTCTTTAGATAAATCTCTTATTCCTGATGGATGCATATGTTGTTCTGGTTCATCTATTAAAATAAGTTCGTTGTTTCTTGCATTATTTTTTGATTCAAGGGAAAGAGAAAGGATTAATGAAAGAAAATGTTTAGCTCCTTCGCTTCTATCTTTTATAGAAAATCTATCGTGTTTATTTTCATCTCCTTTGTCTTTGATGGAAAGAGAAAACATTCCAGTTTCAGTAATGTCAATAATTATATCAATTTCATGTTTCCATATTTTTTTTACATAATCATTTAAGGAGTCCTCTAACTGGCTTACTAAACGACTTCTTTGTTGTGGGTTTTTTATGTTATCAATTTTCGCCTGAATGTTTTCATTTGAATTAATATTAGCTAGATGAAAAATATTCTTTAACGGTTTATTCGAACTTGGATTTTCACGGTATTGTATGAGGTTAACCTCTGACAATAAGTACTCTTCAGAAGGAGTCCAGTAAGAGACTTTCGGTTCATATTTATTGATAATCTCTGCAATTTTTTCGTCAAATAATTCTTTGAAACTTTCTTCATTAAGTTCATTTAAGGATTCTGTTTCATTAGAGTCTTTACTAATTTTTATTATTCTTTTCGTGCGATTTACTCCACCTACTGTAATGGTTTTTGAATTTTCTTTGAAAAATAGTTTTTCCTTTGGTAAGGATACTAAATATTCATAACTATAGGTAAATTCATTTTTATTTCGTTCCAAATAAACGTTTTTGATGATATCGTGAATTTTAAAGCTTAATTCTCCATCAAACTCTATTTCTTTATTTATTTCAGAGATATATGATTTGGGATTTTCAAATTCTAAAGAATAAAATAAGTCAACATATTTAGCATCTTCATTTTTTTGATTGCACAAATTGAAGAAATTAAATTTAGTTGTTGGTGCCTGTAAATATGACAATGCTTGTAAAAGATTACTTTTTCCTGATTCGTTTATCCCAACAAATATTGATGTAAAGCTTCCTCCGATTTTTTTTAGTTCAAATTCCATTTTAATAATGGATTTGAAGTTCTCAATAGTGATTTTGGTAATTTTCATGGTTTTTTCAATTTATATTATGTTGTGAATAAACTTAGTTTTAGAAAATTTTGAAAAAGCATTTTTTTTATGTTATATCACTAGAAGATGTTATTTTATGTCATTATTAATTAATTTGAATTGTCATTGTTTTAATTCGCACTTTAGCTTGTGCCTAACGCCCGGCTGTATGCGTCAGGCCGGGGCTTTCAACCCGTAAAGCTTGTGTCAAGCCGTGAGCGGGTAACAAGGAAAAACGAAGCTTGCAATATGCTGTGTAGCCCCGGCTGGCGTATACAGTTTTGTTAGCGCCCCGTAGTTTCTTGTTTTTCAATTCGTTATTTGTTTTTTAATTTGTTCTTTGTTAGTTGCCAGCTATGAATTTGTCAGGATGAATGAGACCCAAAGGGAAAACCAAATCTTTCAATTTATAAGTCAATCTGAATGTTTATTTTTCCACCAAGTCCCTTTTCAACAATATCATACAAGGTTTTCAATGTGATATTACTTGCGTCGTTTTCAACCCGTGAAATATAACTTCGTTTTTTATTGATTATCTCCCCGAGCTGGTCTTGCGTTAAGTGCCTTTTTTCTCTTGCTTCTCTTAGCGTTAAACCAATTCGGAATGATTTGAATTCACGGTCAAGTTTATCTCTTCTTTCAGTTCCTTTTTCTCCGTAAACTTGGTCTTTTAATTCTGTCCAAGTGGTTGTATTTTTCTCAGCCATAATCAATTGTTTTTTTCGTTAAAATACTCTTTCATAAGCTTTGCAGCTTTCTCAATCTCCGATTTTGGTGTTTTCTGCGACTTTTTCTGAAAGCCGTTTAATAAAATTACCAATCGTCCCTGGTCGAAAAAACAAAAGACTCTCCAGATATTAGATGCCAATGAAATTCGGGCTTCATATAATCCTTTTTGTCCTTTGATGTGTTTTAAATATTTTTCCGGAATTCGTTCTTGATATTCAATTAATTCAATGATTTTAAAGACTTTGTCTTGCACTTTCTTCGGTTGCGCAAGAAGAAAATCCTTAAAATGGTTCTTGTAATCAATTACAGTTCGAATCCGTTTCATTCATTTCATTTTACATCAAAGGTAACTTTTAAGTTACAAAAATACAATCGTTATTGTCTTTTTTCTGTGTATATGGTTTTTCTTTACTATGGGCGCTAACGTCCCGGCTATATGCGCCTGGGCGTGGTTTCAGACC
>NZ_PVTS01000034.1 GCF_003003035.1 Marinilabilia salmonicolor | reverse complement strand
TTTTAAGAAAAATAAAATATTTTAAGCACCCACTGAATATCAAATAGTTAAAAAACCGCTCTTGTTGAGCATAATTCTAAAATTTGCAAGTTGGGTTAACGGAACATGATGATTTAACCTGGATTGTTCATGAGTTTTCGTTATGAGACATTTAAAACCCCCTCTTCTTATTGGTCGCGACGCGACCAATAAGAAGAGGGGGTTGGAGGATACTTCAAAACCCAGGGCGTTGCCCTGGGCTATTACTCTCAGGCTTTCAGCCTGATTGCACCTCACTTGATTCAAAAAAATGTAGGTTAAGTAGTGTCTGTCCATAAAGTCATTGGTAATAAAACGAAGGTGCCGTAATATTTATTTTCCAGAATTAAGAACTATTGTAGCTTTGCACACAGCATAACTCTAAAGTAAATGAAAGACTTGACCAGCGGTCCTGAAGGACGTGTCATATTGCGGTTTGCGATCCCTATGGTGATTGGCAATATTTTTCAGCAACTCTACAATGTGGTGGATTCCATCATCGTGGGGAAAGTGCTTGGAGAGCAAGCCCTGGCAGCTGTCGGTGCATCGTTCCCGATTTTCTACACCCTTATTGCATTTGTCATTGGTATCGGCAGTGGAGCCACCGTGGTAATCAGTCAATACTTTGGAGCGAAAAAGTATGAAGAGGTCCGGAAAGCGATAGGAACGATCTACATCTTTATTTTTATCGCTTCGATTTTGCTCAGCACCTTTGGCATTTTGTACAGCAAAGAAATATTCACTCTCCTGAAAGTGGGAGAAGATGTGATGCCGGAAGCCATCAGTTACTTCACCATTTACATTTCAGGACTGGTGGTATTTTTCGGATTCAACAGCACAGCTTCCATTCTCAGAGGATTAGGAGACAGCAAAACGCCCTTGTTATTTTTCTCTATTTCCACTTTGGCCAATATCGGATTGGATTTGTTGTTTATCCTGGTTTTCGAATGGGGTATCGAAGGTGCCGCCATTGCAACCGTTGTAGCTCAGGGAGGTGCATTTATTACGGCCATTTTAGTGTTAAACAACCGGGATCATCTCATTCATTTCGGATGGAAGACATTTGTATTTAACTGGTCCATCTTCAGGCAGAGTGCTCGCATCGGACTCCCTACAGGATTTCAACAAGCCTTTGTTGCACTGGGCATGATGGCCCTGATACGGATTATTAACAATTTTGACACCCCTGTACTTGCCGCATATACAGCTGCCAGCCGTATTGATGCCCTGGCAGCCATGCCTGCCATGAACCTGGCTTCTGCCCTCGCGGCATTTGTAGGCCAAAATCTGGGAGCAGGTCGCATCGACCGAATAAAAAAAGGGTTACGTGCAACCTTGTATATGACCTGGGCCATCAGTTTTTTTGTTATGGCAATAGTCATATTTCAGGGAGAGGCCTTAATGTCCCTGTTTTCCAACAACCCGGAAGTCATCAAACACGGACACAACTATTTGATCATCATCAGCTCCTTTTACCCGGTATTCTCCACCATGTTTACCATGCATGGAACATTGAGAGGTGCAGGTGATACGCTGATTCCGATGTTTATTACCTTAATATCCCTCTGGATAGTACGAATACCGCTGGCAGCAATTTTATCGGATCAATTCGGCCCATCAGGGATTTGGTGGGCTATACCATTCGGATGGATGATTGGTCTGGCGGGAACATTCTTTTGGTATCTGTCCGGAAAGTGGAAAAACAAGGGAGTTACAAAGAAAGAATCATTCTGAATATTTGAGTAACCTGATGCTTTCTTTAAATGTACGGATGGAGGAAACAACCGTAAAATCTTCCGGAAGTTTTGGTTGAAGTTCTCTTATCTGCAACCCGTTTACCATAAAAGGAGTATCAGGAAATACATCTCTCAGATTTTGAAGCATCTTCTCCATCTCTTCCTTTTCTCTGGCAGAGACAAACGAAACAAAGAAGGCATCGGCAGGACGAGCCTGGTTAACCACTTTCAAATCAACCAACGGCACCGACTGGCCAAGATAAACCACATCAAGTCCCTCTTTACGCGCCATCAGGTTGTAAAAAAGAAGCCCGATTTCATGCAGTTCCCCCTCGGGCAGAAAAAATGTTATACGCGGACCATTCACAGAAACATTCTGCATCTCATTATCAATAGCTACAATAAGTTTCTGACGTATCAGGTTTGAAATAAAGTGTTCCTGCGAAGGATTAATGGTACCTGCCTGCCAAAGAACGCCAATCCTGTCCAAAAAAGGAAACAAAACTTTCTCCAGAGTATCTTCAAACCCATATTTTATGATGGTTCCCGAAAGTACATTTAGAAACTTCCGCTCATCCAGCTCAAGCATGGAAACCATAAGGCTTTCAATCTGAACACCACTGCTCCGGGCATCGACACATAGGTCAAGAACCCTGTCCCTAAGCTGGTGGTCGTCCAGCTCCGCAATTTTAGAAATCTTAAAACCGTTTTGGTTTAGGATGGAGATATTTAGCAGTTTCTTTAAATCATTATCTGAATAGTAGCGGATATTGGTTGCTGTCCTCTTGGGCTCAACAAGTCCGTATCTTCGCTCCCAAATACGAATGGTATGTGCTTTAATTCCGGAGATTTTCTCCAGGTCTTTTATGGAATAAACAGCCATAATGGATTGGTAAAAACTAATTTAAAACAGGATCTGCACTATTGTCAGTCATTCAACCACCGAAATAAAACTAAGTTATTGGTCCGATGGAACTCGTTCCGAACATTCGGGATTCGTTTCATATTTTAATAAAAGTGCCATTTCGTGCCAAACAGCGCCACAATACTGATAATCGGTAATTTTGTAGTTGTAACGACTGAAAAAAGACATTTGTTCATTTGAACGGCAAAAATAAAGAACAAAACTCAAAAATAAAACGGGACCTAAGGTGGAAAATCAAAGGTCCCACCAAAGGCCCCGCCGTCAAAGGGAAGCTTAGTTCCAATTATTATTCTGGTACAATTACCTTGTCAATTACATGGACAATACCGTTGGCAGCCTGTACATCGGCAAGTACCACATTAATATCACCATCTATTACCACGCCGTTGTCGGTATTAATCTCAAGATTTTTGGTCTCGTTGAGGGTTGCTACCGAACCATTAGACAAATCCGTGGAGGCTACATTGCCACTTACAACATGGGCAAGTAAAACATTTGTAAGCGTTGCAACATCAATATCGTCAATACCTGACACTCCGAGGGCTGTAAACAGCTCCTCAAAGGCAGCATTAACAGGAGCAAAAACGGTAAACGGACCGTCGCCATTCAATGTTTCCACCAATTCGGCTTTAACAACCGCCTCAACCAGGATGGAAAAATCAGGATTATCCAGTGCTACATCAACAACTGTGGGCGGCAACACCACCTCATCAATGGCATGAATGATACCATTGGTAGCAACAACGTCGGTAGCCACAACATTACTTGAACCATTCAACATAACCCCATCACCAACACCAATCTGCAAACTAACATTTCTATCCTGTGCAGGACTCAGTGTAGGAACATAACCTGAGGCCACATCAGCAGCAGGCACAAAAGCATCCACCACATGATAAAGCAGGATAGGGGTGAGATCATCGGCGGTGAGGTCATCCAGTGTTACTCCAAGATCGGAGAGCAACTGATCGAAAGCCGAATTAACCGGGGCAAAGACGGTGTAAAGAGCACTCTCATCAGCCAAAGCATCGGCCAGACCGGCTTTGGTCACAGCAGCAGCAAGGGAAGCAAAATCAGCATTGGCAACAGCATGTCCCGTTATCGAAAGAGGCAATACCACCTGATCAATCACATGAATAACACCATTGTCAGCCATTACATCTGTCTGCACAATTTCCGCACGACTGTTAAGCATCAAATCTTCTTTATTCACGTAAAGTGATAAATTATACCCTTCGGCAGGACCGGCAGACAAGGTACTGTAATAACCGGTTGAAACTGCTGAAGCAGGGGCTTCACCATTCAAAACGTGATAAAGCAATACAGAAGTAAGTGTTTCATTTGGAATATCATCCAAACCGGAAACACCCAACTCATCCAACAAAGCAACAAATGCATCATTGGTAGGAGCAAAAACTGTAAAAGAAGCATCCTCATTGGCTAATGCATCATCCAAACCAGTTTTTACCAATGCATCCACAAGAATCGAAAAATCATCATTTCCGGAAGCTACATCCACAATTGTGTTACTTTCCACAGGATCCACAATTATTTCATCTTCCTCATCATCTTCGCTGCATGAAGCAAAAACAAAAACACCCAACAGCAAAATTGCCATCATTTTAAAACTTAACTTTTTCATGACCTTTGATTTTAATTTAGATTGATTTAAAATTGTTAATTTGATAGTTAAACGCCGTGAGATTATTTTTGTTCAGGTTTTTCGTTTTTTTCTTAAACATTTTGTCGTTTTTTTATCAAATACTGTCTTAAAACCCTGTATTTCTGTCACTTAAAAAGTGAAAATAATTTTGATTTTTTTTTGGCTTAATAATCATTGCAATAGTCCGTTAAACTTTTTCAAAGCCCTGGAAATTAGACCGTTAAATTTGAATGAGTGTTTTTTGATAAAATGCAGAATGTCAATATCTTAAGATTTATTCTAATCTCTAACTTCTAAAATCTAACAATCTATTGCATTGGTAACTGGTTCAAAAATTGAGATTGCTTATCTACGTTACCAATGACAGATTTTTGTAATAAGCAATAAATCAGCAAAATAATAGTTGGCCCCCATTCGGGGACCTGATTCATTTGTTATGCCAACCCCGGGTTACCCACCCGGGGTTATTCAAATTGGCCCCTTCCAGGGACCTCCCATATCTGTCATATTTCCATTATGCCTCAAAATTTAATAGAGGTATTCACTCACAATGAACCCTGCTAAACCCTTTAAAACCGGATCTTGCGAGCAAAGAGAAGCAATCTTCTTTCAAATCACATAGTTTTCCCGTACCATAATGCTCAAGAACAGTGAAACATGATTGACGGAAGAATTTTATTCTTTGAACCGTTCAGGTTAGAATGCTTCGGGAATAATATCTAACTTTGAAGCTGATTAAAAGACGAAATTCCATGATAAAATCAATGACCGGTTTCGGGAAGTCGGTATGCGAACTTCCAGCCAAACGAATTACCATTGAAATAAAATCCTTAAACAGCAAACAGCTGGACATCAACACCCGAATTCCGAATCTTTACAGGGAAAAGGAACTCTCAATGCGCAACATCATCAGCCAAACATTGCAACGGGGCAAGGTGGATGTTACTTTTTATGTAGAATCAATGATTCCGGACAAGATTCCTCAGGTAAATGAAGAGGTAATCAGCGCCTACCACAATCAATTGAAAAGTGTTGCAGATAAGTTGAACATTGGTGATTCCACAGATTACCTGCGCATCATCATGCCTCTGCCCGATACCATGAAAACAATGCCGGCAGAACTGGATGAAGAAGAATGGAAAGCAGTTTCCTCCAGCTTAAGCGAGGCCATTGAACAATTGGATAATTTCCGTATTCAGGAAGGCAATTCCATGCAAGCGGATGTGCGGGAACGATGCGAAAACATCGCCACTTTATTGGAACAAATTACCCCTTTTGAAACACAAAGGACTGAAAAAATAAAAAACAGGATCAAGGAAAATTTGTCAGATTTCAGCAACAACGGGGCAGATGAAAACCGTTTTGAGCAGGAGCTTATTTATTATCTGGAAAAGCTGGACATATCGGAAGAAAAAGTCAGGCTGAAAAATCACATCAATTACTTTTATGAAACCATGGAAGAGGATGGTCCGGTAGGGAAAAAGCTGGGCTTTATCACCCAGGAAATGGGGCGTGAAATAAATACGCTGGGCTCGAAAGCCAACGACTCCGACATTCAGCATATTGTTGTGAAAATGAAAGATGATTTGGAAAAAATCAAAGAGCAAATTCTCAACATCCTATAGTTATGGCCAACAGACTCATCATATTTTCAGCACCTTCAGGATCGGGAAAAACAACCATTGTACGCACCCTGATGCAACAAATTCCGGATCTGGCTTTTAGCATTTCTGCAACCAGCCGCAAACCAAGGGGCCTCGAGAAAGACGGCGTGGATTACTATTTTCTGGACAGTGAAACTTTCAGGGAAAAAATCAACAAAGGAGAATTTCTGGAATGGGAAGAGGTTTACGAGGGAACCTATTACGGAACTCTGAAAAGCGAAGTACAACGAATTTCGGCAGCAGGTAAAACTGCTGTTTTTGATGTAGATGTGGTAGGTGCAACCAATATAAAAAAGCAATATGGTGATGACGCTCTTGCCATTTTTGTAAAAGCCCCCACTCTGGAAGTTCTGGAAGAGAGACTGCGAAAAAGAAATACAGACACAGAGGAGACCATCAGCAAACGCCTGGATAAGGCAGAAAAGGAGTTGGGCTATGCCAGGTTTTTCGATAAAATCATCATCAACGACAACCTTGACATTGCCATGAAAGAGGCTCTTCAGATAGTGCGCCAATTCATTACCCAGTAAAGAAACCAACACCATGCAGGAAACAGGGCTACTATTCGGTTCATTTAACCCTATACATATAGGACACCTGGCACTGGCCAATTACCTGCTCGAATATTCGTCCCTTGATCAGATCTGGTTCGTCGTCAGCCCTCAGAATCCGTTTAAAGAACAATCAGAACTGGAAGATGAGCAACACAGGCTGAAAATGGTAAAACTGGCCATATCGCGTGAGGAAAGATTCATTGCGTCAGACATTGAATTTGATATGCCACTCCCCTCCTACACTCTGAAAACCCTGGAGCTTTTGAAAGAATCACACCCTGACCACAGGTTTTCTCTGATTATCGGAAGTGACAATCTTCTGGTATTTCCTCGCTGGCATGAAGCAGAAAAAATTATTGAGAAATTCAATATTCTTGTATATCCCCGACCCGGTTATGCGCCCGAAGATGCAGAAAAAGAGATTCTAAACAAGGTTACTTTGATTGAGGCTCCCCTGCTTGATGTATCATCAACATTGATAAGACAGGCTTTTTCCGAAAAAAAACAACTCCCCTATCTGTTGACTCCCGAGGTCTATGATTACATAATCGAAAACAGTCTTTACAAAAAGTAGCCGGTCATCTTGGGTAATATCACTAAAAAAGCCGCATCGATTATCAATGCGGCTTTTATTATAAAATAACCTTGTTTTCAGGCTTATCTGCCAAGATTAGTCCCTGTCAAGCCTGTCAGCGGGCTTAACCCAACTTGCAAATTTTAGAATTATGCTCAACAAGAGCGGTTTTTTAACTATTTGATATTCAGTGGGTGCTTAAAATATTTTATTTTTCTTAAAA
>NZ_PVTS01000033.1 GCF_003003035.1 Marinilabilia salmonicolor | reverse complement strand
CCACATCACACCTGCCGAAAATTTCAAAGAACTTTTGCCGCAATTTATTGATAAAAAATTACTCCAGGAATAAGGTTTTGCTGGGGTGGATACTTGCCATTCATTTGTATGGCATTTTTGTATCATCCTTTTCGAACTGTACAAATAAAACAGATATCATTTCGATAACTAAACTCTTTAAAATTTTAGCTGAATGCATCATTTTTATTGTTTTTTAGGTTATCTCTTAAGTATGTACAAAATCTTTGTCTGTCTCCAGTTTGGGGAAACCTGACCTAAAGGCAAAAACATTTGCCGATCATTCATCGCAAACAAATTTACTCTTGTTAATTAAATTGAAATCTTCATTATAAATTTGGACAATTGAATCACAGAAAATTTCTCCAGCCTCAAAATATTTGTCAATAGTAATTACTTCAATATGCTCTTTGATTTGACTCCTCATTATTATTATCTGATCTGGATGTTTAAATAATTCTGCAACCTTAAATTTGGAAGTAATTTCTCCAGAAAAAGAATCAATAGAAATTAAATACATATAACTTTCATTTCGATTAAATATCCATTGCCCAATTAATATATTTAATTTTTCGGGATGTGAATCATCAACCCCCATTAAGTATAAATCCTGATAATTAACTTCGTAAATAGAATCTATTTCGTTAAATAAATACACTCTAATTTTCTCGTGCTCAATTTTTGTGATATAACTTGAATTTATCCAATCAAAAGGGTTTTTATTACAAAACTGACCAAAACCAATTTGAGAGTTCTTTAAATGAAAATTTCTGACCTGGTCCTGATTCTTCAAAACAAGGTCCACTAAATCAACTTGACTGCAAAATGGCCCTCCAGATACAACAAAGTATACCAAGATTGTACAAACAGTAAAAAGAAACTTTAATTTCATAGTGCTACAAAGTATATTCTCAAACCTAATTTGAAGTTTTATTTTTGATAAATAAGTCCAATGCTCCCTCATTGTTGTAACACCCTGGATATTCTGGTGGTGCTTTAACACACAAATTACCTTCTTCATCTTCAAAGAAGAAAAACTTACCATCTTTAAAATATAGTTGACAGGATATACATTCAATACTATCATCATCTAAAAAAACACTATCATCACTTATTGTTTTTATAGTTTTAAATACTTTATCAAAGCCAGTAGTCGTAAATATATTACCTAATTCTTCTATCCCTTTCCCAGAACCATTATAAATAAGGAAATAGTTTTCATTTATTTCTACATATCCTGAGCAATACTTTAATTTTTCAGATAAAGTATTTATACCCTTTATTTGAACCATTCTTTTCCCCTTAAAAGCATCTTGATATTTTTCATTTGTTACCAATATTTGGATTTCATAATATCGAGAAGTGTCTGCACAATAATTCGCTTTATAGTTTGCTATAGTATTAAGTATTTGTAATAGATTGCTGCTATCATCCTTAATTTCAAACCTTGAAAGCTTTACAATATTGTCTCGATCACATCCAGAAGCGTTGATAGTTAAAAAAATAAAAAGAAGGATTAATAAGTTAGCATGTTTCATAATATTTATTTTCCGTTAGTTCTCCATTTAGGAACTCCAAGATTAGAAGGAATGAATCCCTTACTGTCATATTCATGGTAGCCCCCAACATTTGGGTATACAGTTGGGTCTCTATAAACTTGAGTTTTAACATTCGGGAATTTATCTTCATAAAGTTCAGCTCCTCTAATATCGCCTGAAGCACTAGTCCCATTTGGTTGAGCAGGAGATCCTGAAGGATCAGAACCCATTGGATGGTTGTGGTTAACTTCTCTAAGAGTATAACCTGTTGTGCGTAAATAATGTCCAACTGGAGTTGAGGTTTTTGCATGAGAGGTTCCCACAATGTTAAGCCCTGATTTAGATGTTCCTATTTTTGCATGTGTCCACTCAAAATCACCAGCAATAGATTTGTCAGCTAAGAACTCAAATAAATCTGTTGCATTCTGATCACCATTTACTTCCAACATGGCTAGTTGGGTTGGACCTTTTTTTGTTTTAACAGAAGGTTTTCGAGTGGCTGTAATAGTCCCATTATCAAAACTAATAGAGTTGCCTGTACGTTTTTCCTGTCCATCTACTATAAAAACATTGTCTTTACCCTTTGTTTCTATGTGGTTAATAATATAACCCTTACTATCCAATTCAAAATCATCTTTGCCGTCTGGGTCAACCCTTTTTAATGGATTGTTACTGACAAAACAATAAGGCGACTTACTAATATTCTTGTCTACTAACGGATCAACCCCATACCATATACTAATCCTTGGGTCATAATACCTGGCCCCGTAATAATAAAGTCCAGTTTCCTCATCCAATTCTTTCCCGTTGAAAAGATAGGAAGTATATTCAGCATCCGTTCGCTCCTCTATGAACGTTTCACCAAAGGGGAAGTATTCCATATGCTGATACACCTCACCACTAATATCGGTAATGTTACTACTACTACCAAGGTGGTCAGTATGATAATAGAATCTAAACTTTTCATTTGCATTAGCCGTTGCTTTGGTGGTATCCTTTACTTGAGTCGCAACATCGCCGTTTTGTTCACGGCAGTACTTTTTAAGTCGCCCGTATGGCATCTTGCCACTTTTACCTGCTGTAAATTACGACACCATCCAAGCCAAAATCTTCGAAATCGGCAATAATTGCATCTTTTTGTTGGAGCATTTCTTATCGTAGTTAATGGTATCACCACCAGCTACGTATTGGGTGTTTTTGTCCATCAACAGGTATTGGTAGGCTCCTCCCAATTTGCTTGCTGTGCGTTGTCTTTTCATAGCCCATGTTTTTTTATTTCAAAGAACTTTTTTGCCACCAGTTGCAACTTGGCGGCAGTTGGAGGATACTCTAAAATTTTATTTAACTCTTTTGAAATAACCGTAATCAGACAAATCGGTTACAAAAATTGAGTCTTTAGGGTAAAATTGGAATGATTCATTTCCATATTCAACCACTCCTTTTTCATTTTTTCTTTTCATTAACTTACTAAATGCTATATAACTAATTAATCCTGCATTATCATATACAAACATGCCTCCTTTCTCAAAGCTCACAGTATCAGGTAAGTTTTTCCCATATTCTTTTTTGAGTCCAATAAAAACCACTGTTTTATCATTTTCCTCTATTTTTTCAAACTTGTACCTATTACTTTTAGCCCACCCTGAATTGTATTCAACAGTTCTGACTTTTACCTGTTCAAAGGTATCTACATAGCAACCAATAGAGTCATTTTTATCCTTAAAATTTGCATCCCAAGTTAATTTAATCATCTGTATTTCATTATTTTGACCAATACAATTAACAAATCCCCCTCTTAATTCTTTTATATCTTTCGATGAAAATTCTTCAGTTGAATCAATAATTGTATACCCAGTATAATCATCTGTAAATGCAGCATTGCTATTAAACCTGAAAAAATAAATAACCTTGGAACTATTTGGTATCAGTTGTCTATATAACTCTCCCAACTCCATTTGCATAGAACATGAATTCAAAATCGTTAATGTCAATATAAAATTAATAACTCGCTTCATACATAACAAAGTAATATATAATCTGATTTAAAATAATTTCTATCACGATACACTAAAATCATTAAACACTTTTTTCAAGAATTATTTTTTCCTATTAATTCTTCGCCCAAAACAAACAAAAATTCACCCCATTCAATAAACAAATCATTACCAAGATCCAGACCATTTACGATTCCAATATTGACCTACTCTACTCCTATATTGTCTATATCCCATTTTCCATCCATATTCTTGCCCATTCTGTGAGTTTGGTGCATCAACTGCTCCAGTACCTCTCATGGTTCTCCACATTCCACCCAAAATATTTTTATTTCCTGTTGCTTGAAAAGAATCAAAAATAAATCGAGTTGTTCCATAGTCTAAACCTCCATTTCCTGCGGCATACCCTGCTGCCATATTTCCAATATCCCGAGCAGATGCAAATTCAGAACCATATTTCCCTCCTCGATACTTATAATTTATTGCGTCATCACCTTGTCTATTTCCAATTCCATTTGATTTGTAATCGTAGCTTTCTTTATTAACGACATACCCAGCTAATGTTGGCGCATCTTTACTAAAGTTGCTCAACCAGTCAGCCCCCTCAGTTGAATTTATATCTATAGTACCATAAAAATCCGGTCCATGACCATCACTATCATAGCTATAAAATGAATCAATAAATAAAGATTCTCCTAATTTTTCGCCATTGCGTTGATAAGTTCCATCTTCATTCTGACCAACTACATAAATCCCTTTATCATTTCCTTTAAGGCTACCACCTACTACTTTATATTTTCCTTTCCCAAAATCTGCGACAAAAGTTGAATCACCATTAATGTCAATATTCCTAATTGGATTATTACTTGCATAACCAAACGGAGATTGAAAAGCATATTTCTCTGCGAAATTATCCACACCATAAAACATTGAAATCCTAGCATCATAATACCTCGCCCCATAATAATAAAGCCCTGTTTCTTCGTCCAATTCTTTTCCGTTAAAAAGATAGGAAGTATATGATGCATCTGTTCTCTCTTCAATGAAAGTCTCTCCGAAGGGAAAGTACTCCATATGCTGATAGACCTCTCCACTAATATCGGTGATATAGCTCGAACTACCAAGGTGATCAGGGTGGTAATAAAACTGAAGTTTTTCCGGTTTATTACCTCCGGTGGAGATGGTATCCATATTTGCCGGACTGTCTCCTCCATTCACCAGGCCATCATTCTCACGGAAGTATTTCTTAATACGACCATAAGGTACTTTTCCTGATTTTCCGGCTGTAAAGAGAGCACCATCCAATCCCAGTGCTTCAAAGTTGGCAATGAGCTGGGCTTTTTGGTTGTCTTTTTTCTTGTCCCAATTGACTTTATCTCCTCCGGCCTTAAGGGTATCCTTGGGATTGAGCATGTCCTGATATTCACCCATTTCACCTATTTTGGAGACAATTCTTTGTCCTTCAATATAGAAATGCTTGGTGAATTTCATGTTACTTACCACCATAAAGGGATTAACGTACATGGTGTAATTACCTACAGTACCCGATCCGGCCATGGGAAAACCGTTTACATAAACAGCCTGTCCGTCACCTGTGGCTTTGATGACTCTTTGTCCCGAAGCATCATACATATAGTGGTGCGCTACTCCGTTATCTGCGATGGCCCGCATCCGGTTTTCTTCATCCCAAAGAATATCACGCCGCTGATTGTTTTTGGTACTCTGCCACCCGGTTGTATTTCCATTGGCGTCGTATGCATAAGTGTTTTCTCCTATCTGACTGGGAGCATGAGGTTTTTCTCCCTCATAACGGTATTCCCAATCATAAGTGGTTTTATGGCGTGGGGCCCAATCTACATCATCGTATCCCCTTCTTATGTGCTCCTGTCCTTTTTGCAATATCCGGCCGGTTGTACTGTAATCCATGGACAGGGTATATTCATGTTCATGCGTGGCCCCTTCATAATGACCTGTGGCATCGGTCAGTCTGTACAAATCATCATATTCATAGTTGTACTCAAATCTTCCTCCTTTAAGATCTGCTGAAGGAATGGGAGCCTCACTTTTCAGTCCGGTGATGTTGTTTACTTTATCATAGATATAAGTGTTGTCCATCATTTTTCGGCCGGCGGAGGTTAAGGATTCAATGTGGTGCAGCCTTCTTCTGTCGCTCTCATAGTCATAAGTTGTCTCAGTTCCATTCCCATAAGAAATGTATCTTCGATCTTCAAATTTATCATACCCAATCTGGGAAAGGTAATCGTATAGATGTCCTTTTTTATTTCCATGCATACTAAGCAGCAAACCTCCCGAATTGTAGTTATAGGTGAGCTCCTCACCATCAGGATAGGTCATGTGTTTAAGACGGTTCCAGGTATCGTATTCCCATTTGGTCTCAAAGGTATAGATTCCCTCCTCAGGCACAATAATGGTGCGGATATTTTTGACCACCTCACCCAACGGTCCGTAGAAAAACTCCTGAGCACCTGTAGCGTCTTCCTGAAGAACAACCCGTCCGGCACGGTTGAAATCAGCTCCGGGTTCTCCATATTCATACTTCACATTGTTGATGGAGTTTTGTGGGTATTCAATGCCAGTTGGGCGATTGTAGTCATAAATATAAACTATTTCCTGATTGGTTGCCCTTAAACTGGCTGTCACCTGTTTTCGCATATTACCCGCAGCATCGTACTCATATTCCGTCAAACCGGCATCAGGATGGTTGCGGGACAAGCGTCTGCCCAGGTCATCGTAGGTGGATAAGGTTGTATTTCCCTCATCATCGGTAGCCTCAAGCAATTCACCAATTGGGTTATATACAAAGCTTGTCCAAACTTCGCCGGGTGCTTTAACTGCTGTCTGGCGACCACGGATATCTTTGTAAGAACTGGTAATTTTTCCATTGGCATCTTCAACAGTTGTCATAAACTGAAGCTCATCTTCCCGATCTTTACCAAAACCGTATTCTGTTTTAGTTTGGGCGCTATCGGGAAGAACCGTGAGAATTGCCCGATCCATAACATCATACTCAACGGTGGTAGGAGCTACCGTGTCAACTTTTTCAATAAACACTGAAGGTTTCTTCTCCTTATCTATTACCGGGTACCAGGAAGCCACGCTTCTTCCCAGTGCATCGTATTCCACTTTTCCGGATGCCACCATCACCTCTGTATCAGGTGTATTCTTTTTCTTAAACAGGGCGGCATCTTTCTTAGTTTGTAATACACGGCCCAGTCCGTCAATAAAAATTGAGGTTTCAATTTTATTTCCAGGATGCTCCGGGTCAAAATGATAAGTATGGGCCCACGGAATCTCTGCATCCGGATGATACTCAAAAAGGATGGTGTAATCCTCCCCGGAGGCAAGCTCATAAGGTCCCGTAATGTGAGTAATCCTGCCCAGATCATCAATTTTGTAGGTGGTTTGCTGCCCGTTAATGTCTGTGGTACTTTTCACCTGC
The DNA here is from genome assembly GCF_003003035.1 of Marinilabilia salmonicolor. Taxonomy (GTDB): domain Bacteria; phylum Bacteroidota; class Bacteroidia; order Bacteroidales; family Marinilabiliaceae; genus Marinilabilia; species Marinilabilia salmonicolor_A. The sequence goes on along the minus strand of NZ_PVTS01000033.1, from coordinate 836 downwards.
CCGAAACGGTAGTCGTAGGTGGTTGATGAACTGTAACCGTAGGCATCCCTGACTGCTGTTACATAGCTGTGCACCTGATCATCGTAGTCATAAGCGAAATACATTCGTTCCTCTTTGTAGTTCTTAGGATGAACAATGGAATCAAGGTTCCCGTAGTCATCGTAAAAAAGGTCATAAACGGCTGCTCCATCCTCGTAGGACTGGGATATTTGAATTATTTTTCCGGTGTTGTCATCCACCTGCGTTGTGCGCTCCCGGAAAGTTTCTTTTGAATCTTCTACAGTAATGGATTTCGGCACGCTTAAGATATGTCGGTCCGATAGTTCCCAGTACATAATTGTAGACGTGAGATTATCGCTGTCGTCATCAGGGTCGCCATAATCTGTATAGCCTTCCACATTTCCGTAATCGCCATATTCGAATGACATCCAGGTCTGCTTTTGAGGACTATCTTCTCCTTCATAAAAATACTTATGAGTTTCTTTCAATGCAGGAAATATTACTTCAAAACTATCCAGAGGTTCATCGAGAGGCTTTATTTCAGAATCTAGCAACTCATATTTATTGACAGTTTCCACATATTTATTCTCTTCAGAATCAAGTAAGGTTTCTGAAGTCAAGAGACCTTTGTTATAATAATTATCATTGGCAAAAGTCCTCAAAGTTGAGCGGTAAACCTCTCCTTTCTCATCAAGTTGGTGGGTTTTCACTTCTCCAAAACCGTAAAAAGCACGCTCAAACGTATCCACCCCAGCAATGACATCTTTCCTGGCATGATCCAGACGCCTACCTTTGTCAAAAAAAATCATGCAACACAGAAAATCTTTAAACCAGAG
>NZ_PVTS01000032.1 GCF_003003035.1 Marinilabilia salmonicolor | reverse complement strand
CATGGTTTAAAGAACCGCCGTATACGAGACCCGTACGTACGGTGGTGTGAGAGGCTCTCCGCTAGGTCATTGACCTAGCGGCAGTCTACTCGATTGGCAACTGGTGTTCATTCATATCTGTCTGTATGTCATTTGTTTAGCTTTATTTTCTTGTCATTATCAATCTGCACCAACCTATCAACGAAGCACAAATTTATTTTGTTTTTTTGAGCGTGGACAATCCTAAAACCGTCCTGAAAGGCGGTTGCTTGGGCTGGAGAGGCGGAAGCTCTTTTGCAAGCCTTTGGTTGGAGCGTTGGCTCGTGCGGGGTTGCAAATGTGCTTACGGCAGTGTGTAGGGCATATTTGATTTAACATTAAAAACTATATTTCAATTTTAACATAAACATATTGTAATCCTTCAGATTCGAAAACAAATTATCTCCTTTGCCATCAAAAATTGTGGTTGCTAAAGTGATTTCTGAATTAATAGTGGCTTGGTAAGCAATCTCAGGCATATACACAAGGGCATAATTATCTTTTATATTATTCCAGTCTGTAACTATGAAACCACCACCAATAGGAGCTACTTTTAACTTTTCATTGAAAAATTTCTTTTCGTACCGTAAAAAGAAATAGTCATTCAGGTTTTCGGCTCCTCGTTCGTGAATAAACCCGTGCATGTATTGAAGATTAAGATACGAACCATCCGCAAAATTGTAATCGCCACCAACAACAAATTTAATGTAAGGCTTTGTTTTGTCTAAAATTAATGAATCCTGAGTTACTGGAACGGGTGACAGCGGATAAAAAGCAGACAAATCATTGGTCATGATTACGTCTTCATCGGGAATAAATGCTGCTGCCTCGGCCCAAAAACCAATACCTGCAATGCTTGTAGCCAAATCTGCACCAATAATATGTGTTCTTGCAAATGAAAGCTGAGAATTGATAGTTATTCCGCCAAACGCATCAACAGGGATAAAAGTATTTCTTGTGGAGAAAGGTAATCCGTCATATCCCCAAACATAACTCAGAGAAAAGTCAACCCCCATAGCAAAGCCTTTAAATTTTAAACCCGCCGTTGAACTTTCTCCCAAATTATATCGAGGCATCATTAAAGTATCAGAGAAACCTTTTAAAACCATTCCCTGCGGCAATTCCATAGTTGGATTTAAAGTATTTGCAAAAATACCAACCGGCATATTTGCCGGCTGGAAAAAAGGAATAAAAATCCCTTGAAGCGAGAAGTCGTTGTTTAAGTAGTAATTTAGGTTAATAGCATCAGAACCACGACGGCGACCAAAATCTAAAATGTCTTCCAAATCCAACGGATTAAGATTGTCGGTTGGATTTAATTTATCGGCGGTTCCCCAAACAATGCGTTGACGACCAATGGTTACGTCTAAATTTTTAGTAAGAAAACCATACAACTGCACATACGCTTCCCTGACTTCAAGATTATAAGGGTCAATAATGCCTTTATTATAAAGGTCAGCTGATGAATTAATACCGGGCAGGCCAATATTGCGCAACCAGACTTCGCTGTAAAATTTTGAATTATCGGTAATTTTTTTGTCAAGGTTTAAAGTCAGACGGTTTTCGTTCCAGGCCCAATCGTTGGGTGATTTAAGTAAAAACCGTTGGTCGGTTAAAAGTTCACCTGACAATTTGAGGCTATGCTCATCTTGTGCATTAGTAAGGCTTGAAATGGTAACAAGCAGCAGCATTAAAAATAAATTCTTTGTATTCATAGCTTAAATTTTATTTATTTGATTTCTTGCGATTTTTGTCAATGAATTAAAGTTGTTATACAATGCTAAAGCAATTTGGTGTCCTTCCAAAACAAATTCTTTTATTGCTCTTGATTTACTACCGGTTTTATCAAATTTGGTTGGATGTTTTAGTCCTTCGAGCATCACATATTTAACCCTTTTTTCCTGTGCCTGATAGTACAGATTGATTAATGTTTCCACACCAAATTTTGAAGTTTTCATTTTCTCCAATAAGGGCAGGACATCTTTCTTTAACAGTGCCCTTTCGCCGGTGAATGATTTGAACGGGTTGATTTTATAGTTAATCAGGGTCTCTGTTGCCTGCCCCAGAACCATATCGGCCTCATTACTGAAAACAGGAGTGATTAAACGTTCAAAATGCTCCTCTTTCAGGTTAGATAAATCGGCATCAATGAAAACAATAATTTCTCCTGTTGAATTTTCTATCCCGGTTGCCATTGCATACCCTTTACCTTTATTCTCGGGAAGTGCAATATACTTAAGTGATGGCAAAAACTTAAGTTCACCTAAAATTTTGGCCGTACCGTCTGTTGAACCATCGTTTATAACAATCACCTCGTCAAAAAAGTATTCACACACGGTTGTTACTACTTCTTTGATTGTTTTTTCCTCGTTATACGCACAAATTATTGCTGAAATATTTCTCATAATTTAAGTCTTATTATTGCTTGTTGGAGATAAGGGCCTGTTATTTTATTCATTTTCTTGTTGGATTATCGAATAATTCATGATTGCCACTTTTGCTGCACTTTCGCCTAACTGTATCAATTCTTTTGCCTTGAAGAAATCAAAGGTATTTGCCGAATCGTATGGTATATTAATTATCATATCGGGTTTATGTTTCTCGATGCTCAATTTTGCAATCCTATGTATCATTGCCGAAGTAGTACCGCTTAGAAGTGAGTAGTACCCTGCACTGTGCTTGTCACCGGTTATAATTAAGGTCGATATGGTGTTCATCAACCTGTTTAAGAATCCATTGTTATTATTTGATTCTTTCGGAATATCAGTTTTTTTGTCACCGTACAAATTCACTACTATCAGCAAATCTCCATTCTTACGAGACACGTATTCAACAGGAATTGGATTCAGAACGCCACCGTCAACAATAATGGTATTGTTGCACTTCACTGGCGTAAAAATTGCAGGAATTGCAACGGATGCCCGGGCAGCTTTGTAAAAGCTTCCATGTGTAAAAACCACTTCTTTTTCTGTTATTATATCTGTGGCAACAGCAGCAAAGGGGATGGGCATATCTTCAATATTCATATCGGGGATAAAAGTCTTCATTTTATCAAAAACCCGCTCACCCTTTAATAAGCCATTAGTCGCCAGCGTAAAATCCATAAAGCCCCAGACATCCCTTTTGTTAAATGAGCTAACCCAATCGGTATATTCCTGTATTTTTCCCATAGCATAAAGGCCTCCAATAACAGAACCGATTGAAGAACCTGAAACTGAAGATATTTGAAAACCATGCTTTTCCAATTCGCTAATAACCCCGATATGGGCAAGCCCCCTTGAGCCCCCGCTTGATAGTACTAATGCCACATTCTGTTTCATATTTTATACTTTTAGCTCAGGTGAAAAATTTTCAGGATATTTTGCGGTAACATCAGCATACAATTGAGCAATCTCTTTTCTTACTATACTAATATCTGTTGGGTTATAAATCACTTTCTTAATCCCGATTTCTTTCTTCTTATAATCAATGTATCCAACAACAATAGGAACAGTTGCTCGTACAGCCATATAGTAATACCCTTTTTTCCATCGTATTGTTTTTGCCAATTGCCCTTCCGGAGACAACACGATATGAAGTTCGTTGCTAATATTAATTAATTCAGCAACATAATCAATGTACTCCTTGGTTTTACTCACGGGAATTGAACCATAAATCTTAAAGAAATAGTTTAATGGAAATTTGAAAAATTCTTTTTTTGATAGAAATTTGTAATTTATACCTAACTGCATCAAATATATTTTTCCATAAAAACCATCCCAGTAGCTAGTGTGTGGAGCAAATATTATTATAGATTTTTTTATGTTTGGAAACTCACTTTTTATTTTCCACCCTAGCAGGTTAACTAAAATATATCTGGAAATTTTTGTCATATAAGAGTACTAACTTGTTTAAAAATTTTAAAAGGGAGAATTGGGTTCTTTTGCCATTACATGAATTATTAACCGGTCGGTTAATCCCGGAAAATTCTTATATAACCAAACGGTTAGTTTTCCCTGTAGCGTTAATGTCAAATCTCTCTTTCGGTTTAAGGTTGCATTCACAATAATTTCCGCGACTTCTTTCGAAGACATCATTTTATTTTCATTTCTTGGCGTTTCAATTTGTGGTACTCCGAGTTTGTTTAAAGCAGCTTTTCTTATGTTGGATGATGTAAAACCCGGGTGAACGACCAAAACATTCAATCCTTTCTTGATATTTTCAAGTCGTAAGGTGTTAAAAAAGCCATCTAATGCATATTTTGACGCGCAGTAGCCGGTTCTTCCGGGCAAGGGTGTTAGCCCCGAAATGGATGAAATGCCAATTATAGTTCCTTTTTGTTCAAGCAAATAGGGTAAAGCAAACTTTGTGCAGTAAACAGCTCCATAAAAATTTGTATCCATTAATTCTTTAATAACATTCAAATCTAAGTCCTCAAAACTTGCTCTCATTGAAATACCCGCATTATTGACAAGTACATCTATTTTTTTATATTTTTCAATGGTTTTAGTAATTAACATTTTGCAGTCTTCAATATTACTAACATCCGTTTTTACAGACATTGCATCACCCCCCTGCATTTTTATTTCTTCTTCTGTTTTTTTTAACTCATTCTCCCGTCTGGCTGCAAGAACAACACTTGCTCCGTTATTAGCAAATTCTAAAGCACATGCTTTTCCTATTCCGGAAGATGCTCCGGTTATAATAACAACTTTACCGTTGAATGTATGTAAGTTACTTGCCATGTTTACAATTGTTTGATATAGCACCTGGTTTGTTTATGCAGTCTGTATTCAAACTTTTTCCACAGGTTATTAATTTTTATATTATTTTCCAATTCACGTGTTGCCTCAAAGTTGGTAATTCCATTTTTAATGTAAGCACTCATAATATCAGTAAAAATAATTCCATTAACACCCTTGTTTTGATAGTCCATTTTTACAGCAATTAGTAATGCTTCAACTGTATTGTTTTTCTTTAAAGCATTCATAATATGGATAAAACCAAAGGGGAACAGTTTGCCTTTTGCTTTTTGCTGCGCTTTGGCAAGAGATGGCATGGTAATTCCGAACGCAACTACTTCATTTGTTGAGTTCAAAACAATTGATATGTATTCAGGCCTGAGAAATAAGGCAAACTGCTTTTTAAGAGCCATAATTTGCTTTTTTGACAATTGCGAAAATGCATAAAGATCTTTGTATTCCTCATTTATGAGTTTGAATATATCATCAGCATATTTTAGAATATCCTTTTTGTTTTTAAGCAAAGCACTATGGAGCTTGTATCGTTTTTTAATTAATTCCGTACTTATTTTAAATTTTTCGGGTACATACCTGGGAACTTTGACATAATATTCAACCCAATCTACGTCCTTTTTATACCCCAATTCTTCAATTAATTTTGAATAGTACGGAAAATTGTAATGAGCAAAAGATGTAGGCATTTCATCAAATCCTTCAATTAGAATTCCTGAAGCATCAAAAGAAGAGAATCCGAGAGGGCCATGCAGGTATTCCATATTTTGACTTATTGCCCACTTGCTAACTTCTTCCAACAATAGCGTTAGTACCTTTTTATCATTAACAAAGTCCAGCCAACCAAACCTTGCAAATTTTATGTTGTGATTTTCGTTGTACCTGTCATTTATAATTCCGGCAATTCTTCCAACTATTTCCCCGTTGTTATATGCTAACCAATATTTTGCCCTGCAAAACTCAAAAGCAGGGTTTTTATCAAAGGATAATGTGAATAGCTCATTTGAATGTATTGCAGGAACATATAACTTATTACCAGCGTACAATTTATCAGGGAACCTGATGAATTCTTTTAGCTCTTTCTTTGTTGATATTGCTTTGATTATTAATCCCATTTCGTCAATTTCATTAATCTAATATCATTTTATAGTCAGGGTGCATTAAAAAATCATTCAACAGGTTTTAAAAGTGATATGCTTCTCTTAAGAATAAACCTACCTTTGGATAGCGGTGAAATGACTCAATGTTATTTACCACATCGGTAAGGTAGGTTTTACAACATTCGACAATAAATTAGTTTCAAGATTATTTATCATCGAGAATTCGTCTTTTTTTAATGCATGTTCAATATTATTGTTTTACTGTTTTAATTTCCTAACTGTAAAATCATCGTCTGTTAAACCTGTGTCGTATTTTACATCGGACATTTGCATTTTGGTTTTGTGATTTTTCTTTAAGTCGGTCATTTCAATTTCAGCTGCATTCCAATAGTTGCCAATCTTTTTGAAAGTGTATCTGGCTTCTTTTACTTTTGTATTGCCTTTGTCGTAATACTCCATTAATTCAGGATAAGAATCTGTTTTATTTATCTGAACCATTACTTTTGAATAATCCGATTTCTCACTGACAGGCGTTAATTCCAATACATATACATTGCCTTCAGTTTTTACGAATTTTGGCGTGTACTTTACCGAGAATAGCACAGATTCCATATCGTCATAAGAAAAATCAGTACCTGCAAAGTTTTGATTTTTTGCGCTGGTGGCAATGCGTCTTTCTTTTCCAAAAGCAGGTAAATACAAATACATCACATCGTTTGGTAACGATAAAACGGATATACCTGCCTGGGATGCTGGTGAGGTGAAACGAAACATGCGTTTATCGTTGCCTTTCTGTTGGATGGTTGCTTCCCTGATTTCCTCTTTCCCGTTTTTGTCGATAAGAATAATTTTATTATTCCCTGTCATGTCTTTGGGCGAGTACATCACATCGTCCATTTTTTTTAGAATGGCACTTGCGTCTTGCGCATTTGCAGAAAATATGCTTCCTGCTACGATTATAGCGGTTAAAACCACTGTTTGAAATCTTGATTTCATACTATTTATTTTTAATTGTTAGTGATTGTTTGCTACTATTTTGCGTTTTCTGTTTGCCAATATAAGAATAGCAGGCAGCAGTGATAGCGCACTAAACCCGGAACCAATCATGCTAATGCCAATCAGTAGTCCAAAATTTTGTAAGGGTACGATTTGTGAAAACAGGAGCACTAAAAATCCTGCTAAAACCGATGTCACATTAATGATTATTGCCTTGCCGCTCAATAAAATAACGCTTTCGATTGCTTTTTCGGCATCTCCGTTTTCCAGCAGATGATTATTAAATCCGGTGATGATATGGATGGAATAATCAATGCCTATACCCAAAGCAATACTGCCTACCAGTACAGTTGCTATATCGAGCGGGATTCCTGTTATTCCCATGATTCCTAACAGGACAATAATTGTTGCAACCACGGGAATTGCGGCAAAAACCCCTTTGGAAACAGACCTCAAAATCGCGCTTACGATTAATATAACCAGTGCAATAGCGATTAATAAACTGTTGCGCTGGCTGTTTAACAAGCTGCTGTTGAGCTTATCGTAAACGGATGGCATTCCTGTAAGCTCTATTTGGCAATATTCATTTTGGTTTTCTTCAATAAAACGGTTCATCTTTTTAGTAAATGCTTCAATGTCTTTCGTATCCACTGAGGCAAATTTTGATTGAATGACGCCTTTGGTAAGGTCGTCATTAACCAGTTGCGGCATCACATCCTGTCCGTCGAGCAGGAACCATAATTGCTCAATTTTTGCCTTGTCATCGGGTATTCTTTTTCCTTCGCCCATTACATCGTTCATCTGCTCTATCAGGTCGGCAACCGATTGGGTTACGTCAATACTGGGGTCTTCTTTCATAAAACGTTGCGTTTCAATCATCTTTTGCAGAACTTCCGGACTTTGCATATCTCCTTCAAAAACAACAAATACCGGTAACGAGCCGCCAAATTTTTTCTGCATAACATCCTCTGCAATCCTTGTTGGATTATCTTTCTTAAAATAGTCGGCCATGTTAACGCTGGTTTTTATCAACATTAGGCCACCAATGCATAACATTAGCAGAACTCCCCAACCTGTAAGTGTATATTTGGGATGTTTAAACAGAAATTTTACCAAGGGCAGTAGAATTTTGTGAGTTAATATGGTTTGCTTTTCTTCGGATTCAATAGCTGTTTTTTTGCCATACATTGAAAGTCCAGAGATAAGTGCGGGAACAAAAAATAGGGATAGTATTAAAGCGATTAATGTACCAACCGCAGTAAATATTCCGAAGTCTTTAATCATGGTGAGGTATGCCCCAAAAACAAATGATACAAATCCAATGGCAGTGGTTACTGCTGCCAGTATTACAGGAATCAGAATATATCTAAGTGCTTGAACTAATGCCTGTTTTCTGTCTGCAAGTTTATTGTGGTTAATACTATTGAGCACATGAATTGTATAAGCACTTCCTACAGCAAGCAGCACAACCGGAATTATATTTGAGATAATTGTCAACTCATACCCGGTTACTGCCATTAAGCCCATTGTCCAAATAACGGCCAAACCTGCTATGAGCAACGGCAACAATACCCCTCTAAAAGATTTAAAACTCAACAATAAAATAATGGCTATTACGAGGAAAACGATGGGAACAAGCCATACAATATCCGAAACAATCAAATCGTTAATGTCGTTCATCATCATGGGGAGACCGCCAAAATAAGTTGTCTCGGGCAAATCCAATGCTTCAATTTTATCCTTAATTTCTTTTGCAACAGCCTGTTTATCTCCCTCGGGGAGAAGTGTAAACATTATTGCGGTTGCCGTTCCATCCTCTGAAACAATAGCTCCCCTGTACATCTCTTTGGAGAAAACATAGTTTTTCAGGCTGTCTAACTGCGATTGCTCAACGGGCAAATCATACTCATCAACCAGCTTGCCGATTTCAATACCCCATTCAGAGCTTTTGATATCGAGAATATTGGTTAAGCTTGTAACGGTTGAAACCCCACTGGTATATTTTATGCTATCGGTAATTTGCTTTATATGCTGAATGACTTCTGCTTTAAAAACATCATTTGTTTCCAACACAATCATTCCCATATCATTTCCGCCAAACTGTGTTCCTATCTCCTTGTACAACCGGGCAACAGGGTCATCATCGGGCAAAGAGCTTATTATATCAGCGTTTATATGCAAGTCTTTTGCCTGATAACTAAAGAATACGGTTAAACCTACAACGGCTATAATTATAAGCCATTTAAATTTCACTATGCCATCTGCGAATCTGTTCATATTTTGTTGTTTTAAAATTAATTATACTTAAATCGTTTTATAGTCAGTTTTAGTGCAAAAAAAATTATCGAGATAAACCTTTTGTGAGTATTCCAATTAAACCTTCAAAATGAGGAGCGTATTTCACATATTTGTTCTGTAGAAAAAAGGGTATCTCAAGCCCTTTTATAACCATAATGAATACGTCTAACAAAACATCAATATCTCCAATAATAGCAAATTCACCCCTCTCAACACCTTGAAGGATTAACTTTTTCAGGTTTTCTTTTTCCCATGCATCTAATTCAGTCCGTAAATCATCAATGAAATGAAAATGTTCAAAAAAATCAGCTTTTAGCGTTTCATGATAATTTGCAGCAGAATTTAGAATCTCCATTCTTTTAACGAGATATTTTTTTACCTTTTCCGTAGAAGTCAAATCAGGATTATTAACAATAAAAGACAGCTGATTTTTCAGGTTTATCATTTCAATTGATACTACCTCCCTAAATAAATCCTCCTTGCTTGCAAAATGATAATATAAGGAACCTTTGGCTTTCCTCGCAATTTTAGCGATTTCATCCATTGAAGTTTTATGGAACCCAAAGCGACTGAATAGCTTATTCGCAACGCTTAAAATTGATTCTTTGGTATTATCAATGCTCATATCAAATTTGTACTAAAATTGTTTTACGGTACAAAGATTGATATATTTTTCTATAATCCAATCTTTTTTTTGCATAAATTAACGAATGTTTTATCGTAGCAGTAGTGTGGTGGGAAGATTGCACTCTTTTGCAAATTTTGGTTTACGTGCGGCTGGTGCGATTTGCAAATGTGTGCAATGTGGGTTGGGGTTTCATTTCATTTTCTTTTGAGCGTCGGAAAAAAACAAAATAAATTCCATCAAATTAGTACTGTCCTGTCAAAAAGCTAAATCCTTTCTTATTTCAATTTTGTCGTTATCGTAACTAGCTGTCGGGTTGTCTTTTTTTACACTTGTTGCCAACGGTGGCGGTATGAAACGTTGCGCACTTCGAAGCACATACTTATCAACCCGCTAAGCCGTTGATTAATAGTTATTTCGTACAAATTTGGCACTACCCGCGCAATGTTTTATGACCGCGTGTGTGTGCCCTGCATGAGCAGCAGTGCACCCACCTCGAAGTTCCAGAAAAAGTTTAAAAATACAAATCTTTTCCAAGGAGCCATAGAGTGTGAGGTGAATTTATCCGGAGGGTGCAAGTCCCTTATGCGCGAGGGTGACGCCTTGAAGCATTAGCAAGTGGCAAGCTGGTTTACCGTGAGGTATGCAGTGAAGGAAGCCAACCGGCAAAAGTCTGTACTGACGGACAGGTATTACAGGATTAGCATATGCTGTAAGGCGCATATGAGGCATGATTGTTTGGGTAAGCAAGCACATCATTGTAAAGCCCAAAGAACACCAAAGGACAGTTATGTAGATGCGACAGGAATAGACTGAAGGATAAAGCTCTTACCAGGGGATAGCTCCACGTTCACGAGGTGGACATGTGAAGCAG
>NZ_PVTS01000031.1 GCF_003003035.1 Marinilabilia salmonicolor | reverse complement strand
ACTTAGTTTATAGACGGACTTTAAATAGTACTGTGGAAAATACTTTATGGAGAGGTAGCAGTTGGGTAATCTGTTGTCAGAATGGATTGCGTGCCAGATAGCACCACGGAGTTGGTAAATCGTGTCATGATAATTCTTTGGATTAGATGTTAAGATTTTTGTCGGGGGCCCTTTCCCGACTAATGATGGTGCAAATTAAAAAGGATGGTGGAGGATGTCAAGTTATTTAAAAGACAATTTACTTATGGGGTTACAGACGACTGTAGAAGAAAAAAGAAAAGCCCGGATTTTAATTCCAGGCTTTTGAAGATGCATTTTTAATCTATAAATCGTTGGAAATGTGATTTTGATAAAAAAGCCTGTGGCAAGGCTTTCGACCGTGTGTTAACTAAAGTTTTAGCAGTGGTGTTAGCAACCCAAGACGCATTTCCCTTACGCCAATCAATATTCTGGAGGTAAGCATTTTGTTGCGAGTGAAACTTTAAAGATAATTATTAAACAGCCTTCAAACTCATATCCAAACTCTTAATCTGATGCGTGAGGGCACCTACCGAGATGTAATCAACTCCGCACTCTGCATAGCTGCGCAGTGTTTCTTTGGTGATGCCTCCGGATGATTCGGTTTCATACTTTCCGTTTATGAGTTCCACTGCCTGTCGGGTAGTGCCGGTGTCGAAGTTGTCCAGCATGATGCGGTGAACACCACCGGTATTCAATACCTGCTGCAGTTCATCCATGTTGCGCACTTCGATCTCTATTTTTAGATCTTTCCCGATATTTTTCAAGTATTTTTGTGCGGTTTTGATGGCTTTTTTTATGCCACCGGCAAAATCCACATGGTTGTCTTTGAGCATAACCATATCATAAAGTCCCATGCGATGGTTCTCTCCACCACCGATCTTGACTGCTGCTTTTTCCAAAAAACGCATTCCTGGTGTCGTTTTGCGGGTATCCAGAATTTTGGTGTTCAATCCATCTACCAACTGCACATATTCTCGCGTTTGGGTGGCAATTCCGCTCATACGTTGCATGATGTTGAGCACCAGACGTTCTGCCTTCAGCAGGGTAAGTGTCTTTCCCCGTACAGTAAATGCTACATCTCCCGGCTGTACCAAAGTTCCGTCTCCCAGCAGGGGACTGATTTCAATATCGGGTTGTAAATATCTGAATATTTCGAAAGCCACATCAACACCGGCCAGTACGCCGCTTTCTTTAACAAGCAATTGTACTTTCCCTTCGGCATCGGCAGGAATACATGATTGCGAAGAGTGATCACCATCGCCCACATCTTCTTTGAGGGCATTGATGATAAATGGTTCAAGGTATTCGTTCATCATTTGTGTTAGTCTTGTTTTTCAATCCTGATCTGGTGAATCAACCGTTGATTGTTATTTGATTTTACCAGGAAATAGATTCGGTAACGATCAGCAGAACAGCTGTACTCTCCAATGGCGAAAGTGGCATTTTGACGTGTTCCGTGGTGGAGCACCTCGAATGAGGTTACCTTATTTTTTTCAAAAAAACTTTTTAGAATAAAGTGGGCTTGTTCTTTGCTGTAAACACCGGATTCTCCCGGAATCAAAAGTTCCACTTTATTATTAAGATGAGGTTTTAATGCATTGGCATCTCCGGCTTTTACGGCTTTAACAACCTCCGAAGGGAGGGGCCCCGTCTGTGCCTGTGCCAGATTAATTGTCATTAAAAGGGCAATAACCGGTAGAATTTTTATCAGATTCTTCATTTTTATTGGTTTTGCTGTATTGCTTATACAAAAGTATAATAAAGCAAAAATTAAACCACAAAGTTACAGTTTTTTTATCGTGGATTGTTATTGGGTAATTCTGTCCAAAATTAAAACTCATTATTGGCGCAATATTCCGTTAAACCTTCTCAAGGTCCTGGAAATTAAACCCTTAAGTTTAAGTGGGTGTTTTTGATAAAAATCCGAATGTCAATGTTATACGATTTCTCTAACCTCTAACCTCTAAAAATCTAACGATCTATTGTATATTAGTCCTCACAAACATTTTAGGAAACAAATAATTATGAAACGAGTCCCGATTGCTTTGGTCGTGTTCCATTAGACCTTAATAATTAAATTTTATACTAATGAAACGAGCATGATATTTTTTAAGCATAAATATCACAAAAGAATATGTTTAAAAAATATTATGCGAGAGCGAAGCGGTTCCATTCGTTCTCAAATTTTTAATTAGTTTTTTATCAGATGATTACAAAATTTTATACGGATGAAAGTATTGCTCCTGATGGTTGGGAAAACCGCTGAGCCATGGTTGCAACAGGGTGTTAAACAGTATTTTGATCGATTGAATCACTATTTGCCATTTGAAGCCAAAATTTTGCCTGACATAAAAAATGCCGGAAAAATGAAGGCTGAAGTGCTCAAGCAACTGGAAGGTGAATTGATTTTAAAGAATGTGGAGAATTCTGATCAGTTGGTTTTATTGGATGAAGGTGGTAAAATTTTTTCCTCCCGCGGATTCTCCGAGTATATGGAGAAACAAATGTTGGGAGGCGCAAGAAGGCTGATATTTGTAATCGGTGGCGCCTGGGGCTTTCCGGAGGAGGTTTACCAAAGGGCCAACGGCAAGATTAGCCTGTCCCGCATGACCTTCTCCCATCAGATGGTTCGGCTTATTTTTGCTGAACAGCTTTACCGTGCAATGACGATTTTGAAAAACGAACCTTATCATCACGATTAATACTTTGCATGGTTATTGTAAGGCTGGGTAGCTGACAAAGGTTCAGTCCATATAAACGTTTTTTATGTCTGTTAGAAGAATTTGGTGGTTTTTGGTAATTCTGTTTTCGATCTCAACCTCCGCAGGGTTGTTGATTGAATTTTTTGCTGCAGGTAATCAAAAGCAACAAATAGACATACCACAGTTAGAGCGATCCATTCAGAAGCGTCAGGCTTCTCTGAATCAATTGCTCAAAGAGTTTCCTGACAGTTTACTGGAATATCCAAAAGCTGCCTGGGCATATATGGATTCAGTATCGGAATCTGATCATGAAATGCTGCTTTTTTATGATAATGAGTTGGTGGCTTGGTCAGACCAGCGTCTTCCGGTTCAGGATATTCATCCTGTGTTTTTCACCCAACCTGTGATAGAACTCGACAACGGCTTTTTTCTGGTTCAGCACTTTCGTTACAATGCCTACTCTCTGGTGGGCCTCTATCGTTTAAAATATTCCTATCCTTATCAGAATAAATATTTGCACGACCGGTACGTATTGCCGGAAGGGTTATCTCCTTCTGTTCGTATTGTGCGTGATCAGACTTCGCCGTGGCAACCTGTCTTCGGATTAGAGGGAGAATATTTGTTCTCTGTAAGTGATTTATCGCTGAAAACGAATAGAAACAGCAGTCAGACATATTTGCTCATCTTCTATTTGTTGTCTGTACTTTCCATCTGGGGATTGATGTTTTTGTGGCTAAATGGCAGGAGGGCAGATCGGTGGATCAACTTTCGGCTGCTTTTGGCAGTGGTTGTTTTCGGAGTATTCTATTATTTTGTTTTTTGGCATTCAGGAATGTCTGCATTCGACGGGTTGGGGCTTTTTTCTCCGTTGCACTTTGCCATGTCAGAATTCTTACCTTCTTTGGGGGCACTTCTGCTACTGGTTGTCTTTTTACTGTTGACCTCGTTGTTGTTTTTCCGTTTTTTTCGGTGGCCTGACATTCCGTTCTTCCAATCGGATAGTATCTATGTGAAAGGCATCTGTTTTCTTTCAGGGCTCTTTTTGGTGCAGATGTGGATGTTTTTTCTGATGGGAATTGTGTACAAGCTGGTAGAACATTCCGCAGAACCGGCAGTCTTTTACAAAGTGGTTGAACTAGACGGGATTGCTGTGGTTAAAATTGTGGTTCTGGCATTTTTGTTCTTTTCTTTTTCTTTGATTGCCGAGAAAATCATCCGCCTGTTTCTGTTCAGGCTTAAACGATTGACCATGTCGGTTCTGATATTAGGGACAATGACACTGGCCATTGTATTAAGAGGTGGGGTAGGCTATGGCACAGGAGATTGGTCAATAATCTTTACAGGGATTTTCCTGTTATTGCTGGCACTTGTAAAAAGGAATTACCGGCTGCGCCATTCGTACAATACTTTTATCTGGATCATTACTTTGTTTGCGCTTTTCGCAGGTTCGGTTCTTATTAATTTGTCTATCAGC
Source organism: Marinilabilia salmonicolor (assembly GCF_003003035.1). Lineage (GTDB taxonomy): Bacteria > Bacteroidota > Bacteroidia > Bacteroidales > Marinilabiliaceae > Marinilabilia > Marinilabilia salmonicolor_A. The sequence goes on along the minus strand of NZ_PVTS01000031.1, from coordinate 7,548 downwards.
AAGGAGGAAGGTACCCGCGAATTATTGGTTGAAAACCTTTCATATCAGTTACTGAGAGAAGAAGATCCAGTGGCTGAAATGTATCTGGCTGACATTGAAGATCAGATTCTTCGCGACGCTCCTTTGCGACAGCTACTGGCACGCAACAACATAAATCAGATGGCTGTTCAGAACCATCTGCTTAAATACTATTTTTACGGTTACTGGGGACGTTATGAGATGCAAATTGTGCCTTGCTGGCCCGGTGGAAATGTGGTGTTTGAAGAGACAGGAGAAAACTACAATTGTTATCAGTATTTCTTTGCAACATTGGGTAATCAGGGGCGTCCTATAGAGGGGAGCGATAATTTTTATTATCTCAGTAACGACAACGGGCGTGTCTCTTACTTGGGCGTGTTTCGGTTTTTCGAGGGACACCCGTTGGAAACCACTCTTTTTGTTGAGTTGCAGTCCAAACCCTATTTCGAAGGGCTGGGATATCCCGAGTTGCTAGTAAGTCAGAAAGAACAGAATCGCCTGGCACTTTTCGATGGTTATTCCTATGCCAAATATGTGGATGGTCGTCTGGTACGTCGTTCAGGAGAATATGACTATCATGGCAATTATCCGCAACTTTCATTTGATGAAGGTCAAATGCAGATGGTAAAGGATGATGATTATTCACATGTTTTGTTTAAGCCCGAACCGGATACGCTGGTGATTCTAAGTCGGAAAGACAATACCGTTTCTGAGGTCTTTATTGCCTTTTCAGTCTATTTTATATTGTTTTTTCTTATCGGATTGGTTCTTATCGGTCTGTCCAATCTTGGGTCTGTTTCTTTCTCGTTGCGACTGTCGGTTCAAAAACGAATTCAGCTTTCTTTTGTGGGTCTGATGCTTTTGATATTGCTTGTTGTGGCCTTAGGAACAGTATTTTATACTGTGGAGCAGTACAAAAACAAACACAATGAACTGCTCAATGATAAAGTTCAATCGGTATTGTTGGATCTGGAGTCGAAGATAGGTCTTGAGGGGACATTGTCCCGTGGAAATGAAGAGTATCTGAATTATCAGCTTCAAACCATTTCCAATGTTTTCTTTTGTGATATAAACCTGTATGGAACGGACGGAATGCTTTTGGCTTCTTCCCGGCCTGAAATGTTTGAACAGGGTCTTATTGGCGGGCAGATGAATCCTTCTGCCTTTTACCGGCTTACCCACCTGGGGGAGAATCGCTACCTGGGTCAGGAAACCATAGGTGACCTGCAGTTTAGGTCTTATTATGTTCCTTTTTACAATCGTCAGGATATGCTAATGGGATACATCAATGTTCCATATTTCGTAGCTAATAATGAGTTGCGTGAAGAGGTTTCCTCGGTGGTGATGACGGTCGTAAATTTCTATCTTTTGTTTTCCTTTATCATTATCGGAATCACGGTGTTTCTTTCCAGACAAATCACACGTCCACTGCAGGTTCTTCAGTCCAAACTTGCCGACCTGAAAATCGATAAGCACAATGAAAAAATTGATTATCAGGGGAAGGATGAGATTGGCAGCCTGGTGGGGGAATACAACCGTATGGTCGATGAGCTGGCCGATAGTGCCTCTAAGCTGGCACGTACGGAGCGGGAATTGGCCTGGCGCGAAATGGCCCGCCAGATTGCCCATGAGATTAAAAACCCGCTCACACCAATGAAGCTTAACATTCAATATCTTCAGCGTGCCTGGAATGATAAGGTGGAGGATTTTGACAGTTATCTGAAGCGGGTAACAGGTACTTTGATTGAACAGATTGAAAAGCTGTCATCCATTGCTACAGAATTTAGTCACTTTGCCAAAATGCCGGCTGCCAGACGTGAGGATGTTAACCTCATTGATAAAATCAAAAGCAGTGTGACGCTCTTTTCCAATAGCCGGGATGTGGAAATACAAACAGACTTTGGCGGTCGCCAACAAATAATCGTTCATGCTGATGGAGAACAACTGCTTGGGGTTTTTAATAATCTCATAAATAATGCAGTTCAGGCCATTCCTCGTGGATTGACAGGACTTATCCGTATTTCAACATCAGTAAAACAGAACTCTGTGTTGGTGAAAATTGAAGACAATGGGAAAGGAATTCCGGAAGAGATTCGGGAAAAGATGTTTGTACCCAATTTCACCACCAAAACAAGTGGTATGGGACTTGGCTTAGCTATTGTCAAAAGCACCATCGAAAGTGCCGGGGGAAAAATATGGTTTGAAACAGATACCGGAACAGGCACCAGCTTTTACATTGAACTGCCTTTGGCTTCCCAATCCTGATTGCGGATGACACGGGTTTCGGCCCATTTGTCTGCAATCCTGACTTTTTTGGTAATAAGGTAGTACAGATCGATAATGTTTAGGACAGGTATCACCTGCACCAGTCCGCGAATGATGGACTTCTCGGGCCACCCCGATAAAGAAGCATAATGTGGCAGAGCAATGGTACGTAAATTAAAGATTTTCTTACCAAAACTCTGGCCATTTAGAAATGAAAGAGAGTCTTTTGCCAAAAGGTAAATCACTCCAAACATCCAGCCTATTTTGGGAAACAGGGATATTAATACGGCTATTACAATATCTACCAGGCCGGCCATTATTCGTTCGCTAAGGGGTACTTTTTCCCACAGAAGTTGTTTGTCGTCCACGTTCTTTTTTTTGCAAAGTTAAAAAAATGGAAGCGGATTGTTGGTCCGATATCTTCCTTACTACCCGGAAATCTGTGGGGAAGTAATAATAAAAAGGGGTGTTTCTTGCAGATTCGATTCAGTAGAGCAGGCTAAATGGGGGTTAACCTGATTGCCACAAAACTTTAGACGAATGAAACGAGCATGGCAGCGATTGCCTCAAAAGAACATGTATAAATTCTTGCATGCGAGTTCCATCCGACCTTAATTAATAAATTTTATACGGATGAAAAGTGTAAAATCTTTGCGGAAATTAGGTGTTATTGGATATCTTCCATTTTGATAATTCCGTTGATTAGAGAATAGACGGTGAGACCGGAAACGGTCTTGATGTCCAGCTTTCTTGTGATATTTTTTCTATGCGAGATCACAGTGTGTGTGCTGATGAATAATTTTGTTGCAATCTCCTTGTTGGTGTATCCCAATGCCACATGCTTAAGAATTAGTTTTTCTCTTGGAGTAAGTTCTTCAGTCTCTTCTTTCTCTTCTGCTGATTCATACTGTCTGAGATGATGACTGAGTTTTTCTGTCAATTTGTTTTTGGTATCAAAAACCGATATGTGGTTTGCGGGGCTGTCTTCAGGCAAAGGGGTGTTGATGATATATATAAACCGGGCTTTGTCGTGGAGCAGCGAGAGGAGTTTGTCGTGCGTTACAGGCATCTGTATTGCGCTGTTGAGCAAAATAATATCCGGACTGAACTCTTTCAGTGTCTGTACTATAGTGTCAGGATGGCCTGCTGCTTTGAGCTCAGTAACCCCGTCGGTCTGTTCCAACAAGCTTACTAAACCCTTACGAACCAGGTATGATGTTTCTGCAATTAGTACTTTGGCCATGATGACGCTTTGTTACCGGGGAAATTTATTGTGAAAGTCTCTTTCCAGTTTTATAACCTGAGGAATCAATACATTTTCTTCCAGAATGGTATGATCATTCAAGTCGTTGCCCAATCGAAATATTTCTATCAGCACATTGGTGAAAAGGCAGTTGTCCGATGGCGGTGCAAGATACTTCAGAAGAATATTTCGTAAATCCACTAGTTTTTCTTCAATGTCACTATGTTCATCCAGAAAATCCTTGATGGTATATCCTCTGGCAGTCTTGAGAAATTCAGGGTCGGGAGTTTCTTTTTCAAAGTTTTCTTCCAGACTTAAAATGTATGGAAAAATCTTTTCCTCTTCCAGTTGGATATGTGTGGTAAATTCTGAAATGTATTCCCTGAAAAATTTTAGCATCAATTGCATATTGTGTCCGCCTGATCGATCCAGTGATTCCATCCGGATTATTTCTTCCTCTATTCGTGGAATGTGATACTCAATGTAGCATGAATGTGTGCTGCGTAAGTATTTTACCAGCCACTTTACCGGGTGATTCATCAAAGTCTCACCCGGGAAAAAGTCCCGCTCATGGTACCACCTTGCCAGGTTCAAGAAGAAGTTGAGGTCAATGCCTTCTTCACGGCATATCGTCTGAATACTTTTCTCTTTGAAACCAAATGGTATCTTAAGTCTTTGTAATACAGCCAGAAGCTCGAAGTCTGACTGCACCAGGTCCGACATTTTTGTGTGGGGACTTATGTGCATTGCATTGCTTATTTAGAAATATTATAGACAAAGGTAGTAAAAAGTTGGTGAACGGGATTGTTCTTATAGACAATCTTGATACTCTGAACTTCTATAAAGAAAGGAGGCAGATCTTCACCGGCCTCCTTTTTGTGATTTTAAGTTGTCTATTTCTTTCTGAAGAAGATATTCATCGGAACCCCTGAGAAATTCCATTTTTGTCTTAATTTATTTTCCACAAATCGCTTGTAGGGCTCTTTTACATATTGCGGCAGGTTGCAGAAGAATGCAAAAGAAGGAACCGACGCTGGCAATTGCGTTATGTATTTTATTTTAATGTATTTGCCCTTGTTGGCGGGAGGTGGATAGTTTTCAATAATTGGCAGCAGGAACTCGTTAAGTTTGGAGGTTCCAACCTTTCGTGATTTGTTTTCATAAACGGCCAATGCCTCTTCCAGGGCTTTGAAAATACGTTTTTTCTCGGTGGCTGAAGTGAAAATTACCGGATAATCGGTATAGGGTGCTGTCAGGGATTTTAATGCCTCTTCAAACTCCTTTGCGGTATTGTTCTCTTTCTCGATGAGGTCCCATTTATTGACTAAAACCACCACCCCTTTTCGGTTGCGTTCGATGAGGCTGAAAATTTTCTGATCCTGACCTTCAAATCCACGGGTAGCATCAATCATCAGAAGGCAGACATCAGAATTTTCAATCGCTCTGATGGCTCGCATTACAGAGTAAAACTCCAGATCTTCGTGAACTTTGGTTTTTTTCCTGATTCCTGCAGTATCCACGAGATAGAAATCATGGCCGTATTTATTGTATCGTGTGAAGATGCTGTCACGCGTAGTTCCGGAAAGTGGGGTCACGATATTTCGATCTTCACCGATAAGGGCGTTGATAAGTGAGGATTTTCCTGCATTGGGACGTCCAACAACAGTGAAACGGGGCAATTCAATATCCTCTTCCTCTCCTTTGTCTGGCAGGATTTTTACCAGGTGATCAAGCAGCTCGCCGGTTCCTGCGCCATTGATAGCGGATATGGGAAACAATTCATTTAAACCCATAGAGTAAAAGTACGAGGCTTCCGGTATTTGCTGATGATTGTCCACCTTGTTTACTGCTATAATTACATTTTTGGCTTTCCGTCGAAGAATTTCGGCCACGGCTTCATCATAATCGGTGACTCCGGTGCTTACATCCACCACAAAAACAATCACATCAGCCTCCTCAATGGCAATGAGTACCTGTTCCCGAATGGCATTTTCAAACTGATCCTCCGAGTTGATGGCATAACCACCTGTATCTACTACAGAGAAACGGACTCCGTTCCATTCAGATTTGCCGTAAATACGATCTCGCGTTACTCCGCTGGCTTCGTCAACAATCGCCTGACGAGATTCGGTAAGTCGGTTAAAAAGAGTTGATTTGCCTACATTTGGCCGACCTACTATGGCTACGATGTTCCCCATGCTATTATTCGATTATTTTGTGTTTTTCAATTTTTAAAAGCGGGCAAAGGTAATAAAAATGATTGATTTACAGATCTCATCCCTATTACTTCTCGTACCCGAAATTCTTCAGGAAGTTATCCTGATCCCTCCAATCCTTTGAAACTTTCACATAGAGTTCAAGATATACTTGTTTTCCTAGAAACAATTCTATCTCCTTACGGGAGTCAATGCCCAGCTTCTTGAGCGCTTTCCCCTGATGACCAATGATAATACCCTTCTGTGAGTCGCGACTCACATGAATCACAGCCCGGATGTCGGTTCTTTTGGGGCCTTCTTTAAATTCCTGTACCTCTATTTCCACCGAGTAGGGAATTTCTTTCTGGTAGTTCAATAATATTTTCTCCCTGATGATTTCGGAAATGAAGAATCGTTCAGGTTTATCTGTTAAGGCATCTTTATCAAAAAACGGGGGGGACTCAGGTAGTAATTCCACAATCCTGTCGTAAAGATTCTGGATGTTGAATTTGTGAAGCGCCGACATGGGATATATTTCTGCACGTGGAATCTCCTTTTTCCAAAAATCCACCAGATCTTCCAGTTCTTTTTGCTGGATGAGATCAATTTTATTGATAACCAACAGCACGGGAATGTCACTTTTCTTTACCAGTTCCAAAAACTCATTGTTTTTGTCAGGGGTTTCCACGGTGTCGGTTATATATAATAGTATATCTGCATCCGACAGGGCCGATTTGGAAAAGTGAAGCATCGATTCCTGAAGCTTGTACTTGGGCTGCAATACTCCCGGGGTGTCGGAAAATACAATCTGGTAATCATCTTTGTTTACAATGCCAAATATGCGGTGACGGGTCGTTTGTGCTTTGGAGGTTATTATGGATAAACGTTCTCCAATTAATTCATTGGATAAGGTGGATTTCCCCACATTGGGATTACCTATTATATTAACAAAACCGGCTTTGTGTGTCATAACTTCTTTGTATTGAATTTTGTGCGAAGATACAATAACTGTAAAGAATTTTCGTGATAAGGATCCAAATATTAGCTGATGAGCTGGCTCAACCCTCAACCCTCATCCCTCAACCCGATTTCCTCTTGACACTCTCCCCCAAAACCTTTTACATTTACTTTTGTGACATATTTTGTTTTGATAAATGTTTTGAGCGTATTGGCTGATGTAGTGGGACCGACCTTGGCAGATAAGCCTAAAAACAAGGTTGCTTTATCGTAAAATCGTCTCTGTTTGAATCTCACGCACGCAGTAAGTGAGATGAGTTTTGACGATTACGATAAAAGAACTGTAGTTTTTTGAGCGGAAGCTGGCAAAATCGTGGTCTTTTTTTGATTACTTTATTATATCAAGACAAAAAAGTAATTCAGGGTTTAAGGGATGAAATCCCTTTTGGAAGATATCTAGGACACTATGGTGAGGTGAAATTTCCAGGCATCGAACTTTGACCCTCAGCGGGTTGACATTTTTTCACACAAATAGATTGAAAAAAGATTTGGAAAAGCGGGAAACAATGCGTTATCTTTGCACCCGCTTTGCAAGAGAGACCAAGGGGTCCGAGCGAAAAAGCAGAGCAATCTTTTTGGAGTAAGAGCTGACGAGATCAGCACTTGAAAAAAAGATGAAAAATAATTTTGGCGAAGAAAAATATTTGATTTATCTTTGCACTCGCTTTTGAAAAAAAGCAGGCATCCCGAAGGGGGGCCATCGGCCGGTACAGTAGGTTCATGAACGTACTATACGGCAAAAAAAGATCTTTGAAATTATTAATGCAAAACCAAAAACAAGGTAAAAGCGGATCCACAAGTCAATTTCAA
>NZ_PVTS01000030.1 GCF_003003035.1 Marinilabilia salmonicolor | reverse complement strand
TATGCCAACATCAAGGGAAAACTGGCAGAATTGGATGGCTGGCTGCGCAATCGCTTAAGATATTGCATTTGGCATCACTGGAAGAAGCTCGAACGGAAACGGAAAAACCTGATCCGTTTAGGTGTCCCTCCAAGAGATGCCTATGCATGGAGCCGGAGCAGGATGGGAGGTTGGGCCATTGCGCAAAGCCCAATATTGGGAACCACCATTACCAAAGCCCGTCTAATAAAGCGGGGATACATTCCTTTGGCTACAATGTTTAAGACAATTTCCAAAAATACGGAACTGAATCAACTGTTTCCCATGGTTTAAAGAACCGCCGTATACGAGACCCGTACGTACGGTGGTGTGAGAGGCTCTCCGCTAGGTCATTGACCTAGCGGCAGTCTACTCGATTATGTGCCGTTTTTCTTTTGTCGGTTGAACCAATTTTTCGGATTTAGGTAAGTTTTGTATTTGTCGATAATTTGTCGTCCAAGTAGAAGTCCGCCACACCAAAATAGCACTTCGCCAATAATTACAATAACAGTTGAAATTACAATTTTATTTTTGCCTGTTGTGTCAAGGAATGGCAATAAAAGTAACAACGCAAAAATTAGTGTTGATATAATTACCAACATTAATCCTAATTTGAATTTCCAATTTTGTTTTTCCATTTTATTTTCTTTCTGCTATAAAACTATTTGAGAAATGACAGTAATCACCTTTCAAATTATCCGAAATGCTTGTCGTTGTTGTAATTTGTCCAACTGGTAGAATAAAAATTGTGTTTTTGGTTACTTCGTAAGTGTCAATGCCTGCACTTTTTGTTATTGACCCCGAAGTAATAAGAATAAAATCGTTTACTGTTTTTCTGTGGGGAGGTAAAGGCAGTTTTAGTTTGTAAGTGTCTTTTGAAAGGTCGTGAAAATAAAAGTCGTTAAAGTGGGGTTTGTCCAACTGAAAATGGTCAATGTCTGCCATTAACAACTTCTTAAATGTGTCAGGTTTTAATGTTGGAATTTTCTCGGTCATTTCATTGTCTGGTAGTTCTAAAATGGCACATAACGTCCTTGTATCATCACCTGGTGCTGTTATATTTGCCTTGTCGATATTAAAGGTACACAATTTCTCCAACAAAGCGGGTGGATTGTGCACCTTTTTATGTTAATCAGGTTCCCATAGGTCGTCCAGAGGATTTTTTATTTTACTCAATTCACTGGTTGAAACGTGCGTGTATATTTCTGTTGTTTTGCTGGAAGAGTGACCAAGTAAACTCTGGATGTATCTTAAGTCAATTCCTTGTTCCAAAAGGTGAGTGGCAAAGGAGTGTCTTAGCATGTGCGGAGTAATCCTTCGTTTGATACCTGCTTTTTTTGCCGCTATGGAAAGGATTTTTCGAATACTTGAAGCACTATACTGGGTGCCGGGTTTTTGTCCCTCAAAAAGCCATACTGTGGGTCTGAATGTTTTGTAGTAGGCCCTTAGTTCCTTAAGCAGGTGTGGCGATAGGAGAGAATACCGGTCTTTTTTGCCTTTGGCATGTCGGATAATTATTTGATTTCTGTCGGCAAGAATATCCGAAAGTTTAAGATTGATCAATTCACTTCTGCGGAGTCCGGCAGAGTATATCATAGATAAAATACACCGGTGCTTCAGGTTGGAGCACTGTTTTATGATTGATATAACCTCTTGTTTACTAAAAACTTTTGGTAATGGTTTTTCGGTTCTTGGTCTTTCCAGGTAATAAGTGCTTTTTTCATGCCCCAGTACCTTTTCGTAATAAAACTTTATGGCATTGATTCTTTGATTTTGCTCGGTTCCGGATATTTTGTTCTTCTCTATAAGACCGAGCATGTAGCTGCTAATTTCCTCTTTCGTTATCTCCGAAAGTTGCTTATTCCTGAACGCATAGGAAAAATCCTTGATATAGGCAGTATAGGTTCTTATCGTATTTTCGCTGTACCGTTTCTGGTGGAGTAACTCCATGTATCCATCGGGGAGAGGTGTTGTTGCCCGGTGGGTATATCTGTTTTCTGTAGGTGTTTTATTGGGGGCATCTTGATTTTTTTCACTTAGCATCAGCTTGTAGTCAAGAAAGGCTAGAGGTTTAATCAAGGCAAAAGTGTGATTGAGATTGAACTGAATTTTTGGCTGATACCAACATTTTTTTGTGGCACTCCAACGAATTTCCGGCAGTTTACGGATGGTTTTAATCAGATTTTCGTTGTAATCGAACCGGAATAAGATTACTTCATTACCTCTATGCGTTGCCGGGATTAGTGATATGGTAGGTTTGGGATTCAAGATTAATTATTTTGTAATTGTAATAATGTAAATTTAGTTTTTCTGATTAATTATTCCAAATGGGTTAATTTGTTGAGTAGATTCCAAAAAAAAAAGAGGAACATCGCTTGGATGTTCCTCTTTTGAATTTTACTCAGGTTGCTTACCTGATTAATTCTTATTTCTTTCCGGGCTTCTTGCCTTTTGCTTTCTGCACTTGTTGCTGTTGCTTTTGCATGGCTTCAAGGCGTGCCTGGAACTTCGACTTCTTTGCTGGTTTTTTCTGGTTCGCTTTCAATTTTGCCAGAATGGCTTTTTCATCAACAAACTGACGAATCAGGAGAGTTTGTCCTACTGTAATCAGGGTAGAGACGAAATAATAATAACTCAGACCGGAAGCATACTGGTTGAAAAAGAATAGGAACATAATCGGCATCATATACATCATTCCTTTCATTCCCGGCATCTGGGCCGACGATTGTGTCATTTCCTGATTGATGCGTGTATAGAATATGTTGGTTGCCGCCATCAGCAGGGTAAATAAACTCACATGGTCTCCATAAAACGGAATCTCGAACGGTAAATCCCATATGCTGTCATAGGTTGACAAGTCAGTGGCCCACAAGAAACTTTCCTGACGCAACTCGATGGAACTGGGGAAAAACCGGAACATCGCAATCAGGATTGGCATCTGTAAAAGCATGGGTAAACACCCACCCATGGGATTTACTCCCGCTTTGCGATACAGTGCCATGGTGGCCTGCTGACGTTCCATGGCTTTATCTTTTGGAATGCGCTCATTAATCTCATCAATCTGTGGTTTCAATACCCTCATCTTGGCCGTTGACATATACGACTTGTAGGTGAGGGGAAACAGAACCAGCTTGATGAGGAGTGTCAGAATCAGGATAATGATACCGTAGCTTCCGATAAATCCTTCCAGGAAGTTAAAAACAGGGATTACTGCATACCGGTTGATCCAGCCAAAAATACCCCACCCAAGAGGAAGGATCTGATGAAGGTCAAGATCTTCATAAGCCTTAAGGGTGTAAAAGTGGTTGGGACCAAAAAAGAAACGCATCTGCGCTTCGTCGTTTTCTGAGAAATCGAAAGGGATGGCCGCCTCGGCCTGGTTGATACGCAAGATTGGATTGGTTTCATCCTCAATCACTGTTGTCTCCACAAACGCGCTGGCCATATTTTCATCTGATATCAGGATTGAGCTGAAAAACTGGTCTTTAAACGCAATCCATTTTACCGGTGTCCGCAAATCTTCACTGCTGCTGCTGTTGCCGGAAATATCATCTACATCGTTCTGGAAAAACTTGTAATAAATTCCTGAATACTGGGTTTCAAACTGTCTTCCTTTTTCCTGGGCAGGCATTTTCTGATACCATTCCAGGTCAAGTGCATTGCGTGGGACATCAAATTTGTTTCCAAGATTTTCTGCAGAGATATGGTGTTCAACCATGTTGGCATCATCCGTCAAACTGTATGTGAGAGACAGGTTTTCTCTGTCTGCACCCGAAATCTCAAAGCTAACTGAGTTTTCGCCCTGCTTCTTTACATCAAAATATAAATCATTGGTATGATAGATATTGGTGTTGTAAGTGAAATTGAACCCATATCGGTTGTCATTCCCTTCAAACAAAACCAAAGGACGACCGTCGTGTGTTTGATATTCTTTTAATTCTACGGAATAAATGCGACCACCGAGGTTCGATAAGGTAACTTTAATCTTTTCATTCTCAATTGTGGTAAATTGCTGTTCTCCTTTGATGTAGGGAGCCAAAATGCCGGCAGCCTGAATCCGGGCACTGTCTTTATTATTTTGTTGGGATTGCTGTTCCCCTGTAACATCCTCCGATTCAGCCTGAACATTTTTTTCTGCTTCCACAGCCCGGAGTTGCTCTACCCGGTTGATAGAATCCAGTTGGCGTTTCCGTTTTGCCAGATCTTCTTCCGATGGTTTATTCATCCACCAAAACAGAGCAAGGATGGCTGTAATAAGTAGAAGTCCTGTTATCGAATTTTTATCCATTATGCGTTATTATTTGTATTATATTTTTCTCTTTTGACAAAAGTTCCTTGAACCGTTGCCATTATTTTTTTATTAAACGATTGTAAATCACCTGGTTTTGCGGGTAATAAAGTTTGCTCCCAAACTCAGAACCTTCAACCCTTCTTTCCTTCCTCTTCATGCTCAATGGCTGCTTTTACAAATGCCAGAAACATGGGGTGAGGCTTAATGACTGTACTGCTATACTCGGGGTGGAACTGAACGCCAACAAACCATTTATTTTTTGGAATTTCAACAATCTCCACCAAGCCGGTATCGGGATTAATTCCGGCACTTATCATTCCGGCATCTTCAAATTGCTGCAGATACTCGTTGTTGAATTCGTAACGGTGACGGTGACGTTCATGGATCAAATCTTTCTGATAAGCCCTGGCCGAATTGGTATTGTTTTTCAACTCACACTCATAAGCTCCCAGACGCATTGTTCCTCCTTTATCAGTTATATTTTTCTGATCTTCCATGAGGTCAATCACCGGGTTGGGCGTGTTGTGATCCATCTCCCGTGAATTGGGCTTCTCCAGCTTCAGCACATTTTGTGAAAACTCAATAACTGCACATTGCATACCCAGACAAATACCAAAGAATGGCACATCTTTTTCCCGGGCATAACGAACTGCTAAAAGTTTCCCCTCTATTCCCCTGTGTCCAAATCCCGGGGCGACCAATATTCCATGAAGATCTTTTAAGGTGTTTTCAACGTTTTCCTGATTGATGTTTTCCGAATGAATCAGTCTGAGTTCAACTTTGCGGTCGTTGTACGTTCCCGCATGGTTCAGGGCTTCAATAATTGATTTGTAGGCATCAGCCAATTCCACATATTTTCCTACAAGACCAATTCTGATGGTTTTCTTTGCTGCTTTAAGTTTGCTAAGGAAATTCTTCCACTCTTTGAGCTCAGGCTTTCCTTCAATGGGGAGTTGCAATTTTTCCAGAATAATTTCATCCAATCCTTCTTCCTGCATTTTCACAGGGACTTCGTATATGGATGATACATCAATGGATTGAACCACAGCCCGACTGTCAACATTACAAAATAAGGCGACTTTTTTACGAATGTCACTCGACAGGTCATGTTCTGTTCGCAGTACCAACACATCTGGCTGAACTCCGATTTCCAACAGAGATTTTACAGAATGCTGTGTAGGTTTGGTCTTTAGTTCACCACTTGCAGCCAGATAGGGAACCAGTGTGAGGTGAATCACGGTAGCGCGGTGTCCCAGTTCCCACTTCAGCTGACGTACCGCTTCAATGTAGGGCAATGATTCAATATCGCCGACTGTACCCCCAATTTCTGTGATGACCACATCAAATTTGTGCTTACTGCCCAATAGCTTGATGTTGCGTTTAATTTCGTCGGTGATATGCGGAATTATCTGAACCGTTTTTCCCAGGTAGTCTCCTCGTCGCTCTTTGTTGATGACATTCTGATAGATACGTCCGGTGGTAACATTGTTCGCCTGTGAGGTGGGAACATTCAGAAATCGTTCATAATGCCCCAGATCCAGATCTGTTTCGGCACCATCTTCGGTAACATAACACTCCCCGTGTTCGTAGGGGTTAAGTGTTCCGGGATCTACATTCAGATATGGATCCAGCTTTTGAATGGTTACCCGGTAACCGCGGGCCTGAAGAAGTTTGGCCAGGGACGCCGAGATAATTCCTTTTCCTAATGAGGATGCAACACCTCCGGTTACAAAAACATAACGTGTATCGGGCACAATTCCACTATTTTAAGATTCAACGATCGTACTTTTTCAAAAATTAAAAGCACAAAGTTAGCAAAAAGTACCCGGAATTTGTGTGGATTAATTATAAAATGAGCTACACCGGTATATCATCCATCCTTCCTTTTTTGATTTTAATCCATTAAATTGAATGGTGCTCATCTGTTTTTGAAATTCAAAACCCCCAACCCCGAACTCAAAATCCTCACTTCTCGATCTCTTCAATCAGATCCAGCTTTTCGTTAAGCATTTTGATGGTTCGCTTGCCGTTTTCTATTTTGTTGCGGAAATCGCGCACCAGGGCCTCAGAACTTTTTGATTTTGCGAAAAAGCCAATGTTGTTTTCCCACAGGATGATGTCATTCTCCAGTTGCTTGAGTTTTCCTATAATTTTGTTGCGTTCCTGGTTAATCCGATCGTCAAACTGACCTTCGTTTTGCCAGTTTTCCAGTTTGTTTCTGAATTTCTGAATGGCCTTGTTGTTTTCATCCATATTCAGGTGGTCGAAACGGGCATTAATCAGATTTCTGAACTCCTGGTTTACACGATCTTTTTCTTTGATGGGGACGAAGCCAATCTCTGACCAGCGGCGTTGAAACTCCTGAAGGGTTGAAAAACTTTTTTCATTGTTTTCACCCGGCTCGTATTGTTTCAGTTCCTCTATCAGTTCTTCTTTTAGTTTCAAATTGTCTTCCTGGGCTTCATCTTTCTTACTGAAGAATTCCGACTTGCGGTTAAAGAAATGATCGCAGGCACCACGGAACTTTTTCCAGATGATATCCGAGTGTTTTCGGGGCACCGGGCCTGTCTCTTTCCACTTTTTCTGAATGCGAATCAGCTCATCGGTGGTGTTTTTCCAATCGGTGCTATCCTTCAGCGATTCGGCTTTCTCCACCAACTCATTTTTTATCTGAAGGTTGTTTTGTTGTTCGTCTTTGTACTGTTTGAAAAAATCACGTTTGTTGTCGAAGAATTTGTCACAGGCAGTCCGGAAACGCAGGTAGATCTCCTGATTGTCTTTTTTGGGTGCAAAACCAATGGTTTTCCATATTTTCTGGATTTCTATGATGGCTTTGCTGTTCTTCTCCCATTCTTTTGGCGACTTCAAATCTTGTTCCAGTAATGCTTCCACTTTTTCACAGAGCTCCTGCTTGGCTTCCAGATTTTTCTGAAGCTGTTCCTTCATGTTTTCATAATGCTCCTGATGCTTTTGGTTCAGCTTAACGGTGGTTTCATGAAAACGTTCCCAGAGTTCCTCTTTTTTCTCGCGAGGCACGGGGCCTGTTTCACGCCATTGATTGTGATATTTCTGAAGGATTTTAAATGCTTTGACGATGGATGGTTCCAAAAGGAGCTTTTCTGCTTTTTCGCAAAGTTCCAGTTTGGTCTCATAGTTCTTTTTTAAATCCAGGTCGCGGAGCTCTTTGTTTATTTTAATGTAGTTGTAGAAGTTCTCCACCTGAAGATGATAATTTTCCCACATATCGTGGACCTCCCCCTGGGGCACAGGACCTATTTCCCGCCATCGCTGTTGCAATGCTCTGAATTCGTCAAAGGTTTCGTGTAACGATTCCTGGCGATTGGCCAGCTCCTTAATGCCTTCTATTACCTCATATTTGGCGACAAGGTTCTGCTTCTTCTCTTCTTCTTTTCTTGTCCTTTCTTCGTCACGTTTTTTGCGGTATTGCTGAATAGCATTTTGCATATCATCCGAAAGATTGTCGTGCGGCGGTGTAAATGCCTCAGCCGGTTCTCCCGAGGCCACAAAATCTGCTTTTAGTTTAGCCAGTTCGGATGCACTTTTCCGCTCAAACTCCTTGCGGATGGTCTCAACATGATCTTTGATCACTCCGGTAGAGAAATTATTGAGCAATTCATGATATTTTTTAAGCAATTCTTCGCGTGTGAGAGTTCCATAATCCACCTCTTCCGGATGTTTGGATTTGTCTGAGGCTTCGGTCTCCTCTTCTTCTTTGTGTTCCTTATCTGAGGGGGCTTCTGCAACTTCTTCCTGCTCTTGGTTCACGGTGGATGCCTCCTCAGAACCGGAGGTTTCCTTTTCCGATGAATAATTTTCTTCCCTGGATTCTGTAGTATCCGAAGCCGGCATTGGTTTTTCCGGTTTCTTTTCCTGTTGATTCTCGGATTGTTCGGGCTTGATCTCTTTTTTCTCCATATTTTCAGATTGTACATCTGAATTCAAATTCATCTGCTCCTCAGATGATTTGTTTAGGTCGTTGGCTTCCATCTTTTTTTATTTTAAAGATGCGACAAAGCTTTTGGGCTCTTATCACTAAAATGTTTCTACGAATCTATCAAATATACTGCAAACCTCAAATATTTTTACATCAAAATGAGCTTTTTACACTGTCAGGGATGATTTATATAATCCTCCTGGCACTCTCATTATCGGTCGCGTCGCGAAATAATGAGAGAGGCAGGAGGAATACCTCAATCTGAAAAAAGTTTATTGTTTCACTTCTGCCTTTGAAACTTCCATTCTTTAATAACCAAACCCTCTACCAACTGCTGACTCCAAACTCCAAACCCCAAAACAATCTATAGCTTTTGCTATCTTTGCAAAAAAGATATTTTATGCGCATCGATATACTTACCTTGTTTCCTGCTATGTTTCAGGGACCATTCAGTGAATCTATCATTAAACGGGCTGTTGAAAAAGGGGCTGTGGAGATTTTTTTGCACGATATCCGTGACTACAGTACCGATAAGCACAAAAAGGTGGATGACTATCCGTTCGGCGGTGGTGCCGGGATGGTTATGCAGATAGACCCCATTGCCCGTGCCATTAATAAGCTAAGCGAGGAACGGACCTATGATCATATTCTTTTTATGACTCCTGACGGACGGCGTTTTGATCAGCAGGAGGCCAACAAACTCTCCCTGAGTGGCAACATCATTATTCTTTGTGGTCATTACAAAGGGGTGGATCACAGGGTACGGGAGCATTTTATTACCGGTGAGATTTCAGTGGGTGATTTCGTGCTCAGTGGCGGAGAACTGGCGGCTGCAGTGGTGGTGGATGCCGTAGTACGTGTGCTTCCCGGCGTTATTGGTGATGAAACTTCTGCGCTTACCGATTCTTTTCAGGACAATCTGCTGGCACCACCGGTCTATACCCGTCCTTCTGATTACAATGGATGGAAAGTGCCGGAAGTGTTGTTGTCAGGAAATGACAAGTTGATTGATGAATGGCGCGAACAACAAGCCTTTGAGCGTACCAGGAAATTGCGCCCCGATTTGCTGGATGATTAAACGCGTTGGAAGCACGGGGATATGGGCTTGGGGTATGGAGCAGAAAGCAAGGAGATTAGAGATGAGGGCTTCTTATACTCTGAAGCTGGATTTCTGGCATGACCATATATTTTTCAATTTATAGGTGGAGGTAATGATTGTTCGGTTTTTCTTTTTCATGGTGGACCAGTCCCGGCTAAGCGACAGTTTGGTAGAAATGATGTTGCAATGATTGGAAAAACCCCGGAAGGGGTGACGATTTCTTACTTTTCACTTCTGCCTGACAAACTTCTGCCTGCCTCATCCTATTTCAAACAAATCTCCCGATACACACAATACTCACAATTTTTCTCATGGGGCGTCTGACGAAACGGAATTTTTTCATCAAACAATTCAT
The DNA here is from genome assembly GCF_003003035.1 of Marinilabilia salmonicolor. Taxonomy (GTDB): domain Bacteria; phylum Bacteroidota; class Bacteroidia; order Bacteroidales; family Marinilabiliaceae; genus Marinilabilia; species Marinilabilia salmonicolor_A. The sequence continues at coordinate 8,711 of NZ_PVTS01000030.1, read as the reverse complement.
CCAGTAATTGTCCCAGTCCATCCTGGTATTCATCTTTGGCCAACCCCAGAGTTATCGGTGATTTTTGTTGTCTTCCCTGCTGCAGCCAGAGCGAAGTGTCCGTATCGGTAAAAAGTTTGCGCATCCAAACCACCCCCGGTTGAATCTGTTCAGGGGGAACTCCGCTGTTTTCAACCATCAGGGAATAAAGAAGAGTTTGGAAGGTTGCTTTATTTTTAGAGTGTTTGGTCGTGTCAAAAAGCTCTTCGAATTTCGAAATTTTATTATCACCCTGTCCGGTTTTGTAGTCAATCACCCTGGTGATACCCTCTTTTTCGTCCAGGCGGTCAATGTTTCCTCCCAGGCTGATGTTTTTGCCCGATGGAGTGGTGAAATTCATATGGATGTTGGTTTCCAGTCCTTTAATGGTAAACGGAGCGCTTTGTTTCTCATTTCGGAAAAAACCGGTAAGGTAGCGCATCAACACTTCGAAAACCAGACTGTTTTTTCCTTGTAAGTCCACGAAAACACTTTTATCCTGCCGGATAAAAGGTACATTCTTTGCAAATATCCGTTCCAGCGTTTTTGCGATTTTCTCAGGTTTGGCAATCTCGTTGATAATTTCGGGAGTAACAACCTGATTTAGGAATGGCTGATAAAGAGCTTCCACCGTTTGGTGAAACAGATTTCCGAAAATACGGGGATCCAGTTCTTCAGATATATCCTCCGCTTCTTTGGCCCCGGCAAGATATTTAAAATAAAACCGCAGCGGGCATTCTATATAGGTGCTCAGGGCACTTGGCGAAAGGGATCGGGTGCCCTCCTTTCGATATTCAGAAAGTTGTTGTTTTACTTCTTCATTTTTTTCCGAGAATATCTCAGGAGCTATCTTGGTGCCTACATTCTGTATGTATGTGTCATTTTGCACAATACCCGGGTATTCGTAATAGAGCTGATGCAGAAAACGGCTCATCTCTCCAGCTTGTCCCTTGGCGTCGGAAGAGGCCCATGCCAGGGTGACATTTTTGGCCCGGTGTATCAGACGGTAGAAATAATAGGCAAAAATAGAATCCTGATTGTCAATGGTGGGTAGTCCGAAGCCTTTACGCAAATTGTATGGGATAAAGCTGTTGGGAGGAGCGGTGTGTGGAAATATTCCTTCGTTCATACTCAGAATCACCAGATTATCGAAATCGAGTACCCTTGTTTCCAGTATCCCCATTACCTGAAGGCCGCTCAAGGGCTCCCCTCTAAAGGGAACTGTTTGAAAATCTGCCAGTTTTCGGAACAGGCGGTGCCAGGTTTCCGGAGTTACCTTTTCTGTTTGAGCCGATAATATTTCGCCCAGTCGTTTGATGGTCAGATACAGATGATATACAAATTCCCTTTCCAGTGCGGTTTCGGGATTTTTTTTCAAATGCTGATAAACCATTTGGAGGACATTTTTCAGATATTCGGTAAGATCCTCAGTGGTGTTGGTTTTTTTCAGCAACCGATCTGTTAATTCGTGTGGAGGGATATTGCTTTTTTCGATAAAGACCTGGTTGGCAGCGATTAATTTGTTGACAAGTTGTCGGCCTTCTTTGCCCATGATGGTGGTGATGTATTGGTGGCGCAGCAGTCCGAGCAGGTGGCGGTGATAAAACCAGGTCTTACCTTGCCGGGTGGTTCGCATGGATTGCTGAAGTGTCATGAGCGTTTCCACCAAACCATAAGCCGGAGTGTTTTTTAGCGGATATCCCAGGGTGACATTGATTTTGTCCCAGGTTTCCGGAATGGCATGTATGGCAGGAAGCATCAGTGCCTCATCGGCCAAAACGAGGGCGGTTTTTGCCTGGGGGGCATCTTCTGCCGTCGGGTTGGGATTGTTTTGAACCGTTATCTTTTTCAAAAATTCTGCAGCTATCTGGGTTTGTCCGAGATCATTGGCTGCCGTGGCGATTGTAATTTTTTCAGGCCCTTCATGCTGCGGATTATCCCAGTCGGCAGGCATGGGGAAGTCCAGGATGTTGTTTTTGATAAACCGGGCTGCCTCGTGTTCACCTCTGATTAAGCCCTGATCCGAAGATTGCACCGGAGCTTCCATAATCCATTGGGGGTAATCCCAGAAGAATGCTGCTGTTCCTTTTATTTTAAGGTAGTTGAGCAGTCTTTTTTCACAGTTGTTAAGTGCATTCAGTCCGGCAAAAACAATGTGCTTATACGGAACCTCCCCAACAGTTTTGTCCTGTATTTTTTGTGCAGTCAATCGGAACATTTTTCCTTCATAGGCCTCGTTGTCCCGGTCGAGTCGTTCGTTGAAATGACGGTAAAGTTCAGGCATCTTTTCCCAAACTTCCAAAAAAGATTTTTGAAGGCGTGATAACTTTTCCGGGTCAAAAGAACTCCAGAAAGTACGGATGGCTTCCACCTGATCGTCATCCAGGTGACTAAAATCGTCATCCAACGCTTTTTGATCCGCCAGATTCCTGAATAGTTGTTCGGGGTCCGCCAGATACTTATCAATGTCATCAAAATCGGCCAGACACATTTCTCCCCAGGGAATAAAATCATCCAGTGCAATATCTTTATCCATTACCTCCCTGTAAGAATCATAAAGTTTAAAGATGAGGCTGATGTTATCGCTCACAGGACGTGGTTCTAGCTTTCCGAACAAATCGTTGATGGTTATTATCTCGGGAGAAAAAACCGGCTTGGGAGTTTTGTCATTCAGGTACTGACGAAAAAAAACGCCTGCCCGCCGACTGGGAAAAACAAAACAAAACTCAGATATATCTGTTAAATATTTTTGAAGGTGATAATCGGCCAGTTGTTCCAGAAAAAATCGCATATTTATCGATGTCTTTTTATGATTTGTGTAACAATCAGGATAAACCTGATAAAAAGGCTTGGGTTATTATCATCAAAGATAAATGATTATTGGCTGATTTTAACTATTAGTTCCCGTCAATAAAGTCAGGGAAAATTATAATAGGAACTGTGTCTGTTCAGAAAGTGCCAGTTACAAGGCTTGCGACCGCGTGCCGCCTAAAGCTTTAGCGGTGGCGCAAGTCCGAAAATACGGAGTTTACTTTTCGTAAATGAGTACTTTTCGGACAAGCGTAACGCAGTAAATGGTACTTTATGGACAGACACTATTAAGCATTAAATCTTAATCGGAAGATTAACAGTAAAACGCCATACAAACAGGAATTATGGACTCATTTTCGTTTGTCGGAAACAGCGACATTGAAGCGATAGAAAAACTCTACAAAGATTATCAACAAAACCCTGACTCTGTGGATGCAGGAATGCGTGATTTTTTCAGAGGTTTTGACTTTGCCCGGATGAGGTATGAAGAAGCCGTCCCGGGTCAGGTAAGCAAAGAATTTAATGTAATAAATCTTATACACGGGTATCGTCAGCGGGGCCACCTGTTTACGGCAACCAACCCGGTTCGCTCCCGGCGAAAATATTTTCCTACGCTGGATGTGGAGAATTTCGGACTTGTGGAAGAAGATCTGGAAACAGTTTTTCAGGCCGGAAATGATATCGGACTTGGAGCTGTTCCACTGAAGAATATTATTGAGCATTTAAAACAAACTTATTGTGGATCTGTGGGGGTTGAGTACCTCTATATTCGTCATCCCGAAATGGTGTCATGGTTAAAAACGAGGATGGAAGAGGTGCGCAACACCCCCTCATTCACAAAAGAAAAGAAGCTGAGGATATACAACCGGCTGAAAGAAGCTGTGGGTTTTGAGAATTTTATTCATCGAAAATTTGTTGGCCAGAAAAGATTTTCTCTCGAAGGGGGGGAAGTGCTGATTCCCGGGCTAGATGCTCTGGTGGAAAAGGGTGCAGAACTGGGTATTCGTGAGGTGATGATTGGTATGGCTCACCGTGGGCGTTTAAATGTGCTGAGCAATATTCTTAAAAAACCCGTTCGGGATATTTTTAATGAATTTAATGGTGATCAATATGATGAAAGTATCTCTTTGGGTGATGTGAAATATCACCTGGGGTACGATAGCGAGGTGGATACCCTTTCCGGAAATCCGGTAAAGGTAAATCTTCTGCCGAATCCCTCTCACCTGGAGGCGGTTACTCCTGTTGTGGAAGGTCTTACAAGGTCGAGAGCGGAACATGCCTACAATAAAGATTTTAGTAAGGTGATTCCTGTTGTCATTCATGGCGATTCCGCTATTGCCGGCCAGGGAGTGGTTTATGAGGTGGTGCAGATGGCCCGCCTGAATGGTTATTCCACAGGGGGATCCATTCACATTGTCATTAACAATCAGGTGGGATTTACCACCAATTATCTTGATGCCCGTTCCAGTACCTACAGTACCGATGTGGGAAAAGTGACCCGAAGTCCGGTATTTCACGTAAACGGAGATGATGCCGAGGCCATTGTTTATGCTTTGGAGCTGGCAGTTGAGTATCGTCAGACTTTTCATGCCGATGTGTTTTTGGATATCCTTTCTTATCGCAAACACGGGCACAACGAAGGCGATGAGCCTCGTTTTACACAGCCAACACTTTACCAGGCAATAGCGTCCCACCCCAATCCGCATGATATTTATGCTCAAAAACTGCAAAAAGAGAAGGTACTGAGTAAAAAGGATATTGCCACTCTTCAAAAAGAGTACAACGATGCTTTGGAGTCGGAATTGGTAGAATCGCAAAAGACAGATGTGGTGCATATTCGCCATTTTCTGAAAGATTTATGGAAAGAATTTCGATACGCAGAGAAAAAGGATTTTGAGCAATCACCGGATACCGGAGTTGAGAAGAATCTTTTGCTGAAACTTGCAGAGGAGATCAATCACTTGCCCGAAGATGTTAAATTTTTCAGGAAGCTTGAAAAACTGGTGGCCGATCGAAAACAGATGGTAAAGGAAGACCGGCTCGATTGGGCATTGGGTGAATTGCTGGCTTATGCAACTTTGCTCCACGAGGGCCATCCTGTCAGGGTCAGTGGTCAGGACTCCGTCAGGGGTACTTTTGCCCACCGTCATGCCGGATTTACAGTGGAGGATATGGCAGAATCGTATTTCCCATTGCAACACCTGTCTGAGGATCAACCATCTTTTGATATTTACAACTCACCACTAAACGAATATGGAGTGTTGGGGTTTGAATACGGCTTCTCTTTGGGCGTCCCAAATGGTTTGACGATTTGGGAAGCGCAATTTGGAGACTTCTTTAATGTGGGACAGGTTGTGGTGGACCAGTTTGTGAGCTCTGCAGAGGAAAAATGGGGCCTTATGAATGGGTTGGTGATGCTTTTGCCACATGGTTTTGAGGGGCAGGGGCCTGAACATTCCAGTGCACGTATTGAAAGGTTCCTGAATCAGGCGGCCAATAACAATATGCAGGTACTGAATTGTACCACTCCGGCCAATTTCTTCCATGCTTTAAGACGTCAGCTTAAGCGTGATTTCCGTATTCCCATGGTGGTGTTTACCCCTAAAAGTCTGTTGAGACATCCCAAATGTGTTTCTAAATTGGATGATCTGGCCTCCGGAGGTTTTAAGGAAATTATTGATGATGAAAATACCGACCGTGAGTCTGTAAAACGTATTGTTTTCTGTTCCGGGAAGATATATTATGATTTACTGGCCCGGAAAGAGGAACTGAATGCCCGCGATGTTGCAATTATCAGAGTGGAGCAGCTGCATCCGTTTCCAAAAAATCAAATTTTGGAGCTCCTCAAAACATATCCCAATGCACTTTTAAATCTGTGGGTGCAGGAAGAGCCTGAAAATATGGGCCCCTGGTACTATGTAGAGAATCAGATTCCCGAGTTGAAGCTAGTACCTGTGGCCCGATTGGCCAGCGCAAGTCCTGCTACCGGACTTAATGGTCTGCATGTGGTGGGGCAGAAGGAAATCATCGGGAAAGTATTTAAAAAATGCCATTGTGCATTGAAAAACGATTATTGCGGACTCCAGTGTGTTGAAGGAAAATCACGTGCTGAGATTCTTAAGCAGCATAAGTATTTTGAGTCCCCTCAGCGTTTTTCAATATAGATCAATTCAGGTTGAAACAGGAAACCACTAATCAATAATATTATGATTGATATAAAAATACCGAGTCCCGGAGAATCCATTACAGAAGTGGAACTGGCCACGTGGCTCGTTTCAGACGGTGATTTGGTCCACAAGGATCAGGATTTGGCAGAGATTGAATCAGACAAGGCTACCCTGATGCTTAATGCCACCGAGAGTGGGAAAATTTCTATTGAAGTTGAAGCCGGAACTACCGTTTCGGTGGGTGAGGTGGCTTGTCGCATCGACACTTCCGTAGAGGTGCCTGATGATACTGACCAGACCGAGGCAGATGCTTCCGGTGATGATGAGGTTGAGGATGAAGAAGAGAAGTCAGAGGCACCGGAGAAGAAGGAGGAGACTGTTCGGCAAAAGCCTGAAAAGCAGTTGGATGATAAAGTGCCACAAAATGATAAGGTGCGCTCGACCCCGCTGGCCCGTGAGAAAATGAAAGTGGCCGGATTATCCGTTGATGATATTGTTGCCGGTTTGAAGAAACTTTCAGCCTCTGATGTTGATGCTGTAATAGAGGGTGTATCGGCATCTCCTGCTACCTCTTCAGATCAGGAAATTGATAGAAGCGAACAACGTGAGAAGATGAGCCAGTTGCGCCGGAAATTGAGCCAGCGGCTGGTGAGTGTGAAAAATGAGACCGCCATGCTCACCACTTTTAACGAGGTGGATATGTCGGCCATAATGAAAACCCGAAAGCAATATCAAAATCAGTTTGTCGATAAGCATGGAGTAAAACTGGGATTCATGTCTTTTTTCATGAAAGCTTCGGCTCTGGCTCTGAAGATGAGGCCCAAGGTGAATAGCATGATCGATAAGGAGGAGATTGTCACTCCACAGTATGTGGATATCTCAGTGGCTGTGCAAACCCCAAAAGGACTGATGGTTCCGGTTATCAGAAATGTGGATAAACTTTCGCTTGCAGACATTGAGTTAGAGCTTAAAAAGCTTGCGGAAAAGGCACGTTCGGGTAAAATTTCTCTTGAAGAGATGAGTGGAGGTACTTTTACTATTACCAATGGTGGGGTTTTTGGTTCCATGTTGTCCACTCCTTTAATTAATCCGCCTCAATCGGCCATTCTCGGAATGCACAATATTGTGGAGCGCCCCGTGGCAGTTGACGGAAAAGTTGAGGTTAGGCCGATAATGTATATCGCTCTGAGTTACGATCACCGACTTATTGACGGAAAAGATTCGGTGGGTTTCCTGATGGACGTAAAGAAAATGCTTGAAAAACCTGAAGCATTTCTTTCCGGAGGGAATGATCCCCTGAAAGCGGTGCTCGAACTTTGAAGAAAATAAATATCCCCAAAGATCAGGCGCTTTTTTAGTGATATGAGCTCCGCGGTCTTTGGGGATATTTTTTTAACTACGGTTTATTAACGACTACTGCCTATAAACTACCGACTACAACCTCGTTATCGAATCCGGTTTAGTGATCTCACCAATGCTTCATCTTTCCCAATTCCCCGCAAAGCCAGATAAGTAAACACAATGGCTATCAGTGGCATTACCAAAGGCCAGTTAAAAGATACTTCAGCAGCGCCCAGCTCTTTGGCCCCACTTTGGGCCAGATAATAAATCATCCCTGATAACCCTAACTGAAGTCCCATACTTACAGCGCACAAACGAATTTGTATCATCCGTTTCTTAAAGAGAAAAATGGTTATCAATGAGACTGCTGTAGTCAAAACTGTCAGAATGGTTAATGCCCATCCGGGAATCATCATCTGCATCGAACCATCGGCCTCCACCTGGAAAATCCCCTGCCAGTTGAGACGATAAAGATCTTTCATGTCAGCCATTTCTGCCATTGGGAAAAAGAACAGGCTGCCCGTCAGTACTGCTGCTATCAGCAGGTAAACACTTTGAATTCTTTGTATCATTGATTTATTGTTTTTTGCAAAAGTAAAAATATTTGCGGTAACAGAAGAGAGTCTTAATCTGGTTCTTGACTTTTTCATTCAAACTGCATAATTTGCATCCCTGTTAGCCGGAAAGGGCCCCGGCAACAAACCTTAAATTCTAACTCAACTCTTCGTTATGTCAGAAATTTCCAATAATCCGGAGGTTTTCTCCATTTATTTTATCCTCAAGAACGACTACAGTACCTCTACTTCTCCGTAGTGCTTCGGGTGCTTTTTTTGCTTTTACAAATTTATTCTCCATCAGTTTATTGAGCGCAAGGGGTTGTTTGTGAGCAGTAAGTGGCATTGTTCTGTGCTTTTACTCTCTTTTATTTTTTGTAAGGCACTTAATATGTGTTATTTACGTGGCCTTGTTGGTGGGTTTGGTTTGTCAGTATTAGGCTTGACTACTTACTACTGACTACAAACTATTGACTATTTAGTCTATTGAATTATTTCGCTTGTTAATATTTACCGAAAACTCTAAACTCATACTTCAATGAATTCATCAGAACTTAACAACGTCCAGGTGGATGTTATCGTGGACGGTCAAAAATGTGACTACACCGAAATGCAACTCCATCAGACGATGAGCGGACACCATACTTTTCAGGTGGTGGTAAACTACCGTCCCGGTAAACCTACGGTATGGACTGAGACACCCGAAACAATATACGATCAGCTTTGAAAAAACCTTGGCATCAGGATGAAACATCGCCAAAGTGGCGAAACCAACGATTTTCGTGGCATCATCACCGATATTGAAGTGGTGGGGAAGGAT
>NZ_PVTS01000029.1 GCF_003003035.1 Marinilabilia salmonicolor | reverse complement strand
CAAATGTCAGATCTACTAATGGGTTGCTGGTTCATGTGTTTGGAAAACTGGCAGCAGCTTTTATTGGATTGATAATTTAACCCTTAATTCGCATTATAATGTGTTCTCTAAAAAACAGAAAATATTCATGGGTGATACAGGCTCCATGATTATCGGATTCATACTGGCCACCATGGCCTTGCAGTTTATGGAAGCCAATGCCCCGGCGGTCAGGAGCAACCTGAATATTCAGATGATTTCAGCACCGGCTGTTGTAGTGGGAATTCTGATTGTCCCGGTTATCGATACTTTGCGGGTTTTCTTTTTGCGATTGTCGAAAGGAAACTCTCCTTTTGTAGCCGATAAAAACCATATTCATCATCGTTTGCTGACACTTGGATTTTCGCATATTCAGATTGCGTTGATTCTGGGGGGTGTTAACATCTTTTTCATTGTGCTTAATTTTTTGCTCAAAGACTTTGGGATGCTGAAACTTATGGTTTTAAATCTCGTATTGGGATTTGTTATATTTTATCTGCCCGCTATGTTTATTCGCATCAAACTGAAAAAGTTGCGGAATGATCAGGTGGAGGTTACCCCTTCCGGGATGGATTGATTTTACGAAAAAGAAATATGAGCAAGAGAATATCCCTTATTACCGTCACCTATCAGTCGGCAGAAACGCTGAAAGATACCATCGAGTCAGTGCGTCGTCAGCGGTTTGATGATTTGGAGTATATTGTGGTGGATGGCGGTTCGGTGGATGGCACCCTGGATATTCTGAAAAACAGTTCCGACGTTGTGGATCGCTGGATCAGTGAGCCGGATAACGGAATTTATGATGCCATGAATAAAGGAATCGCACTTGCAAGCGGCGAAGTGATAGGGTTTTTACACGCAGATGATATGTTCGCAAACGGTGAAGTAATTGGAAACGTGTTGGATAGGTATGATGATTCGAAATTTCATCTGTTGTATGGTGATCTGGAGTATGTGCGTTCGGAAAACCCTGAACAAGTGGTGCGATTCTGGCGCAGCGGTTCTTTTCGGAGACAGCAGTTACAACGGGGGTGGATGCCTCCTCATCCTACTGTTTATGTGAGACGCGAATTTTTTGAGAAAATTGGCGGATTTAACACCGAATATCGTATTTCAGCCGATTATGAATGGTTGCTGAGAGCCCTTTCTTTTCCGTCCGTCAAGGTTGAATATCTTCCTGAAGTTTTGGTTAGAATGCGTATGGGGGGGGCCAGCAACAAGTCGCTACGCAATGTGATTGCCAAGTCGGGAGAAGACTTACGGGCATTGAAGGACAATGGAGTAGGAGGTTTTCGAACCCTTTTCTGGAAGAATGCTTCCAAAATTTCCCAGTTTGTGCGCCGCAATTGATTCGAGAGTCTCTTTATCCGGTTTTTTTTATTGAGGTTTGTTGGTTATTTTAGCACCTTAAATAGTGTTTGTCTATAAAGTCCAACTTCTGCGTTGTTGCTCAAAATCTAAATCCTCAAATACACTAGTATGCTGCGGTTTAGATTTTTCCCACGCCTTGAATTTGAACTTTTTAGCCTGAATTATTCATAAATAATTGTGATGAGATGTTCAAATATCAAGAAATATTGACTCTCGCAGATAGAAATGATGAAGGAAATAGTGAACTATTTTCAAATTATTTTTATTGAGGACGTCCATATTTCGCAGATAGTTGAGCATCATAATAGATGATTTATGAATAGAGCAGGCTAGTTCAAACACGTGAAAAACGCTTAGTTTATAGTCATGTGTCTGGTCAGAAAGTGCCAAGTGTAACGCAGCAAGCGGTACTTTATGTACAGAGCTGTCCATAAGCTAAGCAAAATTTGTTTTTAGACCTGTTTTCTGGTCAGAAAGTGGCAATTGCCAGGCTTGCGAAGGCGCCAAAAATGGAGTTTACTAATCGTAAATGAGTATTTTGGCGGCAAGCGTAACAGCCTGCCCCGATCCTTCGGGGGCGCAAGTGGTACTTTATCGACAGAAAATAAATAAAATTAATTCTGTATGGCAATACCTCCCAAAGGACCAGCAAATGTAGCAGGGCACGGACCCGGTTTCAAAAACGATGGTTTTTCCGATGTTAAAAAGATCGTCAGGCTGGTGTTGCATCACTGGTTTCTGTTTGCAATAAGTATTCCGCTGTTTCTGGGTGGTGTTTACATATATCACCGTTATACCTTGCCGGTTTACAAAGGTACGGTTACCATGCTTTTCAAGAGTGAAAGCGAGAGAATGATGCGTGATATTAACCTTATGGAGGGTTTCGGCCTTTCCGCCGAGGTGCGCAATATTGAGAACCAGTCTTTTATCATCCGCTCACAGAAAACCATCAGGGAAGTTATTGATCGCCTTGATTTCCGGGTTTCTTATTTTGCTGACGGGCGTTTTAAGGATACAGAGCTGTATCAGTCTGCTCCTTTTGTTATTGAGCTTGAAGAGTCACATCCCCAGATACTTGGTTCGCCCATTTATATCTCTATGTCGGGAGGTGGCCTGATAAATGTTTCAGCCTCTTCTGAATCAGGAATTCTTCATCGGTTTGATGAAGACCGGACCGTTGGAAGGGCGGTACCATTCGAATTCGAGAAGACTGTAAAACCCGGAGAGCTGGTTGAACACGAAAATTTTGCTTTTAGGATTCATCGCAACGATGGCTTAACTTCCGGAGCCGGCGAGTACTTTGTTCAGTTTCACTCTCATAATCAGTTGACATCCCGATATCGGTCACGTGTTAGCGTGAGCAATTACAGGGAAGGCTCTTCCATTGTTTTTATCGGCTCTACCGGTAATAATCCTCGAAAAATTGTTGCTTTTCTCGATGTACTCTCTGATGTGATTGTGGAGAACAACCTGAAAAGGAAAAACGATATGGCTTCCCGTTCACTGGATTTCATTCAGAATCAGTTGAAGAATGTAGCCGATACCTTGAATCAGACCCAGCAACAGTTGATGGCTTTTCGTCAGGAAAACAGGTTTATGGTTCCTTCTGAATTTGCCTCCGATCTGGCGGGACAGTTTATTGAGAAAGAGAAAGAACTGCGGTTGCTCGAAATCAAATATGATTATTTTCAGCAGCTGAAAGAACGGCTGAAAAGCGGGGACATGAAAGAGGAGTATCTGCTCACTGCCTTTGCCAACGATGATGCAGGCGTGGTAAATCAGTTGGTAGGTAAATATATGGATGTTTTATCGGAACTGAAATCTGTGGAGCTTACGGCCGGAACTTCCAATCCTTATTATCGCCAACTGGAGCAGGAACTGAAGATTGTGAGCGAAACAATGATTCAGGCCATCGATAAAAGGATGGAGTCGATTCTTGTTCGCCAGGGGGAAATGAAGAGGCAGATTGCTGCACTGTCGGGCAGAATGAATAATCTTCCCGAATTGGAGAAGGAATACCTGGAGCTGGAAAGGGCTTTTAAGTTGAATGATGCCATTTATACTTTCTTACTGCAAAAGAATTCAGAGACTCAGATTGCAAAGGCATCAAATATTCCTGATAATGAGGTGCTGGATCAGGCTACCATTTCAGGGGTGGTGTCGCCCGATAAAAAGGGCAATTATGGGAAAGCGTTTCTTTTATCGTTGATTCTTCCCGCAGCAATCATCGGGTTGAGGGAGATGTTGAATACCCGTGTACGCGACCGTCAGGAGATGGAGACCATTGCCGGTGATTTTCCCAATATGGGTAGCATCGTTCGGAACCGGGTGGTGAGCGAAAATGCGATAAACCAATCACCGCACTCACTTTTGGCCGAATCTTTCAGGTCGTTGCGAACCAAAATACGGTTTATGCTGGCTGAAGATACGCATCAGGTAATTTTGCTGACTTCTACCAATACCGGTGAAGGGAAAACCTTTTGTGCGCTCAACCTGGCTACGGTATTTGCCATTTCAGGGAAAAAAGTTGCTTTGCTGGGGTTTGATATGCGAAAGCCGAGGTTGTCAGAGATTTTTGATAAAAATCAAAACATCGGTATCTCCAATTATCTTTCCGGCATGAATGAAATTGAGGAGATCATATATCCTTCCGAAGTTGATAATATGTGGCTGGTGCCTTCGGGTGTTACACCACCCAATCCGTCTGAGTTGATTGCTGGTGAGCGAACCAGTGTACTCTTCGATTACCTCAGAAGTAATTTTGATTTGATTATTGTTGATACTCCTCCCATCGGTCTGGTGGCTGATGCCCGTATTTTGATACAATATTCCGATTGTCGCTTGTTTGTGGTAAGAGCTGGTATGACTAACAGAGACCATTTTGCAGCTACTGTAAATGAACTGCGCAATGAGAAGATCGACAGGGTAGGGCTGGTATTAAATGACATCAACCCGGGAGACAAGCGTTACGGTTATTACAATACGGGTTATTACGGACCACCTGCCGAAGATTCACGTTAAATTGTCAGAAGCTTTCTTTTGAAAGGTAATTTATTCAATCTGTCTTGTTCAGACTATTCGGAACAGGTTGATTTTTGTAGAACACAATGCCCATTTTTTAATGCAACACTATACCAATTATTCATTAAAGAAACGCAATACATTTGGCCTGGATGCAAAGTCAAAAGATTTTTATGTATTTGAGAATGCTGAAGAATTGAGTGCCTGGCTTGGTCAGAATCAGCCCGGAAATCAGATTTTGGTGATTGGAGGAGGGAGCAATCTGCTTTTCACCAAAGATTTCGAAGGTGCAATTTTGTCACCCGAAATGGGGGGAATAGAAATAATTAAGGAGGACGAAAATGAAGTACTGGTTCGTTTTGCAGCAGGAGAGGAGTGGGATGTCTGTGTGCAATGGGCTGTGGAGAACGGGCTGGGTGGCATTGAGAATCTTTCTTACATTCCCGGGAATGTCGGAGCGGCACCTGTTCAGAACATCGGAGCCTATGGTGTGGAAGTGGCAGATGTGGTGGAGTATGTGGAAGGTTTGATGCTGGAAGATGGTTCATTTTTTCAGAAATCACGTTCGGAATGTGACTTTGATTATCGATACAGCATATTTAAAGGTCCGCTAAAAGGCAAAGTGGTGGTAACCGGAGTGGTGCTTCGGCTATCCCGGAAGCCTGAGTTTTCAATGGACTATGGGGCAGTCCGCGAACGTGTGCATTTAATGGGTGGTCCTTCTCTGGCAAACATCCGAAAAGCGATTGTGGATATTCGTAAAGAGAAACTGCCTGAGCCGGAAGAGTTTGGAAATGCCGGGAGTTTCTTCAAAAATCCGGTTGTAGAGGCCTCCTTTTATCAGCAATTACAGCAGAAATGGCCGGAGATTCCCGGATATGTGCTTGAAAACGGGAAAAAAGTGAAGGTTCCCGCCGGCTGGCTGATTGAAAAGACCGGCTGGAAGGGCCGTGAGTTTGGAAATGCCGGAGTTCATAAAAACCAGGCTCTCGTCCTGATTAATCGCGGCCTTGCTACAGGCAGTGAAATTGCAGGACTGGCAAAGGCTATCCAGGAGGATGTTTATTCCAGGTTCGGTGTACAACTACATCCTGAAGTCAATATTTTATGATATTGATTTCTTGACTTTTTATCGCCAGATTCTTCTTTGACTCAGTGCTCTTCTGTATTTTGCAGCATTGATGTTATGCTGACGCAGGGTTTTGGCAAAATTGTGATAACCCGAAAAATCATCTTTGGCACACATATATAAATAATCATGATCTTCGTGATTCAAAACTGCCTCAATGCCAGAAACAGAAGGGAAACGGATGGGGCCGGGGGGAAGTCCGCGGTACATATAAGTGTTGTAAGGAGAATCTATTTCCAGGTCGCGGGACAAGACTCTGTTGATGGTAAAATCGCCCAATACAAATTTGATGGTCGGATCGGCCTGTAACCGGATGCCTTTGTTTAGCCTGTTGATATACAGCCCTGCCACTGTTGCTTTTTCATCGCTTTTTACCGTCTCTTCGTCCACGATGCTGGCAAGTGTGGCCACTTCGATGGGCGTCATTCCCGATTTTTTAGCTTTTTCCAGTCGTGCGTCATTCCAGAACTGCTTATATTCGCGGTGCATTCGTGCGATAAATTCCTGTGCATCTGTATTCCACCATATCTCATAGGTGTTGGGAATAATCATGGCAGATACCGTGGCAGGAGAAAATTCGTATTTTTTTAATAAGCTGGTGTCACGCAAAGCTTTTAACAGGGATAAAGAGTCTGCTTCTATGGTTTTTGATACTTTTCCGGCCAGCTCTTCAGCGGTTCTTACATTATTGAAGGTAAGTCTGACGGGGCTTTGCAATCCGGCCCGGAGCATATTTATCAATTCATTATTGTTCATGCCGTCCCTAAGCAGGTAATGACCTGGGGGTACTCTTTCCGGATATTCTTTAATTTTTGCCAGCCATACAAATGATTTGGTGTCCTTAAGGAATCCTGAGACCTCAAGCAAGCCCCTGACATCCTCAAACGTGGCGTTGGTGGGGACATAAAAACTTTCTGTTTTTTTACCGTCAAGTAAGACGTTGGGCGCAAATATCTTCTGCTGAAAACTAAGTGCCAGCCATGCTCCAATAGCTATGACAATAGAAACTACGACAAAAAAGATGATCAGTTTTCGTCCGGTTTTCTTATTTCGTCTGGTTGATTGTTTTAATGCCATCGTTATTCAAATTGGATAATACAATATACATTGGTGACAAAAAGGCCGTAAAAATACAACTTTATTATAAATGGCGGACCGAACTTTTTGTTTGTTTCCAATGATTTTTTTTGCAATTTTGATGCCGTTCTTTGAAGGCCGGTTTTGCAGGGATTTTGCAGTTGGCGGCATAGAATATGAAAAGTCCGGAGAATAGAATTCTGAGAGATGAGACGAGCCCCTACTAACCCTTAAATATCCTGAAAAGGCCCGTCATTGTGAGTTCGCACCTAATCTGTCCTTGGTAACGTAGTGAAGCAATCTCAAATTTTTAACCGGACACCAGAAACAATTATATTATATCCTAATGAAACGAGCATGGCAAGGGATGTCACAAAAGACAATGTATAAATTTTTAACATGTGAGTTCCATCAGACCAATAACTTAGATAAATTATATACTGATGAAACGAGCATGATATTTTTTAAGCATAAATATCACAAAAGAATATGTTTAAAAAATATTATGCGAGAGCGAAGCGGTTCCATTCGTTCTCAGATTTTTAATTAGTTTTTTATCAGATAATTACAAATTTTTAAACGAATGAAAAAGATACTTTTTATTGCCTTAGCAGTGTCAATGCTTGCATCCTGTGCCTCTATGCGGAAAGGGTCCTCCAAAATGGCCTCTTCTCCCTATGCCGAGGGTGTGAAAGATGATGGCATTGAGGTGCGTGAAGATGTGCGGCCGGTTGTCAGGGAAGAAGTTGAAGAGTCTTCAGAGCCGGCCATTGTGGTAAGAGAAGAAAAAGTGAAAACCGTTGATGTGGAAGAGACTACCGAAACCATTTTCCGCTATTATGTCATTATCGGCTCTTTCCGCTACATTGAAAATGCCCGTAATTACAAGACAGAATTGATCAGCGAAGGATTTGTGCCCGTCATTTTGGAAAATGAAAACGGGTTGTTCCGTGTCTCTGTTGCGGCATACAATGAAGAGCAACCTGCCAGGAACAATATTGCTGCCATACGACGCAACTATGCCAAATATGCAGATGTGTGGCTGCTCATCAGAAAGCAATAACCGAAAAGAATATTTTTTAATAAATCAACTGTATTTAATTATGTATCAGCCAGTACAATTATCCGAGGATATTTTTTACATTGGTGTAAACGACAGACGAACAGAACTTTTTGAGAATATGTGGCCGCTTCCGCGCGGTGTGGCTTACAATTCATATCTCATCAATGATGGTAAGGTTGCACTTCTGGATACGGTAGAGATTGGACAGGTAGAAAAGTTCCTGAAAAAAATTCATGCTGTTATCGGTGATAAACCTGTCGATTATCTGGTAATCAATCACATGGAGCCCGATCATGCAGGGTCTGTAAATATTATCCGTCAGTTGTATCCCGATATGAAAATTGTGGGGAACAAAAAGACGCTTCCCATGGTGGAAGGCTTCTTTGGTATAACAGAGAACCTGGTGGAAGTGAAAGAGGGAGATGAACTGGATCTGGGGAGCCATAAACTTCAGTTTTTTCTGGCTCCTATGGTTCACTGGCCCGAAACGATGGTGACCTATGAACAAACGCAGAAGATTCTTTTCTCAGCCGATGCCTTTGGTAGTTTTGGGACATTGGATGGTGGTGTTTTTGACGATGAGATGGATTTTTCATGGTTTCATGATGAAATGCGCCGTTACTACTCAAATATTGTTGGTAAATACGGCAGCCCTGTGCAGAAAGCACTCGAAAAACTGAGTGCACTGGATATTAAAATAATTGCAGCCACGCACGGACCTATAATCCGCAGTCACATTCCCGAAGTATTAAAGATGTATGATGACTGGAGCAGTCACAAAACCCAGGAGGGCGTTGTGGTGGCCTTTGCTTCCATGTACGGGAATACCGAGGAGATGGCGGAAGTCACTGCCCGGGCCATTGCTGAGCAGGGCATCAGAGACATCCGAATCTATGATGTTTCAAAGACTCATTCTTCCTATATTATTTCTGATATCTTTAAATACAAGGCACTGGTATTGGCAAGTCCCACCTACAGCAATGAACTGCACCCAAATATGGAGGCTCTGGTAAATAAGCTGAAGCACATGGCAGTAAAGGATCATTATCTTGGGGTTTTGGGGTCGTTTACCTGGGCCGGAACTGCTGCTAAGCGTCTGAAAGAGTTTGGTGAAGAGCTGAAATGGGAGATTATTGGAACTCCTGTTGAAGAAAAGCATGCACTGAAGAAACAAAAATACGACGAATGCCGTGATCTGGGAGAAGCTATTGCCAGCAGATTGAAAGCTGACAGATAGGAATAAATCCGTCTCCGATAATAAATGCCCGTCTATAAACTAAGCAAAGTATCTCAAGTTCGCTGTGTTTGTTCAGAAGGTTCCGTTTACAAGGCTTGCCATTAGCGGAAATGCGGAGTTTACTCGAGTAAATGAGCAATTTCCGCTAATGGCGTAACGTAGTAAACGGGACTTTTTGGACAGGCACTAATCAGGGACGGCTTTGTTTTTATCTGATACCAAGTTCATCCACATCTTTCCGAATCTTATCCAGCGCTTTAGTTACAGCCTGGTTGGCGGTTGCTCCGGCATCTTCGATAATCCGGCGTCCCAGTTCAAACGATGGAACGTTGGGCGGAACCTGCGTGGAGGCAGTGTTAATGACCCGGGAGACCTCCTCCCGTGCTTTTTTTATTTGTTCCCAGGTATCTGAAGGAAGGTAGATCTGCATGGCAAGATTGTGGCCAAATTCGGTGCGAATGGTTTTGAGCAAATGACTTTGAAGCTGAAAGGCATTCATGTTTTTTTGTTGTTCACGCAACACGAGGGATTCCGGAGAAATGCGCTCCAGAAACAACGTAAATCGTTCAAATGCCTGAAGCCGTTGCGTCAGGAGCTGGTTGCTGTTGGCCATCAGGAATTCCTGACGTCTTTTTTTGGCTTCATGATCCAAAAACCATTTGACCAAAATTAAGGTAAAAACCGCAATTACAGTTATGGGGGCAAATATCAGGATGAGTTCTGTTTTTTCCATTTCTTAGAAACTTTTGTGTCTCGGTGAACAAAGTTAATGATTTTCTGATTGTATAAATATTCCTAACCTTAAATATCCTTAACCTTGTCAGGTGCAAAAAAAGACTATTTTTGTGCATTCATTCCTAACCTGATACCAAAAAGAATGAGAAATATGCTTAACGGCTTTGCCGAAGATAAAAACATACATTAATATGGAACAATTATCAGACAGACTGGCCCGGTTGCCTGAATCAGAGACTATAGCGATGGCGCAGAGAAGCCGGGAATTGCGCGAACAGGGAAAAGATATTATCAACCTGAGTTTGGGGGAGCCTGATTTTCCCTCGCCTCCTCACGTGAAAGAGGCAGCCATTAAGGCTGTTCAAGATAATTTCTCTCATTATACCCCTGTTCCGGGCATCCCCGAACTGAGAGAGGCCATCGTTGCCAAGCTAAAAAGAGACAACAATCTGGAATACCAACCATCAGAGATTGTTGTTTCCACCGGTGGAAAACAATCTTTGTCCAATGCAATCTATGCACTGGTAAACGAAGGAGATGAAGTTATTATTCCTTCGCCTTACTGGGTAAGTTATCCTGCGATGGCTCAATTGGCAGGTGGAAAATCTGTTTTTGTGTATGCCGGCATAGATCAGGATTTTAAAATTACTCCTGATCAACTGGATGAGGCAATTACTCCGAAAACAAAAGTTCTGTTGATCAACAGTCCTTCCAATCCTACAGGCAGTGTGTATTCTCTTGCAGAATTAAAGGCACTGGCAGCTGTTTTGGAGAAGCATCCTCATGTATTTATTATTTCAGACGAAATCTATGAGTACATCAATTATGATGAACCCCAACATTCATTGGCAGAGTTTCCTTCCCTGAAGGACCGGGTAATTATTGTAAATGGTGTATCCAAAGGATTTGCCATGACCGGTTGGAGAATTGGATATATGGCAGCTCCTGCATGGATTGCTTCAGCTTGTTCACGTTTACAGGGGCAATATACTTCGGGAACTTCCGGAATTTCTCAGAAAGCAGCATTGGCTGCCATTGAAGGCCCTATGGATTATACCAACGATATGGTTGAGGCTTTCCGCCGGCGACGTGAGTTGGTGGTTAAGCTGGCCAACGATATTCCCGGACTTAAAGTCAATAATCCGGCAGGTGCATTTTATCTGTTTCCCAATGTGAGTGCATTTTTTGGAAAAAGCTATGAGGGGAAAACAATCGAAAATGCCAATGACCTGAGTTTTTATTTGCTGGAGCATGCTTATGTGGCTACAGTCAGCGGAACAGCTTTTGGAAATAAAAACTGCATCCGGTTTTCTTATGCCACCAGCGATGATTTGTTGAAGGAGGCAATGCGTCGCATTAAGGAAGCTTTGGCAGCTCTTAAATAGTTTCTGTCCATAAAGTACCACTTGCGTCGTTACGCTTGCCGCCAAAATACTCATTTACGATTAGTAAACTCCGTTTCTGTCGGCTTCGCAAGCCCCCGAAGAAAAATCGGGGCAGGCTTTGTAACTGGCACTTTCTTGACAAACACATGACCAGAAACAAAATTTTGCTTAGTTTATAGACAGGCACTAAATAGCAGGTGATTTTTGATAAATGCAATTTCTCCTTTATCTTTAAAGATTGGGATTGCAACCTGATTAATAAAGCAAATAAATCATTAATGTAATGAATCCATGGCCAAAGAAACACAACCGGTAATCAACAAAAAAGGAAATATTGTAGAAATTTCTGACGGTTTGGTGCGTCAAAAGGAAAACATCATTCTCAGAGATGTTAATCTTGAGGTAAAACCGGGAGAGTTTGTCTATTTGATTGGCAGGGTTGGTAGTGGAAAGTCCAGTTTGCTGAAGACTTTTTACGGAGACCTTCCTTTTACCGACGGTTATGGATTTGTAGTCGGATACAGCCTGAAAATGCTTAAAAATCGCCAACTTCCGTATCTTCGGAGAAAGATGGGCATTGTATTTCAGGATTTTCAGTTACTTACCGACCGAAATGTCTATGACAATCTCCAGTTTGTGCTGAAAGCTACCGGTTGGAAGAACCAGACCGATATGGATCATCAGATCAGGGATGTTTTGTCGAAAGTGGATATGGTTCATAAAGGATACAAAATGCCGCATCAACTGTCGGGTGGTGAGCAGCAACGCATTGGTATTGCCCGTTCGTTACTGAATAAGCCTGATTTGATTCTTGCTGATGAGCCTACCGGAAATCTGGATCCCGACACTTCGGATGATTTGCTGGAATTGCTTCATCATATTTGCAAGGAGGAGTCAAAAACGGTAATCATGGCAACACACAACTACGGGTTGATCAAGAAATTTCCGGGACGAACCATTCGTTGTGAAAATACCCGATTGGTGGAGTCAGCCCAGGAAGAAATTGATTTTGACCAGTTGATTGAATAAAAAATCAGAGAGTAAGGGACATGGAGCATGGAGCAATTATCAACTTCATCAGTTCATAAATTTTCCGACACAGATTTGATTAAGAGTCAAAAACTGTGTTACTTTGCAACTTGTTTAACGAACAAAAAGAATATACAGAATGGAAATTGCAAGAAACAAATTTGTATCGCTTTCATATCAATTGCGTCTCAATGGTGCCGAAGGTGATTTAGTGGAAGAAACCGGAGAGAACAATCCTTTACAATTCGTTTATGGAGCCGGAAAAATGATTGAGATGTTCGAGAAAAAAATCGAAGGTCTTAAGCAGGGCGACAATTTTAAATTTGAATTGAAAGCAGACGAAGCTTATGGTCAGGTAAATACTGAAGCTATTGTGGATCTGCCCAAAAATATCTTTGAAGTGGAAGGCAAGATTGATGAGTCTTTGCTCAAAATTGGCAATATGGTGCCTATGCAGGATGCCAATGGTAACCGCTTGAACGGAATCGTTCTGGAAGTAACCGATGATACTGTGAAAATGGACTTTAACCATCCGCTTGCAGGTGATGATTTGCATTTTGCAGGTCAGGTGCTTGAAGTACGTGATGCTACCGAAAACGAACTGGTTGAAGCTGTTGGTGGTGGCGGATGTAGTTCAGGATCTTGTGGCGATGGTTGCAGCTGCTAAAAACCAAGAAAATTTTATTAAAAAAGGTGTTTCATTGATTGATGAAACACCTTTTTTTTGCTCATGTAGCCTGCATCACCTATTTTTACAAAGCATTTTTTTTGAAAACGATATTAAAACAAAAATACAATGGCAGGTAATACCTTTGGCAGAATATTTAAACTGACCTCTTTTGGTGAATCCCATGGACGCGGTGTTGGTGGAATTCTGGAGGGCGTGAAGCCCGGTCTGGAGCTGGATATGGACTTTATTCAACAGGAACTGGACAGAAGGCGTCCCGGACAATCCAAAATTACCACACCTCGTGACGAAAAGGATCGCGTGGAGTTTCTTTCCGGAGTGATGGATGGAAAGGCTACCGGGACTCCTTTAGCGTTTGCTATTTGGAATAAAGATCAAAAATCTAACGATTATGACAACCTCAAAGATCTTTATCGCCCATCGCATGCCGATTATACTTACGATGCCAAATATGGAATTCGGGATCATCGTGGTGGTGGTCGTTCGTCAGCCAGAGAAACTATTGCCAGAGTTGTGGCAGGAGCCATCGCTAAACTGATGCTGAAAGAAACGGGTGTGGATATCACAGCCTTTGTTTCTCAGGTAGGAGAATTGAGGATGGAAGAGGTGCCAGAAGATTTGTCCGCCATCGAATCAACGCCCGTACGTTGTCCGGATACTAAAATGGCAGAACGCATGATTGATTACATTGATAAAATACGTCAGGAAAAAGATTCAGTTGGGGGAGTGGTCAGCTGCGTAATCAGAAATGCTCCGGCAGGTCTGGGCGATCCTGTATTTGAGAAGTTACATGCTGTTCTTGGCCAGGCAATGCTGTCCATTAATGCCGTTAAAGGTTTTGAGTATGGTTTGGGTTTTAAAGCTTCTTCGATGAAAGGGTCTCAACACAATGATGAGTTTTACACCGAGGCAGGTAAAGTAAAAACCCGTACCAACCGGTCGGGGGGTGTGCAAGGGGGCATCTCCAACGGAGAGGAGATACTCTTCAGGGTGGCTTTTAAACCTGTGGCAACCATTTTGAAAGACCAGAATACAGTGGACAAATCGGGCAATGAGGTGGTAATGAAGGCTCGGGGGCGACACGATCCCTGCGTAGTGCCGCGGGCAGTACCTATTGTTGAAGCAATGGCTGCCATGGTAATAGTGGATGCCTGGCTGATGAATAAAACTTATCAGTAGATTATTGCTAATTGCTCATTGTTTATTGTTAATTGCTAATTGAAAAATGGGAAAACTTCCGCTTCATTGGAAAATCATTATCGGACTTGTATTGGGAATTCTTTGGGCACTTGCATCCAGCTGGCTGGGGTGGGGCACATTTACCGAAAACTGGGTATCCCCCTGGGGCCGGATTTTCATTGATCTGTTGAAGTTGATAGCTGTTCCGCTTGTTTTGTTTTCAATTATTGGAGGAATTGTCAGTTTGGGGCATCCGCGAGACCTGGGGAGGCTTGGTGGAAAAACCCTGTTGTTTTATCTTGCCACCACCGTTATCTCTGTAACAGTGGGACTGGTGTTGGTTAATGTACTGGCTCCCGGAAAAACCATAGAAAAGGAAGTTCGCCTGGAAAACAGGATGGGATATGAACTCTGGCTGCAGGAGCAGGGGCTGACTCCCAAAGATGGAAGGTGGTTTTCCCGCGACAGCACTTATCATCAGTTACTGAGCCAGGTTGCTCAAAAAAGGGGATTTGAAGAGACGGAGGAAGTCCGTGTTCGATTGGAAACCGCACAGAAGGCAGAAAAAGATGGTCCGCTGGTTTTTTTGGAAGATATGGTGCCGGGCAATTTGTTTTTTAGTTTGTCCGATAACCGTAATATGCTGCAGATAATATTCTTCGGGATATTTTTTGGTGTTGCCCTGTTGTTTATCCCTTCAGAAAAAGCGGCACCGTTGAAGCGTCTGATCGATTCGGTGGCTGAAGTGTTTCTTAAAATGGTGGAGCTGATAATGGCTGCTGCTCCATTCTTTGTCTTTGCGCTGATGGCGGGGATGGTCAATCAGATGTCAGGAGGAGATCCGGGGCATGTGCTGGAACTATTTAAAGGATTGACCTGGTACTCACTGGTCGTGGTTTTGGGGCTGGTAATAATGGCCTTTGTTATCTATCCCGCATTTATGGCATTTTTTGTTAAGGGAATATCCTTTATGGAATTTCTTCGGGGCATCAGTCCTGCACAAATGCTTGCTTTTACGACCAGCAGCAGTGCTGCCACACTGCCCGTAACCCTCGAATGTGTCGAAGAAAACCTCAAGGTTGACAAACGGATTTCCAGTTTTGTCCTGCCCATCGGCGCAACCGTTAATATGGACGGAACCAGTCTTTACCAGGCAGTGGCAGTGGTCTTCCTGGCCCAAATGCACCTGGTGGACTTGAGCATAGGTCAGCAACTTACCGTTGTACTTACTGCTACTCTGGCCAGTATCGGAGCTGCTGCCATTCCCAGTGCAGGAGTGGTAATGCTGATGGTTGTTTTGAGTTCGGTAGGCCTTAATCCGGCATGGATTGGTATTATTTTGCCTGTTGACCGGATTTTGGATATGATGCGTACCGTGGTTAATGTCACAGGAGATGCAACCGTTAGCGTTGTAGTAGGGAAAACAACGAATTTGGATAATATTGAACAGTAGTGTTAAACACACCATAGGAGATGCAACCGTCTTCACAATTGGGGATAAAACCACTAATCTGGAAAATAAAACGCTAAAGGAGTAGCCTATTAATGTTTTACTCCTGATATTCATGTTTTATTTGCAAAATATTTCTAAAATGGCGTAGCCATTTTTTGTTGGGTGTCCACGAATTATCCGAATTAATATAACTCCATGCAGTTCTTAAAAGAGTGTTGCAATTCAACATTCGCCTGCAGGCATAAATTGGTGTGATTAGTACCCGTCAGCTCTCTTGCTTGCTTGCAAGAACAGACAATATTATAATTTACTTTTTAAGGTGTTACCGAGCTTCTTTCAGTGGTTTCGTGGCCAAAAAGAAGTAATTGCGCAGTAATCAACTTATCCAGCTAATTATCAATTGGCTTTCTTTTACTTGTTTTGTGCTGGCGATGCAAGGTTAGAAGATTATGAGAATGCTTGTTCCTTTTCCATTACGGGAATATTGACCGGATGCCCGGAATCTTTTTCACCTATATTACATGAAATAACTTCGGAAGAAAAAGAAAAAATAAAAGTCGATCCTTTGTTGACTTCTGAATGAAGTTTTATTTGCCCATCTAAGAGATTTAAAATAGCCTTGCAAATCGAGAGGCCTAAACCTACACCATCTGCAGTAGTGTTGACGTTTGAGCCGTTGTTGAGCTGACTGAAACGTTCAAATATTTTCTCTTGCTGTTGTTTGGGAATACCTGGGCCGGTATCAAAAACAAAAAAATGTATTCTTTGATTCTTTAGCCTGACTCCGTAGCGTATTTCTCCCTGGCGGGTGACTTTTATGGCATTGGTTATCAGGTTGGAAAAAACCTGAAACAACAGTGTCCGGTCACTTTTAATGACAATGTTTCTGAGTTCATCAGGAATGTCCTGTTCAAAATGAAGTTTGGTTTTCCTGATCTGGGTGATGTGAGCATTAAATATTTGAGTAAACAAGGAACTGATGCTAAATTCTGATGTGTTTATTTCCACCAGTTTGGCTTCCAGTTTTGATAAATCCAGGATGTTATTCAGCATGTTGAGCAATAAGTCGCTGTTTTGCCGGATAATGTCAATGTAGTCGTGTTGTTCACTCTTGGTCAGGTCAGGGCTTTTAAGTAATTCAGCAAAGCCCACTATGGCATTCATGGGGGTACGGATTTCATGGCTCATATTGGCCAGGTAAGCAGATTTTTGCTGATTGTCCTTTTCCGCCTGTTCTTTCTGCTGGATTATTATTTGTCGGGAATAGGTAAGTGCCGGTACAACAGCTAAAAAAAGAAATGAAATAACCACCACAAAATCCAAGGTTCTTTGTTTGGCCGATTGATACATTGCTACCATGTCGGGAAAGTGGAGTTCCAGCAACAGAAGGGCAACTACATTTAGTCCCAGAAGCAGAGAAATGAAACCCACTCCGGGTTTTGGTTCCAAAAAAACAATGAGGGCCATGAACGCCAAAAATATAATGGGAGAGGGGCTTTGTGATCCGCCATTGAATATCCACATCCCGTTGAGCGTAATTACGGCAGAAATGTAAAACAATCCTTTTGCAAACGAGCGGTATTTTTTACCTGGATAACGGAAGAGAAAGACAACCAGAAGAAGAGTCAGGCTGATAATGGCACTCCATACCGTTACCATACCGGGTAGGCCAATTAAAAAATTAAAAAGCGTACTTACAGCAGAGAATAAGAAGGTCAGGCATACTATCAGGCAAAAAAAATGATCTGTATAATCATCCTGTTCAGTCAGAAATTTTTTTACCAATGTTTTTGTAAAATGTTTAAGCATATGGGGTTAAGCTTTTATCTCGCGCAAATGTCCAAAATTATCCTAACAATGTAAAGTTATTTCATAAAAAAAATATATTTTTGCAATCGCAAACGGGGAATATTGCCTGTTTTCGGGGTGTAGCGCAGCCCGGTAGCGCGCGTCGTTCGGGACGACGAGGTCCCAGGTTCGAATCCTGGTACCCCGACTTTTCAGAAACCATCTGAAATCAAAAGCCTGTAAATCGTATGATTTTCAGGCTTTTTCGTTTTTAATAAATCAATTCAATTTAGTTTATTTCAACAAAAATGAGAACAAAACGGTGAGTCAATTATTTTTGACTCATCAGATAGCTACAAGTCTTATGTAGAAAGGCTTTCAGCGTTTTCAATCTCATTTGTTTTGAATCGAATCAGGTGTTTTTGGTGAACAAAAGGGTGAGTCATCACCAGAACCAGGTCAATTCATTTCATCCGTATAAAATTAATTTTTCAAGGTCGGATGGAACTCGCATGTAAGAACTTATACATATTCTTTTGAGGCAATCATTGCCATGCTCATTTCAAATCAAAATAATTAGTTTGTGGAAAAATGTTAATTTTCATTGGAAAAAGAAAACAAAAAAGTTAGTTTTACGGTAACCAAAAAGCTAAAACAAATTGGAGTCCCAACCCCACATAAGGATTAACGACAAATTGAAATATCTCTCCTATAATGGTTGGGGGATGATTGACAAAGAATATAAAGGTGTGCAATTCATTCGTTATTTGGATGTTTTGTGCACCTTTTGTTTTTGATAAACGAAATATAACCGCACATTAAGGTGCATTTATAGAATGTTGTAACCTATTGAACGAAAAAACCGACTTGCAGAATAGGATAAAGAAGAATAAATTTGTAAAAAAACCAGCGATGCAAAGACTACTATTAGATAACTTAGAAAATATCAGAACGTTATGTGACAATAATAACGTAAAGTCCCTATTTGCATTTGGTTCAGCTTGCTCAGAAAACTTCAATGACACAAGCGATATTGATTTACTAATTTCTTTCAAGCCTATGGATTATGGTGATTATGCTGACACTTATTTTGACTTGATATACAAATTTGAAGACCTATTTAAACGACCAGTTGACCTAATTACCGATAAATCATTATCAAATCCTTATTTCATAGAATCTATAAACCAGAACAAAACCCTTCTTTATGAATCTTGAGATTAAGAAGTTTCTATTTGATATATACGAATCAATTGAGTCAATTGAAAACTATCTAGGAGAGAAACGTGATTTCAAGATATATCTATCTAACAAAATGCTACGTCGGGCAATTGAGAGAGAGTTTGAAATTATTGGCGAAGCTATGAATCGTGTTGATAAATCAGATTCAACAATTGAAATCTCCAGCAAAAGACAAATTATCGACATGCGTAACAGAGTAATTCATGGATACGATAAAATTGATAATGAAATCATTTGGGGAACAATTGTCAGACACTTGCCAAGACTTAAGCAAGAAATAAAAGGACTTCTAGGATAGAAATCAACAGGTTACAACACACGTTATAGTGCATGGCTAAGTTCCATATTTTAAGCAAGTATCTTCCGCCGAAGAAAACCCTTAACGGCCAGAAAACTTCTACCTAAATAATTAGCCACGCACCATATCGCTGGACGTTACAAGCAAGCGTAAAAAAGACCATGCAACAATTAATAAAATTTGCAAACGAAAATGAGTACTTTTGTTTTTTTAAACAAATAGAAAAATCAAAATGGAATTAAAGACAAAACATAAAATCATTAATGGTGATAGCCGAAATATGGATGAATTAACTGATAATTCAGTTGATTTGGTAATCACATCACCACCTTATTGGCAATTAAAAGATTATGGCACCGAAAATCAAATAGGATATAATGACAGCTATGAAGAATATATAAACCATTTAAATTTAGTTTGGAAAGAGTGTTACAGAGTATTAGATAATGGTAGTCGATTATGCGTAAACATTGGAGACCAATTTGCAAGAGCTGTCTACTACGGAAGATATAAAGTAATTCCAATAAGAACTGAAATAATAAAATTTTGCGAAGCCATCGGTTTTGATTACATGGGAGCTATAATGTGGCAAAAGAAAACCACTTCAAATACAACTGGTGGTGCTTCGCTAATGGGTAGTTATCCCTATCCAAAAAATGGCATTATTTCAATTGATTATGAATTTATTTTAATCTTCAAAAAATTAGGGACTCCCAAAAAACCAACAAAGGAAATTAAAGAAATGTCAAAAATGACAAAAGAAGAATGGAAAACATATTTTGATGGACATTGGTATTTTGGTGGTGCAAAACAAGATGGACATATTGCCATGTTTCCAGAAGAATTGCCAAAGAGATTAATTAAAATGTTTGCATTTGTTGGGGATACAGTTCTTGACCCATTTCTTGGTAGTGGAACGACCTCACTTGCAGCAAGAAATCTGAATAGAAATTCAGTTGGCTATGAAATGAATCCTGAATTTATTCCATTTATAGAAAAAAAACTTGAAGTAAATCAAGGTAACATTTTTGATACTAATTATGAATTTATTAAACAAGATAAACTAAACATTGATTTCAAGAACGAAATAAAGGATTTACCGTATGTTTTTAAAGACTTCCACAAATTCGACAAAAAGACTGACCCTAAAAAGTTGCAATACGGTTCAAAAATAGACCAAAATGGCTCAACACAACGAGAAGACTACTTTTCTGTAAAAGAAATATTAAGCCCTGAATTAGTGAAGTTGAATAATGATTTAATTGTCCGACTTATTGGTATTAAAGAAAAAAAAGAAACAAACGGTAAAGCTATTGAATTTTTACAACTCAAAACAAAAGGGCAAAAAGTCTTTTTAAAATATGATGAAACCAAACACGATGAAAAAAATAATTTATTGGTTTATCTGTATTTAAAGAATAAAACGTTTTTAAATGCTCACTTAATTAAAAATGGTTTTGCAGATGTGGACACCACAATGAATTTTAAAAATAAGGATAAATTTATAAACTATTTAAAAGAAGCCTCATTATGAACGAAGAACAGCTAAGAATATTGGAGTATTTAAATCAGAATGCAATCGGCTATAATAATAGAAAATCTTCTTCGGAAATACGCGATGCTTTAAATTTAGAAAGTGGTGGTCCGACAAATGAACATGTTAGAAGTTTAATACGAGATATGATTTTTAATCATGGATGTTTAATCGGTAGTCTGATGTTTAGAAAAGGATATTGGATAATAGTAAATGAACAAGAATTAGAAAGAGTTATAAATCATTTAAACAGTAGGGCTGACGGAGTTAGAGAAAGAGCAAATATTTTACAACAAAACTGGGATAATAGAGATGAGTAAAAAAGAAATAAAAAAATATGCAAAACCTTTCGGCAAGAAGGAAAAAGTATTGAATTACACAAGTAATACATATCAACTTACAAGACCAAATAAAGTAGGTGCAGTTATGGCGTTAATTCGTGAATGCCAGCCAAAAGCAATTGAAGAGTGGGAAAATTATTATTTTGAAAAAGCTTATACAGCCAAAAAAGACAAAGTAAAAATAACCAAAGATACCTTAGAAGAACTTGGCGAAAGATTATATGCAAAAATAACTGAAGTAGTAATACCAGAATGGACAGCCGCATTTCAAGATTTGAGTTTACAAGACTGCAAGGATTATATCTATCAAGTTACCATTGTTAGGACTTATGACGGTTTTCTGTTAGAAAAATCAGTAATTAATGATGGGCTTTCAAAAATATTTCCAGAAGTAGAATTTGAGGAAAGCGACTCTGAATTAGACCATGCAGGAGACATTGATTATCTCGGTAAAGTAAATGACAAAGCTTTCGGAATCCAAATAAAACCTATTACTGCAAATGCAAATTTCGGCAATTATAAAGTTACTGAAAGGATGAGTAAAAGTTTCCAGGACTTTGAAAATAAATATGGAGGTAAGGTGTTTGTTATATTTTCAGTAAGGACAGGAGACAAAAAGGTAATTAAAAATGCAGAGGTAATAGAAGAAATTAAAAAGGAAATCGACAGATTGAAAAACGCCAGCTTGTAACATTTAGGGCTGAATTAATCCCCACGAGATAAAAAATCCCGCTTCTAAAAAAGTGGCGGGATTAATTTTGCCCATTGTTGGACTTTACCCGGACGTCAGCGTTTTAGGGAGCTGTAGCGCTTTTGGGGGTATATAGGAATTTCAATGCATTAGGCAGCAATTTACGAGTGATTTGTTGCCGGAGTATTTCTGATTTGGAAGTCCGGACTGACGAATTTTCTATGCAATATTTGATTTTTTCAGTCATTTCATCTTGGTTTCTCGAGCCATTTGACACCTTAGGGCATACCTTTCCCGGTCACCGGCCGTTCTGAGTCGTTGTTATTTGAAATACAGATTATTGAACGTAAGCCATCGGCCTCCTACATATTGCATCCTCCGGTCTCCAGCCGTTACTTTGATGGCAAAAAATGAGGATGACATTAACAACATTTAAGCAAC
>NZ_PVTS01000028.1 GCF_003003035.1 Marinilabilia salmonicolor | reverse complement strand
TCTTTTAAGAACATATCCTCAAACAAAAAATCCCGACTCCAAATTATTGAAATTGACTTGTGGATCCGCTTTTACCTTGTTTTTGGTTTTGCATTAATAATTTCAAAGATCTTTTTTTGCCTCTGTGAGACGATTCGTGAATCGTCTGTACCGGCCGATGGCCCCCTTCGGGATGCCTGCTTTTTTTCAAAAGCGAGTGCAAAGATAAATCAAATATTTTTCTTCGCCAAAATTATTTTTCATCTTTTTTTCAAGTGCTGATCTCGTCAGCTCTTACTCCAAAAAGATTGCTCTGCTTTTTCGCTCGGACCCCTTGGTCTCTCTTGCAAAGCGGGTGCAAAGATAACGCATTGTTTCCCGCTTTTCCAAATAAAAAGAGCAATAAAAATCAAATAAAATTATAACATTCAGTTAATCAGAATGTAAATTTTATCAATCTTCGTTTTCCTCGGTATTCTCTTCGGCGTTCTCCTCATCCTCACCCTTCTTGTAAGCTTCAATAGCATCGGCAGAAATCACCTCTTTTTCTTTAAGCAGGTTATACCAGGCAAACACTTTCTTGATGTCAGAAACATAAACTCTTTCATCATCATAATCAGGTAATGCCTGCCCAAAAGCGTCCTTTAGTTCCTTTGAAGAGGCTTTTTTAGGATTTACATCCAGACTCTTCTCAAAAATATTTACAAAGACATCAGCAAGTTTTGTATCGCCATCAACTGTAAAGATGGATATGTCCTCGAGTGAGCTGATCTTGGAGGTTGCATAAGCCGGTGTTCTTTTCCCGTCAATAAGCGACTCCACAATAATGCTGTTTTTAGCATTCGTAATCATTTTGAAAAGCCCGGGCTTCCCTGAAATTGCAAGAATTCCTTTCAACATGTTCCTTCAGATTTAAATTAAGGCTGCAAAAATAATACAAACATTAATATGACAAAGCAGAGGATGTATCAATTCATCCCCCTCTCCTTTTTTATTTTATTATATGCCTCGTTTACTCTGGCAAATTTTTCATTGGCTGATTTCTGAAACTCCGGGCCCAAATGGCTCACCTTATCGGGATGAAACCGAACGGCCATTTTGCGATAGGCCTTCTTTATTTCCTCATTTGTTGCGGAGGATGAGATTTCCAATACTTTATAAGCTGCCTCAACATTGTCATAAAACATATTAAGCACAGCCTGATAATCGGACGAAGAGACTCCCAGCAACCCGGAAATCCGTTGAATCATCTGAACCTCCACTGTATTGAGTTGTCCATCAGCCTTTGCCAGACCGAACAAAAGATGCAGCAATTGCACCCGGCTATCGTACCCAACATTCACACGAACCTGGTGACACACCTCTACTATGGGAATATCCTTTTTCATCAGATCACGCAATACATTCAGTGCATCTTTGGCCTTTTCCTCACCGAGCATATTACGCAAATAAACTTTCACATAGTCCAGTTCGGAGCGCAAAACCTTACCATCGGCTTTCATAACTGCGGCCATCAGCACAAGCAAAGAAATCACAAATCCGTCCCGGGCAGTTCCGCCACTCATGCCTGCGGCTCGCTGTCCTTCCGAGGTAACTGCCTCAGCCTGACTTCCAAGAAACATACCTATCAAAGCCCCAACAGGGCCAAAAACCCACCATCCTAATCCAAAACCTATCAAAGAACCTAAAAATCCCATTATCCTATCAATTCATTATGTATTTTTAAAACCTGAGGTATCACCAGTTGATACTCATCTGCTGTCACTTCAAAATCACAAAACTCCCTTAACTGTTCCTGCCTCCATTGATTGTTAACCCTTTCCTCCACTTTTGCTCTGGAATGACCATCGCGCGCCATCACACGTTCAATTCTTATTTCATCAGGAGCAGAAACAAGAACCACTTTATCCATATATTTACTTCCCCCGCTCTCAATTAAAACAGCAGCTTCCTCAATCACATATCGAGCTGTTTGCTGACTGCACCAATCCTCAAAATCGCGACGCACAACCGGGTGAACAAGATTATTAACCTGTTGGAGAAGTGCCCGGTCATTAAAAATTTTTTCTGCCACCAGCTGCCGGTTTAGTTGCCCATCACGAAAATAAACATCCATCCCAAACAATTGTCTGTATCTGGAACGCAGTTCTTCATTCTCAACAATCAATACTTTTGCACGAACATCTGCATAATAAACCGGGACTCCGAATGACTCAAATATCCGGCATATAGTGGTTTTCCCACTGCCTATACCTCCGGTAACACCTACCTTAATCAAACCTTATCGTTTTTTTTCCAATAAATATTCCACAAAGATGGGAGAAAAGTTAAACGATTCCACACCATCCGGCACTCTTTCCATCCTTACTTTTAAACGATCCGCACCCCCTTCTTCGAAAACCTTCTCAAGGTCCACCACCGCACGAAACATGTTTCTGTCAATTTTCTCATATTTACTAATCCCCACCCTGTAGGAGATTTGTATTTCGGAAGGGAAAGTTTTAATCCGCAAACTATCGGGAAGTCCATTAATTCGCAAAGGTACACTCACATTCAATTCCGTAAAAGGTTCCACCGGAATCATGGCATTAACCCGTTTGACCGGAGATTTAATCTGAGATGGAAGTTCAATATTAACCATTGTAGCCACCGTGTCTGAAAGACTTTCGAACACAAGCGGCCGGGTAGTTACATAATTTAATGTATCAATTATGCTTTTAGGACCGAAAATCTCGACCGAATCGGGGTTTAAAACCACCGGTCCGCTTTGAAGGAACTGTTTTTCGAAGGTCAGGTGAGACTCAATTAATACAGGCACCTTTGCATTGCCTCTCTCCATAAGCGGCACAAACAATGTATCAGGCTCAATCTCGATCAACTCCATGCCCTGGGATAATTGGCCGACAATTCGATTATGTCCCTCTTTTGTGATGGTATAAACTCCATGCTCATTACCGGAAGAAAATGATTTCATCTCAGAGACATCAAATGTAAGCGGAAGAAATGTATTGCTGAGCTGATACCTTAGAATAACAAACCCACCGGCCCTAACTTTGAGGAAAATCTTCTTTTTCAGAGCATCAGGGAGCATCTTATCCTCCGGTATATTCTCAAACTTTACCGGATAAACCAATGTGGCGGTATAATCTTTTCGAAGCGCATTCAGAAACCAGAATCCTGTAGAAATAATCAGAAAAATAAGAAACACAATTACGTTGCGATCCTGCCGAACCCTGTCAAACCATTCCCAAAGGTTGCCCCTGAGATTTTGCAGATAATCAAGAAAACCGCTCCAAGACATACAGACAATTTTTTATTAGTAAGCCTTCACAAGATATTGAGATGATTTACAAAAAACAACCTACAAAAGAAAACTCATACGTTTTGTTTTTGTGAATCAACCCTACTAAAAAAGGCCAATGATTGACAAAAATAATCATTGACCTTCTATAAAACAATAATTTCAAAGAATCAGCCAGCAGCTGTTACTTTTTTGCAGCATCGGACATATCCATGATAATCCCGGCTTTATCCACTTTGATATTCACATCGTTGGCAATTTCAATTACCACATGACTTTCTTTAACCTCAGTCACTTTTCCGTAAATACCACCGGTAGTCACCACTTTATCACCTTTTTTAAGGCTTTCACGATATTTTCTCAACTCTTTTTGTCTTTTAACCTGAGGGCGAATCATAAAGAAATAAAACACCACAATAATTAAAAGAAAAGGCAATAGTTGCATCAACATGCCACCCTGACTACCTTCTCCTGCTGCTTGTAAAAACAAACTCATCATAATATCAATAAATTTTGGTTCTATACTATTCCTGAACTATCAGACCAAAAAAAGGAAAAACAGTTCCGAAAAATAATTTTGCAATATAATTAATTTTTACCGACTTCAGCAAAAATGGATAACCGTACCGGCGTTTTATGACCCCGAAAGAAAACCCGGGCTTCCTGAAACTGAGATCCTCTTTTACCACGGCTGTCAAAGATAACCTCCACAAACCCGGTTTCGCCCGGTTGCAACGGCTTCTCAGAATATTCGGCCACAGTACATCCGCAACCGGTAACCACTCTCTCTATCATCAGTAAGCCTTCACCGTTGTTCTTATACCCAAACCTGGCTCCCACCTCTTCACCATAACTAAGCTTACCAAAGTTATGCTCCAATGCTTCAAATTCGGGATTTCCCCCAAATGCCTCTGTTTCTTCCCCGCCTTCAGATTCAGCCTTTTCCTGCTTTTGAGCGGCATTGCACCCCCAAATCATCAGCAGAAGAGCAAACATTGGAAGAAAAAGACTATTCTTCTGTTTTACCACCATTATCTCCAAGTTTAATCAGGTTTTCTTCTGATCTCAGATGAATTATAATTTTATCAAGAAGCCCATTGATAAAGTTTCCGCTCTTGGGAGTAGAATAGTGTTTTGCAATCTCAATATACTCATTAAGGGTAACCTTAACGGGAATTTCGGGAAACTCCATCACCTCAGCAATGGCTATTTGCATCAGAACGATATCGAGATAGGCGACACGGTCGAGCTCCCAGTTACGGGAAAACTTCTTAATCAACGCCTGATAATCCTCATTGTTCACAATTGCTTTCCGCAAAAGCGTTTTCACAAATCCCCTGTCCTCATCATCTTTAAACTCCTTCTGAAGTGGCTGATCTTCGGCTTTCTCCTCTTCAAACTCTTTAAGTGTTTTCACGACGATACTCACGACAAACTCCGCTTCATCATTCCAGAAGATACTCTGTTCTTCAAACAAAGAATAAAGAGGAAGATACTGACCTATAACCTTTTCAAAAAGCTTGGAAATAAACTTTCGATCTGATTCATAATCATCAGAATCACTCTCCATATATTGTTTATACAGATCAGATTCCAGGATGAGTTTATATACATCTTTAATGTATTGCTCATTATTATTCCATGAAAGACCGGTTGCATCGATATAGCTGAGCAACTGCTTATTCTCTCTAAGCTGAAGAATCACCCGGTTGTTGATGAACTTTTTATTGGGATGAAGGTCTTCGTAAGCAGGTCTCTTTTTGTTCAGGCCGTTCTCAATGCGTTTCTCGGCAAAGTCACGAACATCGAGAATCAACAATAAGAGTAAATGGTAAAGTTCATGAGATTTTGAAATACTGTGAAACAATTCTTTTTCGGTCTGTTGGATGGTGCTTTCACCTCCCCTGAAATGACCATAAACTGTTTGCATCACTTTCACTCGGAGCAGTCTTCTACTAAGCATTCGTTAAAGAACTTTTGTTACTTCTGATAATTTTTCAACCACAAAAGTAGGTCTTTTTTTATTTTGCACAAGGTAGGAATTGTTTATTTAGCAAAAACAGCATCCAATTCAACCCAACAGACTGATTACCAAACTAAATAAAATCGCGTTTCTATACATTTATTCGTTTAAAATTTTGTAATTATCTGCTAAAATCCTAATTAAAAATTTGAGAATGAATGGAACCGCTCCGCGCTCACATCATAATTTTGTAAACA
Organism: Marinilabilia salmonicolor; assembly: GCF_003003035.1. Lineage (GTDB taxonomy): Bacteria > Bacteroidota > Bacteroidia > Bacteroidales > Marinilabiliaceae > Marinilabilia > Marinilabilia salmonicolor_A. Next base: position 18,453 of record NZ_PVTS01000028.1, on the reverse strand, counting down.
CAACCTCATGAGATAATTATGATTAAAAAAGGCTTAAGTTTATAGTGACGTGTGTATGTTTAGAGAATGCTTCGGACTTAGCCCTCGCGATGACGTTTTTTTACTGCAATTATCTTCTCCACTTTATCGAAAACAAGCCATCCCCAACCTGTCAAAACAGTTAATCGTATGCAAAGCAGCCTGTTGTCTCTGTCAAATATCAAATAAACAGTTTCTTTGCCCGGAATAATTCCGAGTTGAAGGAAAAACACTTTTTTTACAAACCTGATTTATCAACCAATTATGACAATGATTCATATTTGAGAGAAGATAAAAAACCCAAATTATCAGGTCACATCAGGAAGAAACAACAAATCTGTAGTTAAAGAGTTTAAATTTTAGAATAATTTTGTAAACAATCTTTGGTTATTTTAAAAAATTATTGCCATTTTTGACCGGGAGAAACACAATGTTTTCTTACTCAAAAAAATTTATTTTAAGATGGAAGGATTTGACAAAAAAGATGACTTTGACAAAAAGAGAAATGACAGGGATGACATCTTTTCAAAAGCGGTAAGAGCCGGGAAACGTACTTATTTTTTTGATGTAAAGGCTACGCGGAAGAATGATTATTACCTGACCATTACCGAAAGTAAGAAGCGTTTTGAAGATGACGGACGTTTTCGCTTCGAGAAACACAAATTATTCCTTTACAAGGAAGACTTTGCAAAATTTGCTGATGGTCTGAAAGAGGTGATTGATTTCATCCAGGCCGAACAGGGAGTCTATACCGAAGAAGGGCCCAAAGAGGAAGAACAGGAAACTGCAGACTCTCTTTCAGCGGCCGAATACACCAATGTTGACTTCGAAGATCTCAGCAAATAGAGCGTCATTTTAGTGAACAAAAAACGAGGGCCGGATAATTTCCGGCCTCGTTTTTTTTTAATCCTTAAAATGGTTGTTCTCCGTTACTCTGTCCCAATTTACCACTTTTTATCTTCTCAAGAATCCCTCCTAATTCATTAAAGGTTAACTTCTTTACATTTGTCAGAACAAAATCTTTTCTCAATCCTGCCCCCAACAGGTTAGACTCATCGATAGCCGCCTGAACCTTCTCATTGAGCGAAACATCAATGGGAACCAAACCCCAAAATGTTACAAACTGACCCGAAAAAGCCAAAAATTCAAGTTTACCTCCGAACTTACTAAACATATATTCAACCTCACCGGAAATAACTTTCTTTCTGGTATCCTCAAAGGGCTGACCATCGTCGGAGAAAAAAGCTCCGAAAAAACGAAGCTGCTGACCATGTCCACCCAGCCCCGTGGAAATAAACATCGGCGGATGATCAAGCATGGATGCCTGGAAAATCAGTTTACATTCCTGAAGTGCCAGGTATGTCCAATCTTCCAACCCCCTGTCCGGAGATTCCTGATAACTCTGAAGTGTTCTGATGGCATCCGGGCTACCCAAAGAAGCAATGGTTGCCAAACGATATCTTTTGCTTTTGGCAGAGGAATTTTCATCCCACAGTTCAAACCTTCCCGCCATCGCCTTATGAGGTGAGAGATTCTTCTTTACCTCCTTGGCCATACGCATATAGGCCATCTGGGTATCAAGACCAACCTCACGCTCCATAATCTGAATATCGCCCCCATTCTCCCTGATTACTTTCTGAAAATCTTCAAAAGTCCCTGAAAAGTCCATGCATCCTCCTTTTTTCTTGATCTGTTCAATTATCTTACCAAAAGTATAACTAAAAGGTTACTTAAATGTTTTGAACCATGCTTCTGTCATCACGTCAGATATTACATGATAAAACTGCCATTTTGAACGATGGTCATCAAAAAAATCCCCAAAAGTTGGGATTGTCGGTGCAATGACCTTTTGCTATTTTTGAAAACTTTAAATTAGAAGAAAAGTACCTAACCTACCTTATATATAAGACAAGTACGATATAAACAGATTGAAAACAGCAACCACCCATCAGAGGTATTTGCTGGACAATAAAGTACAACTAGTTAAAAAGAACGTTTTTACCATATATGAACTTATCAGAGTTAACGAACGGACAGGAAGGAGTAATAGTAAAAGTCAAGGGACATGGTGCCTTTCGGAAACGCATAATAGAAATGGGGTTTGTGCGGGGAAAAAAAGTAACGGTCATCAAAAATGCACCGTTGAAAGATCCCATCGAATACGGCATTATGGGCTACAAAGTCTCGCTCCGCAGAAGTGAGGCATCCTTGATTGAGGTCATATCCCGGAAAGAGGCAGAAGAGATGGAGACTACCTCTTTTCATGGCACCTTTACCGACGATTTACTGGCGCGAACTGCTACCAAAAAACGAAAAACCATCAATGTTGCTTTGGTTGGAAACCCCAATTGCGGCAAGACCACCATCTTCAATCAGGCCAGCGGTGCCAACGAACACGTAGGAAATTACAGTGGCGTTACCATCGACATCAAAAGCGGGAATTTTCATTACAAAGACTATACTTTAAAAGTTTCCGATCTTCCCGGAACTTATTCCCTTTCGGCATACAGTCCGGAGGAAGTTTTTGTGCGGGAGCACATCAGCCAGGAGTTGCCCGACATCATCATCAATGTGGTGGATGCTTCCAATCTGGAACGCAACCTCTATCTGACCTCACAGCTCATCGACATGGATGTACGAACCGTGGTGGCACTGAATATGTATGACGATTTTCAGAAAAAAGGTGATAAACTTGACTACACGTTCCTTGGCAAAATGCTGGATATTCCCTTTGTTCCCACAGTGGGCTCCAGAGGGACAGGAATTGACGATCTGTTTAAAACGGTCGTTCAGGTTTATGAGGATAAAGCAGAACAGGCACGCAGAGTAAAGATTAATTATGGCGAGAACATCGAAAAAGCGATTGGAGCCATAGAACAGATTGCTGCCGAATATCCCGAAATATCAAGTAATGTATCGCCTCGTTTTCTGGCCATCAAGCTATTGGAGAAAGACCATGTTTTCAAGGACAAGGTAAATGCCGGAGGTTTTTCATCAATCATAAATGAAGCAGAGAAACAAAGAGCAAAACTGGAAAGCCTCTTCCAGGAGGATACCGAAACCGTGATTACCGATGCCCGTTACGGATTTATTGCAGGGGCCATGAAAGAAACCTACAAAGAAAATCCTCAGCAACGCAGGCGTAAAACCGATGTTATAGATTCGGTCCTGACTCACCGCCTCTTTGGATTTCCTTTTTTCTTCTTTTTTATCTGGTTGATGTTTCAGGCCACTTTCCGGCTGGGAGAATACCCGATGGGATGGATAGAGGAAGGAGTAGCGATGCTTTCGCAATGGGCATCCTCGATACTGACCCCCGGACCATTTACCGACCTCATCGTTGACGGAATCATTGGAGGCGTAGGCGGAGTTATTGTGTTTCTCCCAAACATTCTGATATTGTTTTTCTTTATATCCTTTATGGAAGACACCGGTTATATGGCCAGGGCAGCCTTCATAATGGATAAAGTGATGCACAAAATCGGACTGCATGGAAAATCCTTTATTCCCCTGATTATGGGATTCGGCTGCAATGTGCCGGCAATCATGGCCACGCGTACCATTGAAGATCGTAACAACAGGTTGCTGACCATCCTGATCAATCCATTTATGTCGTGCAGCGCCCGATTACCGGTTTACATTTTGCTGATAGGTGCTTTCTTCCCTGAACATCCGGGTACCGTATTGTTTTTACTTTATGGAACAGGAATTGCACTGGCGGTCATTGTCGCCAGAATTTTCAAACGGTTTTTGTTTAAAAAGTCAGATACTCCTTTTGTTATGGAGCTGCCACCTTACCGGTTGCCAACATTGAAGAGTACCACCAGACATATGTGGTTCAAAGGAAGCCAGTACCTGAAAAAAATGGGAGGCGTAATCATGGTTGCCTCAATAATCATCTGGTTTCTGGGATACTACCCGAGAGCTAACGAACAAACCGAAGCCATTGAAACCCAGAAACAGGAACTGGTAGATAAATATTCTGCCCTTAAACAACATTCATCTGCTGAATTATCGGGGAAACTGGAAGCAGAAAAGCAGGAAAAACTGACCGAGTTAAATCACATACAGGAAAAAGTTCGTCACGAGAACAGCTACATCGGGCGAATAGGAAAAAGTATTGAGCCTGCCATTCAGCCGTTGGGATTTGATTGGAAAATGGGTGTCAGCCTGCTTAGTGGGGTGGCAGCCAAAGAAATTGTGGTAAGTACCATGGCGGTGCTATATCAAACCGATGATGCTGAAGCAAGTGGCAATGCCCAGTTGATAGAACAGATAAAGAATGATAAATATCCCGATGGAACTCCGGTATTTACAACACTATCGGCCATTTCGTTTTTGATATTTATTCTGATATACTTTCCCTGTGTGGCGGTAATTGCCGCAATTAAAAAGGAAGCAGGTTCTTGGAAATGGGCACTTTTTACCATTTTCTATACCACGGGACTGGCCTATTTTTTGTCACTGATAATTTATCAGGTGGGGCAGTTGTTTTGAGTTTTGAGTTTTGAGTAGAAAGATTACAAAGAAAGGGTTATTATGATACAGGAGATTTTAACAGGAATAGCGGTGAGTGGAGCCTTTGCCTATACCATTTATTCATTCTGGAAAGCCATATTTTCAGATAATGGACGAGCGTGTGGCGGTGGATGCGCATCCTGTTCAGCCAAAGATTTACTGATTAAAGAGATGCATACAAAAGGGAAGAAGCCTGAATTCAAACAATTCAGGCCTCTTAGGTAAAGATTTTACGACTTTAACATAAGCAATAAGTGATCCCAGAATTTTCGGACGGTTTCAATGTGCAACCGTTCATCGGGAGAGTGGGCTCCTTTGATGGTAGGCCCGATTGAAATCATGTCCATATCGGGATATTTCTGAAGAAACAAGCCACATTCCAATCCGGCATGAATGGCCTTTACCTCTGGCTTTTGTCCGAAAAGCTGGTGATAAGCAGCAACAGCCACATTAAGAACAGGAGAATTCATATCAGGCTCCCATCCCGGATAGCCATCGGAATGTTCCACCTTGGCACCAGCCAGGCTAAAAACACTCTCTACCATATTGGCAATATTGTCGCGTGCACTCTCCACCGAACTGCGCTGACTCGTAGTTACCAATATTTCATTTTCCAACATTTTCACGGAAGCCAGGTTGGTAGATGTCTCCACCAATCCTTCAATCTCTCTGCTCCATTCCATCACTCCATGCGGACAGGCATAAAGCGAATAAAGCAGTTTTTGTTGAAACCCGGCAGAGAAAACTTTCTCCGGAAGATCGGTTGATCCCAGTCGGAGCTTTACACCCGGATCCGTCAATCTCAATTCCTGCTCTACCTCATGTGTAAGAAGGTTCAACATCACCCTTGCCTCCTCTTTATATTTGGAAGGCACCACGCCTAAAGCAGAGGCTTCTCTGGCAATGGCATTTCTCAGATTTCCGCCCTCTATCCGTGAGACTTTGAAATCATAATCACGCGCCATAAGCCACAGATAACGAACCAAAATCTTATTTGCATTTCCCAGTCCTTTATGAATATCATCACCGGAATGCCCCCCTTTCAAACCCGTCACGGAAATCTCGATAGCGGTGTGGGCAGCAGGCGTATCCACATATTCCGGTTTAAAACGGGCAAGCGTGTCAATACCTCCGGCACATCCGATAAAGAGTTCCCCTTCATCCTCCGAGTCCAGATTTATAAGTGTCCTGCCCTCAAAGAACCCTTCCTCCAGGTTGAATGCACCAGTTAAACCGGTTTCCTCATCCACCGTAAAAAGACACTCCAGTGCAGGATGCGGAATATTTTCGGATGTCAGCAAGGCCAGTTGAGCTGCCATTCCAATACCATCGTCAGCTCCCAGGGTTGTTCCATCGGCCTTTATCCACTCTCCGTCTCGCACGGGCACAATCGGATCTTTGAAGAAATCATGCTTCTTATCATTGTTCTTCTCACCCACCATGTCCACATGCGATTGTAGAATCACTGTTTTTTTATTCTCCATGCCGGATGTGGCCGGTTTGCAAATAAGCACATTACCAATTTCATCTCTTTTAGATTCCAGATCATGTTTTCTTGCAAAGTCAAGCAGCCACTCAACTATTTTATCTTCATGCTTGGATGGCCGGGGAATCCGGCAAATCTCATCAAAATACTCCCACACCTTTTCAGGATAGAGGTCTTCAAAAACTTTATTTATCATCCGTTTTATTTATTTTTAAAAGGTTCAATATTTATTCTTTAGTGTCCAATTATCAAAAGGGTATCAACCAACCGGGCTATCTGTTTCCCGCCAAACCTTAAGGAGAAATTGCAAACTCTAATCTGTGAACACAACAGCAATCAACAGCAGATCTAATGTTCATCCATAATGGATATCAGCTCCCGTATCTCCTCAATTTTAACCAACTGCCCCGTATGCTCATAACCTAACACCAGATTGTTCAGTACCCGTCGAATAATGTCAAGATTAGAACACGGTTCGAAATAAGAATCTCTGGGTTCCAGTTTCTGTTGCTTAATAAAATGTTCAATCTCCTTACGTCCCAGTACTGCCCCTTTATTTATCGGGTTGATGTAAAAAAGGACAGATGATTCATCACCAGAGTTCTGTGTCAACAAGGAGTCGGGATGATCCATATAAGCCAAAATAAAATTCTTTGGCAGATTGACTCCGTACACCGGAAGTCCCAGCCTGTTTGCTATTACCGAGTAGATTATAGACAAAGAAATTGGATTGCCTTTCCGTGTATCCAAAACATCACATATAAATGAGTTCTGCGGCGAAAGGAAATTACTGTTGTTGCGCGAAAATCCATGAACATCGAATAAAATATGATTCAGGATTCGTGCCTTCTCCAAAGCTGTAAGGTGCTCATTCAGTTCGAGCCATACATCTTTTCGCAGGTTGCTAATGGCCTCATCAACCTCTTCAAAGGTAAGTTCAGGATATTGGTACTTCGCCACCAGCCAGGCCCCCGTCAGAAGATCTTCACCGTTGAATGCCACCCACGCCCGAAAACGCTTTTTTACATCTCTGAATTGCAAAGAATGTATAATGTTCTCAATCCGGTGCTGAAATACCCCCTCGGGGTGCTCTTCCCAGGCCTTCTCCAACTCCGGAACAATCTCAACCTCGGCTTTCATCAATTCACTTTCCACGGAATCAAAGATTTCCTGGTTGGGATCATCCAGCAAAGTAATTAACGCCTTTATCCTGTTTTTTTCCATAAATAAAAACCTTAATGCGCCAACCTGTCCAGCACATACTGGATCAGTGATTTTATGACCGGTTTATAGTCTTTACTGTATGCTCCCGCTTTCCTGTTGGCAATAATTGCACAAACAGTAGCTGCATGATGCCCCATTAGTTTTGACAAACCATAAATAGCCGAACATTCCATTTCATAATTGGTAATACGCTCATCTTCATACCTGAATGCGGACAATTTATCATTTATTTGAGCATCCTTCAACGGCAATCGCAAAACCCTTCCCTGAGGTCCGTAAAACCCCGGAGCAGAAATGGTTACCCCTTTATAAACAATTGGAGCGTCCAAAAGGTTAAAAAGCTTATCGGAAGCTTCCACCACATAAGGTTTTGTTAACCTTTCCGACCATCCGGTCTCTTCCATCAGTTTTTTCTCAAAACCCAGATTACAAATCCCTTCGCACCCATCATAAAAGTTAAGCAATCCATCGAAACCAATGGCCTTATGACTCAACAACCAACTGTCCACCGGCAGATCTTTTTGCAAAGATCCGGAGGTTCCTATTCGAACAATATTAAGAGAGGTCTTTTCTTCTTTTATGGTGCGGCTTTCAAAATCAATATTCACCAAAGCATCCAGTTCATTCAGCACAATATCGATGTTATCGGTCCCAATACCTGTTGATAAAACTGTTACGGGAGTTCCCTTATAAGTTCCGGTTCGTGAAACAAACTCCCTGTTGGTACTATGATAATCCGTTTTGTCAAAGGACGAAGCAACGGTATCAACCCGTCCCGGATCGCCCACAAGAATGATATTTTTTGCCAGTTCTCCGGGCTTTATATGCAAGTGAAAAACGGAGCCGTCCGGATTTATGATTAATTCTGATTCTTCGATTCTACTCATATATTTTTCATTTAAAACAGTACTGTTTTATCTGTCAACCACTTAATCTACCAACCAAAAATTCACGGCACAAAGTGTTATACAGAGTTACATCAAAATAAGAAAAAATAATTGAAATATAAAACCGAAAAGTTGTAACAAGTCTCCTCTCACCATCCAAAGGGTTATTAAATTATTCCTGCACTTACAAAACCGCCGTTAACGCCAAAACATTACCCCTTCCAATACCTTTCCCGCTCAGCCTGCTGTTCGGGAGTGGCCTCCGGTGTAGGAATACGACTTCTATACAACGGTTTTGGGAATTTTTTCTTCTTGCGACGCTGAAATCCTTCTCGCGATATAAATCAAAATCTTTGTGCGGAGGCAAAGGGCGATTTTTATCCATGTACTGGATGTAAAAACTCCATGTGCTTTGGTCGTAAGCACCAAAAGCGAGTATTCCATAAGCCAATTTCGGATGTGCTATGGCCATTAATTCACCATACATCATGGAGGGAGCGATTTTATCAAAATTGGCAGTAAATCCGGGGTTGACGATATTGCCTTTAAGACTCACCTGCCCTTTTAAACGATTAAAAACCAGTTGGGGTGCCGGCAATACCATTCTTAAAAATATGGCCAGGGTTATTAAGAGAGCTGCTACAGGTAAGCCTATTATTTCTACGGTGTTGGGATCATAAAGACCGACAAAGGCCACGGTGGTGATAAGGGTCCAGATTACGAAAGTTCTGATTAGTTTCCTGCGCAGTTTGGGCTTACTGAAAACAAAGTATTCATCATCGACCCGATGAAATTTGTAAATTCCCGGGTTCTCCGCCTCGGCCAACATCTGCTTATCCAATCTAAATTTACGACTGTGAATGCCTCTGTAAAATAAATCCTTAGAGGGGGCAATTTTAAATATGAGTGCAAACCCAAAGAGCAGAACCGCTATGGCAAGAATAAAAACTGAGCCTTGGAGCAGGCCCAGAAAAGCTTTCTCGAAAGCAGATAAGTCTCTGCTCTCAAGTGATTTGCATTCATATCCAAGTTTAACCTGCTTTTCTTCATTTTCCTCTGCATCAATCCTTTTGTTTAATTCATATAACCCAGGCCGTTCTAAATATGGTTCAATTGCACCATTAACAAAAAAAGCACCCATAAAAAGCACCACATTGACCACCAATGTTAATATTCCTGTTGTTATTGCCAGCGAAATTCTGGCAGACTTACTTAGTTTCATTAATTATCAGTTTAGATAGTTTTCTTCCAGAATTTATTCTTTGTATAAATGCCACTCTCTTTAAAGGTTAATTTAGCTGAATTTGCCCGTCTGGATAGTGTGGAGGCATAAGTATAACAAAGCCATCTTTCTTCCTTTGTGGTGCTGTGTGGCATCGGGATGAAATGACCAGCCGAAGTTTTCATTTTAACCATTAGTACCAAATAATGGTTGTCATCACCATGTACTGCTGCGATGGGCTCTGCACCGACAAATCCTAAGCTTTTTCCATCAAAACTTGTAAGTTCACCTAGTTTTTTCGATAGCTAAATTTAAATCGACTGTTCGCAAGGTCTGTTTCTTCAATACCATTATACCTTTGTCGTTCAGATATGTATTTCCTTTCATCATTTGTCAATGCTAAATGATTGCTCAACTTATGGGCAACATCTCTCGAAATAAAAAGCGTCTCATAGCTATTGTTTTTAAAAAGCGGGGTTGGCTCCTCCTGATAGCCAAACCAAAGGTCAAGATTATCTTTTACAAAATAAGATTCAATTTCTATTTCTTGAATATCTGCAGCAAGCAATGAGAGATCGCTGCTTACATTCAACATCGTTTCGGTTATTACCGGTCGATGATCAATAAGTTTTCCATATGCGTTTAATACGGGCACCGATTTTTTTATAAAGGAAAGTTGGGGCTCAAAATTAAACAAGAAGCTATGAAGGTAAATAAACTCTTCCAACAAATAACTGACGTCCATGTACAACTCGTCTTTATTGGTCATGGCCTCCAGAGATTTTCGCCTATATTTCTCTTGTCCCAATTCCTGAATACTTAAAAACAGCTCATCTTTCAACTCATACCTAAACGAATCGTAAAGCATGGTCTTTTTAACGAAGCCTTCAAATGGCGTATCTTTAAAATAAGCATATAAAAATTTTGTGCCGATAGCAATGGTTGCCAGAGACAAGCCAGCCCAGCCTGCCCAAGATGCCTTAGCATAAAAGGCAGCGATGGCCAAACTTGATAAACCTGCCGAAGCACTCACAATGCTACACGACATGGCATCGTAATCTCTATCGCTCCAGGCTTCTACACCATCTACAACGTCAATGGCCACCCCAATATAGGCGCCGGCTGTTCCCCACGAAATTCGTAGGGCTCTGGTGCCTGTATGTACCAGTGATGGTTTTGCACTACCTCTGCTGCAGAGCCCTCCTTAATTTCTCTAAGTACTTCATTTAGTTTGAAAGTAAAGAGACCTCCCATATCGTTTAAAAGACAATTTTTCACCAACTGTTCCAAAGGATTATCTTCAAGAAAAAAGGCTGCAAACAAACCAAATCCTATTGCTCCAATCGCTGCTACCGCTATAACAGCAGGTGATGCCACAACTGCTAAAGTTGAACCGGCTGCAATGGCCCCTGTTGACAACAGGGTAGAAGCAAAAAGGACCCGCACTGGAGCCAGTGACCAATTTGTATGCGGAGTAACCGGCCGCTGTACCACTGCCCCACCTGCCCACATCAAAGCCATCCCGGCATTCACATCACCGGAATTGAATGATTCAATGGCCTCCCAGGTGCAAAGGATTGCTGTAACTCCCGTTAGAACTTGTCCCAATCCACATTCACAATCATAAATTCACTTGCACTGCCGACCAAAATAATTCAGGACGATTTAATACGGTTTATCCATCTTTCAGCCGGAACCAACTTCTTTCTCTTTTCCATGTTTGTACCAAAATTTCGGTAATGCTCATCATACCAATATCTGTTACGCTCTTTTTGTTGTTCAGGGGTAGCCTCGGGAGTGGGTATTTTACTGGGATACAAGGGAGGCGGAAACCCCTCCGCTTTACGGCGCTGAAAATCACGTTCCCGGAAAGCATCAAACATAGACCCCGGGGGCAGGGGTCGGTTTCGGTCCATATACCACGTCAGGTAAGAAAGATCCTGATAACAATCCCCACCAAAGCCAATAGCGCCCAACGTTTTAGGCCCCAGATATCTCAATTGATAAGCGCCAATCCCGTTGTGACCACCAGTGCTGAAAGTAAAATCTACTTTATAGAATTCCATGGTGAAGCTTTTAGCCCACATAGTCCCCGGTAAAGTTACTACTCCTCGTTTCCGGTCAAAAATCATTTCCTTTTTGGGCATAGTAAAATAATAGACTACACTTACCAAAAAACCAATGCAGGAGCCAATGAATAATAAGGTCTCGAAGAAAATCCATTCATTTTCGCTTGTTAAAAAAATTAAAATGAATATCAAAAACACGCCCATCATAATTTTTGCTCCAAGCTTTGGCAAAGCTGGCGATTCCCAAATATCTTCATCAACATAAAACCTGTCATGTTTATCCGGATCGAATGCAAATGCAGGCATTTCCTTGATTTCATGAGGCAAATACCCCTTTGTGCTGGTGCCTACCCGATGATGATGGGTAATCTCCCGATACAAACTTTCTTTTGTATTCTTTTTTCTCTTTCGTTTCATTCGTTTAAAATTTTGTAATTATCTGATAAAAAAACTAATTAAAAATTTGAGAACGAATGGAACCGCTTCGCTCTCGCATAATATTTTTTAAACATGTTCTCTTGTGATTTATATTTAAAAAATATCATGCTCGTTTCATCAGTATAAAATTTATCTAAGTTATTGGTCTGATGGAACTCGCAATTTCTTTATCCATGGCCTTTTGTGGCAGTTTTGAGAAATCAAAGCTCCATGCTCGTTTCATTTTTAAATTATTTACCAATTTTTGGAAGACAGGAGTTCCGTTTCTTCATCAATTCTTACCGCACTGCGGGTGTTACCTATGGCCAAGGCCTCCAGACCATCAAACAAACCGATTGGGTTTGAATACTTTACTTTTGTTCTGGCACCCATAAACCGATTTTTCTGCGTTGAAAGGTCATAGGGAAAATGAATGTTTCGCTCTTTGTCTATATTTAAGCGAAAAACCATTACCAGTTAATTAATTCGTGATGGGTCCCAATCTTAATGTGCTTTCCAAAAAGCATGTTAAAGGCCTCAAAGTCGGGTGTAATTACAGCGCCCATTCCGGTGGGGATAATACTTGTACTATTATTGATGTTACACTTGGCCCCGACATAACGTCGATTACAGATTCATAGAGCGCTTCAAAATCAGCCCATCTTTCGAATCCTTTCCCCGACAGATAATTCCTGTAGTTGTAATATTGTCAGGCTGTCACGTTCTTTGAACCATTTCCAGAGAGGGGTTAATATTACTGGAATATCCAAACAGCTACACATTGTAATAGTCATTTGTGAAATGTGCTTCCATTTTAGTACTGTCAGCTTTTAGTTTTCTCGCCTTTATTAGTTTACGGATTTGGAAGTAACCCACGATATAAAACAGCACTATACCTAAGTACATTGAGAATATAAATTTAAACTCAGAAGACCCATAGGTTCCCAGTGATATAAAACTGAAGAAAAGCAGATTGATAAAAGCTGAAATGTAAAAAGTTCTCTGAAGTAGAATCACCTTCTCCATCCTAAGGATTGGCATTGCTGTCCAATAGACGGCTATAGAATACTTTGCCATTCCTGCATCAAAATTGCTGTAGTATAAATCGTCCCACGCGAAAAGAAACCCAACAATCATTAACAGAGCTGTCAATAATACCATAAGCGCATCTTTTGATAGCGGCCCTGACGCGTAGGATGCGAATGACGCCATTTGCTCCTCCTTTTTTAATTCAATTTCATCGGCAGAAAAGTCTTTGCATAAATTAATAAATTCAGGCGGCTGTCCGGTTAATCTACAGATAAGTCCCGTTTTTGGATCAAATCCCCTATTTAAGCATGTTTTGCACACTTTTATTCGTTGCTTCGGCTCCATTAGATTGTACTTAAGTGTTGTAATAGCCAGATTTAACAGGAGCAACTTCTATCCCCTGTTCATCATTCAATGAGATATTGAATCTCCCCGGGGTCATTTTGTTTCTTTCATTCAGAAGCTGAAATTCTTTCGTAAAATGTTCAGGGGTTTCAAAAGCAGAGGGATATAGGGGTGGTGGAAAGCCCTCAGCCCTGCGACGTTCATAATCTCTTTGGCGATAAGGGTCAAGTGCGTCACCGGGGGGTAAGGGGCGGTTTCTATCCATATACCAAACAAAATAGCTCCAAGACTGCAAATAGGTTCCATAAGCAAATGAAAACAATACGCCTCCTTCCAACTTGTCTGCCAGTGTTTTATTTTTAAACAAACGTAAATATACCCCCCCCTGGAAGCGAGTCGCAAGAGCTACAACAACATGCAAGTCCTCAAACCTCATTAACTGAGCGGGCTCATTCAATGAACCAGGAACTTGAACAAGACCCCTTTGACGATCAAAAATCAATTTACGCTCTTTTTTAATGAAATATGCTTTATAGAAGAACCATAGAGCGGGTAGTATTGTAAATAGACCTATGAATGAACTTATCAAAATAAAGGCTGAATCAAACTTCCTTCCACCAACTAAAGGTATGCTCAGAACAAATATAAAAGCTCCCACAAACCCCCAAGCCCAATACAAATCCATTTTCCTGGTATCTGAAACATCTTTTACTATAAAATTATCATTAGCGTATTCAAAGGCGCAAATCGCTCCTGGTTCAATATCGTCCCTATTAACCGCAGCCGGCCCCGGTAACTCAGAAATGCAAAGATCCACATACTTCTTTTTCCAGTTCCTTGGAACTTTTGGCTCAATCCGCCTGTTTGGGTTGTAGTGTTTATTTAGATCAAACATGTTTTTTCTTAATCAATTGGTGATTTTAGCTCATTTTTAAAACCTCTACGGATTTGCCCTCCGGCAAAAACTGACTTAACCAATCGCTGCTCCCTTTCATTTTCTTCTTTATCCAATAAACGAGAATTAAATGGTGTTCTTGCCTGATGAACAATAGTTTCTTCGCGATACAGCTTTTCGCGGACAGCAATGAATCGAGGTTGTCCATGCCGGTCAATTGGAAAGGCGTGTGCATGATCCTTACAACGACATAAGATTAAGACTTCAGCATTTTTATGAAATACTCGTTTTTGTGGATCTGGCAAATAGGCCTCTGGGATATCAAACAAAGCTACAAAGTACTCAGCCTCAAGATCCGTTTGTTCAATGATACGCAAGTTGCCTCTGCCTGGATCTTCGGTAAGTAGCAGACCGCTTTCTCCAACCATAATACCATTAGGATAAAAATAGATTTCTAATTCAATATCTGCCACACACATTTTTGCCATGTTGAAGTGTATATTAACATACAACTCCTTTTTGAAATGTTCGCGAATGGTGGTTGAACCAATTACCCTGGATGTAATAACGTTGGGTTTGCTTTCTATAATCACGATGCCACCAAATAAAACATCGGAAAGGCGCTCATAAAAGAACATGTAATCAGCCCATTGCTCAAAACCTCGCTTTACCATTGTGTGGGCCATAGTTCGATGGTGTCTGATCGATTTTTCAAAAGAACCCTCTAAATCAAATTCATCACTATCAAAAAAAACGAGGAACTTCTTTTGTCTGAATTGACAACATTTGCATAGTTCTTCCAATAGGCCATCTTCAAAAAAAATAGATAGAATGGAGAAGGCTGTTCCTGCAGCGAGTAGGGCAACCCAACCGGCTGGGTTCCATCCATTCCATATTCCAATGCCGGCTACAGTTCCCAAAATAGCCGCAATTCCTTGCATAGCTGCAGCATCGACATCTCCTTTGTATAGATTAACATCTCCATCAATGGCGTCTGTGGCGGCAGTAAACCATACGCCTACTGCACATGCTTTTGTAGGAAGTCCTTTTAATAAATCGTCTGCAACCTTCTTAGAGTACACTCCATTCAATCGCTTTGATAAAACTCTATAAGTTGTCTGTGTTTCAACAACTCCTGCAATTGATGATAGTGTTGTTATTGCATTTCTAAATAATTCATGATTTTTATCGGATTCTTTAAATAATTGAAAGGTTGCACTTCCCAAATTTATTATGGCTATCTGTGCCACAAACCTGTTCCAGACCAGAGAGTTAGATAAATGGTCTGCCAGATCATACAGTTTTCCCTCTCTTTGAAAAGCAAAATTGAATTTCTGAGAAATACTCACTTGTTCAATGTTAATGACACTGCCATCTACAGCTCTTAAGAATCGAAGGTCCTCCAATAAATCATCGGTAATATTTACCATTTGCTTTCCTGCATCCAAAAATGGCTTTTTGTTTTTCACCACTTTTTGAATTGTAACAATATCAAAGCATTCATCGACGATCAATTCACCGTTCCTAAACACTCTTACCCCATTCAGCATTTTCATTTGGGTGGTTAAAAATTTCGGATACTTTCTGGCAAAGTCTGCTATTCCACCAATCATAGTATTCCATGCAAGGGCAACCCTGATCAGATTGTCCCCTCCTTTTTTAAGGTCAATATTCACCTTCTCAAACAATATCCCCTGCCCCTTCTCAAAGGTGTCTTTTGCATAACTATAGCCACTGTCACTTTGCCTACTAATTGCTTCATTATCTTCGCTTAAATTGTTTACATGATCCTTCGCATTAACGCGGTATTGAAGATTGCTCAAATGCAATGAAAATCTGGCTTTGCCATTCAGTTTTATTTCTGGAGTATGGGCACTGTATTCAAGTACACCATTTTGATAATAATCGCTTTTCAAAAATGAGGTGAGACTATTTTTAGACTCCAAAATTTCTGTCCTGCATTGCTGACGTTCCTCTTTTGCCAGCAATTTCTCTATTCTTTTTTGATCGAGATGCTTGCCATACTTATCTGCATTCTCCTCAGAACAAAAGGCTGCCTGATACAATAAAAGCAAAGATTAATGCATTAGCTTTGCCTTTGCTATTAAGTCTTTACTGCCTACATTTTCCGGGTTCTTGGCTCCCTTTACTATTTCTTTTAACGTAACGTATCTATCAAGACCGGTTTGCATTGCCACAATTAATGCTTCCATAAAGTTCCACTTGTTCTGAAGCTCTATGCCCAATTCGTCGGCGCAACCCAGCGGGTCGTGCAAACAAAAAAATACTTCATCACGTTCATCGGGGTTTTCTTCAATGGCTTCTACGTTGTCGTAATAGGACTTCCATTGTTGAATTGCTGAAATATCTTCCCAGTTATTGATGGTTCCAGGCGTCCAAAACACAGAATCATGAGACTTTTTTTGTTCAGGAGGAGTTTCGTAATCTGCCAATGGAAAATAAGCATCAACATCATCAACAGTATAGCAATCAGTAGCCTTGCGATTATTCACCCAAGACGGGCCATCGAATTTTTGCATCCGCTTTTCTCTCAACGACTGATCGCCACGCAGCTTCTCGATTTATCCGGCGCTTAACTGATATTCGGAGAAGGCAATCCAGACAATGTCATCGACAGAAATACACAAATACTTCCTGCTTCTTCCCTCATTTGGCAATCGAACATCTTCAGACAAATCTGAAACAATATTGGTTAAGTTTCCGCCAATTCCAACCTTAAACTCCTTAAAAAAATCAGGGTTATTTTCATAATAAACATACAAATAGCCTTCTCTCAAAATGGTTGGCCGATAGCTCCACCCGTCTATTAGGGGAACATCCTCAACGGTATATTGGGTCGGGGTTTCGCGCTGTGGCCATACAAAAAAACTTTTACGGTTTTCCTTTGCTGATATATAGCGCATAAAACTCAAGCTAACTGTCGTAGGTTTGATGGTTAAAATTTCACCTTCTGCAGTTGCTTTATCATTTTGGTAGCTCGCGGTCACCCGGCATTGAGCTATATCAGGGATATCACTCATAATTTTTTAATTACATTTTTCTTTTTCAATTTGCCAGGTTACTCTTACTTCTCCGTTTTCAACCTTTCCTGATAACTCCTTTGTAAGAATGTCTCCATTGGTTTGTTCTCTTTCAATGGTAAAATCGACCGTCTCTCCTTCGTTAATATTGAATACAGATGCTACTACTTCCACCTCTTTCAGCTCTTTTGAATCTTTAATAACAGTTTCCTCTTTAGTCCATCTCAAATCATAAATTCCGGGTTTCTCTTCCTGTTCATCCATTTCCCGGGCCTCCTCCTTCAGCTTCTTCTGGCTTCTTTCGGCTTCTTTAAGGCTTGATCCTCGACCGGTAACTGCTGCAGCAGCTCTTAAAATAGGTGAGATGTCAGGAAAGGGTATTCTTTTGACCGGTGAGATAGCTGTAGGGGCACTTACTCCCGTACCGATCAAAACGGTGGGATCTCCCACCGTAACCGAGCCGCCGTGGGCTGTCATGCTCCCCACGGTAGCGGCAGGCTTTCCACCTATCAAAACGGTTGATTCGCCCTGCACAATAGTGTCGGGCGGGCCGGCACACGTACACGTGTCACCCATTACTGCGGCGGGTTTTCCGCCAATTAAAACTGTTGGTACTCCCGGGCCCATGACCGGTCCTCCCACATGCGGCGGGGGTGGAACTCCGGGATTTAACATGGGGCAGACATGCATGCTGCCAATTGTTGCTGCTGGTCCTGGCATAATGTCCTTTTTAATTCAGTTTAACAATACTTCCGGAAAACTCAGCCATGGCACTTCCTGCCACTTTTATCTGAGCGGCGTTCAATTCGGCATTTGTCTCACCTTTGATTAAAGCTTTTAAACCACTCAGGCTTGCATCTGATGTTGCTTCCATTTCAAGATTTCCCTGGCTGCTAACAGAAGTGTCTCCATCGCTCTGGATAGCCATATCTCCTTTTGATAAGGCTTGCATATTCCCCTCTGCTGAAATACTTATATCCTTCTTGGCCCCGATGCTAATATTCTCCTCGGCTGCTATGTTTATATTTTTTGCACTCAGATTCAAGTCCTCATTTGAAGATATAAACAGTGATTTCTCCTTCGTATCGAAAGTTATCACCGAACCGCCATTGTCGCGAATATGGATTTTTTCCTCCCCTTCGGTATCGTCAAACTCGATGGTGTGGCCGCTGCGGGTGGTGATGGATTTTATCTCAACATCGTAGGAAACGCGTCGCGTTTCATCGTTTTGAGGATTTCCCACAACCAGTTTTTTCCCGTTGTAATAAAACCAGTCGCCACAGGAGGCTGCCAAACGCGAAA
>NZ_PVTS01000027.1 GCF_003003035.1 Marinilabilia salmonicolor | reverse complement strand
ATCCACATCACACCTGCCGAAAATTTCAAAGAACTTTTGCCGCAATTTATTGATAAAAAATTACTCCAGGAATAAGGTTTTGCTGGGGTGGATACAGACAAAAAAAGCTTTTGTCCCTGAAGAAGGCGCTGGAACAAGTGTTCTTCCAGCGCCTTTCTTAATTCAGGTAAGTTTTCAATAGCATCTTGAAATTCGTTTTGTGAGACCGTCTGTAAAATACAAGGTTCCAGGCTTTCAATACTGTATAAACTCGGTTGATTTGTCCTGAAACTTTCAATAGAAGAAACAATCTGACCTTCAAAGAAAAATTGAGTTGTTATTTCTTTTCCGTCATTGTTTATCCAGGTTCGCAAACAACCTTGTTCAATAAAGTACATTGTTTTGGATACTTTTCCTTCCTGCAAGAGGAGGGTTTTAGCAGGAACCTCAATTTGTTTGAAATAGGGACTGAATATCTCCCAACTGGTCGATTTCACATTTTTCTGTTTCATTTTGTAATGGCGTTTTAGGACTGCAGGCTCAATATAAGTGATTTATCCTTTGTTCAACACCCCTCTAAAATCACTTACCGCTTTAGGTCTCCCCCAATATCGCACTCACATAAATTATTCCATCATTTTAATTTTTTCGCTCACTCAGTCACACCCCTTCTCAATCAACTTCATCATCATCTCCTTCTGTTTCTCATCTTTCGCTTGAAAATGTTTCCCAATCTAATGTATATTTCCGGCACTATTCACAGGCGAATGATCCCTTTTAAACAGACCCAACCGCGTCATTCAAATCCGCTGGGACTTTATTAGCTTGTGAATGATCCGAAACTCTCAAAATGCCAGGGATGCCAGGTTTGAAGTTATCAAAGCTCTGTTATCAACAGGCGTTATTTACTTTTATTCTCAATTTGTTTCCATATATCTTTAACACTCTTTTCTCCATCGAAATAACCTGCTTGAGAATTCTTATTAAAAATCTCGAACGATGGGGCAATAAGAATTTTATCAGAGTCCGGATATTCAGCAATATCATAACCAATATAAGTCCGTATGTCCAAATACACACAGGACTCTTCCGTGTGATTATATAGTTGGTGTGCTCCCGTTTCCCCTTTCTCAAAAAACATCAAATCACCAACATTAACGATTTCCAATCCATCTGGAGTTCTCAATGTTGCGGAGCCTGAAAGTATCATAAAAAGTTCCTCTGCATATCGATGAAAATGGTAGGGGGCTGAAAATTCGTCTGGATTTAATTGCCTTAAATCAAAGTTCAGGTTTTCAGGATTTACACCCATTTTACTTCTTGATAAATCTGTGAAAACCCTGTAATGATCAATCTTATTTGGACTTTCTTGAAAGTCTCTTTGGTCTGCTTTTAAAATCGTTGCCATATCTTGATATTAATCAGTTAACAATTGTAGCCTTCCCATCGCAGAACCATGCAAAACACCATCAACAGCTTATCAGACACTTAACAGCCTTTCAAAACATATTTTTGTCGCAAATATTGACAAAATTGGCGACAACAACCATGGCAACAATTAAAAAATATTGCTTTGCCTCAGGAAAACAAGCGTTTTCCCCCCACCCCTATATCCTAAACAACTTATCCGATTGTGAAAGCGTTAATATGGTATAATCTTCCACCGGTATATCTTCAGGCAATTTTTCCCGCAATACAGGCAATACATATTGACAGTTCACCCGCTCAACAATTTCTGTTAGTAATCCTGATATCTGATTATCATGAACATTTTCAATCTGATCATGCAGGATAAAATGGAGTTGCTCGAGTTCTAAATCATCTGCGAATAAAATATACGCAAGATCAAAGGCCGCAATTTGTCCTTTTTTCTTGCCGGTGCCTGGATTTCCGGAAACTGTTTCCACAGAAAGCCCATACCCTCGTTCATTTTCATTAGCAACCAATAAAAATTGTTCTCCGTAAAGCTTCCCCGATATTTCAGAAAAATACTTATTGAAATGAGTAATGCGGTCTTTTATTAACGCTTCCCGTGCATTGATCCCCTCATTGATCTGTTCCAATTCCCTCTGTAGTGTTTCTAATTTCCGGTTAGAGCTTTCCCACATCTTTTGTTGCTCTTCCAGGTGTCCTTTATTTTCGTACAGGGCGTTTAATTTCCCTATTATAGCCTGCAATTCGTCAAGGGCTCCTTTTTTTTGCAAAATATTGGTAAACTCACGTTCCTTTTGGCGTAAATCTCTCAACCTGTTCCTTCCCTTTTTTATTTCCGTTTCAACATCTGGCAGCTCGGCCAAAATATACTTTAACTTTTCAGTAATCATTTCGTTATGAAACTTTAAAGTATCTTCAAAAGACTTCTGAATATTCGGAATCAGTGCGCTGGCTTCCTCGTAAAGAGACCTTATTTGATTAACATTAATGTCTGCAACCTCTTTCTCCAACTCCTCTTTACTTTCAATAATCATTTCCCTTCTCAATTCAAGCTGACCAAGCAGCGTTGAGAGTCGGTTTATTTCTCCTTTTGATTGATTCAGCTCTTCAAGGTAGTTTTCGTATTCCTCATTGAGATTAAAGCTCTCTTTTTGCGTCTCCAAATTATGAATATCCCTTTCCACAACAATTAACGCTTGCTCGGTGCGGGCATAGTTATTTTCCTTACGCAATCTTTTTTGAAGGTTCTTTTCAATACTTATCTTCGTCAACAACTCCTGCTTCCTTGCATGATTATCAATCGGGATGCCCAACCAAAACAAATACAAAGCTTCGTATTCTTCTCGCTTAGTTGTTGAATGCAAAACCTTCAATACATTCTCAAGCCGGTATTTCTCATCCCGGATATTTTTAGCTATAATCTGTCTGAATGTAGGTCTTTCAATAGTGGTTTTAAATATTTGTCTGGTCAACTCTCGATTAAACTCTTTCAAATCGCCTATGGGCTCACCATTTATTTCCTGGATCTTTTCTCCTCTTGGCAGAAAATTACGTCGAATAGTAATTTCTTTAGACATCAAAACCTCAGGATCTTCTTTAAGTATAAGAGTTACAACAACATTGTTTTTCTTGAGGAACTCTTCAACCTCATGATTATTGGCCCGGTCTTTAAATTCAGCATCTTCATATATATTTTTCCCTTTACTTCCCAGGCAATAGTCAATAAGTCGTAATACGGTTGTTTTCCCCACATTATTGCCTGACTCCTTCCGGTCTTCTGTGCGGGTTTCGTCGATAATCAGATTGATCCCCTTTTGAAAGGAAATATCCCGGATTACAACACCGCTGTTTTCTATAATCAGTTTCTTTAAAAACATTTTACCAGTTTTCCGTTTTGGTTGTCAACAATTCCCAGCAGAAAGAGCCAGTCAAGAGATAATGCAAAAAGATTGAAGGAAACTTTTTCACGAGCATTCAAACGGTCATACACATCAAGGAAATCAAAAAATTCCTGGTTCGAACTTTTTAATACCTCAATAATTTGGGCCCCTAAATGATAAACATTGTTTTGGGGGTTAATGTCACGTCCTAAAATCATAAGCCCCTTGGTTCTTCAAGAATTTTACATCTCATAAAAGCATCTACCATTATTATTGGAATAGCAAATGCCACATCATCCCGTAGCGAATGCTGCTCATCAACCATATTAAGAAGCTCATTTTCGACCTCTTCTATAATATTGTCCGCATTCTCCCTAATAATATCCATTTCATCCTTCTCACCCTCAAGGTACCTGCCCTTTACTCTGGTGTAAATGAGTTTTATATTCCTGAGAAGTCTTATCTTTTTAAAAGAGCCTTGCTCCTCCAGTTCTCCATACAAAACATTAATCTTGGGATAATAAACGGCATACTCGTCAATTAAGGATTTATTCCTTTTTATCCCGTTATATTCAATTTTCTGAGTAATTCCAAAGATCTCCAGACCATCATCCCCCTGCAAGTCCTCATCCAGCTCCAGTTCGGCGATTCCGTTGATAGCCTGGTTAAGCAGCCTGGGATTATTAGCAAGAATACTCAATTTCTGCCGCGATTCATGAAACTCCTTCCATTGCTTTAGCAATTCCACAGAATATTGATCTTCGTTGTTCTTGTTGTCAATAATACTATGGCATTCGTCGCACAACAAAATCAGGTTATTATAATGACGCCGTTCATCATCGTTCATATCCGGATTATACCGGGGCCCGTTTTCACTGGCAGCTTCAATGTGGCAAATTTTGCTGACGATGGTTTCTCCATCCCGTGCAATCAATGACCGCGCACAGTCAGGTGCTGCACATTCATTTCCGGAAAGCGTATCCAGCAACCTGATGGTTGATCTTGTATAATCTCTTGCTTTTGATCCCATTGTAAGCAAAAATATGAAAAATGTATTCTATTTACTCGCCTTTACCAAACAATAATTCACGGCTGGATAATCATCCCCTTTGGCACGGTTGTTTTGCCATTGCAATGGCTGAAGATTTGAAAGATCATCATTGCCTCCTTCAGAAACGGGCTTGATGTGGTCAATTTCCCAGCCATTCCCATTTTCGGTAGTGTCTCCAGACTTCTCCCACTTTATCCAGGCACCACAACGATCCTTACGCTATACATCTGGATTGTGACTTGGAACAATTTCTGCTCTATTCCAAACGACTCTTTGGGTTTCTTCTGTGAAAGATTGACCTTGTCTGTCTGTGTTTCTTGAACGTGGCATAGACAAAAAATTTTATGATGATATTGGGACAAAAAAATACTACTCCATTTTTCTAACTAATTCAAACTTGAAACTTTGCGAAATAAATCCTTTAAATAATGATCTGATAAATCTAATATGGGTTCGTACATAAAAGCATTGATATGTATGTTTTCAGCGGTCATTAAATTCACTTGTTCCATTAGTTTAATATTCTCGGTTTCTTCAGAAAATTTGTCTTTATATAGACGCATTAATTCTGTCGTTTGATAATTTGATATCAGAGAAACCTCTTCTTTAGAATCTATTTTTTCAATCATAAATTCTTCTGCTTTTAAACGTATTGCCATAGATAGAATTACTTTAGTTTCAAGTTGAACCCTCTCAGATGTTTCAGCAAGAATCCTTGATGTTTCATCAAGAATCATATCATAAACCGGCTTTTCGGGTATGTGATATTCTTTATCGGCCCAAATTGTTTTGTACGTTTCAATTATATCACTCACCTGTAAAGCTTTTGTATCAGACTTAACGTGGAGCAAATTAGTTAATTTAAGATAATGGGAATCTTGATTTCCTTTGATATACTCAATAATGTTTCTGGCGAACGGAATGGAAGCCAGAAATATTCGCTCCTTTTTTTCTATTTCCTTAACCCAGGATTCAAAAACATTACGAAGGTATTGTCCTTTTACTAGTTTAACCTCGGCATCACTTCGAATCGTCATAAAGCAATCAGCGTAATTAATACTTGGAAGTCTGGAGGCCACTGTCCGGTAAAAATCAAAATTATGGGTCAATAGCAGCACTTTGAACTTAGAATCTTCAGAAATATCCTTTAGGTATTCAATTATGGCATACTTATTCTTATAATCAAACGAATCAGCAATATCATCAAGGATTAAGATACAATCATTTTCATCCTTCTTCCTCGCTTCTATCTCAAAAATAACATTCAACAAGTATAAGGCACGTTTTTCCCCTGTGCTCAAAGACTTCTTTACATCCGTCTCATCAATACTTCTCTCTCCACGTCCATCGGAATAGGAAAAACCAATATTAGGAGATACTTTATCTTTAAGAATTACATCATCTTGATTTAAAACTTCAAGTTTGAAAGGAACATTAAACCTATTATTGTATAGATCAACAACCTTTTCCCATTCAGTTTTTTCTGCATTTGCCTGATCAACGATCGAACGAATTGTATCTTGGGACTCAGCATATAAAGCAATTAAGGTATTAAAACTTTCTTTTATACCCCCAAAATAATTTATCCACAGTTTCTTTTTAAACCCATCTAAATCGGAAAGTTCGGAGATCAATTCAGGTTCACTTTCTAATACTCCTTTCAATGTTTTTAGTTGCACATTTTTTGTAATGGCATTATCGATTTTATCAAATTTTTTGGCCAAATCCTCATCTGACAATATCCTATCTTTTTCCCTCTTTACCAGCTCATTAAGTCCATCCTTGTCGGCAATAATAGTTTCATCCTCTAATACTACTTTATGGTTGGCCTCAAAAAAACGGTTATCCGCTAGTGATTTATTTACTCCAATGGCATTATCGGTACCAAAAACACCTTTCTTAAAAAATGTTGAACTATCAATTAACTCCGTATATTTATCAAGGTATTCTTCTATTAATCCAGAGTTACTCTTCAGGAAATCATAAACTTTATCATTTATGACATCGCCATATTTATAACTCAGTTCATTATATTCAGTTTCATTTATTTGAGGAGAGATTGAGCTTAACTTCTCAAAAATATTTTTCCCTTCAAAAATTAAGCTAATTTCTTTTTCGGCATTACTCGAACCAGATATACGCTTAATGTCTTTGAATACTTCATTTTTTTTATTTTCTATATTCTCCAGGATCTCCTGATATTGACTTTTTAATTCTGGATTTACCAGTAATGTGGCCATTTTTTCTTTTGAAGAATAGCTGTCCGAATATGAATCAACAACTAAAATCTGCTCAGGTTGAATGTCAGCTCCATCATATTGGATAGAGGATTTACTTATTCTATCCGGAAAAAGTTCATCCTGTGGTTTTCTCTTTCTGGAAACAGCTTGGAATGTCTTGGCTAATGATGTTTTCATACAACCATTTGGCGCATAAATGACCTTGGTGTTTCTGTCACTGAAGTCAAATTCTTTTTCAAGTTTTGCTATACCGTAGCAATTTTCAAGCTTAATGGTTAGTTTTTTCATATTTCACTTAGTAAATTTTGGTACTTCAACCTGACAAATCTCTTTTCAGACAGCCAGTTAAGTTTAACAAAAGGAAAGACACCAGCCCAAAATACAATTTAGATCAAATCTTTACCCATATAGTCCAAATTACTCCAACTGTAGAAATTCGACTTTGTATTTTACTCTTGCCATGCTCTAATTAAATCGTCAATTGTGGTTTTCACGTTCTGGTAAATGGTATTTCCGTTAGTAATAACAAACTTAATTTCCCCATTAATAGGAGAATTAATGTTTCTTGGAAGATATAGTATTTGATAACTTGTTAATGAATTCAAGGAATATTTTTGAATCGGCTTGGAAGCTATTTTTTTTAAATGGTATTTCTCCAATACCCTTACATGCGATGCTGGGGGTTTTAATATTTCAGTAATAAATGGAACAATATAATTTCTTGCAAGATTATCTAAATCAATAACATTTTTTCTTGGAGGTGTATATAGCACAATAATACTCACTGGTATGAGTAACGGAAACAGAACAGGGTATTTTATTTTAAATTCTACCAGCTGTTTTTTTAAACTGTTCTTTAAATCTCTTTGATTCACCTTTTTCGGATGGAGCTTTCCCTAAATCAAAAAAATCGGATGCTATAAAAACATAGTTTTTCGTAACATTCCATAATTTATTAAACTTTCTATCTTGAATATTTTTTTTGTTATCTGAGAATTCCGATTGATACAAACCAATTAAATCCCTTATGGATATTCTATTTAGCTGCAAATACCTTCCTTGTATCTCTGTTTTATACATATATTCACGGGCTCGATAAACCTTTTCGCCCCATGTTTTACAGATTTTTTCCTTATTCTCTATTAAATCAGCATAATCATCATATACATCATCATCTAACTCCTGTTCCCTAAAATAGTCATCTATTTTATAATTATTCGAAAAATCAGCATCAAGAAAATCATTATTTAATATTCGGTATGCCAGTGCAATATCTTCAAAAAAGTTCTTTAACGAGTTTGTAGTTATGCGTACTTTCGGCCTGTTATCTCCGTATTCATTAAGATGGTAGTTTGCTATTAAAATTTTTATTTGACTATCATCCTTAAATAAAATGTTTTCAAATTTATCTACCTCTAGCTTAGACTCATGCAACAAATCAAGGTAATTTTTGGAGAGCGTTTGAAGAGGTGGTGGATAGTTTTCGGTTGTATAATAATCAATTATGAGAATAATATCCCCCCTATACGCTTTTCTATTAATTATTTGAAGTTGTTCTCTTACCGCTTTTCTAAAATGCCTTTTGTCCCCAATCTTTAAAGACTTTTTCGTCCCTGGTTCCTGAGTTATTTCAAAACACATCTCTCTTGCGGATCGTTTCCAATGCAATCTTTTTTGACCTTCTTCAGTTTCAAAATACTCTTGTCGATTCATAAACTAATTAAGCAGGAAACGTATAAAATATTTAATAATTTGTTAACTTCTTTAGCGAAAAGTTTGATTAAGCAAGATAAGAGAAATCTGGGATTATACCAATCCGGGGTTCATGACTTTTCCTCCACCACCTCAACAACTTCATTAACATAGGTAAATCCATGCACCCAGGAAATAAAATCTCTTTAACAAACAGAAAAACAAACCAGTAAACAACCCCAGTCAGATTCGAAAAAATTTAAGATGTCCAGTTTATTACAAAAAAAACTGGACATCTTGGAATTGTGATCAGATACGGGTAACTTTACAAAATTACCCGTAACCTGCATAGTGCTATTTCGAAGCAAAAATCAAGTCCTGGGACTTTGATACAAAGCAGAAATTGTCATCTTCATAGCCTTGGTGGCATCCTTTTCCATTTCCGCCTGTCTGTTATACCAATCATTCATACCAAAAAGGGGATTATCCACATTATGATGAACATACTTGTTTCGTAACTTTCTCAACCA
The DNA here is from genome assembly GCF_003003035.1 of Marinilabilia salmonicolor. Taxonomy (GTDB): domain Bacteria; phylum Bacteroidota; class Bacteroidia; order Bacteroidales; family Marinilabiliaceae; genus Marinilabilia; species Marinilabilia salmonicolor_A. The sequence continues at coordinate 18,259 of NZ_PVTS01000027.1, read as the reverse complement.
ATCAATCCCTTCTCCTTCATATAAATCCTTCAATAATTTTGCAGTCCCAACTGAGGTATCCATAGCTTCAGTTTCTCTCAAATGAGAATCAATAACAGCAACCGACATCACAATAACCGAAATCCAGGCACCAGAACAATAAGCAATTTGCATGTCCATAAACAATGCGGTGCATGATCACTTGCAGGATAAGAAAAACCAATTTCTGCTTTTTCCATTTCCTGATTAATCCAGGCTCTCCGCCTTTCACAACCTTCATCAACCAATTGACTCATTTCAACTTATCTACAAAAAACATTCTTCATTTAACTTTTTTCTTTTCATTTCCATCAATATAATTCTCCCACAGCATATCAATCCCATCTTTAATCTCCTTCAACCTTTCAATATTCCGTTCAATTCTAATTGAAGGGGAAATTCTCTCACCAAAAAAATCAAACCGCTTATTTTCTTTTCTAACCATTTCAGTCAAATCAAAACAATAACCCTTTAAGTTTTCGGCAACTTTATTAAGTTGAGAAGCTATATAAGCTATGGAATTTTGAGCAAATTCTCTTACGCTTAGCGGGTTTTCAGGGGAAGGTTCAAACTCCTCCATTGTAACAGATAAAAATAACTCCAATCTATTAATGATGTCATAACCAGCCCTTTCTTTTTTTCCATCAAGTATTTGTCGAATACTGCTATCTGACACCCCACTTCTTCTGGAGAATTCTTTGGATTCCCTATAACCAACAATTTTTGACAATCCTTCTTTCACTCTTAAAGTCTTTTCCTTCCTATCGGTCATGATTTCATCATAAATCCTGTCTATTTCCTGATGGGAAGGATAGGAAAACATATAAGTATCCCATTCCTCCAACGGAATATTTACTTTATATGCTAATAACGGGCGCTCCTTCAAAACTTTTTTGATTTCGCCCCAACGGGTTTTATATTGCTTATCGGTTAATCCACTCATAATATTTGTTTATCCAAATGGGCAAAACACACCTTATCAAAAATCAAGCTTATCCTTCTCCGCAATTTCATCCATCCTTTTTGCATCTCGTTCATAACTATCGGCCAAACTGTTAAGCACCTCAGCTGTCATAGGAAAATCATATTTAAATTGGATGGCCTGAGTCCGGAAATACTTTGCATGACCTCTTTCTATTTCTCCTCCATCAAAAGGCCCTCTTGAAGAAAAACTCCTTTTATTGAAGGCACCAGAGAAAAATCCGCTTTTTAAACTTTGAGTGTTGATTTTTTCAATAATCTTGCAAATCTCCCTTGGCGGCCAAGGCTCTTCTTTTTCGGGATATTCAGCAAGCATATTACCGATATGATTATCTGCAACTTCTATCCTCCCGGTTTTTATAGCTTTTTCTCTCACATTGCTAATCCAGTTCATTAAAGAAACCTCGTCAATGTTAAGCTCTTCATCAACACCTGGAATCCTGTTCCAACTTCGTAAAAGCTCATACCCATTTTTACTCAAATAAATTTTCGACTCATCAATATCTTCTTTATCGGCATTTTCTTTTTCTGATTTATAAACCAAGGATAATATTTCAATAAAAAAATCAGGATTAGTCGATAATTCTTCATAAAGGACTTTTGGTTCATGTCCATGTCCATATGAGGTTAGGAAAGGAAGATATAACCATTCTAAGCGCACAAGTAATGACCTGTCAACATCTGCTCTCCTTTCAATCTCTTCAATAACAGTTATTACCTGGTATTGATCAATTTGAAGATGCTCCTCTGAATTTTGAGAAATCATTTTCATCAGTATTCCAACCAATAACTCAGATGGCAGCTTCTCCGGCTCATGATAAGCGATCTCCAAAGCACTAATAAACCTTTTAACTTTCAATAATTTATTAATACCATAAACCAAATCATCTTTAGGTAATCCCCAGAAGTGTGGAGGCATCTCTCTCCAATAGTTAGTTGAAATTTCTGAATTAGTCTGATCAATAAATTTCCACACTTGAATATCTTGATCGAGCAGATGAAAGATTCTGGCCAAATAAAAGCTTGAATAGTCTTTTAACTTTTCAAATAATTCAAAAACCCAATTAATACCATCCTCAAATGACTTGGTACGGATAAATTGCTGAACAAAATAGACTTCTTTCCTTTCACTACTTTTTAGATATTCACACAATTCAAGAATTTTCTCTTCTTCATCAATAATTCGGGCTAAAGTATCACCATAAACACCTGGTTCTTTAACTTCTTTAACTAATTCTTTTAACTTTGAAAATCCATATTTCTCATGAATTGCTATAAGCCCTTCGGTTCTTTTTTTCTTAATTAATTCTTCTTTCTCTTTTATTTTAATATCTTTTCTTTCACTGCCCTCAGGAAATGCAGGCCATTTACTATTAAACATCCATAAAACCTTTTCAATCGAATCAACAGGCTGTATCCTTTCGTAGATATTTTCATACCTGGACAATAACTCTTCACTTAAAGCCCACTTTGAATCCGGATATGACCTATGCCTGGATAAAATTTTCCTAAGCTCATGCCATGCTGTATTTTTTTCAATATTTATTTTTTCAATATTTAGTTCAATAAAAGTCAGCATTTTATCTCGGAAAGTTGGTAATATTTGATCTGACTGAGAATTTATCAATAAGTCAATCAATTTATTCTCTGAATAATCAAAGTGTTTCAGAAGCAAATCCAAAACTCGGGCATGAGTTTCAAAAATTTCGTCCCAAGTATACCTCTGATTAAAACTAGACTCAAACAATCTCCAACGCATCTTATGTGTCGGAGCTGCAATACTCGATCCCTTTGGAAGCATATCGCATAATAAAGCCCAACCTATTTCATATTCATTTTTCAAAATCTTTTCGAGCGTCCTAACTCTGTCCTCTAAAGTTGCAAAGGTCTGGTAGTGCCACGGTTTATAGATTTCTCTAAGACTGTTAAATGGACGGTTAGCCAATTTTCCTCCCGGATCCAGTGCCGATAATCGGGCTAATATAAATGTGGCATCATATAAAAATTCCTCTTTCCATGCCAATCCTTCTAATGCCCATAGAAGTCCGGAATGATGACTGGTAGGCGAAATAAGGCCCTCCTCCTCTCTAAACATTTCCATAATTGGCTTCGTCTTTAAGGACAAAGAATGATAAACCGAATTAATAAAGGATTTTGGCGAAGCTTCAGCAATTAAAGGCATTTCATTTTCTCTCGATACCCAAAGATCACCTGAAGCTTTGTATAGTAATTCCTTTATTATTTCATCAACCCAAGCCTGAGAAGAAATATTAAATGGAAAATCCAATTTATCTCCATGCAGTCCAATTAAAATCATAGACTGAGTTATTCCCTCCCGACACCATGAAGAATAAGAAGATTCTTTCCCTTTTAACGGGGCTATGACACGTTCATGAGGTTTCAATTCGAGAACAGGATTTATCTCCTCCATTACATTATGAAAAACTTTTTTTAGCTTTTCAAAGTCACTTTTGGAAATCTGATTAGATAAGTTTGTCCATGCATCCAAAGGGGATGTTAATCGCCAGGAACTCCCTATTTTCATTAATGGCGGAGATTCAACGTCAGTCCATTTTTGAAGTTTTTCAGAAAAACTATCATATGCCTCTCCTGAAAGAATTTCTAGAGTTTTTCTATCCCCTTCATTGGTTTCATTCCAGCGTCCAATTAAAAGGGCCGGTACCAGTTCCTTTATTTCCGCTTGGTATTGCCATTTTTTTTTATCTAAAGGAAAGCCTAATAATTTTTTTAAAATAGTAATATCTCTTCCAGCCTCTCTCGAAAACTTTTCAGCCTTTTCCTGTGAATAACCTGAAGCTATTAACGCTTGAATTTGGCCATCCCGATCAGGGATAGGAAGCTCAATGATATCTTTTGAATTAAATCCGTCATCAGGCCCCAGCGGTAGTAAAACATGATGTTTTCTCCCTACAGCACTATGTAAAGAAGTCGTATCTTCAAACTTTACAATTAAGTTTAATTGATAACCATTCTTTTTAACCAATCTAAAATCTGAAAGGTCTTCAATTACAAGACTTTTTGAGTAAAATTGCGCCTTAAAATACCCTCCAGTTTTAATAACGGTAGCCACAATAAAAGCTATGGCTTCATCCTTTGTTGAAGCTCTTACTCCCACAAGATTTGGTTCTCCCTGTAAAAAATTAACTAGTTGTTGACAGTTACCCTCTCGTCCAGCCAAAACCAATTCGGGATCAAGTCCTCTCCCTTTAGGGCCTACAGACCATTCTTCCCAAAAATCTTCAATCGTTAGGCAATTACTGTAGGATCGTCCTAAAATATTTTCAATAAACCATTTTGATGTTACCTCAGCAATTGACAACCAATTGAGAAGGGTTATTGAATCATAAACCCGAACATCAGCCCATTCATTTTCATTTTTCTTTTCCTCAACCCATTTTTCTTTATCTTGGTCTTCCCAATAGTTTGTGGTTACAAAAATGAATGATGCCTCAGATTTGTTAAATCCTAGACTATTCTCCGTCCTTTTATTATAGTCCGATTCCGCTTGCGATTTATCCCCATTGGTTTTAAACTCCCAAAGAGATATTCCAACAGGAACAAAATTCATATTTTCCTGACAATGAACAACGCCATCCCAGCCTTTCAGAAATACCGCACTCCCGGAAGGTACTTTTAAATAAGTACTTCTTGGGGTTGTTTCAAAAATAAGTTTTGAGATTAAAGACGGAAACTCTCCTTTCGATTCATGCCTTTTCCCCCAAGTTTCTATTTCTGTACGATCAATTGGAAGCATAAGGGTTATTTTATAGGACAGGTAAACTTTAATTATGGTTTTGTTTGGCTATTCTTTTTATAGGCATAAACAAATTTCGCATCTTCATCTCCACCTCCATCGCCTCCATCAGCTCCTTTATTAATAAAGTATGTTTCAATTTCTCGAGATGTCTTATCATCTTGAGCTTTTATGTGAATCCATGAAGTATTACTTGGCTCAAAAGCAACCCCATGCGCCTTTAATCTTTCTTTTGGATCTTCGGAAATCCCAACATACCAAGAAGAAAGGTTTCCGGACATGAAACTTTCTATTTCTTTGATTATTTCTTGTTTTGATTTTGCCATTTTTAAAATTGTTTAGGGATAATTTCCATTGTTTATAAATTAATTGAGAACATTTAGTCATTAGCCGCTGCTCTTTTAATAACATTTGCTTCTGAATCAAACGAACCAATAAAATAAAAGTCATAGTTTAAAAAACCAAAAAAACGACTTACCATATCAAGAGCCTTGTAAATAGTATTACCTAATTGATATTCATCAGTATTGCTTTTTATTATTTTTTCTCCAAAAATCTCCATGGCTTCATAACTATCAATTACAAAACCATGATCTTTATATTTATAAACCAGTTCATATGCTATATCTTTTCCTTCCTTTGGCAATAAATGAGAATGAGTGTTTAAAAGTTTCTCTGCATATTGAACTGCTGATTCAGCAACCCTTTCATAGTAACCAAGGTTAATTAGGGGTAAACTATCTTTTAAATACTTTGCAAACATATCTGAAGCTTCAGGATATCTTTTAGCTAACTCAGCGATATGTTCTACTGAATTTTTCAATCCTAAAGCAGGTAATCTATTTATTTGCGGATCAATTGGACCTAATTCTGAAAGACTCCCCATATGAACTTCATTTGCTCCACAGGTAATTAGCGTTGCTGCGGATTTGGCAAATCTAGGCACAGAAACGACAAAGGAACCATCACTGTATTCTCTACATAATTTCCCAATTAAATATGCTGATGCAGCAGAACCACCCCTAGAATACAGAATTAATAATAGTGGTTTCTTTTCGTCAGTAAATTTTGTAACAGCATTATAAATGCTGTCGGCATCTCCTTTTACCAGAGTTGATTCATCGTATAAGACGACAATATTATATTCTTTATAGCAGTTGTTTTTTGATGCTTCCTGTTTTAGATATTTTGTCAAAATTTGGTTAAACCGTTTTTTTCCATCCTCAGTAGCATCAGAACCATATCCGTCAAACACACCTTTAATTAAATCCTCAATACTAATTTTTTTAACCGTATTTGGATTTTTTTTATCCATATTTTCATTTGATGCATTGGTCGCTTTTTCTTCTTCAGCCATAATGTAATGAACTATTGAAATTTTACAATTTTTAATATCTTCACCCCTTCTCCATCATCTCAAGCATCCTTTCACTCAGCTTAAGCATATTCTCCATAAGCTTAACCATCATTTCAGCCTGCTTATCGTTAGTAGCATTGTAATTATCACCAATAGTACTACTATTTCCAACTCCTGCAGAAGCTCCCGGAGAATCAGTAAATGGCGAATTATTAAAACTCTCAATAAAAGATTCCGGCTGAGACATCAGCACGGAGATAGGATCAACCTTCAAAAACTCCGCAACCTTTTGCACCAGTTCCACCGTAATTTTGCTTTCCCCCCGTTCATACTTCGTATAAGCCGCTTCGCTCAGACCAAGGTGTTCAGCCACTTCCAGAGCCTTCTTGTCACGCATTTTGCGGTAAAGCGCCAGATTACGGCCTATCTTTTTATTTTCGAGTACAGTAAATTGATCGTTGTTGTCCATGACTTTAGGGTTTTAGTGTAGAGTAGCTCCGCCATTCAGAAATACAACGGAAAGGATAACGAAAATTCCGAAGGCAAAAAACCGTTACCACTTAAACTCAACGCATTAAACATTTATTAATCTTTTAACTTCTTTAACGAAAAGTTTGATTATGCAAGATAGGAGAAATTTCCGATTATCCCAATCCACATTCAAAAGTCTGCTCTGGAGAATACCATCTCTTTTCTATATACAAAAGCCCTTTGCTTTATCCCCACTTCATTTTTCAACAACCCTGACCGTATTAGAAAAGAATCTCAAGTAAACAAGTATTCAACCACCCTCAATTCTTCAGAATACTCCAAGGGAAAAACGAAAGTCACTATTAAAACAGCGCGGTGGCCCGTCCGCTTTCCGGGCCGGCGGATGGCGGGAAGCCAAAATGGGCGACTTTCAAGGCCTTGCGCAATGGGAGGAAATTTTTGCTTCCGCGGGGGGATAGGATAAAGCGGACTAGACCTTTTTGGTTCCTTTTTGGGGCAATGCCAAAAAGAACAATAATTAAGAAATAAAAATTAGGCGGTTGACTTTTTTAGAACACCTTAAAATGAAGACCCTGAATATTCTGACTGTCTTGAAGAATCCGACCTTGGCAGGTAAGCCTAAAAACAAGGTTGTTTTATCGTAAAATCGTCCCTGTCTGAATCTCGTACCAAAAATAAATTATCAACAACTTACTGATCAAATGTAAATATAATGCTTAAACAAGTCTTTAGTTCAAACAGCGCGGTGGCCCGTCCGCTTTCCGGGCCGGCGGATGGCGGGAAGCCAAAATGGGCGACTTTCAAGGCCTTGCGCAATGGGAGGAAATTTTGGCTTCCGCGGGCCGATAGGTTTAAGCGGACTAGACTTTTTTGGTTCTTTTTGGGGCAATGCCAAAAAGAACAAGAGATAAACTCAATATCAAAATAAGCAGTCAACCTCTCACTTTTCAAAAGATTTCTCTGAGTGAAAACGAAGCTAACTATTCAAACGGCGCGGTGGCCCGTCCGCTTTCCGGGCCGGCGGATGGCGGGAAGCCAAAATGGGCGACTTTCAAGGCCTTGCGCAATGGGAGGAAATTTTGGCTTTCGCGGGCCGATAGGTTTAAGCGGACTAGACTTTTTTCGTTCTTTTTGGGGCAATGCCAAAAAGGACAACAAAAAAACAAACATCCAATCAAGTCATCAACCTCTCACAACTCAAATGATTGCTTTTAGGAAAAAACGAAACTAACTATTCAAACAGCGCGCTGGCCAGTCCGCTTTCCGGGCCGGCGGATGGCGGAAAGCCAAAATGGGCGACTTTCAAGGCATTGCGCAATGGGAGGAAATTTTGGCTTTCGCGGGCCGATAGGTTTAAGCGGACTAGACTTTTTTGGTTCCTTTTGGGGGCAATGCCAAAAAGAACAATAAAATAGATTTTAAATAGGGCCGCTGACTATTTTAGCAGCCCATAAATCTATTTTCGCAAAGGAATTAAGGATGTTGCTATGGAACCGACCTTGCCAGGTAAGCCTAAAAACAAGGTTGTTTTATCGTTAAATCGTCTCTGTCTGAATCTCGTGCGCGCAGCAAGCGAGATGAGTTTTGACGATTTCGATAAAAGAACCGTAGCTTTTAGTGCGAAAGCTGACTCAGTCTTGAAATATTGCGATAAGTGAGAGCAATAGCCAACCTTGCTTGGATAATGCCGAACGCAGCAATATTCATTTAATAATTATTGCGTTTAGCGAGAACAGTATCAAGCTTGCTTGAATACTGTCGAGTGTAGCAATAATCATGTTAATAATTTTTTTGCCTACTTTTTTGTATCAAGACAATAGTGTCCGGTAAAAACAAAATATAATTTTATAGAAGCCAACTTTATTAAGACTTTAGAGCCACTTAGGAATGTTCCGGGCTTGGAATCGCTTCAGACAAATTTCGTTAAGAAAATCAGATCATTTTCCGTTAAGAAACGAGCTTGCGAGTTCATCGAATGCCTTTGCAAGCAGACAAAATAATGAGGTAAATCCGGACTGTTTGAGCGTAGCGAGTTTCCGAATTTTAGGGAAATGATTTGATTTTTAAAAATTTGTATGCGCGACGGCATTTTTTGTTTACTTTTTTTTGCTGTAGAATTGAAGTGAAGCGGAAATCGTGATTACCTTTTAAAACAAGCAAAATCATGAACAAAAAAAGTAAAAGCCCGCGCGGCTTGAGCGCAAAAAAGAAAAGCTATTGTTTTACCGGACAATAGTGATATCAAGATAAGAAAAGTAGGTCAAGGTTTAAGGGATGAAATCCCTTTCTAAATGAGAAATTCTAAAACATAATCCAAAAAATATTGAAACTTTCATCAATTATGTTCCGTACTTTAATGATTCTGACAATTTAAAATATATACGAATGAACAGCAATTCTACTAAGTACTCTGTTAACCTTGGTTTCGAAGAAGTAAAACTCCCTCCTTTCGAAGACATTCTCATTGTTGGCAGAAAATCCCCACAGGGGAAAAAAGGAGTAACAAAACTCTTCGAGCTACTGGTTCCCAATGAGTTCGAAACAGTAGATTTGGAACATCCTAATGTGGAAGTAGTCTTTGTTAATAGACGGATCCTTAAAAAAATTGAATTGAATCACGTCATGGGAATTTTAAAAGAGAAAGTTATTCCGTATATTTCGCCTTCCGAAATCCTCAAGGTGGACTTTCAATTGAAAGTGCATTACGACACCATTGAGATAGATACCTGAGACCATGATTATCACACCTTACATTGAAAAAGAATATCCAAAAACTGAACTTTTCACCGGAGTTAACATCATTGAAGAGGAACTAAAAGAAAAAAAGTTCTTTGTCGTGATGGAAAATAACAACTCATTCCAGGGGCTACTTACCGTCTCTGATGTCTTTGAACGACAGAAAAAACTGGTCGCCGATTGCCTTACACCAAAACCGTCTATTGCTCCCGATGCCACAATTCACCAGGCATTGGAACTCATGCACAGAACCCAGGCACCTGCTCTTCCAGTCATTGACAGCAACCAAAATTTTCATGGGATCCTTTCACTAACTAAACTAAAAGAATTATTCAGAGATTACGAGTTAAACCGAACTAAGAATTTCGAGAAAAAGATCTCCCTATCCCAAAAAATCAAAGAACAATTCTTTCGGAATTTATCACATGAAATCAGAACTCCTCTTAATGCCATTCAAGGCTTAACTGAAGTGTTACTCTACTCAGACATCCCGGATGAGGAAAAAGGCAATTTTGCCGGTATGCTACACGCCAAAACCGATGAGCTCCTACTCCTTATCGATTCCCTACTCAACCTCTCTCGTTTACAGGCGGGAGATTTTCGTTTCAGCCCCGACGATGTGGTGCAACCATCCGAAGTTTGTGACAACCTGAAACTTAAAGCTGATGCGCTCAAAGAGGCTTACAGCAAGTCACAGGTTTCTATCAAAACCGCCTTCAACCTTCCGGAAAACTTTTCACTGAAAACCAATCTGGCATACCTCCAGGAGGTTATGATCCACCTCCTGAGCAATGCCATCAAATTTACCGATCAGGGAGTAGTGGAATTTGGCTGTTTTGCCGACGATAATCAAAACGCTGTTTTCTTTGTCAAAGATACAGGTGCAGGAATTCCTCTTGAAAATCAGGCATCCATCTTCAACGCTTTCGAGAAGATTGAAACAGACCATACACGTATAAACCCCGGAATGGGACTCGGCCTCACACTAGCCTCAAAAATCATCGAAGGTGCAGGGGGAAAAATATGGCTGGAGTCTGAACCTGGTAAAGGAAGTGCTTTCTATTTCTACCTAGGTCCTAAGCAAAAACCCTCAGAAGCAAAATCAGAAATGACCAGCTTCATGTAACCACAATACTCCCCCAAAAGACCAACCATAAGGGTACTCAAAAGAACCGTAGTTTTCAGGGTGAAAGCTGGCTCAGTATTGGATTTTTACGATAAGGAAAAGCAATATCAAGCTTACTTGAATACCGAACGTAGTAATACTCATGAAATATTTTTTTGCCCCAAAATAGTTTTGGTTGACTTTGAAAAATCAAAACCCTACAAATCCATAGGCGGCAACAGGGTTTAGGGATAAAATCCTCTGTTGAAAAATATTTAAAATACTTTTGATTTGAAAATTAACATCAACGAAACCCGAAAAGATTCTGGCACAAATTTCTTTGCCAACATCAACAAATTCACCCCTTTCCCATTACCTCAATCATCCGCTCACTCAGCTTCAACATACTTTCCATAAGTTTCAGGGTCATCTGGGTTTGCTGCTCATCCTGCATCTGAAAATCTCCGCCCACATAATTGCCTATTCCACCAAATGGCGAATGATGAATACCACCTATAAACTGCCCTGGTCTTGACGATAATAACAACAACGGATCCACCTTTAGCACCTCCCCGATTTTTTGAACAAGCCGGATACTGAAATCCAACTCCCCCTTTTCATACTTCAAATATTCCTCTATACTCACACCAATCTGGTCTCCCATCCGGGCAACATCCATACCACGCTGCTCCCGGTACCGGGCTATATTCTCTCCGATTTGCCGATTGTCTAAAATGGAAAAATAATTGTTTTCTGTCCTCTTGTCCATAATCCAAAGTTGTTTGATGCTTCTTTTTCGATAAGTTATACTACTCATAAGGTTTGAGTTTTATAACCCGAAACACTTATTATTGCATCGACAGAAAACGTACTGTTGTAGAAATTGGAATACCCAAAAGTAGAAATAAAATTTAAACTGTAAGTCTTCAACCTCTCACAATTCAACAAATTGTTTTTAGAGGAAAAATGAGGCTAACTATTAAAACGGCGCGCGGGCCCGTCCGTTTTCCAGGCCGGCGGATGGCGGAAAGCCTTAAAGCTATCTTGAACGTAAAGACTGGCTTGAAGAATACGACCTTGGCAGGTAAGCCTAAAAACAAGGTTGTTTAATCGGAAAATCGTCTCTGTCTGAATCTCGTGCGCGCAGCAAACGAGATGAGTTTTGACGATTTCGATAAAAGAACCGGAGTTTTTAGAGCGAAAGCTGGCTCAGGCTAATGTTCTTTGTCTCTATATAGGCTTAGTCTCTCACTATTTTCAAGATTGTTATTAGTGAAAAACGAAGATAACTGTTCAAAAAGCGCGGTGGCCCGTCCGCTTTCCGGGCCGGCGGTGGCGAGAAGGCTTAATGGGCGGCTTCAGGGATTGCGGCAGTGTCGTTTCGTGCATAAAAAATAGTCGTAAATCTCTCACAAGTCTTCAGATTACTCCAAGGTAAAAACGAAAGTGACTGTTTAAACAGCGCGAGGGCCCGTCCGTTTTCCGGGCCGGCGGATGGAGAGAAGGCTTAATGGGCGGCTTCAGGGATGGCGGGCCAGCCGGAAATTAAGCCTGATGCGGGCTGATAGGTTTAAACGGACTAGACCTTTTTGGTTCCTTTTTGGGGCAATGCCAAAAAGAACAATAGAAGAACATAGCCCTAGCTACGTGATTATTTTATCATGCAGAAAAAAGTAAAATCAATGATACTTGGTGCATTATTTTATGCGGGATACGACACTTAAGCCGGAAATTAAGCCTAATGCGGACCGATAGGTTTAAGCGGACTAGACCTTTTTGGTTCCTTTTTGGGGCGATGCCAAAAAGAACAAGAAGTAACAAACATCAAATTAAGTCATCAACCTTGCACAATTCAAAAGATTGCTTTTGGCAAAAAAACGAAGCTTCCTATCTAAACAACGCGGGCCCGTCCGTTTTCCGGGCCGGCGCAAGCAGCAAACCAAAATGAGAAATATTCATGATACCACTGTCATTTTCAAAAAACAATAATCATCAACCAACGCAACCACCCTCACCCTTAAACATCTATTCAATGGTTTGAAACATCTGAATCAAATAAAAGTTGACCCGTCATTGTCCGGCATTCTATCGCATGGACATAAATCTGGCTGTTATTTGCTCTTGAGTATTCCGGTTTTCATACTATGTTCCATCAATATGGTATCAGCACAAAAAACAACCGGAATTATATCTGAAGCAACCGGAAGCCCCTTGCCTAAGGCCCACGTTCTGGAAAAGGAATCCATGCGCAGTACGCTCTCCGATTATTCGGGCCGTTTTTCAATCTCCATAAATGAGGACTCCTTCTGGAGCCTGACATTTATTATTGACAAAAGATCTCTGAAAAGCAGCGTCAAATCAGCAAAAGATATAAAAATAGAATGGCTAAATGAAAAACCAAACTGCTTTAAGCAGCTCTATATTGAGGAAGAAAACTCATTCATCATTATCATCATTCCGGAAAAAAAGGTAAAGAAAGCCAAAAAACCAACAACAAAATCCCGGTTTAAAAAAGGTAGTTTCTTTATCGGAAATCCGGCAAAAAATAAAATTTAATGAAGCAATCAGGGCCTTGTAACACATTTTTTCTATGGAATCTGACCATATACTCTTTAAAAATCCAAATCCAATCATACCTCATAATAACAAGATCCCTCCGCCGAACAATCTTATTTGCTTTGAGGTTTTCAACCTGCTTTTTCCATGAATTATGGTGATAATAGACGCACTGCCCCGTCCGTTTTCCGGGCCGGCGATGAGGAGAAGACTTAATGGGCGGCTTCAGGGATGGCGGCAGTGTCGTTTCGTGCATAAAAAATAGTCGTCAATCTCTCACAAGTATTCAGATTACTCCAAGATAAAAACGAAAGTGACTGTTTAAACAGCGCGAGGGCCCGTACGTTTTCCGGGCCCGCGGTGGCGGGAAGCCTTAAAACTATTTTAAACGCACTGGCTGGCTTGAAGAACCCGACCTTGCCAGATAAGCCTAAAAACAAGGTTGTTTTATCGTAAAATCGTCTCTGTCTGAATCTCGTGCGCACAGCAAACAAGATGAGTTTTGACGATTTCGATAAAAGAACCGTAGTTTTTAGTGCGAAAGCTGGCGCAGTCTTGATCTTTTTTGCCTACTTTTTTGTATCAAGACAAAAAAGTAGGTCAGGGTCTAAGGGATGAAATCCCTTTACCCACAATTCAACAGTTTCCTTTTAAGAAAAAACGAAGCTAACTATCCAAACAGCGCGGGGGCCCGTCCGTTTTCCGGGCCGGCAGTGGCAGGAAGCCTTAAAGCTATCTTAAACGAAAGGTCTGGCTTAAAGAATCCGACCTTGCCAGGTAAGCCTAAAAACAAGGTTGTTTTATCGTAAAATCGTCTCTGTTTGAATCTCGGGCGCGCAGCAAGCGAGATGAGTTTTGACGATTTCGATAAAAGAACCGTAGTTTTTAGTGCGAAAGCTGGCTCAGTCTTGAAATATTGCGATAAGTGAGAACAGTAGCCAAGCTTGCTTGGATAATGCCGAACGCAGCAATATTCATTCAATAATTATTGCGTTTAGCGAAAGCAGTGTCAAGCTTGCTTGAACAATGCTGAGTGTAGCAATAATCATGTTAATAAGTTTTTTGCCTACTTTTTTGTATCAAGACAAAAAAGTAGGTCAGGGTCTAAGGGATGAAATCCCTTTACCCACAATTCCACAGATTCCTCTTAAGAAAAAACGAAACTAACTGTCCAAACGGCGCGAGGGCCCGTCCGTTTTCCGGGCCGGCGGATGGAGAGAAGGCTTAATGGGCGGCTTCAGGGATGACGGCAGTGTCGTTTCGTGAATAAAATATTGTAAAAGTTGAAATTGATATTGCTTTTTTCAATATGAGAAAAAAGAGCATAGCCTTAGCTACGTGATTTTTTTATCATGCCGAAAAAAGTAAAATCAATGATACTTGGTGCATTATTTTATGCAGGATACGACACTTAAGCCGGAAATTAAGCCTGATGCGGGCTGATAGGTTTAAACGGACTAGACCTTTTTGGGGCAATGCCAAAAAGAACAATATACCGGACTAGTCCCGACATAAGTTTTTAAAATTCTTGCCCCAAATACAAAATCAAAATTCCATGCCTCAATAGGCCAAAATCAATAACAATAAAATGGTTAGGGGTTGCTGGCGTCAAACAACCCCTAACCTGTCAAACGGCAAATAAACCTGTGTTATTTCATTTCACCACTGATTATTCATTTTTCCACTCTAATACAAATTCTTCACAACCGGTATTTGGATCCATTTGCAACCCTACAAAGCGAAATCCCCTCCTGGCATAAAAGGTAACAGCTCTCGAATTCTCGGTATATACGTTTAGTTTCAGATTTCCGCTCAACCGTTGCGCGTGGAGAAGCAACTCATGTCCAACCCCCTTCCCCTGATATTCTGGTGCAACAAAAAGGGCAGCAAGTTTGTCATCTACAAGCGAAATAAACCCCTTTATTATTCCGTCCTCTTCCAGTACATAAGTTTCTGAGTTGGGTAGATAGTGCGTTTTCATATCTTCCAACTTCGACTGCCAGTAAGATTCCGAAACAAAATCATGCGACTGAATCGACCCTTCCAGCCATAGGTTGCAAACTTCTGCTATTTCACCCTGATTATCCTGTAGCTTTCTTATCATTTTTAAACTATTTTTGTCCTACAAGCTTCTGCTCCTACTTCGCAAAATTAAAATGAATAACTATTCATTAACTGAATCTCGGTATTTGCCCACAAATGGCCTATGAACAATGAAGTTCCGGCCGGAAATCATGAAACCCGGCCGGAAAACCAATCAATAAAAGGCCCCTAAACCTGATGCAATGTTACAACAACAATCATTTCCCTCAAAAAATTTCGGGTTGTTAAAAACTACTTAAACAACTGCTTAACAACCACTCACACTCGAAGACACTTCTCATTAACAACTATTATTGCAACCAACCTTAAATAAAACAATTCACCTCATCATGAAAAACAATTCAAAAAGAAACCCCTGGGTGGACAATCTCCGATCAACCATCACAATAATGGTCGTAGCCCACCACTCTGCACTTTCATACACCACATTTGCATGGTTTGACAACGACACATACATCAACTCAACACATCCGGTTGTAGATTCCCACAGATGGGTAGGACTGGATATCTTCCAAAACTTCAATGATGTTTTCTTTATGGCACTCATGTTCCTCATTGGTGGACTATTCCTTTCCCGAAGCATCATAAAAAAGGGCCCATCGATTTTCATCCGCGAAAGGTTCTTCAGACTTTTCATTCCATTCCTTCTACTGGGAACACTCTTTATGCTCATCGCCTATTTCCCCCCATTCTTTATCTCAACAAACGACACCAATATCCTTCATTACATTCAAGACTTCTTCATTGCTCAAAGGTGGCCGGGGGGGCCTCCATGGTTTATATGGGTACTTTTCCTTTTTAATCTCATTTTCGCAGGCACTTGGTTCTTTCTGTCAAAAACAGTTCAACTATCCGGCAGAATAATAAAGGCTTTCAAAAATCATCCGATAAAATTCATGGCCATTATTTTTGTGGTCACATGGATCCTTTATGTTCCCTTGGCGTATTATGTTGGAGCAGGAACCTGGGTTGGCTTTGGCCCCTTTGATTTCCAACTAAGTCGAATTCTCCTCTACTTTGGCTATTTTTTTATAGGGATAAAAATTGGAACCACCGATTTCAGCAACACACTTTTCAATCCTGAATCCCCGATTGTGACAAAATGGTGGCTTTGGGTTTCTCTGGCCCTGATCGTTTATACAATCTTAACCACAATTGCAGCTCCACTGACAGATTGGATACAAGAAAGAGCAACCCGTCAATTCTATGCCTGGATGATCTACCTTATCGTTTTTTCAGCCTCCTGTACACTTAGCAGTATCGCATTAATAACCACATTTCGAAGATTTATCAATACAGAAAACTACTGGTGGGATTCAATCTCCCAAAATGCCTATATGATTTACCTCATCCATTACATTTTTGTCTTATGGAGCCAGTATTTCCTTTTAACACTGGAAGTGCATGCATTCATAAAGTTTCTAATTACCTTTATCTCTACATTAACATTAAGCTGGATGACAAGTCACTTCCTGCACAAAATAAGTATCATAAGACAGTACATTTAACCTGGTTTATTCATGAGTTTTCGTTATGAGATGTTCAAATGCCAATAAATTCAGGCAACCGCAGATAAAATTGACAAAGGGAATAGTGAACTATTTTCAAATCAATTTTATTGAGGACGCCAGAATTTAGCAGGTAGTTGAACATCGCAATAGATAATTTGTGAATAATCCAGGTTAATTACAATCTGTCTAAAAACTAAGAAGAATTTGCCTTTAATCAGGTGTCTTACCAGATAATACCGATTGCATTGCCTGCCCCTATTGCATCGGGGACTAAGGAAATTTCCAATTGAATTTCCTTAAATTCTAAATTGAATATGAAAACAAAATTTTCACACATCAATTTGATCAGCAAAAACTGGAGAGCTTTGGCTGGTTTTTACATAAAGGTTTTTAATTGTAAACCGATGCCTCCTGAAAGAGATTTATCCGGAAGTTGGTTAGATAAATTAACCGATTTGAGCAAAGCACAAATCAAAGGTATCCATCTATTGCTTCCTGGGTATAGTTCAGAAGGCCCCACATTAGAGATCTTTGAGTACAATCACAACAAAAAAAATAAAACCAAACTAATTAATTTAGAAGGATTTGGACATATCGCATTTGCTGTTGAAAATGTAGAAGAGAAACTAAACCTACTCCTGGCAAATGGGGGCTCAGCAGTTGGACAGGTCGTTAAGACTGAAATAAAAGGCATTGGCAAAATCTGGGTTGCCTATGCCAGAGACCCGGAAAACAATATTATTGAGATTCAAAAGTGGGAATAATTCAGTCCGGTGGCATTTAATTTTTGTAGCGATGTCAAAGACTCTGGGTACGTGAAAATCTGAATAATGAACCATTGATTCTCTCAAAAACTGGAAGAAATGAAAATTTTAGCATTAGAAAAAGAATTAAAAACCATTGATTGGCAAAAACAATCTAAAACGCTAATTGAGGAAGCTAAATCAGCCTATAAGCTGGTCCTTTCAGATCATTTACGCGAAATTTACTTCTCCGAAAAAAAGAATGCCGTACTTATTCTTGAATGTGAAAACAGAAATGAAGCCAACCAACTATTAAACAATTTGCCCCTGGTAAAAAAAGGAATAACCAATTTTGAAATAATGGAATTACATCCATACACTGGCTTCTCACGATTAATGATCTTATAATAAATGTCCTGTTTGATTTAAGACCAACAAAGAATGTATGTAAAACCGGGGCTCCTGACAAGTGTGAATACACAATTGAGCCGTTCTGAGTTTTTCACTCGCCATTGGTTCTACCTGTCAAGTATTCAAGATTTTCTGTTATCTTTTCAATTGGCCAGTTCCACCATTGCATTTCTAAAAGTTCTTTAATCTTCGCATCAGGAAATCTCTTTCTTATCTCAGTGGCAGGATTGCCCCCAACTATAGAATAAGATTCAACATCCTTTGTTACTGTCGAATTGGCTGCTATTATTGCACCATCGCCGATCTTTATCCCTGGCATTATCGTAGAAGATGAGCCAATCCACACATCATTACCAATTACAGTATCACCTTTAATGTATCCACCCCAGCAAAACCTTATTCCTGGAGTAATTTTTTATCAATAAATTGCGGCAAAAGTTCTTTGAAATTTTCGGCAGGTGTGATGTGGAT
>NZ_PVTS01000026.1 GCF_003003035.1 Marinilabilia salmonicolor | reverse complement strand
CCAGTAGAACTTAGAAAATCCCAATTTCCCCGACTGGTGAAACCTCTGGTCGGGAAAAATCTTTACTTTTATACGTGGGAGGCCGATGGCTTACATTACAACTAACAGACTCGATTCTATTGAAGATTTGTTGTTGGAATTGAAGCAGTAATAAAGTCTTCTTCAGGAGTATGTTTTGCATATTCAAAAAAATAGCGTATAAATTTTGATTTTTGTAAAAAAATATTTTTTTTTGTATTGTATTAACCCTAAACCCTATTGCTTATGTTTGCTTTTTCTACTATTATTTCAGTTCATAGATTCACCGAATCGTTCCGCGAGTTTTTCCACTTCAAAGAAAACAGTTCTCTTAAAATGTTAATCTTCGGATTTGCTATTCTGAGAAATTAAAGTCCTTCTTATCTTTTATTCCAATAACGTCTTGTTATTAGGGCTGATTTTTTAATTGTTTAAAAATGAACTGATGAAGAAGGGTTTACTTTTTTTTATTGCCATTTTTATTTGGCTGCCATCTAATGGTCAAACTGTTGAGCAGGATATTCTCAGAGAACAGTGGAATACTTTAAATACAAGTAGTGCCAATAAAGGTAAATGGGTTCGTATTGCTACCTGCACGAATTCCGGGCACTATCAGGATTATGGAACTGTTTTCGAGATGTTTGGCAATGGCTCTGCAAATAGTACTTTTTACTATGGTAAATTGATTGCCCGATTTAAAAGGCAGAGTTCAGAGGCCGGGCCGGCCACTTCTATGGCCCTGATTCTTTATGATTCCAATATCGGAAGTGACAATATTGTAGGAATTAGAAATGGGGCTACCATTGATGTTTTTCTCCGGATTAATATGACTTATACTCGTTTCTTTTTTAGACGAATAATGAAAGGGTATTCAACTATTTCTGCTTTAAAGGAGGAGCCTTTTATGTCTGATTTGCCTTCAGGCGATTACATAATTCAATGTACTGATGGAGCTGGTTCCTTTGGCAATATTAAGGCAAATTCTATAGTTGTTTCTGAAACAATTGAAGCCAAAGAGGTGAAGATTTCGAGTGCGCCAGGTGCTGATTTTGTCTTTTCTGAAGACTATCCCCTTCGTGACTTAAAACAAGTTGAAGATTTCATCAAGGACTACAAACACTTACCGGAGATTCCCAGTGCTCATGAGATGGCGACCTCGGGGGTGAATCTGGCAGAGATGAATAAGCTGCTGTTGCAGAAGATTGAGGAGCTGACTTTGTACATAATAAAGCAGGATAAGGAAAGAGCCTGTGAGAGAGAAAAACAAGAAAGATTGGAAAAAAAGATGCTAAATGTTATTGATGAATTAGAGCAAATTAAGAAAGTAGTAGTTGAAAGTGATATTAAATGAAACAATGATGAAGAAATTGGTTCATATTATTCTTTTGTTCGTGATAGCTGTAAATCTGGCTGCACAAGATGATCCGGTAAAAATCTTTATTCGGGGAACAGGTTTGAACAGGAATGCTACACGTATTCTTGAAATTGGAGATCAAACTATTTACAAAACAGGTGGGAGAGGATTGAGATTAACAATAATAGATAAATCCAATATTTCGGTCTTATTTGATCAAACATATGATTGTTATGGAGTAACTTCTGATTCTGAAAGTCTGGCAGATAAGTTAAATACTATAGCTAAAAATCAAATTGGGGTGTTAACTTCTTATGATGCCTGGGAGGGGCGTGTCACTGATAATCTGGATAATGCATTTTTGCGTTTAGGATTGACGATCGCTATGGGAACGCAAAACGGCAGTTCAAGAAGGCCTTATGCTGCAATATTTGAGGGTGCTTCGGAAGAAGAGATGACAAGTAAGGCTATTGAAGTAAGTTACAACAGGACTTCAAATATGCCTTTTGCTGAGATTCGAGGATTTCTTATTGGAGGTTCTTTTGTTGCTTCAGGAAGTCAAAGCAATGCACTCTTTTACCCTCAGGGAGACGGGGTTGGAGTTATTACAGACTACAGAGGGTTTGTAGGTGTTGGAACGACAAAACCTACTACAAAACTCCATGTTGCTGGAACAATTACCGCCAAGGAAATAAAAGTTACTGCTCAAACCGCCGATTTCGTTTTCGAAGAAGATTACCCACTTCGCGACTTAAATCAAATCGAAGAATTCATCAAAGAACACAAACACTTACCGGATATTCCCAGTGCTGCTGAGATGGAAGCAGTGGGTTTAAATCTGGCGGAAATGAATAAGTTGCTGTTGCAGAAAATTGAGGAGTTGACACTATATTCAATTGAGCAGGCCAATGATTTAAGCCAAAAAGAAGAGGATATCTCCTCACTCCGAAAAGAAGCAAAAATACGAGATTTGAAGATGAAGGATAATAATGAAAAGATGTCAGAACTGCTAAAGAGAATTGAGCAGATAGAGAGTCAATTACATCAATAGATTATTATAGAATTCAGGAAAAAGGGTATCAGAATTTTAAATTCTCAAAGGGGGAATTAGCAAAATTAGATATGGCCGATCTTTTTTAAAAATATAAGTTTTTGAATTATGAATAAGTTAATTCGGTTGGTGGTTTTATTGGTTATTCTGTTTTGTACTTATACAATTACCGCACAGGATTTTGAATGGAATGTTGACAATACAGGTACTAATCCAGGTGAGCGCGTTGTGGCTGTTCTGGATGCAAGAAATGTTGGAACTTATACTGGTGTGGAACTTTTCGGAAAGGTCGTTGATAATAATGGTAACTGGGGGTATAAACTTCCTACAATCGCTGACTTTAAGTTATATGTAAGATTTTCAGGGGGTATTACTTACGATTTGGTGCAAACTCAAAAAACAAGTCATGTTTTGTTGGGATTAAGGAAGATTTCAGATTCTAAAGTTCACTTAGTTGCCAACTGCCCAAACGTTCATATGGGAGTGCGGGTGATTTTTAAAAAAATTGAGGGAAGTGCCTCCGTTTCAATGGGAAGTCCGACAGAAATTACAACGACAGGAGAACTTTTAACCAATGAACCAAGATATTATACTCCCCCTTTGCATGGTCCGGTAGGAATCGGAGTTTCAAAGCCTGAGGCACAGGTGAGTATTGGCGAATGGAACGAAGGAGCTGCAGGAGAAAAAGGAGGAGTACAGCTTAGATTGTCAGGGCTTCATAATAGTGGGGTTAATGTTGGAGGAAAGAAGCTGCTTATTGAGGGGTATGATAATGATGGTTCAACAACCTATCCAATTTATCTCAAAGATGAAAATTCTAATATTGATTATTGGATAAAAAACAGGCCTTCTGCTAATGCTGATCCAGTTATGTATTTTGCTGGAAATGTTGGAATCGGGAAAACTTCTCCGGAAACCAAACTAGATGTTAATGGCACTATAAAAGCCACAGAAATAAAAGTCGTTGCCCAAACTGCCGACTTCGTTTTTGACAACAATTATCCTTTAAGAGACCTAAATCAGGTTGAAGAATTCATCAAAGAACACAAACACCTACCTGATATTCCCAGTGCTGCTGAGATGGAAGCCGCAGGAGTAAATCTGGCTGAGATGAATAAGTTGCTGTTACAGCAGATTGAGGAGTTAACACTTTATGCTATTGAGAGGGATAAGGAAATTCTGACCTTGAAAGATAAGCAAAAGGAAGAAGATGAAATCAGAAATGAGCAGAATGAAGAAATGAAAAGTATGAGAAGCCAGATTAAGAAAATGGAGGAAGAGAAAAGAAATATAGATAAACGATTAAGATTAATAGAAACCTTTTTAATTGAACAAGGAGATATTTAATTTATCCTGTTTGAAAGAATAGATGGTAAATATTGGAATTCAATGATAAATATTAATAATTGAATAAAAGATTGGTGAAATGAAAAAGCTATTGCTGATAATAGGACTATTTGTATTTACTGTTTTGGCAGTTAATGCACAAGAGAAAAATATAGTATATGAATATGATGCTTCAGGAAATCGTATTCGCAGGAATACCATAGAGATTAAAAGTGCTTCTTCTTCCACTGAAGAGGATGAAAAACCAATAGAAACTGATTGGGGAGAACGTGAAGTCACAATTTTCCCAAATCCTACTAAAGGTAACTTAAAAGTTAGGATAGAAGGAGGGGAGGATGAGGCTTTCTATGATTATACCCTTTTTAGTTCAAATGGTCAGGTATTGGAAGAAGGTCAGATTAGTGGAAAAGGAGACTACCCACTTTCTATGCAACAGTTTAGTTCCGGAATCTATATTCTTGTGCTGAAGGATGATTCAGATAAGCTGACTTTTAAAATAGTGAAAGAATAGATTTCCAGAATATTTCAAAGAACGTAAAATGATACTTGATATTCCTAAACCCATTGTTATGAAAAAAATATTTACCCTTTTAGCAGTTTGTTTGGTTTCAATATATACGCAGGCTCAAGATTATGAGAAAAGTTACGAGTTGAGCAATACCGAAACAGGGATAAAAGAATATGTAGCTCGTGATTATATATCTCTTAAACCTGGATTTAGCTATAAAGCCAGTGGAGATAATCATTTTACTGCCAGAATTGATGAGTGTCTGTTATTTCCTCCTACTGATGCAACTTATGGCACGCCCGAAGGTGCTGCCGGTTCATCTCCTTCAAGCGGAGGAGTGGTAGGGAGTATTCCAGGATCGTTTACTGTGAGTCCCACCGGGGCGGCAACCTATACAATTCCAATTGAAGTTCCCAAAGGAATTAATGGAATGGAGCCGAAGCTTTCATTGAATTATAATAGTCAATTAGGTAATAATATTGTTGGATGGGGATGGAATATTAGTGGATCCTCAGTCATAAGTCGAAGCAATAAAACTTCATACTTTAATGGTGAGCTTAGAAGTGTAAAATGGAACACCAGTGACCAATTATCTTTAGATGGAGCAAAGCTAATCAAAATAGGGACAATCTCTTCCAATACTTATGAGTACAGAAAAGAAAACGATGATCAGAGTAAAATTGTTGCTTATGAAATAGGTAGTAAAGGAGCAAAATATTTTGAAGTAACAACAAAAAATGGTTTAACATTTAAGTATGAACCCATTTTTTATTCTAAAAATCAAGAAAGTGAGACAGTTGAAGTTATTGAAGGTTTTTTGTCAGATGATTCCGAAAGACCATTAGATCCATTAAGACCTTTAAACTCTCCGCAATTGATTAATCAAGGAGGAACATCGGGTTCTTGGGTGGAAATAAACAGAATAGTATCTGCCACAAGTCAAAATCCTGTTTACAAAAACTGGATACTAACACGTGTAACCGATAACTTTGGGAATTACATCGATTATCATTATTCTAACAATTCCGAACAGACAAGATCTTCAGAAAACCGTTCTCCGTATGATTATAGCGTTGATTACCCTATGCCAATAGGATATTCTGATTCACGTGGCTATACTATTACAAAAAGTTCGACTTCCATTTCAACAAATGAAAGGATAAGCTACGTTACCTATGGCAACAAAAATACTGAATTTGGTAAAGTTTCTTTTGGTTATAGCTCTTCAAGAGCCGAACCGTCGACTTTATATATAGCAGGGAATCCTGAAAAATTTACTTACAGGTTAAGTAATGTAAGAGTCTATTCTAATAACGTTCAGTTAAAAAGGTATGATTTATCTTTTGTAAGTGGAACTGATAGATTAGAATCGATAAAAGTCACAGGGCAAAATGATGAAGATTATAATTCCACGGTTTTTCAATATGGCTCAGATACGGAGAGTATTTATCATAGAGAAATAAGCATTCCAAGACCTAATTTATACGAGAATATTACAGATAAGGCCTTTATTCCTAAGGATCTTAATGGCGATGGTTTAACTGATTTGGTTGCCGTATTTATATATGACATGCCCACCGGGCCAGGTTCTGTAACCTATAAGCAAGCATATCAAACTTTTTTGGCCAATATTGATACGCATAATAATGTGACGTTTACGGGCGGACAAACATATTTGGACGGCAACTTAGGTACTGATTTTCTTAGCTTTGTTGGTGAAATAGGAGGACTAGAAACAATGCACATAGAAAATCTTCATTCTAAATCAATAGTAGTCCCTTTTTTAGATAAAACTGATTACTGGTGCAATATGAAGTTTCTTTTCATATCGGAAAATCTGGAAATGGGTGCACCATTAAAAACATCAACCAATGATGCTCCTTTAAATGCTGTAAGAGATTTTAATAATGATGGTTATGAAGATTTGTTTTATTTAGAGCAAAAACAGTTTAATGGATATTATCCGGCTAAAATAATTTTTAATAAGCCTGGTTCTTCTAAATTCAGAGAATTTGCACCAAAAGATTTGAATTTTAACTTAAGTTCCAAGCCTAAGAAATTATTTATTAATGACTATAATGCAGATGGCTTAAATGATATTTTTATTGTAACTGAAAGTGGCTATTATTTTTACAAAAACAATGGGGGAGAGGATAATACTGATGGTTATACAGAAGTGTCGTTCAGTAAGGTAAAAAATTCAAGCCTTTTTAATGGAAGTTATAGTAGAATTGAGTCAGGAGATTTTAATGGTGATTTATTGCCTGACTTCCTTTTAAATGAACATTGTAATAATGTTTGGTATTTTGCAATTAATAATGGCGATGGAAGTTTTACTAAACGTAGATTATCAGCAATTACTGCTGTTGAAGAAAGTTATACTGAAAAGAATGACGGTAGAGATCAAG
Organism: Marinilabilia salmonicolor; assembly: GCF_003003035.1. Classification (GTDB taxonomy): domain Bacteria; phylum Bacteroidota; class Bacteroidia; order Bacteroidales; family Marinilabiliaceae; genus Marinilabilia; species Marinilabilia salmonicolor_A. The sequence goes on along the minus strand of NZ_PVTS01000026.1, from coordinate 24,256 downwards.
TTCTTATTATGGACTTTAATCAAGATGGTAAATCTGACGTTGTAATTGTTGAAGCAGATTATAAAAAAGAAGATGACATGTGGTCTTCTCCATGGGGGGTGTTTAGGAGTTCTTATGTGGCATGGTATGAGTCAACTGGAACTAATGTAACCTTGGCTTCAAAGATCGTCACCAATCAAGAAGACTATTCTTATAAGAAACACACATGTACCGGAGATTTTAACGGTGATGGTCAGGTTGACATTCTTTCATATGGAGCTAACCATACAACAAAAGATAAGGATACAAACTTACACTTGAATTTCTCTCCTAAGACGATTAATGACTCAAGATTAATTACATCAATCACTAATGGTTTAGGTAATAAAGCATATTTAGAGTATCAACCATTAACCTGTAGTTCTGTTTATTCCAAATCACCTGTGTCCTATGATAACGTAACTGAAATACAAATGCCTTTATATGTTCTGAAACAAAAAAGAGAAACTAATAGTGGCGGTAGTACTGAAAGAATTTCATATTCATACACTAATGCACTTATTCATCCCGGTGGCAGGGGCTTTCTTGGATTTGAAACAAGCGAGGCAGTAAATTCAAGCACTAACAACAAAAGCGAAACAAAATTAAAACTAAATACTTCATACAACATTCTGCTTCCTTATTACACATTAAATAGTAATAATGGTACTACAGTTAATAAACTAACCACCGATATTAGCATTGAGAGTATAGAAGATGGTAAGAGGTTTGTAACAAAGCCTAAGTGGCGTAAGAATGAAGACTTTCAAAGTGGAATAACAGAGCTTGTCACATTCAACACATATGATGAATATCTTAATCCGACAAAAGTAACAACAACCTATGCAAACAGCCCGGTTAAGAAAGTGAAGGAAGTTCAATATGTAAAAAAAGGGGCGTGGTGTGATAATGTACCAGAGTTAGTTACAACAACGAAATATAATGCACTGGGAGAGCAAGTTCGTGTTCAAAAGTACGACTATGATTCTAAAGGTAATGTCACTTTTTCATATGATGATTATCAAGATGATAATCAGGTGAAAACACATTATTACAATTATGATGATTATGGAAATCCGTGGAATATTGATGTTACTGCTAATGGTGAGACAAGGACCGCTTCAGCAACTTACAATACAAGTGATGGAAGGTTTCTTGAGTCAAAAACCGATGCATTAGGATTTACAACAACATATGAGTATGATGAAGTAGCTGGGTTATTGGATAGTGAAAAAGATAATCTTGGTAATGAAATTATATATGAATATGATGGTTTTGGAAGGCTCGTCAAAGCCACATATCCCGATGGAACTTATTCAGTAAAGTCTCTTCAATGGGCCGGCGGTGACGGTCCTGATGGTGCGGTGTATTATTCCTATGAAGAGACATCAGGACAATCTCCGGTTTGGACCTGGTATGATGGGCAGGGGCGTGAATTGAGAAGGGAGTATTATGGCTTTAAAGATGACAAAAAAATATGGGTCGATAAAGATTACTATTCCGAAACCGGAAGATTGAAAACGGTCTCTAAACCCTATTTTGCCGAAGGGTCAAAAGAACCAGCAGAGTCTTATACCTATGACGATGAAGGCCGAGTGCTTACCAAAACAACACCAATGGGAATCACTACTATGGAATATGACGGGTTGACCACAACAATGACCTCTCCAAGAAGTGTGAAAGTAAAAACTGTGAATGCAGCCGGTCAAACCGTTTCCAGCACAGTGGACGGACGTTCAGTCACATTTTCTTATTATCCTTCCGGTAAAGTGAAGGAATCGAAGCCCCAAGATGGTAAAGCGGTGGAAATGGTTTACGATTTGCAGGGGAACCGTATAAAAATAACAGATCCGGATGCCGGTATTGTTGAAAATACCTATAATGGATTCGGGGAGGTTCTTACGGAAAAATATACCATGGGAAGTGGCGATGATGAGCGCACTGTTACAACTTCTTATACTTATGATGAATCTGGTCGCCTTGAAAAAGAAGACCGAAACGGTACAATCACGGATTACAGATACAATGGGAGTACCGGCTTTTTGGAAAGTGTAAAGAGGCCGGATCATGAACTGACCTATGTTTATGACGAAGGTAGTGATAAATCGCTGGGACGCCCAACTACAATAAATGAGAAAATCGACGGAAAGACTTTTACTTCCCGTACTAATTACGATGCTTTTGGTCGCGAACAAAAGCATACGTATCCCTCAGGATTTTATGTCAGGAACACATACACCAAATATAGTCACCTCGAAGAAGTAAAAGGCAGCAATGGCAAAAGCATCTGGAAAGGCGAAGTTGCCAATGCACTTGGACAGTTTAAAAAAACGAAAAAGGGGGGGCAAACAACTACCTTTGGCTATGATGAAAAAGACAGAGTTGAAAGCATCTATTCACCGGATATCATTGACCATTTCTACATATTTAATGATAAGGGAAATCTTAAATCACGAGAAGATCGTTTGACCAGTCATAAAGAAATATTCACCTATGATAAGCACCAACTTAAATCATGGAAAATAGAACAAAATGGAAATGTCGCGAGAACCTTTTCCATGGATTATGATGAACACGGAAATATTACCGGTAAATCGGACCTTGGTTATGAAATGCAATACAACGATGAACGTCCACATGCCATAAGCGGTATAAAAGGTAATCCCTCGTTAATTTCGGATCAAGAGCAAATTATAACTTATACAGATTTTAAGAAAATAGCTACGGTTTCAGAAGGTGATAAAAGACTTGAGCTTCTTTATGGTGTAGATGAGCAACGGCGCAAAGCCATTTTTAAATCTAATGGGGATATTACTCTTACCCGTTTCTATTTGGGTGACTACGAAGAAGAAGAAACACCGGATGGCAAAAAACGCAAAATCCATTACCTTAGCGGAGGTGACGGTTTGTCAGCAATATACGTAGAGGAAGATGGCAACAGTAATTTCTATTACGCCTACACCGATCACCTTGGTTCTTTGACAGTTTTGACAGATAAAGATGGAAACCTGAAAGAACTTCAGGCCTTTGATCCGTGGGGAAACCGGAGAAATCCGAGTGACTGGACAAGTCTTATTACCACACCCGTAAGTAATATTACAGGCCGTGGTTATACCATGCATGAGCATTTGGATGGTTTTGCCCTCATTAATATGAATGGCAGGGTCTATGATCCGCAAATTGCTCGTTTCTTAAGTCCCGACCCACAGTTGCAAGCTCCTGGGTATTGGTTGAATTATAATCGGTATGGGTATGCGTTGAATAATCCGCTAATTTATACTGATCCATCAGGAGAGTTTTTCTGGATAATCCCTAATATAGGATGGAGTAAATCAGGAGGTTTAAGCATTGGGTTGTCTTTTGTTGTAGGTTTACCAGGAGGGTTAAGCGCCCAAGCCGGTATTGGTTATAGTTTTGGGGCAAGTGATGCTTATGGTTATTTAGGTGCAACCGCAGCGATGAATACTGTTTATGCATCTTATTCATTAAGCAGTGGTGGTAGTGTTGGGTATACAGCAGGATTGTCTTCTTTCTCAGGTTTGCCGGTAAGTACTAATTTTGCTACAGTTGGAACTAATTACAATATTACTCACGATAGTTGGAGTGGTAATGTGTCAGCTTGGACTGTTGATCGAAATGGATTGTCTTTTAATCCGAGTTTATCTGTTATGATTTATCCAGAACATACGACTAATTTTGTTAGAGGAAAAGAGTTTAGAAGTAATGAAGCAGTTTTTCAGGATTTTGTTAGAGCTAAAAATTATCAGGGGGCATTGGATTACTTTGGATTTAAAGGTACATATAATCCAAAGTATTTCAATGGAGGAGGAGATCCCGCGGTTATTCATGGAAAAACTGGAGATATAGTTTACAATACAACTGCATTTGATGGATCTTTTGATAAGCTTAGATTTGTTAATGATCACGAAAGATGGCATTATAGAAGAGTTACGAGAACAAATAGATTTCAAAAGTCGGGAAATTCTGTGGCTAAAGAAGAATATGAAAATTATATTCGTAATTATAAGCGACAAGGTTTATATTTAAAACATAAAATCCCACTGGGAAAATACATCAACGGTTATGGTTCCGCGGCAGGTATAGATCCAAATACTTTTATACCCTATACTAATTTGGCTCCTGCACCTTGGTGGCATGGCATATACTCAATTAGAAGATTATGGTAAGGATAGTTTTATTAATTTCAATAATCCTAAGTGGATGTGTTAGTTTGAAAAATGAAAAACCAGAGGATGATAACTTGTCGGAAGTGGTTAAACTGGAGTTAATGATGCCTGATTTGGCATATGTTGGCGATACCATATGTGTGGCTATAGAATTTATTAATACAACAAGCGAAGAGGTTTTTTTTTATGAGCCAGGGTTTGTTGCCTTAATTGAAAAGGTTAATGAGTTTAGGCAGGGGATATGGATAACTTTAGAGGAAAAACAACTCAGAGAAGTTTCGAAATTACTTGAGCTTAATGAATCTGGATCCCTAGTTAAAAGATATAAGTTCGTATTGGATTCTACAGATTTTAGAAGATCTGAAGAAATAGTTTTTAGAGCCGTTTTATGGTCAATGCCGCCTGACAAGAAGCATGCCCCGTCTTATATAAGAAAGGGAAATCTTAGATCATCAGGTAAAATAATTAATATAAAGAAAATTAATGAAAGATTAAGTAAATAGCTTGACAATAGGAGTCTTTTCAGTTCACTTTTTTAGATAAGTTTACAGTCATACCAATAATTCTCATAATTTATTGGTATGACTTCGGTGGGCTAAATATTGTAAAAAAAGTAGAGGTTTTTTTCCCAACCCGAGAATACCGTGAATCAAATTTTTCCAAGTTTTACTGGAGTTCCTTAGCAATAAAACGGAATGGGTGTCCGGATTACTCCGGAATATGCAATAGCTGAGTATAGGTGTAGTTATTCCTCATGAGCAAAGCCTGTCTGTGGTTTTTTTACTCCCAAAAAACCCTTATTTCCTTCTATTAATCCTTCTTTGAGACAATTTCCACCAAATGGCTCTCAAAGAATCTACCTCGTTTTTGCTGAATCCGTGGTGTCTAATCAGTAAAGCCTCGTCCACTATATCAAGTACCTCTTCAATCTTTCTTTTGCGTATTAATGCGTCAATCTGATCAAAATCAATGTCTAAATCGGTCAAAATGGGAATTTGTATCTCTTCAATTTCTGTGGGTTCAAAAGTCATAACACCACCACCATAGCTACGTCCGGTAATTTCTGAAAACGCAAATGAAAGCGAATTAAGAAATGAAATAGCGGCCATGTTTCTATTTACTCCTTCTTTAAACCTGATTCTATGAATGGTGTCAGTGGAGGATGCACCAGTCTCGTTCAATACAATTTTTGGGTAGTTACCTACCTGGCGCAACGCAAAACCATCTGGAACCCACAATGAAGGTGTGATATACCACCTTTTTCTTATCCGCGTTTTATAGCCGGTATTAAATCCTTTTTGCTCACCATACCCATATAACTCCCAAAAGCACATAAATGACTTGTGACTTTTTAGGAATTTTTCAAGGCAACACTCCGTTATCCCGAATCTTCTGGATTAGAAGTGTCTGATAATTAATGGTTTACGCAATTCGTGACATAATTCATAACTCTCTCATAATAAAAACTTTGCGTCATTGCGTCTTTGCGTTTATGTTTTTTTTTACGGAATATTGTCAAGGGAAATTTATTTCTTCCTTAAAACATAAAAAACCGAATTTGGGGCAATTCTTTCAATGGGTTTTGTGGGATGGTATTTGAGATTGAATTTTAGCATTCCGGAGATGAACTTATCAAACAGGATATAAGATTTATAGTATTGAAGAGGTTTTTTGAAAAAACTGCCAACAATCTTCTTGATGTGAGTTGTAAGGGTAAAACAAAAACTGCGCGAGATAATCTCAACCGGTTGTGTGGAAAAAGTATTTTCAAAGAATTTTAACGGGATGCCTCGTTCGTTTTTTGTTAACCCGGGTCTTGGAGATCTCCAGTCACCCATCGATTGAACGGGTTCCCGCAGTAAAAGAAATCCATCAGGTTTTAAAACCCGGATCATCTCACTCAAAACAAAGCCTACATTGGGAATGTGGTGCAACGTGCCAAAGCAGGTAATTAAGTCGAATGTACCTTCTTCAAAATCCAATTTCCCGTCTGAATTAGGTTTGATATAGTTTGGGGTGATATGGCCAATGGATTTACTGACAAGTTGTTCTGACGGCTCTACAATGGTCAGATTTTTTATTCGGTCTATCAGGGGCTCAATTTCATTTCCCCAGGCGGCTCCAAAACCCAATGCGTTTTCAAAAATCTTATCTGGTAGTTTGCTATAACCATGAACGATATTGAGATTATTGTAAGTGTAATCACCTGGAATAGTGCCTTTTTGGTCAATGTTTGCATAAGCCTCCGATTCTTCTTCAAACCAATTCTCTATCTGTTCAGGGCTTAAATCATTGCCATATAATTTTTCTCCACTAAAGAACTCATTCATACTTTAAAAAAAATTGTTTTTACAGTAGCAAATGTATTATTTATTTATGTAAAAACTGACAGACTGGCCATTTTACCCGGTTTGCGCAACACCAAAACGATATGACCTTGTCTGAAGGATAAGCGTAGAATATCAACCGTAGATGGTATTTGCCTCTGTTTTTCTATCAATACTCCGTTATCCCGAAGCTTATGGGCTAGAACTATTTAATAATTAATGGCTTACACAGCTTGCGATAAAATAAATAACTCTCTCATAATAAAAACTTTGCGTCATTGCGTCTTTGCGTTTATGTTTTTTTAACGGACTATTGTTCATGGAGTGTAGGATTAATCTACTGCTTTCACGTCCACCAGCACCGAGTTCTCTTTAACAACTGCATCCTCTTTAACATGGATTTTGGAGACTATACCGTCGATGGGGGATTTAAGTTCATTTTCCATCTTCATAGCCGAAAGTACTACAATTGTTTGTCCTTCCTTCACGACATCTCCCGGAGTTGCTTTAATGGAAATTACTTTGCCCGGAATGGGGGCCAGTATTTGTTCATTTTTATCTCCCTGTCTTTTTTTATCTCCTTTGAGGGAACCTGCGGGAGCAATCTCAATATTGAATGATTGATATTGGGTATTAACAGCGTAGAAATGTTTCTTTTCACTCTTAATAATTTCCATGTTATGACTGGTGCCATTGTGAAGTACAGAGTAAACACCGTCCTCCACTTTTTCCACATCCAGTGAATATTCCCTGTTGCCAATGGAAACCTGTAGCATGGGGCCTTCGCGCTTAATGACTTTTATTTCTTCGTGGTGTTTGCCGTTTTTTGCTAATATTTTCATGGTTTGTTTTTTCTGATGTTTTGTTGAATGGCTATAACTGAAAAGTGCTTCTTTGCCTAAAATGGATTGAACCGGTGAAGGCGTCCGTACTCTTTCCAATTCGATTTACCGGATTGACCGTTGTTGAAACGAAGGCGTTTATCCACATGCGACTGATGTTCCACAAAAGCCATAATCATGGCAAGGTCTTCACATGATTGGTTGCAATTTTCTCCCTTCATGAGAAACTCTTCATTATTTGCAATAAAGTGGGTATCGTATTTACCCTCTACAAAATCCGGTGTGTTCATGATTCTTTCAAGAAACTGAATGTTGGTTTTTACCCCGGTAATTTTGTATTCGTAAAGTGCTCTTTTCATCCGTTGAACAGCTTCTTCGCGGCTTTGGGCCCAGACTATCAGTTTGGAAATCAACGGGTCGTAATGAACCGTTATTTCGTAGCCTTCGTAGATGTATCCGTCTGTCCGAACACCCAGTCCCAGTGGTTCGGTGATGTGAAGAACAGTTCCGGCTCCCGGCATGAAGTTGCGTTCGGGGTCTTCAGCATAAATTCTGCACTCAATAGCATGACCCGATTTGCCAATTTCTTTTTGTTTCCATGGCAAAGGTTCTCCGTTGGCTATCTTGATTTGGGCTTTTACCAGGTCTATTCCTGTGGTGCGTTCGGTGATGGGATGTTCTACCTGGAGACGGGTATTCATTTCCAGAAAATAAAAATTCATGTCCGCATCCACCAGAAATTCCACTGTTCCAGCGCCTGTGTAATTGACCGAAGCAGCCGCAGCAACCGCCCTGTCGGTCATTTTTTTACGTATTTTTTCAGGGATAAAAGGGGAGGGAGTTTCTTCCACAATTTTTTGATGACGCCGTTGTACCGAGCATTCCCGTTCAAAAAGATGAACGATATTCCCGTGGGTATCGCCCAGAATCTGAACCTCTATATGATGCGGCGATTTCAGGTATTTTTCCATATACACAGAATCATCTCCAAAGGCATTTAATGCCTCCGATTTAGCTCTTCTGATGGATGAATTTAGTTCCTCGGGTTTTTCGACCAGTCGCATTCCTTTTCCACCTCCACCGGCCGAGGCTTTAATCATTACAGGGAATCCAATATCAGTGGCAATTTTTAGATTTTGGGATTCATCGTCGGTGAGTCTCCCCGAACCCGGGACAACCGGAACCCCGGCTTTTATCATCAATTCCCGGGCTTTCATTTTGTCGCCCATTGCATTGATTGCTTCTGCATCGGGGCCAATGAAAATGAGTCCTGCTTCTCGAACCTGACGGGCAAATTCAGCATTTTCTGAAAGGAAACCATACCCAGGATGTATTGCATCTGCACCACTCTTCCGGGCTGTTTCCAGTATCTTTTCAATATTCAAATAACTCTGTCCCGAAGGGCCGGGACCTACCGGCCATGCTTCATCGGCATATCGAACATGCATAGAAGTACGGTCGGGTTGAGAATAAATAGCAACACTTTTTATGCCGGACTCACGGCAGGAACGAATAATACGAACTGCTATTTCACCGCGGTTGGCCACAAGAATTTTTCGAATCATGAGAGATTTCTATAATGATTGAACTGTTTTTAGTTTTTCTTAACAAACAGTATGCGATTCGGTTCACTGGTTTGTTGTCTTAGTTTTTTTCTATCTTTATAAGTGGTTGTGGTATAGGCGAAACGACAAAGGGGGGTGTTTTTCATTTTGTTGAAGAATAAAAACCATATCTGATGTCAGGTACGCTTTCGGTTTTCTGGAATCAGAGATTATTAGGATTATCAGGAGCGAGGTATAAAGTTTATTCTTCTATTGTCAGGAGAATTATCATTTTTGAAAGGAGATTGCTTCTCCCGATTTTGTGCCTCATCGGGATCGCAATAACGCACTTTCACGTTCATATGGGAGAGGTTGGCAGAGGGCAGGGCAGCCTCGCTGCCCTGCCCTCTGCCAACCTCTTCTCCATCACCCGGAGTTTATGTCATTGCGAGGGCCTTGCCCGAAGCAATCTCTAATTACTAAAATCGCAAAATTAAACTACAGCCTTAAACTTTTGTAACGGTTCGAAGTTCAATTGCCTAGGATTTAATAATTATTTGCATTAAAGAGCAGATTATCAATCCCGGAGTTTCGGGATACGATGTGTCTTATATCTAAAAATCTAACGATCTATTATAATAGAACAAACCTGTCCAAAATAATTATTTTAACAGAGCTGTCGGGCTTGTTGGGTGCCGACCTTGGCAGGTAAGCCTAAAAACAAGGTTGTTTCATCGAAAAATCGTCTTTGTTTGAATCTCACGCGCGCAGCAAGTGAGATGAGTTTAGACGATTTCGATGGAAGAACCGTAGTTTTTAGAGCGAAAGCTGGTTAAGTCTTGATTTTTTTTGATTACTTTTTTGTATCAAGACAAAAAAGTAATTCAGGGTTTAAGGGATGAAATCCCTTTTGAAAATGTTTAGGACACTATTGATAATAGGACACCAATGATTTAATTATTTTTATTAAGACCTCGTTTAAATAAACCGATATAACTATTTTTATTAAACCAAATCAGCCTTGTTTGCCTTATATTGGCAGAACAAATATCAAAAAAATGAATTGCTATGTTGAATAAGAAAGTTGAAAAAAAGCTTGTAGAGCAAATTGAAAAGGAAGGTTATTCATCCAGTTTATACCTTGCTATGGCAACCTGGGCCGAGTGTAACGGACTCGAAGGTGTTGCAGGTTGGATGTATGCTCAGTCGGACGAGGAGCGCATGCACATGCTTAAAATTGTTAAGTATGTAAATGAACGTGGTGGACAGGCTGTCATTAGTGGTTTTGATAAGCCTCCAGCAGATTTTAAAAATGTAAAGACCCTGTTTGAGCAGGTATTTGCACATGAACAAAAAGTAACTGCTTCTATTAATGATATAGTGGAAGTATGCCTGAATGAAAAGGATTTTACTACACATAATTGGTTGCAGTGGTTTGTAAATGAGCAGATTGAAGAAGAAGCTTCTGTGTCAGCTATTTTGGATAAATTAAAGCTTCTGGGAGACCAAAACCTGTATATGTTCGACAGAGACATTATGGGAATGCGTGGACAGCAACCGGCCAGCCTTGAATAGCAGGAAATAATAAAGGGTTTGTAATGAACTAAATTGACAGATTTAACGAAGTTATTTCGGCACAATCCCAAAGAAGAGCATCTGTTTAAGAATAATCGGATGCTCTTTTTTTTTGGTTTAAGTTTATAGTAGCGTATATATTTTTAGAGATTGCTTCTCCCGATCTCGTGCCTCATCGGGATCGCAATGACGCTCTTTCACTTTTATGTGGAAGAGGTTGTCAGATGGCAGGGCGGAGAGGCCGCTCTGCCATCTGCCAACCTCTTCTTTGTTACCGGTAGGTTTCGTCATCGCGAGGGCCATGCCCGAAGCAATCTCTAATAAAAAAAACGCTACTTTAAACTAGAGCCTTTTTTTTGAGTATCTTTAACCTCGTATTGTATTTTTTCAGCGGTTAAAAGTCAGTTGATTTCGAATAGATGGCAGATTTTTTATTGAGACAGAAAAATTTTGTTGAATGATTCTCTTCCTCTGGCTTCTAACCTCCAATAACCAGATTCTAACCTCTAACCTTCTAATTGTCTGCATGCCATTTGGAAGTTTGGAACAATCCAAATTCTATGTATCAAAAAGATTATATCCTCAGAATGATTGAAGAGATAGGCCGATTCCTGGCGGCCTTGTCGGGATTGAAATCGAAAAAGCATCATAAAAAGGCCTTTGAGGATTTCATGGAGTTTATTGCACTGCATTTTAAAATTGAGTCAGAGGAATTGTCCCTCGAAAATATGGAGGCATTGGAGGCAAAACTCAATTCTGCATTAAATGATTATCCTGATGAATTGGGTCAATTACTACTGAGTGGGGGAGAATCGGCCAGTGACGCAGGAAGGCGTGATATTACCGAAACCTTGTATCTATTGGCATGGACTGCTTATTCTAAAGCCGAACAAGAGTCTGACTCGTATCGTTTCAATCGCATGGTGGAAATGAACAACCTCAAAGAAAAGCTGGCCTTGATGGGAATTAATGTATGATACTTTTGTACATGAAAAACGAGGACCTTCCAGCCCCCGTTTATTTCATTCGTACAAAATTTATTTAAGTCATTGGCCGAATGGAACTCACGATGAATTTTGTTCATGCTCTTTTGAGAATTTAGCACTTCAAAATTCATGTTCGTTTCATCAGTATATAATTAAACTAAGTTATTGGTCTGATGGAACTCGCATGTAAGAACTTATACATGTTCTCTTGTGGCAATCGTTGCCATGCTCGTTTCATTTGGAAATAATTACAATTGATTGAAAAATTGTTGTTTTATGTGCATTTGTTGGAAGCTGTATGCTAACCACTAATCTTTTCCCTTATGGGGCTTATGTGGTTTGAACACTTTCATTCATTATTGGTGATGTTAAAAAATATTTGAGATTTTCAATCCTGCATAAACAGTTCTTGGGTTCACAGGACCATAGATATATCCGGGATCCCGGTCTTTGCCGGTGTCAAAATCATTTTGATAACTGTTCAGGATATTTTTTGCTCCGGTAAAGAAATCAAAATCACCCACGCTGGTTTCCAGGCAATAGGTTACTTTGACAGCCCAATCGAAAAAAACTTCCGATTCATTGATATATCCGGTTTCCGGGTCAGCCGCTTTAGGTCCAAAATAAGGAACGAGCATTTTTCCGGTATAGATTCCGTTGGTGGTAAATTCCCAATGTCCTTTGGGTTTCCAGTTGAGGGTGAAAAATCCGTAATTATCCGGGGTTCTTAAAAATCTGGTCTCATCAAAATCCTGGGGCGCACCATACTCACTCGTTTGTACTGTAAACCCTGCATTTATATCAAAGATGGCAGAAGGCGCCCATTTTGCCTCAATATTTACTCCCTGAACGGTGGCACCTTCCTTTTCGTTTACTCTGGTGTAAATTACTTTTCCGCTGGCATCGGGTGTTCCTATTACATTCGAAAACGGGTTTTGGAGTTTTGTATGAAAAAACTCAGCAAGCAATTCCAGATTTGAATTATCTCTTTCACTGGTGTAGCTCAGTGACCCGGTGAAGCTATGACTTGTTTCCTGTTTAAGTCCGGGATCATTTTGGTGGATTACCTGTCGGCTGTCAGAGGTTTCTATATGCAGGTCTTCATCGAAAACCTGGGGTGCTCTGTAACCTTTTGCATAACTGGCTCTCACCTGAAAAGGATTTGTCAGTCCATACAATAAGGTAAATCTGGGACTTAAAACATTGTTAGATATGTTGTTGCCGCTGATGTTATCAGTAATACTGTAATGATCCAGACGCACACCTCCGGAAATAGAAAAGTCATGAAGTTTCTTTTCCAGTTGAGCAAATGCTCCTCCAACCATTGTTTCCTGATCGGCAATGGTACGCGAAGGAACTTCTATTTCCGAAATTTCCATAGTATTCTCATTAACCTGAAATTCCCGGTATCCCAGCTTCTTATCCAATAGGTTGCCACCATTAATTTCGGCACCTGAGATGATATTCATGCCCGGAGTAAGGATTTTGTACTGAACACCTCCCGAGTAAGTCAAATCATGTGTATTGCCATACCCATCCAAAGCCTTTCCGGCCCCATAGTAAGAATCTCTTTTGATGTCCTGGGCTGCCAAATAGGTATTAAGTTCCTGATTTGCTCCTGTAAACAAATGCCAGGAGATGCTGCCGGTATTGATGTTATGTTCCGTAGCTTCTGTTACCCATGCCTCATGGTAAGGAAGGTCAAAACTGTCTCCCCCTCTTCGGTGTTCGCTAATATGAAAGAAGTCGGTCACCAGTTTGCTTTTGTATCCGGTTCGCAACGACCACTGTGCGCCCAGCGTGTTGTTGTTAATCTCGGAAAGTTCGGAGAAGCCATCATCATTTGCATCAAACGGAGTCCGTTTTCTTAGTGAGCCAAAAAGGGCCAGTCCGTTTTTATTCTCTTCACCGGTGAGTGTTGCGTTGAAATTGACCTGCTGTTCATTGCCGGTGTCTGCTTCATCCAGAAAACTTCCAATCTGTGAAGTTTGTGCACTGATGGAATATTGATTATTAACAGGTTCCCGGGTTATGACATTTACTGTTCCGGCAATAGCGTTACTTCCGTATAATGCCGAACCACCCCCGCGAACGACTTCAATTCGCTCAATCATATTGGATGGCATCAGTTCCAGTCCGTACACCGCTGCCAGCCCGCTGAAAATAGGTCTTCCGTTAATCAGAATTTGAGAGTAGGGCCCGTCAAGCCCATTCATGCGCAGTGAGTTTGCACCACAGTTTCCACAATTGTTTTCAATTCGCAGGCCTGGGCTGTATGCCAGTCCCTCGCTAAGGTTGGCTGTCTGTACAGCCTGAAGCATCGCATTATTAATTGTATTGACAATGATTGAAGATTCTTTTCTTTTTTCACTGTTTCGGTCAGCGGTGACAACAACTTGTTCTAGGCCCAAAATATCCTCTTCGATGTCCAGTTTTAAATGGTGGGTTTCCCCTGCAGTTATCATTATTTCTTTTTCTGCAGGTTTGTAACCCAATGCTCTTACCACAACCGTTTGTTTTCCTTCAGGTGCAGAAATTTCAAAATAACCATTTTCCGTTGTCGCTGCACCAATCATGGTCGATTTTATCTGTACCGTTGCATAAGGCAATGGGTCTCCATTGGTGGTGATGCGTCCTTCCAGTATGGCAGTTGGAGGATTTTTTCCTTCGCGGGTTCCGGTTGCTGAAACCAGAAATGAATTGGTGAACACAAAGAAGAGAAAAATGAAGTGAGTGAAGTTGCTAAATTTCATTTATTTGTAGTTTATTATCTTTGTCAGAGCCGGCCTGAGCACATGCCGGGTTTGTGGTTTCTTTTATGTGTTGGCCCATTAACAGGATGAAATACTTTTTTTGAGAGTTGATTTTTTATTCGTGAAAACAAGTTCTCAGTCTCATTGGCCCAAAAGCTCTCCATCTTTGAAACAGGATTTGTTTCAGACAGCATGAACCGGTTAGATCACCCAACGCAATGTTTTTCGTTAATGGTTCTTTTTAAGACTGGTAAAACCTTTTAGATTTTCCGGGCTTTTTTAATTGTTGCCAATTTGGGGTGTTAAACGGAATGGACGGGAGGAGCTCTTAATAAGCTGAAAGTTTCTGAAGAAAATGGGGTTCCCGGTTTTTGAGCTAACCAGGTGAAAATTTGAAAAGACTGATTAAAACTAAATTCAGCTAATCCGTTTTTAAAAAAATGATTGAAAACGGAAAAAAACGAATAGCTATATGAAGTGTGTTCGTGCTGTTTGGACTCTTCATTCGAGGTGGAGTTTGAGTCGGCTTCATTATTATCCGCTACCTGTTCAGTGAAGAAGTGAGCATGAATAATTCTGGTACCATCCCCTAAAATGTGTGTGTGGATGAAGAATGCGTAGGAAACAATAATAAATAATTGCGCCAGAATTAATGACACACTTATTGGTTTCTTACTGATGGGTGTTCTTAAGTATGTAAAACTTTTCTTCATCGGGTGCAAAAATAACACCCTTAATTAAAGTGTCCTATCCCTAAATGTTGGCATTTTTTCATCCACCGGATTTTTTTGTCTTTAAAAACCCATTGTTTTTTAGATGCTCGATGATTCTGTTGCAAAAATCGCCCTGAATAATAATTTCCCCATTTTTTACTGAACCACCTGTTCCGCATGCACTTTTTAGTTTTTTCCCCAGTTCCTGTAAATCTTCTTCCGGTCCTTGAAACCCGGTGACAAGAGTCACTACTTTGCCTTTGCGCTGTTTACGGTCGAGCATTACCCGAAGATTTTGTTTTTCCGGAGCCAGAAACTCTACTTCCTCCTCTTCAATAAAATCATTGGGATCAAAATCAGGATTTGTGCTAAAAACCATTCCTCCCTGAGTGTTCTTTCTCTTTTTTGCGCACATAGTGTTTTTGTTTATTTACATGACAAAAATAGGGGATAATTTGTGAAACGTAGTTCGAAGATGTCAATAAATTGGGTTAAAAAGTTGGATAATGTATGTTAGTTATTTTTATCCATTGTAAATTAGGGGCCTTGCAGAGTATATTCTTTGCCCTGAAATAGGATATTATTACTTTTGCACTCAATTTTTTGCATGATTGTAATGTAAAAAATAGAATCAAAACCTAATTTATAACTTACCAGTTGCAAAATGAATAAAGTTGTAAGTAAAGAATTTTTTTCCGAGAATGTTGTTCGTTTGGAAATTGAAGCACCTCGCATTGCAAAAGCACGACGTGCCGGACACTTTGTAATTTTACGTGTAGATGAGAAAGGTGAACGGATTCCGCTCACAATTTCCGGTTCAAATGTTGCTAAAGGTACCATTACACTTGTTATTCAGCGTGTAGGAGTGACTTCCAGGAAACTTGCGGAGTTGGAACCCGGTGATATGATTACTGACCTGGTGGGGCCATTGGGGCAGGCTACAGATGTTAAAAAAGCAGGAACCATTCTCGCTTGTGGAGGCGGAGTAGGAGTAGCACCTCTGTTGCCTATTGTTGAAGCCAACAAAAAGGCCGGAAACAGAGTGATTTCAATTATAGCTGCCAGGAGTAAAGACCTGATTATACTGGAAGACCAGATTCGTGAGTTTTCCGACGAGGTGATTGTGATGACCGACGACGGTTCTTATGGAGAGAAAGGTCTTATTACCGAAGGGATGGAAAGAGTCATTAAGCGTGAGAAAGTCGATGAGGCTGTTATTATTGGTCCCGCTATTATGATGAAGTTTGCTGCGGAAGTAACGCGAAAATATGAAATCCCTTCTATTGCCAGTCTGAATACAATTATGGTGGATGGAACCGGAATGTGCGGTGCATGCAGGGTTACGGTTGATGGAAAAACAAAGTTTGTCTGCGTAGATGGTCCCGAGTTTGATGCCCATAAAGTGGATTTTGATGAAATGTTGATGCGTCTAAGCGGGTATAAAGATTTTGAAAAAGATGCCAATGATCGTTATCTGAACCAGCATAAGTAAACAGAAAAATCATGGATAAACAAGATATGTTGAAACAGGAGCGGGATGCTGCCTGGAGAAAAGAACTTAGAGCAAAAATTAAAAATAAGGAGCGAACCGGTTTTGAAAGGGTAAAGATGCCCGAAGCCGATCCCATTGAGCGCAGTCATAGCTATGTAGAGGTAAATAGTGGGTTATCAGCCGGGGAAGCTGTTCTTGAAGCACAGCGTTGTCTGGATTGTGCCAATCCTACCTGTATTCAGGGATGCCCCGTGGAGATCAATATTCCCAAGTTTATTAAGAATATTGAAAGAGAAGAATTTCTTGAAGCAGCAAAGGTTTTGAAGGAAACCAGTGCTCTTCCGGCTGTTTGTGGACGTGTTTGTCCGCAAGAAAAACAGTGTGAAGCGACTTGTTTTTACACTCAGAAATTAAACAAGCCTGCTATTGCGATTGGTTATCTTGAGCGTTTTGCAGCCGATTATGAACGTGAATCAGGAAATATTTCTGTTCCTGAGGTTGCTGAATCAAAGAATATAAAAGTAGCCTGTATTGGCTCAGGCCCTGCGGGTCTTTCATTCTCGGGCGATATGGCCAAACTGGGATATGACGTTACGGTATTTGAAGCATTACATCAAATAGGAGGTGTATTGAAATATGGAATACCGGAATTTCGTTTGCCCAACGAGGTGGTGGATGTGGAAATTGAGAACCTCAAAAAAATGGGTGTGAAGTTTGAAACCAACTTCATTGTTGGAAAAACAGCTACCGTAGAGGATCTTAAAGAAGAAGGTTTTGAAGCTTTCTTTGTTGGGAGTGGTGCCGGATTGCCACGTTTTATGGGAATTCCGGGTGAAAATCTGGTGGGGATTCTTAGTTCCAATGAATATCTTACCCGGGTCAATTTGATGGAGGCCAATAAAAACGAAACCGATACACCTATTCTTAAAGGGAAACGGGTTGCTGTTATTGGTGGCGGAAATACCGCTATGGACTCGGTGCGTACTGCGCTGCGTCTGGGGGCCGAAAAAGCGATGATTATTTATCGCCGGTCGGAAGAAGAAATGCCTGCCCGTGTTGAAGAAATCAAACATGCTAAAGAGGAGGGTGTTGAATTCATGAATTTGCAGAATCCAATCGAATACATCGGCGATTCTAAAGGATATGTTCGTCAGGCCCGGATTCAGCGTATGGAACTTGGCGAGCCTGATTCCAGTGGTCGTCGACGTCCGGTGCCGGTTGTCGGGTCCGAATATCTTCTGGATGTGGATACGGTTGTGGTAAGTGTAGGGGTTTCACCGAATCCGTTGATTCCTCAGTCACTCCCCGACTTAAAAACGACTGATTGGAGCACCCTGGTTGTGGATGATGAATCGCTGCAGACTTCAGTGCCTTTTATGTTTGCCGGAGGAGATATTGTAAGAGGGGGAGCTACCGTTATTCTTGCTATGGGTGACGGTCGAAAGGCTGCTAAAGCAATGGATGCTAAGTTTTCAGGCACTTTTAAGTCTGAAACAGTAACCGACAGCAACTAAATTTTCAACAAACTCTTACCAAAAAATCTTAAAATGGCTGATTTAAAGACAAAATATCTCGGATTAGAACTTAAAAACCCATTACTTATAGGGAGTAGCGGTTTAACCGGTTCAATTGATTCCATCCTAAAAATGGTTGATTTTGGTGCTGGTGGCGTGGTTCTAAAATCATTGTTCGAGGAAGAGATTATTCTGGAGCACGAGAAAAATATGAAGGAAAAACTCGGCAGTCAGGAGAGCAATCTTGAGTTTCTGGATTATTTTGATTATCAACTGAAAGAAAATACTTTTAAAAAGCAGCGGGAACTGATTGATGAGATAAAATCGAAAGCTGATGTTCCGGTTATTGCCAGTATCAATTGCTATTCGGTGGGAGAGTGGTTTTCGTATGCCAAATTGCTGGAAGATGCAGGAGCCGATGCGCTGGAACTGAATCTTTATCGTATTCCCTCCAAAATCAATGTTTCTGCTGAAGAGATTTTAAAAGGATATTTTGAGATTGTAAAACGGGTTAAAGAGCATGTTAAGATTCCCGTATCGGTAAAATTGAGCCCTTATTTTACCGATTTGGGCAATATTGTTTCTCAATTCGATTTGTTGGGAGTGGATGGCATTGTAATGTTCAACCGTTTTTACAGTCCTGATATCGATCTGGAAAATGACCGTATCGCTTCAGGTCCGGTTTATTCATCTCCAAATGATTATACCGATTCATTGCGCTGGATAGCAATGCTGAAGGAGCAGGTAACCTGTGATTTAAGTGCTTCAGGGGGCGTACATACACCCGATACGTTTTTCAAAATGTTATTGGCCGGAGCAAATTCTGTTCAGGTAGTTTCGGCAATCTATAAAAATGGTTCCGGATATATTCGTGATCTGCTGTCGGGTGTTGAGAAATGGATGGAGAAAAAACAGCTGGCTAATATTGATGAGGTACACCGTTTCGGACGAAAGCTTGTTCCGAATCATGGGGAAGTGTTTGAACGTGCCCAGTTTATGAAGTACTTCGGACAACACCAACAGTGATCAATGAACAATGAGCAATGATCAATGAGCAATTGTCATAAAAAAAATGATTATTGATAACTGATAACTGGCAATTGATAACTGGTAATTGGTAATTGATAACTGGTAATTGACAATTGGTTTGTGGTAAATTGAGAAAAAAATACTACTTTTGCGCCGCATTAGCATAAAGTAATGTTTAATTTAATTTTTAGAGTTTATGCAAAACCATTATGAAACCGTTTTCATTTTAACTCCCGTTTTGTCTGATGGTCAGATGAAGGAGACGGTGGAAAAGTTCAAGAACATGATTCTTGAGCATGGGGGAGAAATCGTACACCAGGAGAACTGGGGCCTTAGAAAGCTGGCTTACCCCATCCAGAAGAAATCAACCGGTTTTTACCAGTTGTTTGAGTTCAAAGCCGATCCAACTTTTATCGACAAGCTGGAAGTGCAGTACCGTCGTGATGAGCGTATCATCCGGTTCCTGACCTTTAAAATGGAAAAGTACGCCATTCAGTACAGCGAAAAAAGAAGAAGTGCAACCAAAAAAGAAGGAAAGGAGAACTAAACCATGGCACAAAATCAAAGCGAAATCAGATATCTGACGCCTCCGTCGGTTGAAATCAAAAAGAAAAAGTACTGCCGCTTCAAGAAGAACGGTATTAAGTACGTGGATTACAAAGATCCTGAGTTTCTGAAGAAGTTCCTCAACGAACAGGGTAAAATTTTGCCCCGTCGTTTGACCGGTACTTCATTGAAATTTCAGAGAAAAGTATCTCAGGCAGTTAAAAGGGCCCGTCACTTGGCGCTGTTGCCTTATGTAACCGATTTGATGAAATAAACAAGGAGGAAAACAAGATGGAAGTAATTTTGAAAGAAGATGTGACCAACCTGGGTCACAAAAATGATATAGTAACTGTGCGTCCGGGATATGGACGTAACTATCTTATTCCACGCGGAATCGCTATCCTTGCTACCGAATCGGCCAAGAAAGTTTTTGCCGAAAACAAAAAGCAGCAGGCGCATAAAGAAGAGAAAATCCGCAATGAAGCTCAGGAACTGGCTAAACAGCTCGAAGGTAAGAAAGTTACCATCGGTGCTAAAACCAGCTCTACAGGTAAAATTTTCGGTTCTGTAAACAATATTCAGATCGCCGAAGCCCTGGAAAAAGATGGTTTCAACATCGAACGCAAGAACATCTCAATTGCCGAAGATGCAGTGAAAGAAGTGGGCAGCTACAAAGCTGTGGTAAAACTTCACAGAGATGTTAAAGTGGAAATTGATTTTGAAGTAGTTTCAGAATAATTCATCCACTTACTTAGTATTAATTTACGATACGTTTTCAAACAAACAGCATAAAAAGTCTGACCTTTAACCGGGGTCAGACTTTTTTGTTTTATAAGAATTCCGGTGTAAAGGACAGCATCAGATAGGCCCAGTTGTGCAGGCTTCCTTTGTTGGTTACTCCTTTGAGTAAGGCCAGACGGTCGGAGGGAAACATTTGAGAATATCCGGCTGAAAAGGTTACTGCATTGTTGACCGGCACAGTAAGTCCCAGATCCAGTTCCACCCCAAGAAAATTCCCGTCATCAAATTCCTTATGGCTGGCAAAATAGTGTAAATCACCTCTCAACGTTGACTTTCCGAGTGGAATGGTTCCGGTAAACTGTAAATTGTGGAGGCCCACCGAATTGATGTGATTACCCACGTAGAAGTAGTCCATAAATCCATTGAACTTGTGATTGGTTCCGTACAACGGTGTGAAAGAGTTGTTGTCTGTTTCACCTGGTTCTGTACCTGATAACAGTTCATATCTACCGGCAATCTTTATCCCGTCCAGCTCTGTATTTGCTTCCAATGCTATTTCAAAGGCACGCAAATCGCGATCTGCAGCATCTTTGCCGGTCTGATAATAGAGGTTTCCTGCTATATTTATGTTGTCAATACTGCTCTGTATGCGTCCGCCAATGGTCTGGCTGTAATAAACATCCTGGTTGCTGCCATTTGCAGGGACAGCTCCGGCAATTCCGTTGTTAAGAAGCAGAATGCTGTATTCCAGGTTGTCGGAGTTGTTGTTGAACCATATAAACTGAAGGTTTTTATAGGCATCCGGTCCGCCGTAATAATTATTGGTACGCTCATCGTTTTCGTTGTGAGCAATTCCGATGTGCAGGTTAAAATCGTCAGTATATTTGAAAAGGGCTACATCGTGCGACCGCGCCTGTTGTGCCCAACCTACATTGCCAAGTATCCTGGAGTCATCGTAAACCAGTTCCTGACGTCCGGCCTTGATAAAGAAACCATCGGTAATGGCAAATTCGCCCCATGCCTGATGAATGGAGGTGGCGAAATCCTCATTGCCCACAAGCTGTGGCTGATTTCCCCAGGTACGCACATCCTGCAGCACAATGCCCAGTTTTACGTTGTCATCATTCGCATAACCAAAATTGAGTCTTGTTCTTTGAGAAGTAAAGAGTGATGAGTTCTGATCCTCAAAAGCCGGCATCCCTTGTCCGTGACTGTATTCTGTTCTCGGACGCAGTTCTCCTGATAAAGAAAACTGAGCATTGACTTTTGGAACAAAAAAGCACCCCAGAAGGGTTAAAATGATCCATGAATGTTTCAGGATAATGTTCATTTTTCAAGGTTTTTGGTTTTGATAAAAAGGGAATTGATTAAAAAAGTTCCAATTACGTTTCCGGTTATTGAGAAATCGCTATTGGAACTTTTATATTTTTGGTTGGAGCTTTTAACTCCGTCAGCATCTAATTGATTTGAACAGGATAGTTTGCTTCCCGTTCTTTTGCTTTTTCAAGCCATTGGGGAACCACGGTATTCAGGAATGTTTCTTTTTCCTGATTCAAAGTGGCCATATCCATTCCAAGATACGCCTGAGCTTTGGCTTTGGTGCTGATATCGGGATATTCGATGGCTTCGTTGTGTCCCAGGCTGGCAAGTACGCGGGCCAGTTTAATACGTGATTCCTGTGCAATGCTGATACCGTCGCCAATGATACGGCCCAGTTCAACAGGGTTGTGGAAAGAGTTTCCGTGACCTGCAGCTGAGAAGTCCCAACGCCATTGTGCATGACGAATGTCCATCAGGATATCCTCCATTTGCTCTTCTGTGGCCCCAAAATCCCAGGCATGCTTGGCTTCCACGTGTGCACGAACCAGCAGTTCTTCGAGCTTTTCGCGGTTATGAGCAATCTGATCCTGACGTTTGTAAACAGTAGCCACCAGTTCTTCGGTTTCGTCGCGGTGACAAACCTGACATGAGTTGGCCACATTGTTCAACGGACTTTGGATGTGGTGATCAGTAAATTTCTGTCCTCCTTCGTTCATATAGGGCATATGGCAATCGGCGCAGGAAACACCTCTGGAAGCATGAATTCCGGTTGAATAGACCTCGTAATCCGGATGCTGGGCTTTCAACATTGGCGCACGACTCAGGCCGTGTGTCCAGTCAGAGAATTCCATGCCGTCGTAATATTTTTCCATATCTTCAATGGCAAAACCGTTGTCCCAGGGAAAGGTGAGATATTGTACACCCTCGACTTTGTCTTTATTAAAATAATATTCCACATGACATTGAGCACACACTAAAGATCGCATTTCCTGATGTGACGCCATGGTAATGTCTTTTCCCTGGCGTTCGAAAGCTTCAATCAATGCGGGACGTGAGATGCGGAGGTTCATTGTTTCAGCATCGTGACAATCGGCACAACCAATGGGGTTAACAATTTCGTGGCCTTTCTCCTCCCAGGTACCCCGATAAAACTCAGCAGGGCCAATTTCGCTCATCAGGCGGGGTACATCAGGACTTTTACAGGTCCAGCAGGTGTTGGGCATAGGACTTTCTTTGCCGTCAATGGGCGCCCCTGTGCGTAAGATTTCCCTGATGTCATCGATGGCATGATAATGACCACGCCCCTGGTTGTACTCCTTTGCGAATCCATAATCAGCCCAAAGTATCACGAATTCAGGATATTTGGCCAGCATATCTATTCTTTTGGCTCCGTTATATTTGCTTTCAAAAGTAGTATCGCTGGTTTGCATATAAGTCTGATACTGGCGGGGGAAATTTTCTCCCCATACTTCATTACGGGGTTCATACTGACTATGCTCTACCTGAGGTGTGTAGGTGAATTGTGCTTCGGCACGGCGCTCCACAATAGAGGAGGCAAAGAGGCCAAGAATGAAAACTACAACAATGGTGGCAAAAAAGATGAGCCATCCCAGCCATGGTTTTTCTTTTATCTGGTCGCTAATAGGTTTCATATTGATAAGATTTTAAGGATTTTGGTCTGATGATAATTATGATGAGTTCTTTGTCTTAATTCTTTTCTGAACGAAGCCATTCAGGAACAGGACTGTCCGGGAGGGGAACTCCTTTTGCATCCGGGACACTGGAAAGACTATTAACCCGTCCGTGTGGTGTTTCTCTGTGGCAATCCGTACAATACCGGTCTTCGATGTTGCGGTGAATGTCAGGTTGCATGGTGGTAAGTTTGGTGTCTGAGATCAGTTCTTCGTGACATCTGCGGCAGTTCTGATCTACCACATCCTTACCGGCCTGTTGAATAAAAATAACCTGGGGCTCAAGTCTGAATGTAAACATCGTGGAATGTCGTAAGCCGTCTTTGGCTTTAAAAAAGTAATGATTCGCAATGTTGTTGTGCGGTACATGACAATCGTTGCAGTTGGTCCACTCCCTGTGAGAACTGTGGCTCCAGGTGGCATATTGAGGAGCCATAATGTGACAATTTACACATGTGGAGGGCTCATCTGAAAGGTAGGAGGGAGCTTTGGAAATATGAATCACAAAAGCGCCCAGTCCTGCAAATATCCCAAGCATAATGATAACAGGGAATCTCCATTGGTCAGGAGGAATAAACCATCGAATGAATTTGAATTGCTTCATAGTCCGGTTGTTAATGTTTGTTTTTAGGATTCAGGCAATGAATTACCTCTTTTTTTCTGTATTAAAATTACAAAAAACACATGCTGATTTTAAATATTTTTTACATTTTTTTGGTAATTTGTAATTAGTCTTAATTATTGGTCATAATTTCACTTGACATCCTCCACCATCCTTTTTAATTTGCAACATCATTAGTCGGGAAAGGGCCCCCGACAAAAATCTTAACATCTAATCCAAAGAATTATCATGACACGATTTACCAACTCCGTGGTGCTATCAGGCACGCAATCCATTCTGACAACAGATTACCCAACTGCTACCTCTCCATAAAGTATTTTCCACAGTACTATTTAAAGTCCGTCTATAAACTAAGT
>NZ_PVTS01000025.1 GCF_003003035.1 Marinilabilia salmonicolor | reverse complement strand
TACTTACACAGAAACTTTACTCTTAAACGAGGAACAAAAAAGACTTGCAGATCTCTTTGGATTTTAATTTGGGTGTCCCAGTGCGGAACTCAGGAAATAGTTATATTTGATTGTTTACAACTATGACCTGTGCATTCAGCAGACTATGAACACCATTGCATTTATAGATATTGAAACCGATGTCCGAACCGGTAAAATTCTTGATGTAGGATATGTTGATGGTAAAAGATGATAAGTTGGAGTATGATGGTGCCAATAATCACCCCGATAAGGCAAAGGTAAATTTTGTGGTTTGGTGGAAGAAGGAGGAGGACACAAAAGAGATTAAGATATTGTTGCCTCAGATTCGTTTTAAAAATAGTAAATCCGGAACCATTCCCGCCGGTTAATAACGGGTGTTCCGGATTTTCATTCTCACAGTTTAGGTATCTACGGTATTTTATTAGTTCTATTAATAACCCGGAAGTTCATGGGAATCAATCCCTGTATGCTTCCGGGAGTTCCGAGTTCAAAACCTCTAACATTAATGAACTGGTTTTTATTTATAGATTTCTTCTGTACTTTTTTAAGCGGTTGAGTTCTGGTGGGGTATCATTTCATATAATTCAAAAATCTCTTTCTTAGCCGGATAACCTGAACTCAGAACCCAAAACTCACAACTCTTATTCCCCGCTTTTCCCATAGTTTGGAAGCACTCTTGCACTGGGATCATTCACATCACAGTTTTCCCAGGTTTTATTGGGCATCCAGAAATCTTTAATCAGACCGGCACGACCCGGAAAATGACTTTCAAAAATATCCCGGTACATCAACGATTCTTTAGATATGGGGGTGGCAAAAGTATATTTTGCTCTTGCTCGTTGAAGATCCTCGTCGCTGTAAAGTTTTTCGGCGTAGCCTTTCAGATAATCCACAGAGCTGTGTCCAACGGCGTCAGAGAAGGCGGCCTTTTCCCGATAAAGAATATCGTGAGGTAGTAAGTCTCCTTCAAACGCTTTGCGCAGCAGGTATTTGCCAATGCCCGTATAGTTCATCTTTTTTTCGGGTTGAATAGCCATTACATACCTGACAAAATCCAGGTCTCCAAACGGGACACGCGCTTCCAGGCCATTTGATGAAATGCAACGGTCGGCCCGGAGAACGTCATACATATATATTTCCTTCAATCGTTTCTCGGCTTCTTGCTGAAATGCCTCTGGCGTTGGAGCAAAATCGGTGTATTTGTAACCGAAAATCTCATCACTTATTTCACCGGTCATCAAGACCTTAATGTCTGTATTTTCGTGTATGTACTTGCTCACCAAATACATCCCCATAGAAGCCCTGATGGTGGTGATGTCCCAGGTTTCGGTGTTGTAGATCAAAGTGCTCAGTGTGTCAAAGATATCCTGACGCGAAAAAAGCACTTCTGTATGGTCGGCACCAATATAATCAGCTACCTGACGGGCATATTTGGTATCGATGGGGCCATCTTCAATACCGACAGCAAAGGTGCGGATAGGTTTGTCTGTCATACGGGCTGCCAAAGCACATACCAAACTTGAGTCAAGTCCTCCACTTAGCAAAAAACCCAGAGGCGCGTCACTATCCATGCGCTTTTCCACCGCACGTGTCAGTCGATGGTTGATCTCTTTAAAAATGGAGTCCTGTTCATCATCATGGAACTGATCTACTTTGGCAATGTCGCAATAGCTGATGAAATCTTTTCCATCATAGCAATAACCCGGAGGAAATGGATGTATTTCTTCACAGATGTGATGGAGTGCTTTCATTTCGCTGGCAAACAGCATTTCTTTTTCGGGAGTGAATCCATAAAACAATGGGCGAATCCCAATTGGATCACGTGCTGCCATATATTTATTTTTTTTCTCATCGTATATGACGCAGGCAAATTCGGCGTCCAAAGACTGAGCCATCCCGATTATTCCCTTTTCAAGATAAAGGGGGATCATAACTTCACAATCACTCGAGGATTGAAAGTCAAAAGTTCCTTCGAAGCTTTTCCGAATTTCCCTAAAGTTGTAAACTTCTCCGTTGCATACCAACTTAATGTGCTTGTATTCCAGGGGTTGATTACCATTATTGGAGAGATCCATTATTTTCAGTCTATGAAAGCCTATCCAACCATTATTGCCCAGGTCTTTCATGATGGTATTGTCGGGCCCGCGATATTGCAAGCTCCTGAAGTCATGGGCCATCTGCAATCTCAGCATCTGGTCATCTCCGGTGTAAACAGCAAATCCACACATGGTAATCGGTTTTAATTGTTCCTGTAATTAATTGTAATTATTTCAAGAGCAAAAGTAATGAATTAAAACAAAATACCAACAAAAAGATTATAAAATGATAGAAAAATGATTCAAAAAGTTACGAATAGGTTGGTTCTGTGTGTTTTTTGTCACAAAAAAAGGAGATACACTTTTTAGTGCATCTCCTTACTTATGGTTTCTTTTGCTCCCTGCATGAATTAGCTATGAGCCAAGATCTGCGAGCTGGTGTCTTTTCTACAAATTAATCTCCCTGTCTCTGAATCCCAGCAAATAGAGAATGGCATCCAGGCCGATGGTGGAAATGGCATGTTTGGCGGAGGCTTTTACTTTGGGTTTTGCATGAAAAGCAATTCCCAGTCCGGCTTCGCGTAACATAGGCAGGTCATTGGAACCATCACCCACAGCAATAACCTGAGCCATATGAATATCTTCCTTGAAAGCTATAAGTTTAAGGAGTTCTGCCTTTTTTTGCCCATTAATTATGTCCCCTTTATGTTTACCCGTCAGTTTGCCGTTTTCTATCTCCAACTCATTGGCAAATACATAATCAATGTTTAGTTTGTTTTTCAGGTAATGTCCAAAATAGGTAAAACCACCGGAGATAATTGCCGTGCGGTAACCGTATTTTTTCAGCACCTGAAACAACCTCTCGGCCCCTTCCGTCAGAGGAAGCGATTCCGCCACTTCCTTCATTACCGATTCATCCAGTCCCTTCAGTAGCGCCACCCTTTGCCTGAAACTTTCATCAAAGTCAATTTCGCCACGCATAGCAGACTCGGTGATTGCGCTTACCTCCTCAAATACTCCGGCTTTACGGGCCAGTTCATCAATTACCTCTGCCTGAATGAGGGTGGAGTCCATGTCGAAGCAAACGAGACGCCGGTTGCGACGATAGATGTTGTCTTCCTGAAATGCGATGTCCACCCCGCTTGTTCCCGCAATTTCGATAAAGCGGGTTTTCATTTTCTCAATATCATCGGGTGTGCCGCGAACAGAAAATTCGACAACCGATTTTACCTTTCCCAGTGAGTCATCCAATGGGATTCGTCCGCTCAGACGTGAAATGATGTCAATATTAAGGTTTTGATCCACGATCTCCTTGGTCACTGCTGCCAGTTGACGGGCAGTTAATTTGGGCGAAAGCAGGGTAATAATGTAGCGTTCTTTTCCCTGACGATCTACCCAGTCCTTGTATTGTTCTTCGGTAATGGGGGTGAATTTGACATTCAACCCTATTTCATATGCTTTGAACAGAAGATCTTTTAATATTGGAGAGGACTCCGATTTTGCCGGGACTTCAAACAGAATTCCCAATCCTAAATCCTGATGGATAACCGCCTGACCTATATCCAGGATGTTGACATTGTAATGGGCCAAAACGTCGGTGAGTGCTGATGTAAGACCGGGCTTGTCCTCACCGCTGATGTTTACTAAAATGACTTCTCTCTTGTGACTCACAGTCCTTCTTTATTGATTTTATATCCAATTTTGAGGCAAAGATACAGTTCACTTTGCTGAAATCTGAATTTTGTCATGAAAAAATGGATAAATGGTCGTTTTTTCCGTGGTGGAGGTTATTTGTACACTTATTAAAGATAATTTGTAGCCCCTCGATGTGGGTTACGATGTGTAAAATTGTATCAGAATTTAAGTTGCAAGAACAAAATTAGAGTTTTATGAAGCTTAACTGGATTTTTCTGTGGGTTGGTTTTATGGTTGTTTCTGGCACATTTGCTCAGGATTTTATTGTGGCTGGAGATGGTTCCGGTGATTTTAAAACAGTTCAGGAAGCCATCAATGCGGTTCCTGATTTCAGGAAACAACGCACAACTATTTTCATCAAGAACGGTGTTTACAAAGAAAAACTGGTGCTTCCCGCTTCAAAAAACAATGTGACTTTTATTGGAGAAGATAAGCTTAAGACCATTATTACCAATGATGATTATGCTTCAAAATTGAATCAATTTGGCGAGCAGATGGGCACTACCGGCTCTTCGGGGTTCTTTGTCTTTGGAAATGACTTTACCGCCCGCAATATTACCTTTGAAAATTCCGCAGGAGCTGTTGGACAGGCGGTGGCTGTTCGGGTGGACGGTGATCGAATTGTATTTGAAAACTGCAGATTTCTTGGTCATCAGGATACGCTCTATCCACATGGGAAGAACAGTCGGCAGTATTACAAAAACTGCTACATTGAAGGCACTGTGGATTTTATTTTTGGCTGGTCAACCGCGGTTTTCGATGAGTGTGAGATATTCTGCAAAGACCATGGATACATTACTGCAGCCTCAACAGATGAAGAGACTGAATATGGGTTTGTTTTCATAAATTGTCGAATAACAGGTGATGCCCCTGAAAAATCATTTTACCTGGGACGCCCCTGGCGTCCTTATGCAAAGACCGTTTTTGTGAATTGTTTTCTGGATAAACACATCAAGCCTGAGGGATGGCACAATTGGGGCAGTGAAGACAAAGAGAAAACGGCTTATTATGCCGAATATAAATCTCAAGGTCCGGGAGCAGCTCTCACGGATCGTGTGTCCTGGTCTCATCAGCTAACCGATGATGAAGCGAAGAAATATACTCCGGAAAATATACTCCGTGGGGAGGACAACTGGGATTTTAGGGCCCCCAAAATCCCCCCGGGGGGACTTTGAGTTTCGTGTTTCGTATTTCCGGGATTTGATGCTGGCTGTTGAATTGTTTTGAATATGGATTAATGGGTGTAACATCACAAACTTTAGTAAGGAGTTATGAGCTAACAGTCTCTTTACCAAACTTCAGTCTTTAACATCCAGCTTCAAGTCCTAATTCTGAACATTTTTAGTGTTTAAGTAATATAAAGAATTAAACAAAGTCTAATGAACAAATTACTCCAATCACTGGCACTTCTGATGGTCGCTTTTCCCATTGTCCAAGCTCAGAACGGGCCAGTTTCAGAAGTGTGGGTCGCTGATCAGGGTGACGGAACCTACAAAAATCCTATCATTCACGCCGATTATTCCGATCCCGATGTTTGTCGTGTGGGGGATGATTACTATATGACGGCTTCGAGTTTTAACTGTGTGCCCGGATTGCCCATTTTGTATTCCAAAGACCTTGTAAACTGGGAATTGATAGGACATGCTTTACCCATTCAATATCCTGAGGTGCATTTCTCAGACCCTCAGCATGGAAATGGTGTATGGGCTCCTTCTTTTAGGTTTCATGATGGTGAATTCTACATATATTATGGTGATCCAGATTTCGGTATTTATATGCTTAAAGCGAAAAATCCACAAGGACCATGGAGTAAGCCTCATTTGGTGAAAGCCGGGAAAGGACTTATCGATTCCAGTCCGCTCTGGGATGATGATGGTCGGGCTTATTTGACGCACGCTTTTGCCGGGAGTCGTGCCGGACTAAAATCGGTGTTGATTGTGCAGGAGATGACACCTGATGGAAAGAGCCTAATCGGAGAACCCGTGATGGTTTTCGATGGTCATGGCGACAATCCTACTGTAGAAGGGGCTAAGTTTTACAAACATGATGGTTACTATTACATTTTTGCTCCTGCAGGAGGGGTTACGCAAGGATGGCAAATGGCGTTGAGATCAAAAAGTCCTTTCGGTCCGTATGAAGTTAAGCGGGTTCTTGAGAAGGGATCAACAGATATCAATGGCCCTCATCAAGGTGGCTGGGTAGAGACACAAAAAGGAGAGTACTGGTTTTTGCATTTTCAGGATAAGGGAGCTTATGGGCGCATCGTTCATATGCAGCCCATGGGTTGGAAAGATGGATGGCCTTTGATGGGCGAGGATTTTGATGGCAATGGTGTTGGCGAACCGGTGCTGACACATAAAAAGCCTGATGTCGATACCGAATGGAGGATTGTAACACCCCCGGATAGTGATGAATTTAATGGACATACCACCGGGGTGCAATGGCAATGGCATGCCAATCCTAAACTGAAATATGGTTTTCCTTCCGGTAATCTGGGGTTTTATCGGCTCAACTGCCGTCCACGGCCCCAAGGAGCTCAAAACCTGTGGGCTGTGCCCAATATGCTGTTGCAAAAATTTCCTGCTGATGAATTTATGGCCACTACCAAACTTACGTTTAATCATCGGTTCGATGGTGAAGAACTTGGATTTATTGTGATGGGTGACTCTTACCAGTATATTTCTCTGATGCAAAAAGAGGGACAATTGATGGCCCGGGTGGTTCGTTGTAATGGAGCCCGAAAAGGGGGTGAAGAAGAAGTCTTGTTCGAAGAGGAAGTGAAGAACAATACTATTTACCTGCGTATTGAAGTTAATAATGAGGCTGCGTGTTCTTTTAGTTTTAGTGAGAATGGCAGTCGATTTAAAACTGTGGGAGAAACCTTTCAGGCTGTTGAAGGTCGTTGGATTGGTGCTAAGATCGGCTACTTTGCCCTGCGCGACGGGATGATCAATGATGCGGGAAATGCGGATATCGACTGGTTCAGAGTGGAGCCAATAGAGTGAAAGGGTGATTTTGTTTTTAAAGCCACTAAAACCTAAAGCAACTTAAAGATGGAAAGGCTGACTTTGAACCTTGTTGTTTTGAGTTTTAGTGGCGAAAAAGAGTTTCATGGGTAGGAATTAAATCAGATGATGCAAACGTTCATCCACGTTTTCATCTTCAATTTCGCCCTCATTGTAACGTTTTCTTATCCGTGAGATTACGGAATTGAATTCAGATTCTCCTCCGGCCATTTTAACAATCAGCCAAACGATCAGAACCAGTAATAAGGCTGAGAGAATCCAGAAAACTGAAAGCCCTGTAATTGCTGATATTGATACCATTATCCATAACCTCCTTTCTTTTCTGTTGTTTGATGAAACCCGGAGCCGGAAACAATACGGAATAACAATTCCGATGGCCCTATGATTTGTCGCCAGCTCTGGGCATTCACTAAGTTCGTGCAAAACGGAGGTGTTGTCAACTATTTTTCTGAACCTCAGATTTCCGCAAATGTTTTACATTTCTCTTTAAAAACCGTTGTAGGAAATAGGTTAACCCCGATTTAGAAAATCACTCATTTGGGTGAAGTATGAGTCCAAATGAGATGATTTACTTAATCGAATCCGCAGGGATCACCGCGATTTTTCAATCATTCTTTGCGGATTTTGTGTAAAACAGAAAATGGCTGGGCTTTTAAAGGGCTTGGATGGCTTTCTCAAGCAGAGATTTTATTTCTTCTGCAATGGGAGTCAGCTTGTCGTTCTCAACAGCTATCATAGACGCTACCGGGTCAACTGCTGCTATTTCCGTTTTGCCATCACCCAAATCCTGCACAATAACGTTACAGGGTAGCATGGTGCCTATTTTGTTTTCCTGTTGTAAGGCTTTATAGGCATTGGGTGGATTACAGGCACCAAGAATCTTATATTTTCTGAAGTCCACATCCAGTTTTGCTTTCAGCTTTTCGTGGATGTCAATCTCAGATAGTACGCCAAAGCCCTGCTCGCTTAAGGCTGCTTTGGTTTTTTCTACTGCAGAGTCAAAGTCTGTGTTGAGGGTTTTTTCAATGTAATAGTTCATAGTCTTATGTTTTTTTTGTTATACAATTTAGCGCAGAGGGTATGGAGCAAAGAGTATGGTGTATATAGCTGTTCCGCCAGGCTCCATGCTTTTACTTCAGCTTGCGCTTCAGCAATTGTGCGTTAACAGCCACAACAACTGTGCTTAAACTCATGAGTACAGCACCTACTGCAGGACTAATCAATATTCCTGCACTGTATAAAACACCGGCTGCCAGTGGAATGGCCACTACGTTGTAGCCGGTTGCCCAGATGAAATTCTGGATCATCTTTCTATAAGTGGCTTTACCGAAGGTGATGAGTGACGCAATGTCTTGTGGATTGCTGTTTACCAGGATGATATCTGCCGTTTCGGCAGCCACATCGGTTCCCGAACCTACAGCAATGCCTACATTGGCCGTGGCCAGTGCTGGAGCGTCGTTGATGCCGTCGCCGGTCATGGCTACGAATTCACCTTTGTCTTGTAATTCTTTTACTTTTTCCAGCTTTTGATCGGGCAAAATGCCGGCATAATAGTCATCCAGATTGAGTTCGTCACTTACGGCTTTGGCCACTTTTTCATTGTCCCCGGTCATCATTATCACCTTTATACCATTCTTTTTTAGGGTTTCAATGGCTTTGTGTGATTCGGGTCTGATCTCATCAGCCAGGGCAATCACTCCTGCTGCCTGGTCATCTACCAGAACATAAACCACAGTTTCCTGTTGGTTGTCTTCCCGGTTTTCCGGAATATCAATCTTGTTTTCTTTAAGGTAGCCGGGACTGACCACTTTCACATTTTGATTTTCAACTTTGCCCTCAATGCCTTTCCCGTTGATGGCATTGAAATCTTCAGCTTTCCGGACTTCAAGCTCAAGCTCTTTTATCTTTTGCATGATACCTGTGGCCAGCGGGTGTTCCGATTTAGATTCTAAAGCTCCGGCAAGTTTGAGAATATCATCTTTCTCATATTTATCAGAAAGGGAATCATACCGGCTAACAGCAAAGTTTCCTTTGGTCAGTGTTCCTGTTTTGTCAAATGCGAGAACAGATATTTTGCGTGAGTTTTCAAATGCTGTCCGGTTGCGTATGAGTAATCCTTTACTGGCCGATAATGAGGTGGAAATGGCCACTACCAGTGGTACTGCCAGACCGAGGGCATGGGGGCAGGTTATTACCATAACACTGGCCATCCGTTCCAGTGCAAATACAAAACTTTCACCTACAATAAGCCAGGTCGCCAGAGTTCCAAAACCAATGGTCAGGGCAATGATGGTAAGCCAGGCAGCAATACGATCGGCAAGATTTTGGGTCTTTGATTTTTTATTCTGGGCTTCCTTCACCATTTTGATGACTTTATTGAGGTAAGCCTCTTCGCCAATCTGCTCTACCGAAAGGGTAAGTGAACCATTCCCATTTATGGTACCGCCAATCACTTTGTCATCTTTGGATTTCTTTACCGGCTTGGATTCTCCTGTGACCATGGATTCATTCACACTGCTTTCACCGTCTGTGATCACACCATCTACAGGAATTTTTTCACCCGGACGAACCAAAACTTTGTCCTCCTTTTTCAGTTCATCCACTTTCACATCTTCGGTTTTTTTATCTTTAAGACGATGGGCCTCAGATGGCATGAGGGCTACAAGCTTTTGAAGCGACTGGGATGCGCCCATAACCGATTTCATCTCAATCCAATGCCCCAGCAACATAATATCGATCAGGGTTGCCAGCTCCCAGAAAAATGTGCTGCCCTCAAGCCCGAAGGTAGTTGCGGAGCTGTATCCCCAGGCAACGGTGATGGCCACGGCAATGAGGGTCATCATACCGGGTTGCTTCTTTTTCAACTCGTCAACCAATCCGGTAAGGAAAGGTCGGCCCCCATAGAAAAAAACGATGGTAGAGAGTCCGAACAAAAGATATTTGTCTGCGCCCTGAGTCAGGGAAAATTCAAATCCCAGAAGACCCTGAATCATGGGAGATAAAACCAATATGGGAATAGAAATGACCAGTGATATCCAGAAGCGTTTCCGGAAATCTTTAATCATCATGGCGTGGTGTTGTGAGTGGTCGTGACCGCCATGTCCTTCATGATCTCCGTGGCCACCATGGCCATTATGATTTTTATGACCAGGCTGATGGTTTTGACCATCGTGGTTATGAGTTGAATGATTTTTATGAGATGAATCTTTGTGTTGTTTATGGTTGTGTTCCATAAAATTTGTTTTTTTGCGTTTTTGAGAAAAGGGGGTGTCCCAAAGGTCATGAATATCGTATTCTTTGATTCATTCTGAACGGATTGATGACTCTCTTTAACAGTGATGTCACGCTCTGAAATTGTAACACAGTGATTTTTTTGACACCCTCTGCCTATTCCTCCAAATCTTTTTTACGTTGATCAAACTCCTCTTTGTCAATTTCACCTTTGGCATAGCGTTCCTTTAAGATGTCAAAAGGTGATTTTTGGGCGGGAGAAGTTTGATTGGTATCACCGGGGCGAAAGGTCCTAAAGGCCAGCCATAGTATCACCAGTAAAATGATAATTCCTATAATCCAGCCAAAGCCCATTCCCCAGCCATGTCCTAATCCTTGCATCATAGTCTTTGTTTTTTTAATTAGAATATTGTCTAAGGTAGTACCTCGTAATTTCGCATCATGCCCATGTCTTCGTGCTCCAGGTTGTGGCAATGATAGATGTATTTGCCGGTAAAGTCTCTGAAACGCATAACAACTTTCACCTTCATCCCGGGCATCAGTAAAAAAGTATCTTGCCACCCCTGGTTGATGAAGCCGTCTTTTACGCTGTTCCAAACCTCTGCATCCATTCCGGAAATGTCACGTTCGATGATTTGAAATTGGAGCCCGTGTATGTGGGCAGGGTGGGGGAGTTGCATCATGTCCTGCATCATGCCCATTCCACTTCCATCATCGCCATTTATGAACTGCCAGACTTCTGTGGTGTTGAGTTTTACTTTTTCCCAGTCAGCAACTTCTTCCATATCGAAGGTTTCGCCATTGATGACCCAATTCATGCGTTCATGATAAAAGTGGAATTGTTTTGGAGTATCATAATTTACGGCATTTACAGGATCAATCTCCTCAATTTCAGAGAGGGTTTGCGGGATTTCCAGAGATTTTCCTTCCTCCCCGGTTACATTGAAGGTGTACAAGTGCATGGCTTCTCCATTTTCGAAGGAGGCATTTCCTCCTATCATGCCACCTCCCATGTTGCCCATCATTCCGCCACTTCCCATGCGGCCCATGGAGGTTCCTGAACTGAAAGCCAGGCTTTCGAGCGTTATTTCTTCTCCTGAGTTGGTGGCTGAGAAGTCCTTCCAAATCTCTACCCGCTCTCCCGGTGCAAGTATTAGGTAAGGTTTGTTAAGAGGCTTTTCGAGCAACCCTCCATCGGTGGCGATGACCTTTAAATCTGAACCATCACTCCATGCCAGCTTGTAGATGCGGGCATTGGAACCATTGAGAATTCTGAGCCTGTAAGTTCCTTTTTTTACATTCTGCGTAAGTTCCTTTTTCCCGTTGATGAAAATCTGATTGCCCAGAAATCCCTGCATGCGTTGCATGGGACTCCCTTCAACATAGACCAGCTGATTGTCGGAATTGAAAGACCTGTCCTGAATGACCAACGGTTGATCTTGATCTCCTGATGGTAAGCTTTTCCGTTCATCTTCAATGATGAAAAGTCCTGCCAGTCCTCGATATACCTGTGGGCCAGTTATTTTATCGGGATGTGGATGGAACCAATAAGTTCCGGGTCGATCGACCACCGTGAATTCATATACATATTGTTCCCCGTTATCCACGGCATGCATCGGGTGTCCGTCCATTTCCGGAGGGATATGCAATCCGTGCCAGTGAATAATGCTTTCGCGGGGAAGATTGTTTTTAAAAATAACCCTGATTTTTTGTCCATGCTTTACACGGATGATCGGACCAAGGTAAGACCCTTGTATTTCTGAGAGATTGCTGTCGCTCCCTTTGAGAAGCCTGGCTTCATAGTGGAAAACATTTGTTTTTGGACCGTCCAGAAGTTGCATAGCAACCGGCTGAGCGGTCAACTCGATTTCAATATCAGGCGAAAAATCGCTGCTTGCATTACCTGATCCGGTTTGGGAATTTCTTTTTCCTTGTGCATTACAGGCACTCAGACCAGTAGCAATCAAAAGCAGGAAAATGAGTTTTATTGAAGTGAAGTTTTTCATAATCAGTGCTTTTGTGAGAGAAACAAGTGGGAGGCGAGATTGTTTGATGGCATGGAGCGGGGTGCATGGGGCAATGCCCGGTGCACTCTGCTCCATGCTGAATTACCTACGCTCTTAGTGCTGATGCCCGTGGTGATCCTCCTTGTCATCTTTCGACTCGGAACGATCATACTTGCAGCATCCGGGAAGTTTGTTGTAAACTTCATCAGAAGCTCTGTGCTTTCCGGTGTCATGACCGGCTTTTGCAATCGCTTTTTGAATGGCATCCAGTGAAGTCTTAGAATCGTCAAAGACCACTTTAGTCATCATGGTTTCTTTGTCCCAACTGACCTCAGTCACCCCTTCAACCGATTTCGCTGCTTTTTCAATGCGGGTTTCGCACATGCCGCAATTTCCTTTTACTTCAAATTTCTCGGTTTTGCTTTGTGCAAATACTGCTACTGTACCAATCAGCAGCATGCATAACAGACTTGACATTTTACGTCTCATAACATTCTTGTTTTTGTGGTTAAAAATTGATTTAATTAATGTGGGTTGGGATAGGTTGAGACGCACGGCGGTGCATCTCAACGGCAGACGCACAATCGTGCGTCTCTACTATATTGATTGCATACCGGAATCATTGTTTTTTATTTTATATGCTTCATCGACAGGTGATACAAGAACCATTCCATCACCCTGATATCCGGTTCTTCCTTTTTCCCGGATAATGCCTACCACCTTTTTTACGTCACTTTTCGGAATTAACAATTCAATCTTTGTGACTTTGCAGGCATCGGCAAAGGGATATTTCTCGCTGATGTGCCTTTCTTCATTGTCGGTGTATTTTCCGGTGCCTTCGCATTCAACGAGTGTCATGGCTCCAAAACCTTCAGCCTTTAAAGCTTCATAGACTTCCTCTATTTTGCGATGGCGTATGTAAGCTTTTATTAATTTCATTTTTTTAGAATTTTGCAGGTTAGAAAAAGAGTTGATTTAGGTTAAGGTTGAGATTAAGACTTAGATAAGAAACCTTTTCACTTATATTCTAATGGTCAATCTTAATCTTAGCCTCAACCTCAGCCAATGTCTCAACCTTATTCTAAAGTCTCTCTCACTTCTCCGCATTCCAGCATCATATCTCCATAATAGGGGTTGCGGATGCTTTCTTCGGTACTCAGCCAGTAAGCTCCCTTGTCGTCATTAGCCATGGGGCAAAACTGGAAATAAGCGGTTTTGCCATCCAGTCCGAAAGCTTTGACTTTGTTATAGAATATGGGGTTGAAATTGACAAAAGCTTTTCGTTGCGCCTCAAGATCTTCTGATCCGCTGATGGTTGTCAATGCAGATTCCATTTTGTCAAGATTTCTCATCCAGAACATGTGAGCATCACCTTTGAGTAGGGCCATATCGGTGTTCTTTAGTGCCTGAAGGGACTCTTTTGCTTCATTGGCTGCTAATTTTGCATCGGAGGCCACCAGGGCATCTTTCATTTCGATGTACTGATCGAAAAAGGCTGTCAGTTGCTTTTTAAATTGTTGTGGTGCCTCGTAGCTGGGAATCTCCTGGTCTTCAGGTTTCTGATTTGTACCTTCCATCTCTTCCATTTCTTCAGACGACATGGAGCCATGATTATGTCCGGTAGCTGGTTCTCCTCCTTCAGGACTCATCATGCTGGGTTTGCCGCTTAATTGAGCTGCAGCATCAATGCTGAAGGTGCCATGGACGGCAATTTCTTCTCCCGCTTCCAGTCCCTCTTCTATAATGTAGCTGTTGCCCAAATCAGGTCCCAACAATACTTCTCGCATTGTAAAGCTTACGTTGTCTTCTGAGCTCTTTTTGACATACACCACTGATCGTTTTCCTGTCCACATGACTGCTGATTGCGGAACAACGATCTTTTTTTCCTCATTGCTGAGGCCGGCCTCAACTTCGCCAGAAACAAACATTTCCGGTTTTAGCTTAAGATCTGAATTTTGGACCTCTACACGAGCTTTGGCGACTCTGGTTGTTGGGTTGATTACCGGGTCGATGTAATCAATATTGCCTGAGAATGTTTTACCCGGGAGGGAGGAGACCGTAAACGTTACTTCATTGCCTTCCTCGATCCATGGAATTTCACTTTCGTAAACGTCGAACAAAATCCATATTGATGATAGATCAGCTATTTTGTAGATGGTTTGTCCTCGCTTTATATAATCACCCATATTGACAAGCTTATCGGTAACATAGCCGGAAACATCTGCCAAAACCGGAAATTGTTCCTGAGGCTCTCCCGAATCAAGAATGGTCTCAATTTGTGCATCCGTAAGTTTCCAGTTTTTCAACTTCTCATAAGATGCCTTGTAGAGGGAAGGCTGAGCATCTTTTATTGCCTGAGCTTCAAAGAGCTCCTCCTGGGCAGTTACCAGCTCTGGTGAATATACATAGGCTACCGGAGATCCTTTCTTCACATACTGACCTGTAAAATTGATGGTCAGTTTTTCGATTCGACCGGGTACATGAGATGACTGGGAATAGACCTTCCGCTCATCGGCCTCTACTTTACCGTCAAGTCGAACTGTTTTGTGAGCAGTTCCTTTTGTAACTTTTTGGGTTTGAATGCTTGCCAGTTGCATAGCTGTAGGTGACATTCTTATTTCTCCCGGATCAGCTCCTCCATCATCTTCTTCCAACGGGATCAGCTCCATTCCGCAGATGGGACAATCACCCGGATCAGGTTGCTTGATTTGTGGGTGCATGGAGCAGGTCCAGGTGGTTTCTTCTTTCGCGTGATCGTGTTGAGAGGCAATATTTTGCGTCTGTGCGGAGCCGGAATCGCCCCCGGATTCTCCAAAGATCAGCCAGCCCAATAATAACCCTGATACCAGGGCTATAATTATTGTTATTATTGTTTTTCTTCGTTGAGACGCAACATCTTGCGTCTTTAGTTTATTATTGTTCATGGCGTTTAGTTTTGTAGTTGAGACGCAATATTTTGCGTCTTTACTTTTTATTATCGGCTGTTCATCGTTTTGCGATGCCCCCTGCCAGTAATTGTGGACAGGAAAGTCCCCCTTGGGGGATTTATTGGGCCCCCATTACATATTCCATCCTTGCCACAGCGGTCTTATATCTACTTATGGCATCCACTTTTTTCTTTTTATATTTCAACAACTCCTGCTGCATTCGCAAAATCTCTTCGAAATCTTTTCCCGAATTGGCATAGGCCGTAGTCAGAAGTTTCAGAGCCCGGCGGGTTTCTTTAATCTGCTCGTTGTAAAGCTTGATAAGCTGTTCCTGTCTGCTGATGTCGAACCATACTTGCTCATAACGGGATGCCAGGTTGTTGGTAAACTCCTCTTTTTGAAGTGCCAGACTCTCCTGTGTTAGCTGTGCTTCTTTGACCGCGGCATTGTATTTCTTCCTGAAAATGGGGATAGAGACCGATAGCATAGGCATGATCACATCCCGGCCGCTGTCTTCCACTTGCATATCTGTGGGTTCGCCTACCACTACATAGTCAAGGCCGAGCCCCATATTGGGGTATCCGTTTTTTCGGGCAGCTGATTCTGCAGCTTCACTTGATTGACGCATCAGTTCCAGCTTTTTCAATACAGGATGCTGTTCCATCAGGGAATCCTTGTTTAAATGGACCGTCATTGTGTCTGTCTTTTCCTCCACTTCAATGGTTACCTTTTCCTCTGCAGACCTGTTCAGCATTTTGTTGAACTTGGTGAGCAAAGGTTTCTCCTCCTGGTTGAGAATTTCCAGATTTGTGGAAGCATCTTTAAGCATAATGTCCACTCTCAGGACATCCACCATGGCACCTTTACCATTCTCAAAGTTGCGGGTGGCAATCTCTTTGTATGAATTCAGGATTTCGATGTTCTCCCGCTCTATCTGCTTCCACTCACTGAGTTTGTAAAGCGGATAGTAAGCAGCAGCCACTTCGTAATAAAGCTGGTTGCGGGCATCCACAAACTCTTGAAATTTTGCTTCTGCGGCCAGGGTTGCAGCATCTTCCCTTGCTTTGAGTGTCCCAAACCATGGAAACATCTGCGAAAGCGAGAATTTGGCTTTCTGTGGCCCCAGCCGGGTTTCTACCGGTGAGATGAAGTACCCGAATGAGAATGTCGGATCGGGCAGTGAACTCACCTGAGGAACCCTCTGCAATGCCGCCTGAAAAGCCTTGTATTTGGACTGCAAGCCGGGATTGTTCTCTGCAGCAGTGGCGAAATAGGTCTCCAGGGATTGGGCGCGAACCTGAAAAGTTCCCAGCAGCATTAACACGCAAACTATTAACGTGTATTTGAACATAGATGACAGAGGATAGAGGGTAGATGTTAGAGGATAGAAATTAGATGATGGCCATCTTGTGAACGTTCTATACTGATGCCTAATTCCTCTGATCTGCTTTCTCTTTGATGAGTTTTTATGTATTTCTTTTTTCATTGTTAGTCCAATTCTGGTGTAGTTTGTTTAGCATCTTTCCGATTTGGTCAAGCTCAATGATGAATCGGTTATATGTTTCATTGTTTATGTATTGGCATTCAAGGGCAAAATTCAGCCATGTTTCGGTTTCAGAACAGGACCCTAATGAATTTATGAGGTGTTGTTTAAAAACCAGATCATAAGTTCTTTTGGCCCATCCTTCTAAAATATTGGAGCTTATTGACCTGGATGATCGTACAATTTGTGATGTTAGGGAATAAATCTCTTCCTTTGGAAAATTGCGTGTCATCCAATAAATATCCATTGCTGCTTTGAAAGATCGATTGTAAACTGTGAGGTCTTTGTAAGATTTGATCATTGTCTTGATGGTTAGTGGAAAATTATGATTAATTGATTCCAATATAATCGAACTCATTCTAACTTTCGACTTCTAACTTCCAGTCTCCAACTTCCAATCTCCAAATCCTAACTTCTAACTTCCAACCTCCAGCCTCTAACCTCCAGCGTCTAATCTCTAATCTCTAATATCTAACTTCCAGCATCTATCATCTAATCCTCCTTTCCTCCCTCAAACTATACAACACAGGCACAATGAAATACGTTATTGCCGCCGCAATCATCCCTCCAAATGCCGGGATGGCCATTGGCACCATGATATCGGAGCCTTTTCCGGTGGATGTGAGTACCGGAAGCAACGCAATAATTGTTGTTGCTGTGGTCATCACTGCCGGACGAATAC
Source organism: Marinilabilia salmonicolor (assembly GCF_003003035.1). Lineage (GTDB taxonomy): Bacteria > Bacteroidota > Bacteroidia > Bacteroidales > Marinilabiliaceae > Marinilabilia > Marinilabilia salmonicolor_A. Next base: position 14,420 of record NZ_PVTS01000025.1, on the reverse strand, counting down.
GACGCAGGCCTGCATCCACAATGGCTCCACGAATGGCACCAATGCTTTCGGGTTTATGGCGACGGAAACTCTGATCCAGGTAAGTTCCCATAACAACTCCATCGTCGGTGGCGAGTCCGAACAGGGCTATGAAGCCCACCCAAACGGCCACACTGAGATTGATGGTCTGCATCTGAAACAGTTCTCGCAAATTGGTACCAAAGACCGGGAAATTCATGAACCAATCCTGTCCGTAAAACCAGAGCAGTATAAATCCGCCGCTGAAAGCCATGGCAATACCGGTAAAGATCATCAGTGAGGTGGTCACCGACTTAAATTGGAAATACAAAATGATAAAGACGATGATCAGCACCACGGGAACAATGATGGAGAGCCGTTTTTCAGCTCTTACCTGATTCTCATAATTACCGGAGAATTTATAGCTAACCCCGGCAGGAACTTTCAGCTCGCCACTGTCGATTTTGGACTGAATGGCTTTTTGGGCATCATTGACCACTTCCACTTCGGCAAAACCTTCCAGCTTGTCGAACAGGACATAGCTGGTGAGGAAGGTTTCTTCACTTTTGATCATCTGGGGCCCCCGAACATATTCCACATCTAACAGCTGACTTAGCGGAACCTGTGCTCCGGTTGGGGTGGAGATCAGGATCTTACCCAATGATTCGGGATCTTCCCGCAGCTCTCTGGGGTAACGCACTCGTACCGGGAATCGCTCACGCCCTTCAACGGTGGTGGAAATCTTCATTCCTCCAATCGCTGTTTCAATGGTTTGCTGAACATCTTCCACATTTAAACCATATCTGGAAATCTCATTTCTGTTGATGTCCAGGTGGATGTATGGCTTTCCGATAACCCGGTCAGCAAAGGCTGCTTCGGCTTTTACCGAGGGCACCTCTTTAAGAATTGATTCCAGTTTCATTCCAAATGCCTCAATGGTTTTGAGATCGGGACCGTAAACTTTTATCCCCATGGGGGCCCGCATACCTGTTTGCAACATTACCAGACGTGTTTCGATGGGCTGTAACTTAGGCGCTGATGTGACACCGGGTATTTTGGTGACTTTCACAATCTCGTCCCAAATATCGTCGGGAGTCTGAATCTCTTCCCGCCAGTTGCGGAAGAACAGCCCGTCTTCATCAGCAATTAAATCGGCTTTGGTGATGCCTTGCTCCAGGGCCTCCGTGTTATTTAAGGTGTCGCCGTCAGTGGTGATGAACCTGCCCTCATCATCAGTACGGAATCTTGTGCGATGGCCGCGTTCATCCAGTGCATACTCCGGTTTGTAGTTGATCACATTTTCATACATAGAAATCGGTGCCGGATCCAGAGCCGACTCTACACGTCCGAGCTTCCCAACGGTCAGTTCCACCTCAGGAATGCTGGTAACCAGCATGTCGAGCTGCTTCAATACCTTCAGGTTGTATTCCATTCCCGAGTGGGGCATGGATGTGGGCATCAGAAGGAAACTTCCCTCGTCCAGCGATGGCATAAATTCTTCTCCAATGCCGGGGAAGGAGTGGGTGAGTCCTGACCAAACTGCGGTGGTGCGAACATTCCATCCCAGATTATCAAAACCTTTGGCGATGAATCCAAACATAGTGTTAAAGCCCATCCAGATGGTCAGTCCGAGTACTATCAGGAAGCCCGGGATGGACAGGAATATGGCTTTGTGTTCCAGTGTCCATCGCAGAATTGGTTTGTAAAATCTTTCCAAAAGGATGAAGAATCCCAGAACAAGGGCTACCAACAGTGCCACAAATAAAATGTTGGTAGCAATGCTTTTACCCGGCCCCAGTGGTAACCAGTAAGTGGACAGAATCCAGATAGCTGCCAGAACCGAAATGATCAGAGCTGAATGTTTCAGAATGTAGTAGTACCATTTCTGATTTTCGCGGGAAGATACATTGTAATATAGTCTCGCCCATCCGGTTATCCCGAAAAGCAGTAGTACAGTTCCTCCCCAATTGGCTCCAAAAAATAGTGCCACTAATCCTATCACTGCCAGTGCCACATTGCCCCATTTGGAAACATTGCGGTTTTTGATTCGGAATCCGAAAAACCAATGTGCCAGGGTAGGAAGAATCAGCAATGAAACCAATAAAGCAGCAACCAGTGCAAAAGTTTTGGTAAAGGCCAGAGGACCAAATAATTTTCCTTCGGCAGCCTGCATGGTGAATACCGGGATGAAACTTACGATGGTTGTGGATACTGCTGTCAGGATGGCTGAAGAAACTTCTGACGCACCCTTGTAAACAGTGGTGATTAGCTTTTGCTCGGGCGGGGCTTCTTCAATATTTTTGATCACGTTCTCGGACAGTATAATCCCCAAATCGACCATCGTACCAATGGCAATGGCGATTCCCGAAAGGGCTACGATGTTGGCGGTTACCCCAAAGTAACGCATAGCAATGAAGACCATCAGCACGGCAATGGGCAGCAATGCTGATATCATTACCGAAGCCCTCAGGTTGTAAATCATCACAATAATGACAAGTATGGTGATGAGTATTTGTAGTGAGAGTGCAGTTTCCAGTGTTCCAAGAGTCTCATAAATCAGTCCAGACCGGTCGTAGAACGGCACAATGGTAAGCTGACTTTCGGTGCCGTCTGCTAAAGTCTTACTCGGCAATCCGGGGCCAATTTCGTTTATCTTGTCTTTTACATTGTTGATGACTTCCAAAGGATTGGCGCCATAACGGGCCACAACAACCCCACCGACCACTTCTGCACCGTCTTTGTCCAGTGCTCCGCGCCGCGAAGCCGGCCCCAGCGACACTTTGGCCACATCGCTTATCCGTACCGGGACATTATCCTTTACGGCCACTACCGCCTGCTCTATGTCTTCGATGTTTTTGATGTAGCCAATGCCTCGTACCAGATACTCCGCCTGGTTGATTTCAACCGTTTTGGCCCCCACATCGCGGTTCGATTTTTTAACTGCCATCATGACTTTCGACAATGGTATGTTGTAGGCCTTCAGGGCACCTGGAATGACATCAATCTGGTACTCCTTGACAAAGCCGCCGATGGAAGCCACTTCTGATACGCCTTTGGCTGAATTGAGACTATATTTCACATAGTAATCCTGAATGGTTCGGATTTCGTGTAAGTCCCAGCCGCCGGTGGGATTGCCATTTTTATCGCGGCCTTCAAGGGTGTACCAGTAAACTTGTCCCAGTGCCGTGGCATCGGGCCCCAGTGTAGGTTGAGCACTTTCCGGCAGCAGTCCCGACGGTATGGAGTTGAGTTTCTCAAGAATTCGGGAGCGTGACCAATAGAATTCAACGTCTTCCTCAAAGATGACGTATATGCTGGAAAATCCGAAAATAGAGGAACTTCGGATGCTCTTGACACCCGGGATTCCCAGTAAATAAGTGGTGAGTGGATAAGTGATCTGGTCCTCTATATCCTGAGGCGATCGCCCTTTCCACTCGGTAAAAACAATTTGCTGGTTTTCACCAATATCGGGGATGGCATCTACAGGCACCGGATCGGATGGCAGGGGGTCTATCTTCCATCCAAAGGGGGAAGTAACCACGCCCCAGGTAACCAGACTGATAAGTACCAACATGGTGACCAGCTTGTTTTCCAGGAAGTATTTAATAATTCTGTTTAGCATGTGTGATGTAATTTGCAGGTGCGGCGGATTTGATCCGCCGTTTAGTCTGTTGATTTTTAATGGCGCTTACCAAACTGTTGCCATTCTGTGGCTTATGTTTGCTAATGATTGGAAGCTAAATGGGTGTGATGGGTCCCAATATTTTTTAACCACAGAGGACGCAGAGAAACACTGAGAATATTTTTTATTGACTTATTTTTACCATAACAGAAATCGAATCTGAAATGAACTTATATGCCTGATATGGTTAATTTTTTTATTCTGCTGGAGTTCTGTGCTTTGGCATCCCTGTGTTTAGATTATCACAACAGAAATACCTGATGCAATGCCAGTCGCGTGCCCAGGCAGCGGGGCGGTGGATCGGAATAATTAAATGAAGTGAAGAAGTTGGTTTCGGGTAATGAAATCTCAACTTCGGATGCTGTCAAAATAAGATCAGAAGCATAAATATGCTCCAGATTTGTTTGCGTGGCTACGACTAAAAAATCATTGTCCAGTTGAAGAAACTGCGTTTCGGTATGACAGCACATTCCATCGTCGCAGCATGGATCAGCTTCAGTTTTTAGCGCTATCGAGATAAGCTCATTGCCACAATAATGCTTAGAAACAGCAAAACCCGTTGTTGAAATCAACAACAGGCAGGTCATTATGATATTTGTGACGTTTCTGAGCATCCGCGTGTAAAATGTTTTTTTAAGTGTTCGTTCGGACTTTGTAAAAGATCCTGTCTTAAACAGATACAAATATAACAACAGACCACGGTATGTGTTTTACACAATTTTCGGGAAAACTTATATGGGACATGGGGCATGGAGAGATGAGTTATGAGAAATGAGAGGTGGAGCAATTTCATGATGGATCAGCCCCGGCGGGGCGGCAGTATGGTATCAATTGTGTTGCAATGAAAGGAAAAGCCCCGGCAGGGGTGACACTTTCTCATAAAACAACTATGCGTTCATTGCATTTATATTTCTTTAACGGGCTATTTAGTGCCCGTCTATAAAGTCGGGAAAGTTTCTGGATGGAGCTGTGTCTGTTCAGAAACTAAGCGCTTTTCGCGTGTTTGAGATAGAAAGTTCAAATTCAAGACGTGTGAAAAATCTAAACCTCAGAATATTAATGTATTTGAGGATTTAGATTTTGAGCAACAACGCAGGAGTTGGCCTTTATTGACAAACACTATTTAACCAATATTCATTGTATGCAGGAACGACCATTTTTTTGGTTACATTCGTGACCTGTTAATGTGAAAACTCTTTTTGTTCAACTACTTAAAAATCGGAAATTATCAGTGAATCAAAAAATATTTGTTTGTCTTGCGGTTTGTGTTGCGATGGTAGCCTGATTGGGTTTGTAGAACTCGGTAAGGATGAGCAGACAAGCCTGAGCCTATTGATGGAAATAGAAAAGTTTGAGGAGGCAGGCTTTTTTATGCTTCCCTGTATTAATCTTGGTTGTGATGGGTGTAAAATATATTCCAAAAGACCCAAGCAGTGTGGAAAATTTGAGTGTGGACTTTTGAAATCTATTGAAAAAAACGAATTGGATCTGGATTCGGCTCTGGAAGCAATACGTGTTTTTAAACACAAGAAGATTGCCATTGAAAAACAGTTTGATACATTGCCATTCCAATTAGTTTCTCCATCGTTTTACTTTAAAGTGCTTGAATTAAGAAACTTGTTAAAGAAAAAACGGTCTGAGTTATCCGTGACGCCAAGGTTTGTGAAATTATTGTCCGATATAGATGACCTTAATGATCAGTCTTTGAAGAGTTTTGGTATTTCATATTTTTAAATTTACATGAAAAGTATAATGAAACGAGCATGGCAAGGAATCCACAAAAGAACATGTATAAACCCCATTCATGTGAGTTCCATCAGACCAATAACTTAAACAAATTTTATACTGATGAAACGAGCATGGCAATGATTGCCTCAAAAGAATATGTATAAGTTCTTACATGCGAGTTCCATCCGACCTTGAAAAATTAATTTTATACGGATGAAAATTAGTGCAAAATAAATTACCCTACCTTTGCACTCTACTAAAAAAGATAAAAATTGATGGACGGACAGCACAGAGCGAATATTAAACCAGGTTTAGAAGTGGGTGTTGTAAAAAAGGAAGATCAGCGTTCGGGAAAAATAACATCCGGAACCGTCAAACAAATTCTTACAAAAAGTGCATTTCACCCTCATGGTATAAAAGTCCGGTTATCCTCCGGAGAAGTTGGACGCGTGAAGGAGATAAAAGGCGCACGGGGCATGGAGCATTGACCATTGGGGGTATAGCTATGACCCATAATCGTTTATGCTTTTTGGGTTCAAATACCAATATCAAATAATTAATAAAGAATGAAGTTCGAAAAATATAATTTTTCAGAAGATATAAAAAGTAACCTTCGGAAGTTAGGTTTTAAGCGGCCTACAGATATTCAGTATAAATCTATACCTCCGATTATGCGGGGTGAGGATGTGCTGGCAGTAGCACAAACCGGAACCGGCAAAACTGTTGCATTTGCGCTGCCGGTAATTCAGCGATTGGTTACCAGAAGCAGGAAGCAGGACAAAAAAGCAGTTCGTTGTGTGGTGATGGTTCCCACCCATGAACTGGCCATTCAGGTAAGCGGTGTTTTTGAAAAACTGGCTTCCGGTCTTTCACTGGCAATAGCAGGTATTTATGGTGGGGCAGATCAGGATCCCCAGATTGAAAGACTGAAGCAGGGTGTGGATGTGGTTGTGGCTACTCCGGGCCGGTTGTTTGATTTGGAGAGCCAGGGCCACTTGTCCCTTGAAGCTGTTGAAACCCTGATTCTTGATGAGGCAGATCACATGCTTGAACTGGGGTTTAAGCACGATATGAATCAGTTGATCAGAAAACTACCTCGTCGAAGACAGGTGTTGTTTTTCTCTGCTACCATCAATAAATATGTAAAAGATATGGCCTACTCGCTGGTTCATAAAGCTGTTCGAATACAGATTTCTCCCAACGATCCGGTATCCAAAAATATTGATCATTCGGTGGCGTTTATAGATATGGATGATAAGCGTTTTTTCCTGGAACGCATTGTTCGTGAACACCCTGATGGCAAAATATTGGTTTTTGTGCGGACCAAGGTACGTGCCGAGCGGGTGATGAAAGCCCTGGAGCGTGTGAATTTGAAGAGCCAGACCATTCATAGTGACAAGGATCAAAAAGAACGAAACCAGGTAATGGAGCAGTTCTCGTCAGGTAACAATAAAATACTTATAGCCACCGATGTAAGTGCACGTGGCATTGACATTCCTGATGTGGATATTGTCATCAATTATGATATCCCCGAAGAGACTGAAAATTATGTGCATCGTGTAGGCCGAACCGGGCGGGGGCAGAAAAAAGGCCTGGCCATTGCGTTTTGCAGTCCTGAAGAAAAAGAGCGGTTGGATGCCATCGAAAGTTTCCTGAACCGGAAAATTACACAGATTGATATAGAAAAAGGAGCCTACCAGGAAACACTCAATATGTCAGGGGTAGAGGACACGGATTGGCAGGCGCTGATGGACGAGGCTGATGAACTGGAGGATAAAAAGAAAAGAAAAAACAAGAAGTCAGGGAAATAAATGCATCTGGTTAGCTTTTGATATCTTGCATAGTTTATTGATTGTGGCTGAATGGATTTCTATTTCTTGCGGTTTGATGTTGTTGTTTGACGAGTAGCCCGTAATCGCCGTTTCGGGAAAGAAAATGATGTCTGCATGTTCTTTGGTAGCTTTTCTTGCAATCTCTTCCGTTCTTCGAAGGTTTTCTTCAAGATTACCGGCAATGGCTTCGAAACTTACTATCGCTATTTTTAAGTTCTTCATTTCTAAGAATTGAATAATACAATCTATTGCGATTCTAAAAATAAATAAAAAATCACGCTTTCATTTGTAACTTTTCCCAATTTTAGGAACTAAATAAGAAAACCAATTTGATGAGTTTTGAAAAAGGAAGAGTTATTTAATAAAATAGTTGCCGAAAACAGCGACCGTATTCGTCGTATTTGTGCCTACTATAACCCCAATGTTCACGATCAGCAGGATATGTGCCAGGAAGTGCTCGTCAACATCTGGAAGAGTCTGGATAATTTTCGTGGTGAGTCTGCGGTAAGTACCTGGATATACCGCATCGCTGTGAATACCTCCCTGCAATACACCGGAAAAGCTTACCGGAATATGAAATTATTGGTTTCGGCGGACTCTCTTCATTTGAGTAATGTTCTTGATGATGCAGATCTTATTCACAAAATGATGGAGGAAGATCAGTTTGAGATTCTTCAACGGGAATTGAACTTGTTATCGGTAGTGGACAAAGCATTGATATCCCTAATGCTTGAGGAGCTGTCGATGAAAGAGATTGCAGAGGTGATAGGAATTACCGAATCTAATGTGAAGACCAAAATTCACCGCATCAAAATGCAGTTAAAAAACAAACTAAAACCAAATCACTATGTTTCGAAATAATAATCCAATTTCCGGAATAGATCAGTTAACTCATAAGCTGAAACAGGAAGATGAACGATACAGTCGTTTAAGTAAAGGGTTGCAAATTGTTTATTGGGTGCTTGCCCCTGTGTATTTGATTATGATTCTTCGTCATGCAACGGAAGGAAGTTCCTTTAATGATACTATTAGTGGTGTTTTTTTTCTTGTGGCAATGGTGATTTTTGCTTTATTCTTTAGGAATTATTACAAAGAGTACAAAAATGTGGATTACTCTTTACCTACTCTTATTGTGTTGAAAAAGGCTGCCTACAGATACCAGCCTTTTCAACTGAAAACAATCTGGATTTTAATGGCAATCATTTGCATTAATGTTGGGCTTAGCTTAAAAGCAGTTGATCATACTGATTTATTTTGGATTCAAATAACTTTCTGGGGATTAATGTTGATATCCATCGGCATAGGCCTGGTTTATTGGTGTTACCGTTATAAGCCTCTTCGTGATGCCGCCTTGAAAATGATAAAAGAAATTGAAGAACAATAGCCCGTGGCGTTTGACATATTTGTCGATTATACTCATAAACCACAGAATAGGATTGTACCGGATAGTGTAATGTTTTGCAATTATCATATTTGTTTACGAATTTTAGTGTTGATATTTTAGCCTTTATTAAATAAAAAGAAGGTGGTGGCAATCATTCGCTAATGGTATTATGCCATTCGTTTCTGATAAATATCTATATTCTAATAAAATATATTCTGCGGTTATGATGGGTTCAAACAAAATTTATTTAACACTAACATTGTTTTTTATGGGACTATTGGGTTTTACTTCCTGTCAGTCCAGGGTGGAAAATCCACCGGTCGAAATTGAAATCAATCAGGGATGGGAATTTTCCAAAGCCGGTTCTAACAGTTGGATGCCAGCCAATGTCCCCGGTACGATACATTCGGATCTGCTGGCCAATGACAAAATAGAAGATCCCCATTACCGGATGAACGAAAACGATGTTCAGTGGATTGAAGATGAGGACTGGGTTTACCGAACTTCGTTTGAGGTGGAAAAGAATCTGTTGCTGGCCTCTGATGTGATCGAACTTCAGTTTGAAGGTCTGGATACTTATGCAGATGTTTACCTGAACGATGAAAAAATTCTGGAAGCCGACAATATGTTTGTTGGTTACGATCTGGATGTGAAGAAATACCTTGTTGAAGGAACCAATCATCTTCGAGTATATTTTCATTCTCCGGTAGCAAAGGGAATGGAGAAACTCAACCAGCTTGATTATACCATTCCTGCGATCAATGAGCAGGCACCAGAAGGGGAAAGAACCAACGTCTTTACACGCAAAGCTCCTTTCCATTATGGCTGGGACTGGGGACCGCGTCTGGTGACTTCCGGAATATGGCGACCAGTGACACTTGTGGCCTGGAATAAAGCCATTATCGATGATGTTTATGTTGTTACGGAAGAGGTTAGTGATAACGTAGCCAAACTTTCCGGAACTGTTACGCTGGAGGCTGAAAAAGCAGGCGAATACCATCTTTCTCTTTCGATAGATGAGAATAGTACGGTTATAGAGAAAACTGTAAATCTTGATGCCGGAACCAACAATGTGTCGTTTGAGTTTGAAATTCAGAATCCTCAATTATGGTGGTCCAATGGTTTGGGCGAGCCTTATCTGTACGATTTTAACTTCGCTCTGTCTTCCAAAAATCAAGTGCTTGATTATCACCACCTGAATTACGGTGTTCGTACTCTCAGACTGGTGCAGGAGCCCGATGAGGTTGGTCATTCCTTTTATTTTGAATTGAACGGAGTGCCGGTTTTTATGAAAGGAGCCAATATTATTCCTCCCGAAACACTGACGCCTGTTGCTGATAAGGCTCGTTACGACCGGTTAATAGGCAATGCCGTGGCGGCAAATATGAATATGGTGCGTATTTGGGGTGGTGCCATTTATGGTGAAGATTATCTCTATGACCTTTGTGACCGGAACGGGATTTTGGTTTGGCAGGACTTTATGTTTGCCTGTGCGCTACAGCCTGGTGATGAGGCTCATCTGGAAAATATCAGGAAAGAGGCAGAGTTCAATGTGAAACGTCTGCGCAATCATCCATCTCTTGCCCTTTGGTGCGGGAACAACGAGAACTATCATGGCTGGCACGAATGGGGATGGAGCGAGATGTACGATCCCGATGTGAAGGAATTTGTCTGGAATACTTACAAGACCATCTTTAATGAGATTTTGCCTGATGCTGTTTCTGAGTTTGACCCCAAAACCACTTATTGGCCTTCCTCTCCATTGGCTTTTGACGGTACCAAAGCCGATCGGAAATCGGGTGATGAGCACGACTGGACCATCTGGTTCGGGCAAAAGCCCTTTGCTGCTTATGGCGAAGATTTGCCGCGTTTCGTCAGTGAGTATGGTTTGCAATCTTTTCCATCCATCCACACTATTGAATCTTTTACTGAAGAAGGCGACCGGGATTGGGATACGGAAGTAATGCGCCATCGTCAGCGTGGCAAAATGCCTTATGTACGCCCTGATTTTGACGGAAATGACATGATTCGTTGGTACATGGATCAATACTATAATATTCCCGGAGATTTTGGAGATTTTGTTTATGTGAGTCAGCTATTGCAGGCCAAAGCCTATAAGATGGCCCTGGAGGCCCATCGTCGCAATATGCCGCACACTATGGGATCTCTCTATTGGCAACTAAATGACAGCTGGCCTACGATTTCCTGGTCAACCGTTGACTATTATGGTCGCTGGAAAGCTGCCCACTATGCTGTGAGGGATGCCAATGAAGCCATTATTGTTGCTCCGGTTGAGGAGGAAGGACGGTTCAAAGTATATGCGGTAAATGATTTGCTTTCTGAGGTTAATGGAGAGTTGAGTGTCAGGGTGATGGATTTTTCAGGAAACGAAATCTATAATGAGATTGCTGATGTCACCGCTGCTGGCAACTCTTCCGGTTTGGTGTTCAACGAAAATATCGAGGATATGGTGGGTGAAGCCGACAGCCGTGAATTGGTTTTTGTCATTGAGTTTGTTTCGGGAGGTCAGGTCGTGGCAGATAATCTCTATTATCTCCATCGTCCCAAAGAATTGAAACTTCCGGAGGCTGAGGTAGAGCTCTCAGCCAGAAAAACCGAAAAAGGTTATCAGCTGACCCTTTCATCTGATGTGCTGGCCGGAAATGTATTTTTGGATACCCCGGATGGCAATGGGTTTTTTACTGATAACTTCTTTGATCTGCTCCCCGGCGAAAGTGTGGTGGTTGAACTGGAAACCAGTGAAACATTGGATCCTGAAAAGGATATCAGCATCCTGACACTAAACAAGGTTCAATAATTTCTAAAGCGACGAACTTCCAATGCTGGAATTCGTCGCTTTTTTCTTTTCCATACTGACTAAAAACTAACATCTACTGTCATGAAAGTTCTTTTCATCGGAGGTACCGGAAATATTAGTACAGCATCGAGCCATCTGGCTCTTGAGATGGGGTTTGATCTATATCTATTGAACCGCGGAACCAGAAAAGTTGAAATTCCCGGAGCCAAAAGTCTGGTGGCCGACCATTCCGATCTGGCATCTGTTAAACAAGCCGTTCAAGGTTATGAGTGGGATGTGGTGGTCAACTGGATTGCATTTACAGAGGAAGATGTGCAGCGGGATTTTGAGTTGTTTCACGGCAAAACCAAACAATATATTTTTATCAGTACAGCATCTGCATATCAAAAACCCGGCGGACATCCTTTAATTACCGAGTCAACACCTCTTTACAATCCCTACTGGCAATATTCACGCGATAAGATTGCCTGTGAAGACTTCCTGATGCGGAAATATCGGGAAGAGGGATTCCCCATAACCATTGTCAGGCCTTCCCATACTTATGATACAGTTATTCCGGTTCCCTTGTGTGGGTGGAACGATTTTACAATTATCGATCGTATTCGTAAAGGCAAAGAGGTGATTATTCATGGTGATGGTACTTCCCTGTGGACGGTTACGCATTCCGTGGATTTTGCCAAAGGATTCAATGGCCTGCTTGGACATCGTCAAGCCATCGGGCATAGTTTTCACATTACATCTGATGAAATCATGAACTGGAACCAGATTTTTGAGCAGGTAGCCGAAGCAGCAGGGGCTCCGCTTAAGGCGGTTCATATTGCATCTGATTTCATTGCCCGGTATGATGAACATTCGTATGGTGGCCTGTTGGGAGATAAAGCGCAGAGTGTGATTTTCGATAACTCCAAGATCAAACGTTTTGTGCCAGGTTTTACCGCAACCATTAAATTCAGCGAGGGCATCAAACGGACCATCCGTTGGTTTGAGGAGGAACCCGAACGCATGCAGATGGATCCGGCTAAAGGGCAGTTGGTGGACAGAATTCTTGGTGCATATAAATCGTTATAGATTTGTTAACTCCTTTCATCGGGTCTTTCCCTGCTTAAAAGTTTTATATATTTGTTGCTATAAGCCAGATATATGAGTGAAAAAAGATCACTAAAAGCTGTAGTCGTTTCCGATGCTCATCTGGGAACGATCAGCAGCAAAGCCAACCAACTTTATACTTACCTGAAGACTATTCAGCCGGAAACTTTGGTGTTGAATGGTGATATTATCGACTTTTGGCGTTTCTCAAAACGTTACTTTCCTGCTTCTCACCTGAGGGTGATTCGTTATCTTTTTAAGATGGCTGAAACCGGGACAAAGATTATTTTTATTCCCGGAAACCACGATGAGGTCGGACGCCGGTTTACCGGGGTTGATTTTGGGCATCTTCGTATTGATAATAAAGTGGTTTTAACTCTTGACGGGAAATCATCCTGGATCTTTCATGGTGACGTGTTTGATGTGGTGATGCATCACTCCAAGTGGTTGGCAAAAATGGGAGCTGCCGGTTACGGAATTCTGGCCGGTATCAATCGCATGGTAAATTCAGTGCTTCGTTTCTTTGGACGTAATCCCATCTCACTTGCTGCTAAAATAAAGGATAAGGTCAAAGGTGGGAAAAAGGAGCCGGTAACAAAGTTTGAAGCCATGGTGGCCCGTCTGGGTATTCGCAAAGGCTACCACTATGTGATTTGCGGACATATACACCGGCCCGCCAAAAAGCGTATTAAATCTCCTGCCGGCGCCATTACTTATCTTAATTCGGGCGATTGGGTTGACCACATGACTTCACTTGAATATGAAAACGAGGACTGGCACCTAAGGCATTGGGATGCTTCAATTGAGACTTCTGTTGAGGATACAGTGGAAGAACAAATACTCTCCGAAACCATTGAAGATGTTTTCAATCGCGCTTTTAAAGAGGTTCTGAAAAGTTGAGATAGAAGTCTGACAGGTACCGATTTGAAGCAGGGAATTGAAGGGTTTGAGATTGGGGGCTGATGATAGATTAGTTGACAACAAGGCCATAAAAATATTGTGACATTGAAAATGTATGAATTTTATAATGAATAAATAGAAATGGAACATACTACAGAATCTATTTGGAATGCATGTTGCTGTAAAATAAAATCATTCATTTTAAAACATGTGTCGGATGAATACATCACAGAGGAGATATTTCAGGAAGTTTTTATCAAAATTCACATGAATATCAACACACTCAGGGATGAATCAAAAATAAATAACTGGATTTTTCAGTTAACCAGAAACACTATTACAGATTATTACCGGAAACATAAAATAAAATTCGAAGAAGAAGACAAAATCGACATAGTTGAGAGTTCGAATTTCGATTACCCGGATGAATTTAAAGATGAAAACGAAAGAGATCTAGCCGATGAGATTAAATCGAGTTTAAGACCTCTTATTGAAACCTTGCCACACAAATATGCCCAGGCTCTTCTATTGATTGAATATGAGGGGGTGTCGCAGGTAGAGCTGGCAAAAAGGCTAAAGATTTCACCATCAGGTGCAAAATCGCGTGTACAAAGAGCCCGCAAAATGATTCAAGATAAGTTAATGACTTGTTGTCACTATGAATTCGATAAATATGGTACTGTGATTGGGGTAAAACCCAAAGAATGTTGTTTGTGTAATGGCCAATAAAAGAGTTGTTTGCAATTGATTTGAGTCCTTTTTAGGATTCTTCGTCTTTATTAATGAGTAAAAACTAAAGATGAGGAATCTAGTATGAAAGAAGCATGTTTAGAAAGAGATTGGAATAACAACGATCTGTTAAAGCTGGCTACTCCTACAAGCAGTTTACTATTAAGTGGTAAGCCATCGGCCTCCCACGTATAAAAGTAAAGATTTTTCCCGACCAGAGGTTTCACCAGTCGGGGAAATTGGGATTTTCTAAGTTCTACTGGA
>NZ_PVTS01000024.1 GCF_003003035.1 Marinilabilia salmonicolor | reverse complement strand
CCTCTGGGACACCCAAATTTACACCTAAAAATACATTAAAAATTTGATTTAATGAAAGTTAAGTTTTTTACATGAAAAAAAGTGCGGAACTCAGGTGTCCCAAAGAAAATGAGCAGCAAATCAGACAATTCACAAACGATATCAAAACAGAATTTGGAAGAGAATAATCTATAAACATCAGATAACAAAACACAAAAAAACCCGGACTTAAACAATCCGGGTTTTTTATTAGGATGAGAATATCTTTTTAGAATTTCCAAAGATCATGTTCCCACTGGAAAATTTCATTTTCAATTCGCTTAGACTCAAGGACAGCTTCTTTTCCTACAGTATAAGACTCAATCGTTCTGTTATCAAATACGTTAGCTTCCTGCACAACATAACTACCGAAATATCTCTTAATAAATATATCGTCAAAACTTCTGCGCTGTGCATCGTTCATTGGATTAAACACTTCGTATTGCGCAAAAAGATCCCTTATTTCAGGAAAATAAACCCAGAATGCTTTGTTTTTAACTACACCTCCTTCAGCACCTGCAGCTTCCCCCAAATCTTCATTCAGGGACTCCCGAATAGGACAAAGTCCAAGAATTCGCACATCAAGGCGTGAGTAGTTACGATCAAAATACCAGATTTCCTTAACCATAATCTGCTTCACTTCATAGGTTTTAGCACCCTCAACAACCGTTTGTTCGGCCATAGTACCGTCTTCCTGTTCAATCATAACGGTGCGGGTACCGGCACCCAGGTTCTTCAGAATGTCATCCTCGCTTTCTAAAGGAACTTTAAATTCATCTTCTGAGAAGGCAGAAAAAGCGGTAATATCGCCAAGCTGGCCATCTCCTACTTCACCTACCACACCTTTGAGCATCAGATCAATCAAACTGTAACGATCATCCATAGGAGTGGTTGGATAGTACAATGGCAAGTTCATTTTTTCCCGCAGATCAATGATTCTCCAGATCTTTTTGGCCCACAACACATCAGCTTCCCTGATACTGGGATATGGAACAGGTTTTCTGTTCACCACATGTTGTTTCTCAAACAACCCGTCAATAGGAAGATTGTCATCATTCCTTTGAGCCGAAAGATTCAGAGATCCAAATCCAAAAGCTCCAAGCAAAAACATTATAAGAAGCTGTTTTCTCATCGTAAGATATTTTTTCTATTCAAATTCTTATTGAATTGTAAAACTAAGCGATCCAAGGTCACGTGTAGAGCCGTCAGGCCCTTTGGCCTGTATGTTGTTAAACAGAACAACACCCCCAATTCCGACGCCTTGAATCAAATCTTTTTGTTCAGTGGTAATTACTCCACTTTCACTATCCACAAACTGAAGATATCCATCTCTGATTGTAGAAATTCTAAAATTAGTAATATTAAATCTAAGATCGAAATCAAAATTATCCATCTTGGCTATAACTGCTCGTTGAGCCAGCAAAAGGTTTTTGCCGATACCACCTCCACGCATCCCTGCAACTGTTGCAACAGGGTCAGGAACCCGTTTAATACGGAAAGGTTGACTCCCCAGGTTTTGCGTTTGCCCGTTTAAGGTGGTACTCACACTTACAATGGCTTGCTTCCCTGCTGAATTCGCATTCGGAGATACGGAAAATTCATTCCCTCGAACCTTTCTCATTCTTGCATTGGTAATTCTAACATTCAGGTTTTCACTAGGAACCCCTGGAACAGAAACCTCTACAGGGTTCTCAACTCCAACATAGAATACATTCATCTTAGTTGGTGAAATAACCACACCCGGTTGCGACACCAGATAAGATCCGGTCACATGTCGTCGCGTATAAGTTCCATCAGGTCCCATTACGGCAATCTCGCCGCTCCATTCCTTTTCGCCGGTGGAATTTGCTGGAATTCTTAAAATTCCACGACCATTATTAATGGGCAACTCTTCACCATTCACAGTCACAATTGGCGGTTGAGTGGTATCTCTAGCCGCAAGCATAATTTCCGCATAATATTCATCACCGCGAATCACATACTCCGAACGAGGTATCACGATAGCCTCCACACTGTTAAATTTGAAGGAACCTTCATCAATTTTGCCATACAGATACCTAATCATATCTGACTCCATATTCCTGACTTCACTTTGAAGCTGACTCATAAGAGCCATAACTGCAGACATTGGCAAATGCTCGAACTTTTCACTCTCCCAACTGCGACCTTCTCCTTCCGATCGCGGAGGATCTTTAGGAGTCAGTGTTCTTTCAAGAGCATTAAGAAGGGCTGTATCCGCGGGGTCAACCATTTCACTCAAAAGGTCACGATAGTGAATCAAATGTTCTTTCAACTCTTTACTTCTGGCCCCGCCTCTTTCGGTAATCATTAACTGTGCAGCAATATCCTGATTATCCAAAGAAGTATATTGTGTAGGAGTTGCCTCAGGACCATCAGCTGTCTGGACAATTAACGTTTTTAAATCCTGTATATGTTTAAATAAACTGTCAGCTTCCGCCTTTACTTCAAGAGCATTATGATATTGATCACTAACTTTCTTCTCGTTAGTGGCATATGCACTTTCAAAATCAGAATATAACAGACTGTTTTTATTCTCCATCGTTTCGATGGTTTTTCTGATACTGCTATCTACCAGTTGAAAAGCCTGAAGAAGTTCTCCTGAAACATTGAGAGCCAACATTGCCGTCAGGAAAAGATACATCATTCCGATCATCTTTTGTCTCGGCGTTTCAGGACAGTTACCACCACTCATATCACAAATAGGTCTTTAAGGTTATTACTTTCCTGATTAATTTTGTTTACTCCCCATATTCATGGCGCTCAGCATATTGCCATAAATGGTATTGAGTTCAGAAATATTCTGATTCAACTTACCCAATTCTTCCTGGTAAGTTTTGGCTTCTTCAACTGATTTCCTGAATTCCTGATCAATACTTCCCAGCTGGGTAGTAACGCTTTTAGAAGCTTCCATCTGTTCGGAAATACTTTTTAATTGCATTTCATAAACAGAATTAATAGCCGCCAGCTGTTTATTTGCTTCACTCAATTGCTCTTTATAACTTTCTGAGTTTGT
This sequence comes from Marinilabilia salmonicolor, assembly GCF_003003035.1. Lineage (GTDB taxonomy): Bacteria > Bacteroidota > Bacteroidia > Bacteroidales > Marinilabiliaceae > Marinilabilia > Marinilabilia salmonicolor_A. The sequence continues at coordinate 44,008 of NZ_PVTS01000024.1, read as the reverse complement.
TGCCAATTGACCGGCATTTTCATTCATCGATTTACTCAGGGACTGATAAGAGCTAACCAAGGCCTGACCTGATGATTCAATATCCTTCACAAGATTATTTCCTGCCGCGGCCATTCCATCTGCCAACTGTTGACCTCCGGTAGATATTTTTTGGGCTGTTTCCCCATAGCTCGAACTCAATGATTCAAGTTCCTGAGCACTTTTTGCCTGAGAATTGGACAATTTGGATACCGACTCAGATGCCATCTTCATGCTCTGCAAATAACTCTCGGTAGCCAGTGAAGCATCACTCAAATCGGCCAACTGACCTGTAGTGGCAGAAAGCTTCTTTATACCCTGGCTTAATTTCTCTACAATTTCTGGCTCGAGCGTTCCGCTTTCGATAAGAGCAGCCAAATCGCTTCCTCCACCACCACCGGAGCCACCTCTGTGTCTTCCACGATCTTCGTTGGGCTCAAGACCTACAAGTTCGGGATAAACCAAACTCCAGTCGGGCATTTCATGCGGTGGTTCAAATGCTGAAAGAAAGAAGATTACAATTTCTGTTCCCATTCCAACCAACAGCATCGGTCCGGCACCCGGATAGTGCTGAATTTTAAACAAGGCACCAGCCAGTACAAGTGCAGCACCCCATCCGTAAACTTTACCCATTACCTTTTTATAGGCAGGACTTTGTACAAATTCCGAAAGACCCATAACAATATTTTTTCTTTTCCAATCCTAAAATTTAACCTCCGATAAAATCACGCACACATCGGAAACCGATATATGACTTTGCTGAATCCTGATATTCATAAGTGCGAATACCATTCTGCAGATAATACCCGATATCTTTCCAGGATCCACCTCTGATAACTTTTCTCTTCATCACTTCAGGATCTTCCGGGCGGGCATTATATTTATAGGTAGGACTCATGTCATGCATAAATCCGTAAGATGACTCGTCATAAGCACTTGACGTCCATTCGGCAACGTTTCCGGCCATATCGAACAGTCCAAAATCGTTGGGAGCAAAGTTGGCTACAGACATGGTGTACATTCCACCATCATCGCCATAACGTCCCCTGAGCGGCTTAAAGTTGGCAAGAAAACACCCCTGATTATTACGGGTATAGTATCCTCCCCAGGGATATTTGTTCTGATCCAGACCGCCTCGGGAAGCATATTCCCACTCAGCTTCACTGGGCAAACGATAGTTACTTACCACAGGCTCCCCTTTACTGATCAGATAATCGTTAAGCAGGTTGGTGCGCCAGATGGCAAAAGCAGTTGCTTGCTTCCAGGTAACCCCAACCACAGGATACTCATCGAATCCGGGATGCCAGAAATACTTTTCGGTCAATGGTTCATTGAACGAATAGGTAAAGTCAGCCACCCACACGAGTGTATCGGGATATACCAGAACCTGGTCGCTCATGATAAAAGCGGAGCGATCGGTGATTTCACGTTCACGCCCATCCTTATCGTAAGCCATCCCCTCATACTCCTTGGTTTCATAGTTGTACCGGTTGGTTTTTTTAGCTGCCTGCTGAAGATCAACCCACTGGTAGTCATAGACCAACTTCCGGGTATCGATCTCCTTCCGACGGAAGAAGCGCTCATTCTCAGGAAGAAACATCTCTTCCAAAATGGCAGAATACTCTTCATTTCGCCAGTCAATAGGCTCATCCCAATTCAGGAATGGAGGATCAATTGGATTACCAAACTCATCCTCGGCAATAATGAATTCTTCGAACTGCTCGCCTAACAATCGGCGGGCTAAGGAATCCCGAACCCAATAAACAAACTGACGATACTCGGAGTTGGTAATCTCGGTTTCGTCCATCCAGAATGACGGAACCGACATGGTCCGTTTCTGGGAACTCATAGTATAAGCGAGGTCTTCGTCTGCCGGGCCCATATTGAAACTGCCTTGCGGTATAAATAGCATACCATAAGGATCAGGCTCATAAAAAGCCGCTTTTCTGGATACTCCGACCAACTCTCCGCCGCCGGACTGACCACATCCGCTTAAAACTGTGACTACGATGACACTCAGGGCAAGTACTTTCTTCATAGTATTTCGGATAATCTATTTTGTTCTAATTTTCTACAAAAATCTGACACTCTTATATCTTTTTTGTTTCTTATTGATATTCAAATCAAAAGAATAACCTATCATTATTTCATGCGATCCGCTGCTTCCGGTATTTGACAGTTTCGATGTGGTAATATCGTAACTGTATCCGGCTCTTATTCCATTTTTCAAATTCAGACCGGCCAATAAAACCACTGCATCCTGATATCGATAGGTCAGTCCGGCCCAATACTTTTCCCGGAAGTGCAAATTCAGATTCAAATCTGCCTGCCAGCTTCCTCCACCCTGTCTGAAAAAGATGGAAGGTTCCAGATCAAAGTTTCGTTCTTCCAGATTTATCAGGTATCCTCCCGTTAAAAACAGAGAACGATGCACATATACGTAAAAATCATCCTGAAAGTTTGGTTCAGGAGAAAATAAATGTTGAACTCCAGCTCCTGCATACCATCCGGGCCCCTGGTAAAAGGCTCCTAATCCAAAATCCGGTGCAAACCCGCTGATTTTTTCAGAAGGCACCATCGGATCATTGGGATCATGGTAATCGCTTTCGGGGATTTCAATTCCGGAGCCATCAAAACTCTGACTTAGAATTCCCGTTGAAATTCCAATACCTAACTCTCCTTCTCCCAGTAAATATCTTCGTGCGAATGACAATCTGATCATCAGGTTGTTAAAAAAGCCGATGTCATCATTCATCACTTCCAGTCCGACACCAACCTTTTTGCCAAATAAATTCAAGGCTGCATCAGCACCTGCTACCGTTGTAACCGGAGCTCCTTCCAATCCCGTCCATTGATTGCGGTTCATCAAAACAACATTCATCTTTCCACTGTTCCCGGCATATCCCGGGTTGGTGTTCAAATGGTTAAACATGTTCTGACTAAACATGGGGTCAAATTGGGCGTAAAGTCCGGAGGAAATGCAAAATAAAAGAAAAAAAACAAAACTCCTACTTTTTATTTTGTTAAAAATAGGTGACACTGTTTTCTTACCACCTCCACGCAAAACCCCTATTTGCTTACTTGACAGGCCCTTGTCTCCATCAAAAGAACGTATATTATCTACGCAAAAAGCTAAGTCCATATACTATATTTGGCCGGTAAAGGTTTCGTTTTTCATTAAGAAACTAAAATAATTCTTCTATTTATTTCCATTCTTAACCTGGCTTCTTCATCAGTTATCGTTAAGAGATGTTTAAATGCCAATAAATTTAGGTTACCGCAGATAAAATTGATACAGGAAATAGTGAACTATTTTCGAATCAATTTTTTGAGGACGCCTGAATTTAGAAGGAAGTTGAACATCGCAATAGATAATTTATGAATAATCCAGGTTAGAGTTCTTCATAAAGAAATGCCACCACAAGGCAGGTAATTCTTTAGCTACAGCATCCTTATAGTCTTTCCCGGAACATGGGATCAACCGCTCATTGTCGCCGTACGGTATCATCAACCACCATCTGCCGTTAGCCGGATTATGGTAAAATTTCAAAGAAGCATCAAACTCCTCCAGGTAAACTGCCTTTAATTCATAATCCTGAAAAGACCTTAGCGGGTAATCCCCGCACCTGGCGCCCCTTCCTTCCAAAAAATGCCAACACATCTGCGCTCCCAGCGGCCCGTACTCCTCGCCTTCAGAATTTCCTGCCGGCAAATTAAAAAGTCCTGTAATCTTCAGAACATCAGAAGCTCCGGCATACCATAAGATCCGACAAGCATCAAGTTCAGAAAATCCGTTTGGCATTTTATTTCCTCCCGGCAGCACCGGCATTTCCCTGATCGCCGAAAAATCGAAACTCAAAACATCTGACTGTCTCAAAAATACTTCAACCGTTTCAATGTTCTCATTTCTGAGCTCCTTTAATCGGGCCAACCGAAAATAATGGTCGCTCAAAACCTGCTCCTGCCGGCTGCTGCAATAATAATTCTGGCATCCCAACAGGCTCAAATCCTCTATATTTTCGGGGCCATAATCAGCAATCAGCTTATTCAGAAAGGTTTCTTCTGAATAATCGTCGTCTGCCGGCACCAGATCGATAAACGAATCAACCACTGTAAGGTTAAACTTCCTTGCCGTTTTTGGAAAAACCCCGCAAAGAGGAACCGTCAAATCCTGAGAACCTCCGAGAACTAAAACCACAACATTCTGCTGTTCCAGATACTCGGCAACCTCTTGAAGCGCAATGTAACGATCCTTAAGACTATTTCCTTTAACATTGCCCAAATCAGCAATGACATCTCCGGAAGAAATTTTCCTCATCCCGTACAGCCATCTGCGAATAATACCGGGGGCTTCAGAAGAAACTGCCCGTTGGCAATTTCTGGTTTCGGGAACACCCAGTATGGCTACGTCAAATTTTTTATCCAAAAACCATTGGGCCGTTCCATCAAAAAACAATATGTCATTTCCCAGTGTTTCCTCGTCAGCAATCCCTTGATAAGAAACCCTGTTCAATTTAACAGGCTCTATGTAATTACTGATTTCCACCAGACAATTTAATATTTAAAATTAATACTTTCAGATTGCACGGTTGCTCTACTTAAAGTCTGTTCATAAACTAAGCAAAATTTATTTTTAGTCCTGTCTCTGGACAGAAACTACTTAGCTTTTTTTGTCGTTTTCGAAGTTGAAGAACCCTTCTTTTTACCCGCCGAAGCACTTTTAGTTGTTTTCTTTGTGCCGGAAGTTTTTGAAGTTTTCCCTTTCTTCGTTTTTTTTGTTTTATCTCCCTCTGCAATAAGCTTTAGGCAATCATCATAACTCAGATCGGCAGCCTCGGTGTCCTTAGGAATTTTATAGTTTTTCTTCTTGTAACTGATATAAGGTCCCCATCGACCGTTAAGCACCTGAAGATCCTTGTCCTCTTCAAACGATTTAATGTATTTTTTATTGTCTCGTTCCCTTTTCTCTTCAATAAGTTCGATGGCCCGATCCAGATCAATGGTCATCGGATCGTCCACCCCTTTCTTCAAAGAGGCAAATTTCCCGTCGTGCCGGACATACGGACCAAAACGACCAACACCAACCACTACTTTCTTATCTTCATAAGTGCCCAGATCCCGTGGAAGATCAAACAACTTAACAGCCTCCTCCAACGTTATTGTTTCAAGGTGCTGCTCGCGGGTGAGAGGTGCATATCGTGGTTTTTCCTCATCATCGGAACTCCCCAGCTGAGCCATTGGCCCAAACCGTCCGATACGAACACTGATAGGTTTTCCTGTTTTAGGGTCGGTTCCCAATACCCGTTCTCCGGTTGTTCGATCCGATTTTTCCAGTGTCTCTTCCACCTGCTGATGAAAAGGCTTGTAAAACTCATCAATGGCCTTCTGCCAACCCAGATTTCCCAGGGCTATTTCATCAAATTCCTGCTCCACTCTGGCAGTAAAATCATAGCTAACGACATTAGGGAAATAGCTAACCAGGAAGTCGTTTACAACCATGGCTATATCGGTAGGGAAAAGTTTATTTCTTTCTGCATTGGCCATCTCCGATCTTTCCTCATGCTTTACTGCTCCCCCTTCAAGCCACAAGAATTGATAAGCACGTGGGGTGCCGGGACGATCTTCCTTGACCACATACCCCCTTTGCTGAATGGTACTGATGGTTGGTGCATAGGTGGAAGGACGTCCAATCCCCAGCTCTTCGAGCTTACGCACCAAACTTGCTTCGGAATATCGGGGTGGTTTCTGGGAAAACCTTTGACGCGACTCCAGTTTTTTCAGGGTCAGTGCATCGTTTTCCTTCGTGGCCGGCAAAAAAGTTGCAGACTCTTCGTCCTCTTCCTGATCAGACGATTCAATATATACCTTCAGAAAACCATCAAACTTCACAACCTCTCCGGTGGCGACGAACTGATGTTTCTCTGCGCCAACACCTATATTAACAGTAGTCTTCTCTATAAGAGCATCACTCATCTGAGAAGCCATTGTACGTTTATATATTAAATCATATAGTTTCTGTTCCTGGGCAGACCCGCTAACCGATGGATTGTCAGGATAGGTTGGCCTGATGGCCTCGTGCGCTTCCTGGGCTCCCTTCGATTTGGTTCGATATTGCCGAACCTTCACATACTTCTCTCCGAACTCAGAAGTTATGGCAGATGCAACAGCACTAACAGCCGATTTGGCAAGATTTACCGAATCCGTTCTCATGTAAGTAATCTTACCTGCCTCATAAAGCTTTTGAGCCACCGACATGGTTTGTCCCACGCTAAAACCGAGCTTCCGGGCAGCTTCCTGTTGCAGTGTGGAAGTAGTAAAAGGCGCAGCCGGAGTTTTTGTTGAAGGTTTCTTAACAACAGAATTTACCTTAAAGTCAGCTCCCGCACAACTATTCAAAAAAGCTTTTGCCTCTTCCAGTGTCTTAAACCGATGATTCAGTTCAGCTTTAAAATCACTCTTCTTCCCTCCTTCATCGATGGTGAAAATGGCAGACACCCGAAATGCTGATTCTGCGTTAAAGTCGAAGATTTCTCTTTCGCGCTCCACCAGGAGTCTTACAGCCACCGACTGAACTCTACCCGCTGACAAGGAAGGTTTTACTTTTTTCCACAGCACCGGAGAAAGCTCAAACCCTACCAGTCGGTCCAGTACCCTGCGGGCCTGCTGCGCATTCACCAGATTATCGTCGATAGCCCTGGGAGATTCAATGGCCGAAAGGATAGCCTCCTTTGTTATTTCATGAAACACAATCCTTCGTGTTTTCTCCTGAGACAACTCCAGCACCTCACTAAGATGCCATGCAATTGCCTCTCCCTCGCGGTCTTCATCGGAAGCAAGCCACACCGTATCAGCATTTTTGGCCAGTGATTTCAGTTCCCGAACCACTTCCTTTTTATCTTCCGAAACGATGTATTGAGGCTGATAATTATGATTAAGATCAATACCAAAATCTTTCTTTGCCAAATCACGTATGTGACCAAAACTGGATTTCACCATAAACCCCTTTCCCAGAAACTTCTCTATCGTCTTGGCCTTTGCAGGCGACTCTACAATAACCAGATTCTCTTCTGTTGTCTTCTCTTTTTTCGCCATCTTCGATTATTTGGTTCTAATGCGACGCATTATAATAAAACTTGGGGCCAAATTTATAAAATATTGTTAACAGCAATCAAGCGACTCACGACTGCTCCACAACATAAAAACACTCAAAACACTGACCAACAACACACTTACACACATATAAATATTTTTTCCGAATCTCAATTAATCCGGATACATCTCCGTTATTAAGGGCAAGATAACCCCACAGGTGGTACGTTCGCTAAAAAAGTTTGTCCATAAAGTATCATTTACTGCGTTACGCCTGCCCGAAAATTCCTCATTTACTCAGGTAAACTTCGCATTTCAGGGAATGCCAGGCCTTGCAAACACAACTTTCTGAATCGACACAGCTCCAATTACCATTCTCCCGACTTTATTGCCAGGCACTAAATAGGGTCTGTTCATAAGCCAGCCTCTAATATAGTGTCTCAAACATTTTGATTCCGTCTTTTTTCGTACTTTTACAGCCAATCCAAAACGGAATAAGTTTTGCAGGTAATAACCTGGATTATTCATAAATTATCTATTGCGATGTTCAACTACCTGCTAAGTTCAGGCGTCCTCAAAAAATTGACTTGAAAATAGTTCACTATTTCCTTCATCAATTTTCTCTGCGGTTGTCCGAATTTATTAGCATTTAAACATCTCATAAAGAAACCAGGTTAAGAAATTGAACAAATTACTTCAGAAATTAAAATATAAAATATCAGATGGCACAAGGTGGGTTAAAAAAAACGTTACGCTGGTTGTACGGTCTATTCATTGGGGCCGTGGTTTTTGTTGTTTTACTTTTCTTTTTGATATCCAAAGGGGCACTCGGGTTTATGCCCAGCTTTGAGGAATTGGAAAACCCCAAAAGCAACCTGGCTACCATTCTCTATTCGTCAGATCAGGAAGTTTTGGGAAAATTCTTTCATGAAAACCGGACCAATGTCAACTACAATGATCTGAATCCAAACGTCATAAATGCATTGATTGCAACTGAGGACATCCGGTTTTACAAACATTCCGGGATAGACTCCCGCGGGCTTGCGAGGGTACTATTCCGCACTATTCTCATGGGAGAGAAAAGCTCCGGAGGAGGTAGTACAATAACGCAGCAGCTGGCCAAACTTTTGTTTCACGATCCGGCCAGTAATCTTTGGCAAAGAAGTCTTCAAAAGCTCAAAGAGTGGGTTATAGCGGTAAAACTCGAACGAAGTTATACCAAGCCGGAAATCCTTACCATGTACCTCAACAAAGCTCCGTTCATATACGGAGCCTATGGTATTGAATCCGCCGCACATACTTTTTTCAGCAAGCCCATGGACTCCATTCGTGTGGAAGAAGCAGCAACCCTCATTGGGATGTTGCAAAACCCCTCACTCTATAATCCGTTGAGGAGACCTGACATCACGCAAAACAGAAGAAACATTGTGCTTTCGCAGATGCAGAAAGCCAGCCACATCACCCCCGAGGAATTTGACAGTCTGAAAACCCTGCCCCTGAACATCCGCTTTCAGCGTGATGATCACATTCATGGCCTGGCTCCTTACTTCAGGGAACATCTGAGATTAAAGCTATCTGCTGAGAAGCCGGAGCGGGAGAACTATGCATCCTGGCAGGAACAACAATTCATTGAAGACAGCATTGCATGGCTGGAAGACCCTCTTTTCGGATGGACCAATAAAAACCTGAAAGCCGATGGAACCAAATACAACATCTACAGCGACGGACTTAAAATCTACACAACCATCGACAGCCGCCTTCAGACTTATGCGGAAAATGCCGTAAAACAGCATATCGGGGAAGAAATCCAACCGCTGTTTTTTAAAGAAAAAGAAGGCCGGTCAAGAGCCCCTTTTACCAGCAAGATTACGCAGGAACAATACGAGAACATCATCGACCGCGCCATGAGAAACTCGGATCGTTACCGGAATCTGAAAAATGCAGGTTTTAGCACAGATTCGATCCGTCAAGCCTTTGAAGAACCTGTGGAGATGGAGGTTTTCAGCTGGCAGGGCAATATTGATACTGTTATGTCTCCTTTGGACTCCATACATTATTATAAGTCATTTCTCAGAGCCAGTCTGCTTTCCATGGATCCCCAATCAGGACACGTAAAAGCCTACATCGGAGGCCCCAATTATCAGCATTTCAAATATGATATGGTGTCTCAGGGAAAACGTCAGGTGGGTTCCACCATCAAGCCGTTTGTCTATACATTGGCCATGCAGGAAGGACTAACCCCCTGCGATATGGTCCCCAATATCCCCCAAACATTTAACCTCATCACAGGCCAGACCTGGACCCCCAGAAATTCGGGGTCGAGCCGTGCCGGAGAGATGGTCTCTCTCAAGTGGGGACTGGCCAACTCAAACAACAACATTACCGCCTGGATATTGAAACAGTTCAACCCCCAGGCAGTGGTAAACATCATTCATGATCTGGGCATCCAAAGCCCCATGGATCCGGTACCATCAATTGTGTTGGGAGTTCCCGAGTTCGGTCTGGATGAAATGGTATCGGGATATTGTACCTACGCCAATAAAGGGGTAAACGTAAAACCCCTGTTGGTAACCCGGATAGAAGACCGGTATGGAAATGTGGTGGCCAATTTCTCACCACGCAAAGAAGAGGTCCTGAGCGAAGAGACTGCTTACCTGATGATTAATTTACTGGAAGGAGTTATCAACCAGGGAACCGGTCGAAGACTTCGGTTCAGGTATCAGTTTGATGCCCAGATCGGAGGAAAAACAGGCACCACACAAAATCACTCCGACGGCTGGTTCATGGGGGTTACCCCCAATCTGGTAACCGGCGTTTGGGTAGGAGGCGAGGACCGGGATATTCACTTCGACAATATTGGTATGGGACAGGGAGCCAACACTGCATTACCAATATGGGCCCTTTACATGAATAAAGTTTACGAAGACGAAGAAATCCCGATTACACAGGAAGACAAATTTGAAGAACCGGTCAATTTCAACATAAATCTGGACTGTCCGGATGAAAACATAACCGCTGACGAAGAGGCGCTGGAAGGTGGAGACTCAATCGTTCCGGAAGACGAATTTTTCTAAGCAAAAAGAAACCTGAAGGCCTCCTCAATTTTGGAGGCCTGCACCACCTTTATCCCATAAGCTTCCGGATTAAAACCTCTATTGTACCGGGGCACCACAATAGACTTAAAGCCGAGCTTTTCAGCCTCACTCACCCGTTGCTCAATGCGGGTTACAGGCCTTATCTCTCCTGACAGGCCCACCTCTCCCGTCAGGCAAACGCCACGCGGGACAGTCAGATCTGTATTGGAAGATAACACAGATGTCACCACGGCAAGATCAATGGCAGGGTCACTCACCTTGAGGCCCCCGGCAATATTTAAAAAGACATCTTTGGCCGCCAGTTTAAATCCGGCACGCTTTTCTAAAACGGCAAGCAACATATTCAACCGTCTGAGATCGAACCCTGTGGAAGAACGCTGCGGTGTTCCATAGGCAGCCGTACTTGCCAGAGCCTGCACCTCAATCATAAAAGGACGGATTCCTTCCATGGCCGCCGAAATGGCGATTCCGCTCATATCTTCCTCATGTTGGGCCAAAAGCATTTCCGATGGATTACTCACCTCCCTGAGTCCGTCACTCTGCATTTCAAAAATCCCTATTTCGGAAGTTGAGCCAAACCGATTCTTCACAGAGCGTAATATCCGGTACATATACTGTCGGTCGCCCTCAAATTGCAGTACCACATCCACAATGTGCTCCAGCACCTTTGGCCCGGCAAGATTCCCCTCTTTATTAATGTGTCCAATCAACAAAACAGGGATATTTTTCTCTTTGGCAACTTTAAGAATGGCGGCAGTACATTCCCTAATCTGGGATACACTTCCGGGAGCCGATTCAATTGCCTCACGTTCCATAGTCTGAATACTATCAATGACCACAAAGCCAGGATTTACATTCTCTATGTGCATCAAAATCTGCTCCAGAGAAGTCTCTCCGACCAAAAGGCAATGATCGCCGTTCAGGTCACTTAATCTGTCGGCACGAAGCTTTATTTGCTGGGGGCTTTCTTCTCCCGAAACATAGAGAATCTTCTGGCTTGAAAGTTTCATGGCCATCTGCAGCACCAGTGTGGATTTCCCGATACCGGGCTCTCCGCCAAGCAGCACCAGGGACCCTGGCACAATGCCACCCCCCAGCACCCGGTTGAGCTCCACAATGCCCGTATCAATACGAGGGATATCACTCACCGTAACAGAGGAAACCGACACCGGCTTCTGTTTATCATTACCCAATGAAAGCGACAAACGTTTATCTTTGGTTTTCCCGGTAATGGATATCTCTTCCACGTAGGTATTCCATTCGCCACAGGCATAACATTTACCCACCCATTTGGGCGATTCTGCACCACAATTCTGACAAACAAAAACAGTTTTAGTCTTGGCCATGATCATTCATATTTTGAAACAAACTTAAAAATTTTCAGCCAATAAAAAACCCCGGTCTCCCGGGGTTTCATATTCTACATAAAAGATTTCTCTGTCAAATCAGCTTATTGGTAGCCGTGTCCGGAAAAACAAACACCGGCTTGTAAGCTTTTGCTTCATCCAACGGCATGGAAGCATAAGTGATGATAATAACAATATCACCAACAGCCACTTTCCGGGCTGCTGCTCCATTCAGGCAAATCACACCCGAACCGGGTTCACCTTTAATGACATAAGTCTCCAGGCGCTCCCCATTGTTATTGTTAACCACCTGTACCTTCTCATTCTCAATAATATTGGCAGCCTCCATCAATTCTGAGTCGATGGTGATACTACCAACATAATTAAGATTGGCTTCGGTAACCGTTACATTGTGCAGTTTAGATTTTACAACCTCAACGTTCATCTGAATTCAATTTACTTTACCGGGCAGGAAGTCTCTTCTTTCTTTAAACAAAAACTCCCAAAGCCCATTAATCAGAAAAATACCAATTTCTCTCTCAATCACCAAACCGGAAAACTTCCAACCTTTGTCAAAAGCAATCGATCAACCGGTTAGCTGTCCTGACCCGGATCTCTGAAAGCGATGACAACAGCACCATTTCATGCTTCCGGATTCTTATAAATTATATTGTCAATCAATCTGATTTCCCCTGCAAAAACCGCAATACACCCTACAATATAAGGGCTATCCGCCCATCTGTCAACCGCCTTTAAGGTATCGCCGTCCACTATGTCAAAATACTCAACTTCAAGGTTTTCATCCCCATTGATATTCCTGATAACATATTCTTTTACTTCAGCAATATCTTTAAAGGGGTCAAAATTACAAGATTCCTTTAAAGTTTTGGCTATCAAGGGGGCACTTTTTCTGTGTTTTTTTGTTAAAAGCGTATTTCGGCTGCTCATTGCAAGTCCGTCAGATTCACGTACAATAGGACAAGCTACAATTTCAATGCCTAAATTCAACTGACGCTCCATCTCCCGAACAATGGCCAGTTGCTGAAAGTCTTTCTGACCAAAAAACGCTTTATCCGGCTTCACCATCTCAAAAAGCCGGCTTACCACCTGGGCCACACCATTAAAATGCCCGGGCCGGTGCTCTCCTTCCATTACTTTGTCCAGCTCTCCAAAATCAAAAACCCTTTCATCCGATTCAGGATACACTTCTTCAACAGCCGGGGCAAACAGAAGTTCACATGCCGTATTTTCCAAAAGGCCCATATCCTTTTCCAGGTCACGCGGATAGCGTTCCAGGTCGCCTGGGTCGTTAAATTGGTTCGGATTAACAAAAATACTTACCACCACCACATCACAATGCTTGCCTGCGGACTCAACCAATGACAAATGCCCCTGATGCAATGCCCCCATAGTAGGAACAAAGCCGATGGTTTTATTCTTTTTTCTCAGCTGAGCAATTTTAATATTCAGTTCCTGTTTTGTTTTTATCAGCTCCATATCACATAAAATATAAACCCGGCAATACCTTTCTTATTAAGCTTGCCTGCCTGAAGCGGCCCGGTCGATACTAATTCCGATTTTTCCCAAAAAAGGAGCAAATTAAATAATAATTCCCAACCTAAACTGCATAAATCCTCAAATATTATCCTCAGGCATCCAACCACCTGATAAACAATTACATTATTCGAAAACTCAGATTCAAAACCGGCCTGTCAGCAACCACTCCAGCCTCCTATGCATTCATCTTAAATGGTGACGCTGACCAACTTAACCACAGCTAAACCAAACAATTCAAAAATAATAGAAGATCATTCAGCAATCCGGCCCAACAAAAATGTGTTTCCCTGAAAACCAGAGCAAAAGCGATTCTACCCCCACAAACAACTTTGGGGGGATAGCATATTTTTTGTACTTTTGTAAAATATTTATCTTAATATATCCTTGAAAAAATGGAAAATAACAAGGTCTTATTCATCTCACAGGAAATAACCCCTTATCTGCCCGAAAACACAATGTCGGCACTTTGCAGGAATCTACCTCAGGGCATTCAGGAAAGAGGAAAACAAATCAGAACTTTCATGCCACGTTTTGGCAACATCAATGAGCGACGCAATCAACTCCATGAAGTGATACGTCTCTCAGGGATGAATCTGATTATCGATGACACCGATCACCCGCTCATTATCAAGGTAGCCTCTATTCAGGCAGCCCGCATGCAGGTGTATTTTATCGACAATGAAGATTATTTCTCGAGAAAAAATACCATCATTGACGATGATGGCAAGGAATTTGAAGATAACGATGAGCGCATCATCTTTTTCGCCCGCGGGGTTTTGGAAACCACCAAGAAATTAAGATGGGCGCCGGATGTCGTGCACTGTCAGGGCTGGTTTACTGCACTGGCACCACTTTACATCAAAAAGACCATGAATGACGATCCCTACTTTGCAAATTCCAAAGTAGTCTATTCCGTTTTTGATGATGATTTCACCAATGACCTGGATCCAAAAATTAAGGAAAAAGCAAAACTTGATGGTATAACGGATGATGATGTAAAGGTTCTGGATACCGCCAACTTTGTTACCCTTACAAAACTGGCAATAGACAATTCAGATGCCATCATTCAGGGATCGGAAAAGATAAACCCGGAAATTGAAAAATACATCAAAGAGTCGGGCAAACCATTCCTGGAATATCAGCCCGAGGACAAATACATGGATGCCTACAATGAGTTTTATGACCAATTGTAACGTTCGATAATTTTAAATGACCAAAACAGACTGGATTTTTATGCTGAACAAAAGAAGTCTCCGGCAATTCACGCCCATAATTCTGGCAACACTTGCTATTTTCTCGTCCTGTAAAGAAGAATCAGGAACCCTTGGGCTGGATGTTTTACCCACGGAGGATATCTTCACCGGAACCGATGCCACTTCGCGCCTTATGGGACAAAATTATGATCCGGTCAAACTAATCTCAAGCGATCCCGGCTATTCGATACTGGGCTCTGTCAATGATCCGTTCACCGGCCCTACGGAAGCTTCCTTCATTACGGAAATTAATCTGGGGGAACGAATTGGCAAACTAAATAAAAGCAGCGAAATAAGAGAGTACTTCATTGACTCCCTGGTACTCAACCTCGCTTACTACAAAGAATGGTGGATCGGGTACAAGGAAGCAAAGCACGAAATAAGTGTGCATAGATTTAACGCACCATTATCAATGACGGAAACCTATTATTCCGACATGCCGGTAGATGGTCTTTATGATGAAACACCGATTGCCACCATTGTGAAGAGTGCCAACGACGGACTGGCAGATACCTCATGGGTTCAAAACGATTATGCCAATGTGTGGCAGTTTAGACTTGATGACGAAGTTGCCAATGAAGTCTTTGAGCTCAATGATTCAATAATGACTGACCGCAAGGCTTTCAGAGAAACTTTCGGAAGTTTGTTTATCCAGTCCGAACCGGCCGACCCGGAATCACCCGGTTCCTTAATTGAATTAAGCCTTACCGATGACCTTTCAAATATGAAAATGTATTATTCATATTATGTTATCGACACGGCTGACAATGCCAATGAAGTGGTGGACACTGTTCAAACATCCTACACCTTCCCGATTAACCTGGAGTGTGTCAGGGTCAACCGATTTACGCACAACAATCAGGAAGCGGTAACATTTAACGATAAGGAAGCCGAACACCTGATTGCACAGGGAATGGCCGGAAGTATGGTTGAAATTGACTTTAACGACATCACAGTAGTCAATGAAGACGGAGACCCGGTAAACCTTTTCAGTCATTGGAAAGAAAAACTGGATACTGAGAAAAACAATGAATACAGCGGAATCAGTGCAGTGGACATAATATTTGAAGCAGATACCACAAGTCAGTATTATAAAGATGAGAACTTTTTCTCTCCGGCAGCTCAAGCCCTGAGGTTGTACAAAAAGGAGGATGATCAATATGTACAACCAGGCTATAGTTACAATATCTCTGATACCAGTGAATGGTCACCGGCTTTTACCGGTGGAGATTTTGAGGAGGAAACCGGAACATACACTTTCCGTATGTACCAGGAATCGTTCCGAATGATGGTGGAAAAAGAAGACTTAAGAGGTCCTTACTATCTTTCCACACCTGATCCGGCATCATATCCCTGGAAAGTTTTATTAAAGAACTCTGATGATCCGGAAAATCCCAATCCTAAAATCAGAATTAAGGAAGTCAGCATTGACACCCTTTAAAACCCTGAATGTTTGTTAAGATTTTGTAAAAACATAAACTCTTAAATTCATATAAAAAGCCTTGCGTCACCTCCCCGACTCAAGGCTTTTTTTGTTTCCGACAGCCACAACCCTTTCAGCATCGATTTTTGACACCTCAGTAATTTCAGCAGAAATGCTTACTTTTACATATACAGAAACTTCCCTAAGCTCAAACCCTTATCCTGCAAACACTTACTGTTTTGTCCTGTGAAAAAAACCAAAACACCCCCCCATGTCAGGACTTGTATGATATTTCTAAAAAACCTATTTTAGAGGAATTAAAAAACGCAAAAACTATTGGAACAAAAGTCGTTTCTTCACCATAAAAATTGAAACTATGACAAAAAAACTTCAGGACCTTACCGAAAAGATATACAACGAAGGGGTCCAGAAAGCCAATGAGGAAGCAGAAGCCATCCTGAAGGAAGCTCGTGAGAAGGCTTCTGCAATAGAAAAGGAGGCCAAAAAGAAAGCCGGACAAACCATAGAAGATGCTGAAAAGAAAGCCGAAGAAATAAAAAAGCATGTGGAATCGGAGATGAAGATGGCTCTGGAGCAATCGATGGCAGCCCTCAAACAAGACATTGCAGGTTTGGTTACCATGGAGGCAGTGGAGCCCTCTACCAAAGAACTTTTTTCAGACAAGAAATACCTGGGAAATCTGATTGAAAAAACCATTGACGGATGGATCAAGAAAGAGAGTATGGATCTCGAAGTCATTCTTCCGGAAAGTCAGCGCAAAGAGATGGAGGACCATTTCAAAAAGCAACTGGCCAACCATTTAAACAAAGGTCTCCAACTTTCCTTTTCTAAAAACATGAAATCAGGATTTAAGGTAGGTCCGGCCGATGGAAGCTATGTCATAAGCTTTACCGATGAAGACTTCAACAACTTCTTTAAAGCCTATCTACGTCCCAAATCCACTGAATTGTTGTTTGAAAAGAAATAAATATGTCGAAAGGATACTACTATCTTGTCGCCGGACTACCTGATTTGGTTCCGGAGGAAAAGAAACTCTCTTTTACCTCCACCGATTTCAGAGATATGATGGCAGATGAGTTAACCAACAAAGATTATGCTTTATTAAAGCTATTCTATCTGCCTTTCGACCACGAAAACCTGCTCAATCTCTTCTTTGAAGAGGATAAAGAGTGGGATTCCCGCGGCAATTTCAGTAAAGAAGAACTGGAACCACTGGCAGACAGAAAGCTGGCACAATCCGCAGACACTGAAGAACTGCCTCATTACCTTTACGAATTTGTACTTACGATGCACGGAGAGGACGCTCCCGGAAGCAGAGTGGAAGCAGCCCGGCAACTCAGTGCCGAATACTATGAACATCTACACCAAAACTCCAACACTTTCGTCCGGCAACTGACAAAATATCAACAAGATACCGCCAACGTACTCACCGCACTTAACGGGCGAAAACACGAGCTACAATTTGAACAGGCACTCATTGGAAACAATGAAGTCACTGAAGCTCTCAAAAAAAGCCGGTCCAGAGATTTCGGCCTGAAATCGGAGGTAGAACACATTGAGGATCTCCTCCAGATTTTCGAGATGGATAACATCACCGATCGTGAGTTAAAGCTGGATATTCAAAAATGGCATTTTGTGGAAGAAGAAACCTTCTTCAACTATTTTACCATTGAAAAAGTACTGGCCTTTGTTCAGAAGCTTTTCATTGCTGAGCGATGGATAAATCTGGATCCAGAGAAAGGCCGTGAAATGTTTGAAAAATTATTTAGTGAATTGAAGTCGGGATTTGAATTCCCCGAAGAATACACATTGACCTATGGAAAAAAACGATAAGACAACCGGAACAGTATCCGGCATCATTGCCAACCTGGTAGTGGTGGATGTGGACGGACCGGTGGGACAAAATGAGATTTGCTTCATCACCCACGGGAAAGAGCGATTGATGGCAGAAGTCATTAAGGTGACCGGAGATCAGGCCTATGTGCAGGTATTTGAAAGTACCCGGGGATTAAGACCCGGCAGCAAGGTTGATTTTGAGGGGCACATGCTCGAAGTAACGCTGGGACCGGGAATGCTCTCCCGCAACTACGACGGATTGCAGAATGACCTGGATAAGATGGAAGGCGTCTTTCTAAAAAGAGGAGACTATACCGATCCACTGAACCGTGAGCAAAAGTGGAACTTCAAACCATTGTTAGAAAAAGGTGCCGAAGTAATCGCCGGTGACTGGTTGGGTGAAGTTGAAGAAAACCAGATGCCTCACCGCATCATGGTTCCGTTTAAGCTGGAAGGCACCTTCACTATAAAGTCTATTGCGAAAGAAGGAGAATACACGGTAGATGATGAAATTGCTGTTCTTGAGGATAAAGATGGCAATTCCGTTTCGGTGAACATGGTACAAAAATGGCCTGTAAAAGTGCCCATTAAAACCCATAAAGAAAAACCACGTCCTTTCAAATTGCTTGAAACAGGGGTTCGGTGTATTGATACCCTCAACCCCATTACCGAAGGAGGTACCGGATTTATCCCCGGACCTTTTGGAACCGGAAAAACCGTGCTTCAGCACGCCATTTCCAAGCAGGCCGAAGCTGACATCGTTATTATTGCCGCATGTGGAGAACGAGCAAACGAGGTTGTGGAAATTTTCAAGGAATTCCCCGAACTGGATGACCCGAGAACAGGACGTAAGCTGATAGAACGAACCACCATCATTGCCAACACCTCCAATATGCCGGTAGCCGCACGGGAAGCATCAGTTTACACAGCCATGACGCTGGGAGAGTATTACCGGGCAATGGGCCTTAAGGTGTTGCTGATGGCCGACTCCACATCACGTTGGGCACAAGCACTTCGGGAGATGTCCAACAGACTGGAAGAACTTCCGGGGCCCGACGCATTCCCCATGGATTTGTCGGCCATTATTTCCAATTTCTACTCACGGGCAGGATTTGTATATCTGAACAATGAGCAAACCGGCTCCATCACATTTATCGGAACCGTTTCGCCTGCAGGAGGTAACCTGAAAGAACCGGTAACCGAAAATACCCGCAAAGCAGCACGCTGTTTCTACGGGTTGTCACAGGACAGAGCAGACAGCAAGCGCTACCCGGCCATCGACCCCATCGATAGTTATTCAAAATATCTGGAATACCCGGAGCTTCAGGAATCTCTTGAGAAAAACATGGGCGAACACTGGCTGGAAAATGTACTCAAAACCAAGGACATATTATTCAGCGGAAAAGAAGCCGATGAACAGATCAATATCCTTGGTGACGACGGAGTGCCCATTGATTTTCACCAGCGTTTTTGGAAAGCGGAGTTAATTGACTTTGTGGTGCTGCAGCAGGATGCTTTTGATAAGATTGACGCATCCACACCACTGGAACGTCAGAAATATATGTTGGAGAAGGTGCTCAACATAGCAGACACTGACTTCGAATTCAAGAACTTTGAACAGGTAGGCGAATTCTTCAAGCGCCTGATTAACCAACTGAAGCAGATGAATTATTCTGAGTTTGATTCAGAAAAATTCAAAACCTACGAAAAGGAGCTGGAAGAAATGCTCGGGGAGTTTGCCGTTGAAACCAAAAAGGAAGCACAGGCAGTCTGATTCTTTTTTACCAGGAGTCAGTACAATATCTCTCCAAAAACAGAGATGAGAAAGTTTCCTGAAGGTACTAATTAAAAACAATTCAGATTAAAAAATATGAGCAGTCAGGCATTTCAAAAAGTATATACCAAACTGACCAATATTACCAAGGCCACTGTTTCGCTAACTGCAAAAGATGTAGGTTACGACGAGATGGCTGTGGTACATGGCCGGATGGCCCAGGTAGTAAAAATTGTGGGCGAGCAAGTGGTTTTACAGATTTTTTCCGGAACGGAAGGAATCCCAACTAATGCGGAGGTGACATTTCTTGGAAACCCGCCACAGCTAAAAGTAAGCGACGAATTGTCCGGAAGATTCTTCAACGCGTATGGCCATCCAATTGACGGGGGGCCGGAAATTGAAGGTGAAATCCGTGAAATTGGCGGACCATCGGTAAACCCGGTGCGACGCGAACAGCCCTCCCACCTTATCGCTACGGGAATTGCAGGCATCGACCTGAACAACAGCCTTGTTTCCGGCCAGAAGATTCCATTCTTTGCCGATAGTGACCAGCCTTACAACCAGGTAATGGCAAATGTAGCTTTGCGTGCCAAAGCAGACAAAATCATTCTGGGCGGAATGGGGCTATCAAATGACGATTACCTGTTTTTCAAGCAGGTATTCGACAATGCAGGAGCACTTGACCGAATTGTAAGTTTCGTAAACACCACAGAAGATCCGCCGGTAGAGCGACTGCTGGTGCCCGATATGGCATTGACAGCAGCTGAATATTTCGCCGTGGATAAAAACGAAAGCGTACTGGTGCTGCTTACCGATATGACGCTTTTTGCCGATGCATTGAGTATTGTATCCAACCGGATGGATCAGATTCCTTCGAAAGACAGTATGCCGGGGTCACTTTATTCCGACCTTGCCCGCATTTACGAAAAAGCGGTGCAGTTTCCATCGGGAGGATCCATCACCATCGTAGCAGTAACCACCCTTTCGGGAGGGGATATCACACATGCAATTCCCGATAATACAGGGTACATTACCGAAGGACAGCTTTTCCTCCGTCGTGACACCGATATCGGAAAAGTTATTGTGGATCCGTTCCGCTCTCTCTCGCGTCTGAAACAGCTGGTAATTGGCGAACAAACCCGTGAGGATCACCCACAGGTTATGAATGCCGCGGTACGCCTTTATGCGGATGCCGCAAACGCCCGCACAAAACTGGAAAACGGTTTTGACCTGACAGATTACGATGAGCGAACGCTGGACTTTGCAAAAGCGTACTCCGAGAAACTGCTGGCAATAGATGTAAATGTTGATACCGATACCATGCTCGACATTGGTTGGGAACTTTTTGGCAAACATTTCTCAAAAGCTGAAGTAGGCCTCAAAAAAGAGATGGTCGATAAGTATTGGAAAGAGTAAGCGAACCGGTGAATTGGTAAATCTGAGTAATTGGCAGCCGGAAGTAGAGAAGACTGCCCAGTTACATCTGAGTAACAATTCCCTAAAAAAAGGAGTAACGTGGCCATAAAATTTCAATATAATAAAACATCGCAACAGTTACTTGCCAAGCAGCTGAAAGTCCGTGAACGCGCATTGCCCACCCTCAAAAACAAAGAGTCGGCCCTGCGTGTGGAGGTAAAAAAAGCCAAGGACAAAGCAGCTGAACTGGAAAAAGAACTGAAAAAAGAGCTCAGTCTCTACGATGACATGATGCGTTTGTGGGGAGAATTTGACCCTTCACTTATTGCCATCAGCGACGTGGAACTTTCGTCCAAAAAAATTGCCGGTGTTCAGACACCCATTCTGGATAAGGTAAATTTTGAAGTACGTGATTACAATATGTTTGAGCGGCCAAGCTGGTTTCCTGACGGAATAGCCATTCTGAAAAAGCTGGTGGAAATAGCCCTGGAAAGTGAAGTCTTTGAACGCAAAATGGATTTACTGGATTTTGCCCGGAAAAAGACGACACAAAAGGTTAACCTCTACGAGAAAGTTCAGATTCCCGGCTTTCAGGATGCCATCCGGAAAATCAAAAGATTCCTGGAGGATGAAGAGAACCTTTCGAAAGCCGCGCAGAAAATTGTTAAAACAAGACAGGAAAATATGGAGGTGGCGTCATGATAGTACCAATGTTCAAATATTCGTTTCTGGTCTTTCATGCTGACTACGATGATTTTCTGAAGCAACTCAAAGAACTGGGAGTCGCACACATCGTAGAACATCAGGAAGAACCCACCACCGAGATGCAGAATCTGTACCGGAAAATCAGCGATTTATCCAAAACCCTAAAAAACCTGGAAGTCCGCAAAAAAAATGCAGACTCAGAAAAATCAGGAAAAATCACTGAAACTTCGGGAGAGAAACTCAACGAACGCATCCGGGAAATTGAAAACAAACTGGAACAAACCCGTCAACACCTCTCTGCGCTTCAAAAAGAGGAAAAACAACTGAAACCGTGGGGGGATTTTTCACGGGAAAACATACGGAAACTCTCGGAAGCAGGCATCAACATTCGTCACCTGGTTTGTGCCGAAACAAAATTTGATAAATCCTGGATGGAGAAATATCCTGTGGAGTTGATTTCGGAAGACGAAGGATACAGCTTTTTCGTCTGGATAACTGATGAGCAGGATCAGCAGCTTCCGGAAGAGATGACGGAAGTAGATGAGATTACACTTCCGGAAAGCACTCTGGAAGAGGTAAGAAAAGAGCTTGCCTCCACACAACAGGAAATTGATGCGCTGGAAGAGGAGCTCAACGGAATTGCGACAGGAGGTCTGAATCTCATTGCCCGATATCAGGAAGAACTGGAAGATCAGGTTGCAGAATTGAATGTAAGATTTCAGACCGTTGACGAAGTAGAAGGAAAAATAAGACTGGTGGAAGCCTGGGTGCCCGAAGTAAAAAGCCGGGAACTGGAAGACCAGGTGGACCAACAGGAGATCTATTACATCAAGGAGGCAGCCAGAAACCATGAGAAGCCGCCCATCATGCTCAGGAACAACCGCTTTGCACGATTGTTTGAGCCTGTGAGCAGGCTATTCTCTCTACCTGCTTATGTAGAGCTGGATATGACGCCGTTTTTTGCTCCATTTTTCATGATGTTCTTTGGTTTCTGCCTGGGTGATGCCGGATATGGCTTATTGCTGGTTTTAGCAGCAACGCTTTACAAACCCAAAGCCGATAAAAAGATGCGGCCCATTTTATCACTTGTACAGTTTCTGGGATTGGCTACGGTGTTGTTCGGTGCCATAACCGGTACTTTCTTTGGTATGAACCTGATTGAAAATCCTCCGGCATTCATGGCCGATGCCAAAAGTATGTTTCTGGACAACGATCAGATGTTCAACCTGGCGTTAATTTTCGGTGCTGTTCAGATTCTCTTTGGTATGATTCTGAAGGGGATCAACCAGATTATTCAGCACGGGATAGGCTACTCACTGGCAACCTGGGGATGGTTTACACTCATCGTTTCATCAGGAGTATTTTACCTCCTTGATCAGCAAAACCCGGGCGAGGAACTGTTTTTCGGGACCCTTCACCTGGGCTTTGTGGTTTTGTCGGCCATGGGGATTCTGGTATTTAACCATCCCAAGCGCAACGTTTTTGTAAATATCGGTGCCGGTCTGTGGGACACTTACAACATGGTCACTGGTGTTGTCGGAGATTTATTGTCCTACATCCGTCTTTTTGCGTTAGGACTGGCAAGTGCCATTTTGGGGCAGGTATTCAATCAGCTTGCCTTTGACATGGCCCCGGACGTTCCGGTCGTGGGAATTTTGGTAACCCTGGTTATCCTGCTGGTCGGACACGGCATTAACATCTTTATGTCGGGGCTGGGATCATTTGTACACCCCTTACGTCTGACGTTCGTTGAATTTTACAAAAACGCAGGTTTTATCGGAGGAGGCAAAGAATACAAACCTTTTTCAAAAGTACAGTAAATTAAGACTAAAAGTAATAACCTTTAAATTAGAATAATATGACTCCAATTGTGTTGGCCTATATAGGCATTGGTATTATGATTGCGCTGGCAGGAGCCGGCAGTGCGTACGGTGTATCGTATGGTGGAAATGCCGCTTTGGGCGCAATGAAAAAGAACAGTGATGCATTCGGAAACTACCTGGTCCTGAGTGCCCTTCCGGGAACGCAGGGACTTTATGGTTTTGCGGGATACTTCGTTATCTCGGGAACGGGTGTATTAGGTCCTGACATCACTGCCGTTCAGGGTGCTGCTGTTTTAGGAGCAGGAATTGCCATGGGTGTGGTAGGTTTGTTGTCAGGAATTCGTCAGGGACAGGTTTGCGCCAATGGCATTGCAGGAATCGGTTCGGGACACGATGTATTCGGAAGTACCCTGGTACTTGCCGTATTCCCCGAATTGTATGCAATTTTGGCATTTGCTGCCACCTTTATGATTAGCGGTACTTTGTAGATGAAAATAAAACAAGCAAAAGCCTGGGCCATATTTGGTTCAGGCTTTTTTTATGCATTTATGACATTTTCTTCATAAATTCGCACATATAAAACACACCAAAAAGTTGATGTGAAAAAGCCCGAATAGATAGCCAAAGCAGCATGAATCTGTTTTGTATAAACCTCTGACAACATTTATTAATCAGTAAAATATCCTGACTAAACACCACACTATGGCAGAATACAGAAACCTGCAACCTGAAGAAATAACAAAACTGGAAGCACAGGGTTGCTACTGTGCAAATTGGTCCGACATCCTTGTCAGGGATGGTTTTAACCCCTCCTTTATTCGGCACACCAATTTTAGCGGAAAAAACCGGCTGGGAACTTTTAACCGGGAATTTAATTTCCCCGGAGGCGTGGTTAAACATGCAGGCATCTCCTATGCTACCATCCACAATACCAACATCGGGAACAATGTTTACATCAGCCAGGTAAGAAATCAGATTGCCAATTACAACATCGGGAATAATGTGGTAATCGAAAATGTGGATGCCCTCACCACTGAAGGCGAATCAACCTTCGGAAACGGGCAGAAAGTGGCAGTTTTGAATGAAGCGGGAGGGCGAGAAGTTCCCATCTTCAATGAATTGTCTGCACACACGGCCTATCTGATGGCTTTTTATCGCCACAGACCTGCCCTTATTGAGAAACTCACCGGGATGGTGGAACAATACTGTCATAATATAAAATCGGACAGAGGAACCGTTGCGGAAAATGCAAAGATTATCAACTCACGAACCATTCTGAATGTAAACATAGGACCGGGTGCCACTGTTGAGGGCATTTACAGACTGGTGAACGGAACCATCAACAGTTCGATGGAGCATCCCTCCTATTTCGGCCCCGGGGTTATCGCCGAAGATTTCATTGCTACCAGCGGGGCAGAAGTTACCGACGCCACCCTTATTTCCAAATGTTTTATCGGGCAGGGCTGTAGCCTTGGGAAACACTATTCGGCTGAGAACTCGGTCTTTTTCGCCAACTGTCAGGGATTTCACGGGGAAGCCTGCTCCATTTTTGCAGGTCCCTACACCGTTTCGCACCATAAATCAACCTTACTGATTGCCGGTTATTACTCATTTCTAAACGCCGGAAGCGGATCGAACCAGAGCAATCACATGTATAAGCTTGGGCCCGTACACCAGGGTGTTGTGGAACGCGGAAGTAAAACAACCAGCGATTCGTACCTCCTGTGGCCCGCCAAGATTGGTCCTTTTTCATTAGTAATGGGCCGTCATTACCGCAACCCGGACACCTCCAACTTTCCCTTCTCCTATTTGATAGAGAATCATGACGAAAGTTATCTTGCCCCCGGTGTAAACCTTCGCAGTGTCGGGACAATGAGAGATGCGCGAAAATGGCCGGGACGTGACAAGCGAAAAGATTCTCACCAGCTCGACTTTATCACCTTCAATCTGCTCAGTCCCTACTCAGTAGAGAAAATGATTAAGGGAAAACACACCCTTCAGACACTCAAAAAGACTTCAGGAATTACCTCCGAGTATTTTATGTACAACAGTGTGAAAATTGAAGACAAAGCACTGGATCGGGGCATTAACATGTACAACATCGGCATTCTGAAGTTCCTGGGAAACGGATTGCTCAAGAAGCTGGAAAAAGGTGATTTTCAAAACATCAAGGAGATTCAGGACACGCTGAAACCCGACACCGAAGAAGGCTCGGGAGACTGGGTGGACATGGCCGGCCTGGTGGTACCCAAAGAAGAAGTAATTTTGCTGATTGAAAAAATTGAATCAGGCGTTCTCAATGCATTCGATGACCTACAGGCCATCTATAAAAAATGGCATCAGAATTATTACAGTTGGGTATGGAACTGGAGTGTCAAAATATTCCGGGAAGAAATGGGAATTGACCTTAAAAACATTGAAAAGGAGGCATTGCTGGATTTCATCAATCAATGGAAAAATGCTGTTGTTTCTCTTGATGAGATGATGCTGACAGATGCCCGCAAGGAATTTACGCTGAAAGCTCAAACCGGCTTTGGAATGGACGGAGAAGATGATGTACGGCATACCGACTTTGAACAGGTCAGAGGTGCCTTTGAAAAGCATCCCGCAGTGCGTGACATTTTCGACCATATTGAGAAAAAGCAGCAACTGGCAACCCAAATAAGAGAAAAAATAAATCAAATATAATAGTTCACAACACCTAAACAACCAAGAACCAGTAAAGTATGTGTGGAATTGTAGCTTATGTAGGAGAAAGAACCGCCTATCCGATATTGATTAAAGGTCTGAAGAGACTTGAGTACAGAGGATACGACTCGGCAGGGATAGCACTGATGAATGAACAAACTCATCTTTACAAGTGCAAAGGAAAAGTAAAGGATCTGGAAGGTTTGGTAAAAGGACAAGAAATTTCAGGATCTATCGGGATCGGCCATACCAGATGGGCCACACACGGTGAACCCAATGACACAAATGCTCACCCTCACCAGTCGGAGAACGGAAAATTTATTCTGGTACACAACGGAATAATTGAGAACTACAGTCACCTCAAAAAAGAACTTACCAACAGAGGTTATAGCTTTAAAAGCGAAACTGACACCGAAGTTTTAGCCAATCTTATAGAGAACATATACCTCGAGCAGGAAGTGTCAGCAGAACTGGCAGTTCGCCTTGCACTGACAAAAGTGGTAGGAGCATACGGACTGGTTATTTACTGTGCCGATGAACCCGGACGTCTGATTGCTGCACGCAAAGGTAGTCCTTTGGTTATCGGAATCGGTGAAAATGAATATTTCATGGCTTCTGATGCCACCCCAATCATCGAATACACCGACCAGGTAGTATTTCTGAATGATGAGGAAGTCGCGGTAATGGACCATGATCATTTCGATCTGAAAAACCTGAAAAACGACATAAAAACGCCACAGGTTCAAAAGATTGAACTGAGCATTGAACAGATCGACAAAGGCGATTATGAACATTTCATGCTCAAAGAGATCCATGATCAGCCCACTTCCATTGAAGACACCTTCCGCGGCCGAATATCCATGGATCACAGTAAAATTTTCCTGGGAGGTATATTCGATGTGCTGCCCAAACTAATAGAAGCACGACGAATTATTATTCTTGCCTGCGGTACATCCTGGCATGCCGGTCTTGTAAGTGAATATCTTTTCGAAGAATATGCCCGTGTTCCGGTTGAAGTAGAATATGCATCTGAATTCAGGTATCGAAAACCATTGATCTATGATGACGATGTGGTAATTGCCATATCTCAGAGTGGAGAAACTGCTGATACACTGGCTGCCATTCGCATGGTGAGAGAGCAGTCGGAAGCCACCATTTTGGGCATTTGCAATGTTGCAGGCTCCTCGATTTCAAGGGAAACTGACGCAGGAGTTTATACCCACGCAGGCATTGAAATCGGAGTAGCCTCCACAAAAGCCTTCACTGCTCAGATAACGGTACTTACCATGATGGCATTCCTGCTGGGCCACCGAAAGAAACACATTGCAGACAGTGACTATGTGCAAATGGTAAAAGCATTGACTCAGGTTCCTGAAAAAATGCGTGAAATTTTGAAGCACGAAGGATTCATCAAAGATGTGGCCAACAAATACACCAATGTAACCAATGCGCTCTATTTGGGACGAGGGGTATTATATCCTGTTGCGTTGGAGGGGGCACTCAAGCTAAAAGAAATTTCCTACATCCACGCCGAAGGGTATCCGGCTGCTGAAATGAAACATGGCCCAATTGCACTGATTGACGAAAACATGCCTGTTTTTGTTTTGGCCATTAAGGATGACTCCTATGAAAAGATTATCAGCAACATTCAGGAGGTTAAAGCCCGAAACGGCAAGGTCGTTGCCATCGTTACCGAAGGTGAAAAAACCATCCGCAAAATTGCCGATGACGTGATTGAGATTCCCGGTTGCCATAGGGCATTATCGCCTTTACTGGCTGTTGTGCCCCTGCAGATCATCTCCTATCAGATAGCAGTGATGAGAGGTTGTAATGTGGATCAGCCCCGAAATCTTGCCAAATCGGTAACTGTAGAATAGTAGATTCAAAAAAAGAGACGGCCCATAAGCACCGTCTCTTTTTTTGTCTTCAAGAAAATCTGAATTAACGATTATCGTATTGTTGCGAATAATAGTTGGCATAATCACCCGAAAGCACATTGTTCAGCCACTCCTCATTCTTCAGATACCAGTCAACGGTTTTCTCAATGCCCTCTTCAAATTGCAATGACGGTTTCCATCCCAATTCACTCATCAGTTTTCCCGAGTCAATGGCATACCGTTTATCGTGCCCTGCCCTGTCCTTTACATAGGTAATGAGCTTTTCAGACTCACCTTTTTCGCGCCCAAGAGCATTGTCCATGACCTCACATAACTTACGAATCAGATCAATGTTTGTCCACTCATTATTTCCTCCGATGTTGTAGGTATCACCGTTAACTCCTTTGTGAAAAATCAAATCAATTGCTGCAGCGTGATCCTCCACAAAAAGCCAGTCACGAACATTTTCCCCTTTTCCGTAAATGGGAATCGCTTTTTTGTGTTTGATATTGTTAATGGCCAGAGGAATCAGTTTTTCGGGGAACTGATTGGGCCCGTAGTTGTTGGAGCAGTTGGAAATAACCACCGGAAGATTATAGGTATGATGCCACGCACGCACCATATGGTCACTACTGGCTTTTGATGCTGAATAGGGACTTCTGGGGTCATAGGCGGTCTCTTCCGTAAAAAATCCGGTAGCCCCCAATGATCCGTAAACCTCATCCGTAGAGATGTGATAAAAACGCTTGCCTTCGGTATAGTCTCCCCATGCAGCGCGGGCCGCATTAAGCAGATTCACGGTTCCCATCACATTAGACCTGATAAAGGCAAGCGGATCACTTATAGATCGATCCACATGCGATTCAGCAGCCAAATGAATAACCCCGTCAGGCTGGTATTGCTCAAAGACCTCTTTCACAGCTGCCTCATTGGTAATATCCGCCTTGACAAACGCATAGTTCGACTTTGACTCAACATCCTTGAGGTTTTCCAAATTTCCGGCATAGGTCAATGCATCCAGGTTCACGATCTTATAACCGGGATATTTGTTTACCATAAGCCGAACAACATGAGAACCGATAAAGCCGGCTCCTCCGGTGATTAAAATGGTTTTTTCCATAGCTATTTGATGTTTCTGACGTTTTTCTCCCAGGCCCAGGCACTTGCCAGTGTTTCCTCTAGCGTTTTTTCTGCTTTCCAACCCAGCTCTTCATTGGCAAGCGTTGTGTCGGCCCAGATTTTTTCAATATCACCTGCTCTGCGGTCGGTAATCTGGTATTTTACCTCTACCCCGTTTACCTCCATAAAGGTTTTCACCAATTGCATTACCGAATAACCATTACCGGTACCCACATTAAAGAATTCGTATGCAGCTTTATTCTTTTTCTCCATCAGACGGTTAATTGCAACCACGTGAGCCTTTGCCAGGTCCACCACATTAATATAATCGCGAATGGCAGTCCCATCAGGAGTATCATAATCCTCTCCGAAAATTTTCAATTCATCCCTTAACCCTGCAGCCGTCTGGGTAATAAAAGGCACCAGATTATTAGGAACTCCAACGGGAAATTCTCCAATCAATGCCGAAGGATGTGCTCCAATGGGATTAAAATAGCGCAGGGCAATACAGTTAAGCCCTTCGGCGGCATGACTGAAATCGCGCATGATATCTTCGGACACAGCTTTGGTATTTCCATAGGGTGACTCTGCCGGTTTGCGTGGAGTAGATTCTGTAACAGGCAACTGATCCGGTTGTCCGTAAACCGTACAGCTGGAACTAAAGACCAGACTCGGGACATTGTGCCTCTTCATATTTTCAAGCAGATTCATAAGAGATACCAGGTTGTTCCGATAATACTCCAATGGTTTCTCCACCGACTCACCAACTGCCTTAAATGCTGCAAAATGAATAATGGCATCTATATGATTATATTTTTCAAAAAAAGCATCAGTCTTCTCCCTCTCTGCCAGGTTGAATTTCTCGAATTGAGGACGTTGCCCGGATATTTTCTCAATTGCATCAAGCACTTCGATATTGGAGTTGGACAAATCGTCCACAATAATCACTTCAAAACCTTCATTCTGAAGCTCTACTACAGTGTGAGAGCCGATGTAACCGGTTCCTCCGGTTACTAAAACCTTTTTGCTCATAAGATTCCCTTTCTTTATTTTATGGTTCCTTTAAGCAGGTAAAATTAACAAAACCAATTCAATTGACGACATTTAATTTTGTAAGAAATGTTTTGTCCTCTAAACACAAAAGGCTCATTGTACCTTTTTTTATTTTGTTCCAATTTTATGTTCTATCCTACCTTATAAATAAGACAGGTAAAATGGAAACAGGCTGAAAGCCTGATAGCAATAGCCCAGGGCAACGTCCTGGGGTTTAAGGTATCCCCCACGCCCTCTCTCATTATTGGTCGCGACGCGACCAATAATGAGAGAGAGGAGGGTACAATTCCCCCTTAAAGACCTTCGGCCTTTTAAAAACATAAACACAGGCTGAAGGGCCATCACCAAAAGCATACATCCTTCTACTTTAATCAAAAGCCCACAGTTTTCAACAGATTATTAACAGCTGTTTAAAACAAAAGTAGGCACTTAGCGTATAAATTCATTAAATTTGCAATATGGCGAACATTGAAAAGCACATATCGGATTTATTATGCCTGCACGACTGCGTTATCGTGCCGGGTCTTGGAGGATTTGTAGCCAACTACAAATCAGCCACTATTTTGGACGAGCGGAATCATTTCATGCCACCGGAAAAAGAAATTGGCTTTAACCGCAGTTTGTCTCACAACGATGGACTTCTCACCAATCACCTCATCCAGCGGGAACAAAAGTCCTGGGATGAAGGCTCGACAATTATCCGTGAATTTGTAAGCGATCTTCAGGCACGGATTGATGAAGGAGAAACAATGGTATTAAAAGGCATTGGATCTTTTCGGAAGGATGCCTTAGGAAATCTGCAGTTCAACCCGATAGAGCGGAACCAGCTGTTACCTTCAGCGTTCGGTCTGGGAGATTTCCACTTTGAACCACTGACAGGAAATCACTCAGATACACGCAAGCAGGAAGAACCTGTGCGCCGACTGTTACAAAGTCGCTCTCCCCGTTACTGGACTTCCGTGGCTGCAATGATTGCAGGGCTGTTGCTTTTCTCGCCTAAGCTTGACATGCCTGAACATCATCGAATGGACACTTCGAATATGATTTCATTAATGGCCGATAACGCAGAATCGGCCAAAAGCAATGAAACAACTAGAATTACAGGCACAACAACAGCCGCCCCTGAGGTGTTTGAGGAAACAAATACCAAGCAGACACAGGAGGCCAAACAGATAGAAACATTCCCCGGGGATGCAAAACCTTTTCATTTAATTGCGGCGAGCTTCAAGTACAAATCACCAGCAGATCAAACTCTGGAAGCATTTAAAAAAGACGGCTTTGCAGAGGCGGAAATTCTGGACTCCCCCAATGGTCGCTACCGGATAGCACTCTTTTCGTTTGCTGACAGGGAAGAAGCAACCCGAAAACTTTTTGCTCTCCGCAAGGATGACGCCTATAAAAATGTCTGGCTATTAGCCGAATAAAAAAGACCAAAAAAAAGCCGCTTGCAAGCGGCTTTTTTTTGGTCTTTATCTTACTTCCGATCCCGGTTTTATTTTTGTTCCGGGAGCTACAAAATCCAACCTGCCATCGGCATCTTCAGCCATCAGAATCATTCCCTGAGACTCAATACCCTTAATTTTTCGGGCTGCCAGATTTACAAGAATAGAGACCTGACGTCCTACGATGTTTTCAGGTTCAAAAAACTCAGCGATGCCCGAAACAACGGTTCGTTTATCTATTCCGGTATCCACTTTAATCTTCAGCAACTTCTTGGTTTTAGCCACTTTCTCAGCTTCAAGAATCGTACCCACCCGTATGTCCATTTTGGTAAAATCATCGAAGGTGATATCTGCTTTAGCGGGTACTGCTTCCTTATTTTCGGCCTCATTACTGGTTTTGGTCTTTGCCAGACGTTCCAGTTGGGCCTGAATCTGGGCATCTTCTATTTTCTCAAACAACAATTCAGCCTCATTAATTTTATGAGCAGGTTTCAACAATTCTGTTTTTCCGCATCTGTCCCATGACAAATCCTCCATAGCGAGCATTTCACGCATTTTGCGAGCAGTAAAAGGCAGGAAAGGCTCCATAACCAATGCCAGATTCGCTGTGATTTGCAAAGCAATATTCATGATGGTTTTTACCCGCTCCGGATTTGTTTTCTGAAGCTTCCAAGGCTCAGTATCTGCCAGGTACTTATTTCCCAGTCGAGCCAGATTCATTGCCTCCCGAACAGCTTCGCGGAATTTAAAAGCATCCAGACTCTTCTCGATCCGGGTAACCAAAGCAGGAATCTCCTCCAGCGTCTCCACGTCGAAAGGCTCTGTTTCGCCAATCAGAGGCACCTGACCATCATAATATTTATGGGTAAGTACCACCGCCCTGTTCACAAAATTCCCCAGGATGGCGACCAATTCATTGTTGTTGCGTGCCTGAAAATCCCTCCAGGTAAAGTCGTTGTCTTTGGTTTCCGGAGCATTGGCCGTTAAAACATAACGTAAAACATCCTGCTTGTCTTTAAAATCAACCAGATACTCATGCAGCCATACTGCCCAGTTTCGGGAAGTGGAAATCTTATCTCCTTCCAGATTCAGGAACTCATTGGCCGGTACATTATCGGGAAGATTAAAAGAACCTTCGGCTTTCAGCATAGAAGGAAACACAATACAGTGAAATACAATATTGTCCTTGCCGATAAAATGAATCAGCCGTGTTTCAGGATCTTTCCAGTATTTTTCCCAGTCGGGTGTTAACTCACGGGTAGCAGAGATGTAACCGATTGGAGCATCGAACCACACATAAAGCACTTTTCCTTCACCGCCTTCAACCGGCACAGGAACTCCCCAGTCAAGGTCGCGGCTAACGGCGCGGGGTTGTAACCCCAAATCGAGCCATGACTTACACTGACCATAAACATTGGGTTTCCACTCTTTATGGTCTTCCAGAATCCATTTCTCCAAAAATTTCTGGTGCTGATCAAGCGGAAGATACCAGTGTTTGGTTTTACGCATTACCGGGGTACTCCCGGAAATCATTGACTTGGGGTTTACCAGGTCGGTAGCATTCAAAGAAGTTCCGCAACTCTCGCACTGATCACCATAAGCACCGGTGCTGTTACAATGTGGACAGGTACCTGTGATGTAACGGTCGGCAAGAAACTGTTTGGCCTCCTCATCATAATACTGATCGGTCTCCTTTTCCACAAAAGCGCCGTTGTCGTATAACTTCTTAAAAAATTCGGAAGCTGTTTTATGATGCATTTCACTGGTAGTCCGCGAATAGATATCGAAACTGATACCGAATTTCTCAAACGAGTCCTTTATCAGATTGTGATACTTGTCCACAATATCCTGCGGTGTAACCCCTTCCTTTCTGGCTTTAAGCGTAATGGGAACGCCGTGCTCATCTGAACCCCCGATATGCAATACATCCTCACCCTTCATCCTCAGGTATCTCACATAAATATCGGCAGGCACATAAACACCGGCCAAATGACCCACATGAACGGGGCCGTTGGCATACGGCAGGGCAGTTGTAACAAGTGTTCGTTTAAAATTACTCATAATTTCTCCAATCTCTGGTATGTGTATTTTCTTGAAAACAAATATATTATATCGTAACTTTCTCCAAAAATCCGGACAACAGCAAGTACTTTTGAAGGGATTTATTTATCTTCACAAAGATAACCAAAGATGTTAAAAACTTATATACAAAGCAGTAAGATATGTCAATTGCCATACCTCCCTTCATAAAAAAAGGAGCTCTTTTCGGCCTGGTTTCCCCTGCCGGAAAAACCGATCTGAAAGTGGTGGAAGATGCCGAAAAATTTCTGGAAGCCAACGGGCACAGAAGCCGCAGAGGGAAATATGCCTCCTGCGAATACCACCAATTTTCAGGAACGGACGAACAACGAATAACAGATATGCAGGCGTTCCTGAATGATCCTGAAGTTGATGTAATATGGTGTTGCAGGGGCGGATACGGAACTTCCAGAATCATTGAAAGACTGGATTTCTCTGCCATGCCCCGGAAACCCAGGTGGATTGTAGGGTTTAGCGACATTACCGTTTTTCATGCAGCCCTGCAAAACATTTACAATGTAGCATCCATACATGGCCCAATGCCGGTAAACCTTCAACCGAATGACAAAAATCAACAGGATTTCCGACACCTTTTGGAGTTGCTAAGCGGAAAAGATTTTGCCATCAACACTCCACCCCATCCCTTAAACAGATGGGGAACAGCAGGTGGATTACTTACCGGGGGTAATCTGTCATTGCTTTCAACACTGACAGGGACAAAATATGATTTTGATCCGCATGGAAAAATTCTGTTTATCGAAGAGGTAGGAGAACAACTTTACCATCTGGACAGAATGATGCAACACTTGAAACTGGCCGGAAAACTTAAAAACCTCTCCGGACTGGTTGTCGGCCAGCTCACCGAGATGAACGACAAACCAACACCTTTTGGTTTATCAGCAAATGAAATAATCATGGAAACTGTTCAACACTATGATTACCCCGTAATATTTGATTTCCCCACAGGACATGCAGACCTTAATGAGCCCCTGCTGATGGGTGTTCAGACCCACATTCAGGTTAATAGAGAAGGAGGCATGCTTATCCGATCTTAAATGGTTTCTGTCCATAAAGTCCCGTTTACTGCGTTACGCCATTAGCGGAAATTGCTCATTTACTCAAGTAAATTCCGCATTTCCGCTAATGGCAAGCCTTGCAAACGGAACCTTCTTAACAGACACAGCAAACTTGAGAAACTTACTTAGTTTATAGACAGACTATATAGAGTCCGTCTATAAAAGTCGGAGAAATTTATTTTTAGGCCTGTTTATGGTCAGAAACTATATAGTCCAAAAACAAGCCGGAGAATCAGTTCGTTTCAGGGAAAATCAAAGTTTAAAACCGGAGTTCCCCCTTAAGGTTTATCAAGAATTTAACATATTCACCAAAACAAAAAAAACCAATGGCCCGACACAACAAACTGGGACAAAAAGGAGAAGATAAAGCAGCAGCCTACCTGCTGGACAATGGCTACCGCCTGGCTGCACGCAATTTCCGCTACGACCATAAAGAGATTGACATCATTGCATGGGATGATGATCAACTGGTTATTGTAGAGGTGCGCACAAGAGACTCTGATATTCACGAGCACCCCAGAGACAGCCTTACACCCACAAAAATAAATGCGATTATTTACGCCGCAGAAGCCTACATCATGCAAAATGAACTGGATTGTGAAACCCGGTTTGACCTGATTTGTTGGTTACCCAATAAAAAAGATGAGGAGTGGGAAATGGAACACATCGTGGATGCCTTCCACTCCACACCGTAACTTGCAGTGCCTGCAGACAAC
This sequence comes from Marinilabilia salmonicolor, assembly GCF_003003035.1. Lineage (GTDB taxonomy): Bacteria > Bacteroidota > Bacteroidia > Bacteroidales > Marinilabiliaceae > Marinilabilia > Marinilabilia salmonicolor_A. The sequence continues at coordinate 8,602 of NZ_PVTS01000024.1, read as the reverse complement.
AACGAACCTGATTGACTTTAACGATAAATCAGACCTAATCTGAATTATTCATAAATTATCTATTACAATATTCAACTACCGGCTAAATACAGGCGTCCTCAATAAAATTGACCTGAGAATAAATTATTATCCCCTTCATCAATTTCCTTTGCGGTTGCCCGTATTTATTGGTACTTGAACATCTCAGGACGAAAACTTAAAAAAAGACCAGGTTACATGAATATTGAAGAATTCAGAGAGTATTGTCTTTCGCTACCGGCGACCTCCGAGGACCTCCCCTTCGACGAGACATCACTGGTTTTTAAGGTGGGAAAGAAAATGTTTGCACTAACCGATCTGGAAGGGCCGTTTTGGATAAATCTCAAATGCGACCCGGCTAAGGCCATAGAGTTGAGAGAACAACACCCGGCAGTAAGACCCGGATATCACATGAGTAAAAAACACTGGAACACCATTGAAGTGGATGGTTCGGTCAGCGATGATTTAATACGCCAATGGACCAAAGATTCGTATGACCTGGTAGTGAAAGGTATGACCAGGAAAGAACGAGAAAGCATCGACCGCTGACTTCGACAACGATCAGGCAGCAGGTGCAGGCAGCCGGCTCGGAGATGCCGGCTGCTTCGGCCTGAAAATCTGCTATTCCTTTTTCCGAAAGATATCTTTCATACGGTCGAGAAGCGACTTGCTCTTATCCTTCCTCCCATCATTTTTCACATCCGTACTATCTGTTGAAGCTGCTTCTTCTTTATCTTTTTCTTTTTTATCCCTGTCACCGCCAAATAAGCGTTCAAAAAAGTTCATATCCGGATCTTCCTCAGAGAAATCGGGACAATCCACTTCAGCCAGCAACTCTTCCGGCAGAGGATAGAAACTCCGTCTGCCAATACCCACCGAAAGCGAAGAGTTCTCCACCTTTTGCATAAATCGTCCAAAAACAGGCAGGGCGGTATAAGCCCCCTGTCCCATCGATGTGGTACGAAATCTGATTCCGGGGCTTTCGGCCCCCACCCAGGCACCCGCTACCAGGCCGGGAGAAAACCCGATAAACCAACCATCAGCATTGTCCTGGGTGGTTCCTGTTTTCCCTGCAAGATCGGTTTTTAAACCATAAACACTTCTTAAAGAACGAGCCGTTCCACGCTCAACAACCCCTTGCAACATATGCACCATATACCGGGCAGTTCTCTCCTCAAAAGCTGCATCGCGCAATTCAGCTGGTTTTGCTTCATAAAGAAGCTTCCCCTCAGCATCTTCAATACGCAAAAGACTTTGCAGTTCTATCCCGTTTCCATAATTCGCAAATGCTGTATAAGCCCTGATCATTTCAAATAATGAAAGATTGGCTGTTCCCAGAGCCACGGACGGCACATTAGGCATATCACTATCGATACCTGCATCATGAGCAAGCTCTATAACATCATGAGGTCCGGTCTCCACGCCTAATTCAGCCGCTACCGTATTTACTGAATTAATCAGTGCCCCCTGCAGGGAGTAAAAACCATCATGTTCCCCATCACTGTTGGAGGGCGACCAATCATCATACTGCCGGTAAACACGTCTTTCATTACTGATATAATCACAAGGCTCATAGCCCTCTTCAATGGCAGTCGCATACACAAAAGGCTTAAAAGTACTTCCCACCTGTCGCCTGGACAACACATGATCATACGGGAAAAACTTGAAATTTGTGCCTCCCACCCAGGCCAAAATTGCACCATCAGAAGGATTCACTGCCAAAAAACCTGCATGCAACTGACTGATGGCCCAGGCAACTGAATCAGCAGGAGACATCTTAATTGTCCTCTCTTCTCCATCCTCAAGAATAACCGTACTAACCGGAGTCTCCATGACATCCATGATTTCCGCTTCGTTCTTTCCTTGCTTTTTCAAGGCCTGATATCTGGAAGAATTCTTGAGAGCGGTAACATAAATTTCGGGATGCCCCTCCCAGGGATTTCTGTTTTTCCAATGGCGGTTAAAATCCTGTTGTAAACGAACCATTTGATTTTGAACAGCCTCATTGGCAAATTCCTGCAACTGCGCATTCAAAGTGGTATAGATTCGCAAGCCATCTCTGTAAAGATTAATTGAATCCCCGTAAAGTTCTTCCAGTTTTTTCTCAGCACTTCGGCGCACAACCTCCATAAAATAAGGTGCAGGGCCATTGTTTTTATCCAAAACGCGGTAGTTGAGTCCCAATGGAAGTTCCCGGTATTCCCGGCCCTGCTGCTCAGTTAAGAACCCCTGAGTTACCATTCTGTCAAGCACAATATTTCGCCGCTCGATACTGCGGTCGGGATGAAGACGGGGATTGTATAATGTATTGGCAGCCAACATTCCGATAATGGTTGCAGCCTCATGCGGTTTCAACCGGGAGGAAGATTTGTTAAAAAAACGATTGGCTGCAACTTCAATACCATAAATGTTTTCCCCAAAGGGAACAGTATTCAGATAAAGATTCAGGATTTCAGCCTTGGTGTATATTCCCTCCAGACGAGCTGCCGTAAACATTTCCCGCGCTTTGTTCACCGGCAGCGACAAAAATTTGTAATCTCTTCTGGGATACAAGTTTTTAGCAAGCTGCTGACTAATGGTACTGCCACCTCCCTGGGCCTTGTCGCCCATAAGAACAGAATGCACCAAAACTCTCCCCATACTTATGTAATCGAGCCCTTTGTGTTCAAAAAACCGGCTGTCTTCAGTGGCCACTAAAGCATTGATTACGTGCTCGGAAATATTGCTGTTTTCAATATTCCGTCGGTTTTCAATATAATACTTACCGATCATCTTTCCATCGGCAGAATACACTTCGGAGGCATCAAAATTCTTTATTTTAGCCAACTCCTCCTCTGCCGGAATGCGGCCAAACAAACCGATGTAAACCAATGACAGAAAGACGGCCAAAAAGGCAATTCCTGCCAGAAACAGCTTAAGGAAAAATTTTAAAACCTTTATCTGCAATCGGCCGGAACTTTTTGCCTGCTCCCGCTTTCCGCCGGAATTATTTTTCTTCTTCATTTATCATTTTTTTTCAAGAAACCACCGGGCAGTATCCTTTACAGAAGTGTCAACGGTGCGAAAAGAAAAATTGAATTTTTCAGAAAACTTACGGTTAGAATAATAAGCCCTGCTGTGCGCAGCCCGGGCAGTATCTTTAGTAATGGCCGGAGCTTTCCCGAAAATAGCACAAAGTGTATGATTGATTCGCCATCCCATTTCGGTAAGAACATAACCAGCTTTAAGGAAAGGAGCACGCTTATTTAAGGCCCGTGCCACCAGAGAGAAAAAATCTTTAAAGCTCATATTCTCCCCATTGAGAATAAAGCGTTCATTAACCACATCGCTCCTGATGAGTAAAGAAACTGCTTCGGCCACATCACGAACATCCACAAAGCCGGTTACCCCGGTAGTGTAAAACGGCATTCCTTTACGAACGGAATAAAACAGACGGCCACTGCTTCGTTTCCAATCCACCGGTCCTATAATTACTGAAGGATTAACAATAATCACAGGCAATCCCTCCTTGGAAGCTCTCCACACCTCCATCTCGGCACGAAATTTACTGTGCGAATAAGCAGAACGGTTATCATCCGGCTGCCACTCCACCTGCTCATCCACTTCCTTTCCCTCGGGATGACGCCCCAAAGAAGAAATAGAGCTGACAAAACAAAATTTCTCAATTTTATTTTCAATACATGCGTTGACAAGATTGGCCGTTCCATCCGCATTGACCTTAAGCATTTTCCGTGCCTCTTTAGGATTAAAAGAGACCATCGCCGCCGCATGAATTACGTATTGAACTCCCTCCAGGGCTTCTTCAAGCGAATAATAATCGGTAAGATCCGCCTCCACCCATTCCACTTGTCGCAACAATTCATCAGCGCCGCCCTTTTCATAAAACCGAAAAAGTTTCTCAACCTCTCCGATGGTGCTTTGCCGGCGACAGGTAGCTCTTACCTGCTCACCCTGTTTTGTTAGACTGTATAAGATGTGTGAACCAACCAGTCCTGTAGCTCCTGTAAGTAGTATCATAAAAACAAAGGTAGTTTTTTACCAGTGAAAGTGAATAGTCTGTTTCAAATTGGTGGAAAGACTTAAGGGAACCGGGCTTATCCCTGCCACGCTTTCAATAAGTTTCTTGTCTTCTTCGGAATACCCCTTGTCCGGGAAAAAGAATTTCACCACTACTTCTGCCACCCGCCGGGGATCACTGGCCATTATTTTAGTAATTTCCACCTCCGTTCCTTCAATGTCGATTCCATTGTCCATCGCTTTTATTCCCATGATCGTAGTGATACAACTCCCAAGGGAAGTTGCGAGAAGGTCGGTGGGAGAAAAAGCCTCTCCCTTGCCCCGGTTGTCCACCGGAGCATCAGTAATAATTTTATTTCCTGACTGAAGATGTGTGCTTTCCACCCTCAGATTACCGAGGTATCGGCTTTTTACGGTAACATCCATAAGTTCTTTTTTTCGAATCTGATTAAACGATTTAGCCTGATCTATTCATGAAAAATCGTGATGAGATGTTCAAACATCAAGAAATAGTGACAATCGCAAATAAAAATGATGAAGGAAATAGTGAATTATTTTCAAATCATTTTTATTGAGAATGTCCATATTTCGCAGAAGGTTGGGCATCGTAATAGATAATTTATGAATAGTTCGGGTTAGGGTTCTGAAAAAATTGTTTCTAATTTAGCATTTCATTTGATATCAAAACAACGCATGACAATATCTGTTTCAATAAATTTAAAAAGAATATTATGTTTTCAGGAATAGTTGAAGAAGCTGCCACGGTTACAGCAGTAGAAAAAGAAAAAGGAAATGTGCATCTCACATTAAAATGTTCGTTTACCGATGAACTTAAAATAGACCAGAGTATTTCTCACAACGGTGTTTGTCTGACGGTTGTAAAGAAAGAAGAAGATACCTATACCGTAACGGCCATCAGTGAAACGCTGGAAAAGTCGAACCTTGGTCATCTGAAACCCGGAGATAAAGTGAATCTGGAGCGCAGCATGCCCATGAATGGCAGACTGGACGGTCACATCGTGCAAGGTCATGTAGATCAGACAGCAAAATGTGTGGAAGTTAAAGAGGCAGATGGCAGCTGGTATTTTACTTTTCAGTACGATGTGGATAAAGAGAAAGCAGGACAAGGTTACATGACGGTTGAAAAAGGATCTGTTACCGTAAACGGAGTAAGCCTGACAGTGGTTAACAGTAAAGACGACCGCTTTTCGGTGGCCATCATTCCTTACACTTACGAATTCACCAACTTCCACCAGATTAAGGAAGGAAGTGTGGTAAATCTGGAGTTTGATATCATTGGGAAATACATCAGCAGATTACTGCATTTCAGAGACTAAGTAGTTTCTGTCCATAAAGTACCATTTGCTGCGTTACGCTCATCCGAAAATTACTCATTTACGATGAGTAAACTCCGTATTTTCGGACTTCGCAAGTCTTGCAACTGGCACTTTCTGACCAGAAACAGCTCTAAAAACAGAATTTACTTAGTTTATAGACAGGCACTAAATAGTGTTTGTCTATAAAGTCCAACTTGCATCGTTACGCTGCCAGCAAATTGCTCATTTACGATTAAGATTGCTTCGGACGTTGCCCTCGCAATGACAATGCACTGGACAAAAGAGAGGGGAAAAGGGGGCGGCAGCGCCGCCCCCTTTTCCCCTCTTCTCTGCAGCGTGGCGTTGACAGTGCGAGGGCTCAGCCCGAAGCAATCTCTAATCATCCACACGTAATATGAACCTGTTCCAATATTTTTTATAGAATTCAGAATGTCAATGTCATACGGTTTTTCTTTTATCTAGCTTGAATTGTAAGTCGTCTTATATCAAAACATTATAGCATACAGTTAGATTTTTGCTTATCAGGCAAAACTTTCTTCAGAATGTTGAAAAATGGCTTTTGGGTCAATATTTTTTCTTCTGCCTCTTAAAATTCTCCCCGTTGGTCACTAACTTCTAAATTCTAAAATTCTAACAATTTATTGCAGAAAGTTAAAACCATTCCATCAATAATAAAGTGCTTGAAAGAAAACGCCAATTGCTGCGTTAGGCTTGCACTTGACGCTTTCTTATTAAGCACACCAGGCAACCCGGATTTTTCTTTCTGGCATTAAATATCATTAGTTTTTTTAAACAAAATGCATTAAATTAGAGATTCGTCCCCTAACTAAAAACAAAATAGTGCCAATGTACGGATTCAGAAAGAAACTTCTCATATTGATGCTTTTACTGACGGCATCAGCGATGCTTCTTACCGGTGTTCCGGGAATATTTTTTGCGCGTCAACAAGCCAATAATGATGCACTGGCCCACATGAAGCAAATTACACGGCTGGCCTCATCAGATGTGGAAAAACAATTCACCCACATTGAAGAAGTTTCCATGGCTCTGGAGGCCGTTATCAGAAGTACTTTCGACAAATCAACCGACTTCAGGGACGATGCTTCCCTAAATAGATACAAACAAAAAATCACTCCGCAACTACGGGAAATCCTCCACCTTATGCGCCCAATGAGTTTGTGGATTGTTTTTAACACGGAAGACTTTGAGGGAAGGCATACCATCAGCTTCTTTGACAAAAAGGGAAATGGTGTTTATCACCGAAGCAAAGAATACAGCATTCAGGAAAAAGATCTTTTTCACCCTTCCATGAATTGGTGGACACGGGCCCTAACGCAGGGAGAAATATGGACGCTCCCCTACTACTGGCAAACCTGGAATATGGAAGTCATCAGTTACTCACGCGCCGTTTATGTGGATTCCACCTTGATCGGATGTCTGGGATCTGATTTTCTTTATCATGAACTGGAGGATCACCTCGACAGCATTTTTAATTTCAATACCGGATGTCTGATTCTTTTGAATGAAAAAAATGAATTGGTTTATTCATCCTCAGGGGGTCAGCCTCTGCCTGACGAGACCCTTGAACTCATCAAACAGCTACCTGAAAACACGGACAGCAGACTTCTGCCCCACCCCGGCAGTAAGAATTTTATACACTCAGTGAGCCAACTTCGAAATGGATGGTCGGTGGTTCTTTCTGTATCCAGAAAAGAGATTTTCACCGATGCCAACAAACTCATGTTTCATCTTGGCATAGTTTTTCTATCAGGCTTTATCATTACCATCCTGCTGGCACTCTATTTCAGCAAAAACGTAACATCACCGGTAAAATACCTGCTTCGAAAGTTCAGACGAGCGGCTGATGGGGATTTAGATACCAGAGCGAACATACAAACAAAGGATGAAATGCAGGAGTTGGGAGACCACTTCAACAAAATGATGGAGGAACTTCAGAAGTCATTCAATGACTTAAAGTCAGCTCAAAACAAACTAAGCCGTGAAAAAGAGCGGGCACTGGAATCCGACAGTCTAAAATCCTCATTTCTAGAGAATCTGAGTCATGAAGTTCGAACACCCTTAATGGCCATTGTGGGATTTTCGGAACTAATGGCCGATCCCGCATCGACTGAGAGGGAGCGGGAAGATTTCTTTTCGCACATTGCTCAAAACAGCAATCAACTGGTAAGATTTATAGAAGATACGCTACTATTCGCCCAGCTGGAAAAAGAGCAAGCCCCTGTGAGGATGAGTCAATTCAAAATTCAGGATGCCCTGCTGGAACTTAAACAGGAATTTGAATCATTTCGTCGGAAACAAAAGCCGGATCTTTTTTTCAGGACATTGTCGGATGATTGTGACATGACCATTTACAGTGATCCTGCACTTTTGAAACGCATGATCCGATACCTGCTCGACAATGCCTTTAAGTTTACAGACAAAGGAGGAGTCACATTGTTGTGCCGAAGTACGGATCATCATTTCGAAATAATTGTCTCCGATAGTGGCATCGGGATTTCTGACGATAAAACAGATTTGGTATTCAGAAAATTCTGCAAAGTCGTGGAATCCAATACCCGTGTTTATGACGGCGCCGGCATTGGACTTACCAACGCGCGGGGCATCGCTTTACTGCTCAATGGCACCATAGAACTCTCCTCCACCCGGGGCGAGGGGACTTCCGTTAAAGTTTCTTTCCCGCTCAACAACGAGGTCTGACGAGAAAAGAAGTATCTTTACCGACAAAATCAACAGTCGCATTTATGACATTTACAAGTAAGTTGCTGACTCCGGGGCTCCGATCAATGGGGATTTCGTGGGTTATCAGACATACCCTTCAAAGAAAAAAAACCACCATCCTGATGTTTCATCGACCGGAGTCGCAGTTTTTCGACAAAGCCATCACTGCCCTGAAAAGACGATACAACATCATTCCTCTTTCCACATACTTCGAATCGATTAAAAGCAAGGAAGTTAAACTCCCTGAACGGGCTTTGGTTCTCACATTTGATGACGGATGGGCCGAAAACTTCGGGATATTTCCCATCCTGAAGAAACACCATGTTCCCGTTACCATATTTCTCATTTCCGGCATTGTCAACACCATGCATCACCCGTGGTTTTACAAAGTTAAGGGTATCCACCCCAGCAAAACCTTATTCCTGGAGTAATTTTTTATCAATAAATTGCGGCAAAAGTTCTTTGAAATTTTCGGCAGGTGTGATGTGGAT
>NZ_PVTS01000023.1 GCF_003003035.1 Marinilabilia salmonicolor | reverse complement strand
TAAAAAAACAATTTTGAAAAGAGAACAGAAAAGAAGGAATGGAATAACAAAAAACAATCTGACAATAAATGAATTACGCCACACAACAAAGCTATTATACGCCAGCCGTGGCATCCACAGCATATTGGGGGTTCTGTTTTACCCTCTCCTATGCGTTCAAGCTGATAAAGTCACAGCGGGTCTGAAAGCCACGGGCCAGGCGCATATAGCCGGGACGTTGTGTTTCATGCTGAGAAAGACCGTGCAACAAAAGCCAACGCACATTTGGCACATTTGCAAGCCCAAACCCACAAGCTGATGCTTCAGCTTGCAAAAGAGCCAAATTTTTGCCGACGCACGCAATAACGATAAACATGTTATGACTAAAAAAATAGGAAGAAATGACCCGTGTCCATGTGGAAGTGGGAAAAAATATAAGAAATGCTGTCTGGTTTTAAATAGCAGTTTTGATTTTACACCGCCTCATGAAGAAAAACCTAATAAAACATTTGAATTTATAGAATCTAATAATTCTGCTCAGTTATTAGATTTTGTAATTGGACTGCAATTAGTTCCTAATAATCATGGGAAAAATTTACGCATAGAAAAAATAGTAACTCATATTGTTCAAAACCTGAATGAAAAAGCTAAAGGTGATTTGAATTTATTTAAAAAATACCTTGATGAAGAATATGAATACAATCCGATGGAGGACTTGCCCGAAAATCTATTTTGTGAAAATGTAGTTTTCTATGGTGGTAATTATACTGTTTTCTCTGGGATTTATGGTTATGCTGTAGAAATATTCAAAACCCTTTCTGAAAGTATATTTTCCCAAGACTGCACTTTGCCTGATGAATTTAAAAACCATGTATATAGTGGGATAACTCTAATTTTAAATCTAGGACAAAAATTATCTCAAAAGTTTAACATTTCAGGAAATATAAGAGATGTTGAAGGAGAAAGTAAGCTAGAATATTCATTCGATTTAAAGGACACATCATTTAGTCAAGAAGAAATATACAGTATTTGCGAAAATCATGGTATTGACCCAAGAATTGTAAATGATTTTGTTATTACGCCAAATGATAAAAGATTTTCAATTGACGACCCAGATTTAAATCCATTATTGTATTATCCTATTGTATCATATGATGATAGATACTACTTTGCTTTGATTTCAAATCAGATAAATGCTTTAAATGAATTTATTTTTAGGTTAAGTGATAAGTATAATTGCAATAAAGAATTAGTTTCATTATATCATAATAAATTATGGTATGAGCAATGGGGAGCTTGTAACAAAATGGATTGGCAATTAACTGATATTTCACTACCTGAAAATACCCATACTGATATATTAAAAGAAAGAGTTTATCAATTTGACACAAATAGAATTGCCTATTCGTGTTACTTACATAATAGTAGTATTGAAGGTAAATATAAAGTTAATCATTCTATTAATGGTGATTTTGACTTAAATCAACGAATTAATGAAGTAGTCTCAGCCCTGAAAAGTAACGAATTATTCAAGGATTTCAAGATACTTACTCTGATTAATTATGAGATGATGGGGCGAAATCTGTATTTAATGTTTGAGAGACCACAAAAAGACGAGTATCGTTTAGCAATACCCATACATCAATTTAATTTACTTTGTTCCTCTGAAAAATGGAATAATTTAAGTTTGTTGAAGTATGCGAAATCTTATGAACGATTTTCCCAAACAACACAAACAACAATATCGGACACATTAGATATTTATTCAATTTATAAGTCTAATGATGAAAGTTTCTATTTCGGAGATGATGCTAGACCGAATTTCATGACCATTGTGCCTGGTGATGGAAGTCGACTAATTAAAGATGCAAAAATTGAAAAGAATAGACATGGTATTTTAGGCGAGGTTGAAGGTAAAAGGGCATTTATCCCTTGTGAAAAATATGCGGACTATGCACCATTATATAGACCACTTTATCGCTATGGATATTATGCGATTTGCTTAGAAGCCTTCAAGTTTCCTATATGGATAACGAATCATCAAGCACAAAATAGGGAAATGGTTGTTGATGCGAGGAATTTTGCAGAAGCGATAGCATTTTGGTTATTTAAGCTAAAGAGCGAGATTTCATCTTTATTAGAAGCTAATATTTCAAATTTCTTTGAAATTAATATTATTCTTGATGATGCTGTTTTTGAAAACAAACAAACGAAGGATATAATTGAGAGTTCAGACGATAATCATTATACTTTTTCACTGGATGGTTTCACCCTTGATTTTGTAATTCCTTTTTCCAAAATAAAAACATTTATTGGTAGTAATAATTACGGAGAAAGGGAAATGATAAGAACTTTACTTAAAGCATTCAACCTAATTGATGGAATCCAATTTTCTGATGAGTTTATAAATCAATGTTTAGAAAAATTAATTCCACTTGGAAGTGCTAAAATGATACTTTTATCAGATAGCCAGAAAGACCAGTTAATTGATAATAGGTGGTTGATAAGCCCAAAATACATTAGCAATTCCGAGATTGAAAGGACTTTAGATGAATTGCCTGTATTAATTGAGCAAACAAAGGCAATTCCTGTAAACATTGAAAAACCTGAAGATAAAAAAGAGCTTTTTAATACTGCTACCCAATTACTTTTAAATGCTTTATCCGAAGAGATTAAGGAGTTTGAATTTGAGTTTTTATTAACTGCATTAATTGAGCTACATGAAACATTGGTATGGAAGAGAGAACATAACAAAACACTAATTCCTGCTCAAATTTTGTGTTTTGGAGATTTGGATGGAAAGTTAAAAGAAATCTTAGATGATGAAAATAAGCTTGTTAAAACATCTTTAGCAACAAGGTGTTTAATCGAATATATTGCATCTACACCAACAAAAGGTTCTATAAAAGCAAGTTTTGACGACATTGATAGATTACTAGTTTTGATGCATGAAATTGCAAACTATGGTTTCCTAAGTGATGCAGTTCATTTTAAACTTGCAAATCCAAAAATCGGTAAGCTAAAGTCAGGTAGAATTGGAATTTCAAGAGAGTTTTTTGATGATAAGCTTAAACCATTTGCTGAAGCTCATACAAAAGAAGAAGTTGATAAGTATTTAGCAAACTTTGAAAATAGATTTGAAATTTCTAATTTCTCAGTAGAAACTTCAGAAAAAGAAACTGATGAAGATAAAGAATTAAATGATATTGATAATGCATTCCTTGAAGACTGGGGAATCAGTTATTTGAATATATACAAGTTCTGCTTTTCATGTTATATGCTTTGTCTTGAAAGCGAAAGTTCAACAATATCAATGTCTGAATCTGAATTAGTAAAGAAACTTGTTGAAGAATTTAAACTGCCCGAAAATGAAGCTGTTAATGGAATAATGCGTTTTTCAATTTCAGAAAGACCAGATTATTTGAAAGCACCAGATGGCTATAAAAACAATGAAGTCTTTCCTTGGAAATATAATCGCGAATTTAGTTTCGCTAGAAGATTCCTAATAAAGCATACTAATGATAAAGGCAAATCAAAATTAACTTGGGGTTTTAGAAATGCAATTTCTGCGCAAAAACAACTTCACTATTTGTTGCATGAAGGTAAACTTAATAACGGTGGTGAAAATATTGAAAAACTATTAGGAACATTTCGAGAAAGAAAAGGTAAGGAATATCGCAATCAAGTAAAGGATTGGCTTAAAGGAAATAAAAACTTTGAAGTGATAGACTACGAGGTTGATATTTCGCCAAATGGTCACCTGCAAGCAGATAAGAAGTATGGTGATGTAGATATTATGGTGTTTGATACTGAAACTAATTTTGTTTGGAGTCTAGAATGTAAAGACACCAATAAAGCTAAAAACATCCATGAAATGAAAAATGAAATGGATAATTATCTTGGTCGTGAAGGGGGGAAAGGAATGATAAAGAAACATATCGAAAGGCATAAATGGTTAGAAAACAATACTGATAAAGTTTGTGCTTTCTTAAAAATTGAGAATCCAATAAAAATAGTATCATATTTGTTGACTTCTGAAGTTATTCCAACCTCATATACAAAAGCAGAAGAATTACCGATGCCTATTATTGCTTTTCCTGATTTAAAAAGAGAAGGTGTAAAAATATTATATCCGACCCACTAAGCCATGCACATTAAGCAAACGCACATATCAACCGCACAACCAAATTTGCTTAAAGAGCATGTCTTTTCAACGCACGGATTGACAGACAAAAAAAAGCACGAAAACACAACACGGCTAAAAGACAGAATCTAACATAAAAACATGAGAATAAATTTTGAAAAGACAGATTAAAATATTAGCATATTCATTGAAGGTTGGTGCAATAAAAAATTTGTTTTCCACCCCAGTTCGGTCCTTCGGGACAGTTGAGGAAACCAACACACATTGCACATTTGCAAAAGAGTGCAATTTTCCTACCCAATTTTATAGAAATAAAGTAGTATTTTAATATGTGGAAAGATAGCGAAACAAATATAGATTTACTTGACTTTGATTATCTAATTGGTGTTACAAAAAATATTATAATAAACGATGAGCTATCACCATCCAGTATTGGTGTTTATGGTGACTGGGGAAGCGGAAAATCAAGCTTAATAGAGATGACATTAAGCGAGTTATCAAGGAATAAGGATTATCTCTGTCTCAAATTCAATGGTTGGCTATTTGAGGGGTATGAAGATGCAAAGACTGCTTTGATTGGCACAATACTAGACGAAATCAATGGTAAAAAAACACCTACTGGCAAAGCTAAAGATGCGATTCAAAGACTATACAAAAATATAGACTTTTTTAAGTTAGCAAGTAAAGGGATTGAATATGGTCTTGGCTTTCTATTAACAGGTGGAATTGGAACAGTTGCTGACATCACGATGCAATCAGTAATTTCAAAAGTAAAAGAGAAAGCTTCAGATTTATCAGAAGGAGATATTAAAGACGTGCTAAGTAAAACATTGAAAAGTGATGAGATACGAAAAAAATTGAAAACTTTCCATAGTGATTTCTCAGAACTGCTAAAAGAGACTAAAATCAAACGATTAGTAATCTTTATAGATGATTTGGACAGGTGTAATCCGGATACAATTCTTGCTACTTTTGAGGCGATACGCTTATTTCTTTTTACTGAAGGAACTTCCTTTATTATTGGAGCAGATGAACGTCAAGTAATGTACGCCGTTCGGAAAAAATTTCCTGAAATAAAAGGAAATAAAATTGACATTGGAAAAGAATATTTAGAAAAGATTATCCAATATCCAGTTAAAATACCCCAGCTTGGGGTAAAGGAGGTACAGTTTTATATAATGTGCCTTCTTTTAAAATATGAATTGAAAGAAAAACATGCACCTGTTCTTGAATTTATTCAAGAGGAAAGACAAAAAGACTTCTTAAACTTCACAATATCATTTAGTTTAGTCGAAGGAAGATTTCCGAATGAAGAAGAAAAAATAAAAGAAGTGATTTCACTGGCGAATCAACTTTCTGCTGTACTTTCTAAAGGACTGAACGGTAATCCAAGGCACTGTAAAAGATTTTTAAATTCGCTTTCCATGCGGATCACAATGGCTAAGATAAAGAAGATTGACCTTGATAAGAAAGTGTTGTCAAAACTTATGCTACTCGAATATTTTAAGGATAATGTATTCAAGGAGCTTGGCGAAATGCAATCAAATGAAAAGGGATTGCCTGAAGAAATAAAATACATTGAAAATGATAAATGGGATAAAGTTGAAAAGCTAAAGCTCTGGAAAGATGATGACTGGTTTATAAATTGGATTAAAATAGAACCTAAATTAAGTGAAACTAATTTGCAACCTTACTTCTACTTTTCAAGAGAGAGTCTTCAATTAAGAAGTACTAGTGAAATAAAACAATTAAGCCTTGAAGCTGAAAATATTTTATCTGGATTATTGTCAGGAAGTGATTCTGCAAGAACCGAAGCTCTAAAAAAAGCTAATTTGATAAGCGATTTTGAATCAGCCCAAGTACTAAGAGCAGTTATTTCAGAGATTGAAACAGCATCTGATATTTCCGCCGAGCTATTTAAGTCATTCATTTCTTGGGGTGGAAGCCGACCCGAAAACTATACCGATACTATTGCATGTTTAAATGCAATACCAAGTGGTAATATTAAAGTTTCATTCATTCCACGGATAAAAGAATTTGCCTCAACATCCAATAAAGTCTTGGAGATAAATGAACTCCTTGAGAAATGGCAAAAAGATAACCCAAGATTAAAAAACGCAATTGGTAATGAAATAAAATAAAAATATGGGAACCTCAAGTATGTACACCGGACCATCCGGGAATCCATTATTACCTGATGATTTTGATGATACCACAAATCCTGACTCACAGAATGGTGATGATAATTCTCAAGACCAAGAGAATAATAATACTGATGGAGATTCTGCTGAAAATAATCAGAGCCATAATAACGATGAAAACAGTGGTAATAATCAAGACTCAAACGGCAATGAGAATAACTGGAGTAATGCTAAAAACTTTATGTCTCGGTATGCCTCTGGCGCATCTCGAAACTTCAAAAGAGCTGTTTCAAGTTATGTTAAAGCTCATGGAGGCTCAAAAAGCGCTGCAAAATCTGCGTCAAGCGGTATTCGTTCAACATCGGGTTTAGGACAATTTTTAAGCAGTAGTTCAACGCAAGGAATTCGAGAAACATTATCTCAATATAACGTTGAATATGAGGGAAGAACTGCAAAAGAAATATTAACAGATGTTATAAATCGAATAGCACCCATTCCTGTAACCAAAGAAGATTCTGTTGCAAGAAAAGCATTACTTCGTACAATGGAAGTTTTATATGAAAAACTTGACGATGAAAACAATGACATAACTACTTTAGAAAAGATTGATAAGGAGCTTTTGAACGAAATGATTCCGATACAAGTGGAATCCTATATTTACGAAAGAATTATTAATGATTTAGGAAGTCGTATTGAATCAAAATCAACTTCTCCTGCTGATGCAATAAGTAAGGAGAAAGAGTTAAAAGAATATATCAATTCAAAAGTAGAAACAACATTAAAAGATAAAGACTTCTCTAAAATTGATTTTAACAATAAAATGAACAAAGAGGTCGAGAATCTTTACGAACAATGTTATAAGGTTATGGAGGATATACTATGATTCAAATTATATGCAGATTAAATGATGAAGATAATTTTTCCGTTCAGGATTGTCTTTTTAATATTAATCTAAATGATAAAAAGGAATATCATTGGACATTTTATCAAACTGTAAGGAGGCTCTGCCAGTTTCCAAACTTCTTTTCAGATGAGGCACTTGACTTATTTTACATTTCATTGATGGTATATTATGCCGACCGAAAAGTTCTTAGAAAAGATACTTTTGATTCATGGACTCGAAGGTTCAAAATATACATGCCTGTTTTAGAACCTGATAAATGGAACAATCAAAAAGAATTGCTCGAACAAATGGTATCATTCCTAAGTGGGGATTTATGGGAATTTGAATTCAGAAAAAGGGAATTAAACAATAAGGAGTTAAGAGTAAAAAAATGTGCGGAAAAATCTAGGAAAAATTATAAACCATTAGCATTTTGTATGCTTTCAGGAGGATTGGATTCTTTTATTGGTGCAATTGATTTATTAGGCAAAGAAAAGAATATCGCTTTTATAGGACATTATGGTGGAGGTAAAGGTGTTATTGAATATCAGAATAATGTAAAAACAATTCTTAGTGAGAAGTATGCTCTTACCGATAAGCAATTTTTTAATTTTCACGCAGCACCTGTTGGTGGTATAGAAGATTCGACAAGGACTCGCTCATTTATGTTCTTTACGCACGCAATAATTTTAGCTTCTGCTTTAAATGAACAGACCAAACTATTTATCCCAGAGAATGGATTAATTTCATTAAACATCCCACTTACGAACACACGATTAGGAACAAGTAGTACAAGAACAACTCATCCATATTATATGGGAATGTTACAAACCCTACTAAATAATCTAGATATCAAAGTTGAGTTAAATAATCCTTACCAATTCAAAACAAAAGGAGAGATGATTATTGAATGTATTGACTCTGCTTTCCTAAAAGAAAACATTTCGAAGACAATGTCATGTTCTCACCCGGACCAAGCTCGATATGATAAGGCAAAAGCCCCTATACACTGTGGTACTTGCTTGCCTTGTGTAATACGTAGAGCAGCTATTGAAAAGGCATATAGTGTCGATTATTCATCATATAAGAATGTGAATTTCAATTTAGGGAATAACGCTCCAATTGACCTTAAATCATACAAAATTGGGATTCTGGATTTTAAAAATTCTTCATCTAAAACAATATTTAAAATTCAGGAATCTGGTCCTATTTTATATAAGCAATATGAGTTTGAAAAACTCTATGTAAGTGGAATGAATGAACTAGCTGAGCTTTTAGATAAATACAATGGATAGTTACTTATACGACACTCATTTTCATTTAGATTTATTCAAATCTGTTAGTGATATAGTCAAAGAGGTTGAAGAAAATAAGATATACACCATCGCAGTTAGTAATTTACCTGTACTTTATTCTAAGCTAAAGGAAAAAATTTCATCAAAATATATAAGACCTGCATTAGGATTTCACCCTGAATTACTTTTTCAATACAAACATCACATTCCTCAAATGTGGACATTGTTAAATGAAACCAGATACATTGGGGAAGTAGGTTTAGATTTTAAGACAGGTAAAGATTTTAAAGAACTTCAAGTATCTTTCTTTACTGAGCTTATTGACCGATGTAACCAGATTGGAGGTAAAATACTAACAATCCATTCAAGGCAAAGTGCAGATGAAATTACATCAATTATAGGTGCCTCGTTTAACGGTAAAGTAATCTTGCATTGGTATTCAGGAAGTAAAATTACATTGAATCAAGCTATCAAAAATGGATATTTCTTTTCTGTTAATTACTCGATGGTTAAATCAAATTCTGGAAAAGAATTAATTAAGATGATTCCATTAGATAAATTATTATTGGAAACAGATTCTCCATTTGTTAAGTATAATAAGAAACCTTTTACACCTAAGGATATTAGATATATAGTCGAAGAATTATCTGTTATTTTTGAGGTTGACTTCCTTAGAATGTCCTCAATCCTTTGGTCAAACTTTAAAAGGTTAATTAAATGAAAATCCAACACACAGCCAAGCACAATCGCAAATCGCCTTTGGCGTTTTTTGATGACTTTGGAGACTTGTAAAAAATGCAAGAGGTTTATTTTGGCTTAAGATATCAGATCAATTATATTGGTTTTATATATTGTTCGATAATGAAATTTCCCATCCTTCTTAATTTCTCTATCCCTGTAAAATAAAGACTTTATGTAAATTCTATTTTTGTTAAACAAGGAATAGGCGATTATTTTTTGTAATTTTCGCAACACAATAAAGCAGTATGACGAAAGAACATCAAATAGAGGAAAAGCTAATTGAGCAGCTCAAAGAGCTGAAATATACTCATCGGCCCGATATTGTTGATAGAAAAACACTTGAGCAGAACTTCAAAGCCAAATTTGAAGCCCTGAATCGTGTTCGTCTTACGGATAGTGAGTTTCTAAGGTTGCGGGAACAGATTATTGAGCCTGATGTTTTTGAAGCTTCTAAAATGTTGCGCGAAAGGCAGTATTTTCAAAGGGAAGATGGTACGCCACTACATTATACTTTGGTCAATATCAAAGACTGGTGTAAGAATGAATACGAGGTTGTCAGCCAACTACGAATTAATACGGAAAACAGTAATCAACGCTATGATGTTATCCTTTTGATTAACGGTTTGCCGGTAGTGCAAATTGAGTTGAAGAAACTGGATATTTCGCCCCGGAAAGCCATGCAGCAAATCGTGGACTATAAAAATGAACCGGGCAATGGATATGGCAACTCCCTGATGTGTTTCATGCAGTTATTTATTGTGAGCAATCGCAGCAATACAATTTATTTCGCCAATAATAAAAACCAGCATTTTCAATTCAATGCAGATGAGCAGTTTTTGCCTATTTACCAACTTGCTGATGAGAAAAATAAGAAAATCAGGCACCTTGAATCATTCACAGATAAGTTTCTGAAAAAGTGCACCCTCGGTGAGTTGATTAGCAAGTACATGGTATTGGTAGAGAGTGAACAGAAATTGCTGGTTATGCGGCCTTACCAAATTTATGCTGTAAAAGCCATTGTTGATTGCATTCACCAAAACAGGGGTAATGGTTACATTTGGCATACCACCGGAAGTGGGAAAACCCTGACATCTTTCAAGGCTTCAACGCTTTTAAAAGACAATCCTGATATTGAAAAATGCCTTTTTGTAGTTGATCGTAAAGATCTCGACCGTCAAACCCGTGAGGAGTTTAATAAGTTTCAGGAAGGAAGTGTGGAAGAAAACACGAATACCGAAACTTTGGTTAGACGTTTACTTTCCACCGACTATGCCGATAAAGTGATTGTCACCACCATTCAAAAATTGGGTTTGGCACTGGATGGCACATATAAAAGGAACTATAAAGAACGGTTAGAGTCCTTGAGCGACAAACGGATGGTTTTCATTTTTGATGAGTGCCACCGATCCCAGTTTGGAGAGAATCACAAGGCGATCAAAGAGTTTTTTCCAAATGCGCAGCTTTTTGGATTTACTGGTACGCCCATTTTTGATGACAATGCCTCTCAAAAAATTCGTGAAGACCAATACGAGACCTATAAGACGACAAAAACCATTTTTGAAAAGGAACTACACGCTTACACGATAACTCATGCCATTGATGACAAAAATGTCCTGCGTTTTCACATTGATTATTTTAAAGGGGAGGGTAAACAAAATCCTAAGCCTGGAGAAGCTCTTGCTCAGCAGGCCGTAGCAGAAGCAATAATTGACAAGCATAATGCTGCCACCAATCAGCGGAAATTTAACGCACTTTTGGCCACAGCTTCCATCAACAATGCAATAGAATATTATCGCTTGTTCAAGGAAATTCAAAAGAAAAAGTTAAATGAAAATCCGGATTATGTGCCTTTGAACATTGCCTGTGTGTTTTCGCCACCGGCACAATTGATTGCTGCCAACGGTGACCAGCAAAGTCAGAAAAATGCAGCAGACATTAAACAGCTTCAGGAGGATTTAGCGCAGGAGAAAGAAGACAACAAGCAAAATCCGGAAGAGAAGAAAAAAGCTTTAACTGAGATTATTGCCGATTACAACAAACAATATGGCACCAATCACAGCTTTAATGAGTTTGATTTGTACTATCAGGATGTGCAAAAACGCATTAAAGACCAAAAGTTCAGCAATAAAGAATATCCTCGTAAGAATAAAATTGACCTGACCATTGTAGTGGACATGTTACTCACAGGCTTTGATTCCAAATTCCTGAATACTTTGTATGTGGACAAGAACCTGAAACATCACGGATTGATTCAGGCTTTTTCGCGTACCAATCGTGTGATAAACGATACCAAACCCTATGGAAATATTCTGGATTTCCGCTCGCAACAGGATGCCGTTAACCAGGCCATTACTCTTTTTTCCGGAGAAGATGCCGGCAAGGCCAAAGAAATATGGATGGTTGATCCTGCTCCGGTGGTGATTGAAAAATATCAAAAGGCAGTTGAAGCTTTGGGGGAATTCATGCATGAACATGATTTAGCCAACGAACCACAGGAAGTTTACAACCTAAAAGGTGATGCTGCCCGGATTTCTTTTGTGAAAAATTTCAAGGAAGTGCAACGGCTCAAAACCCAGTTGGACCAATACACCGATTTGGACGAGGAGCAAAAGGAGATGATTGAGGCCATACTTCCAAAGGAAACTTTACAGGAATTCAGAAGCTCCTACATAGAAACCGCCAAACAATTCAGGGAAATACAGCAAAAAGAGGGTGATGATGCCCCGGAAGAAATACAGCAACTGGATTTTGAATTTGTATTGTTTGCTTCTGCGGTGATTGACTACGATTACATCATGAACCTGATTGCTGATAGTACACAGAAGAAACCGGCCAAACAAAAAATGACCAAGGCGCAGGTCATTGGTTTGCTGAAATCGAATTCCAACCTCATGGATGAGGAGGAGGATCTGACCGAATACATCAACAGTCTGGATTGGGAAAGTGGAAAGGATGTGGAGACTTTGCAGAAAGGTTATGAAACATTTAAGGCTGAGAAGTACCACAAGGAACTGGCTGCCATTGCCAACAAACACGGGTTAGAAACATCAGACCTGAAAGACTTTGTTGAACAGGTTATGAACCGAATGATTTTTGACGGGGAAAAACTCACAGATCTATTGGAACCCTTGGAATTAGGATGGAAACAAAGAAGTAAGGTAGAGGTAGCATTGATGAAGGACCTTGCACCACAATTAAAAAAATTAGCCCAAGGGCGCGAAATTTCAGGATTGGCAGCCTATGAGTAAGGAATTTGTAATTATGGCATTTCCGGCACAATTAAAATATAGGCAACGATAATTGATATTCTTATTTCCCCGAATTTGAGAGAATAATTGAAATAATGAAGAAAAGTAAAAACATAAATGTTCAGGGATTGCAGATTGGGTTCATGCAATCGGAGCAAAAAGACTTTATATGTATTACAGATATTGCGAAACACAAGAACCCAGAAGCGCCAAGGGATATCATTAAAAACTGGATGCGCAGTAAAAATACAATTGAATTATTAGGGCTTTGGGAAAAATTACACAATCCGGATTTTAAACAGGTCGAATTCGACCTGTTTAAAAATGAAGCCGGTTATAATCACTTTGTTTTATCACCTCAAAAGTGGATTGAAGCTACTAATGCCATCGGAATAGTTGCAAAATCAGGACGCTACGGTGGTACTTATGCCCATATTGATATTGCCCTTGAATTTGCCTCCTGGGTTTCGGTTGAATTTAAATTCTACCTGATTAAAGAATTTCAATACCTGAAAAGCCAACAAGAAAAAGAGTTGGACTGGAATATTAAACGAAAACTTACCAAAATAAACTACCGGATACATACCGATGCCATTAAAGAAAAACTGATACCAGATAACCTTACACCTCAACAAATAAGCTATGTTTATGCCAATGAGGCCGATGTGCTTAACATGGCGTTGTTTGGCAAAACAGCAAAGCAGTGGCGAGACGAAAACCCCGGTGATAAAGGGAATATCCGCGATTATGCCAATGTTTCGCAATTGGTGTGCCTGGCCAATCTCGAAAACCTGAATGCCGTGCTGATTGACGAGAATGTCCCACAACCCGAACGGTTAAAAAAACTCAATCAAATTGCCATTAACCAAATGAAAATCCTTTTATCAGACGATAACACTAGAAAACTGGGGAACAATGAGTAAGGTGATAAAACGTGCCAAAAGCAAAGCTGGAGGGTTAATACCGGAATTGCGTTTTCCTGAGTTTGTGGAGGATGGGGAGTGGGAATTAAAGATATTAGGTGATTGCTTATTAAAAAATCCTGAATATGGAATTAATGCACCCGCAGCACCATATTCTGATAAATTGCCAACTTATCTTAGAATTACCGATATCTCTGATGATGGAACATTTATTACAAGGGATAAAGTTTCTGTAAACAGAAATGTCACTGAAGATAATTATCTGTCGGAGGGAGATATAGTTTTAGCAAGAACAGGGGCAAGTGTTGGCAAATCATACAAATACAGAAAAAAGGACGGTAAACTTGTTTTTGCAGGGTTTCTTATAAGAGTAAAACCAGATACCAAGAAAATAGATTCAGAATTGCTCTTCCAGTTTCTTTACTCTGAACAATATTGGAAGTGGGTAAGTTTCATTTCTGCAAGAAGTGGACAGCCAGGCATTAATGGAACAGAATACGCTTCAATGCCGATTAATTTACCTCCTACAATACCGGAACAACAAAAAATTGCCTCCTGTCTTTCTTCCTTAGACGAGCTGATAGCCGCCCACAATGATAAACTTCAGGCCCTCAAAGACCACAAAAAAGGCTTGATGCAAAATCTTTTTCCCCAAGAAGGTGAAAAAGTACCGAAGTTTCGTTTTCCGGAGTTTGAGAATGATGGAGAGTGGGTAAATAATACGTTAGGGGAAGTTGCAACATTTTCAAAGGGAAAAGGAATATCCAAAAGTGATATTTCGGAAAATGGAAGTTTACCTTGTATCAGATACGGAGAATTATATACTCATTACAATGAAACTATCCGAGATATAAAGTCATTCACAAATTTAAATAGTGAAACTTTAGTATTGAGTGAAAAGAATGATGTAATAATTCCTTCATCCGGCGAAACTCATATTGATATAGCCACAGCTTCTTGTGTTATGAAGGAGGGAGTTGCTTTGGGTGGTGATTTGAACATCATTAAAACAAGAATTAATGGTGTTTTCCTTGCCTATTATTTAAATAATGCAAAGAAAAAAGAGCTTGCACAAATTGCGCAAGGAATTTCAGTTGTTCACCTTTATGCTAATCAATTAAAAACATTAGTGGTTTATATTCCATCCTTTAAAGAACAGCAAAAAATCGCCACCTGTCTATCTGCCTTGGATGAGTTAATCACCGCCCAATCAGAAAAAGTAGAGCACTTGCAGTCGCACAAAAAGGGCTTAATGCAAGGCTTGTTTCCGAAAATTGACAATTAATTATGACACAAATAGAACAACAACAACTGGGTAAAACCCTTTGGAAAATAGCAGATCAACTACGAGGTGCAATGAATGCGGACGATTTTCGCGATTACATGCTTTCATTCTTGTTTCTAAGATACTTATCTCACAACTATGTAGAATCTGCAAAAAAGGAATTAGGAAGAGATTACCCTGATGACACGCCAATAGACGTGATGTCTAAATTAAAGGTAAATACACCCTTAGAAATTTGGTACTACGAGAATCCAGAAGATGTTGAAGAGTTTGAAAAACAAATGCGGAGAAAAGTGCATTACGTAATCAAACCGCAGCATCTTTGGAGTAATATTACCGAACTGGCCCGAACACAAGATGGGGAATTACTTATTACTTTAGAAGCCGGTTTCCGCTACATCGAAAACGAATCGTTTGCAAATTCTTTTCAGGGTTTGTTTTCAGAAATCAACCTGAATTCTGAAAAGCTCGGTCGAACACCAGCCGACCGGAATAAAAAGCTTTGCACCATTATTCAGAAAATTGCTGAAGGAATTGCCGAATTTTCTACCGATACTGATACACTAGGGGATGCTTATGAATATCTGATTGGGCAATTTGCCGCCGGTTCCGGTAAAAAAGCAGGCGAGTTTTATACACCTCAACAAATCTCAACCATCCTCTCTGAAATCGTTACCTTGGATAGCCAGGAACCTTCCACAGGAAAGAAAAGTAAGCTCGACAAAGTACTGGATTTTGCCTGTGGTTCGGGATCACTTTTGTTGAACGTAAGGAAACGAATAAAAGAAGGTGGTGGCAATACCGGTAAAATCTATGGGCAGGAAAACAATATTACGACCTACAACCTGGCCCGAATGAATATGCTGTTGCATGGCATGAAAGATACCGAGTTTGATATATATCACGGTGACACCCTGCTCAATCACTGGGATATATTGAACGAGATAAATCCATCCAAAAAGATAGAATTTGATGCCATCGTAGCCAATCCCCCATTTAGTTTGCGTTGGGAACCAAACGACACTCTGGCCGAGGATTTTCGTTTTAAAAGTTACGGATTGGCCCCGAAATCAGCTGCCGACTTTGCATTTCTTTTGCACGGGTTTCACTTCCTGGCTGAAGGAGGAACCATGGCCATTATTTTGCCACATGGAGTGTTGTTTCGTGGAGGAGCAGAAGAGCGTATCCGAACCAAACTACTAAAAGACAATAATATTGATACGGTTATCGGGTTGCCTCCAAATTTGTTTTATTCTACGGGTATTCCGGTTTGTATCCTGGTACTGAAAAAGTGTAAAAAGGAAGAAGATGTCCTGTTTATTAATGCCAGTGAGCATTTTGAGAAAGGCAAGCGTCAGAACTGGCTGGGGGAAGAGAATATTACATCTATCGTCGAAACATACAAATACCGAAAAGAAACCGACCGTTATTCACGAAAAGTTTCGATGGAAGAAATCGAAAAGAACGGTTACAATTTGAATATTTCACGCTATGTGAATACAGCTGCAGAAGAAGAAAAGATTGACTTGAAAGAAGTGAATGAACGCCTGGCATCAATAAATGAACGAATCAAAACGAATACTGATAAACACAATGAATTTTTGAAGGAGTTGGGATTGCCGCTAATTTAATACCCTATTAAAACCAGTTAAAAGGTCATTATGAAAACACTAAAAACCAACATCTATTTTAAGGTGGGAGCAATAGTTGTCATTGCTCTGCTGTTGCTTATTCCTACATCGATGATTGAAAGCCTGATCTTTGAACGGGAAAACACTCAGCGACAGGCCATCACTGAGGTTAGTTCAAAGTGGGGGCAGGAGCAAACTATTTCAGGACCTTTTATCTCCATTCCGTATTATAGATATGTAAAAGAGTTTTCAAAAAAAGACTCAACTGAGAAAGTCATTCAGGTCAAAGAATATCTTCACATTCTTCCATCGAAACTTAACATCTCCGGAAACATTAATCCGGAGAAAAGATATAGAGGGATTTATGAAATTGTCGTTTACAATTCCAAAATCAATATTTCAGGAAACTTTGACAATGTGGATTTTAACACTTTCGATATTCCGACAGAAAATATTCTTTTGGATAAAGCCGAGTTTGTTGTTGGTATTGACGATTTAAGAGGGATAGAGGAACAGGTGGCATTAGAATGGAACAACAAGGAAATACCATTTAACCCGGGAGTTTCTTCAAATGATGTTGTGAAAAGTGGAATCAATGCACAGCTCGTAATGAATCCTGATAACAACCTAAAGTACAATTTCAATCTTCATCTGGATCTGAAGGGTAGTCAGTTGCTTTATTTTACGCCTGTTGGCAAAGTAACCGATATAAATATCTCATCTGCTTGGAGCAATCCCAGCTTTAACGGTGCTTTTTTGCCGGATAGCCGTGAAGTCACCAATAAAGGATTTAAGGCCAATTGGAATGTTTTGCACCTAAACAGGAATTTTCCTCAAGCCTGGACCAACAGCAGACACTCAATCGATGAATCCGCTTTCGGGATTGACCTTCTGCTTCCGGTGGATAGTTACCAGAAATCTTACAGGTCGATCAGATATGCCATATTGTTTATTGGTTTTACCTTTCTGGTATTCTTCTTTATCGAAGTTCTGAATAAAATATTTATCCACCCGATCCAGTATATCCTGGTGGGAATTGCTTTAGTGGTTTTTTACACCTTACTTTTATCAATATCTGAGCATCTGAAATACAATATTGCCTTTATTGTTTCTGCTCTATCAACTTTGTTACTGGTATCAGGCTATGTAAGGGCAATATTGAAATCAGGAAAATTAACAATGCTGATTTCAGGAATTCTGGCCGTGCTTTACACATTCATTTTCGTAATAATTCAATTACAGGATTACGCATTGCTAATCGGAAGCATAGGCATTTTTATAATCCTTGGACTGGTTATGTATTTCTCCAGAAAGATTGACTGGTACAATTTGAATTTGAATGAAAAGACAGATTAGCCGCATTTTCTGACAAAAAATATGGTATGTCGGGATTTCCGACTAACCACAATTTAGGTGAAATCTCATGGAGCAACAACCGACCCCTATAATAGAGATAATTGAGCTCATTTTATTAATGGGCTCAATTACTTATCTCCTTGGGGCGGGTTTTCAGCTTTATAATCTGCGTAAAAACAGAAAATCCTTTTTGAAAAGCCTGGCTGTTATTCTGGTGACCCGGTGTTTGACTATCCCTGCATCATTTTTTATATGGAGTTTCTGGAATTTACCTTTCGATATAATGTTTTTCTTTATTTTTCTGCCGGCTTTTTTGCCTGAGGTGGTATTGAGCCCGTTAATGTTGAAGGTGTTTGGAAACAGACTAATGAGTTTTACTGTTAAATGGAAGAAGAATCAGATTCAATAAAATCCGCATCTTTATGACACAAAACCATCGTTAAACCTATATGAATAAAGAGCACAGAGGCGTTGTAACCCAATTTGATGTAAGTAAGGAATACGGATTTATTAAGGAGGAAATAATCGGAAAATCTTACTTTTTCCGATATGAAAGAAATGAACAGATTTTGTGGGCCCGGCAAACCAAAGAGCTGCCTATGGCTTGTCCCCACAAGGACGATGTGGTAACCTTTCGTTTAAGGGCTTCCGATAACAAAGATCATGATTTTCAGGCCTGCCACCTGACTTTTATTAAGAACCCAACCATTGAGTCCATTAAAGAGCGGATGGCTCAGGGAGTTAAATTTTATGGACGGATAACTTTCAATAATTCCCGTTATTTTATTAACGATACAAAAACCGGAATAGTCTTTCCGGTAAGGATCCTGGCCAGGGAAAAGGAATTTATCGATTTTGAACAGTTGGACACCAATCCGGTTATGGAGTATATCCTGGAACAAAGGAAAAACCCTTCTAAGGTTTTTGCAAGACTTAAGCTCCGTTAGAGGAGGTGATGAAAAAACAGTTTAAAATCCAAAAATCATGTGTTTCCGAACCAAAAACAACAAAACCTTCAAACAGCTTGAAGACCGTTTTAAAGCCCGGTTTTTGACACCGGAATGGTACACTCCGGAAATTTTTTATGCTTTTACTTTTCCGATTACTCCAGTTATTACAAATGACAGGAATGATGCCATTCAGGGTTTTTCCTGGGGCCTTATTCCGCCTTGGGCGAAAGATACCAACATCCGCAAAAGCACGCTTAATGCCAGACTGGAAACACTTGACCAAAAACCGTCGTTCAAACCATCACTTGCGAAACGCTGCCTGGTTTTGGCCGATGGGTTCTATGAATGGAAATGGCTTGATCCGAAAGGAAAATTCAAGCAGAAGTACCTTTTAACGCTGCCAGACGAAGAGGCTTTTGCCTTTGCGGGACTCTGGAATACCTGGACAAATAGAAATACCGGAGAAACGCTGAATACATACACGATCATTACAACTGCTGCCAATGAGCTGATGAGTGAGATTCACAATACAAAAAAGCGAATGCCGGTAATATTGAGTCCGGAAGCAGAGAAAGATTGGTTGGATGGGGGAGAGCTTGTGATGCAGAATGATCTGATACAAGCCGTTCCATCAAAGTAGGAAATTTTCTTTGAAAAAATTTGTACACCCGGGTTTACTGGTTTATTTTTGCCCTCGGGTTAGGGTTAAGGTCAAAGGTCTGTCGGAATGCCGGCAGGCCTTTCTTATTTATAAATATTTAATGATCTCAAC
Organism: Marinilabilia salmonicolor; assembly: GCF_003003035.1. Classification (GTDB taxonomy): domain Bacteria; phylum Bacteroidota; class Bacteroidia; order Bacteroidales; family Marinilabiliaceae; genus Marinilabilia; species Marinilabilia salmonicolor_A. The sequence continues at coordinate 45,048 of NZ_PVTS01000023.1, read as the reverse complement.
AATAGCAATATTTTTTTGTTATTCACTAACCCAGTTATGATAACCATTTGCATTATGCATTATCTGGAGGGTGTTATTTTTTTCCTGAATTACTCTTAAATGAGTTTATAATGTATATTCATTAAATGATGCTTAGAACTGTCACAAATATTATCATGGTTGCTTTGTTGTTGATTTCGACAACCGGGGTTACCATATCTAAGCATTATTGCGATCACGATCTCATTTCTGTTGAACTAAGTGGAGAGCATCCCTGCTGTGACGTTGAACCATGTTGTGAAACAGAGACAGAGTTTCTTCAGGTAAAAAATGATTTTGTTGTATCTGCCTCAATTTCCATTTTACCTTACCTCTTTTCAGCACTCCTTGATAGCGTTTCAAAAGAAATAGATGTAACAACACCTGAAAAGCGTTTACGTTCTGCTATTCCACCTTCCTTTGGGCCAATTCAAAAAATGGCCAGGCGCCTGGCATTGTTCCAGGTTTATCGGTTATGATTTAAATTTTCCAAAAAGAGAATTCTTTCCTTTTGTTGGCAGAGTATAGATAACATTGGCATGTGATGTGCCCTTGTTGCCTTCCGACGTGTGGTAGTCTTTTCTGTACCCGGCCAATATTTCATCAGCAAAGCTTGCTTAATCCTTTTGGTGATTTTATCCCCAGAGGACCAAGTATTTATCTTCTAATAAATTTTCAATCATTTTTTCAAAAACAAGGATAACATTATGATACATAAAATAATAGTTTTATTGACCCTGCTATTGATCGGATCAGGAGCTACCATCTTTGCACAAAACAAAACAGAGAAATTTGAAGTAAAAGGGGAATGCGGCATGTGTGAAGCCCGCATTGAAAAAGCTGCAAATTCTGTTGATGGGGTTACCGGCTCGGATTGGAATAAAGAATCCGAAATGATCACCGTGACCTATGACGAAGCAAAAACCAATATTCACCATATCCACATGGCCATTGCCCAGACGGGGCATGACACAAATATGCACAAAGCACCGGACGAGGTTTATGAAAAACTTCCGGGTTGCTGTAAGTACGATCGTGCTCCAGAAGAGAAGAATCAGGTTGTTAAATATGAGGTTTTTGGCATGGATTGTCCAGGGTGTCAGTCATCCCTCGAAAAGCAGGTAAACAAAATTGAGGGAGTAACCAGATCAACAGCCAGTTTCCAGAAAAAGCAGATCTCTGTTTTATTGGAACCCGGGGCTTCGGTATCTGACGAAGAAATAGAAAATCGCATTAGAAAGGCCAATTTTACTCCAGGCAAGAAACTAAATCCCCATGGAAATGAAGAATAATGGATTCCGTTTTATTTTGCTTACGATAATTTTTATGGCCCTTGGATTTTATTCAAGGGCAGAGGGAATTAGTGTAGATGCAGGTCTTACACCGGCTCAGGATCGAATAATTGTTCGTCTCCAGTATAGAAGCATTATTTAATAGGATGGGAGGGAACGAAATTCGGATGCACATGATGCCATTGGTAGTGGCCTACGGTTTAACACCCGATGTAACGCTGATGATGCGCAATGCATATAGAGATGTGGTTAGTAATGAAACCATGATGCAAATGGACAACAGCTTTATGGATCCTTTTTTAATGGGAAAAATGAAGTTGTACCGTAAAAACACCCGGCATTACTCGTTGGGAATTGCAGGATTTGTTGGAAGTACATTCCCTGTTCTGAGGAAATCTGCAGCAAATACATTTAGTCCGGTAATCGGTGTCAATGCCTCATTTCGTCCGGGACTCTGGTCATTTGATCTTAACAATGCATACGAATGGGTCAATTATAACACAAGTGAAAAGGAGGCAGCTGCAGGAGTATTTCAAGTGAACCTTGCAATTTCGCGAAATATTCTGCTGCCAGGTCTGGAGAATTGGATCTTGTCGCCCGTACAGGAGTTTTCACTGATCAACAATAACCCGGGAACCGGAGAATCAAATGTTTCAGGATATGTATCGCCGGGCCTCCAGTTTGTTTCCCCTCATCTTAAAATTGAGGGATTGTATCAAATTGCGGTTAACAATTCTCATTCAGGAGGATTGCAGGCCGGGAATCGAGTGATTTTGGGTTTGAGGTTTATGTTTTAGCAATGCAAACAGCTTGAATATATGTAGGTTTCGAAAGGTCTGCCCAAATATGGCAGGCCTATTTTACTGCGTGTTATTACAAAGTCAAATCGTCAACCTAAGAAGCCACCGTTGACTTGTATTCAAAAAGATCTTCAAATTGTTTGAAGACCATTTCAAAACCAGGTTTTTAACTCACTAAAGCTTTCTCCGGATTCCCGTTTTTGTCTCTTCCTTCCTTGATTTTTTTCGTAAAACCAGGCGAGATTCTTTTTATTAGATCTAAACGAGTGATTTGAATAAGCTTATTTTTTTATCATTATTAAAGCCAGAATATTGAATATTTCAAGTCGTCCTAAAAGCATATTTATAGATAAAACGAACTTTCCAAAATCGGGTAAGGATGCGAAATTTCCCAACGAACTTACATTCTCAAACCCGGGTCCGACATTTCCTAAAGTAGCTATTGAGGCGGAAAATGCAGTCATCCCATCAATGTCCATTGCTGTTAAGATGATAGTAGTTGCAAAGAATACAGCAACATATAATACAATAAAAACCAAGGTCTGTTCTTCTAATTTTTCGTCAATCCTCTTGCCGTCAAATTTTGACACAAAAACACTATTAGGGTGTTTTAGTAATTTTATTTGCTTTCCTAATAATTTGAAAAATATATACACACGATCAAATTTCAACCCTCCAGAGGTTGACCCGGACATGGCACATTGAATTGTAAAATAAATCAGGATAATTTGTGTGAAGATTGGCCAATGAATTGTATCTACAGTGGCAAAACCGGTTGTTGTTCCAAGCGAAATTACCTGAAACGATGCGTAACGCAATGAAGTCAATAAATCATAGGTTCCAGATAAATATAATTTCAAGGTTACCAGTAAAATACCAATTAACAATACTGAAACAAAGGTTTTTGCCAGGGAAGACCGAAATAAATTTTCTTTTTTCAGCATAATGGTACCGTAAATCAAACCAAAATGATTTCCGCTGAGAATCATAAATACCATAATAATAACTTCTATGCCGAGATTATTATATTCTGCAATGCTCAGGTTTTTTGTGGAAAAACCACCCGTTGCGATTGTTGCAAAAGAATGATTTATCGCATCGAAAAAATTCATTCCAAAAACCATTAAGGCTATTGTTTCAAGCAGAGTCAGGCTTATATATACAACTGCAAGAATGTGTACTATTTTACGGGTGTTGTACCGAAAATTCATTTTTGAAAGACTGGAAATCTCAGTGTTGTATATGGTTATTCTTTGTCCCTTTGACCTTGGAAGAATAAGTAAAACGAACAAAATTACGCCAATGCCTCCAATCCAGTGGGTTGATGAACGCCAAAAAAGGATTCCTTTTGGTAAACTTTCTATTTCAGTTAAAATTGTTGAGCCCGTTGTTGTAAAACCTGAAACGCTTTCAAACCAGGCATTAGTTAGTGTAAATTCCCCTCCCCACATTAGGTAGGGTAACATGCCAACAACACAGGTAATTATCCAACCTAAAACAACAATGGTTAAGCCCTCGTTAAAACTTATATGCTCTGTTCGTTCAACAAAGATGAGTGGGAAAACCCCAAAAATTCCGCATATTAATGCACTAAATAGGAGCGAAACCGTTGATGATTCGTTCAAAAAAAAGGAAATCAGGAAAGATATAAATAAGAAAACCCCATTCAATAAGAGTACAACTCCCAGGTGCTTAATGATAATTTCTTTTTTCATTTCTTCGAAGTATTGAAATTTTTCACCTGTCTTTGAAGTAAATCATTAATTGCGTTTTCTAATTTTTTGATTTCGTCATTGGAGGAAATATCAACTCTGAGACTTTTATCTCCGTCACGGTAATTATCAACTGCTTCTGCTAATTCAGATATTGGATTTACAAAATATTTTGTAATAAAGAAGTTTAGTATAATTGAAAAAACCAACGCTGCGATTATTGAAACAATACCTGGCATAATTGCTCTTTTTGATTTTTCTTTTAAATCCGAGACTTCATTAAACATACTGGATTGATTTAAAGACATTAATTCATTCACGGCAGATTTGGTGTCAACAAATTTTTGGTGAATATCATCTTTATACCATACGATGTTACCCTGTTTGTCCGTATCAACAATCGGACGTTGCCAACTCGATTTGTAAATTCTATACGCCTTTTCAATATCCCTGATATAGCTTTCTTCATTATTCTCGGTAAGATTATTCTTTGCAACTTCAAATGCCGAGAAAAAAGATCTGTCTGCTGCTTTCAGTATTTCACGACCTTCTTCCCATTCACCCAACATCAATAATAAAATTCCACTGTCCTCCCGTTCCAAAGCTTCAACCATCTTTTTTGATGCTTCGATGGATTTATAATTATCTTCCACCAGGCCATGAACTGAATTACTTAACCAGCGAAACTCAAGAATTGAAATAGCCCCTGCAATAGCCAACATTGCAATAAGAAGCATAAAGCTTGCAAAAATTTTGAGCTTTAAAGTTTTTTTCATTTGCCAATATTTTTTCTAAAAGAAATGCTATTTAATTTATTTAAACAACATGATTTGTAATGCAGGTTGTTATGCTTTAGATGTTTGATGATATTTGTTTAGCTGAATTCGAATTATTCCGCTGCAAATTTCTAAATAATTCCTCATATAAACGGTGTCACGATAGAAAGAATTTGGAATTTTTCAAAAGTTGAGATAGTTCTCAATGGTTTTTGTGGGAAAATCTCCAAGTGACAGAACCTCAGAAATGATTAAAAGGAAATATCGTAATTTTGGTCATTGTTGATGTTGTTAATTTTGTTTTATGAAGAGAATTGTAAATTATTTTTTTCAGGGTTTGCTTTATATAGCCCCCTTTGGAATTACGGCTTACATTATCTATGTTCTTTTTAGTTTTACTGATAATCTGCTGGAAGGAATCCTTAAGAAATATCTTGGAATAGATATTCCGGGATTGGGGCTGGTGTTCATTTTCTTTTTCCTGGTGTTGGTGGGAATTATTGGCAGCAGCATTCTTGCCAGGCCGTTCAAGATTTTCTTTAACAGACTTATTGAAAAGGCCCCCCTGTTGAAATTTATTTATTCCGCTTTGAATGACCTTTTTTCTGCTTTTGTTGGAAAAGAAAGAAAATTTAAAAAGCCTGTCATTGTCTTGGTGAATCCTATTTCCAATTTGGAGAAATTGGGTTTTATTACTGAAGAGGATCTGAGCAAGCTTGATGAAAAAGAGAAGGTTGCCGTTTACTTTCCTCATTCCTACAACTTTTCAGGTGAGTTGTTTATAGTTCCAAAGAACCAGGTTCGGTCTATTGATGTAAATCCGGCTGTTGTGATGAAATTTATAGTGTCGGGTGGTGCTACAGGAATCTGACAGAGAAACATGTCATTTTTTATGAATATGGATGACCGTTAGAATTCCGGCTGGTTTGTTTTTGGGTTTAAATCCAGGAATTACCGGATATTAAAATGGGGTGGCGTGTTTTCTTGTTTCACAATAAAGTCAGAATAGTTTGTTGTTCATTGAGTTCTTATCTGGAATGAAATACTTGGAGTGTAAGTCTCTGAAGGTTTGATGTTAACGTTTCTATGTTTGGTATGCAGGTTGTGGGAAATATTTCTTATTTTTGAAACAATAAGAGACTGTTCTTCGTAAACACAGAATAAGTCAATATATTTTAAGAAGGAGGGAAGATATGCAGGGCACAATTGACAAAAGATTAATCTTCGTTGTTGTTATTTTTTTTCTGAATTTGGGACAAACCAGTTTAGGAAAAGAATCTGAAAAGCAGAATAATCCTTCCAACAACATACTTACCGCTTATAATTCGCTTACTCCCGAGTACCAAAGACCATCTTTTGAAGCCTTTCGATTGGGAATGAAAGGGAAACAAAATTTAATGGAGGAGGGGAAGCTGAAAAACAATAAATACCTGACTTTAATTGATTTTTCTCTTTCTTCTACACAAAAGAGACTTTGGGTTATTGATTGTGATAGTTTAAAAATTGTACAGCATACTCTGGTGGCTCATGGCAAAAACACGGGAGAAAATAAAGCTGAAAAGTTTTCAAACATTCCACAATCGAACATGAGCAGTCTGGGCTTTTTTGTTACTGGCGAAACTTACCATGGCAAACATGGTCTTTCCCTTCGTCTTGATGGTGTTGAACCCGGAATTAATGATAAAGCCAGGGAAAGAGCAATTGTTATTCATGCAGCTCAGTATGCGACCATGCAATTTGTAAATAAGCATGGACGCCTGGGACGAAGCTTTGGTTGTCCCGCATTGCCACCTGAAAAAAATAAAACGATTATCCAGTCTATTAAAAACAAGTCTTGTGTTTTTATTTATTATCCGGAAGAAAGCTATTTCAGCCTTTCAGAATATGCTTCTCAATCTAAATCGTAAACGGGCCTTGATTTAAGAGCGATGTAAATTGACTGATCGCGGTCATATATATCTTTAGAAAAATGATGATTCCCTTCCTGATCGATCCAGGCAGTCCAGTAAAGTAGATAAACCTCCGGCTTTCGTGTTAAACGAACGGTTTGAGTAATATTGGATTCAATAGCTTTCTTAATTGAAGCCTGCGACCATTTCCCTTGATCCGCGAGAAGTAGTTCTGCCAACTCAATAGGCTTTTCCACTCTGATACAGCCTGAACTGAAAGCTCTTTCTGTCCTGTTGAACAACTCACGTGTCGGTGTATCATGCAAATAGACATTGTAAGTATTGGGAAACATAAATTTTATCCTTCCCAGAGCGTTGCTTTTTCCTGGTTCTTGTCTGTATTTATAAGAGAATACACTATTGCTGTTCCAGTTGACTGAATCGGGATTAAGCTTTTTTCCATCCGGGCTAAAAACAGTTATGTTTTTATCGGTTAGATAACGGACATTTTTTTGAATCTCGGGAACTAAATCATTTCTGAGAATTGTTGGCGGAACGGTCCAGGTTGGATTAATATCCAGGTACTCCATTACGCTTTTGAACACCGGAGTTTTCCTGTACGGTCGGCCCACAATAACTTTTTGATGGTTGATTGGCTGCTTGTTGTCGATTACTTCCAATTCAAAATTGGCAATATTCACCAAAACATAATACTGGCTAAACTCAACTGGAAGCCAACGCCAGCGCTCCAGGTTTACCTCAAGTGTTTTTATTCGTTCTTTGACCGGTGTATTCATTGCCATGGTTGTTTCCGGGCCTATATTGCCAAGTGCTTCAATTCCATGTTTTTTTTGAAACTTCACAACAGATTGTTGTAATACATCATCATAAGAATTGTTTTCCTGGTCAAAAGAGGAATCATACTCCCCTGTTACTCTCAATCTTGCTTTTATTTGGGGAATACGCGGGTCTGCCATTCCTGGTTTTAACATGGAACCAGAGCTAACCTCCGGCCAGCCCCCTTCCGCTTCTATTTTCCTGTACTTCTCAAGTTGTTGCTTTAACAAATCATAGTTTATATGCTTTGGATATAGTCTTTCAAGTGCAGGGAGTAACGGTTCTTTGCTGATATCATCTATGTAGGATATGGGATTTCTTTCAGATTTAACCACATGCCATTGCGCATTCCTTGTCTTTGGATTTGTCTTTCCTGAGATTATGTGTGAAGTCAGAAGTAAAAAAGCATCTGTCAAAATAATATCTCTTAATACCTTCTCTTCAGCAGTGCGTGCAATCGACATTTGTTCGAGAGTAGAAATATGATAATCGGATGGTGAAAGTCCATGATCGTAACTTTGCTTAATGGCGGTAATAAGATCATCAACATCTTGTCTTCTTTCCCAAACAGGGTGGAAGTTCCGATCCCTGTAAGTTTTTATTACTGATGGGATCGCATAAATTTCAATTCCCTGATCAAGAGTCAGGTATTGTTCAAGATGATCAATCTTTTCATGAAGAAGTTCTTTTATACTTCCGGAATCAGGAGAAGGGGTAGCTCCGGTAATAAAGACTTTCCATGGAATTACAATTAGAAAAACTATCGCTAAAGATTTTAAGTAGGTGGAGATATTCATAAAACAGTTGTTTGTCATTAAAAAAAAAAACTTGCTTAAAGCATGAATTTACAAACCTTTAGCTTAACTTTCAAACGACAAATCCGGGTTTATATCATTTGGCAATATGTTTTTTAATATTATCGGACATGAAAATGGAGCTCGAAAGAATAAAACTTATTAAAAGAGTAACCGTTACAGGTTCGATTGTAAACCTGGTTTTGTCTTTAGGTAAGATTATCGCAGGCCTTATAGGCAAAAGTTCTGCTATGTTGGCTGATGGCATTCATTCCCTTTCTGATTTAGTCACGGATTTAATTGTTTTAATGTTTATCGGAGTTTCAGGAAAGGAGAGAGATAAAAGCCATCATTACGGGCACGGTAAATTTGAAACTTTTGCTACCATGCTAATCGGATTTGCTCTGGGACTTGTCGGGATTGGGATATTATGGTCAGGAACCATGAAAATTATCCGGTTTGTTTCGGGGGAACCTATTCTTAAACCCGGAATAATAGCGTTATATGCAGCCGTAATTTCTATTCTGGCAAAAGAAGTCCTGTTCTGGTACACCTTTTTAGCAGGAAAAAAAACGAAAAGCAGTGCATTAAAGGCCAATGCATGGCATCATCGTTCAGATGCATTTTCTTCAATAGCAACAGCCCTGGGGATTTCAGGGGCATTCTTTCTGGGAGAATCCTGGAGGATTCTTGATCCTCTGGCAGGAATTATTGTGAGTATTTTTATCTTAAAAATCGGGTGGGACGCAGCTATTCCCAGCATCAAAGAGTTATTGGAAACCTCTTTACCCTCAGACGTGGAGAATATTATTTCGGAAGAGATTAAAGGCACTGAAGGTGTCTTGTGGTTTCATAATTTGAGAACAAGAAGAATTGGAGAAATTATAGCGGTTGACGTCCATATTAAGGTTGACAAAAATCTTACCGTTGAGGTTTCGCATAATATAGCTACAGAAATAGAAATTCAATTGAAAAGGGAATTTGGCGAAAATTCCCATATTGGGATTCATATTGAACCTTTTGCTGGTTTTAATTAGAAAAACAAACAATGCTGTCATCATATATCTTATTAATACTGGGATTTGCCCTTCTCATTTCGGGTGCCAACGGGCTTGTCAATGGTGCTACCGGGTTGGCCAGAAAATATGGAATTTCTGATCTCACCATTGGATTAACCATAGTTGCTTTTGGAACTTCCGCACCTGAGTTGGTTGTCAGCTCAATAGCCTCTATTGAGGGGCATCAGGATATTATTATGGGTAATGTCATTGGGAGCAATATTTTTAATCTTTTCGTAATTTTAGGTCTTTCAGGCTTAATCACACCCCTTGTTGTTCAGCATTCAACGGTTTGGAAAGAAATTCCCTTCTCTTTTCTGGCAGTAGTTTTATTGTATTTTCTGAGCAACGATTTATTCTTTTCCCCGGAGGATACCAAAGCTCTAACCTTTATGGACGGCATTATTTTATTAAGCTTGTTCGGGCTATTCCTTCTTTATTTAAGGAAACAGCTCCAAAAAGACAAACCAGAAAGATCTAACCCATCTACAGAAGCGTCTCCAATAAAAATATGGTTCTCAATTATTCTGGGATTAGCCGGACTTATTCTGGGAGGTTCTTTGGTTGTTAACAACGCAATAGGGGTAGCCCGATATTTTGAAGTTAGCGAGAAGATAATTGCCCTTACGATTGTTGCAGCCGGTACTTCCCTTCCCGAACTTGCAACCTCCATAGTCGCTGCTTTTAAGAAAAACTCTGACATCGCAGTTGGGAACATTATTGGTTCCAACATTTTCAATATCTTCTTAATTCTTGGAACGAGTCTGGTCATAAAGCCTTTTAATTTTAACCAATCCTTTAACCTGGATATATGTTTTTTGGGGCTGGGCACCATATTCCTTTTCATTGCTATGTTTTCTGGCAGGAAAAGAAAGTTAGATCGATGGGAAGCTGCACTTTTACTGGTCGCTTACCCAATATATCTGATGTTCCAATGATTTAAAAACCAACGTTTTTTATTTCTACCTTTGGGCAAATATTTATTATTCAGAAAGGATTAGAGAGTAAGAATAATTGTTTCCACAAAATATAACCTTTCCTTCCAATAACATAAATGTCTCTTCTGCGTAAAGAGAGAAGTACCTTTCCCGAAGTATAGACCCTTTGTGCGTTTTACAAAACTTTACCCTGGAAACCTGATTGTTGAAACAAAACTTTAAGCAGTCATTGGATAAGGTTTCAGATACAGGAGTAGGAATGACTGAGGAGATTATAGACAGGATCTTTCGCATTGGCAGTAGTGTTTCTCAGAATGGAACCTCTGAGGAATCCGGGAGTGGACCAGGGTTAATTCTCTCCAAAGAGTTTGTGCAAAAATTGGGTGGCGAGATTTCAGCGCAAAGCCGTCCTGGAAAGGGCACCAAATTTGTTGTCTCTTTTCAGTTAAAGTTATAGGGATAGCTTAGTTGAGGCATTTGATTCGATCATTTTCTTTTTCCGGGGTGTTTTTTATTGTTATCCACCCACTAACATTATTCTCACCTTTGAGGTATTAAGATGATGATAAAAGCAAACCAATTTTATTATATTATGGTGATTACACTGCCTACATCAGGCGTAAACATCTTATTTTAAGTTGGGATCACCACAAAGAAGATATTGTGGTGATTCCCAATGTTTTTGTTTGGTTTTAAAAATTTAATTCAAACTTAGAATCTCATTTTTTATAGGTCTGAATGAAATTATTGACAATATCAGCCCATTTCTCAGTTAATTGAAGTTCCCCATCTAAGTTGAGGTTGTCACATTCGGTGTTATAAAATTCAAGTCTTGTTTTTTCGCGGTTTTTATGGTTTAGTATCAGTTCTAATTTGTCAATCACACTTTGTTTGCCTTTTCCTGAGGAAATTGTTCTTACTTCCTTATTCATTTCGCAACTGCTCACTTCTTTTAAGTCTAAGATTGAATTTTTCTTATCTCCGCATTTTAATCGGATAAAAAACAAGTGTCCACTATTTCTATCAAAACCGATTTCGCAGTTATTCCAAAAATCAAAATCTGTTATTGTACTGTTGCTTTTTTCGGCCAGATCAAGAAGTTCTCTTTTTATCCTGGATTTTTTCTTTGTTTGCGAAATGCGAAGAATTACATAAAGTAATACCATTACAATTATCACCACCAATAAGGTGATTATTGATGAATTTTCCATTTTAATTTCTTTTTAGCTTTTTAAATATTGGCATCTCAAATAATGAAATGCCTGAACGTCTCAAAGGATTTATTAATCCGTACAATTTTAAAAGCTAAAGCAATTACCAGAAATCATGAAAGGGATAAATAATATCAGGGGGATTAAGTCTGATATGAATTAAATGGAGTGAATAATAAAGATAATCAGAAGAATTATTGTTTAAAACAAATTCTGTTATTCTGGTTGAAAAGTCAAAATTAAAATACTGACTCGTCCGGGTTTGCGTGGGAATTTTGTTGAAGTTGCTGGCAAATTCCTGATTTGAAGAGACCGGAAGATAGAAACTGCGTGATGAAAATGAGTAATAGCCAGCTTGTGAAGACGTCTTTGAAAAATAATTTTCAGATTCCTCATTTACTGAATTGCTGTAAAATAGCGTAATACTGCAAAAGAGTACTGCTTGTAACAATGAAACTATTTGAAGCGTCATTTTCATAGCACAAAGATACAATACATTTGAGTGCTTTAACTCTTTAATGCTACATAAAAAGTACTTCCTTTATCTACCTCACTTTCAACCCATACCTCGCCATTCAGCAGGTCAACCAATTCTTTGACGATACTTAATCCTAAACCGGTGCCGGGAATTGTCTCTTTATTCGCATTACTTCCACGGAAGAATCGTTCAAAAATTTCCACAATCTCCGATTGAGGAATTCCAATTCCGGTATCTTTTACAAAAAAGATTATCATATTGTTTTTTTGCTCAGCACCGATAGTTATTGTGCCAGATGGAGTATATTTAAAAGCATTTCCCGTCAAATTCATCAAAATTTGTTTCAGCTTTTCGTAATCGGTTTTAATCTTCAGGGTTTCTTCGGTTCGGTTTTCAATACGTAACTGAACTTTTCCCTGATATTCAGGAGTATCATAAGTCCGTTTCAGGAAATTTAAAAGTACTCCGGGGAGGAACTCATTATTTTCCTCAATAAAACCTTTTGCCTGAAGTCTGGAATAGAGAACAATATCATCAATGATGTGGACCAAAAGCTCTGAATTAGTTCTGATAATCTCTGAGTACTGATCAACCAGTTCTTTTTTTGTTTCTGTAGGAAGCAGGGTTGCAAACCCCATTATGGCATTCATGGGAGTTCGTATCTCATGGCTGATATTGGCAAGAAATGCTGTTTTGAGTCGATCGCTTTCTTCTGCCTGTTCCTTTGCCCGGATTAGCTCCTTTTCGGCCCTCTTTTTTTCTGTAATATCGCGACCAATAGCTATTATTTCAACAACATGCCCATTTTCGTTTAAGACTCCCTTACCCGTCCATCCAAGCCATCGAATTCCTTCTTCTGTAAAAACGCGATTTTCTACTTTCGAATGATAAGGAGCTGTAAACATTGCTTTAAAGCGCTTTTCGGTATTAACTAAATCAGGTTCATGCAGTAAAAAATGAAATGGTTTTCCCAATAATTCGGCTTCTGGTTTACCAAAAAACTTACAAAATGACGAACTTACAAAAAGAAAGCGCCCTTCAAGATCCATTTTTACGATGAAGTCTGTTTGGTTTTCCACGAGTAACCTATACTGTTCCTCTTTCCTTGCAAGGTCTTTCATGAGTAGGTCTAGTTTGATGGTCCGCTTATTGACCATTCTTTTTAAAAGAAATGAAACCGAGAGGGCAATTAGAAGCAAAATGAAAATGATTCCAAATATAACAATGATTATCTTCTGATGCTTTTCAAAGAAATTAGGTGCCTTTAATCCATCAAGTTTTACCCAATTGTGATAAATCTTTTCTCTCTCAGCCTCCGAAATAGAATCTAATGCCTTTTCCAGAATTGCATACAACATCGGTTGATTCTTAACAACTCCAATTCCTATTTCCCAGTTAAAGTCAAGGGTTCTAACCAGGTGCAGGTTCTGTAGTCCGTGGACATCAATTAAGTGATTGGCAGTCATTAGATCAATTACAGCTCCTTCTGCCTCTCCAAATGTAACTTTCATCAGAGCTGAGAAATCATCTTCACATAAAACGATCTCTGCATTGGGATAAGTCTTGCGGATATAATCCAGGCTGCCATAACTATCCGGGCAGGCAAGTTTCATTTTCCCGATTTCCTTTTCAGATATGCTTTCTGTGTTGTAATCTTTGACTATTATTCCAATTGGAGATTTCAAAAAGGGATCTGTTATTTGAAGAAATTGCTCTCTTTTGGGTGATTTATGAACACTTCCTGAAAAGTCCACCTCTCCATTTTCTAATGCATCCATTACTTCAACCCAGGAGTTATATCTAACCAATTGAAATTTAACTCCAAGTTTCTTTTCGATAAGCCTGATGTAATCAGCAACGATTCCTTTGTGTTCACCTTTGTCATCAATGAATTCACGTGGAGCCCAGGATGGATCTGGAGCATACCTGATCTTCTCCTTATTTTTTTGCAACCATAATTCCTCTTCAGAAGTCAACAATAACCCAGGGTGGTTGATTTGTGCAAAACTGCTTAATGACAATGTAAACACGAATAAACAAATCAATTTTTCAGGAATCATATTTTAAAGGTATTGTGATATCAAGTAATATTTATCAGTAACAAATGGCTCTTTGCATAAAAAAACTATCCCCCAAAAGCAGCTAATCTGAAGTTGGTTTCAAAAATAGTTACCATTAATCCGGATGCTCACTTCTTTCAATTTGGGAAAGAACATAAGATAACATACGTTGCTCACCGACTTTTGGTTTTAAGAAAGATCCGAAAAATTTATTTAAAAACTCCTATGCATAATAATAAAAAAGCCAGAATCAATGAGAATTTATTAGAAATTAATATGATCCATGTGAAACTTATTGAAACCTTTGACGTAGATATTCAAAACAAACCAATGAGATGAATGGACGATATTACGTTACTTTTTGTATTTGCAGTCATTATTCCTTTCGGCTACTTTATTTCCAGGAGGAAAATGCCCTTAATTGTAAGGAGTAAGGCGGTAGAAATACTGGAAGATATTGTTTTTCCGAAAGGACATCAACAAAAGCAGGAGATAGTAAATACATTTCATGATATTACAAATCATAGATTTAAGGATGAAGAAGTCCTGGACTATTATTTCAAAATGAAAGGTCTTTGTATTCTTGGAAGAAATTGTCACTTGAATTTTTGGGTAAAGAACTACCTGTTATCACCTTCACTAATTAAACTCAATTATTTTGAGCAGTTGAGGTTTTTTGAAACGTTTTTACGATGTTCCTAATTCTTTAATCAAAATTAAGGAGTGAATTAATAATATTTATGTTTGATATGAACAGAGCCACAATATAATTTTTCTTTTCCAACCTCAATAGACACCCGGTTCGTTATAGTAATTCTATCTTCATGGCCCTCGATACTATTAACTTATATCTGCCGGGTGTCTTCTTTTTTTTTGACCATTCTGATCTTCAGTATTGACATTTGTCAGTTAATTGTTGTAAATATTTTAGTCTTTTATAAAATTTTATTGGCAGTATCTTTTTGATTATGAGCGTTTAGTCAATATGTACGCTAAAATTATCTTTATTCTTCCTAAAGAAAAATAAAGAGCCGAACCTCAGCTTAATGCTTTCGTAGAATTATATACTTCACAGGATTGTTCTTTTTATTCTCTACCCCCAGGAACCTTTGAAAGAGGTTTCAGTTTTCGTATTTATAATAATCCACATTCTACTACCGAAATTCTTCGGTAAAAACCATTAATTATGAGAAAAATAAGGATTTCTGATTTAAAATTTAAAACAAAAATTTCACTTGGGTTTGCAGTGATTATTCTTCTTTTTGGAGCCAATGCTTTTTACACAATGACAATTTTGTATATGGAGAGGGATCAGTTATTGCAAATTAATGCTGAGTCCGTACCGGCAAGCGATTTTTCAACCCAAATTCAGACCAATTGGCTTAAAGGAAGATATCACATGGTGCAGTATGTTTTGGGTGAAGATTTGGAGGAAGCCACTGAAGGTTTGACTTACATTGACACTACTCAGTCCATAATAAAAAGAGCGCTTCCGGTCATGCAAAGCAGCAATGCTTCAGGGCAGATTATTGATGCCTTTACTGAAATCGACAAGGATGTTGAAAAATACTCCAGTTTAACAAGGGAATATATTGAAATTGCTGAAACTTCAGTAGATAATTCAGAATTCAAAGAGGCTGATTTGGCGTCACTATACAATGAAATGGTGCTCCTTTCGAAGAAGATTGATGATGAAAGTGAATTTATAGCCGGTTCTTCTTTTGAAGATATCAAAGGAAACATCAAAGATGCAGAACTGGTGATGATTCAGGCAATAGCATCTCTTACAACCATTTTAATTATTATAATTGTTTTAGGATTGCTAATTGCCTATTTTCTGTCTTCAACCTTCGCTAAAAGCATTAAAAAAGGAATTAAAATCACAGAGCAAATTGCCGGTGGCGATCTTACCGTAAATATTGACGTTAAGATGCTCAGCCGTAAAGACGAAATAGGAAGTCTTGCCAGAGCAATGGATAAAATGAGGGAAAATCTTGATCATATTATTGGGAATCTGATGAACGGAGTTGTTAATATTACCCTGGCTGGTGAGGAAATGAGTCAGGCAGCACAAAAAATTTCATCAGGAGCAAACGAACAGGCGTCTTCAGCAGAAGAGGTTTCGTCAACCATGGAGGAAATAACTTCAAATATTGAGCAAAACTCCTCAAATGCTTCCAAAACAAAGACCGTTGCAGAAAAGACTACCGAAAGTGTTGAAAAAGGGAATAAAGTCGTGCAGGAGACGGTGGATTCGATTAATAATATTTCTGAGAAGATTAAGATCATTAATGACATTGCATTTCAAACGAATATTCTTGCTCTTAATGCAGCCGTTGAATCTGCCAGGGCTGGAGAAGAAGGGAAGGGATTTGCTGTTGTTGCATCTGAAGTCCGAAAGCTGGCGGAATTGAGTCGAAATGCAGCGGATGATATTATTAAGATTTCAAAACAAACCGTTGAAGTATCTGAAGATGCAGGAGAAGCTTTGCAAAACATAGTGCCTGAAATCAGACAAACTTCATCTTTGGTAGAGGAAATTACAGCTTCCAGTTATGAGCAAAAATCCGGTGCTAACCAGGTGAATGAGGCCCTTTCTCAGCTCAGTATGGTCATTCAGCAAAACGCTGCTTCTGCTGAAGAGATGAGTGCAAGTTCGGAAGAGTTGGCCAACCAGGCCGAAGAAATCCGGCAACTGGTTAAATTCTTTAAAACTAATACAGGGGATGCTTCAATAGATCATAATACAAGTATTTTTGAAGAGAAACTGGATTCTGAAGAAGTATTTCAACAAATTGAGACCTCGGATAATGAGGGGAAACTTCACATCGAAGCCGAGGATTTAAAAGAGTTTGAAAGATATTGATAATAGAATTCTTATGAAAAAATAAAATTAACTTATTGGCCTGATGGAACCCGCATGGTTGGAGTTTGCACATGAACTTTGTGACTATCCTGGCCATGCTCATTTCAATAGTTTAAGTTATTTTACCGGGGTTTGTTCTCAAAAAGGCAGATCCCGGTTTTTTATTAATGGCATTGTCGCTGGATTAAGGAGAGCCTTCTGATTTTTTCTTCTCAGTCGCTCTCTTAATACTAAAAACAAACAACCACAACGGGATCTAATGCAAATGTCTTATATGATTTCTGAAGAAAGCCTCTTTATGTTGTTTTCTGTATTAAACAAATGCCAGACAAATTGCTTTCTGTAAAAAGCAATTTAGTCGAATTCCTCTAAATGAAAAAAGCCGGCCCCTTCCGGAACCGACTCCCTTGCACGGTGGAGGCAAAGCCCCCTCCGCAATTCAAAATTAATTAAAATCGGAAATTAAATCAATATCGTTATCGCCCGTATCCCGGATCTGCTAAATACTTTCGGCTGCTGCAAGCACCGGACGCCAGACGATCCACACGACAATTCCTGGTGTTTTGTGAATGTCCCTTTATCCAGTGAATAGAGACCTGGTGCTTCTGCATTTCATTGGCTAATTTTCGCCAGAGATCCTCATTTTTCCGGTTAAGAAAGAAGGGGGAAGCCAGCCAGGTATTTAGCCATCCCTTATTTACAGAATCAGCCAGGTAGCGGGAATCGGTATAAAGTTCCACTTTGCAGGGAAATTTCAACAAACGCAATGCCTCAATGGCAGCCATCAGTTCCATTCGGCTGCTGGTTGTTCTGAGATAACTCTTTGAACCTTTGAGTGTTTTGCCTGCTTCGCTAATGAGGTAGTAGCCTATACCCCCTCTACCCGGATTGCCTTTGCAGGCTCCGTCAGTAAAAATTATGACCTTTTGCATGGTATATATCTAAGAGAAGTTATTCTATACCCAGATATTCAACGATGGCCTCTGCAACGAGAAGTTTTACAGGCTTACCGGTCTCAATCTTTTTGAGATTAAGGGCTTTCTTAAGTTCTTTACTTACCTGGATAACATCATTGCCAGGCCCGTCTGCATAGTATTTCTGTAAATGAGGAGCGCACTCGGCTTTCTTCCTGCCGGAACCTTTTCTGTTTTCCCGCCGGATGTTTTCAAGATGCGATTTTGAATGTACCCGGATCTGATTTACTACAGACTCATCGGAGAGTTTTTCAAAGATAGATTTTGCCATGACTAAAGAAGTTTGATGATTTGATCCATGAAGAGTCTGAACTCATTTTTGATTTTCGCTGGGGTAGAGGAGGAGGTAAGCAAACTCTCGGAGGTGCGAATGGCACGCTCATAGAAAACAGAGCGTGATAAATTCCGTCCCAGGACAGGTAACTTGTTTTGCTCAAGCAATCGTTCCATTTGCCGGATCTCTTTTCGACCATGTAAGTCATTGAAGAACCAGGCAACATTGGGATCCAATCCGAACTCTTTTTGTCTGACCTTACTCACTTCTGCAACAATGGATGAGAAATCAAGCAGATTTAAGGCATCAAAGTCATGCACTTTCAGTGGGAGCAGCATCACATCAACGAAAAACAGGAATTCGGTAATTTCTTTGCGGCTACCGTCAGGAGTATGAAGAAAGCCTGGCATGTCGATAATAATTGTATCGAAATCGCTGTTTAAACTCTTTACCTTTTCGTATATTTCAGGCAGGGAAGCCGGAATAACCGAAAAAGGAAGGTTTTCCTGAACCGATGCGTTCTTGAAGAGACTAAGCTGGAGGTCTGCGTCAACAATGCAGACCCTCCTGCTGTAGTCATGGGCCAGTGAACAGGCCGTAATCCAACTGAGAGTGCTTTTCCCTACGCCACCTTTGGTGGACACATAAGAGAGTGTTGTCATTTTGTTTAAATTTTTAAGTTATCGCCAATCCAAACTTAAAAACTTAAAAACCTACAACCAAAAATTTGTGTGATACAAGTGTGATACAGTGAAAAATATTGTGACTGTCAGTCAATGCTTTATGTCGATTATTCGAATCTTCTCATCCCGACTGTTGAAAATGAAAGGGTTAGCACTGTTGGTGCTAACCCTTTTTTGTTGTGGTTGCAACGCAGTTATAACAATTAAGAAAAAGAAAAAAACATTCGTCCATATCCCGGATTTGCTAAATACTTTTCGCTGCTTCAAGCTCCGGACGCCAGAGGATCCACATGACAATTCGGGGTGTTTTGTAAATCCCCCCGTTTAATTATTATATTTGAATTTATTAATGAAAATTCTCTGGTTTAATTTATGAATAGCAAATGACTAAAAGCCGTTGATTTTTTTTGTTCTGGCGGAGGTAAAACTTGCGGCTTTATGCGGGCCGGGATTAATGTCATTGGCGGTATTGATATTGATCCGAACTGTAAAGAAACGTATGAGGAAAAGAATCATTCAAAGTTCATGAATGCAGATGCTTCCAACAAGGCTCAGCGGCTCATAAATCTTACCTTTAGCCAATCATTTAGGGTTGGAATAATTCTCCCATCATTATATTAATGTCTAATTGTAGAGCAGAAGCAGTTAATTACAAGGAGTACTTTTAGCAGTAAGCCTCTGGTTTGTGGTATGATGTCAACATAATTCACATTTTTAAAAAGTGACTTTTCATATGGAATACTTTGGTTCTTGTTTGTGTAAAGGAATTAAATTTACAGTTATAGGTGACTTTGAGAGTTTTTATTTATGCCATTGCAGATATTGCAGGAAAGATACCGGGTCAGCTCATGCTTCAAATTTGTTTTCCACAACAGCTAAACTGGAATGGATAAAAAAAGAAACTGAGATTAGAATATTCCAACCACATAAAAGTAATCATGTGAAAGCCTTTTGTGCAAATTGTGGTTCAGCTCTGCCCAATTTACAAATGGACGGTAAACTTTTAGTTGTTCCGGCAGGATGTTTGGATACAAATTTAGAAATACGACCCAATGCACATATTTTTATTGCAAATAAAGCAAGTTGGGATGAGTCGTTGGAAAAAATAAATAAATTTGACCGCCTTCCTGAATAAGAAATAAATATGAAATAGTATTTTGTGACCTAACTAATAGAGAATACTGTACTCATTGAAATAGATAAATGGGTTTATTGTTGAGATATACTTTGATCATTGCATTTTGGCTGTTTAATTTTACTGCCAGGGCCGAACTGACCAGAAATATGTTTGACATCAGGCATATTGGTTATTCGGAAGGCCTGAGCAGTCAGCGGGTATTCTCAATTGTTGAAGATCAGCACAGCGCCATATGGGTGGCCACCAAAATAGGGATTGACCGGTACAACGGAGAGGTTGTGAAAAGTTATACGCTACCCGGAAATCTTTATTTAGGGGATATGGCCGGCCGTAGGTTGCGTTTGTGGTACGATGAGCAAAACGGACTATGGGCGTATGATCATACCGGTAGAATATTCAAATACTCCACTGAAGACGATGCGTTTGAGTTGAAATTGTCATTGGGAGAAGCCATTGGTGGCGAAATCATCCTAAACAAGGTATTTATAGATCCGAAAGGGTGTTTATGGATGGGGCTGAGCAAGGGACTTTATAAAAAAGAGATGGATGGCGAAATCTCCAATGTTTTGGCAGATAGGTATGTGAATGATATAGTGGCAGATTCCTCCTCTGTTTATGCAGGCACCTCTTCGGGTGTTGTTCTAATTACTCCAAATCAGGGAACCAGTTGGATGGTAAAAGGAAAGGATGTTCAAAGCCTTTTTTTTCACAGTGCCAATCAGGAACTCTGGATAGGAACCTTTAATGACGGGTTGTTGGTGTTGAACATGGAAAGCTCCTCTTTGCATTCAATAAAAAGTCAACGTGCCGGGTTCTTAAACCCCATCAGGGCTATTAGCGCTTACGATGATGAAACGATTTTGGTTGGAGTGGACGGTGGTGGCGTTTACACCATCGATCTGCAATCAGGAGAGCCTCATTTATTGATGAGTACAGAGGATAGCACGGATATTTATCTGCGGGGTAACGGGATTTACGCGGTTACCACCGACAGCCAGGGCAATATTTGGATAGGAAGTTACTCCGGCGGGGTATCCGTGGCCATTAGGGCCAGTTATCCCACCCGAATATTGAAGCATGAGAGGGGCAACGAGCATTCCCTGGCCAACAACAATGTCAACGGCATTGAAGAAGACAACAATGGAAATCTTTGGTTTGGTACCGATAATGGCATCAGCATACTCAATGAGAGCAGCAGTGTCTGGAAGCATGTGCTCAAAGGAGCTGTAGTGGTTTCTCTTTGTCGTGCTAAAAGTGGAAATATTTGGGCAGGTACTTATGGTGATGGTCTTTATCTGTTGAATCCTGATGGGATGCAGCTTAAACACCTGACTCAGCAAGGGGGGGAACTTACCACCAATTATATTTTCTCCGTAAGACAGGACCCGGAAGGAGATATATGGGTAGGCGGTCACAATGGCTGGTTGATGTTGCTCGACAAGGAGGGGCGCCACAAACAAACTTATGATATCAAATGGATTCACTCCATTGAAGTTGTTGATTCAAATCAAATGGGCGTTGCCACAGTAAATGGATTTTATCTGGTCAATAAGGCAACCAACACAATAAAGAGTTATGCCTCTTCTCCCGGATTGCAGAATAGAAATGCCAGTGCCTACATTATTGCCATGTTGTTTAATGATGACCAGACCGTATGGCTGGGAACGGAGGGTGGTGGTTTGAATCGCTACGATCTAAATACTGGTGAAACCAATATTTTTACTACCCGGGATGGTCTGCCCTCTGATGATGTTTACAGTCTGCAAAAAGATGCGCTGGATCGCTTGTGGATGAGTACCGCCAAAGGGCTTGCGCTGATGGAAAACGGCGATATTTCGAACCTCAACTACCTGGGAGATGTGGATAAGGAGTATAACAAGTCCGCCTTTGCAAGTCTCTCCGACGGACGTTTTGCATATGGTAGTACCGATGGGGCAGTTTTGGTGAAACCCGGAGCCATTAATCAAACTGACTTTGAAGCTCCGCTGCGCTTAACGGGATTGACCATCGATTACCTTGATTCTGCAAAGGCAAAGAAATGGAGACCGATTCTGCACGATATGGTTGGTCGGGGAACGGTGGAATTACCTTTCCGGCACAATTCCTTTGCTATTAACTTCGAATCGATCAATTACCGGTTTCAGCGTGACATCACTTACCAGCATATTCTCGAAGGCTACGACAAAACATGGAGCAATTCCTCGCCTGATGGCACCTTGCGTTACACCAATGTGGCACCCGGAACCTATTTGTTAAGAGTTCGTAATCTCCGTCGTAGTAACGGGGAAATTATTGAAGAAAAAACGCTTTTGCTTACCGTAGCTGAACCCTGGTGGAACACCTGGTGGGCCCGGGCAGTTTATCTGGCCCTGGCAGCTGCGGTACTCTATTTTATTTTTCGTTTCAATAGCAATAAGCTTCAGAAGAAGCACGATGAAGACAAAATCAGATTTTTCATCAATACGGCCCATGATATCAGAACGCCCGTTACCCTCATTATGGCGCCTCTGGAAGATATGGGGCACGTTTCCGACCTCAGCGATAAGGTCAGGTATTATCTTGACATAGCGCGAAACAATACTCAAAAGCTACACACGATGATTACTCAGCTTCTTGAGTTTGAGAAAGTGGACATCACCAGACAGAAGGCAAGTCTTTATCCGCTGTCTCTCAATAGTGTTTTAACCGAAGAGGTTGTTCGTTTTCAGGCATATTGCGACAATAAACAGTTACAACTTAATCTGAACCTGCCCGATGAAGAGGTAGCAATCAAAGGTGACAGACAATTTGTCGGGATGCTGCTCGATAATCTGCTTTCCAATGCATGTAAATATACTCCTGTCGGAGGTGAAGTTGTGCTGGATTTAATTGCATCCAGACGGAAAGTCATATTAACGATTCAGGATAATGGCATTGGAATCCCCAAAAAGAGCCAAAAATACCTGTTCAAAAAAGTTTACCGGGCAGAGAATGCACAAAAGTCCAAAGAGAAGGGGACAGGGTTCGGACTTCTACAGGTGCAGCGCATCGTTAAAATTCTGGGCGGAAAAATTCGTGTTCAGTCAGAAGAGCATCAGGGTACAACTTTTATTATCACATTACCCCGAACTTACGAACAACCAGAGTTGGTTCCCGAGCCGGATATCGTCATGAACCACTCTCTTTCCGATGAAGATTCCCGTTTGGATTCCCCGGTAAAACAAACCTTTGCGAGCCGCAACGATCATTCTCGCGAAGAAACTTTGCTCATCGTAGAAGATAACGAAACGCTCCGGTATTACTTACGTCACACTTTCGATGATGAATACCGGGTGCTTGATGTTGCCAATGGACAGGAGGCATTGGATAGCCTTAAAAACGAATATCCCGATTTGATTCTCTCTGATGTAATGATGCCCGGAATTCAGGGAGATGAGCTTTGCCGTTTGGTAAAGGACAATCCCGAAACGTCAGGCATTCCCTTTGTGCTTCTCACTGCTAAAGCTACCCATGATGCTACTGTAGAGGGCCTGAAGAAAGGGGCGGATGATTATATTCCAAAGCCTTTCAGTACAGAGATATTAAAGCTTAAGGTAAAGGGCCTGATTGAAAACAGAAAAAGGCAGAGAGCCTATTTCATGCGTGAGGCCTTGAGGCAGGTGCGCTCAGAAAAAGATCACTCCATCTTTGAAAATGAGTCGCAATCTACTGAAGATGTAACCCACGGCTTGTCTGAAAGCGATCGCAATTTTGTTGATCGTGCCACAAACCTGGTTATTGATAATATCGGCGATACCGGGTTTACCATCGACAGTCTTTGTCGCGAGATGGCTATGAGTCGCACGCTTTTTTACAATCGACTAAAATCACTTACCGGGAAATGCCCACAGGAGTTCATCCGCCTTATTCGACTTCAAAAAGCAGCTGAATTGTTAAAAAATGGCAAAAATGTAACGGAAACAGCCATGGATTGTGGATTTGTAAATTCCAAGTATTTCAGCTCCCTGTTTAAGCAGCATTTTGGTGTTCAGCCCAGCAAATACCGGTAATTATTTTTTCTTCTCAACTCCGTCTTTTTCTAACCTTATATAAAATGTGATAGCAATCAAACCTTGTTTGTCAGCTGTCAAACCTCCTTTTTAACAGTAGTTAGCATATTTGTGCCGACCTCATTTATGTATGAGGCGACCAGGTGAAGAATGTCAACACCTTTCACACACAACTTATATTTTTTAACAAGTATGCATTACAAATTTTATCACAAGTATGACATGAGGAGATTATTGACACTATTAATTATCACAAGCAGTTTCATCCAAACTGCCTGCTCGCAGGATGAGGAGGTTTCCCCTACAGAGACCAAACAGGAAGAATATCACTTCATGGATGATTTTGAGTCGTTTGATGCAAACGTATGGACAAAAGAGACGCACGAGCCCGGCTGGGTCAATCAGGAATTACAAGCCTATCGACCTGCCAACGTATCCGTCGGAACCGACAATGGTAAATCAGTACTTATTTTGGCTGCTGAGCGCAATGGGAACCAAATCTACTCGGGGCGCGTCAACAGTCAGGGCAAGTTCAATTTTAAGTATGGCAGCATAGAAGCCAGCATCAAATTGCCCAAAACAGGTAATGGTTTATGGCCGGCCTTTTGGATGATGGGCGATAACGGCAAACAATGGCCCGCCTGTGGTGAGATCGATATTCTGGAAATGGGAGAACGCAATGGTATTCTTAATGGTACTACCGAAACCTACTACAATACTGCCATTCATTATGGGCCTGATATGGATTCGCATGAACAGGAATATCACGGAGCCAACTTTGTTCATAGTTTGCAGGATGGCGAATACCATACCTACAGATTGGACTGGACCGAAAACAGCCTGAAAGTCAGTATTGACGGGGTTGAGTTCAAAATTTTCGACATCAGTGTGCAGAGCGGACGTCATGAATACTTCCAGGATCCCTGTTTCATTTTGTTCAACCTGGCAGTAGGAGGTGCCTTTCCTGACATCCATAACCTTAATGACCTTACTGCCTTGAAAGATGGTGAGAAAGCCAATATGTATATCGATTGGGTAAAAGTTTATTAATCCTTAGCTAATAAAATCTATGACTGAAAGAAAACTAAAAAGTGTATTGTTCTTTGGAACAATGATTCTCTTGCTGTTGGGGAATACCCTGCAGTTGAGCGCATCCTTGCCGGAAAGTCGCCTGCTGATGCAGGAAGACGGAACGATTTCCGGAACGGTAACCGATGACGTGGGCCCGGTGCCCGGCGTAACTCTAATTGAAAAAGAAAACCCGACCAACGGAACTGCCACCGACATGAACGGGGATTTTAGCCTGAACATCCCGGTAGGCTCGACTTTGGTTGTCAGTGCTATTGGCTATAAAACACAGGAAATAGCCATTACCGATGCTCAAATGACGCTGAAAATTGTTCTGGAAGAAGATACCAAACTTCTTGATGATGTAGTAGTTACTGCATTGGGGATCAAGAGGGAGCGTAAAGCTCTGGGGTATGGTCTGGAAGAAGTTGATGGTGCCGACCTGACCAAAGCACCGGAAACCAATGTTATTAACTCCATGGCAGGTCGTGTTGCCGGTCTGGTTGTTAGCCAGACAGCCGGTGGACCTTCTGGTTCAACCAGAGTTATTCTGCGCGGTAGTACCGAAATGACCGGTAACAACCAGCCCCTGTACGTCATTGATGGGGTGCCCCTTGATAACACCAATTTTGGGAGTGCAGGAACCGGAGGTGGATATGATCTGGGTGATGGAATCTCCAGTATCAACCCCGACGATATTGAAAATATGTCGGTACTGAAAGGCCCTGCAGCCTCTGCTCTTTATGGAAGTCGCGCCAGTCATGGCGTTATTCTCATTACCACCAAAAAAGCCAGTGGAGAGGAGAAATTCAGCGTGGAATACAACGGAACCCTCACTTTTGATACCCAGTTGGCTAAATGGGACGACGTTCAGCAGACTTACGGAATGGGAAGTTCCGGAACCTACAGCATCGATGCCGTATCCAATACCAACAAGAGCTGGGGACCAAGAGCTGACGGTGGTAATATGCTGAACTATTTCGATGGTGTGGAACGCCCTTACCTCATTATTCCCGATAACACCTCGAACTTTTTCCGTACCGGTAATACTGCCACCAATTCAGCCATTGTCAATGCTCAAAGCGGCAAAACAGGCGTGCGCTTCACCATTACCGATATGCGCAACAACGACATTGTACCGGAGACCTACATGAGCCGGGACGTATTTAACCTGCGTGCACATACTTCATTGGGAGACGTTGATCTGGACTTCAGTGCCAACTACACCTTCGAGGATGTGAAAAACCGACCGGCACTGGGCGATAGTAAATCGAATATCGGTAAAAATCTGATGACTCTGGCTACTACTTACGACCAGAATTGGTTGAAGACCTATGAGGACGAGGCCGGGAACTACGCCAACTGGAACGGAATGGACCCTTACAATGTGAATCCTTACTGGGATATCTACAAAAACTACAATAAGTCGCACAAAGATCTTTTTCGTCTCAACGGCAAAGTGCAGTGGAATGTAAATGAACACCTGAAACTGAAGGGAACCGTGGGTAGTGAACTCAACTGGTTTGAATTTGATGACTTTAAGGCTCCTACCACTCCCGGTTTTGAAGCTGGTCGTTTGCAAAACAGCAACTATCGCAACAGCATGTTTAATGCTGAGTTTCTGGCACTGTATAACAACAGATGGGGCGAATTCGATTTCAATGCTACGCTGGGAGGGAACCTGTATAAGGTCGATAACCTTACCACTGTGGTGACTGCTCAGGATATGCAAATTCGCGACGTGGTAGCCTTGATGAGTTTCAACGAGACCAGCATCAGACAATACAGCTACCGCAAGCAGATCAATTCTGCTTTCGGTGCCTTGAATCTGGGCTGGCGACACATGTTGTATCTTGATGCTACCATGAGAGCCGACCAGTCTTCAACGCTTCCCGCAGGGAATAACGTTTATACTTATCCATCATTTTCAGGAAGTTTTGTATTTTCTGAATTGCTGAATCTGGGTGAAACGTTGCCCTATGGAAAAGTACGCCTGTCATGGGCTCAGGTGGGTAGTGATACCGACCCGTACCAGTTGGGATTGGTTTACAGTAAATCGAATCTCACTTATCCGGGATATACCATCGGTTACATCGATAACAATACAATTCCCAACAAAGACCTGAAACCTACCATTACCAACTCATTTGAGGCCGGTTTGGAAACGAAATTTCTGAATAACCGCATGGGACTGGATTTCACTTATTATACCCAAATCAGTGAAGACCAGATTATGGGAATGGCTACCTCATGGACTTCGGGATATACTTATCGTCTGATCAATGCCGGTGAGATTGAAAACAAAGGGGTGGAAATATCCTTCAATACACGTCCTATTGAGATGAAAGACTTCTCCTGGGATGTGAATTTGAACTTTGCCAAAAACAGCAACATTGTTCGGGAGTTGGTGGACGATATGGATATGATAGAACTGGAGAAAGCAGCCTGGCTGGATGTTCAGGTGGCTGCCAAGGTTGGCGAAAATTTTGGTTCCATTGTAGGTCCCGATTTTCAACGTAATGAAAATGGGGAGGTGCTGATTGATCCGAATACCGGTTTGCCCCAATACGACAAAAGCAACCATGTACTGGGTAATGCCTCATGGGACTGGACCGGGGGTCTGGGAACCACGCTTACTTACAAGAACCTTTCCCTTTGGGCTCTTTTTGATGTGAAAGTGGGAGGTGATCTCTATTCCATGTCGGCCCGTGCAGCACACGAGTCAGGTAAGGCAGAAGCCACCCTGGAAGGGCGCGAAGAATGGTACAAGTCGGAAGAGGCCAGACAGGCAGCCGGTGTTCCCAAAGGAGACCAATGGACTCCCATCGATGGCTTCATTGCTCCGGGTGTAATCGATAACGGTGACGGAACTTACAGGGACAATGATATTTTCATCAATCCTGAAGATTACTGGATGAGTGTTAGTCGCAATGCCCCTTCTATGTTCATTTACGATAACTCTTACGTGAAATGTCGCGAGATATCATTGGCTTACAATGTGCCTCAAACCATTCTGGGAAATGCTGTAAAAGGACTTACTGTCTCGGCTGTTGCCCGAAACCCATTTATCGTTTGGAAGAATATTCCCAACATTGATCCGGATTCGAACTACAACAACACCACCGGGATGGGATTGGAATACGGCTCCCTGCCTTCGCGAAGAAGCTATGGTTTCAATGTCAATGTTAAATTCTAAGCCGCGTTCGGTTTTACATACTTAAAACACAATGAACACGCTAAAAATAAAAAAGATGAACTACAAACAATACTATATCACAGTGTTATTGGTGGTTATGGCACTATTCACCGGCGGATGCAGCGATGAATATCTGGAGAGTCTGAATACCGATCCTTCCAAAGCCGCCACCATAGACCCCAACGCACAGCTGACTACCGCGCAGTTGCAAACTTATGGCGATCTTGGCATGGTTGAAATTTACCGAAATTATCTCTATGGATTTAATCAACATCTGATGGGGTCCTGGAATACCACCAATTATGGTGGGAGGCATACGGTTGATAACAATGAAATGAGTCGAATGTGGACCAGTTACTATCCCAATGCCATCAAAAACCTTACGGATGGTATGGCACGAACTGCCGATGACTCCTCAAAAGTGAATATCAACTCAGCTTTGCGTATTTACAGGGTTTATATGATGTCACTCATCACAGATATATACGGAGACGCTCCTTATAGTGAAGCCGGATTGGGATATATCGATGGTAAATTCAACCCCC
This sequence comes from Marinilabilia salmonicolor, assembly GCF_003003035.1. Lineage (GTDB taxonomy): Bacteria > Bacteroidota > Bacteroidia > Bacteroidales > Marinilabiliaceae > Marinilabilia > Marinilabilia salmonicolor_A. Next base: position 16,413 of record NZ_PVTS01000023.1, on the reverse strand, counting down.
GATACGATACTCAGGAAGAGATCTACAACGATTTCTTTAATGAGCTTTCAGCGGCCGTTGAATCATTCGACAACGGAAAAGACAAGATTACAGGCGATGTCATCTTTGATGGCAATGTGGGTAAATGGAAGAAACTGGCCAACTCACTCCGACTGAGATTTGCGATGCGTATCTCCGATGTGGAACCTGAAAAAGCTCAGGAGGCATTTCAAAATGCGCTTCAGGCTGATGGCGGCATAATGGAATCAGCAGACGACGATGCCCTGATTCAATACATGGCAGTTGCCTTTAGCTTTGGACAAGAGGCTTACTCCGATTTTCGCGGAAACGCTTTGTCGCAACTCCTTTTTGGTAACGATCCTGCGAATAACCCCAGCTATCTGTGTGCAACTTTTTTCAATCAAATGTACGAAACAGGTGATCCCCGGACTTTCCGAATTGCCCGTTGCTACTACGATGGACTGATGAGTGCCACCAGTCCTGATAACCGCATCGATCTTACTCAGGAGATGTTGGATAAAGGCATCGCTTTTGAAGCGCGTGAGCCGGGAGCCTACTCATGGGAACCCTGGCCTCCCGGATACGAAAGCGATATCCTGAGTGAGCTAGCAGAAAGTAATCCTTCGATTGATCCTTTTGTGGCTCGTGAAACCGAGCCCAAACTGGCCAATAACTTCCTCAATGGTGACAATCCGGGCGTTGTAATGACTTCTGCTGAAGTGAAGTTTCTGTTGGCAGAAGCTGCTCTTAAGGGATGGAATGTCGAAGGTGGTACAGTGGAAGAGTGGTATCGTCAGGGGGTACGCGCTTCCATGGACTTCTTGTCCGATAATTATGGTACTGAAGTGGTGACCGACGAGGAATTTGATACCTACATGGCTGACAACGGAATCGGTTACACCATGGAAAAGAAAAAGGAAGCCATCAATACCCAGGCATGGATGCTTCATTTTACCAATCCCAATGAAGCCTGGGCCAACGTGCGTCGCTCGGGCTATCCCAGACTGAAGTCCCCGGCCGAATATGGCTTTGAGCAATTCCTCACCGGAGGTTCTGAAATTCCTGTTCGTCTGGGTTATCCTGTACTGGAATCTTCCTACAACAAGGAAAACTACGAGGAAGCACTGAACCGAATGGGTGGAACCAACAGCTGGAACATCACAGTATGGTGGGATGTTACAAAATAACCATTGATAAAAATATTAGCATGAAGAAACTACATTATATACTGATGGCCATAATGGCCCTGGGTTTGTCCTTCACTTCCTGCACCGAAGATGAAGACCCTTTCGAGACCATTACCGAAAATGACGATCCAAGAATCCTTGATCCTATTTTCGCTGACGGTCAAAACGGAGAATTGCCTCTTATTGCAGAAATCGACAGAGATGGCAACTTCACCATGGAACTGGTCGTTACTCCCTCGGCTTATAGTACCGTTACCTGGATGATTGATGGAAACCAGGTGAATGAAGGAACCGAACTCGATATCAATCTGAAAGCCGGTACCTATCATTTTAAGGTACTTGTGACAACTGATGCCGGTAAAAGTACGTATCGTGAGGGAACCGTAAAGGTAAATCCTCTTGCGGAGGATCCCTGGGCTACGGAACAAGGTTTCGAACGAATCATTGTCCCCGGAGGAAGCGCTGTTTTATACGGCGAGAACCTCAATTTGGTGAATAGTCTTGTAATTGGTGGCAAAACCATCGATGACCTTAATTATGTTGAAGGTGATGGGGGCAATTACATCGAATACACTGTTCCTGCAGACTTGAGCGTAGGACAATACAGGGTATTGTTGGTTGATGAATCCGGAAATGAGTATGGTGCCAATACTGTTACGGTTACTCAGTCGGCTTTTGTTACTGAAGGTGCCGGTCGCGCCAATCCTAATTCAGAATGGCGTCTGACCGGACTCAACATGGATCAGATTGCATCACTGACCATTGGTGGAGAAACCATTACTGACTTTGCAGAACAATCAGCTACTGAATTGGTGCTGACCAGTCCCGACTTTGAGGCCGGTACTTACAGTTTGACCGGAAAGACCACTGACGGTAATGATGTTGAATTCTACAGTAAAGGCAGCGTTAAAACCGAAATCACGGTTACTTTCTCCTCCGAAACAGTGTTGTTCGAAGGGCACCACTATGTCTCCTGGATTTTTGATGACGGAAATCCCAACAAAACTTTCAATCTGATTGGGAAGGATGTCTTTGCCTCAATGTCGGCAGGCTCCACCCTCAGCATTCACTATTCGATAGAACCTGCTGATGTGGATCGTCAGTTGCAGACCACCTCCGGATGGTGGACCATGTTGCCGGGTACCGAGGCTGTTATGTTGAATGAAGACGGAGTTGTGGAGGTCGTACTTACTCAGGAAGCTCTGGATTTGATACAGGCACAGGACGGTTTCCTTTGCGTAGGACACGGGTACTATGTGGATAAAGTTACTGTGAATTAGCGCAGTATAAACAACAATGAATCTATGTTTTGAAAAGAAAGGTTGACGTCATGTCAGCCTTTCTTTTTTGATTATCAGAGAATAAATGAAACGAGCATGGCAACGATTGCCACAAGGGAATATGTATAAATTCTTACATGCGAGTTCCATCCGACCTTGAAAAATTAATTTTATACGGATGAAACAGTTTTTATTTGAAAAAGAATTGAAAATGGTTAGTTTTATAGAGAAATAAAACCTTTAAGCATAAATCAAATTGATAGCCTTGCTTTATAACTTAATGTAATGATTATGCAGACCTGCCTAACATGGAATAAAGGATTGTTTTCCAATTTGTATGAGATTTATTCGAGTGGTAACAAGATTGGAAATCTCAGGGATAAAACATTCTCCCGGTATTCTTCCGGGGAAATAAATAACCAAAAGTATTTATTCAAAACATCGGGAGTTTTTAAACAACATACTCAGATATTTGATCAAACTGATAACAAATTTATTGGGGAGATCCATTATAACAACTGGATGACCAAAGCAACCTTGACTAAAAATGGCAAATCAATTAACTGGAGATATGATAATTTGTGGAATACAAAATGGAGACTCTTTAATTCGGAGGGAGTTGATATAAGATACTCAGGGTCATCGATTAGTGGCCGAATTGATTCTAATGTTGATGATGCATTACTTTTATTATCCGGTCTGTTTGTTACAAATTATTATTGGGAATCAACCATCACCATCATGATTGCGGTATTCTTGCCGTTATGGATAGTATTTTTGAATTGAAAATCTGTTACAGAAATGAATTATTGAAGCTTCAGGAATAACAGTTGAAGCAATCATTGCCCTATTAACTTTGTTCTGCAAACAATTTCTCAGGTATAGATGTTACTTACTAAATTTGCAAAAGGAACAAGTGAGAGCGCATTTAGAAATAAAAAACATCCGATTTGTCCTGTCCGTATTGGGACTGGTAATATTGCTTTTACTCTCACCTTGCAAGGTTCGGAACGCTGTAGAGGCCGAATTAGGTGTTCCGCAGACCAATGTCTTAAACAAGAGTCAGGCAACCCTTTCTCAGGCCGCCTGCCAGACAGTTGAGATTTCTGAGACCATTCAAGCCATCTCCAAAACCACTGTCAGGCTACCTTTCTTTCCCATGCTGAGAACAGATAAGATTGAGGGTGCTATTTGTTTTCCTAAACACGCTGCTACAAAGAAACCATCAGGAGCCCAACAGCCGGTTTCTGATATTCCTTTATACATTCTACATCAGAATATTCTTGTTTATTCGTAATTGATTGCTGCTCAGAAGATGTTCAGCCGGTTTAGGGCTGTGTGTTCAATTACAGATATTTATAACTTTTTTCAAGAAAATTGGATTGAAGTCATCTGCCGGTTTGTGGATGTACTTCAAATTTTGCTCTGCAATTTTTTGCAGCAGGATAAATTGTTTTATTAACGAGATTAACTATGGCAAATATTAGCATAAAAAATGATGCCGGGCTGATGACACTGGCAGTAAGATTGGTAATTGGTTGGACCTATTTTTCAGCCTTTTGGAGAAGAACTATTTTGGTCGATAAACTGGATCCTGAAACAGCCGGTTATATCGGTGAAAAATTCAACCATTTTTTGCCCAATGCACTGGGAATAAAACCCATTATTCAATATCTGGTGGAAAACCCCGATATACTCTGGATCAATATGGTGCTTTTTACCATTATTGAAGGTATTGTAGGGTTGTTTATTATTTTTGGTTTGTTTACCCGAATCATGAGCGTCGGGGTATTTAGTTTAGCAATGGGTATTTTGCTTGGTTCCGGATGGATAGGAACAACCTGTTTGGATGAATGGCAAATAGGTGTTCTCGGGATAGCAACAGGTTTTGTTTTGTTCCTTACAGGAAGCGGAAGGTACTCTCTGGATAATTATATGTTGAAAAATAATTTTTCAATTACCACAAAAAAGTGGTTTGCATGGGTTGGATCAGGTACTTTGCCTATAAAAGAAAGCGTTTTTCCAAAATTTGTTCTGGGTGGTTCCATATTTATCCTTGGTATGACTTTGATGACCAACCAGGTATTTCATGGTGGTTTATGGGGCCCTCTTCACAATAAGTCGGTAAAGCCTGTGCTTGAAATTACAGAGGGAAGGATTGACAATTCAACACTTTCTTTCGATGTCTTCCGAACAGAGGGTGTAGATGTTTATGGCTCCTGGGTGATAAATATTGAGTTGCTTGATGGTCAGGGCGATGCAGTAGTGCAGTATAATCAGGCTGATTTGGCTTCTTTGCCTGAGGAAAGTATTTCCAACTATTATGTTTCTGAAATTAAATCCGGTAAACATAGTTTAATTGTTCCTTTGGGGGCCAAGGCAACACTAAATTTGCACGATGATAATCTGTCCGGTTTGTCCATGGGTTCATATTTGTTAAAAATTACTGATATTAGTGGTGCATTCTGGGAACATGAAATCGAAATAAAATAAAAGCACACACAATACAGACAATAGCGGTTTGGGCGAGGCCCCAGACTGCTGTTGTTTTAATTAATCTGGTATATCTACCTGAAAATTAAAATTCATGTGCTTCAGAACCAAAAACAGCAAGACTTTCAATCAACTCGAAGATCGATTTAAAGCCAGATTTCTGACTCCTGAATGGTACACGCCTGATGTATTCAATGCGTTTACATTTCCGGTTACTCCGGTTATAACCAATGACCGGAATGATGTTATTCAGGGTTTTTCATGGGGACTCATTCCCTACTGGGCCAAAGATACCAACATCCGCAAAAGTACGTTTAACGCAAGACTGGAGACGCTTGCTCAAAAACCATCATTCAAACCTTCACTATTGAAGCGGTGTCTGGTCCTTGCCGATGGTTTCTATGAATGGAAATGGCTGGATCCGAAGGGAAAATCAAAGCAAAAATACCTGCTTACCCTTCCGGAAGAAGAATCTTTTGCCTTTGCGGGACTTTGGAACAGCTGGACAGATAGAAATACCGGAGAAATCCTGAATACCTATACCATCATTACAACTGCAGCCAATGAACTGATGAGTGAGATTCACAACACAAAAAAGCGGATGCCGGTGATTATGACTCCCAAGGCTGAGAAAGATTGGTTGAGTGGGGGAGAGTTGGTCATGCAGAATGATCATTTGGAAGGTGTTGTGTGTGAATAAGCTTACTTTGATAGTAAGAGAAATATTGTAATTTTATAATGGGTTAGGGTGAAGGTCAAAGGTTTGTCGGTGTGCCGGCAAGCGTAACAGCCTGCCCCGATCCTTCGGGGACGCAAGTGGTTCTTTTTGGACAGATACTATTTAACATCAATAATTTCGAACATATAATTCCTAAAGTTGCCTGACATCATACCATACAGTATTGAATGATTGGGAAGTTCTACCTTTGTGCCAGGCATCATTAGAGGAGTTTTAGAGGATTCAGGACTTTTATATGTTTCCGAGGTTTTTTCGCTACCATCAATCTTTGTGATATAGGTTTCGCCTAATTCGGCATTCTTAAACAACCCATCTTTCTTTTCTATGGTATTGTAAATAAAATACAAGCTCCCGTTTTTCTCAAAATCAATAAAGGAATTGTATTTGGAAGTCCTTAAAGAGTATTGGTTTTTGCTTATTTTTTCAATACTATTTATTGAATTATCTGCATTTAAAAGTACAATAAACACGTTGTTGTGGTGATAGATAGGAGTATATGATATTTGATTGCCACTTTGTTCTTTTTTTGTGCCGGTGATAAATTGCTCGGCTGTATAATATTTAGTTCCGTCATCCAGCGTTTTAATTTCGCTAATGTGATAATCAAACGGGTCATATTCCGATTTATCTTTTAAACTTCGTCTGAAGCGGTTTAGCTGTTTTTCAGTAAACCCTTCCTCTATCAGGTCAACTGAGAAATTCTCAATGCTCATTTCAGTTTTTTCTCCGCTTTCAACATCCAGCGTAAAAGCAAAAGCACCTTTTGCACTTATGGTTTCAGGGTCGGAAAAGACTCCGTTAACCTGTGTTCTCCCATTTATTACATTGAAACTCATACTTCTTACAAATTTCGAATTGAGATGAATATCAGAAAAGGTTTCTTTAGTTCCACTATCCGAGAATTTATATAGCTGGTATGTGAAGTTTGGAACATCGGTAAAATAGGTATCCTTCGAAAAGAAATTATACGCATTAAACTTACCTGAATCAAAGTAGTTCTTCTTATCTGCATAATGAGCTCCTAATAAATACACATCGCCATTGTTGTCAACCCGGAATTGCTTATAGCTAAATACACCTTCTTTAAAATTTGGAACCACACTGTTCTGCCATAATGAATTAAGGTTGTGGTCATAAACATAAACAGCAAAACGGAGGGGCTCATTTTTTCTGTTTAGAACGGTATAAAAGAACATTATTTTACTCTCATCCTCGGAGATCTCATATTGAACCGAAGTTCTTTTGTATTTACTGATTCCTGAATAGTCCAACTCCCCAATCATTTTTGCATCATCATTCAGCTCAAGTGTTTCTGGGTTAACTGAGCGGGAAAACAGGTAGTGACTTTTACTTTTTTCATTCTGAAAGGAAAAGAAAGCGAGAATTTTATTGTTGATGATTTGAGCACCTTCAAAATCAACCTTCTTACCATCCGGTCCAAGATCTAGTTTTGTTTTTTTTACCAGATTAACATTTTCATCAAACATTCCTATGTAATGGCCCGAATTCCCACCTCCAATAGTGGGGCCGTTGTGGATAGCAATAAAGGGTTGAAACAGAATATAGGCGCGATCATTGATAGACCCAATCGCCTTCAGCCCGGTGTTACCTCTCGGTAATTCATTCCATTCCACTTTGGTAGATTTTACGGTGTAATCAATTTCTTCTGCCGATAAGCAAAATGTTGCAGATATTATAAGTGAAAATATCAGTATTGTCTTCATAATCTTATCTTTTTTGAGAATTAAAATGCGTATCCAAGTTTTATTGCTGCCGGTAAATAGAAGTGTGAATCCCCTTCTTCGATAGTGATAACAGATGTAACCTCTTCTTTGTATTTGTATGTTCTAACGCCCATACCGAGATTAAAATCAAGCGTTAAATTTTTTTGAAGAGGAAGTTGATATCCACCGTTAAAAAAGACAATGTCGGTCATTAGCTTACCCCTCATAATATTTAATTTGGGCTGAATCCCGATATACCATTGTTCGTAATATTCTCTTAAATATAGACGGATGTTGGCAGCGAAGAAGATTCCGGTACCCGATTGGGGGAGATCATAACGAGGGTCATAATTGTGCAGGTTACTTTGGCGACTAATAGAAATCAATCCCATAGATGCTTCAACGGACAAATTTCTAATTATCTCCTTTTCATACAATACAGAATATTCTCCATTAAAAAGATCAATTCCAATTTTTACTAATTTGCTGTATTCGGATATGCCGTCGTCATCAAAATACTTTGAAATATCCTCCTGGGCACGACTGTTGACAATAAAAATACTAAGTACGGTAAAGACAAGTAATGTTTTTTTCATTTCAGTGTTTTGTTTTGAATTCGGCCAAAGCAAATCGAAGCAATGGTCATCATTATTGAGTTTTTTTTATGCTCGTTTTGACCCCAATAAGAAGTCTGATAGGTGTATCATTGATTATTAAACATCACCTGAAAATCACCTGTAAACGAACCCGAAAAAATCACACCATCAACCATTACCAGGTTCATCTCAACGGTATAATTGTTGTTTCCATTGTGGCTGATGGTAACTTCTCCGGCTTCAAGGTTCGACGATTCCATTGTTGAGCCATCAAAAACGGAATAGTTTGTCAACCAGTCGTCAAGTAGTTTTTTCCCTTCAGCTTCCGGATAAGCATAAGCTCCTTCAATAGTTTCACGAGTAAATGATTCCACGTCGATGGTTATTGAATTGGCTTGCGTCTCACTTGCGCTGATAAGTGTTATTCCCGTATGTCCGCTATCGCCAATAGACACACCCATCATTGTGGCGGAAGATATGGTAAAATCACTTCCATTCATTTGGATGTTATTGTCTTGCTTTGGAGAGGTTTCATCCTTCTCGCACTGTACAAACGTTAGGACTAACAATACCGTAATTAAGCCCTTTAAAACTTTAGTTGAATGAGTCATTTTTCTTTTTTTAGATTGTTATATTGTACTGCCATTCCCTCAGAAGGTGGCATTTAAGAGTTTCTTTTTAGAGCAGGTGGCGGCAGATTAGCTGCCATTGCCGGGTGTATCCGAGCGGTTACCGCTACAACGCAGGTACGCAAATCTTCACACAAAAGACTTCTTAAATAAACCTTTGATAAGTTTGTTGTATTCAGGGAAATTCCGGGATTTTGAGGCGGGAGAGAAAGTGAAAAAATAAATAATGAAAGGAGTATAATCTTCTTCATAGGTTGTTGTTAAAGTTTGGTTACGTCAAACATTCTTTCCTGGTGAATCAAACCTCAACAATCAACAACACGGAGTACCCCTAAACGGGGCAAAACCATCAAAGAGAACATTCGGGTAAAAAATTCTTTTCTTCAAGACGAGTAATTTTTATTATGGTTGGAAAAGTCTAAAAAAAAATAAAACGAATTCCGTTCAGCTCTGCTTTATCAACCCGAGAATATGTTATTGGGAGTGCCTTTCCCGAAACAATCTCTAATTGCAAAAAACGTTAGTTTAATCTATAGCTTTACTTATTATTACAGTAACCCGGGCAACACTACGGCTATTGTAATAATTGTTCCCTCCTCTTTTTTTTTAGAAAATTTTTTAGATAAAATCATCTTCAATTCGTTACTTTTGTAGGATTGTAAAGGGAAACCTGTTACACAGGAGGATAATAGCAATCCAAAATATTAAATTTAGATCACAATTGAGCCGGGGGAAGAAGCAACATAAAGACGCAGAAGTATTTGGAGAGTTGTCTGAAGAGCAACTTCTCCGTGGAATTACTGCCGGCGATGAGTCAACTTTTCGCCGGCTGTTTGATGCTTATTATCAGTTGCTGGTTAGCTTCGCTTTTCGGTTTCTGAACGATCTCGACTCCTCAAGGAATGTGGTACAGGATGTTTTTGTAAGTCTCTACGATAAGCGCGAAAGCATCACCATTCATACTTCACTTAAAGCACATTTGTATCAATCGGTTCGCAACAGGGCATTGAATGTTCTAAAACGTGATAAAATGCAGCGTGAGCATCATCACAGGATTTTTGAAGAACAATCAGAAGGGGATGCTTATGAAGAGATTTCCGGTGTGGATGAAATGCAAAACCGAATTTCGAAAGTTGTCGATGAATTACCACCTCAATGTCGTAAGATATTTATTATGAGCAGGCGCGACGGAGTGGCCAATGGTGATATTGCCGATCAATTGTCTATCTCTAAAAGAACAGTTGAAACGCAAATCAGTAAAGCGCTTCGAAAAATTCGTGAGGATCTGTTGAAGCATGGTTTTTTGTCTTTGTTTGCAACGATGGTAATGTTTGAGGTTTTAATTAGAGCCTGTCTATAAATTAAGTAAATTCTATTTTTATAGCTGTTTCTGGTCCGAAAGTGCCAGTTGCAAGGCTTGCAAAGCCTCCAAAAACGGAGTTTACTAGTCGTAAATGAGTATTTTAGCGGCAAGCGTAACGACGCAAGTGATACTTTATGGACAGAAACTAATTAGAATCATTTTAAAGTAAAAATCCAATACGTGTGAAGGGTTTCCGAATTGTCTTAATAGATGAATGGGGAAGCTTGGTTTTTTAATTAGTTACTAAAAAAACAGAATTATGGAATTCTTATTACAGCTATTTGCCGATATTATTGGCACGCCTGCCGAAGAAGAGTTGGTAAAGCAAGCCAATGAAGTAGTAGAGGATAAAAAAGTAGAGGCTGTTTCCCCATCGGAAAAAATAAAAGAAGAGGACCCGGTATTATTCGGACTTATGCAATTTCATTAATCGGTTCATGAGTTCGGAAGCATTGAGTGGATCTTTATTTATAAGAACATTGATGTGCCGAAAAATTTTTTTATGGAAACATTAAGAACCATAGATGCTGACCTGCTTGTCAGATATTTCTCCGGAGACTGTACTTCGGCTGAGATACGTCGAATTGAAGATTGGCGTTCAATTTCAGCTGAAAATAAACAGTATTTCGAAGATTTCAAGCAAGTTTGGGAAGCGGATTATCAAACTATGTTGTCCGGAGACCTGTTAGAGCAGGACTGGAATGCCATTCGCAGCAGAATAAATTTGCCCGGAAAAAGGCGGGATATTGGTGTTTTTTCAGCCTTTTCCCGTATTGCTGCTGCTGTTATTGTGATGCTGGCAGTGAGTAGTGCAGTGTATGTTTACTGGAATGTTCCCGGCTTCGGACGCTGGAATGCTTTTCAGACAGGAGAACAAATTGACTCGCTGCGACTGCCGGATAACAGTATTGTTTATCTGAACAATTATTCATCTTTAAAGTATCTGAAAAACTTTGAGGACGGAAAGCGTACTGTTTCTCTGGACGGTGAAGGTTTTTTTGAGGTTACTCATGATGCAAGCAATCCGTTTCTGGTTAAGTCGCCCGAAGGGGTCGATGTGAGAGTTCTCGGTACTGCGTTTCATTTGCAGACAGGGGAGGGTATTGACCAGATGGAACTGAATGTAACCGAAGGTTCCGTGGCTATTCAGTATCGCAGACACACTGAAAATGTGCTGGCAGGACATTCTGCAGTTGTAAAGGATCGTGAATTAAGGGTGGCTCCCATCAGTGATGATAATTTTCTTGCCTGGAAGACAGGAGAATTGAGGTTCTCGCAATGTCCTCTGAATGAAATTGCCAAAATTCTCAAAAAACATTACAAGGAAATTAAAGAGGTGAAAATTAATACCCAAAGTGATGTGTTGGTGACTACATCATTTAGAAATCAGCAAATTAGCGAGGTTTTGGATGAGCTGGCAATTCATTTTGATAAAAAATTTCTTCTAAATGACGGAGTTTTGATAATCTCTGAGTAATTTCGGGAGTTTATTCAACGACTGAATACACCCTTGAGATTAATGCCTGAAATCAGAAATATAATAAAATATATGATGGTCGTTGTCCTGTGGGCAATGACCATTGTTTTATGTACAGCTCAGACCGCCGAAACAAAGGTGTTTTCTGTGGATAAAACGAAAGGTTCTTCCGTTGAACTGATTGAACACATTCAGGAGAAAAGTGGATTCATCATCAGTTACAGCTCAAGGCTGTGTTTAAAAGAAAATATTTCTCTTTCTTCTTCCAGGAATACCCTGGCTGGTTTTCTTCAGGATATTTTCCAGGATTGTCCTTTTGATTTTGTCGAAAGGAAAAACAAGGTGATTGTGCGTCCGTTGAAGCTGTCGGAGCAGTCGTTTACCATTCTCGGATATGTGAGTGATGCCCGATCGGGGGAGCGCTTAATAGGGGCCAATGTGTTTAGCCGGAATCGTTATGAGGGGACAGCCACCAATTATTATGGTTTTTTCAGCCTTACACTACAGGGAGGTTCAGTGGATTTGTATTCTTCTTATGTGGGGTATAATGCTGAAAATAAACATTTTGATCTCACCTCGGATACCGTTGTCTATTTTTCATTGAAGCCCAATATTGAATTGCCGGAGGTTTCGGTTCTTGGATCCCGGATGCCTAATATGTTGAGGGGAGGAAGTTTTGGTGCTGCCAGGGTCTCCATGGATCGCATAGTAGATGCGCCTGCTCTTTTTGGTGAATCTGACCTGATGAGAGGGATTCAGATGCTTCCCGGAATTCAAAGTGGCTCCGAAGGTTTCACAGGACTGTTTGTACGTGGTGGAGGACCTGATCAGAACATGGTTCTGCTTGATGATGTGCCGGTTTACAATGTAGGTCATTTATTGGGCTTCTTTTCCATTTTTAATACGGATGCGGTAAACCAGGTTTCAGTTACTAAAGACGGATTTCCGGCCCGTTACGGAGGTCGTCTTTCCTCGGTAGTGGACGTGCGTATGAAGGAAGGAGGAAAAGATCAGGTTGGTGGAAGTGTCTCTCTGGGATTGCTTTCATCTGGCATCTCTCTTGATGGCCCTGTCTTTAACGAAAAAACGACGTTTGCGCTTTCGTTTCGTCGCACTTATGTGGACGCTTTAGCGGCGCTTTATCAGTTAGGTGCTGATGATAAAACCAACTATTATTTTTTCGATTTGAACGGAAAAATCAGTCATGAGATCTCCGAAAGAAGTAAAATCTATCTTAGTTCCTATTGGGGCAGAGACAAGCTTTATACACTTTATAATTACAGAGACTTTGATGTCAGGGTAGGGGACAATCAAGTTACAGATAATGTATCCATTAATGATGAGAGTAATGCCGGATGGGGGAATTTTACCGGTGCTTTGCGCTGGAACTATGTGGTGACCCCCAGGTTATTTTCCAATGTGACAGCAACTTATTCCAATTATCGTTTTTTTATCGGCCTAAAGCAAAGCGATGAGACACAAGGGCAACTGAATTCATATGAACAACGCTACCTGAGCGGAATACAGGATTTTACACTTAAAGTGGATTTTGAAAATTATTATCGCTCTAATTATACGCTGCGGTTTGGGGCCAGCGGGGTTGTTCACCGCTTCAATCCGGGTGTTGATCTGGTAAAGGAGTCCGGTGTTTCGGGGACTACCGAGGAGACATCCGTTAGTGATGTGCTGGTGTCCGGTCAGGAATACCGGGGGTATTTGGAAAATGAGTTTTCTGTGAGCAATCGGTTTTTTGTAAATGCCGGCATTCACTCGGCTCTTTTTCTTGGAGAGGGAGAGCCTTATTGGTCATTGGAGCCCCGGTTATCCCTTCGCTATGAACTGACCAATTCCACTGATATCAAAGGTACCGTTTCCCGAATGTCTCAATTTGTGCATATGGTTGGGACTGCCGGCTATTCATTGCCCACAGATTTGTGGTTGCCTGTAAGTGAGCGCATCAAACCGATGCATTCCGATCAGGCTACTTTGGGTGTCGATTTTCATTTGGGAAAGAAAAGAGGTTATATTCTCTCATTGGAAACTTACGCCAAATCCTATAAGAATATTCTTGCTTACAAAGAGAGTACGGGGTTTTTCGATTACAGTACTACCTGGGAGGATAAACTGACTACCGGAAGTGGCGAATCTTACGGAGGTGAATTGCTTTTTCAGAAAAACAAGGGAGATCTTACCGGCTGGATCGGATATACCTATGCCCGTACAACCGTTCATTTTCCTGAACTGAATGATGGAAAGTCATATCCTGCCAGGTTTGACCGCAGACATGACGCCAGTTTGTTTATGAATTATCGGTTCAATAGTCGTGTTACCGGCAGTTTAACCTGGATGTTTGGCTCCGGAAACCCGGTAACTTTGCCTGAGGAGAAGTATTATGCTCCTGGACTTGACTGGGCAAAACCTTCTGATTTCGGGTATTCCGAGGGGGTAGGGTCTTTGAATAATTACCGAATGCCTTCGTTCCACCGTCTCGACCTGGGTGTTAATTTTACTAAAAAGAAAAAAAGAGGTGAACGGACCTGGAGTTTTGGTGTTATTAATGCGTATGGGCGTCAGAATCCATTTTTATTATATTTTAGCGAAAGCGAAAACAATCCGGAGGGAAGCGCCATGCGACAGCTCAAGCAATTGAGTCTTTTTCCGTTTCCGATCCCTTATGTACGGTATTCATTTAAGTTTTGATAATTGGTGATTAAGAATTGGCACATACTGATTTTGCTGGCTTTGGCCTTCTTTTCATGTGAAAAGGAGATTGAGATTGAAATGGAAGAACGGGGAGGTCGCCTGGTTTTATACTCTTTTATTGCTCCTGATTCAATTTTACAGGTGCATTTGAGCAAAAGTGTCAGTCATTTATCTGTTGATGACTTCGAAAGGGTGTACAATGGAAATATTACCGTTTACCGGAACGATAGAATCGTGGATGATTTTATTTTTCCTTTTGATGAGTCCTGGGCCAACAGATACGGAGTGAATTTTTCATCGGGTGATTCCATACTGATAGAGGCTTTTGATGGAAGCGGGCAGAGTGTCTCCGGAAAGACGATTATTCCCGATACTGTTCCATTTTTGTGGGCCGATACGGCTACGGTTGTGAGAAGTGATAATAAGGATGGAGAGAGAAAGGTGCTGAATTGCAAGCTAACTATTTCTGATCCTGCTGTGATAAAAAATTATTATCAACTTATTATTTTTGAGCAAATATGCAGAATGGAAGAGGGTGTTGTGAAGTGTGAACAGAAACGGGTCGTATATGATAAAACAGATCCGGTGTTTTTTGTGCAGAGCAAAGAGGGCAGTCTCATAGGGGAGATTGACTTTGATGGTTGTTTTTCAGATACACTTTTCAACGGGGAGAATTACAATCTGGAAGTTGACCTGCCTCTTGAGTATGCTACGGTGCCCGACCAAAATGGTGCATCAAGGAAAATATATTTTTTACTGTTGTCGCATACACGTGGCTTTTATGATTATTACCGGAGCAGGGTCGTGGCTGAGTATGGATACGATTTACCCATTATTGATCCCATCCGGATTTATAATAATATTGATGGAGGGCTTGGTTTGGTCACAGGGTATAATGTCACAAGTGATTCATTGATTTTTGATAATGGGATATGACATTTGAGCCTGCACAATTGTTAGCCACATTTGACTTGTTGTCAGATTTTGCTGGTTTTTAAGGGAAACCTCCCAAAATCAGATTTTGGTATTCTTTTTGAAATATGTAGAGAAGTAGATATTTTAGTGGATTTTAATAAATAAACATTCTATAATTATGGCATTATTTGGAAAAATGGACAACCTGGATGCCGGCTCTTCAGAGGGGCAGAATCAGGATAAAGAGATAACTGATGTTGAAAAAACACGGGTGCTGATCATCGGTTCAGGACCTGCAGGCTATACTGCAGCAATTTATGCGGCCAGAGCCAATCTAAAACCGATGATGTATGAGGGGCTTCAGCCCGGAGGTCAGCTCACCACAACTACGGAGGTTGAGAATTTCCCGGGCTACCCACAGGGTATTACCGGCCCCGAAATGATGGAAGACCTTAAGAAGCAGGCCGAACGATTCGGTACAGATATTCGTTTTGGAATGGCTACAAAAGCTGACCTTTCAGAGCGTCCTTTCAAAATTACCATCGATGATAAAAAAATTATAGAAACAGATTCTCTGATTATTGCCACTGGTGCAACAGCCAAATATCTTGGCATTGAGGATGAAGAGAAGTACTCAGGATCCGGAGTTTCTGCCTGTGCTACCTGCGATGGCTTTTTCTATCGTGGTAAGGATGTTGCAGTTGTTGGTGGTGGCGATACCGCAGCTGAGGAAGCCATTTATCTGGCCGGACTTGCCAAAAAAGTATATCTGATTGTGCGTCGTGACGAGCTTCGTGCTTCAAAAGTGATGCAGAAGAGAGTTTTTGATACGCCAAATATCGAAATTTTATGGGAGCATCAAACCAAGGGGCTCTTTGGTGATGGTGTGGTTGAAGGAGCAGTTCTGGTTAAGAAGAAAGGTAGTCCTGAGGAAGAAGAGGTACGGATTAAGATTGACGGGTTCTTCCTGGCCATCGGACATAAGCCAAATTCTGACATCTTCAGAGATTATCTGGAAACTGATCAGGTTGGCTATATTCAGACAGTTCCGGGAACTACAAAAACCAATGTCCCCGGAGTATTTGCCTGTGGTGATGTGCAGGATACTGTTTATCGTCAGGCGGTTACTGCAGCCGGTACCGGTTGTATGGCAGCTATGGATACCGAGCGCTGGCTTGCTGAGAATCAATAATAGAAAAATACAATTCTTGGTTTAACCCAACTTGCAAACATGCATCCATAAAAAGCTGTTTGACAGCATGATACACTTTGTATTTTTACATTTGGGTCACCACTTTTGTTTTTCT
>NZ_PVTS01000022.1 GCF_003003035.1 Marinilabilia salmonicolor | reverse complement strand
TCTTTTGCCACACAATTGGAAAAAATCCAACGATTGCCAGAAATTTCCGGAAAGCTCCAACTAATTCCAAGAGATTCCAGTAGAACTTAGAAAATTCCAATTTCCCCGACTGGTGAAACCTCTGGTCGGGAAAAATCTTTACTTTTATACGTGGGAGGCCGATGGCTTACAATAATGGAACCTTATATGTGATTGAAAACTGTTCAGATAAAATCAAAATTGATTTGTCTTTGCTTTCGCTCAATATGTCTGCAATGTGTGAAAGCTACGAAAGAACATCTGCTAAGTACATCTCTCTTTGTGAAAATGCAGGTTTTCAATTTAATAGCGAAACCAAATTAAATGAATTACAAACCATTTTGATTTTTAAAAAATGAATTGGAAAAACATACAAGTTTCAGACGACAACACACATTTTATCTTTGACGGAAAACCAATTTTCGCCAAGACTTTTATTGAAGTGTTAAAATTTCATTCGCCAGGACTTGCACCAGTAAAAGACAGTTCAGGTGCTTACCATATTGATATAAGCGGAAACGAGATATACTTAAATCGCTATTCACGGACATTCGGATTTTACTGCAATCGTGCTTCTGTAATTGACAACAACCTTTGGTTTCACATCAATGAAAAAGGCGCCAAGGTTTATTCAGCTTCTTATTTGTGGACAGGAAATTACCAAGAAAATATTTGTACCGTTCGCAACGCAGACAACCAATATTTTCATATTGACATAAACGGGAATCGCTTTTATGCAAACAATTACGTTTTCGCAGGCGACTACAAAGACGGTATTGCTTGTGTAAAATCGCAAGACGGTTTATACAGACACATTGACAATAAAGGAAAGTTCATCAACAATAAATCATTTATAGACTTGGGAGTTTTCCACAAAAACTTTGCGACAGCTAAAGACAAAAACGGTTGGTTTCATATTGACAAGAAAGGAAACGAAGTTTATAAGAATCGTTACTTGACAATTGAACCATTTTATAACGGGTTTGCTTTGGTGACAACATTTGAAAGCGATAAAATAATTATAGACGAAAAAGGACATAAAAATTTAACTGTATGACAAGTGAACAGAAAGAACGCCTACCTGTAACATGGTATAGTGCATGCGGGTTTCAAAGCTTTTCGAGCGTTTTCACTCGCATCAATTTTGGGTTGTAAATTGA
The DNA here is from genome assembly GCF_003003035.1 of Marinilabilia salmonicolor. Lineage (GTDB taxonomy): Bacteria > Bacteroidota > Bacteroidia > Bacteroidales > Marinilabiliaceae > Marinilabilia > Marinilabilia salmonicolor_A. Next base: position 77,750 of record NZ_PVTS01000022.1, on the reverse strand, counting down.
TAGGTTTGAAGCCCGAAATCCCTTACGACACCATACACTCAACGTTAACGCCAAGCAAAAAGACAATAACATGCACTCCTGATTGCGCACCGATGAAATATATTGTTGATTATACAGTGCATTTTGTATCTTTGCAAAAATAGGTTTTAAGTTATGAGAACATTATACCAAAAATTTGAAACGCTTTTGCAAAATACGACAACGGACTTTAAACGTTATTTGTACGAAACTGTCTCGTGGGAAAGCCGTATGATGGGGATAATTGGTGCTCGTGGTGTTGGGAAAACTACGATGATTTTACAGCACATCAAAGAAAACCTCGATACTAAAAAAGCATTATATGTATCAGCAGACGATATTTACTTTGGAGAAAATAGGCTTATTGATTTAGCAGACGAATTTTATAAAAATGCCGGAGAGTATTTATTTATTGATGAGATTCACAAATACACAGACTGGTCGCGTGAATTAAAAAATATTTACGATTCATTCCCTACCCTTAAAGTTGTATTCACGGGGTCTTCAGTACTAGATATACTTAAAGGTTCTTCAGATTTAAGTCGCCGTGCAATAATTTATAAACTTCAAGGACTATCGTTTCGAGAGTATTTAAAATTATTCCACAATTACGATTCAGGGGTATATTCACTAAAACAAATAATTGATAATGAAGTAAAACTACCAGATATACAACATCCGCTTCCATTATTTAATGACTATCTAAGTCGAGGCTATTATCCTTTTGGAATTGAGAATGAAATGAATTTAAGATTGGGACAAATTATTGTACAAACTTTAGAAACAGACATTCCTCAATATGCCAATTTAAATGTAGCCACTGGTCGCAAATTAAAAAGACTATTATCAATCATCGCTGAAAGTGTACCTTTTAAGCCAAATTTTTCCAAAATAGCAGAAATAATTAATGTGAGCAGGAATTCCTTAGACGACTATTTTTCATATATGGAAAAAGCTGGACTTATTGCCCAGTTACGAAATGAAACAAGTGGTATTCGAGGATTAGGAAAAGTTGACAAAGTATATTTAGATAACACAAACATCATATTGAATCTTGTGGGAGATAAATCCAACGTAGGAAATTTAAGGGAAACCTTTTTCTTTAATCAAATGCGAGTAAAAAATGAAGTTATCTCTTCGAAAAATGCAGATTTTATTATTGATAACTACACCTTCGAGGTAGGTGGAAAAAAGAAGAAGCAAAGTCAGATTGAAAAAGACGGAAAATCATTTGTAGTTAAAGATGATATTGAATTTGGATACTTAAATGCAATACCTCTTTGGGCATTTGGAATGAATTATTAAGAAAAAAATGAAAATGCCAGGCGTTAACATCATGTATAAAATATTGGGGGTTTATGTATGTATAGGCAACTCCACTCATTGTAGCAAAAACAGGTGATAATCCTGACAATGTTTTTATTTTTATTATTTTCGGTTCCATTGTCAGCTCAATCTGAAGATATGTTTAAAAAATTGGAGCAATACATAAGGAATCATGTAAATACTCGGTTGCTGAGAAATTTATCGGTTTTTGCCATTATTTTCATTCCTTTGGGGACATGGCTGTTTGCCACTAATGAGTCGCCGCTGGATTATACCATGAGCATGATCGGGAACAAGCTCGGTTATCGGTTGAACTTTATAATTTGGGGGGCTGTCACCGGTTTTCTTCTTATATTTTATGTGCTGAGGTTGTTTGTTTTAAAAGCATTTAAAGATAAAAGAGCCCGACGACTGCTGATTTGGTCGTTGCTGTTTTTAATGCTGACCGTACTTATACCTGCTGTAGATTACCTTCCGGTTTTAAGCAAACTTCATACGATAGCAGCCATTGCGTTTGCTTTGTCACTAATGGCATCTCTTTACCTTTTTGTTGAACATCTTCACCGGGTTAACAAAAGCAGTAAAAGCTGGTCTATGGCTATGTTCTGGATAACGATTGGAGGCTCGTTGCTACTACATTTTTTGTTTGGGAACACTGGTGTTTTTGAATTGTTTTTCTTTTTTTCACTGGCGGCATTTTTACTTCTTTTGCGGGGTATTTCAGGAAGGTAATGTTGCTTAGCGGTAAAAGTTCCGTTGCTAAAGCCATTAAGTTGTTTTTTCAATCATCAGTGAAGGAAATCAATGTTCTTGATTACCAAAATTTATTTGCTACTGCAGCTGATAGAGATACTGGTTTCATAAAAATGACAATAGGTGATAAAAGGTAAATTTACAGAACCCCCAAACACCACAATAGAATAAAGAGCCCTGACTTCTCACATTATATTACTCCCACCCCATCAGGTTGCTCAAAAACTCGGAAAGTTCGGCTGCAATTTCCTGATGTTGGGCTAAATCGGGGTGATTATCACAGCCATTGTTATACCTTCCGGAAAAGAAAAAAGTATGAACATTTGAATCCCCCCGGGCATGCACAGAGTTGCGAACCGAAGTGAGGTAATTTTTTAAGACAGCGGTCAGTTCCTCATTCCCCATAGGACTTGTGAGCAATACTATTTCAGCATCGGGATAGTGCGTTCGTAGGGTTTGAACAAACTCCACATACCGGGAACAAAACGCTGTAGAATCCTGAATGCCATCGTTCTGCCCCAAGGCAACAGTTACCACATCGGGCTGGTAACGCGAGAAAACCCACTGGGATTGGTTCTCACGCATATTCAGCTTGTCAAACACATCAGGCATTACAATATCCATATCGCAGCAACTGTGCATCAATCCGATTCCGGAAACGGATGACAACATCCACTGAGCATCCAGCATTCGGGCAGTGACAGGACCATAACTCATATAAGCATTGTGCTGATCGTGCCACTCACCTTCCCCGCAGGCGATTTCAGAAATATCGCTACCGGTTCCACAAGTAATGGAATTGCCGTAAAATTCAATCTTGCGTTCCGGAACAGGTGCAGGCTCAAGCAGTTTTTCACAATGCAGGCCCGCAAACTCCAGGAAACCAATTCCCGCTTCAGTACTTTTGCAAATAATAAGACGATGGGGCCCCTCTCCCACGGCATCCATCTTAATCACATTGTTTTTCCCCGTCAACTTTATCCGCCGAACCGGCTGGTCATCCACTTGCAGTGAAACGTAGTTATGATTACTGCCATACAAAACCTCATCATTAAGTTCTACCAGGCAGGAATCTCCTTCGAAACGAGCCTGAATATATACTCCGGGGGCCCAGAATCGGGGCAACTCAGGATTAGAAAAATCGACCCGCCCGCAATACTGGAAAAGAGGATGATCTGCAGAAAAGAATTTTGTTTTGGTCTGTGAGCAACTTCCCAAAGTGGAAGCAACCAACGCCATCATTAAAATAAATATCAAAGAATCAAAGCGGTAGTTTTTCATAGTTATGCATCAAAAATTAACCTTCAAAACAAGCAAAAATAAAAAAATAAAGGCTCTTTTTATTGCCCAAAAACCTCCACAAATCGGTCAATCTCTGATATTTTCTTACTCAACCATGATCAACCCCGGATGATCGCCAGTGATGCAACGCCCACCATCAGGTGTTACCACAAAAGTATTTTCTATCCCCACCATTCCAACACCGGCAATTCCTTTTTTGGGCTCCACGGCAAATACCATATTCTCTTCCAGCGGAACTTTGAAACCTCTGGCCAACACAGGCAATTCGTCCACTGTAAGGCCAATGCCGTGGCCCAGAAATTTTACAGTACGATCGCCAAATCCCATAAAGTTCTCTTTGAAATCAGGACTAAGTCCGTCCATAATGGTTTCATAGATGTTTTCAGGAATATTTCCGGGTTTCAACATCGCAGCCACCTGATGTTGAATATCTACACACTGCCTATGAATGTGCTGAACATCCTCGGGAAGCGGTTTCCCGAACATATAGGTCATGGTTTTATCGGAGTGATAACCATTTACCCCCATTCCCATATCCACAAAAACAAGATCACCCTTCTGAAGTTTTCTTTTTCTGCTTCCAAGGCCCGGAACAGCAGCATTTAATCCGCGATTGCCTCCGGGGCCGTCGAAATTGGTAGGATACAACGAACTCTCACCAAACCCAAGCTGGGCCACCACAATTTCTGTATCAAACATGGCAAAACGGGCAGTCCCCTGATGTCCTTCTTGCACCATCAGCCGGTAAAGTTCACCGGAAAGATCAGCCTCTGTCATACCCTCTTTCAGAACCTTTGGAACCAGATTCTCCAGCACCCGCTGATGGATAATTCCGGCTTTTTCCATAAAACTCAATTCCAGGTCACTCTTCACAGCCCGGGTCATGGCTATCTGGAAATCGAGCGACTGAAACCGTTCAAAAGGAAAATGTTTGCGAATCCGGTTGAACATTGCCAAAGGCACAAACTCAGCCTCCAAATATACATCTTTGGGAGTTCTGAGATAGACAGCAGCGGCATCCCGGTAGCTACCCATGGGACGGATATCAGGAAATTCAGATTCTTTGGATGTCCGTTCAAAGCTTTTTCGAACCCATAAGATAGCTTCACCATCGCGGGGAATGATCAACATCCCGTCGGGCATAGATCCGGTGAAGTACAAAAGATTGATTTTACTAAAGACAATTCCCATCTCCCATTCAGGGTTTTGGGCATTCATTATTTCACGAAAACGAACAAGTCGCCGATTGAGTTCTGAAACGGGGATAATAGATTCCATAAAAATATTTTTTGATAATGCTGTTCCCGAATTAAACTATATGAAATGACATATAAATATGATTCATTTTATCATTCAATTAGCCAAAATTAAAGAAAAACGATAAATTAGGAGTGTTTCCTTATCTTTAATTCTGGATTTAGATTTATCAGTAAATAATCCCCATCCATCCATTGGGGAAAAGAAGCTGTTGGTTGATGTTTATTTTGGGCAAATGCTGGACTTTATCACCAGCATGACACCTCATCCTATCAATCGTTAAATAAACACTTTAAGAAAGAAAAAGGATCATGAACATAGAAATGATTACCAACAACAAGAAACAACACATTGACTTACTGCTCTTAGCAGACGAGTCAGAGGGTATGATAGACCGATATCTGGAAAAGGGTGATATGTTTGCACTATTCGATGACGGTTTAAAAACTGTATGTGTTGTCGCGGCAATTGACGAAACAACCTGCGAATTGAAAAACATAGCAACATATAAAGAGTATCAGGGGAGAGGATATGCAAAAGCGTTGATTAACTTCATCTCAAATTACTACAAAGACAGCTATGATACGATGCTTGTCGGAACAGGCAACACTCCTGCAATATTGTCGTTTTATGAGCATTGCGGATTTGAAAAGTCTCATATTATTAAGAACTTTTTTACTGATAATTATGATCACCCATTGTTTGAAGATGGAGTACAACTAATTGATATGGTTTATTTGATGAAGAGATTATAGATAAATTAAAAGCACAAGACCATGAAAAAGACAATTGCCAACACAACGATTGAAATCATCCGGGGGGACATCGCCTCCCAGCCGGATATGCAAGCCATTGTCAATGCAGCCAATGCGCACCTGTTGAACGGAGGCGGTGTGGCAGGCGCTATTCACCGGGCTGCCGGTCCCGGACTGGAAAAAGAGTGCAAGCCAATGGGCCCTATTCGACCGGGAGAGGCAGTTATATCAGGAGGACACAACCTTCCGAATAAATACGTTATTCACTGTCTGGGACCCGTTTACGGACAGGACAAACCCGAGGATAAATTGCTGGCTGATTGTTACCGAAATGCATTGCTGCTGGCAGATAAAAAAGAAATTGAATCCATCGCATTTCCGGCGATCTCGACCGGTATTTTTGGTTACCCCGCCGAAGATGCGGCTCACGTAGCCCTCAAAACAATTATCGATACCATTCCCAATCTCACCAACATTCGAACGATCCGGGTGGTTCTGTTCGGGCAGGACGATTTTGAAATATGGAAAAAAGCGTTGGCCGGATAAACACATAAAAAAGGGCCGTCCGGAATGATCCGGCACGGCCCTTTTATCCACACACAATCAAAAAACTCTTTTATTGATTCAATACTTTTATTTGGTCAACCTTTGCACCATTAACCAATTGAATAAAATAAATTCCTGACGGCAAGGCTTCGAACGAAACCTCAGTATGGTCTCTGAAGCTTCCACCGGCTACGATATTTCCGTTGGTATCAAAGATCTTGTAAGTTGTCTCAGAACCACCAAATTCAGCGATCTCTGATATTTTTAATTCGCCTTCCACCGGATTGGGCCAGGCATTGTAAAAACGTGAAGGATCCTGAGAAGGACCAAAAATCGGTGTGGAATCTTCCACTTCTTCTGCATGAGGATATCCCACATCATCCTGCGCTGCCATATAATTCTCCAGCCAAAGCATTGCATCTTTTTTTGTTCCGTCAGCATTTAAAAGTCCCGTTCCCTCTTTCCAGGTACTACCTTCCACATATCCCCACAAAGTAATACCGGCTACATCAGGATGTTCCCAGTAAACCGGAAAAAGCTCCTGATAACTGCGTAATTGTGAAGCCTCTGTATTTTGTTGTCCCGCCAGATCGAGCTCTGTTACGAAAACCGGCACACCGCCCGAAGCCATCAAACTGATCCTGTCGGCAAGCACCGAAGGCTGATTCGCCATAGGATCAACATTAAAAGTGTGGGCCTGTGTCCCGAAGCCATCTATCAAACCTCTGTCACGCAATACTGTCACCAGGTCAAGCATTTCATAAATACCGTCAGGATTATTTTCCAATTCAAAATCGTTCAGTACCAATTTTGAATCCGGAAAATACTCACGTGCTTTCTCAAACAACCAGATGGCCCAATCGTAACCGGTTTCTCCCGGGCCTCCCAGACCTTCCCTGAAATAAGGCGTTCCGGCGGCATGTTCCTGTCCATTCCAGGTATTCAAGTACATATTTTCATTCAGCACATCAATCTGATCGATGTAGGTATATCGCCCGGCAATAGCAGCCATATACTCTTCCACCTCAGCACGGAAGGCTGTAACATCAGAACTCAATGCCTCAATCCATGAAGGATACTGACTCCCCCAGGCAATGGCATGATAACGGTACATCAGGTGATTGGTTTCGGCAAAATTGTAAATATTATCCGAACCTGACCAATTCATATTGTCACGTGTGCGCTCAATGCTTCCCCATTTGGAAGCGTTCTCAGCCGTCACACCATTCCATAATTCGAGATAATCACTTCTGGCACTGCCATAACCGATAATATTTCCGAGATACTTTCCTTTACCGGCACTCAGACCACGGGCGATTACAGCTTCATTTCCGACAATTACCAATACGCCTGCCGAAGTGAAAGATACCCCCTGGTCATTGGTAGCTCGCGCTGTGATGCGGTAAGCCCCTTCTGCAACATCCTCCCACAAAAAAGAGTAAGTATTGTCCGTGTCCTCAGAGGTCTCATGAACCAATTGATCATCTACAAAAAACTCCACTTTGGAAATATCCCGCGGTACATCAGAACCTCCTGATCCTGTTGAATAAACACGTATCATCATATCACTTCCTGCCTGATAGTAGGCATTGCTATGCGGATAGGTGATGACACATGAGGGAGGCGTTGCTGCATGCGCAGCATCCATAAATAAAAACATCCATAATACAAAAACTGCGGTAAAGCTACCCTTCATAATTTTTCTCTTTTAAATTTTCAATTTTCACATCAGCCTGCAGAAAGTTCTGCAAATCGCCATTACTACCAGAACAGAACGAAACGCAAAAATAACAATTTTCACCGAGTTATGATAATGCTGATTGCTGGAGGGAAGAAATATTTTATGAAACGCCCCCTTTTTTGGACAAAGGGAAAATCTTAAAACAGTAAAACAAAAACCCCGTCAAAACCAAGGCCTTGACGGGGTAAATAAATTTTCTTATCCAATTACTTTTTCAACAAGTCCTGCACTGCATTGGCCAGATAAATATAGGATCCGCCAACTGTAATCACATATTCATTCTCACCCCAAAGAAAAGGCCAGTCTTCTTTGTTTTCCGGGAAGTCGGGATCAAGAATTAAAAGCCCTGGAACAATACCTCCGGGAATGTATGAAAAATCGGCCCGATTCATTCCATAAGCAACTTTCTTTGTATGCAGGCCAACGCCCGAAACAAAAGAGATATCGGAATCGGGATGACAGCCAAAAATATAGTTCAGCGCTTTAAATACATACTCTTTATCCATAACATCAGGAAATGCCTTGTGGAGCATATAATTGGTAATTCCAAAGCCAATGATAGTCCCGTTTCCGGCCCATCCGCCTTCGGTTATGGGCACATCAAAAGGATTTTGCTTCTGAAGGCCCTTCAGTTCTTCTACGTAACTCTCTGCTCTCGTCTTAACTTTAGCAACAAAAGCATCATCCATATAATCGAGTGCCGGCAAAAGCGTGGAAGCAAGAAACGCAAATCCTTTACTCACGTCGGGCCACATCTCTTCTATTCTTTGGGCATATTTATCATTGCCGGTTGCGATCAAAAGCTGGGTTGCCGCACGAAGTTCTTCAAGAATCATGGGGCCACCGGTGGTATTTCCCACATAGAAAATATCCGGTTCTTTCGACTGTTCAAGATTCCAAACACCAATGGCAGTTTCGAGACACTCCTGAGCAAATTCGGGATCATAGGTTTTCAACGCTCTGGATGATGCAGCCAATGCAGCGGCACTACCATAATTGAGCGGTGTGGATTTACTGGTAAAAGCCCAGCGGTCATCAAAGGTTCCGCTGTAAGGATAGTCCACTTCCAGACTGTCCAGCGCAGGATTGAAAATAAGATTATCGGTCATCGTGAGGCCGTCACCCAGATGAGTGTATTGCGATAAATCGGAGACAATGATTCCAGGAATGGCATGTCCCACTGCGCGATGCTGGGCCAGCAGCCCAATGGCGCCATGTTCAATTTGCTGGAGGATGTCATTTCTACCATCCGGATGATGCAAATCCACATAACGATTTTCCTGTTCCACAAGTGTTTCATCACGGTCAATCTGAAAATCTTCCCAGGCACCTACCAGGTGCAAAACAGTGTAGTATTGCGACTGCGTGCGAATATCATAATCACCTGCATCGTACCAGCCTCCCACATTCAATCCGGGAATATGCTCACCCGGTTGATATTGCGTATCGGTAGTTGGACCCTGGGCATACAAATCGAAATGCTCATGGTTGACCGGAGCCTGAAGGGCATCATCCAGATGCGAAGCACCATGCCACACACGATAGGCCTCATTAACCAGCACATGGTCCATCTGCACAGGCATAAAAACATCAAGTGTCGGATGCCAAATGTTGTCATAAACATTGTCCCCTATGCGCAACGGGCGACTCTCCCACTCTCCATACCGGACCGAATAGATGCCTGGTTCTGTAATTTCTGAAAAATCGAAAACTCCGTACTTATAGCGTTGATAAAAACCCCATTGAGTTACTTCATCTGAATAAACACTGGTTTTTTGTCCATTTTCATCAATTTTGTACAATGAAGCTTCAGGAAGATAATCTGCATTTTTATCAAGCTCTATCACAGCCTTTTTTTGCTGATCGGGATGGTATCCCACCTGCGAAAAACTGATTACCGGGTCACGCATCCAGTTTTCCACCCCCGACACGTCCATTTTCCATTCAATGACACGCCCTGTTTTTCCTGAAGGAATGAGGCTACGCAACACCAACCATCCATTCTGGGCTTTGTTTCGACCATCAAAAAACATCAGTTCATTTTCCGACTCAATGGCGACTCTGCGATAATCATCCTCCGGGGCAAATACCATTTTATGACCTTTGGCAAGCGCCTCGGGTTCTGTCTCCCCTTTTTCATTTTTTCGGGTAGGCCCTGAAGGATAATGAGGAATAATCCCCGGCTTCCCATCCATCATATAAGTCTTATCGAAATAAGCAGAAGGCAAAAATTCCAGGTTAAACCCGGCTTTCCCTTCCAGATGCTCAGGCAAAGGTTTGTCCAGATGCACACTGATAATAACATCATCGCCCGATGGCTCTGTCTGAATCATATAGCCAAAATCAGGATACTCCAGCCAGGCTTTCACGATATTATTGGCCCGATCGACCTCTTTTCGGTTAAATTTAGGAATGGGATCCCACTGCTCCGGAGTGCGATTCAACCTCACATCTCCATTGGTCACAGTTCGTTTACCATGATGAATAATTTCAATACCACTCATTTTGGAATCACTGAAATTTTCATTATACCAATTGGTAAACATCAAAACATTAACTCCGGGCATTTCGTAATACGCGGAATCATTTAATTCTATTTTGTTCTGTTCTGCCAGGGTGTTTGAAAAAAAAATTCCTAAAAAAGCCAGTATCAGAACACCTCTAAGCAAACCGGGTAGATGGTTTCTTTTCGTTGTGGTCAATCTGTTCATAGTCCTTTTGTTTTTTGGTTTAATCAAAGATAACGAATTATTTTTACCTAAATAAAGAACCTCAATGCCAAAGAACATCACCCAAAAAACCATTGCTTTTTGCGGTATAGCCCTGTTTATTTTTCCTTTGAAATTTATTTTGGGAGGAAATTACTGATAGAAGATTAATGATAAAATTTCACCCAATCCAATGTAACCTCAAACTCTCCTGATTGCTTATCTGAAATCAAAATCCCCATTTGAGTAATATCTCTTGATTTCAATTCAGGTTTATTTTTTAGCGTATTTCCCCTGAAAGTCGGCTCAAAATCCTCAAAAGGTATTTTAAATTCTTTCCACTCCTCATTTGTGGTCTTGATTTTGAACTGATAGGCATAGCCATCACTTTCACCATTTGTCCTAAAACGGATCCCATACACTTTCCCGTCTCCTCTTGCCCGCACAGCAACACCCTTAAAATCGTATTTTAATTCCAAAGATTCAATGGGAGTCCGGGCCGAAGCAAAACCACCACTATTTTCCAAAGACACATTTCCTCTAAAGGTCAAAGAACCTTCCGGATTGTAAAGAACCTGACTCTCTGACAAGCCCCCATTACACCATCATTAACAACCTGCCAATCTCTTGAGTTCTCAGGCGAATCAAAGTTGAATAATGTAACATCACCATTTGTCAATATAAGTCCCATAACTAATAAATTTAAAATTTTCATGTCATCCCCTCTGATCAGCTTTCAATAGTTCAATTTTCGTCAAAATCAGATTCGCTTCAGCAGTCTTTTGATCACTGGCTTTGCGATTAATTGTCGATAATTTATAAGCTTCATTGAGCAACCGCTGGTATTTCTTATTCAATACTTCAATTTTCGTTTTCCTCCTGAACAAATTAAACATAGAATGAGATTTAAAAAATTATTATTCCATTAAGACAAAGTATCTTATTGCCACCAATCGTTTCATGATTAAATCTTAGAAAAAACATCAGTAAGCTCAATAATAAAGCAAAAACGTCTAACGACTTACCGTTAACGTTAAACAAAAAGTATGGCATAAAGGTTTATTGGATGAAGTAAATAGCAAATTTAAAAATGCATTATGGATTTAGTCACACAAACAGTCCTTGGAGCTGCTGTAGGAGAAGTTGTTCTGGGTAGAAAAGCAGGAAATAAAGCCATCATGTGGGGTGCGGTTGGAGGACTAATTCCGGATTTGGATGTATTGGTCTCTCCTTTTTTCAGTGAAGTGGACGGACTTTTTGTGCATCGCGGCTTTAGCCATAGCTTAATTTTTGCTTTTCTCATAGCGCCCCTGCTGGGATGGTTGATCCATCACATTCATAAGAAGAAAATGGACATCAGTTGGCGCGAATGGACGGGATTGATATTCTGGGCTGTCTTTACGCATCCTGTTTTAGACTATTTCACCACTTATGGAACGGGAGCTTTGCTTCCATTTCACAATTACCGAGTTGAATTCTCCACCATAGCCATTGTGGACGTTTTCTATACATTGCCCTTTATACTGGTGCTTCTGGTAATTCCGTTTATCAACAGAACTGCTAAAATCAGAAGGAAACTCATTGTGGGGATGTTTTCTATCACGTCGCTCTATTTGTTAGGAACTGTTGTAAACAAGCAACACGTCAATAATGTCTTTGAGAAAGCTTTCTCCCAAAATCAAATCCCTTATGAGCGTTACAGAACCTCCCCCTTGCCGTTGAGCAACTTTCTCTGGATGGGACTTGCAGAAACAGATTCAGGATATCACATCGGTTTATATTCCAATTTTGATACTCACATCCCTGATGAATTCATTTTTGTTCCCCGCAACAAAGCATTGCTGAATGAATTCTCAGACTACAAAGATTTAAACCAGTTAATTCACTTTACCAAAGGCTATTATCATGTAAACAAAGACCAGAACGGGCTTTATTTAGCCGATCTCCGTTTTGGGAAAATGGGTATAAATGAAAACAGCGAATTTGTATTTAAATTCTACCTTAAACACAAGGATGAGACCTTGATTATTCAACAATCTCGAGAGTCACGGTCCATTGAAAATGATATATTGTCAAACTATATTGACAGAATAATGGGGATAAAACCAAAGAGGACGGTCAATATCATTTCCTATTGAGCAATATCGAGACTTCAACTTCTCTTATTTTATTCATCGTACCGGAAAACATCAGGGTTTACGGGTATATACATACCCCCCAATAATTGCAGTGGCCGGAGCCACCAATACCAAACCAAAACTCCCCACAAGGGTATTTAACACTTCTCCGGCAATATAATTGGTGTTAAAAATGGTATCGATGGGAGTTCCTTTGGCCATAAAAGCCATGAAAATAAAAATGAATCCACCAGAATAGGCAAATAAAAGCGTTGTGGTCATGGTACCGATTACCGGATAGGCAATATTAAAGCCTGATAGCATCAATTCGCGAACCCCCATTCCGGGTTTCTTTTCGATCAATTCATTCTGAGCCGCTGCAATATCCATAGCTACATCCATCACTGCCCCGGCAGCAGAAATAAAAATTCCGGATAAAAAAATGTCAGTAAGCTTAAGCTGGGTAAATCCGGAGTACAGCAGTGTTTCTGAAAAATCCATTATGGTTCCCGGCACCCGAAACCAGTCACCAAACAACAAGGCAAGAAAAGATGTCAGAGCAATGCCTGCAAGCGATCCGCAAACAGCTACCAGCCCCTTGCGCGAAAAACCACTAATAAGCAAAATAATAACTCCTGTGGTTATAAACAAAATCACCAATGCAACAGGAACAGGACTGTATCCTTTCAAAAATAGTGGTATCAACACTTTCCATATAGCCAAAGCAGTGAAAACAAATGACAACAATGCTTTAAAGCCCGTAAGTCCGGCAAAAGCAATAAGAAACAAAGCAAAAAGCCCAAACAAAATAAGTTCTATATGGATCCGGTAATAATCATCAGCCCTGGCACTAATAATTTGATCTCCAGATTTATTTATCTTCAAAACTACAAATACCTCATCCCCTTTTTCAAAAACCTTATCAATTTTCTTCTGCCCCATCAAAATATTGTATCCCGAAACAGTATCTCCTTTAAAAGAACCCGACTGAATCTGCATCAAAAGTTTCTGAGAGCCGGTAGTCACCACTGCATGCGTTTGAAGATCAGCATTGTCAACCTTTAAAACGATTGCTTTCTCCCGAAAAGTGGACTCAAGTATAGACGGATTCTCAAAGCCTGTTGGCAAAAAAATCAAAATCAAGGTCAGCACAGATATAATAATCACAAAAAAAAGATTAATACGACGATTTCTCATTTTTATAAAATAACAAGGATCAACAAAAAACCTGCTGACCTGAAACGGCCAGCAGGTAAATTAATTTTGGGCTATTAATTTGGATTTACTGATTAAGCAGTGCAATATCGATGATTTTATTCCCAATATCAGTATTGTCATAATAACCGCCGAAAGCCTCTTGCCCTATACCTAAGGCAAAAACAGGCACAGGGGTTCCGGTATGCGAATAGGATGTCCAGTCTATTCCCGCTTTGTTATTGAGAATATGCGTTACAGTTACAGTAAAGGGATCGTAATAACCATAAATAACCGCAAGTTCTTCATTGGCGTGTGCCGATTCTCCGGTCATACTTCGGTTAAATGCATCCTCCAGCAATCCTTTTTCATAATCAGACAAAGCCAATCCTTTGCCAGCGTCGCCAAGTCCAAAAACTTTCTGAACGTCTGACAATGCCTCCTGAAAAGTCTTTTCTCCCGTTTGGGCCCAACCAATCACGTCATTAGTAAAAGACCAGAACGAACGACTTTGGTATTTAAGCAAATCAAATGCAGTTTCATAACCGGTAGCTGCAAACCCCAGTGTAAGTCCGCCACATTCATGGTCACCCGTAACTACAATAAGTGTTTCATCGGGATGTTGATTGTAAAACTCAAGAGCCACTCCCAGCGCATCATCAAAAGCCATCATATCCATTGCAGCAGAAACCACATCGTTGGCATGGCAGGCCCAGTCAATTTTTCCGCCTTCTACCATCATAAAGAAACCATTTTCATTATCCAGCACTTCAATGCCTTTTTTTGTAAAATCAGCCAAAGAAATTTTATCATCATTGGCTTGCTCGTCCAAATCAATTGCATAAGGCATTGCAGATCCGTCTCCTGTAAAAGATTCAAGACTTTTAAGGGTGGCAATAACCTTTCCCGAACCTTCATTCAATTCATCAAAATCAGTTTTTGAGCTCACATAGCTATACCCTTTCCCCTGAGCATCGGACTTAAAATCTGCTAAGGAGTAGTCTTTATATTTGTTAAACCGCACATTACCGCCAGCAAAATAATCAAACCCACTATTGATAAGATCCTGCCCTATTTCCTGATAATTATTTCTGGATTCATTATGAGCATAAAAGCAGGCGGGAGTAGCATGATCAATACTAACTGAAGAGATAATCCCCACCTTCATGCCTTTATCGCGAGCCATTTCTGCCATTGTCTTTATATTTCCCGAATGATCTCCGTTCATAGAAATAGTACCAATGGTTGTTTTTTTTCCGGTAGCTAAAGCTGTTGCAGCAGCTGCAGAACCGGTAATATAGCGATCTTCAGCATGTGTTGTTTGCATCCCCGTTACCGGAAGCTGCCTGAGATTAAGCTTTCCAATCCCTACTGATTTCAACTGAAAATCAGGATCATTCAGAGCAGCCTCTGTCACATTAATTTGAGGGCTTGACATTCCGTCACCAATAAAAAAAAATACATACTTAGGTGCCGATTCAACAACCACCTCTTCTTCATTTGTACCTTTGGTGTCATCATTTACCACCTCTTCTATTTCCTGTTCATTATCATCATCGTCACATGAATAAAAAGAAACAGACAAAGCCAGCATTAGGACAAACAGTTTAAAAAAATTCTTTACTTTCATTTTTTCGATTTTTGAAGTTTTTTGTGAATGAACTTAAAACACTCCAAAAGTAGAGCAGAGATGAAAAGAGAATTATACCCTGAATTTATCTTATGATTACCAAAATGTTTATAATAATAACTGGTCTAAATAATAATATTAACATGCCTAAGAATGAATAATCCACAGAGATAATCCGGAAAAATCCATAATATTGCATTGAAAACGCAATGTTATGATTATCCAGATAGCCCTTTTATCCTCTGTCATCCTTCAATTTGGCGCATTCTTCAATACGCTGAAGTTGATTCGACGCACCAAATTCAACATATCCTGGATTACCATCTCTATCGCATTTTTTCTGATGGCCATCAGGCGATTGAGTGAGTTTGCAACGTTCGCCAACAGCGACTCTCCCGCTGCTACAGATTACTTCAACAGCTGGATGGCAGTTCTCATCTCTCTGCTGATGTTTGTGGCTTCCTTTTACATTCGTCGCATTTTCAACCTGCAATCGCAAATAGACAATATGCGCAAAGAAAATGAAGCCCGTGTATTGTCGGCCATCATCGAAACCGAAGAGAAAGAACGCCAGTCATTTGCCAGGGAAATGCACGACGGACTGGGCCCTGTATTATCGTCCGTAAAGATGGCATTCTCGGCTATTGACCTCAAAGCCACCGGAGAAAAAAACCGGAGGATTATTGAAAAAACTGAATCCTCGGTTGATCATGCCATCCTTACAGTCAGGGAGATATCCAATCATCTGAGTCCTCACCTGCTCGCAAAATTTGGCCTGAAAAAAGCCATTCATACCTTTTATGAAGGCATCTCCCGGCCTGAAAAACCCGGATTAAAATTCTTTTCACACCCCGACCGGTTAGAAATCCCTTACAATATTGAAGTCATCCTCTACCGCATCATCAGTGAACTTATCAACAATACCCTGAAGCATGCAAGCGCCGCCAACATTGAAATATCCCTTATCATCTCTTCCGGACAACTGGATTTACATTATTCTGATGACGGAAAAGGTTATGAGCCATCTGCCATTCAGGATAAAAAAGGCACCGGCTTGTCCAATATCCACTCAAGAATCAAATCACTTGGAGGCAAAGTGGAGATTCACACTAAAAGAAACCGGGGATTTTTCCTCAAAACCAATATTCAGCTATGAGGATTTCTATTGTTGACGACCACCAACTGTTTAGGGATGGACTGAAATTTCTGCTTTCGGGATGGGATTTTATTGATGACGTTTTCGTCTCTGAAAATGGGGATGAATTCCTGAAAAATATTGAATCCATGCTACCCGACGTTGTATTAATGGACATTGAAATGCCGGGAACCAATGGTATTGATACCACAATCGCCTGTCTCGAAAGATATCCTGACATTAAAGTAATTGCTCTTTCGATGTATGGCAATGAGAACTATTACACCGGAATGATTGATGCCGGAGCCAAAGGCTTTTTGCTTAAAAACTCCCGTTTCGAAGATGTGCAACGGGCCATCACAGAAGTAATCAACGGCAACAACTATTTCTCGCCCGAAATACTCAATGGCATCGTGCGCAATCTCAGCAAAAAGAAGACCAGTCCCGACAACAGTGAACTCACAGCGCGCGAGATTGAAGTATTATACAACATCTGCAAGGGGCTGTCGAATCAGGAAATTGCAAACAACCTGAACCTCAGCAAACGAACGGTTGACAAGCACCGTGAAAATATTTTGCTGAAAACTCAGTCGGGAAATACCGCCCAAATGGTTGTTTATGCCATAAAAAACAAGCTTTTTGAAATCTGACTCCCCCATCACTACGCTAAAAGACGTATCTGAAATTACGACTTAGGACTGTTTTACAACCTCTTCAAAGGCCGCAATTTTGTACTGTAAATTTTATTCAAAAAAATTATGGTCAAAATTGAGTGCATCTCCATTATCGGTGGCATTGACAAATCCGGAAAACCGGAAAACATCACATCTCTGGACATCCGAGAGGGTGAAATCATTGGCATCGTTGGTCCAACAGGGAGTGGCAAAAGTCAGTTGATCTCGGACATTGAGCAATTATCTCAAAAAGATAGTTCTACACGCCGCCAGGTTCTGGTTAACGGGAAAGTACCCTCACCTGCCCTGCGAAACGATCCCCGGCAAAAAATGGTGGCCCAGTTGTCGCAAAACATGAATTTTCTTGCAGATATGGAAGTCCGGGATTTTTTGCGCCTTCATGCCCGATGCAGAGGAAAAGACCAGATTTCTACAGATGAGATTATCTACAAAGCCAACCAGCTCACCGGAGAGCCTATCAAACCAAATGACAACCTGACAATCCTCAGTGGCGGTCAAACGCGTGCACTGATGGTGGCTGATGTAGCTGTGATTAGTGAATCTCCCATTGTACTCATCGATGAGATAGAAAACGCCGGAATAAAAAAACATGAGGCACTGGAATTACTCTCCGGGCACAACAAACTCATAATGATTGTAACCCATGATCCGGTGATGGCCCTCAGCGCAAAAAAACGGATCATTATGAAAAACGGAGGTATGAGCACCCTTTTGGAAGCAACTCCGGAAGAGAAGATAGTTTCAGAACAGCTCTCCGGTATTGATGCGACCATCCTTCATCTGCGGGAACTACTTCGTAATGGCCTGTACATCGAAGAAAACGACCTCAACTTCATTCCGGAAAGCCTGTTGTGCAAAGAAGAAAATGCATCCCTCACCTTGTAGCCACTGACCAGCAAAAAATGACTGATAATAAAACCATCAATAAACTACCACTGATAATCATCGCCGGAACTCCCGGAGCAGGCAAAACTTCTGTTTTGGTGCATACCATCAGGATATTAAAATCGGCCAACAGACGTCCGGCACTGGTTAAAATCGACTGTCTTGCCACGGACGACGACAAACGCTTTGCCAAACTGGATCTACCGGTTCTGGTAGGTTTGTCGCGTGATATGTGTCCCGACCATTACTCGATTTATAACCTGGATGAGATGAAAGCATTCGCACAAAAAAACCAAGCAGACGCTCTGATTATGGAAACCGCCGGCTTGTGTCACCGATGTGCACCCTACACCGAAAACTGCCTCGGAGTGTGTGTTATAGACTCCACCAGCGGCCCCAATAATCCGGGTAAAGCAGGTCCGTTCCTCAGTTGCGCCGATATTGTAGTAGTCACCAAAGGCGATATGATTTCGCAGGCCGAACGAGAAATCTTCCGCGAAAGAATACTGGAAGCCAATCCCGGCTGCAACATCGTTGATGTGAATGGACTCAATGGACAGGGAGCTGCCGAACTGGCTCAGCAATTCCAGTCTTTTAAAGCAGGTTCTTCCGTAGAAGACAAGCTTCGGCACAATGCGCCTTTCTCGGTTTGCACCCTCTGTGTCGGAGAAAAACGAATAGATAAAAAGTACCACCGTGGACTATTGAGAACCATGAGCGGATGTGAACAATATGTTGGAGAATAAACCAGATGCCATGTTGGAGAAAATCAAAAAACTGCTCCCCGGATTCAATTGCGGGAATTGTGGCTACAATCGATGCGATGATTTTGCCAAATCTCTTATCAACAGAAAAGAGAAGCCATCGAAATGCCCGGTTCTGATACGACCCAGCTTTGCTGCAGACAAAAAATCCATAGAGGAGCTCCTAAGATTGGAGCCGGGATTTCATCCGGAGAAAATAATTTCCGGTGTTATTGATCACTACCGGGCAGACATCATCCTACATCCGCTGAAGAATGAGAAAAGCTGTCGCGAAACCCTTCTTCCGTTCTCAAACATCCAAACAGAACCTGACGATGTGATTCGATATCGACCTCTGGGATGCCCCATCACACACATAGCCAGAGTAGTCGAAACAGACCACAACCTGATTACCATCGTAATCATTGGCCCGGAAACCACCCGAAATACAGATGTAACAAGCATTTTAGATCTGGGGATTTGTATGGTACTGGCTTTTCAGGGAACGTATGAAGGAAAATCGCTGAGAGTGGGAGAAACCATTCGATTTCTGCCTCATCACTGCATGATGCAGAAAATACATAGCGGTGTTGTGGTAAATCTCGAACATGGAAATGTGCGCATTGAAATCATAGACCTAAAAGTTTGGAGCCCACCGGAAAAGAGCGGTTCACTGAACAGACACAACTAAACACCAATAGTATGCTTATTCCCTTTTTGATTCCGTTCGTCATTGCCATGTTTCTGGCCATCAATATGGGCGGCAGTGGCACTGCTCCCGCATTTTCTGCCGCTTATGGCGCTAACCTCATCCGCAGAGCTGCAGTTCCCGGCTTGTTTGGGATCATGGTTTTTCTGGGAGCAATCATTGGCGGCCAGGAAACTGCAAAGACCATGGGTAAAGGGCTTTTGAATGAAGAAATGATGACCTTTACTATCGTATCCATCATCCTGGCATCAGTAGCCATCGCCCTGCTCATCGCCAACCTTTTCGGCATTCCACAATCCACCAGTCAGGCCACCGTGCTTGCCGTGGTGGCCCCTGCCGTCTATTTTGACTCCCTCAACACCAACAAACTGTTTTTTGAAATCATTCCCACCTGGCTCATCATGCCCTTTATTGCATTCTTCCTGGCTTTATTGATCGGAAAATACATCTACAGACCCATTCGCCGGAAGGGTTACACCATTTCAAAAAAGGTAAATGATAATTTTCTCCTAAAAGGGCTCATCGTATTCATGTCGATGTATGTAGCTTTCTCCATCGGGACCAACAACGTAGCAAACGCGGCAGGCCCCATTGCCATCATGTCGGTCAACGAACTAAACATCAGTGATGCTCACTTTTTACAGGTACTGATTCTGGCCACGCTCATAATTGCACCCAGTTTTGGAATAGGAAGCTCTGTTTTCGGCCATAAAATACTGCGCAATACAGGCAAAGAGATTGTGCTGTTCGGTCGCATTGAGGCAGTTGTCATTGCATTCATTTCTGCCACATTGCTTCTTTTGGCATCAGTGGTCAAAGGCATCCCCACCTCTTTGGTGCAACTGAACGTGGGAGCTATTCTGGGCATCGGGGTAGCCAAACTTGGTTTTAAAAACATCTTCCGCAAAACTGAAGTGAACCGTTTCTTCATCATGTGGCTGATTGCTCCGTTAATCGCTTTTTTCATCTCTTTACTTTTGGTTTACCTGGCAGATATTCAGGGAATTATTTATTTGTAACCCCTGTGACCTTTGAAAAAAAAATATTCCCTGATGTGACATTTTTGTTTTACTTGCGAATATATAGGTAAACAAAAAACATTGTCACCTTGAAAACAACACAAAGACAGGAGAACGAATTTGCTACCTTTCTGGAAAACTACAAAGGGCTGATATCAAAAGTATCAGGGATATATTGCCACAATCCGGAGGAATGTAAAGACCTGATTCAGGAGATTATTATTCAACTGTGGAGGGCATATCCCAAATATGATAAAAAATTCTCTCCGGCTACCTGGACCTATCGCATTGCCTTCAATGTGAGTATCTCTTATTTAAGAAAAAGAACCTCGCAAAGCAGAGTTCGGGAAGCTTACAAAAACGAGATGGAATGGCTCGATTTTGATCCGCCTCCCCATGATGAAAGACTGGAAAAACTCTACCATTTCATCGATCTGCTGAAACCCCTGGATAAAGCAATCATCATGCTTTACCTGGAAGAACACTCCAACAAGGAAATCGCCCAAATAACCGGGCTTTCTGTCAGCAACATTTCCACACGCAAACTGAGAATTAAAGAGACACTCAGAACCTATTTTGAAAACGAAAAAACGCACTAAAATGGAATTCAAAGAACTCAGTCAGATATGGCAAAATGCCGACACCCAACAAGACAATGCCATACAAATCAATCATCAGCTCATCCGGGAAGTCGGCTTCAGAAAAATCAGATCCAATCTGGGAGAAATCAAGTGGACATCGGTAACCGAGATACTGATTGAATTGATCTTTTCCTTCTTTCTTGTCGGTTTTTATGTAAACCACCTCGCAGAGCCTGCCTTTTTTTTTCCGGCAGCCATGATTTTCGGTCTCATGATTTTCAACCTGGTATTTGAATCTTACCGTTTACATCTATATTACAGCATTCGCAATGACCTGCCTTTGCTTGAGACACAAAAGAAACTGACACGCCTGAAAAAGCTGGAGATATTTGACATTTACAGTCTGCTGGCCATCATTCCGGTATTTTCATTACCAATGATTATCGTCCTGGCAAAAGGTCTTGCCAACTGGAATCTTTATCAATACGGTACTGACTGGATGATGGGCTTTTTTATGGGAAGCATAGTTATTGCGGTGGTATTGGTGATTTTGCTCCGTCTTTTTCCAAACAAAAAACTGAGAGAAGCCATGTCTTTTGTGGAATCGTTGCAGGAATAATTCACTCACAAATTTTTCTGGGGCTTTGCCACAGGCTATTGTTTAAAGACCTTCGGCCTTTCAGAACACCATAACATGATGCATTCCTTAAAAAGGAAAAAGTCTCGCTTTTTAGGAGGACTGATTTGCCATTCTTTAAACAAAGCAGAGTTTGTTGTTAGTCCTATTTGTAGTCAGAAAGTGCCAATTGCAAGGCTTGCGAAGCCGCCAAAAACGGAGTTTACTAATCGTAAACTCCGTTTTTGGCGACAAGCTTAACAGCCTGCCCCGATCCTTCGGGAACGCAAGTGGTACTTTATGGACAGAAACTGATTAATTCACAAATAAACTATTCAAAGAAAGTCTCGATTTCCTTCTGAACCGCTTTAAAATTCTCTTCAATTTTTGCTCTGGCTTTTTTCCATTCTTCTTCGGTTTTATCATCCAGTTCCTGCAGTTCTTTTTCCAGATTATCGGCTTCCTGCTCGAGCTTATGCAGTTTGTTTTTCAGCGTATTCTCATCCTCATTTCCTGCAATTTTTTGTTTGAGATCCTCGGCTTTCCGGTTTATGTCATCCAACACCTCGTTGGCCGAAGATTTAAAGTCGCCCTTTTCAGCTTTAAACAAATCTGAAATGGCAACACCCACTTCGTTTAACTCCTCTTTGAGGTCTTCATAATTCTCTTCAACGGCATCGGATACCTTCTTCTCATCCTGTTTCTTTTGGGTTGAATTACATGCCAGGAATCCCAGCCCCATTGTTGCAACAATGGCAAAAAGGAACATTTTCTTACTCATAACGTTAGTTTTTAAGGTTAAAATGTAATATATACTATCCTCATACTAACCAGCCCGCAAGCAAAAGGTTCATATAATTGATTAATTATCAGCAATCAGCTGTTCATTCTCACTGTAAAAAGAATCGGTAAAAGAAAAATTGTGGTCTTCCTCTAACTGTCGGGCGATATCGGGCATGGATGACGGTGCTATAAACCCGTTCATCAAAGCATGGCGGGCAGCCTCCTCCGTGCTATCAATCAACAACATGGGAACATTCAGTTGCTCCATCTGACGGGCGATTTCTAATGTTTGCCTGTTTTTATGGGCTTTCCCGATGCAACGGATATAGACCGCTTTTACCCTTCCCGGGCATTCTCTGGCAGCTTGCAGATAAAGCGAAGGATCCCTCTGACCGCTGTCACCAATCAGGACAAAGTCCAACTTAGGAAAAAAGGAAAATAAGAAACGTATTTTCTCCAGTTTGTGTTCATGATTTCCACCACCTGATTTCCAAAACTGAAAGATACTGTGTTCCAGTTCCTGCAGCATTAAAGGCCCCGCGGGAATATTCCGGAATTCAAAAAAATCTACGAGCAAATCATATAAATTCCATTCACTACTGGACACATAAAAAACCGGATTAAAATGCTGCTGATCCTCCCCCCCTTTACGAAGGGCTCGGTAAAAAGCTCCCACACCTTCAAATGGAACACGTGTCCGGGCATTCTTAAAAAGCATCAGCTTCAGCTTTTTCAATGTTTTTGTAGAGTGAGACACCATAACCGTATCATCAATGTCAGACACAACGCCAAAGGAGAGTTTCTCCGACACTACCAACACCTCACCGGTCGCCCTGATTTCCCCCTGATTTTCAACCACCTCATCCAACAATTCATAATAAACCGGCTCAAAATGGTTATCCGGAGAAACCGGCTCATCAAACCTGAAAGAACAATGAAAGATTCCCAGTTCGTTGGTCTCCACTATCTGAGATCTTTCATGAAAAATCACTTTAACCCGCACCCCGCCAATTTCATCACTCACATAACGCTTAAACATGGCCAGCATATTGCTCCCCAACGATTGTCCCGGCCTGGGCTTTTCAAGTCCTTTATCCTCCATCACATTGCCGGAAATATAAACATCCTGACCGTTACAGAACCCCAGATAGGGTTCAATGGTGGGAATACCTAACCAGCCAAGACGCTTTTTGAGCCACAGACGGGCACGTCGGAACGGACTACCGGCTTTTCGAAGAATGTAACGGAAAGTTTTGGTTATTATGGGCATCTGAAGATTTGTTTTTTTATATTTAAAGAATCGTAAGTGATAATTGTTTACTCAAAGTTAGCTATTACCTTGAATCAAACGACATGAGCAGTTCTGAAAATAGAAATATTCTATTCATCATCAATCCGATTTCGGGAAGCAATCAAAAAATTGATGTACAAGGGGAAATTACCCGGTTTTGTAAAACCCATTCGCTCCCGGCCTCCTTTTTGGAAACAACAGGAGAGAATGATGAGGAACGAATAACCGAAACCATCAACAATAATTCCCCGGATACAGTTGTTGCAGTAGGAGGAGACGGAACCGTGAATCTGGTGGCCTCAGTTCTGATAAATACCAAAACAAAATTGGGAATCATCCCCACCGGTTCTGCCAATGGAATGGCTTTTGAATTGAATATCCCAACCAATTTCGAACAGGCTTTATCTGTCATTGAACGGAATGCATCGCGGGTCATTGATCTCTTAAAAATCAACAAAAAGCATTTGGCAATTCATTTAAGTGATCTGGGCATGAACGCGCGGATCATCAAGCGTTTTGATCAGGAGAAAATAAGAGGATTTTACGGATATGCACGACAGTTTTTTAAGGAGCTAAAATCTCCGTCTCATTTTAAGTGCATCGTTGATTGCGAAGGAAAAAAGAGAAGAAAATACAAAGCTGTAATGCTGGTCATGACCAACACTCACTTCTTTGGAACCGGAGCGGTGGTAAACCCCACAGGAAAGATTGACGACGGAAAATTTGAAATGGTTGTTATTAAGCCATATCCGTGGTATTATCTTTTTCATATGGTTTTTGCATTTTTTACAGGCAATATTCACCGACTCAGACACATCCGAACGCTTTCGTGCCGACATGCAAAGATAAAAATGCAACCAGCCCAGGATCTTCAGGTAGATGGGGAACCGGTAGGGGAACTCAAACAGCTGGAAGTAGAAGTACTCCCCTCGGCAATCAATATTATCTACAACCACCAGGAGAATCACTTCTTTGTAAAAACTTAAAATTTTTAAGCGCCTAAAACTACTTGTTCCATGGAATTACAAACTTCCATTGTCCTCTTTATTATTTCCACCATCATCATTGCAATAGCAGGAACGATGCTTGCAAAAGAGGCAGACCGTCTGGCAGATATCACAGGATTGGGAGAAGCCTTATTTGGAGCTGTTTTTCTGGGCGGTACAACCTCTTTACCAGGAATCATAACTTCGGTTGTTGCAGCATACAACGGGCATCCACAGCTCGCCATCAGCAATGCCATAGGAGGAATTGCTGCTCAAACCCTGTTTCTGTCAATTGCAGACATCTCTTATCGAAAAATAAACCTGGAACATGCTGCCGCCTCATTTGCCAATCTCATGCAGGGCGTTTTACTGCTGGGACTACTTGCACTTATCCTGTTAGGAATATCCGGTCCTGAGACCACATTTTTTCACATCCATCCCATCTCTTTTATATTAATTCTCTTTTATATTCTGGGAACAAAAATGATTAGCAGAGCCAAAGACTATCCGATGTGGCTTCCAAGGATGACCAGACAGACAGTTGAGGACGTTCCCGACAAAGAAAATTTACAACCCAGATACCCTTATCTCATCTACATTAAGTTTATTGTCTTGGCAGCAATCGTGGCCGTTGCGGGATATTTTGTAGCCCGCACAGGAATGGTAATTGCCGATAAAACCAATCTGTCCGAAGGGTTTGTGGGTATGTTACTTACTGCCGTTGCCACATCATTGCCCGAGCTGGTGGTATCCATTGCTGCCGTCCGGCAGAAAGCCCTTACCCTGGCAGTGGGTAATATCATTGGTGGCAACAGCTTTGATATTCTCTTTGTGGCATTTGCCGATATAGCCTACAACGATGGCAGCATTCTACATGCCATCTCCCAAAATCAGATATTTATTATTGCATTGACAATGCTACTGACGGCGACATTAATACTGGGATTACTTCATCGGGAAAAGCAGGGAATCGGGAAAATAGGCTGGGAAAGCCTTCTAATAATTGTATTTTATCTGACCGGCAACCTTTGGTTGTTTTTTGCATAATTTTTTTATATTTGAGTAAACCATAAAATTAGATTGTTAGAAATTAGAGGTTAGAGATTAGAAAAATCGTATAATGCTGAATTTCTGGATTTTATCAAAAATATTATTTTTTAATATTAAGCTTTATCTCCAAAACTTTGAAAAAGGTCAAGGGGCAATTGAACGATAAACCGATATATAAGATACCATGACAAAATCAAATCCGAAGCCGGTTTTTGACGGCCAAAATGATTTTTTTGAGGAAGTGAAAGGTAGAAAACCTGCCCTGTTTTTAGACTATGACGGAACACTGACCCCAATTGTCAGTCGCCCGGAAGATGCCCAAATCAGCCAGGAAATGAAAGATCTGCTGGCACAACTGGCAGAGAAATATACTGTGGCCGTTATTACCGGCCGCGATATGGATGATGTAAAAAAACTCGTTGGTTTAGACAACCTGTTATATGCAGGAAGTCACGGATTCAGGATTTCCGGTCCCGACGGACTTTACAAAGAACATGAAAAGACTTCTGTGCTGCTTCCCGAGCTGAACATCATAGAGAAGGAACTGATGGAGCTCCAGAAAAAATACAAGGGGGTTCAGATTGACCGTAAACGTTATGCCATTGGGGTGCATTACCGCAATGCCAAAGACGAAGAGATTGATGACATTCTGGCTGATTTTGAAGAGGTATTGGCCAAAAACCCCGGTTACAAGAAAGGAACCGGCAAAAAAATAGTGGAAATAAAGCCCGATCTTGACTGGCACAAAGGAAAAGCAGTGCTGTGGATTCTTCAGGAACTCGGATTGGCCACCGATGATTCGGTAATTCCGGTTTACATAGGAGATGATGACACCGATGAGGATGCTTTCGAAGCACTGGAAACTGATGGGATTGGAATTGGCATAATGGTGGAGCACAATGGCAATCCGACACACGCATCTTATACACTGAAAGACGTGGATGAAGTTGCAGAATTATTTAAGAAACTATTGTGATTTCTCTGACAGAAGTTGGAAAGGCAGAAGATTGAGAGGCAGAAGTAAAACTATTAACCGGCAATCATCCATTAATTTGAGAAAGAGATGCAAAAAGTCCGTTATTCATTATTGATTTTCGGAATGGTTATTCTGATTGCAGATGTGGCCTCAATCAACTTCAACAACCTTCGTTCATCCGAAAACTGGCTCAATTATCTTATTTTTATTGCGATGACCGCAACGTTAGTTTCTATAGTTCGTTCAATTCGGTCGGCTGCTAACAAATCAGAAGATAAGAAGAACTAAAGGTTAATCACAAAAAACAGAAACCCCGGAGCGATAGTTGCCCGGGGTTCTTTTTTGCCAGCTTCTTTATTTTATGGTTCAATTACAAAACTTATCCACCATAATAAATGGGGCCTTCAATACCCAAAGGAATATCGAGCCAAATCCATATTATAAAAGTTACAATCCTAACAACGGCAAAAACAATTGCAAAAGGAAGCATCGTGGAAATAATGGTTCCCAGTCCGATGTTCTTCACATATTTCTGTGCAAACGTAATAACCAGAGGGAAGTAAGGAAGTAAGGGGGTTAGAATATTGGAATAAGAGTCTCCAATACGGTAGGCTGCCTGAGTGGTCTCAGGACTGTACCCCATCAGCATCAGCATAGGCACAAAAATAGGTGCCAGAATAGCCCACTTGGCTGAGGCACTGCCAATCATCAGATTGACCAAAGAGGAAACCAGAATAAACGCCACCAGAAGTGGTGTTCCCGTAAAACCGATATCCTGCAAGCCATCAGCTCCGGTAATGGCTACTATCAGTCCCAGATTTGACCAGTTGAAGAATGCCACAAACTGGGCAGCCACAAAGGCAAGAACTATATAGCCTCCCATGGTGGACATAGATTCGGCGGTCATATTGGCCACATCCTTATCGCCCTTAATTGATTTGGTAATCAAACCATAAACCAATCCGGCAATAAAGAAAAGGATAAACATCAGTGGCACAATGGAGTTGTAAAACGGTTCCAAACCACCATCCTCGGCACGAAACAGTGCATTCTCAGGAACAATACCCCAAACCAAAAGTCCCAGAAATACCACGATTGTAAGTAAAGTCCACTTCAGACCTTTCCTTTCTATGGGTGATATTTCATTGTTCACCACCTCATCGGTATCTTCGGTGTATTTCCCCAAACGAGGTATGATAATGCGCTCGGTCACCCATGTTCCGGCCAGTCCCACAAAAGGAACAGATGCAGCCATCAGGAAGTAATTGGACAGCGGGTTGACGGTATAACCCGATTCAATAATCTGAGCGGCAGGCTGGGTAAAAGATGCAATCAAAGGATCAAGTCCTGTGGGTAGAAAATTGGCACCAAACCCTCCGGAGACACCTGCAAACGCAGCAGCCAACCCTGCAATCGGATGACGCCCCATACTGTGAAATATGGCTGCTCCCAAAGGAATCAATACCACGTAACCGGCATCTGCAGCAATGGAACTGATCATACCGGCCACCACAATGGAGAAAGTGATGAGCGATTTGGGTACCTTACTCACAAACATCCGGAGTCCGACAGATATTAATCCGCTGCGCTCGGCAACGCCAATTCCCAACATTACCACCAGAACCAGTCCCAATGGCGGAAACTCAGCAAACACATCCACCATAGATGTCATAATCCGCCTTACCCCGTCAGCACTCAGGAGGTTCACTGCTTTTACTTCCTCTCCGCTGGCCGGATGGGTAGCACTTACCCCCAAAGAACCAAAAATCCACGAGAGCAAGAGCACTATTCCCATGAGCATCGCAAACAAAGTAACGGGTTGAGGTAGTTTGTTTCCGGCAACTTCAACCTTATCGAGTAGTCTTTTGAAGAAACCTTCTTTTTTCTTTTCTGACATAGTTTTTAGTTGATTGGATAATGAAAAAATATTTAAACCATATCAGACATATCAGGAGTATTAAGGCTTACAGTGGTTTATAATCCACCTGTAACAAAACGCTTCGAAAGCGTCCAGGTTGATAAAACCCATTCAATGATGATTTGTAATATATTAAATATGCCTTATATGGTCATCAAAATTTCGTTTATTGTCTTAGGGGAACTTAGGAAACTGCTTAAAATCAGGATCCCGCTTTTCCAAGAACGCTTTACGTCCCTCCTGAGCTTCCTCCATGAGGTAGAACATCAGTGTAGCATCTCCGGCCATCTCCATAATGCCAGTCTGTCCGTCAAGCTCGGCATTCAGTCCTCTTTTGATCATCCGCAATGCCATGGGACTGCGTTGGAGCATTATTTTGCACCATTCCATGGTCTCATCTTCCAGCCATTCGTGTGAAACCACTTTATTTACAAGGCCCATTTTCTCAGCCTCTTCGGCAGAATACTGTTTACACAGGAACCAAATCTCACGTGCTTTCTTTTGTCCCACATGACGGGCAAGGTAAGAGGAACCAAAACCGGCATCAAAACTTCCCACCTTGGGCCCGCTCTGTCCAAAAATGGCCTTATCACTCGCAACTGTCAGGTCGCAAACTACGTGCAAAACATGGCCACCACCAATGGCATAACCGTTGACCATGGCAACTACCGGCTTGGGCAGAGAGCGAATACGTTTATGAAGATCCAACACGTTCAGACGTGGAACCCCGTCCTCATCCATGTATCCGCCATGTCCTTTTACGTTTTGGTCACCCCCGGAACAAAAAGCCTTGTCTCCTTCACCGGTAAGCACCACCACGCCAATATCCTGCCGCTCACGGCAAATATCAAAGGCATCAATCATCTCCTTTACGGTCTGCGGACGAAACGCGTTGTAAACACGGGGACGGTTGATGGTCACCTTTCCCACTTCTTCGCAAAACTCAAACTTAATGTCTTCGTATTCTTTAATGGTTGTCCAGTTATACTTCATGGTACTATTGTTAGATTGTTATATTTTAATTGGTGTCCAGTTAAAAAACTGAGATTGCTTCACTACGTTACCAATGACAGATTAAGTGCGGCAGATTCTTCTGCCTTACCAAATCACCTCCCCCTCAGATAACTGAAATACTCCCTCAATATCTCCCCATTTTCCTGCCCCGGCGTAAAGATCTCCAACAAGGCCGGCCGGCCTTTATCGCTCCAAAAGTGCTCCAGAATTTGATCCAATTCATCACTGTTGCCGGCAGCATAATACTGCAACCCGAAAGTTTCTGCTATGCCACGACATTGATGGTTGCCGCGGGCTTCAAAATATGGTTCCAGTTCTTCTGTTTTTGAAGGACCGGGAATAAAGCGAAAAATGCCACCACCTCCGTTGTTGATTACAATCACTCTGAAGGTTGATGGCAGATACCGGTGCCACAAGCCATTGGTATCGTACATGAAACCCAGATCGCCCGAAATAAGCGTCACCGACTGATCTGCTTTATATGCAGCTCCCGCAGCGGTACTTACACATCCGTCAATACCACTGGTTCCCCGATTGCTGAAGAAAGCGCAGGTCTCATCCCAATCAAATAACTGACCGTAACGAACAGGCGTACTATTGGCCAAATGTATCTGTTGAAGGCCCGGTATTTTTCGGGAGATCTGCTCGAACACCTTCAAATCGCACCATCCGAGACCTTCCAGATATTCATAATGCCTTCGCCTCACCTTTTGTTCAGCATTTTCAATGATTTCAGCATAATCTGATGACAGCTGTTTCATCCGGGGAACCAATTTACCAAGGATCTCAACAGCATCACCGCCAATCTGACGGGTCAGACATTGATAGGTATCTATTAAAATCTCCTGATTGGAGAAGTGCCAATGAGCGCTTGGAGGATATTTCCTCAGCCTTTGCTTCAATTTCTTGGAAAGCACCGGAATATCAAGGGTAATCAACAAATCGGGGGTAAAAGCCGGATCTTCCGCATCAAAACCTTCAAGAAGGCGATCGGTATTTCCAAAAGTTCCTTCCTCCGCCAAATTGGAGAGGTTTTCTGTGATCACCACAACACCTTTTGCTACCAGGCCGGCAACCAATCTCTTTAAATCAGCATCGGGAACGGTGGCCCCCACCAGTAACATGACTTTTCGGTATTGTGACAACTCAAAATGCAGATCATCCAACAATACTTCATTCACAGAAGCTCCCTGTGTCACAGGGACAATAGATGGCTGAGGCAAAGTGCCGGCATCGATGGTTTCATAAAGCGGTTCACGAAATGGAACATTGATGTGTACCGGTCCTCTCACCGCTCCCAGCGCATTTTTGAAAACCTCATTAAGTCTGCGATCTACCAGCCATCGATCATCCGATGCCAAATCCCCCACCGGCATTTGACATTCATAACGCACAAAATTGCTAAAAATCCCCTGCTGACGAATGGTCTGACCATCGGCCTGATCGACATACTCCGGAGGCCGGTCGGCCGTGATGGCAATGAGCGGAATTTGCTGATAATACGCTTCAGAAATGGCCGGAGTATAATTCAGTGCTGCCGTTCCACTGGTACAGATCAATGCCACCGGCTGGTTGGTTTCGCGGGCCAGGCCCAATGCAAAATAGGCTGCTGAGCGCTCATCAACAATGGTAAGACAGGTAAATTTTTTACTGGCAGGAAAAGATATAATCAACGGAGCATTGCGCGAACCCGGAGAAATAATAACATGCCGGACACCATGACTGTAGCAATGCTCGATAATATGATGAACCACCGTTTTATCGGAGATGGATTGACTCATTACTATAATTTTGTTTTACTGAATGAAGCACCGACAGAAGTGTGCGGGCCTTTAACCTGGTCTCTTCCCATTCATTGGCTTCTTTCGAATCCCTTGTAATTCCACCTCCAAGGTACAAAACAGCTTTCTCTTCGCCCAATTTCATGGACCGAATGTTTACAAAAAACCTGAATTCCCCTTTGTTGACCGGCCCCAGAAAACCGCTGTAAAAACCCCGGTCAAACTTTTCGGCCTCTCCGATCAACCTCATGGCCACATCTTTGGGGTACCCGCCTACCGCAGGAGTAGGATGCAACGATTGCAAAAATAGACCGACAGAATCTTTCAGTTTACAAGATTCAAATTCATAAGAAGTCTTCAGATGAATCATGGAACCGGCTCTTACCGGCTCGGGTCCATTTTTCTGATAGGTAGAAATGCCGTATTCTTTGAGCACCTCATCAACAAAAACCGAAACCAGGCCTTGCTCTTCCAGCTCTTTCATGTTCCAGTCTTCCCTTTGTAGCTCACTCCTGCGCGTAGCCGCCAATGCCACAGTTTTCAATGTATCGTTCTCTTTCTCAAGAAAAGTTTCCGGACTGGCCCCCATCCATCGCCCCACCTGAGGGTGGTCGAAGAAATAAACAAAGGCGTTGGGATAAGACCGGCAGAGCTGACTATATACCTGAGGCAATATATGTTCCGGAACATCTGTAACTTCAAGTCGTCGTGCCAAAACCACTTTGTCGGCAGCATGAGCATTCAACGCTTCCCTGATGACTGAAAAAGACCGGGCATAGTCCTGGCAAACCTCATCACGCTCCTGTGGCAATCGAAAAGATTTATTTTCCCGAATCTCCCTGTCATACGTCTCTGTCTCTAACAGGGATATCCCGGATACCGGCCAAAGCGCAAAAGCACTTTTGAACACCTGAAAAGGGGCTACGATAAATGCATCTTCAAACGCCTCTGGTGTAAATTCTGAAATATTGAAAGGCTGCACCTTACCCACCTGAAAGCTATAAGCCTGTTTCTCTCCGGGCAATCTGTAAGCGACAAAAGAATTTCCTGATGTCAGGTAATCCTCCAACATCTTCCGGGCACTTTTTATATGATCTGTTTCTCTCAATTCCTGCTTTTTGAAAAGAAACACAAAGATAGCCAAAAAGGTTGATTTTTTGGATCGGGGTTTTTGGGTTTTTAGATTCGTTTGTAACCCCCAACCAATTACCGGAAAAAAGCGAAATAGCATTTTGAACAAAAGGACGCTAACGCAATTATTCCCTGTTAAATTTTTTTAATCTGGAGAAATAAGCCTGTTCATAGTTATGTTTCAGCTTCTCGGACAAATATGAATGACTAATTAATCTTAGGACCTCTTCCTTTCGTGAAGTTAGCTTAGAAAAAATACCATCAATCACTTTGATATTAATCCCTGCAAGCTCACCAAGTTTATAAAACTGTTCTTTCACTTTTCCTTTTGCCTGGGCCGGAGGCAATAAACCATCATCAAGTGCGAAGTCTTTATCTTCAATATGAATGCGGCTATTAAATAAGTCATAAGCCGGACTCAATATATAATCTCCAAACTCAGTTTGTATGAGTGAAAAGTTTTTTAAATGTGCATCCCCATTGGAAAACAAATAATTAAACAGCAAAAGTCTTAAAAGCTTCGGAGCCTCAACACTGTAGGCCGGGACAAACTTTTTCATTATCTCAAATAATTCATAATAGTTACCCAGGTATTTATAGTTTGTTCCATGTGTTTGAGGAGTTCTGAGTGCTAAAGCAGCAAAATCTTCTTGTGCCCGCTTGGTGTTGTCATCTTTAACATCAAACCGCTTAGTAATATATGCCGGATCTCCGTTATGAAAAAAAATGAGGGCATTCTCAGCAGTTTCTATATTGAAAACCTGCCTTGCTATTTGCATCGTTAAATGCTCATTGGCCGGCATCATTTCAGGATGCTTACCTGCACCAGGTTTAGGTTTAAGAATGTATTGCCCTTGCTCTCCTTCTTTAATGAGACGTAATTTGTTTTTGTCCAACAAAACGGAGAATTTTTCTTGTACTCCGGAAATGGACATCATCTTTTGATTTTCCTCAAACAGTGCATCTGTTATTTCGTTTGTTGCCGGAGATTCATATGGAAGAATATGACTTACCTTTTTCCCATTAAAAAGACGCTTTAAAGCTGAGCTTGAGTAGGTACTATTTCCCTCTCTCAAAGTACCAGGGCAAAACAGGATTTCAGGTAAACTCATACATTGTTTGTTTTAATAATTCTGACTGCACCAATAGTGTCACAAGTTGCCGTATATAGCAATAAGCCAAAATGATCATCTTTATCGATACGCATTGAATGACAAACAACCTGTTTGTTAGCCCCTTCCGGCAACATATTAAAGAAAAACGGGAACAAATACTCAGAATGGTATTCCTGCTGATTTTTAGGTAAAGTAAGACTTACAGGAGGTTTATCCGTGGCATTTAACCAGGAATCATGGTATCGAAACACGAATTCTCCACTATCTGATTGAGTAAGCAAACCTGCCTCCTCATTTTTATAAAAAACCTTTGCTTGTCTCATTCATCAGGATATAGAGATTTTACTTTTAATGTTAATTCTAAGCCAAGTGCATCAGCCACTTTACTCATCGTCTTCAATGTCAGGTTGCCCTTCCCCCTTTCAAACTGTTTTATGGTTCTTAAGCTTACACCCGATAGTTCAGCCAACATTACCTGATTGACCTGTAGCATCTCTCTACGGGTCTTTATGGTTTTTATTAATTCTGAAAAGTGCAACATACTATACTATTTGCATCAAAAATAGAAAATATTTCAAGTAAACACAAAAAAGAGCAATAAAATGCACTTCGTGAAGTATTTGAATTACCCAACCATGTTTTTCAGCACATATAGTGCATTTAGTTGCACCCATAAAATCAAAAAGATTATCTTCATGCTCTGTTAAAAGCTTCATCAATCAATCACCCCCTCAACGCTTCTCCGTCAGATGCTTCCAGAACCGTTTCGGCATGAACTGGCGTTGAAGTCGGGGATTAGCCCGCTCCCTGATGGCAATGTGCTTAAAGTAACTGCGCCACATTTCCTGCCATTGCTGTTCATCCTCACTTTGGGCTTCCGTGGGAAGACTGCCGGTTTCTTTTTCGAAAGCAGGATTATCAATGGTAATTTCCTCCACAACTTTAATATCATAGTAATAACCGTACTTCCTTACCGTATCATAAATGAGCCAGGCCTGATCTGAAAACCGGGATTTGAAATGATTCAAGGTCATGGGCAACACATCGTATTTGGGCGATACCGGGGCAAACCAGATTCCATCGGCGGTTTGTTCAAATCGGAGAAACATATACAAGCGATGTACTTCTCTCAAGACTTTACGCTCCAGCTGAGTAAACTTCAATACCGCTTCTACCGACAAGTCTCCTGCGATGTTCTTTTTACTATCGAACAGTTGCTTCAGAATAAACAACATCAAATCTTCTGCTTCGGGCGCTCTGGACAAAAACACATGCATAAAACGCTGACACAACTGCTTACCACCTGCTTTGGCTATCCCTTTCCAGACCCGGTCGGCATGATCATCTGCAGTTTTCACCTCCAGGGTTTCCTCGAACAGCCCCGGTGCAACTTCGGGAGGCACAATTCTGGCAGGGAAACGGTCTCTGTCCCATACCTCAAAAACAGCGGAAAGAAAACCGGGAAATGTTCCGTCGTATTGGTAGTTGATCATGGTTGCAGATTAAGTTAAAGATTCCTTTAGGTATAAGTTAGCAAGGCAGAAGGCAGAAGAATCAGTTAAATACTTTTCTCCAGGACTTTTTCATTAGTGTCCGGAGAAACATATTTTTTGAAAGGAGATTGCTTCTCATTGCGAACGTAGTGAAGCAATCTCAATTTTTTAACCGGACACCAATGTAACTTTTTATGAACAAAATTCATCTATAAAACGGCTAAAACAATTTGAGTTGCACAGCATCCGGAGTCAATTTGCGGGCTGATTTATCCAGAAACATCATTCTCAAATGATCCGGCTGATAATCCGGAGCCTTGCGACCTGCGAGTGCACGGCAGGTAATAAAAAACCGGGCACGTTTCATTACAACTCCCATTTTCTTCAACAGATACGAAGAAACATGTCCATAACGACGGGCAGAAAGAATCAGCCTTGCACTCTTAGGACCAATCCCCGGCACCCTGAGAAGGGTATGCAAATCGGCCTGCTGAATATCCACCGGAAATAGCTCCGGATGGCGCAGTGCGTAAGCCAGCTTGGGATCCAGTTCCAAATCCAGATCAGGATGAGCATCATCCACAATTTCATCAACCTTAAACTCATAAAACCGCATAAGCCAGTCGGCCTGATAAAGCCGGTTCTCGCGCTTTAGCGGAGGGGCAACAAGAGCAGGCAGCCGGCTGTCCGATGTATTGGTATGGATATAACCGGAATAATAAACCCGCTTCAGCCTGTTTTCATTGTAGAGATTACTGGCCAGTCGCAGCACCTGATTGTCTGAATCGGGCGTAGCTCCAATAATAAGCTGAGTACTTTGTCCGGCAGGAACAAATTTCGGTGCAGGTTTTGAATAGCGTCTGACCGGCAGATATTCCTGCTGAGTTTCATTTATCAGATGCATCGGATGCAACACACTGCCATAATCTTTCTCCGGAGCCAGGTATTTCAAATTTTCCTCGGAGGGTATTTCAATGTTCACACTCATACGATCCGCATAAAGACCGGCCTCCCGAATTAAAGCATCATCAGCCCCGGGGATAGCCTTGAGGTGAATATATCCGTTGAAACGGTGTACCAGGCGCAAATCTTTTATCACTTTGGTCAACCGGGCCATGGTATAATCGGGATTACGCATCACTCCGCTACTCAGAAACAATCCTTCGATGTAATTACGCCGGTAAAAATTGATGGTGATATCCACCAACTCTTCGGGCGTGAAGGCTGCCCTTGGAATATCATTGTTTCTGCGGTTGGCACAGTAGGCACAATCATAGATGCAGTGATTGGTAAATAAGACCTTGAGCAGAGAAATGCAACGACCATCATCTGCAAAACTGTGACAGATCCCGGCAGATACTGCTGATCCCAGTCCGCCGGTATTTTCCCGCTGACTGCCACTGGTGGCACAGGAAACATCATATTTCGCTGCGGATGCCAGTATTTTTAGTTTTTCTAATTTATCCATAGCTGTGAAAAGAAGGCGTGGGGCAAGAGGCTGGGTGAATGGAGCTGAGTGCATGGGGCTGAGTGCAAGACGCGATTTACGGGGGATGTGGAAACCTACGACCGTGCGTCTTTACCAAAATCTAAGGGATGCAAATGACCGTATTAACCGGGGAAATCCCAGAACTTGCCCGGACCTCCCGGGATGTGTGACCGGTTCTCCGATCCATGCTCTCTGCACTACCCCCCAGTTCCCCCGCCTTTCAGCAAATGTTCTTTCAACTCTCCCACATCACTCTGAATGTGACTGATTGACCGCATCAAGTGTTCCACCTCAACTTTTCCCTGCGGCAGTTCGGGACTAATGTAATGAACAAACCGCCAGATTTCCCGGATTTCTTCCACTGCCAGATCATAAGGTTCGTAAAGGGGATTAAGGCTGACACATTTCACACTCCCCTTTTCCTTTATTTCATTTTGAATAATCTTAAATGAAATACCGTCATCGCGGGTAAGCACCACACAAGCATCCCCGTCTTTTATGGTATGCCAGTCTAGAATAAACTCTCCGGTGATCCATGCTCCACTGGGAACCGGCAACATGGAATCTCCACTAATCTGAAAGGTCCGGTATTTCTTTTCCCGGTCAAGGAAAGGCAAACGAAAAACCGGCAGCGAACTGATGTATTCAGGATCTGAGAAACCAGTAAGATAGCCGGCCTTAGCTTTTTCAGGTACCAATTCGATGTTTTCCTCATTATCGGGCCCCACCGTGGAGGTCAACACGCGCAACCTGGAACCGCGCACATAAACATCGTTTCCGCCCTCCAGGTCTTTTAACTGAAAGTTGGTCAGTTTGGATAAATCCACCCTAACGAGTGTGTCCATTGACAAGCCAAAATAATCGGCCAGAGAAGTAAGCACATCTAACGGAGGCCCGGAGACTTTATTCTCATAATTATTAAGTGTGGGACGTTTAATACCAAGGGCTGCAGCCAGGTCGCCCTGGGTTAGGCCCTTGCGTTTGCGTAACAGTCGAAGATTGGATGCGAAATACATGCTTAATTTTTAATCGTAAAACAGGATTAATTATTAAGCAAATATATACAACAGATTCTAATTGGTCAATAAAAGAATCAAATAAACCCGGAAAAACTTTTCCTGTACTCGCTGGGAGTACAATTGTTTATTCTCTTAAAAGCAGCATTAAACCTGTTTATTGAATTAAAACCACATTCAAAACAGATATCCGAAATACTCAAATCTGTCGATATCAGTTTCCGCTGAGCCTGACTGACTCGTTCCTGCGTAATGTATTCAGTCAACGTCAGTCCAAATGTTTTTTTAAAAACAGAATTTGCATAATCAGGATGCAAACCTGCTTCATGACCAATATCAGCCATTTTTATAGGATGATTAAAATTTCGGGCAATAAATAATGCAATTCTTTCTATCTGGCTGATTTCTCCATCAGATATCTTTATCGTACCGGAAGCTTTTGTATTTGATACCCGATCGGCCATTCGTAGTAAGCGAGCACGCACTTCCAGCAATGAAGCATCTACCCCTCTGTTTTCAGCATAATCATCAATCCATTGCTGAAATAAAAACTTATCATAATGGAAATATTTTCCCGATTCATCAATCAAAACCTCTCCCTTTAGCACTCTGTCAACAAATGCAACCGGGAACCTCCACTCCAGAAACCGTGAAAGAGGAATGGTTCCTACAAAATAAGGAGCTGACTCAGAGAAATCAACAATTTGGTGCGGCACAAGTCCCCAAAACAATGCAAAACTCTTTGGTGGAATGGTTACTCTGGCACCTTGAAAGAGATATGTAATGTTCCCTTCAGGAAAAAAATTAATTTCAATTTCATTATGTCTGTCAGGTTTTCTCATTACATCGGGAATCCAAACTTCAAAGGTCAGCCCATACGGCTTAAATCTGTCCCGATTTTCATTAAATCTGTGCAAAATCTCGGAATTCGGCATATATATTTCAAAATCAGATTAGTTTTAATCGAATTACGAGACTAAATTTACACTTTTAAATGCTAAACCGCACTAAGTATGAAAAAGAACTGGCTATTTTTTATTATTCTGCTTATTTCTGTAATGCAGGGAGCCGTATCCCAGAATAATAAGTCTTTGCAAATTAATTCCACCGAACTGAAACCACGAATCGTGGTACTCACAGATATCTCTACCTGGGAACCAGATGACAGTGAGTCCCTGGTCAGACTCCTGGTCAACGCTGATCTTTTCGAGATTGAAGGACTCATTTACACCACAGGATGGAGCCTTGAGGAAACCCGTGACGACTTTCTCCAACTTATCCACGACAGGATTGATGCCTACGAAAAGGATCTTCCGAATCTTATGAAAAGATCAGCACAAACAAGTTTCAAAAAGGATGAATCTAAACAGGAAATCGGCTACTGGCCCAGCCCTGATTATTTAAGAGCCCGCACGATGACAGGCAGCCAGAAAAGGGGCATGGAACATATTGGCTCAGAGAATATTTCTAACGGAAGCAACCTGATTATTAATCAGGCGGACGAGAATGACGACCGTCCTTTATGGATTTTACTTTGGGGTGGTGGCAATACCCTTGCACAAGCCATCTGGCAGGTTCAGGAGCAAAAAGATGAGAATGCCCTCAGAGCCTTCCTGCATAAAATCCCAACCTATGCAATTACCGACCAAGACAGATCTTACAAAGACGGTACACCTTACGACATTAGCTCACAGCAGTGGATACGCCTGGAGTTTGAAAAAGATCTGATGTATCTCTGGGATGAATGCGCCTGGAAATTCCAGAATGGAACCGGTCGAAAAAACTGGGAAGCGTATGCACATCACATTCAAAGTAAAGGAAACCTGGGAAAGCAATATCCCAAATATAAATACGGAGTCGAAGGGGATACCCCCTCTTTTCTTCACGTCATTCCCAATGGACTGAATAACCCGCTTGACCCGAATCAGGCCGGATGGGGTGGCTATTTTGAATGGGGCATCGGACCTGACAGCATCTCCAGTGCATATACCAATCATAAAGGGAAAGCTTTTGAGATTTGCACCAAATATGAAGATCGCTTTTATCCGGCCACTTTCAATGATTTTGTCGCAAGAATGGACTGGGCCGACCAGGGTGAAGGAAACCGGAACCCCAAAATAATTCTGAACGGAGACAAAAACATCTCCCCGTTACATATTAGCCAAAAACCCGGAAAAAAAATAAAACTTGATGCCTCAAAATCTTTTGATCCCGATGGAGATCAACTCAGTTTCAAGTGGTGGATCATGCCTGAAGCAGGAAACTGCAGTGAGAGGATAACAATCTCTGACAACCATTCAAGTTCAATAAAATTAAGCATACCCGGGGAATCTGATGGTCAGACTTTTCACGTGATATTCGAAGTCACTGACAACGGGAAGCCGAATCTAACCAGTTACCGCCGGATCGTTGTTCATTCAACTTCAGACTAACAACCATCTTATTCATATCTTTCGTATCTTGTTCGATCAAATTTTTGAAAGTTAGTCTTTGCAAGAAAACATCAACTACTTCGTCATTCTCGTGTTTGGCGCTTTCTTATCAAAGACTGAACAAACTTAAATTTTTTTGCAAGCATTATTTACAAAAGATATGACTCTACAAATACGTCCCGAAGGTTTTGAGCAAATTTTCTTTGCCGATGGCAACAACCTGGGCAAGGCTTATCCAGTAAAGCAGGATCTCTCGAAATTAAAGATTGCCCAGCGACAGCTTTATCACAATGTTGATTTGCTGACTGATGCCTTCTCACAACGCTGCGAGAGTGAAAATGTACCGGTGGCCTGCCACATGGGATGTCAATGGTGTTGCCATCAGGCCGTTTTTGCCACTACCAACGAGATGATTGTGCTGGTGGATTACCTGGAAAAGAGATTTTCGGCTAAAGTAATTGAGGAAATAAAACAAAAAGCTGAGGCAAAAGAAGAAAAATTTTCCAAACTGTCACCCAAAGAGGCATTAAACACCAGCCACCCCTGCCCTTTTCTGAGGAAAGGCAGTTGCATGGTTTACCCTGTGCGGCCATTGGGATGCCGCATTTATCTCTCCTCGGATGAGAAAAGCTGTCATGCAAAATTCCTGAATCCCAAAGATCCCAAGGCTGTGCCTGCTCTTTTTGATTTCACGCTGAAAACCGGACGACAACTCAACGAAGGGTTTGCTGCGGCTCTGAAGGAAGAAGGCCTCTCCGTTGAGGAACACCGCATTGAACACATTCTTATTAAATTGTTGGAGTCTCCGGATAAAAAAAATGAATGGCTGCACGGAGCAACCATTCATGATAGTTTTCCCTTTGATGAAATTGCTGAAGATTAGCTTAGCTAACTATGATAGAAAAAGAAGCCCTCGTTCTATCATCAAAATTCTTACATAAGCCATAGTATAAAAAGGAACCTAAGGGTTTTCAATCTTTGATAAGAAAGCACCAAATACAAGGCTTTCGAAGTTTTTGAATCCAATGAGTTTACTTTTTCGTAAATGAATGATTCAAAAACGAGAATAACGCAGTAGTTGGTGTTTTCTTGCAAAGATTAGTTGGGCATTACATAGTCCAGTCCTGCTCCGGGCCCCAACGGGAAACCAAAAGTCAGCCAGATAACCAGCAGAATACTCCATCCGATAAAGAACGCGATGCTATAAGGAATCATAGTGGCCATAACGGTTCCAAGTCCGGCCTTTTCATCGTATTTGTTAAAATAGGCAATGATCAGTGCAAAGAAACTCATCATGGGTGAAATGATGTTGGTCACCGAATCTCCGATGCGGTAAACCGCCTGAGAGAGCTCGGGTGAATATCCCAGCAACATAAACATGGGCACAAATATAGGTGCCATAATCGCCCACTTGGCGGAGGCACTTCCCATCAGCATATTGATTGATGCCGAAAGCAATACAAACAACAGCATCAGCGGAATCACGCCCAGATCGGCGGCCATCAGGGCTTCAGCGCCGTTGACGGCCATAATTACCCCCAGGTTACTCCATTTAAAGTAGGCCACAAACTGAGCTGCAAAGAACACCAGCACAAAATAGGTGGTCAGCGTACGCATACTGTCAGCCATGCTCTTAGCCACATCTGAGTCGTTTTTGTATTTCCCCATCACAGCACCATAAACGATTCCCATAGTACCGGCAATCAGGAATAAGAGTGCAATCACTCCGCGAATGATTGGGGAAGAAAGAATACCTCCGTCGTCACCTCTCAAAAGACCATCTTCAGGAATGATGCCAATGA
This sequence comes from Marinilabilia salmonicolor, assembly GCF_003003035.1. Classification (GTDB taxonomy): domain Bacteria; phylum Bacteroidota; class Bacteroidia; order Bacteroidales; family Marinilabiliaceae; genus Marinilabilia; species Marinilabilia salmonicolor_A. The sequence goes on along the minus strand of NZ_PVTS01000022.1, from coordinate 35,743 downwards.
GTATTATGGCCACCCAACCCACAAAAACCAACAAACTCCACATCAGGCCTTTTTTCTCTTTCGATGACAGTCGTTCCAGTTTTTCTTCTCCTTCTGGGCCGTCATACTTCCCAAAACGAGGGGCAATGACTTTCTCGGTAACCCAGGTACCCACTGTAGCAATAAGAAAAGTGGATACAATCATAAAATAATAATTGGCCGTAGGATTGACCTCATAGGTAGGGTCAATAATGCGGGCAGCTTCCTGCGAGAGTCCCGCAAGGAGGGGATCTACGGTTCCCAATATGAGGTTGGCACTAAAGCCTCCGGAAACACCGGCAAAGGCAGCTGCCATACCCACAATAGGATGTCGCCCAACCGACTGAAAGATAATTCCGCCCAAAGGTATCAGAAGGACATAACCGATGTCACTGGCAAAGTTGGAGAGAATCCCGGAAAACACCAGCACAAAAGTGAGCAGGCGCTTGGGCGATGAAAGCACCAACAGGCGAATAAAAGCCGCAATCAGACCACTTGACTCAGCAATGCCAATTCCCAGCATCGCCACCATCACAATCCCCAACGGTGCAAACCCGGTGTAATTCTCCACCATCCGATCCATAATCATGGCAATGCCCTCTTTACTGAAAAGATTCACCACCTGGATGGTTTCGCCTGTCCCTGGATGCTGAACCGTCCACCCCAACCAGGCGCCAACAGCTGATAAAATAAGAGCTGCCAACGCAAATATCCCAAACAACGTCGCCGGGTGTGGCAAGGCATTTCCGCCCTTTTCCAGGAGATTCAGAAACCTGTCAAAAAAACTTTTCTTCCTTACTTTTTCACTCATGTGTAATGCTTTAAATATGTATAGATAGTGTCAGTCCATAAAGTACCAATTGCTGCGTTACGCTCGTCCGAAAATTACTCATTTACGAAGAGTAAACTCCGTATTTTCGGACTTCGCAAGCCTTGCAATTGGCACTTTCTGACCAGACATATGACTAAAAACAAACTTTTCCGGCCCGAAAATATAAAAATATCGTTACATCCAAACTGACAGATGTTTTCCAACCCCTGAACTTTTTTTTCGTCTCAATAATGACATCTCAAAAGGATAAATGTTTAATTTACTTACACCAACACATTATTTCCTTTGATTAATGTAACTTTTTGGCGATTTTTTAGTATGTAATTAATTACAAAATCATTTTGAACATGGGGCCATTTTACCGTTTATTTCCAGCCAATCCCGCCTTTCTACGCAGGATTCCGGCGCTGATTATTATCGGACTGTTTTTGTCCGGTTTTTTTACTACAACAGCTGTTGCCAACGATAAGGAGTGCATTGAAGGCTTTACCACAACCATTGAGTCTGTGGAAATTCAGGATGAATGCATCGTTTACGACCTCCTGGTAGAAGCTACAGGAGAATCCAAATTTGCACTTTCCCATTTTGTTGCTGCCATTCCCTGTGGCAATATCTCCGATGCCTCCAATTCAAGCGGGTGGAAAATGGAATATCCGGTCAACGACCCCACCACTGGTTTCTCAGGAATAAAGGTGGATGACATTGAAGGCTTTGGCGAAAATGGCAACGAATCATTCCGACTGACCTTCACCGTCTGTGCCACAGACAATTCCTGTCTGGAGATGCTTACAGAAAATAGTCTTGAGGTAGCCTACAAAGCAGGCACCTGCATTACCTCCGAAACCATTCCTTCGGCTCTTCAGCCACTGAGTGCAGATTACGAAGTGACGCACCTCGACTGCTCCGGAGACACCAACGGCAGCATTGACGTTACCGTAAATGGAGGTGTTCCTCCCTATCAGTTTCAATGGTCCAATGGTGACACTACCCAAAACCTGGAAAATATTCCTTCAGGAGTTTACAACCTGACCATCACGGATGCAGCAGACAGCACTCTTACACTTTCAGCACAGGTGAACAGCCCGGCTCCCATAAGCATTACCGCTTCGCAAACCAATACCGGATGTGGACAAAGCTCCGGAGCAATCGACCTGACAGTTACAGGTGGGACAGCTCCCTACACTTTCCAGTGGAACAACGGCTCTGTTAATGAAGACCTTAGCGACCTGTCCGGAGGCGATTACAACGTTATCGTTACCGACACCAATGGTTGTCAACAGCAGAAATCCTTTACCATCAGAGAAACTTCTTCCATTGAAATTGATGTCGTTCGAACCAACATTCAATGTCACGAAAGCGCTACGGGCAGCATAGAAACAACTATTTCCGGAGGTACTGAGCCCTACGCTTTGCTCTGGTCAACCGGCGACACCATTCCAAATCTTACCGGACTTTCAGAAGGCACCTACTTCCTGTGGGTCACTGATGCCATGGGATGCACACAGTCAAGACAAATATCCGTAAACCGGGAGCAGTTAAGTGCGGAAATTGCATCCACCAACACCGGATGTCTGGAAAATAATGGCAGTGCCACTATAACAAACATCAATGGGACGGCCCCTTACGCTATCAACTGGAGCACAGGCGACACCACCCTTACGGCTGAAAATCTGCCGGCAGGCAACCACACCGTTCATATTACTGATGCCAACGGCTGCCAAATCACCGAAGATGTGACCATCGGCCGGGAAGAAGGGCCTCAAATCAATGTGTCTGCAGAATGGACCGGCTGCACCCCCGATGATTCGATAAAAGTGAATCTGAATGCCACGGACGGTCAGGAACCATACGAATGGGTGGTCAACGACCAGCCTTCTGCTTCTGAATTTTACCTCAGCGAAGCCGGAGATCTGATGGTTACTGTGACCGGGAATAATGGTTGTGCCACCACCGAGGCGGTGACCGTTTCACCAGCTGCCCCGGGTCCGGAATTCCGTCTGAGCGTCATAGATGCCAGCTGTACCAACCCTGAAGGTGCGGCCTCCGTAGTATTGGAAAACGCCACAACATTGCCCGTTTACTGGGACGGCATCCAGGGATCGACCTACAAAAGCGGGCTTCAGGCTGGCACTCATGAAGTCACTGTGACAGATGAAGAAGGATGTGAAACCACCAAAACATTTTCCATAAGTGATGTAGTAATTCCCACAGCAGAAATTCTGACTACCACCACTACTGTGGATTGCGAAAGCAACAACAATAATCTGACAGCCGTCACCTCCAATGCCGAAACCATTGAATGGGAATTTGAAAGTGCTGACAGCTCATGGTTCTTTACCTCTACAAGTGAAGAAACAGCCACCTATACCGCCGGTACCGGGAGTGCAACGGCATTTATCCATGCAACCAGCAGCAGCGGATGTGTAGCTTCGGATTACATACTGCTTGAATGCAGCGGCACCTCCCAACCAACAGACTCTATTGATAACGGGAATGACAATGAACTGCCTGATGACGGTTCTTCTGATGATTCCAACGGAGATAACGACCCTGATGATGACAACATAGAAGATCCGGTTGATACCCCCTGCAGCGGAGGATGCTACGAAATATCGGCAGAACCGGTGACATCAAGCGGTCAGGGTTGCTTGGCCTACAGCTATACCATTACAACTGATGGATCGTGCCGTTACGATTTATCACACCTCATCATTGAATTACCGGAAGGTCAGATCGCCTCCAATGTTTTCAATTCGCTCTATTTTCCACTGGAGATCAATGCCACAGATCCAAAATCAGGCATTTATGGCATCAAAGTGGATGAAATAAAGGGATTTGGTCAGACAAACACCGAAATGGAGGTAAGTTTTGAAGTCTGCAATGCCTCTCAACCAATGGAGGAAACCAGACTGGCCTTCAAGGCAGGACAATGTCTCGATATTGTCAGTTTTAAACATGACAATCTCCAATCACCATCATCTGATAACAAAGGAGAAATCGACCTCAAGGTATATCCCAATCCCTCGCCTTCAAACGTAACATTTTCATTTACGGTACCAGGGCCGACAGCAGTTACCATCGATCTGTACGATGTTGCAGGCAATAAAGTGGAAACCGTTTTTGATGGAGAAGCCCTGGAGGACATCAGGTACGAAATACCTGTGCAACTGAACAGAAGCCCGGAAAGACTGTTTTACTATAGGATGAATGCAGGAGATGAGCAGAAAAGCGGGAAGATTTTGAGGTATTAGAACATTGGTTTTCAGAAAAAGGTGGAGATTGCTTCACTTTCATACCAACAACAGACCAGTAGAGAGATATAAGAAATGGAGGGGTTGATTTTCGGCAAGGCCAAAAATCAACCCCTCCATTCGCTAAAATAAAGAACTGATGACTTCAAAATTCAGGCTAACAGGTCAGGGAGAAATCATCTTCTACAGATAAAAATATTTCCCAGCAACAAAAAAATATACATTCGAAGAAAATTTGTATATTTTCGAGACATCCTAAAAATAAAAAGTATGAGTGAAGAGATTGAAAAAGTAGAGCTGCGACAACTAAATATCGACGATTACCAGGAATTGCGTACCACAGAGGAAGAGGCTTACCGCAACTGGGAAGGTCCCGCCTGGGATGAGCAAAACATCCGCACACTCCTGGATATCTTCCCGGAAGGACAGTTGGCCGTATTGGTAAATGACAAGGTTGTGGGATGCGCACTTTCTCTCATCGTCAACTACGAGCGGTTTGGCGACGAACACTCCTACAATGAAATTACCGGCAATATGACATTCAGCACGCACAACCCGCGTGGCGATATATTATACGGGATTGATATTTTCATTCGCCCCGAATACCGTGGCTTGCGTTTGGGGCGAAGGCTCTACGACGCCCGCAAAGAGCTTTGCGAACACCTGAACCTGAAAGGAATTGTTTTTGGCGGTCGCATCCCCCACTACCACAAGGTATCGGAAGAGATGACCCCCAAAGAATACATCCAGAAAGTTAAATTCAAAGAGCTGTACGATCCCACGCTGACCTTCCAGCTGGCCAACGACTTTCACGTCAAAAAAGTACTGAAAGGGTATCTTCCTGATGATCATGAATCTAAGGAGTATGCGGTATTGCTGGGTTGGGACAATATTTACTACACAAAACGGGGAAAAGAGCTGTCTCAGACCAAGTCCATTGTCCGTCTTGGACTGGTGCAGTGGCAAATGCGTCACTACCCCACTGTGGACGATGTGTTTGAACAGGTGGAATATTTTGTGGATGCTGTATCTGCCTACAAAAGCGATTTCATCCTGTTTCCGGAATTCTTCAACGCCCCGATGATGGCACGTTACAACCAAATGTCGGAACCGGAGGCCATCCGCCAACTGGCGCAATACACCGAAGAATGCCGCGACCGGTTTGTCCAGCTGGCCATCAGTTACAATGTCAATATCATAACAGGAAGCATGCCCCTGATCAGGGATGATAAGCTTTACAATGTGGGATATGTATGTCGTCGCAACGGGACTTACGACATGTACGAAAAAATTCATGTTACCCCCGATGAGGTTAAATCCTGGGGCCTTTCAGGCAGTGACAAACTCAAGGTATTTGAGACCGACTGTGGAAAAATCGGGGTTTTGATTTGCTACGACGTGGAATTTCCGGAGCTTTCGCGCCTACTGGCCGAGCAGGATATGAAAATACTGTTTGTCCCTTTCCTCACCGACACCCAGAATGGCTACAGTCGCGTAAGGTATTGTGCCAGAGCCCGTGCCATCGAAAATGAGTGTTTCGTAGCCATGGCCGGATCGGTGGGTAACCTGCCAAAGGTATCGAATATGAACATCCAGTACGCGCAAAGTGCTGTATTTACCCCGTGCGACTTTGCCTTCCCCACCAACGGTATCAAAACCGAAGCTACTCCCAACACAGAGATGATTCTGGTAGCTGACGTGGATCTGGATCTGCTCTCGGAACTGCATGCCTACGGAAGTGTAAGGAACCTGCGCGACCGCCGCACCGACGTATTTGATCTGAGATTGAAAAGCGGACTTATTGAATAATGTCAGAACAAATGTGTTCTGTTGAACATTTTTCCCGGAAGTCAGTTTATTTTACGACAACAACAAAACAATCACTATGTACAAAACCAATATTTTCAATCCGGAAAACCGGCCCACTGAAACCCAGAAACAGGAAATTGTTGATTTTCTCTATACCCACCTCGATCGCTTTGGTGACCCCAAAGAAGACATCTCCAAAGCCATTGACTACTCGTTAAAGATTTCAGAATCCTTTGGTGGCTTCGTCATGGAACTCCGAGACGACAACCGGATCATTGGTGCAGTAGTCATCAACAAAACCGGTATGGACGGATACATCCCCGGCAACATCCTGGTTTACATCGCTATTCACGCCGATTACCGCGGCAAAGGCTTGGGCAAGGACTTGATGGAGAAAGCCCTGAACGAAGCAGCAGGAGACGTGGCACTACATGTGGAGCCCGACAATCCGGCGAAGAAGCTTTACGAAAGACTGGGCTTTACCAATAAGTATCTCGAAATGCGTTACAAACCAGAATAACCAGACCATGGCATTTATCACTCTCGACAGAAAAAAACTCAAAGAAAACTATAATTACCTCGATAATCTTTTTGGAGAACACAGCATCGACTGGGCCATCGTGACCAAGATGCTTTGTGGCAACAAAGCTTACCTGAAAGAGGTATTCGACCTGGGCATCAAGCAGGTTTGCGACTCCCGGGTTTCCAACCTGAAAGCCATCAAAGCAGTGAATCCGGAGATGGAAACCATTTACATCAAGCCGCCACCGAAGCGTTCCATTCCAAGCATTGTGCGATATGCTGATGTAAGTATGAACACCACTTTTGAAACAGTGCAATTGCTTTCGGAAGAGGCCAGACGACAAGGAAAGACACACAAAATCATCATCATGGTGGAGATGGGCGAATTGCGTGAAGGCGTTATGCGTGATGATGTAGTGGATTTTTACTCCAGAGTCTTTGAGATGCCCAACATTGAAGTCATCGGAATCGGCACCAATCTCAGTTGTCTTTACGGCGTATTGCCCAATCAGGATAAACTCATTCAACTGAGTCTTTACAAACAGCTGATAGAAAATAAATTCAACAAGAAGATTCCGTATGTCTCCGGTGGCAGTTCGGTAACCATTCCACTGATTCATCAGGGGTTACTGCCCGAAACCATCAATCACTTCCGGGTGGGAGAAACTCTTTTTCTGGGTACTAACGTTTACGACGGCTCACAATTTGAGTTCATGCATAATGATGTCATCAAGATTTATGCGGAAATCATTGAATTGTTTGAGAAACCAACCGTTCCGCAAGGCGATATGGGATCCAATCTGGAAGGCGAAACCTTTGAATTCGATCAGGACAAGTCCAATGAACGCTCCTGCCGGGCACTCATAGACCTGGGCCTACTCGACATTGAGGAAAAACGACTCATTCCTGCTGATGACTCATTCGACCTTGCCGGTGCCAGTTCGGATATGATTGTAGTTAACCTTGGAGACAACGAACGAAACCTGAAAGTTGGCGACCTGCTGGAATTTAAAACCGACTATATGGGCGCCCTCAGATTACTTAATTCAAGGTATATCGATAAGCGGGTGATTTAGCTACTTAGTGTTTGTCTATAAAGTCCAACTTCTGCGTTGTTGCTCAAAATCTAAATCCTCAAATACACTAGTATTCTGCGGTTTAGATTTTTCACACGCCTTGAATTTGAACTTTCTAGTTCAAACACGTGAAAAACGCTTAGTTTATGGACAGGCACTACTTAGTGTGTGTCCATAAAGTACCATTTACTGCGTTACGCTTGCCCGAGAATTACCCATTTACTCAAGTAAACTGCGTATTTTCGGGCTTAGCAAGCCCCCGAAGAAAAATCGGGGCAGGCTTTGTAACTGGCACTTTCTTGACAAAAACATGACCAGAACCAAATTTTGCTTAGTTTATAGACGGACGATACTTAGTGTTTGTCGAGAATGCAAAAAAAATGGAAGTGATTCCTGATTGGTGTAATTTTACACCAAAAGATAAAACTATGACACGACAAAGTATATCCTTTTCCAAACGAAATGATGCATGGTTAAAAGCTCAAATCGCTAGCGAGGAATATTCCAGCAAGAGTGAATTGGTCAACGATTTGATCAGACAAGCCTGAAAGCAGCAAGCCCTGATTGACTGGGTCAGAGCAAAGCTGGAAAAATCTGAAAATAGCGGCTTCACAAACGACAGCAAAGAAGAAATTCTAAAACAATCAAAATCTATGCTTAATGGCTGATTACAGACTTAGTAATACAGCCTAAGTCAACCACACCCGCTCCCTCTTGCCCCAATCCACGATTTGCTTATATTTGTTTATCAGCAAAAATACTGACAAATAAAAGCAGAAATGACTTTACTGATTTTATATTTAATCCTGGCACTTGGCGTATCTTTTCTCTGTTCCATTCTGGAAGCGGTGTTATTCTCTACAACAGCCTCCTACATCGAAATAAAGAAGATGCAGAATGTGACAGGCGCACAATTATTTGCCAATTTAAAAACCAACATCGACCGGCCCATATCCGCCATCCTGTCGATTAACACCATAGCACACACAGTGGGAGCTGCCGGGGTAGGCGCCCAGGCAGTTTACGTATTTGGAGAAACCTGGTTTGGAGTAATCTCGGCTGTTCTTACGCTATTGATCCTCATTGTTTCGGAGATAATTCCCAAAACCATTGGAGCCACTTTTTGGCGCAATCTGGCTATTCCGGCCGGATACACCATACGAGTCCTAATGATTATCGCCTATCCGCTGGTAATTTTTTCGGAACTGATCACCAAACTCATGCCCAAAAGCAAGCATCCTTCTACAGTTAGCCGCGAAGAGATTGAAGCCATGTCGTCAATCGGTGCCAAAGAGGGGATCCTGAACAAGGATGAAGGAAATATAATACTCAATGCCATGCGTCTGGATATGATGCGCGTTAAAGAAATTATGACACCGAGAACAGTGGTAGTTGCCTGCCCGAGAAATATGACCTCTGCAGAATTCATCGACCATAAGGAATATCTGGAATACAGCAGAATTCCGGTATTTAAGAAAAACATCGATGATACAGAAAACTATGTGCTCAAGGCAGATGTTTTGGAATCTGTAGCCAGAGGAAATGGCAACAACCCGCTCCGGCATATCGAAAGAAATATAAAAATGGTTCCGGAAGCAATGAATCTCAGACAACTCTTTGAGGAGATGATTTCCGAAAACGAACATACCGCGCTCGTGGTCAACGAATATGGAGCCATGGAAGGAATAGTAACCCTCGAAGACATCATTGAAACCCTCATAGGGCGCGAAATAGTGGACGAAACCGACACATACGCCGACATGCAGGAACTGGCGCGAGAGAGGTGGCATGGAAAGATGAAAAAAATCTATCCCCGGTTCTGGCGCAGGTGAGTAAAATAGTTTTTAGTTTGTAGTTTGTAATCTGTAGTTTTTAGAAGGCCAAAGGTTCTTAAGCAACGCCCCGGAGAAATTGAAACAACTCTCCCCCACTTTCTATTAACCTGGGACACAGAAAAGGGCGACGGTCTGATAAAAAACCGTTTCCCTCCTCTAATTCACCCGAAATCCCTTGAATTTCCCGGAACTTAAGCATCCCATCACGAAAATCCATGAATTATTCAAGCCAAGTGAGAACCTTTTTTTTAACTTAGTAAACTCTAATTTCGATATATATTTACAGACAATTACTCATAAAACTATGCGAAAGCTATTCTCTTTGTTCATAACCCTGGTTCTGTTTGGCTCCGCTTTACCCGCCCAAACCAGCAACGAAACTGAAAACCTGATTTACCGTCTCCGGATCTTCAGCGAGATCAACAGCACCAGCTGGGTGCATACCCAAAATGCCTTTGAAGAGGCAGAAGAGATGAAGGCCGATGCCATCCTGCTTCACCTCAATACTTATGGAGGCCAGGTGCTTTTTGCCGACTCCATCAGAACCCGTATTCTCAACAGTAAAATACCGGTGCACGTGTTCATCGATAACAATGCGGCAAGCGCAGGAGCCTTGATATCCATCGCCTGTGACAGTATTTACATGCGGCCGGGAGCCAACATCGGAGCAGCTACCGTTGTAAACCAGACCGGCGAACAAATGCCTGACAAATACCAGTCTTATATGCGCTCCACCATTCGCGCCACCGCCGAATCACACGGAAAAGACACCATCATTACCCCTACCGACACCATTATAAAATGGGTTCGCGACCCTCAAATAGCAGAAGCCATGGTAGATGACAGGGTTTACATTCCCGGGGTTATTGATACGGGAAAAGTACTCACCCTGACTGCTCTGGAGGCCATCGATCTGGATTTTTGTGAAGGCACCGCCAACTCCGTTGATGAAGTGATTGAGAAATTGGAATTAAAACCCTATGAACTGAAGACCTACGAGCCCTCTTTCTACGATGGACTGAAAGGATTCCTTACCAGTCCGGTACTGCAGGGCATTCTGGTATTACTCATCATAGGAGGTCTCTACTTTGAGTTACAATCGCCAGGCATCGGATTTCCACTTATCGTATCCATAGCAGCAGCCATTTTATATTTTGCACCACTTTACATCGATGGCCTGGCAGCCAATTGGGAGATTCTGATCTTCATCATCGGTATTGCCCTCATTGCGGTTGAGATTTTTGCCATTCCCGGTTTTGGAATTGCCGGAATATCGGGAATTATCCTTGCACTGACAGGGCTGACGCTCAGCCTTCTGGAAAATACCGCATTTGACTTTTCCCCGGTTGACACCACAGCATTTTTCACGGCCCTGCTCACCGTTTTCCTGGGTATTTTCGGTGGATTCATCGTAAGTATCTGGCTCAGCCAAAAGATTTTGACAACCACTTCCGGTCCTTTCTCAAAACTGGCACTTAATACCAGCCAACCACTGGAAGAAGGATATGTAAGCATTGATGCCGAGATGAAAAAACTGGTCGGCAAAACAGGCAAGGCATTTACAGTTCTGCGACCATCCGGACGGGTAGAAGTTGAAGGGAAAATTTATGATGCCCGCGCTTCAGAAGGATTCATTGAAAAAGATGAAACGGTAGAAATTTCTGCATTCTGGTCCGGTCAACTGGTGGTCAGGCAGGTAGAGGAATAAAATTTGCCATTTAAACATTACAATTTGTAATTATTTTTGCCAACTCAGATAGAATACCCCGACAAAACACAAGGCTAAAACACTAAACTTCAGCCAGGTAAAAAAACGACCAAAACTTCATTTTTTGGTCGTTTTTTTTGACAGGGATGTATTACCATATCAAAAATCACTATTTTAGTTAATGAAACAGAGGAGCAAAAAATGTTCTCCACACGTTTCAACGTTCTCACAAATGCCACTAATTAAGGCACTTAAAAAAATCTTTAATTTTATTAATTTATTAATTGAGAATTGAATCATGAAATCCAGGAAGCTGCCCAAAAAGCACAATGACGATTTCGATGCTTTCGAAAAACCAAAAAAATCGGGAGCTAAAGTATCAAAAAGTAAAAGGTCGAAAAAGCCATCCATTTATGATGAATTAGACGAATTGGAAGAAATGGATGATTTTGTGCTAAGCGACAGAGAGTACAGGGGTTTCGACGACCTCTATAGTGATGATGATGATGCCCTGTATTAAAGAGGCAATGTTGAACCATTAAAATAATAAAGGTCACCTTCGGGTGGCCTTTTTTCTTTTTTCTAAAACATCACAAAAATTTCCCCTAAATTAGTATTTCAAAAAAATGCTGATTTATTTATGACCAATATTACATCTGTGGTACTGCTGGGCACGGGAAATGTAGGAACCCATCTCGCAAAAGCACTTACCGAATCCGGAATAGAAATCCGGCAAATTTACAGCCGGTCACAAGAAAATGCAGAAGAAGTGGCGCTGCCCAAAAACATTCAGGCCATTTCCGATTTTAAGGAAGCTGACACCTCCGCCGATTTGTGGCTGATATCGGTCTCTGATGATGCCATTCCCGAAATTACAGGTTCTCTTCCGGATTTCGATGGTATTGTGGCGCACACTGCCGGGAGCATACCTCTGGAAGTACTCTCCAGGTTCAAAAAAAGCGGGGTTTTCTATCCTTTTCAAACATTAAGTAAAGAAAGAAAGATAGATTACAATGATGTTCCTTTCCTTATCGAAGGAAGTGACGAGGAAACCACACAAAAGCTGCTGCGACTGGCCGGTATTCTGTCTGCAAAAGTCAGCAGGGCCGATTCCGCACTCCGTGCCACCCTGCATATCGCAGCTGTTCTTTCCTGCAACTTTGTAAACCATCTTTACAGTTTGTCGGCCGACCTGCTGGAAAGCGGTGGCCTTTCATTCAAATACCTTACCCCACTCATCAAAGAGACCACACAGAAAATATTGTATATGTCACCCCGGGAAGCGCAAACAGGACCCGCCATCAGAAACGACAGGGAAGTTATGGAAAAGCATCTGAAACGACTGGAAAACAATCCGTCACTCAGAGAGATCTATCGTTTAATAAGTGATGACATATTAAAATACCACAAACAGGAATAAATTGTTATTTTCGCATGACGTTGCAGAGCCGGGGCATAACACAACCGGAAAATAAAGATTGATAATCGTTTAAAACAAACCGATATATGACCAATTTTAAAGAAGACCTGATGAAAGTAAAGGCATTTGCCTTTGATGTGGACGGAGTTTTGTCGTGGCAGGTAATCCCCCTTCATCCTTCCGGGGAGCCCATGCGCACAGCCAATATCAAAGATGGCTATGCCATGCAGCTTGCAGTAAAACTGGGATACCCGGTAGCTATTATTACCGGCGGAAATACGGATTCTGTAAAACAACGGTACCTCAACCTGGGCGTTCCGGATGTCTATATGGGTGCCTCAGAAAAAATCAATCAGTTTAATGAGTGGATAGCAAAATACGATCTAAAACCTGAAAATGTACTTTACATGGGTGATGATCTTCCCGACTATCCTGTTATGAAAGAGGTGGGCGTGCCCGTATGCCCTTCCGACGCGGTGGAAGAAATCAAATCACTTTGCAAGTACATCAGTCACGCTAAAGGAGGTGAAGGTTGTGTGCGCGATGTAATGGAACAGGTTCTGCGGGCCCAGGGAAAATGGGGCACAGACTTATCCTGGTAAGAGAGGAATGAGGATTGAAGATTGAGGGATGAGGGTTAGGCAAAATTATTCCACCCCAACGGCTCATCACTCACCAGCTCATCAACTCATCAACTCATCAGCTCATCAGCTCACCAGTTCATCAGCTCATCAGCTCATCAGCTCATCAGCTCATCAGCTCATCAGCTCATCAGCTCACCAGCTCACCAGCTCACCAGTTCATCAGCTCAAAACTAAAAACAATGGCATACCTGAATCTCATACGTTACAAAAACCTCATCATCATTGTATTGCTTCAGATTTTGTTGCGATATGGGTTATTAATACCGATACTGAACCACTTCGGGGTAAGCCCGGAGCTCAGTCATCTCCGGTTTGGACTACTGGTGCTTGCGACCGTACTTCTGGCAGCATCGGGGTATGTCATCAACAACTATTTCGATGTGAGCATTGATCGCATCAACAAACCGGACAATGTGGTTGTGGGACGACAGGTTCCGAGACGCACCGCGTTGTTGCTGCATGTGATTTTCACCTTTACGGGGGTTTTTATCGGTCTGTTTCTGGCTTACATCACGCGCAAAGAAAACTACGCCCTGATGTTTATCCTCATTCCCGGACTTTTATGGTATTATTCCACCACACTGAAGAAACAGATGCTTGTAGGCAACCTCACCATTGCCCTGCTTACGGCCCTGGTTCCGTTTGTGGTAGTTTCCATTGAGTTTGCCACCCTTGCAAGAGTTCATGGAAGTATCATTCTGCAGTCTGAAGCCTGCTCCACAGCATGGTTCTGGACTACCGGATTTGCTTTCTTTGCCTTTATCAGTACCCTGATGCGCGAACTTATAAAAGACATGGAAGACGTGGAAGGAGATCGGGAAGCCGGATGTCGCACTCTCCCGGTTGAAATGGGCATCGATTATTCCAGATCTATTGTTGTCATTCTGTCCATTGCTTCGGTTGCTGCCCTCTGGCTCATTCTCATAATTGTTCCTCAACTTAGAAGCAGCCTGATTACCATAGGCTATTTCGCACTTTTCCTAACCATTCCGTATGTCGTTCTGGCCTTAAAGACCCTGACCTCCAAAACAAAAAAAGACTTTGCCTTTATCAGCGGTCTCAGCAAAATTATTATGCTGATGGGAATTTTATTCATCATAGTAGCCCGGACTTTTTTTGTATAACTTTTGCCGGATATTACAAAAAGCATAAACACAGACACGGTGACGCAAAGCATTTATCAGCAAATATTAAAACAAATTCTCCACAATATACCAACAACCCTATAACAGCTTCAGCAACCTTCAAAGCCCGGTCATTGCAAGGGGTACGCCCGAAGCAAACACATAAATTTAAACTTCAACCCAAATGAATGGAGTTTTGACATCAAAAACAGCAATTGAATGATTCTTCAAAATCTGGAAAAATATCACATTACACTTGCATCGGGATCGCCCCGCAGGCATGACCTGCTGCACAAAGCCGGAATAAATTTCGAAGTAGGCCGGGGACGAGATGTGCCCGAAGAGGTTCCTCCCGGAATGCACATCGATGAAGTAGCACTCTATCTTGCCCGCTTAAAAGCCGATGCATGGAGAGACATCTGGCAGCAACCCGGCCAATTGGTCATTACTGCCGATACAATTGTTGCCATTGACAATAGGGTTATTGGCAAGCCGGAAGATCGTAACCATGCCGTAAAAATGCTGGAGTCGCTCTCGGGCCGGTCTCACCGGGTCATCACAGGAGTAGTGGTTCGATCTGCAGAGAAAGAAACAGCATTTTCTGATATCACCACGGTTCATTTTAAACCCCTCGGTGAAGAACAAATCCAATACTACATCGATCGTTTTGAACCTTTTGACAAAGCCGGCTCTTATGGTATTCAGGAGTGGATTGGGATTGTAGGTATCGAACGCATTGACGGAAGTTACTTCAATGTAATGGGGCTTCCGGTTTCCCGATTGATGGATGAACTGGAAAAATTTTGAAAGACAGGCTGATACTTATTAAACTGTCAACACCAAAAAGGAGGCAGGAGATGGAGAATAGAGGTGAGAGATGAGAGATGAGAGGTGAGAGATGAGAGGTGAGAGAAAAGAAGTTAGAAAATAGAAGACTGGCTCTGAAAGAAAAAAAATAAAAACTGATAGGACAAAAACCGTAAAAACAATCACAATATGAAGAAGTTACTACTCATCATCATTTCCATCCAACTGGCTTTCAGCGCATCAGCCAAAGAAGGAATGTGGATTCCTCTGCTGTTGGAAAAATACAACATCGAAGAGATGCAGGAGATGGGCTTTAAACTAACTGCCGAAGACATCTACAGCATCAATCAGGCAAGTATGAAAGATGCCGTAATGATTTTCAACGGTGGTTGCACTGCCGAACTGATTTCTGATCAGGGACTCATCATTACCAATCATCATTGCGGATATTCTGCCATTCAATCGCACAGCACCATAGAGAATGATTACCTGACGGATGGCTTCTGGGCGATGGGGAAAGACGAGGAGTTGCCTAACCCCGACATGACAGTTACCTTCCTGAAGTATATGGAAGATGTCACCGACAGCGTTCTCACCGGCGTGGATGAAACCATGACCATGCAGAAACGAGAAGAGATCATCTCTGAAAACATCAAGAAAATCACGGAACAGGCCACCAAAGACACACATTACACGGCCACAGTGAAGCCTTTCTTTCATGGCAACCAATACTTCCTGTTTGTAAACGAAGTCTTTAAAGACGTTCGCCTGGTTGGAGCCCCTCCGTCGGCCATCGGTAAGTTTGGCGGCGACACCGATAACTGGATGTGGCCAAGACACACCGGTGATTTCTCTGTTTTCCGCATTTACGCCAATGAAGACAATGAGCCTGCAGAATACAGTGCTGAAAACAAACCCTACAAACCCGCCAAACATTTCCCGGTTTCGCTCAAAGGAGTGGATGAGGGCGATTTCACCATGGTATTCGGATACCCCGGAAGCACTTACCAATATGTTCCATCGTTCCACCTGGAAATGCTAACCGAAAAAGTTTACCCCGGACTGATTGACATCCGCACACATAAGCTCAACATCATGGACAGATATATGGAGCAGGATCGTGGTGTGCGAATCAAATATGCAGCCAAAAATGCGGGAGTCTCCAACTCATGGAAAAGATGGCGCGGAGAAATCAGAGGGCTGGATATCCTCAACGCACAGCAAAAGAAAGAAAACTATCAGGAAGGTTTCCAGGAATGGGTTGAAGAGGATTCCAATCGTGCAGCAAAATACGGAACACTTCTGAGTGAATATGAAGAGTTGTATTCCTCACTGGGAGAGGTACGTTTGGGACGTGATATGCTACTGGAAGTTATTTATCGCAACGGAATAGAGGTGGCCAATGTGGCATCCATGTTCAGGGGCCTGGCGTCTCTCTACGAAAAGGAAAAAGGCCCGAATGCCGAAGAGGTGGAAAGAATGAAGTCCGGCATAAAGAAAGATCTGACAAGCATCTTCAAAGACTACCATCAACCAATTGACAAAGAGATCACTGCCGACATACTGTCACTTTACAAAAACAGTGTTGACGACAATTATTTACCGGCCTTTTATGAAGAAATTGCAGGTAAACACAAAGGAGATTACAATGCCTATGCCGACCGGCTTTTTAAGAAAACCATTTTCGCCGACGAGGCATCATCCATCGAATTTCTTGAGAACTTCTCAGCCCGCAGTGTAAAAAAGCTCAAAAAAGATCCGGCCTGGGTATTGTACGAAAATTTCATGGATGTATATGGAGATCAGATTTATCCGGCTTACAAATCTCTCAACCATAAAACAGACAGTCTGAACCGCCTTTATATGAAAGCGCAAATGGAATATGAGTCGGACAAGAATTTGTATCCCGATGCCAACTTTACCCTGAGGGTCGGTTATGGTAAGGTAAAAGGCTACCAGGCCCGTGATGCCGTTCAATATCTGCATCAGACCACTTTGGAAGGGATTATGGAAAAAGACAACCCTGAAATATATGATTACAGGGTACCTGAACGGCTGAAAGAGCTCTATCGTAATAAAGATTACGGAAGATATGAAGAGAACGGAACCGTGCCCGTATGTTTCATTGCCACCAACCACACCACAGGAGGAAACTCCGGCAGTCCGGTTGTCAATGCAGAAGGTCACCTGATTGGGGTAAATTTCGACCGTGCCTGGGAAGGTGTCATGAGCGATTTGATGTTCAACCCGGAACAATGCCGAAACATCTCCATCGATATCAGATATGCACTTTTCATCATCGACAAATTTGCAGGAGCAGGCTACTTACTGGATGAGATGACTATCATCGAATAAAAGAGAGTTCACGCCAAGTGTCGGAAACTCCAACAATATAAAACCCGTGCTGATTCAATAATCTGATCAGTTCACGGGTTTTTCTTTTTTAAAATATTTTAATTACACCTGTCCAAATTCATTCCTTACCACTCCCTGCAAAAGCAACCCCATCTTCACCCAATTGCTAACTCTGATGCGCTCACGCAGAATGGTTTTAGACGGCGTTCGTTTGATCTTTCTAAACAACTTAAGATGATAGATATAAGCGATATAAACCCCGAGGCGGGCTTCCTTTTTCAACATCATTATACCCTTATAGGCTTCCCTGAAATCTTCCTCTATCTCTTGCTCAATCTGTTGCTTTTGAACTTCGGTGAAATTTAAAAGGTCCACATTCGGGAAATAGCTCCTCCCGCGTTCATCCAGGTCTGACTGAACATCACGTAAAAAATTAACCTTCTGAAAGGCCTCGCCCAGTTTCCGGGCAGGATACTTTAACGCTTCATATTGTTCGGTCTCCCCTTTGTAAAACACCCGCAAGCACATCAAACCAACAACTTCTGCTGAACCATAAATATAAGTTTTATATTTATCTGAGTCATATTTCTTATGATTCAGATCCATCTCCATACTATCAAAAAATGCTTCAATGAGATGACGATCGATGTCATAGTTATTTACGACAATCTGAAAACTCTGCAATATCGGATTGGTTGAAATCCCCTCTTCTATCGATGAAAAAGTCTCCTTACGAAAACGATCCAACAGTTCTGCCTTATTATGGTTATGAAATGTATCCACAATCTCATCGGCAAACCTTACAAAACCATAGATTCCGTAAATAGCGTGCCGGATTTCGGGTGCCAGTAAGCGAATGCCCAAAGAAAAGCTGGTGCTGTATTTCTTGGTGGTATGTCGGCTGCATGCCATTGCGTTACTGTTGTATAATTCGATGCTGTTCATTAGTATAAAATTTGATTATAAAGGTCTAATGGAACTCGCATGTAAGAATATTATGCATATTCTATTGTGGTTCCATTGCCATGCTCGTTTCATCTCAAAATCATTTAATTGTTAAAACTCCGCCACCTCCATCTGCTCAACAGTCAGTTTCGAGCCAATCACAACCATTGGCAATCCGGTCCCCGGCGTGGTAGATGCACCTGTATAAAAGAGGTTCTTCAATTTCTCATCTTTATTCGAAGGTCTCAGGTAAGCCATCTGCCCCATGTTATGCCCAAGTCCCAACCCGCTTCCGCGATGCAGGTTAAACATCTTCTCCCATTCCACAGGAGTATAAATGGTCTGAGAAACCCGGTTTGCAATCAGATCATATCCAACTCGTTCGGACAGGTCCTTCAGGATGCTTTCGGTTATCTCATCCTTATCCGACCAGTCGGGTCGGAAACGTAAATCAGGTACCGGAACCAAAATAAACAATGACTCACAACCTTCCGGCGCACTTTCCGGGTTGTGCCGTGAAAGTACATTCACGTAGTAATAGGGCTTTTGTAACGAGACCTGATTTTTAAAAATTCCATTGGCATAATCCCTGAAATTGGTCCCCAGAAAATAATTGTGATGATGAATGTGGGGGATCTTTCCTTTAACTCCGAGGTAAATGGTCAATGGCGCCATCGTCCATCGCATTTCATCAAGTTTCTCTATCCGAAACGACCTGCGTTTCAGAATAGCTCCTCTAAACCACGCCGCATCGGCATTGATCACATACTGATCGGCCGTCCATCTCCTGCCCTTCTGATCGATCAGTGCCTTTACCCGGCTTTTTTCCTGCTCCAACTTAACAATTTCCGTATCGAAGTGCATCTCCACCCCCCGTCTTTTCAGCTCATCAACCAGGCCTTCCACAATCTTATACATCCCACCACGGACATTGTAGTAGCCATCATGCTTCAGCTCGGTGTATGATAAAAGAGTAAAAACAGCAGGTGTGTCAAAAGGCGTACCTCCCAGAAAAAAGGCTACCAGCGAGAGTATTTCTTTCACCTCTCTGGATTCAAAGTGGCGTTCCACCTCACTCCAGAAGGTGCGTATTAATTTGGGGGCATGCTTTAAGGGGACCTGCACCAAAGCCTGCAAATATTCCCACCAGTGATTAAAATTCCGACGTATAATCAAATTCTCGGTATCGTGAAACAACGCACCGGTAGTCTGCAAATACCGGTTTAGCTTTTGCTCCAGATCAGGCTCTATACCCTTAAATTCTTCTGCAAGTTTCTTTGTATCCTTATAAATTTTGAAAGTCTTCCCTGTATCGCTAAAATTAACAGCATAAAGAGGATCTAATTCATGAAATTCGAAAGGCAATTTCCAGTTACAGGAACGTGCAAGCTCATGAAACTCATAACTCATGCTAAAAAAAGAAGGCCCCATATCAAAGGTAAAACCATCTTTGACAAGCCTGTTGAGGCGACCTCCTGCCTGATGGAATTTCTCTACCATCACCACTTCATGGCCTTTACTGGTGAGCCGAAGTGCTGTGGCGAGTCCGCCAAGACCTGTTCCTGCAATTAAAACTTTACTCATGGATTGTGGATTTCAATTTCATTTTCAATTTCACTTAATTTTCTATTAATTTCAACTTTTGCAGATTAATTCTTATCTTCATGAAACGACCCTGGAAATAATTACCTCAAAGACACTGCATCCGTTAATGCATGGGAATTCCACCAGGTCAATTAGTTACTAATGAAAGGGTGACAAACATTCTTTCAGGTTTTTCACTAAATACGTTCAACATTTATCAATATCACAGAAACACTATTAAAACTCAAAAAATTTCAAAAAATCTAATTTCAAGGAAAATGATCACAAGGCTTAAACATACAACCTAATTATTTTGTTTATTTTTAAACAAAAAAAATGAAACAAAAAAAATGCATCATTATAGGAGCCGGAATTGGGGGGCTTGCAGCAGCTGTTCGGATGGCCGCCGCCAATTACGAAGTGCTGGTGCTGGAAAAAAATGACACTCCGGGTGGAAAAATACAGCAGATACAAAAATATGGTTTTCGTTTCGACACAGGCCCGTCCCTGTTCACCTTACCACATCTGGTGACAGATGTTTTGAATATTAGCAATACCCCAGACCACGACCTTTTCAACTTCAGAAAGCTCCATAATGTATGTCGCTATTTTTATGAGGATGGGACCATCATAAATGTACCTGATGATCCTTTAGAATTTGCCAGTGAGATAGAAGAAAAGACAGGGGAACCCGCAAAACATATATTAAAATATTTGAAAACGGCACAAAACCGCTACCTGGCTGCAGCCGATCTGTTCATTTTCAACCCGATCAACAGTCTTTTTAAGTCAGCCCTCAGAAAACAGCCAAAGGAATTACAGCCACTCCTGGCAGTGAATCCTGTTCGCACCATGCATGAAGAAAACCGAAAGTATTTTCGTAGTCCCCATGTTATCCAACTATTCGATCGTTATGCCACCTACAACGGATCATCGCCCTACCAGGCTTCCAGCATGCTGAATATGATTTCACACCTGGAACATAACGACGGGGCTTTCTTCCCGGAAAAAGGAATTTACAGTATTGTAGAGGCCATCTACCAAAAGGCTTTACAGCTGGGTGTCGAATTTCGTTTCCGATCCAAAGTCATCGGTCTAGAAACAGAGAAGCGAAGCATCCGTCAGGTAATCACCACCTCGGAGCATTTAAGTGCTGACATAGTGATCTCTGACGTGGATGTCAATACTTTTTACAGGAATCAGGCCCAACAACTCAGAAAACCGCGAGCGGTCAGAAAACCTGCCCTCTCCTCCTCTGCATTGATCTTTTATTGGGGGATGAAAAGTTCCCATCCGCAGTTGGACGTGCATAACATTCTTTTTTCCAACGATTACAAAAATGAATTCAGTGCCATCTTCGAAAAGCAGCAACTTTTTAACGACCCCACAGTTTATATATTTATCAGCTCAAAAGCTGTAAAATCAGATGCACCCGAAGGTATGGAGAACTGGTTTGTAATGATTAATGTTCCACCCACCAACGAAAACGGACAGCAGGTATCGGTAAGTGAGGCCCGTTCTCACATCATCAATAAAATTAAACGAACCCTGAAGGTGGATCCTGAAAAAGAACTGCTCTTCGAAGAAAAAGCCACCCCCATCACCATAGAAGAGCGAACAGGCTCATACCGGGGAGCATTGTACGGAAACAATTCCAACTCCTTGTGGTCGGCATTTCTTCGTCACCGAAATCGTTCCAGGGAGATAAAGAACTTGTTTTTCACAGGAGGAAGTGTGCACCCCGGAGGAGGCATTCCACTTTGCCTTGCCTCTTCAGAAATAGTTAAAAAAGAAATAGACAAATTATGGAGTCAGCCATCAAAAAGCTAACACAAACCCACCTGGTACCCTCCAGGATCAATAAGTTCTGGATCATCTACTACTCTGTGGGAATTGCGGGATTTGCTTTACCCCAGACAAGGGACTTGTTCACAAATCTCACAGGGTTTTCCATTCTCTTATCCACCGTCCTGTTGTTTTGGTTTCACCAGCCCTGGAACTTTAGATTTCTGGGTGCCAGCGTATTTGTGTTTTTGGGAGGTATCCTGATTGAGGCCATCGGAGTAAACAGCGGCGTCGTTTTTGGAGAATATCAATATGGAGCCACACTGGGCCCCAAAATCATGAACACCCCGGTATTAATTGGCATTAACTGGGTGATGCTGATCTACATTGTATGGCAATTGGTGCGACAGATCAACACCCACGTCATAGGTCAACTCTGTATAGGGTCTTCCCTGATGGTAGGATATGATCTTTTCCTGGAACCAGTGGCCATTGATACGGATATGTGGAGCTGGGGAAACAATGCAGTTCCCCATCAAAACTACCTGGCCTGGTTCGTCATCTCCTTCGTTTTCCTGGGGGTATTCCGGCTGGCCGGCACCCATTACAAAAACCCGGTGGCACCGGGTTTGCTTGCAGCACAAATTGCATTTTTCTTTCTTCTCAACCTCATCCTTTAACCGCGAAATCTTAACAACTTTATGATAAAAGCTTCACACCATCCTGTATATATCTGGTTTTTTAGACACTTCACCAATTTTCTGGTTCGTCTAAAATTCAAAAAAATATTCATTGAAGGTGATACCGCTGCAGATAACTCTCCCCTATTGGTTATCAACAACCATTTTTCCTGGTGGGACGGATTTTTCATCAACTACCTGAATAACAAGCTTTGGAAAAAGAAATTTCATGTAATGATGCTTGAAGAGGAACTGGAAAAACGAAGATTTCTGGCACGGGGAGGTGCATTTTCTATTCGCCGAAACCATTCCAGCACACCCGCCTCTTTCATCTACGCCAAAAAAATACTTGAGAACAGTTCCAATAATCTATTGCTGATGTATCCGCAAGGAAAGCTCCAGGCACAGGCTACACGCTATTTGGAATTTGAACCGGGCGTGGAGCGCCTGCTACAAAAGACCAATCCCACGGTAAAAATGGTAGTCACGCTCATCGACTATTTCGGAAATCCAAAACCTTCTTTGTGGCTCTACATCAAAAATCTGAATTCAGATGGCACTATTCCAACAGAAAAAGCTTTTAATGATTTCATGAACGAATGCATTGATCATCACAACAAAAACACTGATCTTTAGCAACAATGGAAGTCCTACGAATTATTGCATACATCTCCTTTGCCATTCTTACCATCCGATGGCTGACATCGTTGCTAAACCTTGTCACAGGCGCTCCACGCTCTCAGCCATCACCCAAACAAAAAGGGGAGATTTCTATTCTTGTCCCGGCACGCAACGAAGCGCATAATCTGCCACGGCTCCTGCAAAGCCTGCTCCATTGCGACAACACCGTTGGAGAAATCCTCATCTACAATGATTTGTCGGAAGACGAAACTTCCAGTATAGTCAACCTCTGGAGCCATTATGACTCCCGGATACGATTAATTGAAGGCAGTTCCCTACCTGAAGGCTGGAAAGGGAAAAACCATGCCTGTCATCAATTGGCACTACAAGCTAAAGGGAGCTATTTTCTCTTTCTTGATGCCGATGTTGTAGCAACCCAGGAAGCCATAGATCAAGCCCTTTCATATTTAAAACGTCATCAACTGGCCTTATTCTCTTTCTTTCCGCGTCAGGAAATGAGAAGCCTGGGAGAGTGGCTGCTTGTATCTCAAGTCAACATTATCCTCGTCTCGGTACTCCCATTGGCTGTTGCACAATTCATCCCACTGAAAATATTCAGTGCTGCCAATGGCCAGTTTATGCTTTTTGAAGCAGAGCGTTACCGCCAACAGAACTTTCATAAGAACCAACGTCATCAGGCGGTTGAGGATATTGCCATCGCACAGTATATCAAACAGGAAGGCCTGACAGTCAGAACAGCCCTGGCCCCTGAAGGTCTCAAATGTCGAATGTACCGGAACTATGAAGAAGCCTTATCAGGATTGTCACGCAGTGCCCGTTTCTTTTTTGGCGGAAGCATCGGAGCAGGCTGGTTGTACGTGGTGTTTTCATCTCTGGGGTGGCTCCCGGTTTTGCTGACCTTGTCAGGCAACTGGCTTTTGGCATATTTTCTGTTATTGGTGACCATGCGTATCTTTGTCTCCGCAGCGAGCGGCCAATCGATCTTAAAAAACCTGATTCTGATGCCCCTGCAACAAATAACGCTCATCCACCTGTTTTTCAACGCCACCCGGCAGGTCATTCAAAAAAGAACCACATGGAAAGGAAGAACCATATAATACTCTCAATTTTAGCAATACTCTTAGCATTCAGCTTTCAGGAATCAAGGGCTGAAAGCAGGGATTCCCTGTTTTTTGAGTGGTACACCACCACCAATATGGAGCCATGGAAAAGCACCATGGAGCAGATGGCAGCAGAACGAACCCCAGACAATTACAATCAACTTTTTGAAGTTGTATTGGCCTGGTATGGATATATTGGATATTGCCTGGGCAATGACAAGGAAGAGGAAGCCGAACAATACCTGGAAACAGGATGGAAATTTCTGGATGAGCTGATCGAAATGAATCCAACCAATGCTGCGCCTCATGCGCTCAAAAGCGGTTTTTACGGATTTGAAATGGCACTGGCGCGTTACAAAGCCCTCATTCTGGGCCCCAGAAGTGTTTCCACTTTAAAGACGGCTGCTTCAATCGACAGCACCAACATACATTACCTGGTAGAGAAAGGCAACCAGATGTACTACATGCCTTCCATGCTGGGAGGAGACAAAGAGATCGCCCTCCATCATTACAAACATGCAGTAGAACTCATGATATCGGATAGCAGGTATCATCAGAGGCACTGGTTTTACCTTAATACACTGGTCACCCTTGGATACTCCTACCAGTCAACAGAACATATAAAGGAAGCACGCAAAACTTATCAAAAAATCCAGCGCATAGCTCCTAATTTCAAATGGTTCAACGAAGAAGTGTGGCCAAAATTCGTGGAGAAGTACGGAACTTTTTGATTATTCCCCAATTCTGCCTCCAAAAACTTGGCGCCTATTTTTAGGTATAAAGGCCTCGATTGACTATTTTTGTTTCTCATTTTTATGAAATAAGAAAAAACACATGCAATTAAATTTAAAAAATCCAATCGTTTTCTTCGATCTGGAAACCACCGGCATTAACATTGCCAACGACCGCATAGTAGAAATTTCGATCCTTAAAATAGACACTGACGGCAACGAAGAGGTAAAAACCATGCGTATCAACCCCGAAGTGCCCATTCCCGCCAAAACATCAGCCATTCATGGCATTTATGACGAGGATGTGAAGGATGCTCCCACCTTCAAAGAAGTGGGCCGGCAGCTGGCAACTTTCATGGAAGGCTGCGATATTGCCGGATACAACTCCAACAAATTCGACATTCCACTCCTGGCCGAGGAATTTATCCGGGCTGAAGTAGATTTCGATATGACCAGGCGCAAGTTTATTGACGTACAGACCATTTTTCACAAAATGGAAAAACGCACCCTTGAGGCTGCCTACAAATTTTACTGCGATAAAAACCTGGACGATGCCCACAGCGCAGAAGCAGATACCCGGGCCACCTACGAGGTCCTGAAAGCCCAGCTGGATCGCTATTCCGACCTGAAAAACGACATGGAATGGCTCTCCAAGTTCTCAGCGCACAACAAAAATGCCGATTTTGCCGGACGTATCATCTTCAACGACAAAGGAGTGGAAGTTTTCAACTTCGGAAAATACAAAGGCAAGCCCGTCACCGAAGTACTGGATACCGATCCCGGCTACTACGGATGGATGATGAATGGTGATTTTCCATTATTTACCAAGAAGGTGCTGACCAATATTAAGTTGAGAAATGCTTTTGGAAAGGGATGATAAATGAAACGAGCATGGCAAGGATTGCCTCAAGAGCATATGTTTAAGTTCTTACATGCGAGTTCCATTCGACCTTAATTATCAAATTTTATACGGATGAAAATACTCTGCATAGGCCGTAATTACGTAGATCACGCCACCGAACTAAACAACCCTGTTCCCGCCGAACCGGTTATTTTTTCAAAACCTGACACGGCGTTGTTGCGCAACAACGACCCGTTTTTTCTGCCCGATTTTGCCAACGAGTTTCATCATGAGGTGGAAATCGTGGTTCGCATCAACAAACTGGGAAAGAATATTGAAGAGAAATTTGCCCATCGGTATTATGAGGAAATCGGTCTGGGTATTGATTTCACTGCACGAGATCTGCAGGATCAGCTAAAGAAAAAAGGCCTGCCCTGGGAAAAAAGCAAAGCCTTTGATCATTCTGCAGTGATTTCAAAGTTTGTGAATAAAGAGCTGTTTCCGGATTTGAGCAACCTTAATTTCAGGTTGGACATCAATCAGGAAACCCGCCAAAAAGGCAACACAGCCGATATGATTTTCAGCATCGACCAGCTGATTGCCCATCTATCGAAATACTTTACCCTCAAAATCGGTGACTATATCTTCACAGGAACCCCCGCCGGCGTTGGTCCGGTTAAAATTGGCGACCGCCTTCAGGGTTTTATTGAGGATAAAGCTTTCTTTGATTTTGAAGTTAAATAGGCAGAGCGCATAGGGCACAGAGCATAGAGAAAAAAGCTCTGTGCCCTGTGCTCCATGTACCATGCGGCTGAGCAGGTTTCTTTCAGCTTTTTCATTGATTAATCGTATCCTTTTATAATAAGCCTTCCATTAGATTTTTCATCAAGGTGTCACCCCTACCGGGGCTTTTCCATGCATTGCAACACCATTGCTACCAAACTGTCGCCCCGCCGGGGCTGGAACAAACAGATTGAGGAGTACCTAAATTTCAGCACTTTTTTCCCATCGGGAAATGTAAAAATCATCCATTTTTGTTGGTAAAATGGGACAACCCCGGATGGAATGGCTGTTTAATAGATATAATGTCCTTATACAATAGGTCTTCCATTTTCTTTTTCATTAAGGTGTCACCCCTGCCGGGGCTTTTCCACTCATTGCAACGCTATTGCTACCAAACTATCGCCCCGCCGGGGCTGGAACAGACAGATTGAGGAGTACCTAAATTTTAGCACTTTCTTTCCATCGGGAAATGTAAAAATCATCCATTTTTGTTGGTAAAATGGGACAACCCCGGATGGAGTGGCTGTTTAATAGATATAATGTCCTTATACAATAGGTCCTCCATTTTCTTTTTCATCAAGGTGTCACCCCTGCCGGGGCTTTTCCATGCATTGCAACACCATTGCTACCAAACTGTCGCCCCGCCGGGGCTGGAACAGACAAATTGGGAAGTACGAAAATCTCCAAGCTCTTTCTTTACAACTTGAAAATACAAAACACATCCATTCTTGCTGATTTAATGGGATAGCCCCGGATGGGGCGGCAGTTTGGTAGATAGATTGTTCAAAATAGACGATATAAGCCCCGGATGGGGTGACACCTGCAAATACATTTTTCTGTTACCCCTAAATGAGCTTCATCATTAATCTTGTCTGCTTTTAGCTCGCCATGCCCCATGCTCCATGCGCTGTGCCCCTAGTGATTATGCCCCTGATGGCCTCCGGCCGCACCCTTCTTCATCTCCGACATTAAGGCTTCTGCATTATTCACAGCAAATGAAGCTTTTTGCAAATGTTCATCATCCAGCACTACCTCGGTCATACCTGCCTGCGAGACACCAGTCATCACTTCTATGCGCTCAAAGATCACATATTCGGCATGCTGTCCTTCTTCTTCATGATCGTGTGTTTCACCATGGTCATGACCAGTCTCTTCGGCATGCTCATACCCCACATGTGATTCATGAGCATGTTCATCCTCCTGTGGTTCTTCCACCACCCGAAAGACAAAACGTTTTCCTTCAGCAGCCACAATAGCCTCTTCGGGCAAGGCCCATACAGCTTCATCGCCATTCTGAATATAAGCCACCACAGCCATTCCAGGTAGCAAATTATCATTCCGGTCGGTTATTTCAGCATGAACCAGGGCAGTCCGGGATTCCTGATCGAATCGTTTAGATTTTTTCAGCACGGTTCCACGCATGACGCCGGCTCCTGAATTGTTGGCCGGTCTGAAAGTCAACTGCTGACCTTCCTGTATAAGAGGAAGATCTTTTTCATAGACCTTCAGGTCGAGATGCACCTGGCGGTAATCAGCCACATGAAAAACCTCTTTTTCAGCAGACACAAACACTCCGGTATTTGCCATTACGGCATTCACATATCCTGAAACAGGCGCGAACAAAGGATAACGACTGGTCAGATTCTCAGGGCTAACTCCCTTAGCGGAAATATTGAGCATTTCGAGCCGCTGTTTCAGACTTTGCAACTGCGCACGGTTATTATTATAATCCGCCTCTATGCGCTGAAAAGTTCTGGCAGCATTAACACTGTCACGCAGCAAGCGACTCTGCCTGTTGTATTCCTGCTCCAGATATTTGTCCTGATTCACAGCTTTCAGGTAATCCTGCTGAAGGGCAAGCACATCCGGATGCTCAATATAAGCCAGCACCTCTCCCTTTTGCACCTGAGCACCCTCAATTACACGGATATCCGTCACTACACCTCCGATAAACGGACTTACCGAAGCCTCGGAAGCCGGTGGTAAAGCAATATTTCCAAAAACCTTAACCACTTCCGAAACCTTTTCCAGTGACGGTTGTCCGGTAGTAATATTCACACTCTTCATTTGCTGAGACGTAACCAAAACCTGATTTTCATTCAATTCTTCCTTAACAGCCTCAACACTTCCGGGTTCATGATTGTGACCTTCGTGTACATCCGCTTCTTCTTCAGCATGCGCTTCTGCACTATGGGCGGAATTATTGTTATGATCAGAATGTGCTGATTCTCCGCAGGAAGGTAAAAGCACCATCACTCCAGCCATCAGCAGTAAACCTATTTTATTTAATGTTCTTATCTTCATGATTCTGTATTTCTTGTTCATTACATTTCGCTTAATAACCTCTATTCTCCGGTCATGTACTCCAGTCGGGCAACTACATTATTGTAATCGCGGAGAACTGCCAGATACTCCAGTCTTATATTTGTTGCCTGATCGAAGTACTGCACATATTGCAGATAATCAATATTTCCGGCCTCGTACTGAAGACGGGCATTGTTATCGATCAGACCGGCCTCTTTTAGGCGACTCTCCCGGAAGAATTGAAGTTGCTTACGCAGATTCTCCAGATCATTTCGCAAATTCAGGAACCCTGTCTCCACCGATTGCTCATAGGCGCGATGTTCTTCAGAAACAATTTCAGCCTCAAGGCGTGCACTCTTGTTTTTGCCGCTCTCGCCCCAGATGTCAATGGGGAATTTCACTCCTACCTCAAAAGCATTGAACCCATCCCCACCGTTCACATCTGTCTTACTGAAACGCACAAAAGGATCGGGCCATGAACCTGATTGCAGCATTTTACTTTGAGCCTTGGCAACAAACGTATTTCGCTGCGAAACATCAAGTCCCGGATGTTGACGAAAGGATATTGTATCCAGTGATTCCAAGTCGAAATCAAACTCCGTCAAAACAGAGTCCCGAACCATTACCGGTTCCTCCGAAAAGACCACCTCCTGCAAGCGATTCAGACTGTTTTGGTAAGCCATCCGTGCTTTTTCCAATTGCTGAACGATCTCTTTGAATTTAGAGCGTGCCGAAACACTTTCCAGATAAGAAATATCTCCGGTTTGATACTTCAATTCCCCGGCTTTGCTCAGATCTGAAAATTGCTCCCGGAGTTGCTCCATCAAAGAGAGTTTATCCCGGGCAAAAAGCACTTCATTATAGGCTGTTTTTACCTCACGGATCAATGCGGCCTGCAACTGTAATAATGCTGACCTTGCACGGTCGGTTCTTTTATTTGCCAGCTTCGCGCGGGTCACATATTCCAGTGGATTGTTAAATTCCTGCTCCACCGACCAGGTTTTACGTCCACTCCCCTCATTTTCGTTTTCGAAGGCCAGTTTAGTATCCAGTAAATCAAAGGCAGCAGATTTCTCTGCCCTGCTTTTTTCTACCGTCAATTGTCCGGAATGAATACCAGGATGGTTTTCCATTGCCATTTGTATCGCCTGATCCAAAGATAATGTGGAGTTTTGTTGCCCCATCACAGGAAGTGACAACAAAGCAATCAGCAAAATTGAAAAAGTACGTCTCATTCGGCTACGATTTTTTGAAATATTATTGCCAAGTAGCGAAGGCACGCGTATTTTTTGTCCTTTAAAAGTGTAAATCACCGGCAAAAGAAACAAAGTCAGCAAGGTGGCTGTAATCAAGCCTCCCACCACCACTGTGGCCAGTGGCCTTTGCACTTCGGCACCCGAAGAGGTGGATATGGCCATCGGTAAAAATCCTAACGCATCAGTCAACGCAGTCAGAATTACCGGTCGCAGACGCATATCGGTACCGTGATAAACTCTCCGAAAAGGATTGCTCATTCCTTCGGCTTTCAGTTCATTGAAGAAACTCATCAGCACCACTCCATTGAGTACCGCAATTCCAAACAAGGCAATAAACCCGACTCCGGCAGAGATGCTGAAGGGCATTCCGCGAAGCCATAAAGAGAAAACCCCACCAATAGCCGCCAGCGGGACTGCTGAAAAGACCAACAGCGCCTGACGGGAGGAACCAAAAGTAAAATAAAGCAGCACGAAAATGAATGCCAAAACGAGCGGAACCACCCAGGAAAGCCTTTGTTTGGCACTCTGCAAACTCTTAAAGTCACCCTCGTATGAAACATTGTAACCTTTAGGCAGGTTCAGACGCTTATCCAGTTCTTGCTGAATCTCCTCCACAAAAGACTCCGTATCCCGGCCATCAATATTGATATCCACCTCCAGTTTTCGCTTTACTCCTTCACGGGATATGGCGGCGGGCCCGGCCTGCATCCTGATATCAGCCACTTCACTCAAACGCACCTGCTCGCCGTTGGGTCTTTTCAGGTATAAATCCCCAATGGCATCCGGATTGTTGCGATAATCGTCTGCCAATCGCACCACTTGCGAAAACTGGCGCTCTCCCTCGTAAACGATCCCTGCTTTAGCTCCGGAGTAAGCAGACTGGATAGTCCGGTTGACCGTTTCAATATCCAATCCGTAACGCGCCAGCTGATCGCGGTCGTAGCGTACCACCATCTGCGGTAGGCCTATTACTTTCTGCACATTGAGGTCTCCAGCACCCGGAATATCCTCAATTATTGCGCGGGCCACATTACCATAATGAAACAAAGTATCCAGATTTTCACCATAGATATTTAACAGCACATCGGCAGAAGAACCGGTCAGCAAGTGATTGAACAACATCTCCACGGGCTGGGCAAAAAAGAAACTAACGCCCGGCACTTCGGCAGACATCTCTTTCTTCATCAGGGCTTCCAGTTCATCCTTGGTTTCAGCCCTTACCCACTGATTTTTTGGCGACAAATTGATGATCATTTTGGCCATTTCCAGCGACATGGGATCGGTTGGAATCTCGCCCGTTCCAATCTTGGTGGCCACCTGCTCCACCTCATCGGGGAAATTCTCCATCAGCACTTTCTCCAGCTTGGTATTAATCTCCACGGTTTCCGAAAGGGAAGTGCCGGGTTGCAGCAAAGGATGGATGGCAAAATCCCCCTCATCAAGCTGGGGAATAAAGACAGCTCCCAAACTGCTAAAGAGCAATACAGCAACCACAAAAAGTGCCACAATACCGCCAGTGACCGCATATCTGAATCGCAAAGCCATTCCCAGCATCCTCTGATAACCACGTCGAGTACTTCCGATGATTTTATCAGCCAGTCCGGGTTTATTGCTCTTTTCGGGCCTCAAAATCCAGGCAGCCATCATGGGCACATAAGTCAGACACAATATCATGGCACCAATCAGGGCCGTTCCGAAAGTAATGGCCATGGGCCGGAACATCTTGCCTTCCTGCCCTGTGAGCGTCAGAATAGGAACAAACACAATCAGAATAATCAACTGCCCGAAAATGGCTGTTCGCATCATTCGCCCCGAGGCCCATCCTGCAATCTCATTCATCTTCTGCTTCAATCCGCTTCCACTCAATTGCTGCAAATGCCGCATCCGTTTGCTAATCTGAAAGACCACAAACTCTACGATAATCACCGCTCCATCTATAATGATTCCAAAATCAACCGCTCCCAGACTGATCAGGTTGGCCGACAAATTGAATGAGTACATCACGCCAAGGGCAAAAAGCAGGGAGAGCGGAATAACAGAAGCAGTAATCAACCCGGAGCGAAGGTTTCCCATCAGAAAAACCAACACAAAAATAACAATCAATGCTCCAAGCACCAGGTTTTCAATTACAGTGGCAGTGGTATCTTTTATCAGTGTGGAGCGATCAAGAAAAGGCTCAATCTGAACGCCTTCAGGCAATGCTTCCTCTACGCGGGGCAGTCGCTCTTTCACATTGGCGATTACCTCAGCGGGATTTTCTCCACGCAACATCATTATTTTACCACCGACAGCTTCTCCTTTGCCATTGTAGGTAAAAGCCCCAAAACGGGGAGCATGACCAAACTGCACATCGG
Source organism: Marinilabilia salmonicolor (assembly GCF_003003035.1). Taxonomy (GTDB): domain Bacteria; phylum Bacteroidota; class Bacteroidia; order Bacteroidales; family Marinilabiliaceae; genus Marinilabilia; species Marinilabilia salmonicolor_A. Next base: position 3,337 of record NZ_PVTS01000022.1, on the reverse strand, counting down.
CCACATCGCCAATGCGCAGCGGGGTATCTCCATGAAGTTGAATAACCGTTGAACGAATGTCGTCCAGCGAAGTAGTTAAGCCTTCCCCGCGAATAAAGTAAGCCCGTCGGTTTTTCTCGATATAACTGCCGCCCGTATTGGCATTGTTCTTTTTCAGGGCCTCGAAAACATCGACAATGGTAATTCCATAACTACGCAGACGATCGGGATTTACGGCAACCTCATACTGTTTCAGGTAACCTCCCATAGTATTGACGCCCACCACACCGGGAATATTAATCAGCTCCTTCTTCACAACCCAGTCCTGAATCTCCCGCAGGTCAGTCGCTGAATATTGATCTTCATAACCATCTTCGGCACTGATCACATACTGATAAATTTCTCCCAGGCCACTTGTAAGTGGTCCCATGGAGGGCTCTCCAACCCCTGCCGGCAATTTGCCCGAGATTCCTTTTAACTTTTCGGATACCAGTTGCCTCGGCTTGTACATCCCCATGTCGTCCTCAAAAACCAGGGTGATATCGGACAATCCAAACTTCGAACGGGAACGTATCTCAATTAAACCGGGAAGATTCCCCATCTCCAGTTCCACAGGATAGGTGATTAATCGTTCAATCTCCTCGGTTGCCAGATCGGGAGCATAAGTGGTGACTTTCACCTGGTTGTTGGTAAGATCGGGTACCGTATTGAGTGGTAAATGAAGCATCGCATACAGTCCCCACCCAATCCAGGCCAGAATGAAAAGCCCCACAATAAATTTATTCTTTATTGAAAAGGCAATTATTTTATTGATCATAGAAATTAAATTGTAATACTTGTATTGTCGGTCAGGCACGTCTTTATGACACTTCAGCAACATTCAGAACAGGTAGCTGTCTGCATTCCTCATCTGTATAGAATTCAATTATTTTGGTCGAACAAAACCTATATGCAAAAACTTACGCCCATCCTCTCAAGGCAATCATTGCCATGCCTGTTCCAATGACCCGTTGGAAACTACAGCTACTGAAGGTTAATAACGAATAATCATCATGATTTCCGCTATAAAGCCAGCAATCAAATACAAGATATTTCTGAAAAATTTGATTTTTTTAGAAAATTGAGTGGTCGTTTTACATTAAGAATTTCATGCAAAATCAACCGCATCACAATTCCATAAAATAAAAGAAGTATTAAATCAATGGAGGTCCGCGGCGAAAAACCGGAAAAAGAATAAAATCATCTGTATCAGAGGATTCTGTTTTGCAGTAATAATTGACACCTTCATCTGATACTGGTCCATCGGTTAAATAAAATGGGGCCACAAATAACCCGGGAAAAGAATAGATTTGTGGTTGCGAAATTTTCACAACAGTTTGTCGCTCTACCGTAATATCATTAAAAGCATGACAATGATTCTCTGTTGAATCAGAAGACGAGTCATTTTCATGATCGTGACCACATCCTCCCTGATGATCGAGATGTGATGAAGTATAAGCCGAATGAAAATGGTGATGATGAGGAATAATTTCATGCGAAAAGATGACCAGACCGGCCAGCCACAGCAGAAATAATCCTGTATTTTTCCCGTTTATCTTCATTCGACGATGTTGTTGGTTATCTCATTATCGGCAAAGATATTAAAAAACTCATCAGACAAAAACTCTTCCTCCTGATCTTTTTGCTTCTCATCCTCCAATAGCAATAACCCAACACCTAAATAGTGTCTGTCCATAAAGTACCATTTGCGTCGTTATGCTTGCCGCCAAGATTCTCATTTACCCAAGTAAACTCCGCTTTTGGCGGCTTGCGCCACCGCTAAAGCTTTAGGCGGCACGCGGTCGCAAGCCTTGCAACTGGCACTTTCTGACCAGACCCACAATAAAAAACAACCTTTACTTAGTTTATAGAATAACCATTTTTTCCGACTTTATAGACGGGCACTAAATACATAAAGAATCCTCTTTGGAAGAGAATGATTTGCAATTCATGTGTCATACAGATCTCATCAACAATTCCTTAATCATTCATTTTTTTTGAACAACCAGCAAAAAGACGCCAAATATTTAATATATTTGAACAAAACCAGCTCTTACCTCTCCAATATGTCCCTGGGACAACGCCTCCCCAAACACTTATTGGAATGTTGCTAAGAGTAATGTTTAATAAGATGAAACAACAATGAATTTTGCAGAAATCAACAATTAACATAAAAAGGTGCACAATACATCCTCTATTAGCATGTATTGTGCACCTTTTATTGCGACAAATGCGATATAACAGCACCAAAGTGATGATACAAGGACGTTGCAGGCAACCAAGAAAAACTAAAGAAAACAATTCAAATTTAAAATACAGTTCAAAAACTTTAAGCCAGACTGATAAATATTTATGAAAAACTTAACTATTGTTCTCGTCTCTTTATTTGTCCTATTATCTAATCATCTGGGATTGGCACAATCAAATAGTGAATTAAATGAATTAATTCAAATACAAGCTAAAAACAAAGTTGACTCCTTAGGACAAAGACAAGGAAAATGGGTAGAATACAAACTCCTGCCCTCACAAATATCAATAAATCATACGTTTAAAACAGAAAAAGATGGAGAAATCGTTTACATTGTCTTTGACAAAAAAATATATGACGAAAAAAGCGAAATCATTACTTGCACAGGTCAATATAAAAATGGCCTAAAAACTGGTTTATGGATAAAATATTATTCAAATGACACCATAAAAAGCAAGGTTGAATTTCGAAACGGTATTCCTTACGGAAAATGTCAGCATTATTGGAAAAATGGACAATTGAAGATTGAATGTATAATTGGAGATGATTTTAATATTCCAGTTATTGCATATGATATAAACGGGAATAAAGTAATAGAAAAACTAGCTCCAAAAGACCAACTGATAAAGGGTATTTATGAAAAATAAGAATTGAGTAACAAAGCAGATTTTTAGTGCACTGCATTTTTCCGAACTGTTAAATATTCCGAACTGTTAAATATTCCGCAGGGGTTTTTTCGAAAATCCTTAGCATTCTGAAAATCTAGATTTCATTGAAACCATAGGATTTTTCCTATACACGGATGGATAAAATAAAGTTCAAACGGCTAAAAAATTGATTATCACAATAAATATCTAATCGAATGACAAATATGGCAGCCTGCAACAAAGCTATATACGCCAGCCGTGGCATCCACAGCATATTGAAGGTCTTGTATTTCCCAAAACCATTCTTTCAAGCTGATAAATCCATAGCTGGTCTGAAACCACGCCCAGGCGCATATAGCCGGGACGTTAGCGCCCATAGTAAAGAAAAACCATATACACAGAAAAAAGACAATAACGATTGTAT
>NZ_PVTS01000021.1 GCF_003003035.1 Marinilabilia salmonicolor | reverse complement strand
TTTCGCGTTTGGCAGCCTCCTGTGGCGACTGGTTTTATTACAACGGGAAAAAACTGGTTGTGGGAAATCCTCAAAACGATGAAACGCGACGCGTTGCCTACGATGTTGAGATAAAATCCATAAACATAAGTGCCGGTCTCAACAATCTGAATACGGAGATTTACGATTACAATGCAGTAGAGAATGACTATTTCGAGGATGCACCTGACCGTCCCATTAAAGGGATGAACAGTTACATGGAAGTGGCCAAAGGTAAGTCGGAATCGATCTATAAAACCACCTGTAAACTTCCCATGAACCGGGCCATTATCGATGAAAATGATATCATGCATCAGATGAAGGCCTGTCACAGCCGTAGTGCAACCAAATTGTCAAATGTTCGTGCAGAGGCTAAAACCTGCGCCATTCGTTTGGGAGAATTGGTGTCGGTTCGTTTGCCCAAGTCGCATCAGAAGGATGTGGGACCTGATCTGGGACGTTACCGCATAATTGAGGTTACCCATCAGGTTGATGAGGCGGGGATTTACTCTAACATCTTCAAAGGCGTGGCCGGAGGTACCGAGATGTTGCCCGATGATCATATCCAGACTCCTACAGCCTTTCCCGAACCTGCTGTTGTCACCGACAATGCCGACCCGCTGAATATGGGACGCGTAAAGGTGCGTTACTTCTGGCAGGACGAAGAGGAGAGTACCAACTGGATGCGCCTGCAGGGGCAAAGTGCCGGCAGCAGCGATGTGGTAAAAAAGAACCGTGGCCTGGTATTCATTCCCGAAATAGAGGACCAGGTGATGGTGGCCTTCGAACAGGGCAATCCCGACCGTCCTTACGTCACGGGCAGCTTGTTTCACCGCGACAATGGCGGTGGAGCCGCTACCGATAACAACATCAAATCCATTACCACCCGCAGCGGTCACACCATCGAGTTTGACGATACCGAAGGGGAGGAAAAAATCCATATCCGCGATAACGGGGGGTCAGTGATAACTTTCGATACCAAGGAGAAATCCCTTTTGATTAATTCGGTGGAGAATATCGATATGAGTGCTAAGAACATCAATCTCTCAGCCGAGGAGAATATCTCTCTGGGGGCAAAAAAGAATGTGGAGTTGGCTGCCGAAGCTGATGTAAACACCCTTGCCAAAGGTAATGTGGCCATGCAAAGTGACGGGGATACCAGTGTGGCTGCCAAAGGTGCTGTAACTATGGAAGCTAAGCAAGATGTGGCTATCAATGGTATGAATGCTGCCCTTGATGGTAAGCAGAATGTGGATTTGAAGGGCGGCGTGCAGGCCAATGTGAGTGGTTCCATGACCTGCGTAAAAGGTGCCGCCTTTAAAATAGATGTGATGTAAAAACCCGAGAACAATCTAAGCCAATAACCCAACAACTATGGCAGGAAAACCAGTAGCAACCATCGGCAGCATGCACGTTTGTCCCATGGTAACAGGATACATACCCCACGTTGGCGGACCCGTAACCGGTCCCGGTATGCCCGGCGTCACCGTAAATGGTCAACCCATCGCCGTTATGGGCGACATGTGCACTTGCGTAGGCCCCCCGGACACCATTGTTCAGGGCTGTCCCGGTGTTACCGTTAACGGTACACCTGTTGCAACTTTGGGTAGCATGACTGCTCATGGCGGTCAAATTACTGTAGGTGTTCCCGGCGTTACTGTCGGCCCCAACACTCCTACGCCAGATGCGGTAATGCCCCTCAAACAAATTCCCTTTCCGAATATTACTTTGCTTGATCGTGTGGGGGCTGCAATAAAAGGCAAGAGCAAAGATTTGAAACAGGCAAAGAAAAACCAGGAACAGATTAAAGAAGAAGCTACAAGTAATGAAACGAATCAGGAGCCGGCAATTGTGAATCTTGAGTGGGGGCATGAGCAAAGAATTGTTCGACAATCGAAAGTCATTAAGCAAGTTAATCTTATTGCAACTGTAAGTGGGATAAATGATGGAGAAATGGCCGATTTCTATCTAAAAAGAGACGTTCTTACAGGGAATGAAGGTGAATCAGAAGAGGTTACTAAACTTTCAGGAACTGTAAAAGAGGGTAAAGTTGAAATTACCTGGGAGGTTGAAGATAATGACCAAAAATAATTCCAAACCATGAATGAAGAAAATTTAGAAGTAGAGGAAAAACAAACAAAACAATTTGATCCGGTAGTGGGACAATATTTTTTTGAGGTAGAAGTCGCGGGATTGAAAAGTGAGCGAAGTCCAACGCTTGAAGCCTTAAAGCCGGGTATTGATCTTCATTTTTATCGTTACGGGTTGTTTCCGGAAAGCGCAAAGAGTAGTGACGAAGAATATCCCGTGTTAAGTTTCAATAAAGATGGGGAACAGGTAAAACACCCCGAAGAAGTAAAACCCGGCGGGGCTCCTTCCGTTGATGGATTTTTCTATGGAAGAACTGTTCTCAATCCGGGTTATTTGTATGTTTTTGATGCTAACAATGAAAATCTATGGTATGAATATGAAGTTGATGGATTTGGTCGATACATCCCTGTTTTGTGGGCGCAAAATAAGGAAAATGGAAAATATAAGGATGCCAGGGAAGCGAATGGTAATGCACTGGATTACCTGACGTTTAAGACAGACACAGAACTTTGGGTTGCTTATTCTCCGGTACAATGGAGCATTGACTATCATCAGAGTATACGTTCGGATGCAGAAAAACGTCAAAACCGGATGTTGAAAATTAAATGTACCGGTTTTAAAAAGGATGAAGCGTCGTCCAATTCCGATATCCTGCCATTTGATGAAGTTGAAACAATTTATTGGAACGAAGAGAGTCATTTTCCCCTTTGGTTTAATAAAAAGATTGATTCCTGCAGGGCAAATTTCGAAAGAGATTTGAAAAAGGAGAGTGATCCTGTTAAAGAGGATATGCACATTACTTTGTATGATTCTGTGGGGTGTGCCTTGGATATTAATCAGGAGCTGGGCTTCAAAAATATTGAATTCAGAGCCTTGGTGGAAAATATAAAAACCGGTCAACCTGTTGATTACATCAAAAAGAAGTTGATGAATGAAGAAATGGATATTCCTCTGATTAGTGATGAGCATTATCATCTGTTTCTGCTGGCACTGACCTGTTATCAAATGGTATATTCCACCAGGGAAAATACTGAAAAATATGATGGAGGAAAACCCGGGGTTAACTTTTATGATACGCATTATCCTCACCATCTAGAAGCACAGAATCGGGCGGATGCAAAACGGCGAAAACTAAAAAGAAAGAACAGGAGTTACTCATCCGGATATAGTAATGGTTACCAAAATCTGGGTAGGGCAATTCAGGAAACGCAGTATAGCGCTCCCAACAGAGTCGGTCAGGAAATATTCATTGGGTATGGTTTGGATCGGCAAAAAGTAGAGGGCATACTTGGTATAGAGGATCGCCAAAAGCTGAGAAATCAGATAGAGAAATGTCGGGATAAGTTAGGGGATTTCCTTAAGTCCGCTTATTTCAAGGGGGTGCTGGATGACTATCTGCATAACACTGAAGTAGGAAAATTAGATGGAATGGCCGGTTTTTCTGTTATTCTATCTAACCTGTTTGTTGCACCGGCCGATGTGGAAAGGCATTTATTACTGCCACAACATCGGAAAAAAGATGATCAATGGAAGCAATGGATTTGCGCTTTAGGGGACGACAAAACAAAAAGTCAGGAGGTTATAAATACCGGGATAAAAAGTAAATCCCCGCGATATCAAAGCAAAGATCCTCTTCATGCACTTATGTCTTCCGATATAGAACTTCAAACAACATCTCAGGAACAACGAGGCATAGCTGTAAAGATGGCTGCCTTCATGAAAGCACAATTGAATTTTATGTCTGAACAGGCCATTGAGCTAAAGGAATTTGACGGAAAGCCTGTTGTGAGAGCAACTGATGTTAAGAAATTTGTGGTTAAAAAGCTACAGACTAAATACAAATACAAGGGTTCCCCGATTATTTTGCTTCGCCGTAGTGAAATCTATGCTCAGCTTAATGCTTTCGGGTACGATTTGGATAAAACTTATGTGAAGATAGCTCCCTACAATGGCCGAAAAGACTGGTTGCGGATATATCAAAACTCCGAAAATGTTACAGTATCTATTGAAGATGGAAGGAAGATGATTGAATTTCCGGTGGAGTATGACCGGGAGTTATCCAATACGGAACTTAATCTGAATAAGCTTAACCATAAAGCGGCTAAGATATTAAACAGTGGATCTTTTAATGGATTTATGGCTGGTGTGCAGATGTTGAATATGTATTCTACGGTGAGTGAGCTTGAAAGCAATAGATTTTGGAAATCTTTCCTTTCAACAGGAGGTGCTGCCGCAGATCTTACAGAGGCTGTCATCAATGTTCAGAAAGCACAAATGGCGGCCAGTGGGATTCAAGGAGGTATTGTAGATGTTTTGCGTCAAAGAGCTAAAGTCTTTGGCGCCATCGGTGGTTTTGCCACTGCCGGAATATGCATCTGGGATGCCGTAGATGCGTTTAGCCAGGGGGATGTTGATGCCGGGGTTGCCTGGATTGGTGCCGGGGTGTCTTATGGAGTAGCAACCGTTATGACCACCTTTTGTTCCGGGATGGCGATGGCTGGTCCGGTTGGGTTAATTGCTGCCGCGGCAGGTTTCGGACTTTTTGTGTTGGCCAACGAATTAACCGACGACGAATTGGAAGAATATTTTAAAAATTTCCTATTAGGCGATAGAATAGCCTTTGCGAAGGATACAGCCGAAAGTCCAGCGCAATATAATTTAAGAATATTAAGCAACCGAAGAAGATTAATGGGTAGTAATCCGGATGAAGAATATTTGGAAACGCTTATGAATCCTTATGATGCCCTTGCCTGGTTGTATGATCTGATTGTTTGTCCGGTAATGACTTTTAAGGTTAAAAATTATGAGGCTTTAAGTAGTTATTACAATACCCCCTATGCTTCCGGATCAATAAATTCATATGTGTTTAAGAGTTTTAAAATAACGATGGAGTTTAATCGTTTTTTTAATGAATATAGCTCAATTGAGTCTCATGCGTATTTGTTTATAGATGGATTTAAACGAGGTGAGTCTGAAGAGTTAAAAGAGGGAAGGAATTATGCTATTTATGTTTATCCGGATAACAGGAAGCAGTTAATGGTAGATCTTTACATCCCTTATGAATATTTGGGAGAATTAAAAACGCAAAGTGATCTTTTATTTGCCGTAAGAATAGATAATTCACTTTCCCAGAGGCCTTCTTTTCCATTTATCCTTAATGAAGAAAAACGATATTTGGGAGCTATAGCTGATCTGGGTAGTCTAATGTCTCCCACGAAATTTAAGCAGGTAGAAGAGGTACAGATAGATACACTTAATCATTTATTAAACCCTAAAAGATGGTAGCTAAAAAGAAAAAACATGAGTTGTATCGAAAGATAACTCACTCCGAATATAAAGGCATAAAAAAGATTGGTGATAAGGGCCCGCAGAGCTGGTTGCCCAAAATTATATCTCAACTTGATGATGTGGTTTATAAAGGTAGAATGGGATATGAAATAGTCAATGATGAATTTATTAAAAAATCCCCTAATGCCCACATACTGCCGCAAATAGGGGGCGGGGTGGCGTTGTTGGCGATTGTTTTATATACTTATTTTTCAATAAAAGAGGATAGCTTTGGAGAAGGTTTTGATCTTTTTCTTTATTTCTTTTCGTGGTCCATATTAATTTTTTTCATTATTTATTATTATACCATGCCCAAAAAAGAGATTATCTTTAATCGCATGGAGGGAACTGTTACCTTTCCCGGGTGGATGTGGAACAAGAACATCACCATGCCTTTCGATAAAATTAAATTTTCTTATACTACAGGAGGCCCAAATATGATTGGTGCCTATCAATTACAGTTGGTCAGACCCGATAAGGCCGGTTCTATCTTGTTTTTTCCTTTTGGAGCCATGGATTGTTATCAGGAATTATCCATTATTACCTGGTACATGGATAAAAATCGCCCTTTGCCTCCGCACAAAGATTTTGATTTATATCGCGAGAAGGATTTTCAGCGTCGCAAGAAGAAAAAATTCCCAAAACCATTGTATAGAAGTCGTATCCCTACACCGGAGGCCACTCCCGAACAGCAGGCTGAGCGGGAAAGGTATTGGAAGGGGTAGTTTATGGTATCTATTATCGGTTTTAATATGTTCTAAGTCTGTTAAAGTTGCACCACAAAACAGCCGGGAAATACCATTTGCAGTTGTTTTTGGTTTTTGTCGGCTTTTTCTTTCGTTGTTTCTACTCCCACAATTAATCTGTTTACTAATTTACCTTTTACGCGGGCAACCTGCACATACATGTTATCCTGTATTTCTTTTTTTACCTGATCGGAAAGGCGAATGAGATTGTCCATCTGACTGAAACTTCCGATTTGTACTCCGTAGCCGCTAAGAACTTGGGAGCTTACATCTATGTGATAATATTCGTTCTGGAAAATTTGCTGTGATTCACTCTCTTGGCTGGTGTGGGTTTGCTCAATTTTTACTTTTACCAGCCCGTCTCGTATAGCATCAATTTTAATGGCCGCATTTTTGGATAAGTCTATAATACGACCATTGACAAAGGGGCCACGATCATTTACCCGAACGATTACTGATTTCCCGTTTTTCAGGTTCGTCACTTTAAGCATGGTGCCAAAGGGGAGTGTTGGATGGGCTGCTGTTAACTTTGAGTGACTGTATATTTCTCCGCTGGCCGTTTGACGTCCATCAAATTTATCGGCATAATAAGAGGCCAAGCCTGTAGCCGAGTATTGCTGGGCATTGATGCCGGAAATTAGACCAAGCATCAATATTAAAGTCAGAATGAATTTCTTCATTGGTAGGGATGGGTTTTTGGTATTTTTCATTCTTAGATTTGTCTGTATATGGAGTATTCTAATTACAGACTAGTAACTATTTTTCTCAAATCACCTCCACATCCGCTTCATGAATCCAGCCTTCGCTGCCATCCTGTAGTTTAATATTCCACCATTCACCCAGTTTCGAAAGCAGCTGAACCTTGGCTCCTTCATGTAAAACGAAAAGATCAGTGCCACTTTGGTCAGGAGAGCTTTTAATATTCACTGTCGGCGTGAAGATAATGGCATGGTTACGTTCAACCAGTTTGCTTTTCTGGTGAGAGGAGAAACCAAAAAATATACCGGAGGCTATCAGAAACAGTATTGCAAATGAGAAACCGGCTTTTTTCAGTGCTACACGGTTTCCAAAGAAATATAGCCCCAGGCCTGTTAAAAAAAACAGGAACATTACAATAGCGTATAAAGCCCAGCCGTCTGAGTCATTGAGGTTTCTAAAGTTTTGGAACCATCTGGTAAGAAAAAAAGTCCCGACTTGTTCTATTTCATCAGCGGTTTGACTATTAGCCAATTCAAGATTATACCGAATATCATCATCTTGTGGCGCAAGCAATAGCGCTCTCTCGTAATTTAAAATGGCTTCGGGTAACTGACCGTCTTTATAGTAGGCATTGCCCAGATTGTAATAAAGTTCAGCACTTTCCAGGCCCGATTGCAAAATGCCATTATACATTTCGATGGCTTTTGGGTAATTTCCGTCGGTATAAAGTTGATTGCCCTCTATTATCCGGTTGTCCTGAGCATTAAGACTCAAGCTGACAAGAAAAATTGTTGTAAGTGCTAATATTTGTGTTTTCATCTTTTGGCTGGTTTCTGTCTTTACTTTATCTTCTTCTTCAGGTTACTTTCCAGTTTACTGATGACCTCGATTGCAGCCTGATATAGCCCCTCTTTTTTTGCTGTTTCTCCTGATGGGGCATAGCGTGCATATTCACAAGTTTCCAGAATTTCCACCAGTTTTTCAGTGTTGTCTTCCATTGCTCCATTATTTTCCAGTTCCTGACGAACATTATCTATGTTCAGGTCGGATATCGGGATGACCAGTTTGTCACTGATATAGCCCCAAAGTCCTTTCGTGAGCTCCTCATAAAAGGCTTCGTTGTTGCCCGATTTCAAATGCTGTGCAGCTTTCTTCAGACGCTTACGGGCCATTTTATTGGCCTGTTTGGTCTTCTTCAGAGAAATATTGGCGTTTTCTTTAATTTTCTGGCGATAAATCAGTGAAATAATTACAAAGAGTATAAGCGGAATAGTGTATCCGAGAACAAACTTCCAGGAGCCAAAAAAGAAGGTGTTTACAGGTTGTAAATTTAGGTTTTCTGTTTTGATATAACGGATGTCTTTACCAACAAATTTTACTCCTTCCCGATTTGCAGCTGCAGGTCCGGTGCTTTGCTGATTGGTCGGGGAGGCTGTTTCTCCGTTTGATTCCACGTTGATGGTTAATTTCTGACTCTTCAGTGTTCTGTATTGACCAATAGAGGGATCGAAATAGACGTACTCTACCGGAGGGATTTCAAAGGCTCCTGAATGGCGCGGTATAATGAGTTGTTCATAGGTTTTTGAACCTTTATTACCGTTTACAGTGAGGTTTAGGTTGCTGGTGGTGTTGGGGGCAAACACATCAAAATCAGGCGGAAATGCGATATTTGGTGCTGCGGCAATTTTAAGATTTCCGGTTCCGGAGATGACAGTTTTAAGTGTGATTCCATCATTTACCTTTGCCTGGTTTTTTGACAGGGAAACATCCATATCCAGTTGGCCCACAACACCGCTGAAATTGGCCGGTTGTGGAGTAGGCAATGCTTTTACATTGATGGTAACTCCGTCAGATGTGACCGTTCGTCTTACTGTTCTGTGTGTATCAAAAAAATTGTCAAAAATATTATTGGACTGCCGGGTTTGTCTTATCCGGACAAGAAATTCTATAGAAATGGGTTCGATTTTCAGTTGTCCTGAAGTTTGGGGATAAATTATTTTCTGATTATAAGTGCCCACCCGATAAGTTTTTCCATTTATATTCTCCAGTGACCATTCAATATTTTCACTTCCCGTTATATCTTCTGCAAGAAAGTTTCGGAAAGTGGGGTGTTGAATGTCGGAGATACCTTCAAGGTTAACACGTGTGTATATTTTTGTTGTCAGCAATACAGGTTGATCCTGAAAAACACTGGTCTTGTTTGCTTTCATGGTAATGAAAACATCATCGTCACTAATAGCTCCCGACTGGTTATCTGTCACACCGGGTGTTTGGGCAGATTGCTGTCCTGCTTCCACGACTTTTATTTCCAGGCTGTTGGATTCATGCTTTTTGTCATCAACAACTATGGATGCCGGAGGAATGGAGAAAGTCCCCTTTGCGACGGCTTTTAATATGTAGGTATAAGTGTATTCTACTTCTCGAGAAACTTTACCGTTGATTATTTGAACCTGAGAACGTTGCGACGAAGTAGGTCCCATTAATATTTGAAAGTCCGCCAGTTCTGGAATTCTAAGATCTTCACCGGCTTTATTGACTTTATATACCAGCTGGAATCGTTTACCTTCTTCAACCGTTGCGGGAGCATTGGCCTCAAAAGACACGTCCTGTCCAGAAAGTATTGCCGGGATGAATAATAATATAGTAAATAAAAATGACTTCATTCTTAAAAAAATATTCCTGGTTATTAGCCTGATGTTGCTTGCATGCAAGGGGTTAGATTCTTGTTGATGCATCATTTGCAATGCTTGATTCATCTTTATGCTTAATCTATATGCTGATATTATTACCAATTTTTCTCAATCTGTCTTTGCTGAGCCTTTTTGGCTTTTCTTAATTTTTCCTGTAGCTCCTTTTCATCTTCTTCAAGGGATTGCAGGATTCGCTCCGCGTTTTCTTTCGAAATCCCCTGTTGTTGCTGTTGCTGCTGCTGTTGTTGTTCTTGTTGATCCTGCTGTTGTTCTTGTTGATTCTGATCTTGCTGTTGTTGATCCTGTTGTTGTTTTTTTTCCTGCTCCTGTTCCTGATCGTCTTTATTTTCCTGCTCCTCCTTCTGTTTCTGAAGCATTTTCTGAGCAACAATCAGGTTGTACCGTGATTCGTTGTCAAGCGGATCATTTCTTAAAGCTTCTTTGTAGGCTTCAATGCTTTTCTCGAGTTCCTGTTTGGCAAAGAACCCGTTGCCAATGTTGTGATAAACATCTGATAACCGGGTTTTATCATCAGTGACAGAAGTCAAAGATTGAAATTGTTCCAATGCTTCGTCAACCTTTTCCTGCTTAAATAATGCATCACCCAGGTTGAATCGTCCTTCAAAACTCTCAGGCTTTTTTTCAAGGGCCTTTCGATATTCAACCTCCGATTCAACATATTTCTCCTCTTCAAAATAGTCGTTTCCTTCCCGAACAAAACGTCTTTCATTTTGAGCGGACAGGGTTGAGCCCGTTCCCGCTAAAATAAGCATTACTATGAAGAAATATCTCAATTGCATAACAAATCGTTTTTCATTTCACAAAATTAACCACTAATTGTCTGTAAAGAGGTCAATTTTATTCAGTAATTTATTTTTCCTCTCCAAAACGATAAATTCAATCAAAAGTATCAATAATGCGAGAGCCGCCAGATATTGAAACTGATGATCGTAGTCGGAATAAACTTTGGCTTCAATTTCGCTTTTCTCGAGTTCTCCCAGTTCATCAATTAAATCATTTATTCCTCTTCTGATATTATTGGCGGCAATGTATTCACCGTTTCCAGCTTCAGAAATTTGGCGCATCAGATCGGCATTCATTTTGGTGATGACCACATTACCTGCTCTGTCTTTCAAAAAGTTTGATTTATTTCCCGGGGTGGCAGGGATTGGAGCTCCATCAGAACTTCCCATGCCTACCGTATAAACTTTGATGCCTTTTTCGACTGCTGCCTCCGCCGCTTCGATGGCATCATCCTGGTGGTTTTCGCCGTCCGTAATTACCACAATGGCCCGGTTGATATCTTCCTGTTGGCTGAATGAATTGGTTGCCAATCTAATGGCTGATCCAATAGCAGTTCCCTGTGTAGGTACAATATCTGTATTGATACTTGATAAAAACAACCGTGCTGAGGCATAGTCGGTGGTAATGGGCAATTGTACGTAAGCCTCGCCGGCAAAAACAATTAGTCCGATGCGGTCATTAATCAATCGGCCTGTCAGTCGCTCAATTGCCAGCTTGGCCCTGTCGAGGCGACTAGGTTCTACATCCGTTGCGTTCATGCTGTTGGAAACATCCAAGGCAATGATCAATTCAATACCTTTGCGTTTTACTGTTTCCAGTTTTGTGCCAAATTGTGGCGATGCCAATGTGAATACAATGGCAGTAAGAGCCATCAGCAGTAAATAAAATTTTACAGCAGGACGTACAAAAGATACATCAGGCATCAGGTGACTTAACAAATCGGGATTGCCGAATTTTTTAAGCTTCTTTTTACGCTGATGCTGAAAGTACAGCTGCATAAATGCAAGTACAGGTATTAAAACCAGTAAGTACAAATATTCAGGATGTTCAAATCGAAACATATGGTAGTTATTTTTTATCTAAACTAAAAACAGGTTGTCTTTCTTTTCTGTTAGCAAAGACACACGGTCGTGCATCTCTATAAATGTCCAACTCAAAACCCTCAACTCAAAACTCCTGTTACGGAAGATTCCTCAGTATTGTATTTCTGAGAAGAATTTCCATCAACAAAAATGCCAGAGCCAACAAAGCAAATGGAATAAACTCTTCTGTGCGTTTGCTGTATTCTTTGACTTCTATTTTTGTTTTTTCCATCTGATCAATTTCTTCATATATGGCTCTCAGCTTTTCCTTGTCGGTAGCCCTGAAATACTGACCTCCTGTAGTATTTGCAATTTCCCGGAGCATTTCTTCGTCAATCTTCACTTCCATGTCCTGTACCTGTTGTCCAAAAACAGTATTGACCGGGTAAGGGGCTGTTCCGTGACTTCCCACACCAATGGTGTAAACTCTGATTCCGAAACTTTTGGCAATCTCTGCGGCGGTTAATGGATGGATTTCACCTCGATTATTAACCCCATCTGTCAGGAGAATTATTACCTTACTTTTGGCATCACTGTCTTTGATACGGCTAACAGCTGTCGATAGACCAAGGCCGATGGCGGTTCCGTCCTGCAAAATGCCGGTTTGTACATCTCTGGTCAGGTTGGTAAGGACAGCATGGTCTATGGTAAGCGGGCATTGCGTAAAGCTTTCTGCGGCAAATATAACCAATCCCATTTTGTCGTTGGGGCGGCCTGATATGAAATCAGTGGCCACATCTTTGGCTGCTTCCAGCCGATTGGGTTCAAAATCCATTGCCAACATGCTTCCGGAAACATCTAAAGAAACAATAATGTCGATACCTTCGGTTGTAACGTTGCGCAGACTATCTGTGGATTGAGGCCTGGCCAATGCAATTGTCAGGAAAATAAAGGTCAGACAGCGAAGACCAAAAGGCACATGACGCAGGTAGGTCTTTCGGCTTTTGCGTATCTTGCTAAATCCCTTCAGAGAAGAGATCTGAAGGGAGGCGTTTAATTCACGTTGCTTCCAGATGTACCATCCTGTCAAAGGAATCAGTAGCAGAAGCAAATAGAAAAAGTATGGATGAAGAAATGTATAGTTCATACCGAATGTGTCGGTTTATTGTTCAACTTCCTGTGATTTATTTTGTTCCTGTGCCTGCTCATCCAAAGATTTTGGCTCCTCGTACTTTGTCTGATTTACAAAAAAGTAGGCATTCATTAAAGACAAGTCATTTTCGTTGGGCAGAGGTTCCATCTTTGCAAACTTCACTAAATCTGCTTGCTCCAGAACTTGTCGGATTTTTGCAAGTACATTGTCATCCGGCAAATCCACCGATTTTAAGAAAGTCAGTATTTCTGATGTAATCAATTCCGGTGCAGGAATGCCATATCTGTCCTCTATGTAATTTCGCAATACATCCGTCAATTCCGAGTGAAATGCTTTTACTTCTCCCTTTTGCCACAGTTTTTCATGCTTAATATGCTCCAGTTCTCTCAGTGCGATGACGTGGGCCGGTTCTTTGGGCTTGTCGCTGATAAATGCTTTCAGAGGATTGCGCCGCTTCACATAAAACCAGATTCCTGCTGCAATCAGTAAGATCAATAGTAACCCTCCCAAAATCCATGGCAGAAAGCGGTACAGTTCTGATAAATGAAATGGTGCCTCAATGGGGGCTTTGATGTCTGTGATGCCTTTTTCGGGATCAACTTCTTCAAAAGGGTTAACAACCATCAGACCAATGGAGCGTGTTTTCTTTTTTGCTTCCAGGTTGGCTGATGCCAGTTCGAACTCCATAGGAGGAATATAATGCAAACCACTGTCGAAAGAGGTAATTCTTAGCACCTGCTTTACCAAAATACGATTGTCATCTATGATGGTTGTGTCCGGTGTTGTTCGGTCAACTATTTCTATGTTTTTGGTAATGGTATCGGTAAATTGAGGAAAAATAACTGTTAAGTCTTTGGCTTGAGAAACTTCCAGTGTCATATCCATCTGTCCCCCGATGACCATCAACGTGGAATCGGGGGTCGCATTTACCGAGAAATCCTGAGCCGTCATCTTTTGTGAAAATGAGATACTCAGAATTAAGGTTGAAATAATCAGAAAACTGTTCTTATTTAAAAATGGTATTTTGCCCATTTTATGCTCGTTTTTTAAAGAGTGAAATGAGTGCTTTAACATAGTCCTCGTTGGTTGGTACGGCCACGTTGTCCACACCGCTTTTGGAAAATGCATTCCGCAGAGATTCTTCATTCTCTTTCCACCAGGTCATATACGCCTCTCTGGTTCTGCGGCTGGAAGTGTTTGCCCAATAATATTCACCTGTCTCAGCATCTTTTAGTTTTACAAAACCGACATCAGGCATTTCAGCCTCCCGTGGATCAAAAACTCGTAGTGCAACCACATCATGTTTTTGATTGGCAATCTTGAGGGCATCTTCAAAACCTTCGTCCATAAAGTCGGAAATGACGAACGTGGTACATCGTTTTTTAATGGCATTGGTCAGATATCGCAAAGCCTCTGATAGGTTGGTTTTTCGATGCTCCGGTGTAAAACTGATCAACTCACGGATGATGTATAAAATATGCTTTCTTCCTTTCTTTGGGGGAATGAACTTTTCTATTCGATCTGAAAAGAAAATGACACCGATTTTGTCGTTGTTCTGAATGGCGGAGAATGCCAGCACCGCAGCCATTTCTGTAATTACATTTTTCTTGAAACGGCTGGTTGTACCAAATTCGCGCGATCCGGAAACGTCAATCATCAGCATTACTGTGAGTTCACGCTCTTCTTCAAATACTTTTATGTATGGATGATTGAAGCGGGCGGTAACATTCCAGTCAATATTTCGGATATCGTCGCCATACTGATATTCACGCACCTCGCTGAAAGTCATCCCCCTGCCTTTGAAGGCTGAATGGTATTCTCCTGCAAAAATATTGCTGGACAAACCACGGGTCTTTATTTCAATTTGTCTGACGCGTTTAAGTATGTCTGTTGCTTCTGTCATGGTTTCAATTATCAGTTACCAATTACCAGTTGTCAGTTGTCAATTACCAACTATCAATTACCAGTTCCCAATTATCAGTAATCAATGACCAATTATTGATATTGGTCAATGATAATTGCTCATTGTTTAGGGTACTTCAACTGTATTCAATATTTCACTGATAATCTCTTCTGATGTAACATCGTTGGCTTCGGCTTCGTAGGATAACCCGATGCGGTGACGAAGAACGTCGTGACATACGGCGCGGACATCCTCGGGAATGACGTAGCCACGCCGCTTGATAAAGGCATAGGCTTTTGCTGCAATAGACAAACTGATGCTGGCACGTGGCGATCCTCCGTAGCTGATCATGTCTTTGAATTTTTCCAGCTCATATTGTTCCGGGAAACGGGTGGCAAAAACAATATCCACAATATATTTCTCGATTTTTTCATCCATATAGACATCTTTGACCACCTCGCGTGCCCGAAGAATATCTTCCGGTTTGATGATGCTGTTGGCTTCAGGGAATTTCTGTGCCAGATTGTGACGGATAATCATCTGCTCCTCCGTTTTTTGCGGATAGTCAAGAACTACTTTCAGCATAAAACGGTCAACCTGGGCTTCCGGGAGGGGATAGGTTCCTTCTTGTTCGATGGGGTTTTGAGTGGCCATAACCAAAAACGGTTTGGGAAGCGGATAGGTATGATCACCTATAGTTACCTGACGTTCCTGCATCGATTCGAGTAGTGCACTTTGAACCTTAGCCGGTGCGCGGTTAATTTCATCAGCCAATACGAAATTGGTAAAGATGGGGCCTTTTTTGACCACAAATTCTTCATTTTTCTGACTGTAAATCATTGTACCCAATAAGTCGGCCGGCAAAAGGTCGGGGGTAAACTGAATCCGACTGAACTCTGCACTTACCGCTTTAGACAGGGTGGTGATGGCCAGCGTTTTTGCAAGGCCGGGAACACCTTCCAGCAATATGTGTCCGTCAGAAAGAAGGCCAATTAGCAAACTCTCAATGAGATGCTTCTGGCCTACTATTACTTTGTTCATTTCAATGGTTAGCAAATCTACGAACGAACTTTCCTGCTTGATTCGTTCATTCAGCTCTTTGATGTCAACTGTTTGATCCATGAGACTTACTGGTTTTATATTTTTTTGATTACTTTGTTAACAATCGTACTGCCATTTTTACAGCAGAGATGTGATTTTTTATCACCCGCTAAATTATCAAAAATTGTTCCAAGAAAAGGCCTTGATGATAAAAAAAGGTTTAAACCCTGGTTTGGTTTAGATGCTCGTAACTATACCTGGTGATAAACACAGTGGAGCTGACGGTGTTAGTTTCCTGACTGTAAGTGTATTGAGTTGTGGTTGTTTTGTGGATGCAAGAATTTGTTGTGGTTTACGAACCAAAGCCAACTAATTTTATTGCCTTTCATAATAAACCACATCCCCCGGTTTTATGTTACTCTGCAAAATAAAAACCATAATGTTATGACAGATTTTGAAGACAACGATATTGTTTGCCGTCATATGCAATTGACCAAGGCGGATATAGTGAAAGTTATCAGAGACAAACAGCTAAAAACTTTTGAACAGGTACAGGATGAAACTGATGCGGCTACCATTTGCGGTTCTTGTGCTGCCGATGTGGAAGCCATTCTGGAGGATGAATTAAAGAAGCGAGAAGAAAGGGGGTGAACAACAGAGAGCACAGAGGGACACAGAGTTGCATTTTATTTATTTTCTCTGTGTTTCTCCATGTCTTTTGTGGTTGAAAATTGAACCTTTGGGGAGTTCATTAATATTTTCTAAATCTCCCTGCAGTTCAAGAAGATGAAATATAACTGGTTTTATCAATGCTTGAAATTCCGCAATCTGCAACAGGTTAATTAGTTTTTATGTCCATAAACTAAGCCAATTTGGGTCTTATGGCTGTTTTTGGTCAGAAAGTGCCATTTGCGAGGCTTGCGAAGCCGCCAAAAACGGAGTTTGTTAATCGTAAATGAATATTTTGGCGGCAAGCGTAACGACGTAAGTGGTGCTTTATGGACAGAAACTAATTACTACTGACTAATTTACTATTTGTGCCAGGAAAAAGTTACGCTTTCCATAATAAGGAGGAATCCCCATAGCTCAGAAATCGATAATCGTTTTTGAGCGCGTGGTCGTAAATCTTTTTCCAGTTCTCTCCGACGATAGCTGCAACCAAAAGGAGCAGGGTGCTGCCCGGTTGGTGGAAATTGGTAACCAATCCCTTAATTGACCGGACTTCATAACCAGGAACAATGATGATGGCTGTTGATCCCTCAAAGTGTGATTTTCCCTCTTTTTCCGTGGCTTCGATTAAATGAGAGATGGCGTCTTCAAAGGAAATCATTCCTTCATTATTATAAGGTGTCCATTGTTCTATGTGGTGAAATGCTTTTCCCCGGTGTGCCAGTACTCCGGCCCAGTATAGCGATTCCAGTGTTCTAAGAGTTGTAGTGCCTACGGCAACTTTAGGCCCCGTATGGTTCTTTAGTTGCTTTAGGGTTTCCAGTGGCACCCTGAAGTGCTCCGTGTGCATTTTATGGTCGGCTATGGTTTCACTTTTTACCGGCCGAAAAGTCCCGGCACCCACATGAAGCGTCAGGTTGGTGAGTAAAACGCCTTTGTTTTTAAGACTGTTCATTACCTCCGGGGTGAAATGTAAACCTGCTGTGGGAGCAGCCACTGATCCCTGTTCCCGTGAGTAAACTGTCTGGTAGCGCTCGGTGTCGAGTTCCTCAGATTCACGTTCCAGATAGGGAGGGATTGGTGTTTTGCCCATGGCTTCCATCAGTTCCGAAAAAGTGTATTCCGGATTTTCCCAGCGAAATCGAATTACGAAGCCGTCGTTTGTTTTGGAAACTTTTTCTGCTTTAACCACCACAGGTGTTTTACCGGTATCTACTTCCATTTCCAAAGCACCCTCTTTCCATTTTTTGAGGTTGCCCACCATGCAGTTCCATGTTACCTCTTGTGTTTGTTCAAAAGCAATGGCTACATCGGTTGGGGAGGCAGGCTCCAGACAAAATATTTCTATGCGTGCTCCTGTTGCTTTTCGAAAAGGAAGACGGGCTCTGATTACCTTGGTGTTATTGAAAAGCAGCATAGCATCTGCAGGAATGAGGTTCGGGAGGTCACTGAAGGTCTTATTGTCTATGGAGCCATCGCTGAAAAGTAGTAGTTTGGACTGGTCCCTCTCTGTAAGCGGGTATTTGGCTATTTTTTCGGTCGGAAGGTTGTACGTGTACTGGTCTATAGAAATGTGCATTTTTACTGTTTGTGTGGTTGTTCTCTTTTTTTTGCGCCAAAGTATAGAAAATTCATGAATTTTCTATACGGACGGGCAAGTTGCTTTCCATAGTGTAAGTTTCTTTCTAAAGTGCAAGTTGCTCCCTGTTGTGTAAGTTGCTTTCTGGTTTTAACTCTTTCTTTGTCTTAAAACATGTTTTCAGTGGGTTTACTGTTGTCGAAAAACAAAAGTAGTTGAAAAAACGTCAGGAAACTAGTATATTTATTTGTCATTCAGCAAGTAACCTTGAAACCCAAACCTTATGACAAAGTTTCGAAACAAGTATCGCATTGAGGGTAACCGTATGCGGATATTAAATTATTCTGCTCCGGGACAATACTTTATTACCAATAATATCCAGGATCATCATTGGATATTGGGGCATGTAGCCAACCAAAAAATGGTTTACTCTGAATATGGTGAAATTGTGAAAAAAGAGGTCTTGAAGATACCGGAGCATCATCCACGCATTATTTTGGATGAGTGGGTCGTTATTCCTAATCATTTTCATTTGTTAATCATATTGAAGGAATATGGCTTTTATAATGGTATATCAGAAGTGGATGATTACAATATGCAGAAAAACCACGAGTTTTATTTTTCTCATAAGTGGTGGAATAAGCCTAAATATCAACCCACCAAAAAGGAGGTAGAGGAATATTGTAAACTTCGCAGACGAATGATCATTCCAAAGCTTATGGGAAAACTACAAATGAAAACGTCTAAGGATATTAATATTCTTCGCAAAACGCCCGGGACAAAAAACTGGCAACATGATTATCACGATCACGTTATCCGTCGCAGGGCATCTTACATTAATATAAAAAACTACATCATCAACAATCCAAAGAACTGGAAACAAGATACCTTTTATGATAGGGCATAGCGTAAAGGAAATTCACGAATTTCCTTTACCTTTGCCCTAAAGCTTACAAACTATGAAAAACACAGACATAAGACCCGGAGACAAAGTGAGATTTTTGAACGATGTGGGAGGCGGACTGGTCACCCGGGTAGAAGGGAAAATTGTTTACGTGGAAGATGAGATTGGTTTTGAAGTTCCCATGCCGGCCAATGAGATTGTAGTAATAGAAAGAGGTGAAACGGCTCCCCAGACCTCTTCTTCCAGCAAGGGGGGACAACCTGTAGAACAACTATCAGCGCCGCAGGAAGAACCGGAAATGGAGGAGGATGATGTTGCCGAAACGGACGAAAGACACGATGACAGAAATCCACGGTTTTATATGGCCTTTCTTGATGGAGGACATCAGGGCGATAAACAGATGGTGGACTTTCATTTGGTCAATGACAGTAACTTCTATTGTCTTTTTCTGATTGTGGAGATGGGAGAGGACGGACTGGCCCGGGAGTTATACAATGGTCGGATCCAACCTAATACCAAGGAGTCGCTTGATCAACTGGATGCTTCCAAACTGGATGTTTCCTGGCATGTGCAAGTAGTGCTTTACCGAAAGGACAAGCCATTTGCACTTTTTGATCCGGTAAACGAAGTGATGAAGATTAAAGCACACAAGTTTTTCAAAGACCATGCTTTTAAGAATAATGACTTTTTCTATGATCGAGCTGTGTTGTTACCGGTCATAAAAAATGAACTGGAGCGTCAGATGGAAAACCTCACTAAACAGGAAACGCGCAAAGTTCTCCGTGAAAAAGGGGAGCTGAAGTCTTCAACTCCCAAAACAGCAAAGAAAAGTAATCCCGATATCATTGAAGTTGATTTACATATCCATGAGTTACTGGATGACACTCGTGGACTTTCCAATGCCGATATGTTAAAGCTACAGACCGATCGCTTTAAAGAAGTGATGGAGGAAAATCAGAAGAAGAAAGGTCAGAAGATTGTCTTTATCCATGGTTTGGGCAATGGAACCCTTAAGCATGAGGTAAGGCGTCTGCTGAATACAAGGTATAAAGCGCATAATTTCCAGGATGCATCTTTCCGGGAATATGGTTATGGCGCGACTATGGTGATAATTTAGGTAGTTAGGTCAATATATGATTTACTCATAAAAGTTTTCTTCTTGCCCCTCGTTTCCGTACGAGGGGTTTTTTATTTCTCGTCTCCGACGATTTTGTCCTCCATTGGGTTATTATCCACTTCCCCTCCTAATTTGTCTCTTCGGCAATCGACCTCCCCTTCTTAGCTGTATAATCAAGCTTGTCGTAATGTACCTTCGAAGCTTGTTCGATTCCTGTTCGGCTTTTTTTGAGTTGAACAAGATACGGACAAGGTACGCACAGAAAGGATTGCTGTTTTAAGGTTTTGTTGTAAGGATGCTGTAAGATAGGAAGATGTTTGAATTTGAGCGATTCTTATTCTTAAAAGCAGGACACTTATTTAAATATTTTTAGGTTGCTTTCTTTCTATTCACAAAAATCTATAAATCAAGGTAGAACATTTTTTTCTCTATCTATTATAAAAATATTTATAATTTTTTTCTCTATGGTAAATTATCTATTCTTCTGATATTCCCTGTTTTATTTAATTATCTTCTAGATACGAAATGTTATCAATTGTGTAAGTTTCAGTAAATCAATGATAATGTATAGCTGTGCAGAATAATTATTTATTAATTTTCTTAGATGAAATTTTTAAATATTTGATAAAATTAAAGGATTTGAATAAAATTATTTCTTTCTGGAATAAAATTTAAGCTGATTTTTTATCTCAGCAAATGAAAAAAAAATTTGTTAATTAAATTTATAATTTAGATATTGCAAAAATAAATTAGGCTTATTTTATTTTTAATAGATATGCATTATTCAAAATTACCATTTGAAAACTTTGTAAATAAAGTTGATGATGTGCTTGGGCAGAGCTTAACTGATCAGGGTCTGGTGTCATCGATGAGTTCTTTTGGATATGGTTTGAAAGAGATGGAGCAGGGAAGGGAGTTGCTTGAAGCAGTGCGTCAGATTGACCAGGAGCAGGAAGCCGCACAGGAACGACGAAAAGAGTTAAACAGGCAAAGAGGGGATTTGCATAAGAATTTGCAAAAAAGATACATGAGAATCGTTAAGTTAGGGCGAATTGTGTTTGATGATAATGAATTCGCAGGCAAAACACTGGGGCTGAATGGGCCCCGTGAGAAGCAATTTGATGAATGGTATCGCCAGGTTTATATGTTTTGTAAAAACCTTATTGCAGAAACTTCATGGTTGGATGCTTTAAAGGGTTTTGGAGTGAAAAGGGGTGACCTGGATAACATTCTTGAAGATCTGGAAAAACTGGAGGAACTCAATACGCGATTCGAACATGCCAAGAACTTATCCAAGGAAATGACCAGGAAAAAGAAGAAGAAAGTGATGGCATTGCAGGATTGGTTAAGTGATTATATCAAAATTGCAAGAATGGCTTTGGAAGAAAAACCGCAACTTTTAAACAAGCTTTTAAGTTGAGATAGGATTGACGAACGTCCTGCATTTAATGATAAAATACAACTTTTAAGAGATTAATGTTTGTTGAAGTATTTTTTTGATTTAAAATTTTGAATGAAAGGCCTTTATTTTGCTGGGTATTGAAACAAACACGGCTCAATAACGTACAAAAATTGAGGAAATTTATATACTTTCTAAATTAACATTTTTTTAATGGTGTTCATTTTGAAAGAATTAAAGACAGATTGAGTGTTGAGGCTTTCTTAACAAATTGATTTTTAGAAATTTTTGTTTAAGTTTGCCGGTTGAATTTTAAAATTTATCGTTGAAAAGTTGGTCTTTTATATTAAGTATGTCCGGGCAATATTCTTCACTTGGAAGAGGTTTCCTGCAAATTGTTAATAAATAATTGGCCATAAAGTATAAGGAATAGTTGAATAAAATTATTTTTGCTATTTAAGTGAAGAATGCCATCGTGAAGTTGAGCTAAGCATTACCCTAAACGAGAAGCCATGAAGAGAATTTTACTTTCATTCGTTTTTTTATTGACCATATTGTTTGCTTTTTCCGGGCCTGGGGTGTTTGCTCAGGGACGTGAAAGTGGCGGAAAAGATAGGGAAGTACCACCTATCCTCAGAGGACAGGAGGGAATTATTGATGATTTAGCAAATGCTTACTGCGAATCCTCTGCTTCTCCTGAAATATATGTCAATCCCACTAATTTACCTGCTCCTGAGGATTATGACTATGTTGTTTGGGAATTATATTATTATGATGGAGGAGGAAATGAAGTATATCGGAATGACCTTTTAAATCCTATTGGCTCGGCTCCAAACAATGGTGTCGAATTAGATATTCCTGAAATTTCTGCAGAGGGGTTATTTAATAGTTTTTTGGTAATTGAATATAGTTTTAGAAGGGGTTTAGGAACTTTTGGTGGTGATTTTGATTATACAATTGTAAGGAAAGATCCTGAGCAGTTTGCTTTAAATATTGATAATTCTGCCGTTTGTCTTGGTGAGGCAGCAACATTGACACTTGAAAGTTCAGAGGTTGGTTATTTATACTATCTTTATCGTGACGGGGTTCAGCAAAACACTGTAGGTCGAAATGGTACAGGTAATCCAATTAGCTTTATTGAATCATCTTTGCCTGTTGGAAGTTATTCTTATTATGTTGTTGCTCATGTTGATGACGATGATGTCGATTGTGAAACTCAGATGAACGGCACGCCTGGTCTGTCTGTTTACCCCAATCCTAGTGCTTCCCCAGATTATCGCCCCTCCAGTGGAACTGCAGGTGACCCTATTTGTCAGGGGTTACCTTTCGAACTTTTTGATAGTGCTCCCGAAACTTCCGGATATGTTTATAATTGGACCGGACCCGGTTTGGGCAGTGGTGTTACCGGTCATACCATTACAGTTTCGGATCCTACTGTTTTAGAAACCCCGGGAGATTATGATTACCAACTTGAAATTGTTGATACTAATAATCCGACTAATTGTAATGCTACAGCTAGTGTAACTGTTACGATTGACGAAGAACCCGTTATTGATAATATTTCAAATAATGGGCCTTTGTGTGTTGACGGAACGCTTGATTTATCTGTTACAGTTTCCGGTGGTACTACTCCTTATAGCTATTCCTGGAGTGGTCCTGATGGATTTACCAGTACTGATCAAAATCCGACAGTAACAAATGTTACTATTGCCAATGCCGGAGATTATGAGGTAGAAGTTACTGATGCCAACGGTTGTATTTCTGTTACAGAAACTACTACTGTTGTAATAAATGAAAATCCCACCATTGATGATATTTCCAGTAACAGTCCTGTCTGCGAAGGTGGTACCCTCAACTTAAGTGTTACCGCTATTGGAGGTTCAGGGCCTTATACTTATTCCTGGAGTGGTCCTGACGGATTTACCAGTACTAATCAGAATCCAACAATAAGTAATGTAACGCTTCTCAATAGCGGTGATTATGATGTTGTCGTCACCGATGCGAATGGTTGTGGTTCTGCTACAAGTTCCGTGAGTGTAGTTATAAATGAAAATCCTGTCATTGATAATATTTCAAATAATGGCCCTGTTTGCGCAGGAGGTACATTAGATTTGTCTGTTACTGTATCTGGAGGGACAGCTCCTTATACTTATTCGTGGAGTGGTCCTGATGGTTTTAGCAGTACAGCACAAAATCCATCTATTGCCAATGCTACCACAGCCAATGCAGGTGATTATGATGTAGTTGTCACTGATGCCAATGGTTGTAATTCGGTGACCGGGACTACCACAGTTGTGGTTAGTGATCCTGTAATTGATAATATCAGTAATGATGGTCCTGTTTGTGAGGGGGCTGATATAAACCTGAGTGTAGCCGTTTCAGGAGGCATAGCTCCCTATAGCTATTCATGGAGTGGTCCTGATGGATTTACCAGTACTGATCAAAATCCGACAGTAACCAATGTTGCTGTTGCGAATGCCGGGATTTATAATGTCACTATCACAGATAGCAATGGTTGTTTCGTAACAGGTACAACGACAGTTGTTATAAATGAAAATCCCACCATTGATGATATTTCCAGTAACAGTCCTGTATGCGAAGGTGGTACTCTCAACTTAAGTGTTACCGCGATTGGAGGTTCAGGGCCTTATACTTATTCCTGGAGTGGTCCTGACGGATTTACCAGCACTGATCAGAATCCAACAATAAGTAATGTAACGCTTCTTAATAATGGTGATTATGATGTTGTTGTTACAGATGCGAATGGTTGTGGTTCTGCTACCAGTTCCGTGAGTGTAGTTATAAATGAAAATCCTGTAATTGATAATATTTCAAATAATGGCCCTGTTTGCGCAGGAAGTACATTAGATTTGTCTGTTACTGTATCCGGAGGAACAGCTCCTTATACTTATTCGTGGAGTGGTCCTGATGGTTTTATCAGTACAGCACAAAATCCATCTATTGCCAATGCTACCACAGCCAATGCAGGTGATTATGATGTAGTTGTCACTGATGCCAATGGTTGTAATTCGGTAACCGGGACTACTACAGTTGTTGTTAGTGATCCTGTAATTGATAATATCAGTAATGATGGTCCTGTTTGTGAGGGGGCTGATATAAACCTGAGTGTAACCGTTTCAGGAGGCATAGCTCCCTATAGCTATTCATGGAGTGGTCCTGATGGATTTACCAGTACAGATCAAAATCCGACAGTAACAAATGTTGCTGTTGCGAATGCCGGGATTTATGATGTCACTATCACAGATAGCAATGGTTGTTTCGTAACAGGTACAACGACAGTTGTTATAAATGAAAATCCCACCATTGATGATATTTCCAGTAACAGTCCTGTATGCGAAGGTGGTACTCTCAACTTAAGTGTTACCGCTATTGGAGGTTCAGGACCTTATACTTATTCATGGAGTGGTCCTGACGGATTTACCAGTACTGATCAAAATCCAACAATAAGTAATGTAACGCTTCTTAATAACGGTGATTATGATGTTGTTGTTACAGATGCGAATGGTTGTGGTTCTGCTACCAGTTCCGTGAGTGTAGTTATAAATGAAAATCCTGTCATTGATAATATTTCAAATAATGGCCCCATTTGTGCCGGAAGTACACTAGATTTGTCTGTTACTGTATCCGGAGGAACAGCTCTCTATACTTATTCATGGAGTGGTCCTGATGGATTTAGCAGTACAGCACAAAATCCATCTATTGCCAATGCTACCACAGCCAATGCCGGTGATTATGATGTAGTTGTCACTGATGCCAATGGTTGTAATTCGGTAACTTCTTCAACAACAGTTGTTGTAAACGATCTTCCAATTGTTAATTTACCTGATGCTTCCACTTGTGACGGACAAGATGTAACATTAACAGCCACACCGTCCGGAGGAAGCGGTAATTATGTTAATTATATTTGGTATGACGGAGGTGGTACAGAAATTCAGAGTGGTACCTCTGATCAATTGACATTAACTGGTACCGATGTCGAACTAGCCAATAATGGTGCTACTTACAGTGCAACGGTTGAAGATAACAACGGATGTATCAGTGCAGTCGATGACATGACTCTGACAGTAAATGAGAACCCTTCGGTAGAAATACTTTACAATACCAATCCTGAAACGGCCATTGATGTTTGTCTTGGTAGTTCAATGACATTGGACGCTCAAGGTAGTGGCGGTACAGGAGCATACACTTACACATGGGAACTGCCTGACGGAACTACACAAACTGGAGCTCAGGTGGTTGTAGATCCGATGGCATTAACGGATGGTGGAGCTTATACTGTTTCTGTTAATGATGGAAATTGTGTTGGAACTCAGACTATTGATGTCACGGTTGTTGAAGTAACTGCTACTATTGCTGTAACAGCACCCGTTGCAGGAGCTACTACCATTTGTGAAAGTACATCAGTGACTTTTGAAGCCGGAGGTGGTGACAATTATGAGTTTTACCATTTTGATTCCAGTGCAGGAACAACCACGATGGTATATGACGCTGGTAACGAGTGGACCACCAGTACATTGGAAGATGGTGACCAGATTTATGTCACTGCATTTAATGCGCTGGGATGTTCAGATGATTCTGATCCCATTACCATGACAGTGATTGCTAATCCTACGGTAGCCATTGATTATCCTGCCGGAGAAGATAATGAGGTTTGTTTTGGTGAAGATCTTTCGGTAGTGGCTGATCCCGCCGGATATTCCAATTATGATTTTTACATATTTGATGGAACCGATCATATAAAGGTGTCTCCTGATGGCTATTCATCTGAAGCCTTTACTTATCCATCTGATAGTTTTACCGATGGTGACGAATTTTATATTGTAGCCAGTTCCGGAGTTGGATGTTCCGGTGAGTCAGCTCATGAGACTGTTGTTGTTCATACGTTACCTAATGCTACGGCTGCCAATTCCGGTCCTGAGTGTGTTGGTGAAACAATTTCTCTTCAAGGTGGTGATGCAGGTCTCGATAGTTATGAGTGGTTTGCGCCAGGTGCTGACCTTACTACCGATGCACCCATTGCGACAAGCATGGATCATGATCTGACGAACATTGCCTCTTCAGATGCAGGAATATATACTTTGCGCGTGACCAATGTTAATGGTTGCCAGGCAACTGCCACCACCGAAGTGGTGGTCAATGAATTGCCAGTGGTTTCCTTGCCGGCCGATTACTCGGTGTGTGAAGGAACCCAAAATCATGAAATTACTGCAACCATTACCAATGGTACTGCCCCTTACAATGTGGTGTGGGAATTTGACGATGGAAGTGGAGCCACCACGGTTTTGAGTGGACAGGATGAAACCATATTTTCTATTGGTTCAGTTTCTGCAGCCAATGAAGGTACTTATACAGTTACCGTTACCGATGCCAATGGTTGTGTGAGTGTTCAGGATAATGTTTATCTGACAGTTGACGCTGCACCTGGAGTCGCATTTGATGCTTCTTCTGTTACTGAGGTTTGTGATGGTGCGCAGGTCACTTTAACTGCTTTTGGAAACGGTGGAGTCGTAAGTGGAAGCAATACAGACGACTATGAATATGTGTGGTATCATGAAGGTACGTTAATAAATGGAGTCTCTACAGCAACCTATCAGTTCACCGGTGATAACGGGATTAACGATGGTCTGTATGAGGTAGTTGCCATTGACGATAACGGTAATGGTTGTGCCAGTCCTGTTGCCTCTATGAATGTTACTGTTTATGAGTTGCCTGATGCCACCCTTGATGTCAATCCTGCTTTCTTTATTGAAGGAACAGAGGTTACATTTACTGCTGTTGATGGTTATACTTCGTACGAGTTCCAGGTAAATGGGACTACAGTTCAGGGACCGGGCGTAGATTATGTTTATCAGGATGCAACTCTTCAGGATGGGGACGAGGTAACAGTTTTTGTTACTGAAGATCATGGTGCGATCCAATGTACTAACAGTTCAACTGTAACGATGACTGTTTTTGACAGTGTTGAACAACCCGTTGTATCTGTTACAGACGAAGAGTATTGTGCCGGAGCTGCCGGAGCTACCGTAAATGTTACAAATCCTCAACAGGATGTTACTTATGAAATGGTTTATGATGATGGTACTGCCGTCAGTGGATATAATCAGATTGTATATGACGGAACCAATAGTGTTTCCTGGAGTAATGTGTTGGACGATAATGGAGGAACCAGTACCCCCACAACTTTTAGAGTAAAAGCTTTCTGGGCAGCTCTTACGCCTGATGGTGACCAGTTGAGTGACCCATTTGATATTACCGAAAACCCTGTTCCCAATCAGTTTACCATGTCGGTAGATGGAAATTCTGCTGCCGGAGGTCTTACTGAAACAAATTGTAATGCCGGAACAGGTTATACCATTGGCTTATATGATGGTTGGCAATCGGTTGACTACTACCTGATATTGAATGGTACCCAGGTTCTTGAGGTGAAGAGTGGAAGTGGTGTTGTTAGTGAGTTTATATTTGATGATACCTATTCCTATGTTGGTGAATATACTATTGTTGCTCAGAATGAGTTTGGATGTACCACAGATATATTGGGTTCTTTTATAATAGAAGGAGATGAAGTTGTTATTTTTGATCTGAATGGAGAAAACAACGGACAATATTGTGAGGGGGATGCTGATGGAGTGGAATTAATCTTATCCGGGTCAGAAACCGGAATAGAATACGAACTTTTCCGAGATGGTATGTCACTTGGGACGTTTACAGGTGATGGCAATCCTCTTTCATTCGGAAATTATACAGAAGAAGGAATTTACAGAGTATCTGTAACCAGTGCAGGTGGTTGTTTATATGCTATGAACAACGATGTTACTGTTGATATGGTTGCTGCTCCTGATGAAGGCATCCTTACTGATGTAAATACGAATAATTTCCACTTCTGTGAAGGATCTGAAGGTGTTGATATTTATCAGGACGTTGTACAGATTGAAAACTATACCTACGAATTAGTTGGTCCTGAAGGTGTTGTCAGCACTTATACAGGTGACAATAGCGGAACAGGTATTACCTACGAGGATATAACCGTTCCTGGAGAATACTTTGTTCGCGTTACTGCTGGCGGAGGTATTGGTTGTAGCTCTGAAACTGATGTTGTTGAAGTTGTAGAGGATGCATTGCCTGACCAAACTCTTGATGTTGATTTGTTTGGAGAAAAATGTGGAACTTACGGAATTGCCACTATTGGTATTGTAAGTTCTCAAAGTGGAGTTCAATATTATTGGGAAAATACCACTACGTCAGAGGTTGGTACTGAAGTTCAAACTGGTAATGGAGGAGAGTTAGCTTTTAATGTTTTGGATGAGGGAGTATATGTTTTCCATGCCAATATTATTGAAACAGGATGTTCTGTTCAATTAGATAATTCAGTTGAGGTTATAGAACAACCGTTACCTGATGATGTAGATGTCAGATCAGAAGGTGGGGAAGGCGATTGCAGTGAACCTGCTATTATTATTATTGACTATCCACAAGAAAATGTAGAATATCAGTTATATATTGAAGAAGGTGGAAATCTAATAGAATATCATAGTGGTGGTCCTCTTCATTCGGGAGGTGATCCTATTGAATTTGATCCAATTATAGCCAGTAATACCACATTTGTGGTGATTGCTACTAACCAGATAACCGGTTGTGAAAGTAGGTTGTCCGATGAAATTTTTGTGAATATTGCAGGAGCCATTAAACTGCAAGTACTGGATCCAACATCAGGAGACATTTGTAATGGTGAAGCCGGAATTGAATTTCGACTACTTGATTCAGAGGTAGGGGTTGAATATGCCTTGTGCCTGGAGCAGGGCTTGGATGTAGCCGATGAAATTAAGCAAACCAGAGGTGGTGATGGCGGTGATATTACTTTTGATCTTGAGTCTGATGAAGGAGAATATTATGTTTATGCATTTTCTGCAATAGATGGGGCATGTGATATTGAGATGGCTAACAGGGTCGAATTGATTGTCAATCCGCTTCCCATTGCCTACAACATGGTTGGTTCAGGTGTGTATTGTGGGGATGAGGAAGGTGCTGTTCTAGGAATTGAAAATTCTCAGGAAGGTATTATCTACCGACTTCAGAAGCATACAGAATTTGGAGTTCATTTGGAGAAAGAAAAGGTTGGAACAGGTGATGGAGAGCCCTTGTATTTTGATTCTGTTGACAATATTGGCACAACTTATTCAGTAATGGCCATCAGCGATAAGGGTTGTACTTCCAGTATGAAAGACAGTGTTGAAGTATCTTATTCAGATGAAGAACCTGAAGTGCCTGATGTTACTGAAAGTATTTCAATGTGTGGGGAATCCTACAAAGAGGTAGAGTTTAATTCAGTCCAGGAGGATGCTACTTATCATCTTTATGATTCGACAGGTGAGTTGGTGTCTGAATCAGAAGTAGAAGGTGGTGAATTGGTTAACCCTCTCTATATTTTAGAGACTGGAGAATACACTGTTTCAGCTTCCTGGGATGGTGGATGTATGAGTGAAGGCGTAACTATTACAGTCGTTGAGGGAGCCATTCCTGTTGTTACTGTCCCGGATTACACACGGCTTGTTTGTCCAGGAGAAACAGCATATATAAAATATGATATCAGTGAAGATGATCAAACACTAGGTTGGAGTTATTCAATTGTGTCTTCTGAGTATGTTTCATATTTGTCACAGGCTGATGCTGAACTATCCGAGAACGGAGATTCTTTGATTTGGACTGTCACTGATGCTGGTTCTTATTATGTTGCTGTTGAGGGTTGTGATATTGATTATTCTAGTAGGATAGATTTGGAGTTTGCAGATGATATAACCATGCCTTCCTTTGCGCAAGATGAGTTTTTCTATTGTCATAATGATGATCGGGTTATCTTGAGTATAAATAATGTTGATACAGAAGGTAATTATGTTTATCGTCTTATTGATGAAGAGGGTAACCGATACGGTGCTGTGTTTAGTAGTGATTCTCCTGAGGATTGGTACTTTGAACCGAAGGTAGGAGAGGATACTCCTGTTTCCTATGGACTAGTTGCTAAAGATATTGATTCTGGTTGTGAAGTGCCAATGGAGGTTATAGAATTTGTTTCTGTTTTTCAACGGCCAGAACCTAATGTTTATGAGGTGACACCTGAAGAAATAATGATCAATCCATCTGATGGTGGTGTTGTCATAGGATTAGAGAATTCACAGACTAATGTAACATATAGGCTTTATCTTGAGGGTTCTACTGATGTTATTGATGCTGTACCAGGAACGGATGGAGAGGCTGTGAATTTTGATCCTGTTGTTCTTCCAGGAGTATATGAAGTGTATGCTCTTTTCGATGGTTGGGGATGTGAAATGACATTTATGGGAAGTAGTACCGTTCTAGAAGAGGGAATTTCAGATTATGATGTTATTGTTCCCCGAAATTTCTGTGAAGATGACCCAACTGCCGTTACAGTTCAACTAACCGGCTCCGATAGTGGCGTTACATATAGGTTATGGCGTTCTATTGGAGAGACTGAGCCAGTGTTAGTTGTCGGATCGGATAGAACGGGAAATGGTATGGGTTTTAGTTTTGCACCTGATTACATAGATGAAATATATTATGATTGGGAAATAAGTTATTATGTGGAAGCTAGTAAAGAGGGACAACCGGCTGTTATGATGAATGATGGGGCTCCTGCTGTAACATCTGTCTGGGAAAGACCTTCTAATCAATCTTTTTCTGTGCAAAACGGTGGTGGTCAGTGTTATGAAGGTCAACCACTCACAATACAATTAGATAATGCTGAAAAGTATTATAGCTATAGATTGGAATATAAACAATTAGCTGGTTCGGATGAATTTATGTCTGTACTAGAGCATAAAACTTATAATGGTGGCCCTGAATATCCTTCATGGGATGTTGAAAATGCTGGTAATTATCGGATTATTGCATATAACCCAGGTTGTCAGGCTGTTGATCCTGATCAGGAAGTAAAGGTTTCTGAATTTGAAGAAGTTAATGTTCGTGATTTATTCTTGCGTATTGATGGGTCAAATATAAGTGATACTATTAGTCTTACAGATAATGCTTATTTGGATCCAAGGTTAACGTTAGATCAGTTTGTTTATGAGATTGAACATCCAGTAGTTGATTCATTTACTTATGAGAATGGATATATGGATGTTGAAACACGTTTGATCGAATCTTATGGTGGAGTTGGTCGTGACCTTATTTATTTGAATCATTTGCCTGGTTTTAAAGGAAAAGATTTTGTAAAATATTCCATTGCAATAGAGCAATGTATGTTTTTGGATTCTGATAATAAACCTGTTTATGAAAAGGCAGATACCGGGATTGTTACTGTTATTATTAGTGATGAAAAATTACCTAATGATGATGAAGTTCTTATCCCTAACGCTTTTTCGCCTAATGATGATGGAGCTAATGATTATTTTGTGATTAGTGGTACAGAGGCTGTAAACAGATCAATATTGACAGTATTCAATAGATGGGGTAATCTTGTTTTTGAGTCTAAAGACAAAAAGTATAGTGGAGAATGGGATGGGACCTCAAATGTTTCAAATATGGTTTCTATAGGTGAAGAATTACCGAATGGAGTTTATTTTTATATCTATAGTGTATATGTTGATGGAAAGAAAAAAGAATACAACGGATTTATAGAATTAAGACGATAATTTGATTTTGGGATGCTCTTTTGTAAGAGGAGAGCATCCCTTAACAAAACCCGACTCTTATGATAAAGAAAATATTTATATTGGCTTTTCTTGTGTTAACGGTGTTGACCGTTCGGGCACAGGATCAATACCAATTCAACCATTATATTGCCAACCAGGGGCTTTTGAACCCTGCATATAATGGTACCCGTGATATTATCAGTGGTTTGCTTATTCACCGGAATCAGTGGCTGGGGTTCGAAGGTGCACCCATGAACCAGGCTTTGAATGTACATGGTCCTATTGAGGATACTAACTTAGGTGTAGGACTTGTATTGGTAAATGACAATA
Organism: Marinilabilia salmonicolor; assembly: GCF_003003035.1. Classification (GTDB taxonomy): domain Bacteria; phylum Bacteroidota; class Bacteroidia; order Bacteroidales; family Marinilabiliaceae; genus Marinilabilia; species Marinilabilia salmonicolor_A. Next base: position 48,440 of record NZ_PVTS01000021.1, on the reverse strand, counting down.
TTGGTTTCAGCAATACATTTGATGCTTTTGGAGCTGTTTCTTATAAGCTTCAGCTTGACAGGCGTGACCGGTTTATCTCTTTTGGATTGCAGGCCGGGGTGAGTTCGTTGGTATATGATGGGACAAAGGCTGTGGTTGAGGAATATGGCGATCCTGTTTTTTATAGTAAAGAGAGTAAATTTGCCTTGAACTTTGGGTTTGGTGCGTATTTCTTTTCAGATACTTATTTTGTCGGATTCTCTATTCCTAAATTTTTTAGTAATCAATTTGATTACGAAGCTAATAAATTCAAGAATCAGTTGGATCCTAAAAACATGCATACCTATTTATATGGTGGTTATGTTTTTGAATTAGAGGATGTCAGGATAAAGCCAACTCTTTTGATGAAACAGGTGTATGGTGCCCCCATACAGTTTGACGTTTCTGCCAATGTGATGTTTATGGATCGTTTTTGGCTGGGATTATCCTATCGTACCATTTCAGATGTTGTATTTTTAGGAGAATACATTATTAATGATCAGTTTACTGTACGTTATTCATTCGATTACCCAATCAGCAAACTAAATCAGTTTAACAATTACGGAACGCACGAAATAAGTCTTCAGTTCGATTTTTCATTTAGCAAGAGACCCGGAATGCGTTCCATCAGATATTTTTAATGAGTGCTTCTCTACTGAAATCTTTGTCATATGAAACTAAATAAAGTTTTTTCACTACTGCTACTTTTTATCCTGACTTCTGCAATAGTCCAGGGTCAAAGCCGGGAGGTAAGGCGTGGTAACAGTTTTTATGAAGATGGTGAATGGTTTAAAGCCCTTGAGTTGTTTGAAGAGGCACGTGATGCCGGTGAAGATTTGAGTGTACAGACCCAAATCCGCATTGCCAATTGCTATTTTGAGCTCAATAACATCGATGATGCTTTTAACCTTTTTATGGAGCTTGAACCGCAACTTAAAGGACAGGATTTGTTTACCTATGCAAAAACCACCCACCGTTTTGGTTTCTATCAGGGAGCTATTGAACTTTACAATCGTTGTTTGGATCAGGGAATTGGCAATTCGGCTCAGATTCAGGAGTTGATTCGATCATGTGAGTTTGCCATTGAGAATGAGGCATTGCGTACCGATTACTATGTAAACCCGTCTGATTTGGCCACTTATGGGCAATCTTTTGGAATTCAATATTACAAAGATGGTGTTGTTTATTCATCATCGTCAGGTGATGCTGATGAACTGGATCGGTATGGAAGAGCCTTTTTGAACCTTTATTATTCGCCTATTGAAGATGGTGAAATTCAGGAAGCCGGTTTGTTTTCAGAAAACCTGGTTTTTGACTATCATGTTGGTGCCATTGCTTTTACCTCCGATGAAGAAACCATGTACTATACTAAGAGTGTCCGGGTTAGGGGAGGAGACAGTCGGATAAAAATTTTCAGAGTTACTTTCGAGAATGGTGAATGGGGTAATGAAGAGGAGTTGAGCATTAACAGTGATAAGTATGATTGTGCTTACCCTGCTGTTACACCTGATGATAAGTATTTGATTTTTGCTTCCAATATGAGCGGAGGTCATGGCGGAACTGACTTATACATTGCTGAACGCCGCGGTAACGGCCGTTTTGGTCAGGTACGAAACCTGGGAGCTACCATAAACACTTTTGGTGATGAGCGTTTTCCTTTCGTGAGTAAAGATTACAAAATGTATTTTGCCAGTAACGGACACCTCGGTTTTGGAGGGCTGGATATTTTTGAGACTGAACATCAGGGCGGTACTACCTGGGTTAACCCGATCAACCTGATGAAGCCGTTTAACTCCAATAAAGATGATTTCGGTTATGTAATTGACCCGAATGATCCGCAGCAGGGATTTCTTTCATCCAACCGACTGGGTAGTGGAGCTACAGATGCGATTTTTTATGTGGAACCAAGAGGAGAGGAAGACGAAACTGAAGAGGCAGAGGAAGAGATTGTTCCCATGGGTGGAATTATTTACGATGAAGCCGAATTAATTGTCGATCAGGCTGAAACGACACCAGAACCCGAGCCGGAACCGGAACCTGTTGTGGAGGTGATTCCTGAACCTCAACCGGAGCCTGAAGTCGATTTGTCCGCTTTTCCCGATGCCTTCAGTACTTCTGTAAACAGTACTTTTAATGGTACCGAAATTCCGGATGCCCTTGTTGTTGTCAGAGATAATGCTTCTGATGCAGTGGTTGTTCGTGGGGCCACCGATCGCAACGGGAAAATTCATTTGATCATACCTGATGAATACCGGAAGGAAAACCAATCATTTGATATTACTGTCTCCAAAGGTGATGAATACAACAGCCGTAATATGCTTGTTGATATTATGGAGTTGGAAGATATTGCACGGAACGGCATAGAACTGACACCAATTTTTGATGATGCTGAACTGGATGATATCGGGACAATGGTAATCCCTTACCGCGGAGAAAATATCACCCCTGAAGGGCAGAAAGTATTAGACCAGTTGGCGGTTTATTTGAAAAACAATCCCCGCGCTGTCGTAAAACTCAATGCGCATACCGAAGCACGTGGAAATAAATACAACAATCTTCTTACTTCACAAAAAGTGGCTGAAAAAGCCGAGCAAATAATGATGGAGAAAGGCATTGATGACCGGAATTTGATTCCTCGCGGTTACGGAGAACGTTATTTGATAAATAAATGTAAACGCGGTAAATTGTGCGACGAAAGTGAGCACCTTGCCAATAGAAGGATAGAGGTTGTTGTATGGAAAATGTTAGAATAATAGCGTAACCCTGAACTGAATTAATAGAATTGATAGCGATGATGAAAATACTAAGATATTCTCTTGTAGGTGCGATTATTTTAATGCAATCGCTGATGTTTGAAGCAGGAGCTGATAAATTAGCCAAGCTTAGGACAACCAAGAAGATTGTTCCGGTAGAGGAGATATCAGCACCCTATTTTGCTGTACAAATTCTGGCACTAAAGAAGGCACCTCAGGATCCTTCTTATTTTAAGAACATTGAACGTGCCAAAGAATATGAGTGTGCCGACGGGTATGTCAGATACACGGTTGGTGCTTTTTCTTCCGCAGCTGAAGCACGTACACATATTTCTAAAGTTAAAGCTGCCGGTTATTCCGAATGTTTTGTGGTGGATATAAGAAACTACAATCTTTATGGCAATGAAGGAGGTACATCTGTCAAGACCGATGCGAATACTGTTTATACCGTGCAATTGGCCGCTTATCGATACCCTGTCTATGTTTCCGAATTTGAAGGGGTTGATGATGTGATGGAATTTTATCCCAAGGACCGGATATACCGATATACAGTTGGAGAATATGTGGGTGAAGAGGCCGTAACCGAATTAGAGCGCATAAAAGCTCAGGGCTACCCGCAGGCACATTTGGTTCCTGTTGAAAAGTACAGACCTTATCAAATAGAATAATATTCATACCTTTGCAAACACAGCAAGCCGGCCTGTCGCCTGTCTCCGGGCAGGAGGAAAGTCCGGACAACACAGAGCTCCGAGCTTCTTAACGGGAAGATGGTCGTAAGGTCATGCAGGTGTAACAGAAAATAACCGCCTCAGGGTAAGGGTGAAAAGGTGGGGTAAGAGCCTACCGGTTTCGATGGCAACATTGGAAGCCGTACACCCCTCGGGTTGCAAGACCATGTATATCGCGGTACCTTCGGTACGGGGTTGCTCGCTCCGGTTCCCTTTGTGGATGCCGCGAAGGGTAGGTTGCTAAAGACTGCAGGTGACTGCTGTCTTAGATCAATGACAGGATCCCTTCGGGGATACAGAATCCGGCTTACAGGCTTGCTGTTTTTTCATTTATTTAGGCTCTAACCTCTAATTTCTATTCTCTAACTTCTATTTCTTCTGATCATGGCCGGACTCATCAATAAAATAAAAGTCTTTCTTTTTGAGGATATCTGGCGTATTCAGCGCGATGACACCTCAAAACGTCAATTTTGGTTAATCAGGGGGTTGCGGATATTCTCACTCGCAGTTCGACGCTTTATTATCGATCAATGCCAGATAAAAGCATCTGCGCTTACTTTTTTCTCCTTACTTTCGGTTGTTCCAATAGCTGCCATGGCCTTTGGTATTGCTAAAGGGTTTGGATTCAGGGAAGCCCTTGAAGAAGAATTGCAAAAGAGATTGGTGGGGCATGAAGAGGTGGTGAAATGGATTCAGGATTTTGCGCTCGAATACCTTGATAATACCAAAGGCGGTATGATTGCCGGAATCAGTTTGGTAGTTGTTCTTTTTGCTGTCATGCGGTTGATGAACGGCATTGAGGAATCTTTCAACGACATCTGGGATGTAAAAAAATCACGGCCATTTATCCGTAAATTCAGTGATTATGTGTCCTTGATGATGATTGCTATTCTGCTATTAGGTACTTCCAGCGGGTTAGTGGTTTTTGTTGCCAATAGTCTTCGTGATATCGAGATGGTAAGTTACGCCAGTAACTTTTTGCTCTGGGTAGCCCCTTATCTTATGATCTGGCTGGTTTTCTCTCTTTTGTTTATGATTATGCCTAATACAAAGGTAACAGCAGGATCTGCTATTTTCGGTGGAATTATAGCTGGTTCTTTATTTTTGGGGGTTCAGTATGGATACATCTATTTTCAGGTAGGGGTTTCAAAATACAATGCCATTTATGGTAGCTTCGCTGCGCTTCCACTGTTTCTTGTCTGGATGCAGACCAGTTGGATGATTGTTCTTTTTGGTGCCGAACTATCTTTTGCCTTTCAGAATGAAAAAAGTTTTGAATTTGAGGTAGATACCAGGAATATGAGCAACTATACCCATAAGTTGGTTTCCCTTTTAATTGTTCAAACAGTCGTTAAGGCTTTTGACAGAGGTGAAAAATTGCATTCTGTCAGTCATCTAGCCGAGTATTTGCGTTTGCCGGTCCGACTCGTTAAAGATCTTGTATATAAGCTTTTTGAAGCCGGTATTTTGGTTGAAGTAGAAGGAGACAGCAAGGACGATACAGTTCTTTTACCAGCTTATGACATAAATAAGATGGATCTTGTTGGCGTTCTTCAGCGATTGGAGAACACTGGTTATTCGGAAACTATTATTGGTCGTTCAGAATCGGTTGGCATTATCAAGGAGAAAGTAGATACTTTCGATCAGATGCTAAAACAATCTCCTCAGAATCTACTTCTTAAAGATCTGAACTAATTTAGATTTAAGGTGTTTTTCCTCTTGTGTTTTAAATTAGAAAGCCTAATATTTGTTATAAATGGCAGATTAGCAGCCGGCGGAACTAAATTGTTTTGACTATAAAGCAGATCAGTCATGATGAAACGAGCATGGCAATGATTGCCTCAAAAGAATATGTATAAGTTCTTGCATGCGAGTTCCATCCGACTTTGAAAAATAAATTTTATACGGATGAAATGAGCATGGCAACCGGACCATAAGACTATTATATGTTAGTTGTTTCCTGCAAGTTACATTAGACCTTAATAATTAAATTTTATCCTAATGAAACGAGCATGATATTTTTTTAATATAAATATCACAAGAGAATATGTTTAAAAGGATATTATGCGAGAGCGAAGCGGTTCCATTCGTTCTCAAATTTTTAATTAGTTCTTTATCAAATGATTACAAAATTTTAAACGGATGAAAAAATCATTTAAAATAGCCGTATTTGCTGTTTTGTTTACTTTTTGGGGGTATTCTTGTTCTACAGTGCCAATTACCGGTAGAAAGCAACTTAATGCACTCCCCGAATCAGAAATGCTGGCAATGAGTTTGACTCAATATGAGGAATTTTTACAGACCAATAAGGTTTCTGATGATAAAGCACAAACAGAATTGGTTAAGCGGGTAGGAGGCAGAATTGCAGCAGCTGTAGAAGAATATTTTTCTAATCATGGTTTGAAAGACAGAATTGAAGATTTTGCCTGGGAATTTAATCTCGTGGAGGATGAAACACCTAATGCCTGGTGTATGCCGGGCGGTAAGGTTGTGGTTTATTCCGGCATTTTGCCAATCACCAAAACCGAAACCGGTCTGGCGGTGGTCATGGGGCACGAAATTGCTCATGCTGTGGCACGTCACGGAAATGAACGCATGAGTCAGCAAATGGGAGTTCAACTGGGGGGAACTGTTCTCTCCATTGCAATTGATGAAAAACCTGAACAGACCAAGAGTATTTTTATGGCAGCCTACGGTGTAGGAAGTCAGGTTGCATTTTCATTGCCTTATTCCAGGCTTCATGAGTCGGAGGCCGATCAATTAGGGCTTATTTTTATGGCCATGGCCGGTTACAATCCTGAGGAGGCTGTTGATTTTTGGCAAAGAATGGCGGCCCAGGGAGGACAAAAACCGCCTGAGTTTCTGAGTACTCACCCCTCGGATGAGACCCGGATTCGTAAACTGAGGGAGTTCCTGCCGGAAGCAAAGAAATATTACAAGAAAAATTAGTTCGTAGAGGAGAATAGTTAGTGGCTGTCCATAAATTAAGCAAATTCTGTTTTTAGAGCTGTTTCTGGTCAGAAAGTGCCGATTGCCAGGCTTGTGAATCCGCCAAAAACGGAGTTTACTAATCGTAAATGAGTATTTTGGCGGCAAGCGTAACGATGTAAGTGGTGCTTTATGGACAGAAACTAGTTAGTAGGCAGTAGAGACGGATGCCTGTTCTTTTGCCTGATTACCACGTGGATTTCCAAATGCATACATGCGATTCCAGGTGTGGCGGATTCTTTGGCAAGCAAAGCAGCAAAGCTGAGCGCCAATCCGCCATTGAATACAAAACGGCGGATTGGAATCCGCCGCACCTAATGTATTATGCACATTGAGTTTTTTTTTATCGATCACTCAATTCAAAATCCTTTAACCACCGATCTTATAGCCGTCAGTTTTTCAAGTAATGCACTCAGATGGTCTAAATGCAGCATATTGGCTCCGTCGCTTTTTGCATTGGCAGGGTCGAAGTGTGTTTCCAGAAAAAGACCATCAGCCCCAACGGCAATTCCAGCTTTGGCTATTGTCTCTATTAACTCAGGCTTTCCTCCGGTGACGCCGGTTGACTGATTGGGTTGCTGCAGGGAATGCGTTATATCCAGAACTACCGGAACATCCATTTTTTTCATGGTGGGAATTCCCCGGTAGTCCACGATGAGATCCTGGTATCCGAAGGTTGTTCCCCGGTCTGTTACCATTACCTTATTGTTACCACTGTCCCTGACCTTATCAATGGCAAATATCATTGCTTCAGGAGCCAGAAACTGTCCTTTTTTTATGCTGACTACCTTGCCGGTTTTGGCTGCTGCCACCAGAATGTCGGTCTGACGACATAAAAAAGCAGGAACCTGAAGAATATCCACATATTCAGCAGCCATTTGAGCTTCAGCAGCTGAATGGAAATCTGTAATGGTAGGAATATCAAATGTTTCGGAAACTTTTCTGAGTATTTTCAGTGCTTTTTCATCGCCAATGCCTGTGAAGGAGTCTATCCGTGAACGATTGGCTTTCCTGTAAGATCCTTTAAAAACGTAAGGGATTTTGAGGTTATCCGTAATTTTTACTGCTTTTTCTGCAATTTTGAGGGCCATATCTTCACTTTCTATGGCACATGGGCCAGCCAGTAAGAAAAACTGTCCGCTATCGGTATGTTTAATTCCGGGAATCTCTTTTATGTTCATGATGTTTCTTTTATCGGTCTTATTTAGCTCGTAAAGATACTACATCCAACTAAAATCGTTAATACGTTTAGTCTGATTTATGAATCATTGGTGTCCGGTTAATAAATTGAGATTGTTTCACTACGTTACCAATGATAGATTTATGCAATAAGCAAAAAAATCAGATGATAAATAATCGGCCCTTTCCAGGGACCTGGTTCATTTGTTATGCCAGCCCCGGGTTACCCACCCAAGGTTATTGACTATCGTCGATCTTCGATTCAAATTGGCCCCTTCCAGATCTGTCATATTCCCATTATGCCTCAAAATATAATTGAGGCATCCACTTGCAATGAACGGGTCTTGGCTAAAAGACTTTAATCATTGTCATTGTGATCATGTGGAATCTACCAGCTACGAGCTATTTTTTCCCCCACAACTTATTCATTCTTTCTTCTATTTTGCTTTCCTGAGGATTGTTTTGCGGGGTAAACAGGTTGGTGTTTTTTAATTGATCAGGTAAATAATCCTGGGCAATGAAATTGTTTTCATAACTGTGCGGATACTTATATTGTTTTCCGTAATCCATCTTTTTCATGAGCTTGGTGGGGGCATTTCTCAGATGCAGCGGGACCGGCAGGTTGCCTGTGTTTCGAACCACCTCCTGAGCCTGATTGATGGCCATATAGGCAGAGTTGCTTTTGGGGCTGGTAGCCAGGTAAATGGTTACCTCACTGAGAATAATTCTTGCTTCGGGCCATCCCACCATTTTTATGGCTTCAAAAGCGTTGGTAGCCAGCAATAATGCATTGGGATTGGCCAACCCAACATCTTCTGATGCAGAAATGATGAGTCGGCGGGCTATGAATTTGGGGTCTTCACCTCCTTCAACCATTCTGGCAAGCCAATAGACTGCAGCATCGGGGTCGCTTCCGCGAATTGACTTGATAAAAGCCGAGATAATGTCGTAATGCATCTCCCCGTTTTTATCGTATTGGGCAGGGTTTTGCTGAAGTTGCCTGGTTATATTTTCATTGGTGATAACAATTTCTTCGTCTTCATTAAAAGCGTTGGTGATGAGCTCTATGATATTCAGGAATTTCCGTGCATCACCTCCGGCAAACCGGAATAAAGCCTCTTCTTCTTTAAGTTTTACCGGGCGATGTTTCAGAACTACATCTTCCGAAAATATCCGGTGGAAAAGCACCATCAGGTCCTCGTTCTCCAGTGGCTTCAGCACATAAACCTGACATCGGGACAAAAGAGGAGAAATAACCTCGAAAGAGGGATTTTCGGTGGTAGCACCAACTAGCGTAACAACTCCTTCTTCTACAGCACCTAAAAGGCTGTCTTGTTGTGATTTGCTGAATCGGTGAATCTCATCAATGAAAAGAATGGGAGAGGCAGAGTTGAAAAACCTCGCTTTCCTTGCTTTTTCAATGGCTTCCCGTACATCTTTGACACCCGAGTTGACGGCAGATAGTGTATAAAACGGGCGTTCCAGTTGATTGGCAATGATTCGTGCCAGGGTAGTTTTTCCCACTCCCGGAGGTCCCCACAGAATAATGCTGGATATGCGTCCGGACGAAACCATCTGGTAAAGGACTGCGCCTTCGCCTACCAGGTGCTTTTGTCCAATGTAATGTTCCAGATTTTGTGGCCGCATTCTTTCTGCCAGGGGAGGATAACCGCTCATAGACTCTGTATCTTTTTTTGCAAAGTTAACAAACAATGGTGGATATATTGGTTTTTTCGGTAAGGAGGTTTACCCTTTTTGAGGTAGTTGTTTTATAATCAAAAAAAGTGTAACTTCCAATAGGATAGTTCGGATGGTCAGGGCAAACGCATTAAAATTATTTTCTAAAAATAGATATAAATACCTGTGAATCAGACTTTTATCCTTGTTTTTCTGGATAAAATTACAGTATATTTGTCTAATAACCAGACAGATATATTTTAAATGGAAAATAAATTACTCAACTTTGCAAGATCATTACCAGAACATAGAATGGACAGGAAAAAACTGCACTTGGCCGAAGATATTGTTTACATCACTCTGGCCGCTGTTATTTGCGGAGCTGATACATGGGAAGACATCTGCCAGTTTGGACGCTCTAAGGAAGATTTTCTCAAACAAACATTGTCGTTGAAGAACGGTATTCCCTCACCTGATACTTTCAATCGATTTTTTGCCGTTTTGAGTCCAGATGTTTTTGAAGCTAATTTTATTAGCTGGGTAAAAGAGATTTGTAATAAAAACACAGGAGTGATTGCAATTGATGGTAAAGCTGTAAGAGGCTCGCGTAAACAAGGGAATAAGTCGGCGATTCACATGGTAGGGGCTTTTGCTGCTGCAAACGGACTGGCTCTTGGGCAAGTCAAGACAAATCAAAAGTCGAATGAAATCACAGCGATACCAGAACTTCTTAAAGTCCTTGATATCGAAGGATGCATTGTTACCATTGACGCTATGGGGTGCCAGACAAAAATAGCCCAAAAAATTATCGGAAAGGGGGCAGATTACATCTTGGCTGTTAAAGACAATCAGAAAGAACTCCATACTGAAATTGTCGATACATTCCGCTTCTCGCCAAGAGATAAAATGGCTGTTCATGAGGCCGTAGATGCTGGTCATGGAAGAGTAGAGACACGTGTTTGCACAATAACAGATGACTTAAGCTTATTGTCCAATACGGGGAAATGGCAAAACGTTAGCAGATTAGTTAAAATAGATAGCACTCGGTTTCTAAAGGCTTCAAAGGAAACCCAGCAAGAGACAAGGTACTATATCACGAGTTGTAAACTAACCCCTGAAGAGATTGGCGCTGCGATACGATCTCACTGGAGCATTGAGAACCAACTTCATTGGCAACTTGATGTTTCATTCGGGGAAGATAAGAGCAGAAAAAGAGATAGAAATGCCGCAGAAAACTATTCTGTCATATTGCGAATGGCTCTAAACATCGTAAAAAATGAAAAAACGACTAAACGAAGTGTTAAGGGCAAACGACTAAAAGCCGGATGGGACAATGACTATCTGTTGAAACTACTCAATTTTTAATGCGTTTGCCCTGTTCGGATGGTTGTTTCGCATCAGGTTGTTTGCAGTTTGTTGTGAAACATCTTAAATAATGATAAAAAGCAGGTGAAATCGGTGCAAATCCACTAATTTTGCATAAATAAAAAATACTAAATAACTATGGATTTTGTTGATCAAATAAAAGAGCGTGCTGCTAAAAATAAAAAACGAATCGTTTTGCCCGAAGGCTTGGAGGAAAGAACCCTGAAGGCTGCTGATGTTATACTTGAAGAAGGGTTTGCAGATGTGATTCTTATCGGTAATCCGGAAGCTATTGCAGAAGAGACCCGCAGGCACGTTTTGAAAAATATTTCCAAAGCTACCATTGTTGATCCCAAAAATCACGATAAGAAAGAGGAATATACCGATCTTCTTTATGATTTGAGAAAGAAAAAAGGACTTACCAGGGAGCAGGCTTCAGAGCTGGTTGAAAACCCGTTATATCTGTCGGTTTTGATGATAAAAAATGGTGATGCTGACGGCGAGGTTGCCGGAGCAGACAATGCCACCGGAGATGTATTGCGTCCTGCTTTTCAGATTGTAAAAACCAAGCCTGGAATCAGTGTTGTTTCCGGAGCATTTATTATGGTGCTCAAAGATAAAGAGTTTGGTGAGGATGGTATTATCGTTTTTGCTGATGGGGCGGTTCATCCTTATCCGACTACAGAAGAGTTGGCCGAGATTGCAGTGTCAACAGGACAAACCACCCGTAGTTTGTTGGGGATTGAACCTCGTGTGGCCATGTTGAGTTTCTCTACCAAAGGAAGCGCAAAACATGAAATGGTGGATAAGGTTGTGAAAGCCACCGAAATTGCCAGAGAAAAAGATCCAACATTAAAAATTGACGGAGAGTTACAGGTGGATGCGGCCATCATACCTGAGATTGCCAAGAAAAAAGCACCCGACAGTGAAATTGCCGGTCATGCCAATGTCTTTATTTTTCCGTCACTGGAAACCGGAAATATTGCCTATAAGCTCGTTCAACGTTTGGCTCATGCCGAAGCAATTGGTCCGGTTCTGCAGGGAATGGCTGCCCCCATTAATGATCTTTCGCGCGGGTGTTCGGTTAGTGATATTGTGAGTCTTGCAGCAATTACAGCCAATCAGGCTATTGCTGAATAATATAATTTTGTAAAAGCCGGAATCCGGCTTTTTTCGTTTGGTTTATTAACCTCTGGTATTCAGGTTGATCAGGCCGTGTAAAATTTAAAAAAGAAATGGCAGAAATTGTTGTAGAACCTATTGAAAGGTATGCATTAAGCGCTAAAAGACGCGTTAAAACTCTTTTTTCCAAGATTGGTGTCGTGGGTTGTGGTAAAGAGGGACAAAATATTGTCCGGATTGCTGCATGGCATGGAATTGAGGTGGTATTTATTGAACTGAGCGAGGAGAAGATCCAGAGCTCTCTTGACCACATAAGCAAAGAACTGGATAATCGTATTGAAACATGGGGCTTGACTTCCGGAGAAAAACGTGCCATAATGGGACGTATCAAAGGTTCTCTGGATTTCCACGATCTGGCAGGTTGCGATTTCGTTATTGAGGCTGTTCGGGCTGATGAAAAAACCGGGCTTCGAAGCATTGATGCCCGGAAAGATGTGTTTCATAAGATTGAGCAGGTGGTTGACAGAGATGCCATTATTGCCACCAATGCCACCACTATTATCATTACAGAGCTGGCCAGCGAACTGGAGTTTCCCGATCGCTGTGTGAGCCTGCACTTCTTTGTCACCTCCCCGGAAGCACGTATTATCGAGGTAGTAAAGGGCCTTTACACCACAGATGAAGTTTACAACAAGGTTTGCACTTTCGTAAAACTGATTAATCGGGAAGTCATTCCGGTGGAAGAATCTGCGGGTCTGGTGAGCATACGACTCTTTGTAACTTTGCTCAATGAGGCTTGTGAGGCATTGATGGAAGGGGTTGCTACCGCTGAAAATATTGATAAGACCATGATTATTGGTATGGGAATGCGTTTCGGACCATTCCAGATGGCAGATATTGTCGGCCTCAATAAAGTTGAAAAGTGGATGGAAAACCTGTATGAAGAATTTGGTGGTCCCAAATACAAGCCATCTCCACTTATTAAGCGACTGGTTCGGGCAAAACGTCTTGGTGTACAAACCGGATACGGATTTTTCCGATACGATGCGGATGGAAATAAGGTTGATGAAACAAGCACGGCTACCATTGCCTCAAGAGAACAGGTTTAAGTTCCTGTATGCGAATGTCATCAGATCTTATGCTCTAACGTTATTCCAAGTGAGTATTTTTCCTTTTCGTTGAAAAAGGCTTAATGGTTTGATTTGGGATTGCATAAGTTGTTTTAGCAACAATCCTGATAAGATAATTAACAGAAAATTCGTTTCCGCTGAAAACGGAAAACGTTCAAATAAAAAGTTATACCAATGAAGATACTGGTTCTCAACTGTGGAAGCTCTTCCATCAAATATCAGTTGTTTAATATGAACGATTCCTCCTGGGAAGTTATGGCAAAAGGGGGAGTGGAAAAGGTAGGTCTCAAGGGCTCTTTCCTGAAACACGAAAAAGATACCGGTGAAAAAGTTTTGCTCGAAGGAGAAATTCTGGATCATCAGACCGGAATAGATTATATACTCGGAGTGCTGAACAGCGAAAGACACGGATGCATCAGCGACCTGAATGAAATTGATGCAGTGGGGCATCGTGTGGTACACGGGGGAGAGATGTTTAATTCCAGTGTATTTATTACCGACGAGGTTATTCATAAAATGGAAGATTGCATTGAGCTGGCTCCGCTGCATAATCCACCAAACCTCAAGGGTATTGGCGCGATTTCATCTTTATTACCTGATGTGCCTCAGGTTGGTGTTTTTGATACTGCCTTTCACCAGACTATGCCTAAGCATGCATATATGTATGCATTGCCGCAAGCACTCTATAAAAAGTACGGAATCAGACGGTACGGTTTTCACGGAACCAGTCACCGATATGTGAGTGCCCGGGCCTGTGAAATTTTAGGAGTGGACTACAATACCCAACGAATTATTTCCTGCCACCTGGGGAATGGCGCATCCATAGCCGCTATTCAAAATGGAAAGTCTGTGGATACCTCGATGGGTTTTACGCCTATTGAGGGCTTGATGATGGGTACGCGGTGCGGTGATTTGGATGTGGGTGCGGTCACTTACATCATGGACAAGGAAACCATTGGTACCCGTTCAGCTTCAACATTGTTCAATAAACACAGCGGGATGCTGGGAATTACCGGTATTTCTTCTGACATGAGAGAGGTAGAGGAGGCTTCCGAAAAAGGGGATGAAAATGCACGTCTCGCAATGGAAATGTACGACTACCGCATCAAAAAGTACATTGGATCATATGTTGCAGCAATGGGTGGTGTGGATATTTTGATTTTTACCGGAGGAATCGGTGAAAATGGAGATATAACGCGTTCCGGAGTATGTAAAGGCCTTGAATTTATGGGCGTTGAAATTAATGAGTCCAAAAATAAAGGTTTGAGGGGGAAGGAGCAGGACATCAGCACCTCCGAAAGCAAAGTGAGAGTGATGGTTGTTCCCACCAATGAAGAGCTTGTTATTGCTCAGGACACAAAAACTATTGTGGAAGAGCTTTCCAATAAATAATCATGATAAAAACAGAGGTCTGATTTATGCAGGCTTCTGTTTTTTTTGCACAATTTAATCCGGGTCTATGTTTAAACATCTCTCTGACTTACGGGAATTGGTGGCTCGCGCTGCCTCTCCCAAAAAGCTTGTTCTTGCCGTGTCGCAGGATAGTTTTTCTCTAAATGCACTTCATGAGGCTTATCATGCAGGGTTGATTCTTCCTATATTGGTAGGGGATCGTGAAGAGACATTTCACATTATCAATGAAAAGGAGTACGACTTTGAAGGAGTGGAGTTTATTGATGAAGCCAGTCCTGAAAAGTGTGTGGAAATTGCCGTACGTAAGGTGAATAGGGGGGAGGCAGATATTCTGATGAAAGGGAAGGTGCCAACGCCCGTACTGTTAAAAGGAGTTTTGAATAAAGAGTGGGGATTAAGATCCGGGAGCTTATTGTCGCATCTCGCCTTTTTCGAGGTTCCCACCTATCATAAACTTATTGCGGTAACTGATGTGGCAATGAATATTGCACCTTCGTTGAAAGATAAAATTGCCATTATTGAAAATTCTGTAAAGTATCTCAACGATTTGGGAATTGAAAAGCCCAAGGTGGCTGTTCTGGGTGCTATTGAGATGGTGAATGAAAGTATGCAGGCTACTACTGACGCAGCATTGCTGAGTAAGATGAACCAGCGTGATCAGATCAAAAATTGTCTGATTGATGGTCCGTTGGCTTTTGATAATGCGGTTAGTTTTGAAAGTGCCCACCATAAAAATATTAAGAGCGAAGTTGCAGGAGATACCGATTTGCTGCTGATGCCGGATATTGAAGTGGGAAATGTGTTGTATAAAAGTCTGGTGTTTTTTGCTCAGGCAAAAGTGGCATCGGTGATTCTGGGAGCTTCTGCACCCATCGTTCTTACATCGCGAAGCGATTCTGAAGAAAGCAAGTTTAACAGCATTCTGCTCGCTGCTTTGGCAAAATAAAAACTCTATTTAGTACCCGTCTATAAAGTCGGGAAAAAAATTACAAGTACTGTGTATGTTCAGAAAGTTCCGTTTACAAGGCTTACCATTCACGGAAATGCGTAGTTTACCTGAGTAAATGAGTAGTTTCTGTGAATGGTATAACGCAGTAAACGGGACTTTATGGACATACACTATTTTCGAATTCCTGTAACCAATATCTAAGCATGGAAAAATTTAAGATACTCGTCGTTAATCCGGGTTCTACATCTACAAAGATTGCAGTTTATGAAAACATTAAATCTGTACTTCTGAAGACATTGCGTCACTCTTCTGAAGAGTTAGCCCCATTCAAAGACATCCCCAGTCAGTATGAATTCCGAAAAAAAGCCGTTCTGGACGAATTGGAAACGGCAGGAATTGAGGTAAATGAAATCAATGCTGTTGTGGGGCGCGGAGGTCTCTTGCGTCCAATCCCTTCGGGTGTCTATGAGGTTAATGAAACAATGAAAAACGACCTGAAAAACAGAAGTGGCAAACAGCAGCATGCCAGTAATCTTGGCGGTTTGATTGCAGATGATATTGCCAAAAGTATTCACGGAGCCAGAGCATTTATTGCCGATCCGGTGGTGGTGGATGAGCTCCATGAGGTGGCACGGATTACCGGGTTACCTGAATTGCCCAGAACTTCTGTTTTTCACGCTCTTAATCAAAAGGCTGTTGCCAGAAATTATGCACGTTCGGTAGAGAAAAATTATGAAGATTTGAACCTCATTGTTGCCCATTTGGGTGGTGGGATATCCGTAGGAGCTCATTTAAAAGGTCAAATTGTCGATGTAAACAATGCATTGGACGGATACGGGCCTTTTTCTCCCGAAAGAGCAGGAACGCTGCCTTCCGGAGCTTTGGTGGATATGTGCTTTAGCGGAAAGTTTTCGCATGATGAAATGCGCAAAAAAGTTACCGGAAATGGAGGATTGATGGCTCACCTGGGCACCAATCAGGCACATGAAGCCAGCCGACGGGCTCAGGAGGGTGAAAAAAATGCCGAATTGGTCATTCATGCCATGGCATACCAGGTGGCAAAAGCTGTGGGTGGTTGTGTGAGTGTCCTTCAGGGGCAGGTGGATGCTGTTCTGATCACAGGGGGGATGGCTCAGAATGACTTTGTTGTAGGCTTCATCCGGAAATACATCGACTGGATAGGAAATATTAAAATCTATCCGGGAGAAGATGAGATGTCAGCTCTTGCAATGAATGCTCTGGAAGTATTGCGGGGAGAGCGGGACGCCAAAATTTATTGAAGTTGTTTTCCTTATTTTGATTTTAGCGTGATTTATTTTGAATAATAAAGTCCTCCCAAAAGCGAGACTTCTCTCTTTTAAAGGAATACATAATGTTGTTGCGTTTTTTAAGGCCGAAGGTCTTTAAGCAATAGCCTGGGGCAACGCCCCAGGGAAATTGTAATACCTCTCTACCGGTGGTTTATTGGTCCCGTCGCGACCAATAAACCGCCGGGTGGGGTGGGAAACTACAACCCCAGGACGTTGCCCTGGGCTATTGCATTCAGGCTTTCAGCCTGTTTCTTAATGGCCTGCTATATTGTTTTATGTAGAAAGTAAATTAGGGAAAATAGAGCTATACCAATAAACAATACCCTGTTAAACTTTTACAAATAGCTGATAGACACTTCATTGCAAATCTATGTCGGTGGGCGGGAACTTGCTCGTAATAAAGCCTTTGCGTCTTTGTATCTCTGCGTTTAAGCTTTTTTTTAACGGACTATTCCAATAAAAGAACTTCGATATGTGTATGCGAGAGGATAACTTTATTTTTCGTAAATGACTGTATTGAAGATAGGCTCAACGCAGCAATTGGCATTTTCCTGCAAGTACTAAAAGAAAAATCACTTGCAGTGAACTCTGTTGCATTTTTTTCGTATTATTGGAGAATATTTTTGTAGTTCATAAAGTAAAACAAATGCTGAGGCAGACTCTGTTTATTACATTTCTGATATTCCAAATATCTGCATTTGCTCAGGTGGGGCATGGAGGAAAACCTTTGTTTAAGAACCAGGGACAATTGAAAAGTGCCCGGGCCGTTATGCAAGGTTCCGAAGAAGAGAAAATACGACTGACACCACCGGCTTATGAGGATATCAGACTTGATTTGGAATCCCCACGGAAAGGGGAGTCATTTACCTTTGCTTATCCGCATTTTGTTCAGTTGACACCAGATAACTCAGGAGTAGTGGGTGTTTTGGACGATGGCCGTTTGATTTGGCAATTGAGGATCAGTTCACCCGGTGCCTACTCACTAAATCTTGTATTTGATAAATTCAGAATGGCCGAAGGAGATTCTCTTTTTATTTATGATGCCTCCGGGGGGTATATTTTAGGGGCTTTTACAGATAAAACCAATAAAAAATGGGGTGGTTTGGCAACAGCACCGGTTCCGGGAGATGAAGTTGTGATTGAATGGCGGGGACGAGATTTTGCACGGGAGAACGGAAGTTCCATTGAAATCGGAGCGGTTAATCATGATTTTTTGAATATTTTCAAAATTTTGAAAAGTGCAGGAGATTTTGGTGCCAGTGGCAGTTGCCATACAGATTTCACCTGTTTTGAGGATGCGGTAATTGTCGAAAACGGGCGCTCTACCGGACAGGTAATTGTGGGTGGAACCGAGTATTGTACCGGTACGCTGATGAACAACAGCAACAACGATGGAACGCCCTATGTGCTTACAGCTGGTCACTGTCTTGGAAATTCAGTTGAGTCTGAAGATATTGTTTTTATTATGAATTATGAAGTTCCTGCCTGCCAGGAACAAATTCAGGGAAGTCAAATGCAAAGCCTGTCAGGATCTCTGTTGCGCGCCTATGCTGACAGACTTGATTTTGCTTTAATCGAAATGACTGAAACACCTCCGGCATCTTATCGTCCGGTTTATGCGGGGTGGGACTTGAATGAATCGCCGGCAACCGGAACACATACTGTTCACCATCCCATGGGAGATGTGAAAAAGGTTGCAGCTGACAATGAGATTCCAACTCCTGTGACTTTTAATGCATCATCCGTATTAGGTAATTCGTTCCTTTCAGATGCCCATTGGAAGATAGATGAATGGGATGAGGGAACCACAGAAGCCGGTTCATCAGGGGCTGGATTGTTTCTGGAACATGGGAAACTAATTGGACTGTTGTCCGGTGGGGCTGCGAGTTGCGAAAACCCGATAAATGATTACTTTGCCCGCCTGAACCGAATCTGGAATCACTATGCGGAAGACACTGCCCGTGTGGATAAGTGGTTGAATCCTTCAGGCGATGGTCGAACGCAACTGGAGGCTTTTGATCCAGGTAAAGGAGCTGTTTTGAGATTGACTCATTTTACCCCTGAAATGAATCCGGTTTTGAAGAATGTAAGTGGCGGAACAGGTTCCTGGACTGGGAACAACAGTGAAGGAGTTATCGCTGTTGCAGAACAATTTGGAGAGGTTGCTTCAGCCCGGATTTACGGTGTATTTCTGATGCCTGGGCTGAATGGGCAACTGGGAGATGGAAATCTAACAGTGAAAATTTGGTCAGGAATAGATGAACCTGAATTTGTGGTGGCAGAGCAGACTGTTTCTATTAATAGCATTGTGAATAAAGAGTTTCTGGTGCTTTTTGATGAGCCTGTGATGGTTTCAGGGCCTTTTTTTGCAGGATATGACCTGGACTATACACCAACCGTGGATAAATGGGCGGTTTATCAGGCCAATTCAGTGAGCGGAGTTAACACTGTTCTGCTCGAAACCTCGGCAGGCTGGAACCACTACAATATTCTATCAGGAGATTCTCCTGCTATGGCATGGATTGATGTATTGGCGGACGAAGTTATTTATTCAGATTCCGCTACAATTGATCTGCCTTCAGACGGTTTTGAGGTAGTGCCCAATCCGGTGGAGCAGGATCTCGTTATTTTCTATCCTGAAGACGGCGCAGGCATTGTGACCATCTTTAACCTGAAAGGACAACCTGTTCTTGAACGCAATGTGCTGATTTACGGCAATCGCGGGGAAATTCGGGGTGTCGGAGAAAAACTTTCTAAAGGGGCTTACCTGGTTCAATTTCAAAAGAATGGAAAAAAGCTGGTCAGGAAGCTGATGGTGAAATGATCTTTTTTAGTACAATATCTTCAGATTATCGATACAAAACTCCTGAGGCGTAATCATTTCTCCTGAATCATTTGTTTTGTTGGATGAAAGAAAGAACTGTAATTGGTTCACTTCTCCAATTTCCGAAAGATCAACGGTGGTCCATTGCTCCACAATGTAGTCACGCTTCGGATTATCAGATCGGTAATCGGCCAGGTAAAAATCCTTACTGCCTGTAACTTCTCCTGAGGCACTGATTCCTGTTATGGTTACTTTAAACCAGTCTGGATCGGTACTTACCGGAAATCCCATTCTGGGGAAATTTTCGTTGCCATATTTTAACATGAATACACCGAGGGTGGTATTGTTGATTTCAATGGATTTCAGGCGATGATTGTTGTCATCATTAAACTTAATCACAGGAATTGCCTGACCGGGACCATTGAGGTGCTTTGCCAAGGCAAATACATTCTCCGAAGAACTACTGCTGTAAACACTGTGTTCGGGAATATCCTCTTCTGTTTGTTTGGTGCTTTGAATATTGCTGATGCCAAATCCGTGCCAGGTACTGTCTGCATTTAATTGTGACGAAAATAATAAATCCTTGTAAGCAAATTCCGACTCTCCAATTGCTCCGATCCAGGAACTGTCGTTTTTTAAATTTTCGGGAAACAGTTCTGTAAAGGATGCCAAAACAATTACATCAACCGGAATCGATACCGAATCAGTGCCGTAAGGTGTCTCCACACTGAAAAAATACTCCAGTCTGCCCAGTTGGGTTGCAATATCCTTTAATACACGCGTATTATTTTCTAACAACTGGTTGTTTTTCTTCCACTGATAACTCGCATCTATATCGTAGGTGATTTTGGGCTCCAGAATAATGGAATCTCCCACGCTTTTTTCAATTTCAGCCCCCTGGTTGGCTAAATATATTTCCGGGGAGGGAATCACCTTTGTTTCCTCTTCGCAAGCGATAAAAGCCAGTGAGAATGCCAAAATGACTGCCGTAATTATGAATGAGTTAATCAGCTTATACATTTGGTGGTTTTTCTGTTTGGTTTATGTTTGTTGTCACGTTTGTGTTTTTGAGATTGCTTCGGGCATAGCCCTCGCAATGACAGGTCTTTGCTGGATATTGGGGGTTGACAGGGGTTGATTTCCGGCAAAGCCGGAAATCAACCCCTGCCAACCCATCTAAAAATCTTTAAGTTCAAAACAGATTTTTAATAAAATTTAGAATGTCACCGTTATATGATTTTTCTAACCTCTAATAATCTAACGATCTACTGATTTAAATACCGCTCAATAAATCCCGGAAGATCTTCAATGGAAATCCGTTTTCCAATGATTTTCTTATCCTCTCCCAACACAAAAACGGTGGGGGTACTGCGAATATCGTAATTTTCCCTGAATCCTGATTGCCTGTTGGGATCCCAGACATTAATAAAATCATACAACTCGTGTTCTTCAATAAATTCTGTCCATTCAGGCTGGTCCCCCTGCGTATAAACAGCAAAGACTTTAACGCCCAGATCACGGAGTTGGTCCTGATATAGGTCATGGAGTTGGGGAATTGCCTTTTTACAGTGTCCGCAGTCTGTTTCCCAGAAAACCAGAATGGTGGCAGGAGCTACAATCTCGTGCAGTCGATGATACTCACCGGTGTAGGCTTGCATTTTCAGGTCATGTGATAAATTGCCTATCAGAGTGGGTTTGAGTTCCTTTACTCTTGTCTCCAGCTTACTGAGGAACTCTTCATCGGCCCAGGTTGCTTCGCCTGAGAGATAGTATTTTTCTGCAAGTCCCACCATCATCTTGTCCATGCCCATATATTCACTTTCATTGGCATAGTTAAAGAGGTAAGATACCAGAAAATTGAACATTTTAGGAGCGGGCCGTGCCTGTTCAATTACCTTAATACTCTCATTAAGCAAGGTGTCGGGTACCTGCGGAATAACTGAAGAGAAGTATTGCTCAACCTTTTTTGCAAAAAAGGGAGTTCTGAGTAATCGTTCATCATCCAGCGGCATATTGTCGAAATAATGATTTTTGTAATAATAAAACCGCTTAACGCGCTGAACAGAATCCTTTTTTTGCACAGAGTCATCGATGTCAAACCGGAGAACCTCGATTTCCTGCATGCCTTTTATGAAAACCCCCAGCATGGAACCTTGGTTTTCCTGCTGAAGTTCTTCCCATTTGTTTTGTACTTTCTCGTTTACAGCGGTTAACTGATCTTTTATTTGCGTAGCTTCTTCCGAATCCGGGGCTGCAGTTTGAAGTTTCTGTTGCAGATTGTTTGCTTCTTCCTGCCGGGCCATAATGAAACGCTGATAGTCGTTGAATTTGTTGGTAACGTCAGCCCCTCTGATGTCAAGCGATTTTACCATATCAGCTGTATCGGCGGTCAGCGAAAAGTGCTGGTCAGCATCAATCATCAAATCAAAATATTTCTGATTGGGAAGATAAATAACATAAAGTCCCTGAGGCAAAGCTTCTTCTCCTTCGAAGAGAGCGGTCCCTTTGTTGTCGAAATAACTGGTGTCCTGCACATGGATACTCTGATTATAATAGTAACCCAGAATGAGCGTGGTATCACTAAAAGCAGGAATGTTTACTTCAATCTTATGACCATTGTTTGCGGGTTGTTGTGCTATCCCGATGACGGAAATAAAAAGAAAGATAAGAACGGTAAGGTTCTTCATAGCTGATGATTTTTAGTTTTGTTGTAATTCTGAATTTAAACTCATAACAACACGGCATGGATGAACCACCCATGCCGCAGAAAATATTTGTAAACCCCGGAATTAATCAATCGGGGTTGTTTTTTGTTTCAACCAGGCCTGCTCTTCTTTATTCAAAAGAGGGGACAGTTTTTCAAACACTCTTTGGTGATAATTGTTTAACCACTCTTTTTCTCCTGTGCTAAGGATCTCAGTAGAAACGAGAGATAAATCAATGGGGCAGAGGGTTAGTGTTTCAAACTCAAAAAATGTGCCGAAATCTGATTCTCCGGCTTCTTTGGTAAGAATCAGATTTTCTATTCTGATACCGTATTCCATGGCTCTGTAAACCCCCGGCTCATTTGAGGATATCATTCCGGGTTCGATTTCAATTCCATTGTCCTGCGACCGTATGCTTTGCGGGCCTTCATGAACATTGAGAAAGAAACCGATTCCATGACCTGTTCCGTGACCGTAATTCAGTCTTGCTTCCCATAATGGACGGCGCGCCAGGGCATCCAGGTGAACACCGCGGGTGCCTTTTGGGAAAACAGCTTTTGCCAAAGCAATGTGTCCTTTAAGAACAAGTGTGTAGTCGGTTTTTACCTGTTCATGAATAGGGCCCAGAGCAATGGTACGTGTAATGTCTGTGGTCCCCGTGGGGTACTGACCGCCCGAATCGACCAGATAAACGCCTTTGGACTCCAGTTTGGCGTCAAATTCCGGAGAAACATGATAATGCACGATGGCACCATGTGCTTCATAACCGGAAATAGTACTGAATGATTTTCCCTGAAACTCCGGGTTCTCTGCACGGAAGCGGGTGAGTTGCTCTGATGCAGATAGTTCAGTAACCCTGCCTCCGGGAACCTCCTCTTCCAGCCATTTGAGGAATTTTACCATTGCCACCCCATCCTGGGCCATGGTTTGACGGATGTTCTCGATTTCAGTTCCTGTTTTTATGGCCTTAAGTTGTGTGATAATGCCTGTCCCTTCAATTCGTGGAATCGACTTTGGAATAGCTTCGAAAAGAGCCCAGTTATTACGGTTTGAATCCATGCAGACTACGGCATGATCAGGCAGATCACCCAGGTGGTTGTAGATATGCTGATAAAGGTTGATTCGAATGTTTTCATTGGATAGTTTTTTCCCAATTGCCGAGGTCAGTTTGTTGGGATTTATAAAAAGGGAAACATAATCCTGTGATATAATCAGGAAAGCATGAAAAACAGGGTTGTAGGAGATGTCGTCGCCCCGCAGATTCATGAGCCATGCAATCTCGTCGAGAGCTCCTGTTACATAGTGGGTTCCTCCCTTTTCTTTCAGTTGCTGACGTACCAGCTCAATTTTTTCTTTTCTGGTTCGACCATTGTATTTATCTGCATGCTCCCGCACCGGGGTGTCAGGAATGGCAGGACGTGTTTCCCACACATCCTCTGCAAGCGTGTATTTTGTTTCCAGATGAATCTGTTTCTTTCGCAACGCCTGCTCCATAGATCTAACCTTTTCCACAGGAAAACAGGTGGCATTGATAGCAACTTTACTGCCGGGTGAAAGATTTGCTGAGATCCAGTCAATGTAATCGGGTACATCAGGAAGCCCTTCTTTAACCAGCTTAACGCCGGTATCCGCCAGTTCTACATCTGCCTGCAGGTAGTATCTGGAGTCTGTCCACAAGCAGGCACAGTCAGCTCCCACAACAAGGGTTCCGGCCGATCCGGTAAATCCACACAGATAATCTCTTACTTTCCAGTGGTCGGCCAGATACTCACTGATGTGTGCGTCACTTCCCGGTACAATGCATACATCGATGCCGTTAGCGGCCATTTTTGTACGCAGGTTCTGAATTCGATCTGAATAGTCTGACATATTCTGTTTATTTCTTTGTTTTTATATTGATTCCTGCATTCCTGTTGAAGAGAATGAGGGTTGCCATTTCTTTATTTTCCGAAACAGATTCTCCTGAAAAAGAAATCTTATTGGGCTCACTTATGGTTTTAAACAGGTGTTGATTGTCATGTCTGAAGTTACCGTCAGTAACCTCTCCATGAAGGGTATAGGAAAGTTTTGGTGATATGGTGATGTTTGCCGGGGCATTTTTATTAAAAACGGAAAACGCACTGGTTTGTTCTGATAAAGTGGTAATCAACAAACCATCAGATATTTCCACTTTTCCCTGATTGGTTAATTCATTTACGGATACAAAGCAAAACTGACCGTTGATGTTTAGGTTTTCGACCCGGTTAACGTTAATGCGTGCTGTATGATTTGAAAAATCCAGACTGCCGGCATCTCCAATATCGATCTGACAATATTTACCCGAAATAACCGCTGAATGAACGCTTTCAATCTTTACCCCCGAATTGTATATTTCAGCCTCTGCATGGTTGATTTTATTGAACTGCGCTTCACCAAACGACAGGTTTGCTATGATGGTATCTGCTTCCTGTAATCCGCTTTGCGTAAGGTTTCCATATTCGAGTTTAATGTCCATTTTGGCGGTAATGTCTGTAATGGTGACATTGCCGAACCGATTGTCAATTATTATCTTTTTATCTGCGGGCATGAAAACTTCGTAATTGATTCGAAAGGGAAAAGAAGAATGAAACTCTTCATCAAAAGCAGTACGCATGAAAGCCATCCCTTCAAGGGTGGTTTGATTAATGTTCAGACGGTCAAATACTTCGTTGGCCATATCCCGGTATTCGGCCATCACAATGGTTTCGATTTTAATGAGAATGGTATCTTTTAACCAGGCGGTAATCTCTATTTCTCCATGTTGATTGTGAATCTCAACACCTTTGTAGTCGTCAGCCAGATGGATGTGCTCTTCATTTCTGGTATAAGAGTGAAGATTGTCCTCTTCCTGCTCCTGTGCGATCAGTGTGGTGCTTCCCAGCATGGTTGCCAGGACAATGGTTATGAGTGCCAGATTTTGCATGGTTTTATATTTACGATGGTAGGTACAAAATGTTTTAATGATTATGTTTTTTTAAGGCTATAGTTTAAAATACCTAATTCATTCTATAAAGCTGCTAATTTAGTGAAAATGGAAGTAAAGGGGAAATGACAATCTTTTGTTTATCCGGATTCCGTGTATTTTGTTGGGCTCAGGCTTCATAATCAAATGCTTGTTGGATATTATATGTTACGAAGATTTTCCATCTGTCCTCAGGGATAAAGAATTTCTTACATTTGTAGTAACACTAATTGTAAAAAACATAACACCATGTCCGTAGTTCGTTTTGGAGTTTCTCTGGAGCAGGATTTACTTGATGAACTGGATGCATTTGTCAAAGACAATGTTTTGTCCAATCGTTCACAGGGTATCAGGCGCCTGATAAAAAACTATCTTTTTGAGAAAAAATGGCAATGCAATAATGTGGTGGCCGGCTCCATCACTCTGGTTTACAATCCTCACAAGAATGATTTGTCAGCAAAACTCGGGAATATTCAACTCGAATATCGCGATGTTATATTGTCTTCACAGCATTTCTATTTATCAACTGATGAATCATTCGAGATAATTGCTGTAAGGGGAGAATCAAAAAAGCTAACCGAACTGGCAGACAAAATCAGAGCTTTGAAGGGGATTAACAGGGGGAAACTGGCAATGACATCAGCAGGGTAACTGGTTTTTAATGGTTTTAATGAAACAATTTTTATGCAATCAAACGGGGTAATAAGAGTGTTGAAATTTGTTGTTTTGTTGCTGTTGTTGTTTTTTTTGGGCTGCAACTTTAAGAGTAACCAAGACTCCGAAAACAGCATTGAAGTTACAGATATGTATGGTCGCACCGTTCGGGTTCCGGAAAAAGTGAACCGTATTATTGGTGTTGGGCCAGGAGCGTTGAGGCTGTTGGTTTATATGGATTTGGCTGATATGGTTTCAGGTGTTGAGGATATTGAATTCAGACCAGGCCGGCCTTATGCTTTTGCACGTCCTGAATTGACAGATAAGCCTGTTATTGGTCCTTATATGGGTGGAGACAGTGAGCTGATAGCCCTGAATAATCCGGATGTGATTTTTATGGCTTTTTCGTCTGTTAGTGAGGCTGATGAATTGCAGGGAAAAACCGGAATTCCGGTGGTGGGATTAAACAGCGGAAATCTTCGAAATGCGCGTGAAACTTTTTACCGGTCTCTGAATCTGATTGCAAAAGTAACAGGAAAAAGGGAACGTGCGGATTCTCTGAGGAACTTTATTGAGGATGAAATCAATATGCTTAATCAACTAAGGGAGAATGCCGGGGATAAGGTGACAGGTTATATTGGAGGGGTTTCCTACAGGGGGGCACAAGGCATTGCTTCTACGCAGTCGTGGTTTACTCCTTTTGAGCTGACAGGCATCACCAATGTGGCCCGAAATATTTCGGAGACAGAACCGGTTCAGCCTGTGGGTACTTATGTGGATGTAGAGCAGATTATATCCTGGAATCCTGATTTTCTGTTTCTGGATGCCGCTGGTTATGAGCAGATATTACCTACGATTGAGGCCGGTAGTCCGCTGCGAAGAACCATTGTAGCATTTGAGCAAAACCGGGTTTACACTTTGATGCCACACAATTTTTATGCGACCAATTTTGAAACGGTTTTAATCAATGGCTGGTTTGCTGGAAAAGTGGTGTTTCCGGATGCCTTTGAGCATATCAGTTTTGAAGATAAAGCCCGGCAGGTATATCGGTTTATGCTGGGCAAGGATGTTTATGAACAAATGAATGAGATGTATGAAGGATGGAAACGGTTCTGAGACAGAGGAGCTGATAAGAAAACAATATGTGCGAAGGCTGACCTTTATGTTATCATCATTATTGGTTTTATTGGTGTTGATATTTTGGGGGCTTTCCATGGGCAGTTCTCTGCTTTCGTTTTCTGATGTGGTTGAAGTTTTGACAGGAAGCGGTAGTGAGGTTTCGCGTCAGGTGATTTTTCAGATACGTTTTCCCCGAATTCTGGCGGCTATAGCCACCGGAGCGGCATTGTCGGTATCCGGTGCTGTTATTCAAACGGTAATACGAAATCCACTTGGTTCCCCTTTTACGTTAGGGTTGAGTGCTGCATCGGCATTTGGAGCTGCTTTTGCCATTGTTGTGTTGGGAGCCGCAGGTGCTGGTTTTGCAACCGGAGTGGGTAGTCTGGCCCGTATGCCATGGATCATAACTTTGTCTGCCTTTCTTTTCGGGCTTATCTGTGCTTTGCTTATTACCGGTTTTGCCCGGTGGCGCGGAGCAACTCCTGAAATACTGGTAATGGCCGGAATTATTCTCACCTCACTTTTTCAGTCGGGCACCTCTTTGCTTCAATACATTTCAACCGATGTGGAACTGGCATCTGTAATCAGTTGGATGTTTGGAGATATGGCCAAAGCTACCTGGGATAAAGTTACGATTCAGTTTATCGTTCTTCTTCCCGCTATTTTATTTTTTGTATTCAATGCGTTTAGCTTCAATGCTTTAAATGCCGGAGATGAAGTTGCCAGAAGTTTGGGTGTAAATGTCGATCGGTTGCGCCTTTGGGCAGTTGTGGTGGCTTCGTTGTGTGCTGCAGTAGCAACCGCATTCTTCGGGATAATCGCATTTGTTGGGCTTGTTGTGCCACATGTCACTCGTTGGTTGGTGGGACACAACGACAGGGTAGTGCTGATAAGTTCTGTAATTCTTGGGGGAGTCTTTTTGTTGCTTGCGGATATTATTTCCAGGACAATCATTGCTCCTGTGGTAATACCAGTTGGTATAGTGACTTCCTTTGTCGGAGCTCCTTTCTTTTTGTTTCTAATCATTCGTAAAGTCAGGAAAAGCAGATAAAACTATGGTTATAGAAGTAAAAAAGGTGTCCTTTGGTTATTCCACTGAAAAAGTACTTCATGATGTTGATTGTGTTTTTGAGGGTGGTGGATTTTATGCCGTTATAGGGCCCAATGGAAGTGGAAAGAGTACAATGATCAGGCTTCTGAACAGATTGCTGATTCCTGACACTGGAACGGTTCAAGTAAACGGCCGTTCCGTGCAGGATTATCCCAGGCGTTTTTTGGCCCAACACATAGGTTATGTTCCGCAATCGGGAGGCAGCTCGGCCAATGCCACAGTTTTTGATACCATTTTGCTGGGCCGAAAACCTCATATTAAATGGGCTCCCGGAAAATCAGATTTTAAGAAAACGGTGAATATCATACGCGATTTCTCATTGGAACACCTGACACTCAGACTTACGGGGGAACTCAGCGGTGGCGAATTGCAGCGGGTACACATAGCCCGGGCCCTTGTGCAGGAGCCGGATGTGCTTATACTGGATGAACCTACCTCCAGTCTGGACTTAAGTCACCAGATTGAAGTGATGAAGATGCTGAAGGAGGTCTCCACAAAAGGCATTACGGTTATCGTAGCTATTCATGATTTGAATCTTGCATTGCGCTATGCCAATCAATTCCTGCTACTGAGAGATGGAAGTATCATTGCAATGGGAGATGAGCGGGTGATTTCGGAACAGAATCTCCGGGCCCTTTACGATGTGGAAGTGCAAAAAGTAGATGTGGATGGTCAAAGTTATATTCTTCCGTTGTTGAGGTAAATGGGGGGGTGATGAACTGAGTTGAGACATTGTTCGATTTACTGTTTCTATTGATAAAATAATTTATTCCGAACATATGATGACTTTTGAACCAATCGGTCGTGTAAAAAACGAACTGACAGAGAAACGATTTATTAAGAACGCGGAGAATATTGTTTCTGAAATTATTATTGAGGAGGATTACCTTGATGGTCTGTACAAAATTGACGAACAGAAATATATCGATATTCTTTTTGGATTTCATCAATCTGAGGGATATAAGATGATAACTCCTGTTTTCAATGGGGAGACCCGCGGTGTGTTTGCTTCCCGTAGCCCCAACCGACCTAATGGAATTGGGGTTACTACCGTTCGTTTGCTTGAGCGGAAGGGGAACAAACTGGTGGTAACCGGCCTTGATGCTTTGAGTGATTCGCCTGTATTTGACATCAAACCAAGTGATTTTTCTTTCCAAAGAAATATTAATATCAGAGATGATGCAATGCCATCACGCCCGCGAATAAATATTGAAAAGCACATCTCACGCGGGGAGAGCCGAGCCTTACTGAATCAGGCAGGAGAGCTTCATGGTCATTTTTGTCCCGGATTGTCAATGGGGGTTATGGCTACCATGCATGTTATGGATTTGATGCGTCAAACATCAGATGGCATGGAAGATCTTTTGGCTTTTGTGGAGACCAATAACTGCTTTTCTGATGGCGTTCAGTATGTCAGTGGTTGCACTTTCGGGAATAATGCCTTAATTTTTCAGGATTATGGTAAAAATGCTCTTAGCCTTGTTGACCGAAATGGGCGTGGGTTCAGAGTAAGGGCAAAAAATGATATCAGACAAGTTATTGACAATTACTTTCCTGACTTTAATCCGTTGTTTGAAAAAATTGTGGTGGAAAGAAACCACCAGAAAGAGTTAAAGCGCAAATTTGGAGCTGTTTCCCGCCGGGCTTCTTTTGGAATGTTAGATATTCCCTTTGATGAAATGTTTGACATTCAGAAGGTAACGGTGGAGGTTCCTGCTTATGCTCCAATCGAAGAGAGTGTTGAATGTGCTGAATGCCGTGAAGTTGTCATGAAATCACGTGGCATAGGCAGGGACGGTGAATTTATTTGTCAGGCCTGCAGGGGTATCCATCATCCTTTTCTCGACGGTTACGGTATTCATTGCTGCTAGTCGTCAAAAACAGGTTATTTGTTGCTATCCTTACACCGGGTTTGCCGTATAGGTAAGAATCACGCCTAAATTTAAACTTAATGATAAAAGAACAACAACTTGTGAAGGCCCTGGATAATTCGGAAGGAATTATTCTGATAACTGAACCTGACGGGACTATTGTGTTTGCCAATAAGACTTTTGAAAAGGTGTACGGATATACAAGGGAAGAGGTGCTGGGGAAAAAGCCGTCCGTCTTGAAGAGTGGGTTTCATCCTAAGAAATTTTATGACGAGTTGTGGCAGACTCTTGCAAATGGAAATAATTGGAGCGGGGATTTGGTGAACAGAAGTAAATCAGGTGAAATAATTACAGAGAGAGCCTCCATTTCTCCTATTTTTTCGGATGACAATGCCAAAATAACCGGATATATAGCCGTAAAATATAATACTTCAGAAAGGAAGAAGCTTAAAGCGCAACTGGAAGCCAAAGAGCATTTGTTTGAGAAGCTGTTTGAGAATTCACCTGTGGGCATTTTTATGCTCCAGGCACTAAAGCAGGAAGGGGAAGTGGTTGATTTCTTAATTGATCAGGCCAATCTGAAGTCTTCGAGTATATTCAACCGCATCTCATTTATAGGGCAATATCTTTCGGGAGTCTTGGGAAATATTGATGTCCCCACGCTTCTAAGAGAGCATCATACAGAACAACACGGGGAAGATGTTTTTGAATGGGAAGATTTGTACAAAGGGAAAATACTGGAATTTAAACTTTTCGGACTTGGAGGTGTACAGTATTGTTTGCTGGTTACGGATGTGAGCGCCAAAGTGAAAATGGAAAACCGCCTGAAAGAGAGCGAAGCTCACCTGAGGGAATTGAATGAAACGAAAGATAAGATATTTAGTATTATTGCTCATGATTTGAGGAGTCCTTTTCAGGCCATCATTGGGTTTGCTTCGTTGCTGAATGATGGCATTGAAGAGCAGTCGATTCCTGAAATAAAAATGATGGCCCGGCAAATCAGCAATATGTCTGAACAAACTTATAAACTGCTAGATGATTTGCTTACCTGGTCACGGTCGCAGCTGGGACAACTTAAAGCAGTTCCAGTAAAGTTAAATTTGAAACAACTGGTGGAGAAATGCTATAATCAATTAAGTATGGTGGCTGATAAGAAAAGAATCAGGCTGAGTTGTGACGTTTCCGAGGCTTTGTTTATTAGAGCCGACAAGGATATGCTGGAGTTTATTGTACGCAATCTGGTACATAACGGCATCAAATTTACCAGAAACGGTGGCCGGGTCAGTTGCTGGGCGGAACTTGAAGGCTCGAAAGCCTTATTGCATGTGGAAGATACAGGTATTGGAATTCAGGAGGTTAAACAAAAAGAAATATTTTCGCTTTCTGCCAATTTATCAACATCAGGGACCAGCGAAGAAGCAGGTACCGGTCTGGGGTTAATGTTGTCGAAACAAATGGTGGACCTGAATAACGGGAAAATATCGGTTTTCAGTGAGCCGGGTAAGGGATCCCGTTTCACCATTAGTTTTGATGTATTATCCTGATTATATGTTTTTTTAAAGCACTGTTTACCTCGCTATTCTCAAAACCATTTTTTTTATTCGAGGAAATCCCGGTCTTTTTGGATTTTAAAAGAATGACTGGTGGTGCTTTCTCGACAAATTCAGCACTTTTAATATCTATATTCCGCCCCGTTTACAGCCATTTTTTACGTCGGAAATAAAATAACATGCCGCTGGCGGCAACTAAAACAACTCCCCAGAAAGCGGGATATCCGTATTTCCAGCTGAGTTCTGGGAATTGTTCGAAATTCATTCCATAAATACCGGCAATGAAAGTGATGGGAATAAAGATGGTAGCCACGATGGTCAATACTTTCATAACCTCATTCATCCGGTGTCCCTGATAAGAGAAAAATAAGTTGGTGGAACCCTCAGCGCGCGTCAGATTAATATCTGCTTCATCGATGAGCTGCATCAACTGGTCTTTTAAATCAGAGAAATAGGGGAGTGTTTGAGATTTAATCTGAATGGTTTGCCCTTTTTCTGTAAAAAGGATGGCTTCTTTAATGGGCACAACTGCTTTTCTAAGTGCAAAGAGGTTTCTTTTTATGGCTTCCAAAGTTGCAATGTATTCCGGTTTGGGTTCCTCCATGATTTTTTCCGGAAGCATATCAAGTTGCATCTCCATATTGGTCAGGGTTGTATAGCAGTTGCCTGTGATGGCATCCAGCAAAAGATACAGCAGATAATCGGCTTTGCTTTTGCGCACTCTTCCTTTTCCTTCCCGAATACGTGTTCTGATGTGTTCAAAATGATCTCCTTTCTTTTCCTGAAAAGAGAGAATTACATTTCCCTTGAGAATGAAACTTATCTGCTCGGTATCGATGCTGTGCTGATTGGCAGGTAATAATGATTTAACGGAAACAAAAAGGTGTTCGGGGTGAACCTCAACTTTAGGACGTTGGTTGGTGTCCACAATATCCTGGATAATCAGGCGGTCAATACCAAACCATTCAGCAATTCTGTGGACCAGGGGCATATCGTGAATGCCATGGATGTTTATCCAGTGAACTTCGTTTTCAGTGTCAGTAATATTGGTCTTTATTACATCAAAATCGGCTTCGGAACTAAACTCAGCAAAGCTTTGTTCCGAAAACCGAAATAACTGAATGGCGGGAGAGTCCAGGAATTGCTGTCCCACAAACTGGATTCCCGGTTCAATTGTTTTTCTTTGAAGACGAAATCTGGACATTAGATATGGTTATTTTTCTTTCAACTCGATGTTTAAAGATACCATTTTTATGGCAGTTATTGCAGCTTCATCTCCTTTGTTTCCATGTTTTCCTCCTGCCCGGTCAATGGCCTGTTGCTGATTATCGGTGGTCAGAACCCCAAATATAACAGGTTTTCCGTATTTTACATTCAGATGAGTGATACCTTGTGTTACCCCCTGGCATACGAAGTCAAAATGAGGCGTGTCTCCTTTGACTACACAACCCAGGCAAATGACTGCATCCACATCTGTTTTCTTTATAAACTGACGGGCTCCATGAGTTAACTCGAAACTACCCGGAACATGGGCCACAATTATATTCTCAGGTTTTGCTCCCTCTTTGATCAGTGTGTCACGGGCTCCCTGCATCAACGCTGCTGTAATTACAGGATTCCACTCTGAAACGACAATTCCGAACTTCATTTTTTCGGCGGAAGGTACTTGCGTGGGGTCGTAATCGGAAAGATTCTTAAGATTTGTTGCCATGGTTTTGAGTTTTATGTTTTTTACAACTAAAAAAGGTTGTCCTGATAAAACAGACAACCTTTAATATAATCATTTTTAGAGAAATTTGTTTGTGCTAAAGAAAAACAAATTACCCGTTTATTTTGGCTCTGGTGATGTATTTGTCAATCTGACGTGCTTCAGCGCTGTTCTTGTAATCGTTCTTGATTTTTGTGTACACCTCAATGGCTTTCTCTTTATCTCCTGATTCTTCGTATAAAAGTCCCAGTTTGAAAAGATAAGTAGGGGCAATGATTTCATTTTCCATCTTTGAGGCTTTGTTGTACCATTTGATGGCTTCATCACTATTACCCAATTCGAGATAGGCATCGCCGATAGCTCCCTGAGTAGTTGCCATCAGAATTGGTTCATCTGTAGAGAAACCTTTCAGGTAATCAATGGCATTTTCGTATTCGCCAAGATTCAGGTAACATGCTCCTGCATAATACTCCGAGAGTTCGCCAACGTCTGTGGCTCCGTACTGATCAATGATCTCCAAAAATCCCGGATTCATACCGTCGCCATTAAGAGCCAGGTTGAAACTATCGGTTTGAAAGTATTGCTGAGCCTGAAAAACAGTTTCCTGGGCCTCTTTTTGTAAAGGCTCCATATATAATTTCTTAAAAGCCCAGTAGCCACCTACAATAACAATTAATGCAATGGCTGCAAAACTTATCAGCTTTTGATTATCTTCAATGAATTGTTCGGTTTTAGTCAATGCCGATTCTACATTTTCAAAGCTGTCTTCGTGTTGTTGGTTTTTTGCCATATCTGATTTTAATTTTTTTCCGTAGGCAAATGTAATTCTTTTCACTATTATTCAAAACAGAGAACAGCAAAAAAAATGGTCCGACCAGGCTTTCTCTCATTTTTCTTTGCTTATTTTTGTTGATTAATATGCAACGTTTGCTTTTCCTAAAGCCCGGAGTTTCCGGTAAATACTTTTAAATCATAGTTATTGTGTATCTTAAGCATCTGAATATACTTAATTATAAGAATGTTTTGCAGACTGAACTGGAGTTTTGCGATGGAATCAATTGTTTTGTAGGGCCCAATGGGGCGGGCAAAACCAATTTGTTGGATGCTGTTTATTATCTCTCCTTTTGCAAGAGTTATTTCAACTCCATCGATAGTCAGAACATCTGTCATGATGAAGATTTTTTCGTTATTCAGGGTGCTTTTGACCGGAATGATTCGGAAGAGCAGATCTATGTGGCTCTGAAGAAAAATCAGAAGAAGCAGTTTAAGCGCAATAAAAAAGAGTATTCCAGACTTTCGGAACATATCGGACTTCTTCCTTTGGTAATGATCTCCCCATCAGATGAACGGTTGATTCTTGAGGGTAGTGAGCAACGTCGGAAATACATTGACAGCGTTGTTTCTCAGTATGATAAACCTTACCTTGATAAAGTCATCAGGTACAACAGGGCGCTGATGCAGCGAAATACGTTGCTTAAGAAAAGTGACCAGCTGACCGGAGCTTTAAATGCTCAGTTTGACGTGTGGGATGAGCAGATCACTCATCTGGGACAACAGATTTTTGAGCAAAGAACCGGATTTATAGAGCAGCTTGTGCCGGTGTTCAGAGAGTTTTACCAGCAGATCAGCGGTGGAAATGAAGAGGTGGATATTGAGTATAAATCGCACCATCAGTCTGATGATGTGTTTGAAAAACTTCGGGAAAACAGATGGCGGGACATGATACTCGGTTATACTACGAAAGGAATTCATAAGGATGACCTTAACTTTCTTCTTAGCGGGCAGCCCGTTAAAAAAGAGGGGTCACAGGGCCAGAAAAAATCCTTCCTCATTGCTCTTAAACTTGCGCAATACGAGTTTCTGTCCAGACACAATGGGTTTGGACCTATTCTATTGCTCGACGATGTTTTCGACAAACTGGACCAGGAACGTGGTAATAATTTGATTCAGCTGGTTTCTCAGGAGCGATTCCGGCAAATTTTTATCACCGATACGCAAAAACAACGATTGACGGAAATAGTGGAGAAAACAGGAAAAGAGAATCGCTTTTTTGAAGTTACCAACGGAAACGTGCAAATTTGAAAGTACTATGAGCTATAAAAACCGAGATCTGCGAAAGAATTCTGTTCAACCACTTCAGGATATTTTACGTGAAATTATTGGGAAAGAACCTTCCATTTCAAAGGGGATCTATAATTCACGCATTCCAGGTGCATGGAATGAAGCTGTGGGGCCCTCTGCTGCAAGGGTGACCAAAAATGTGTGGTTTCGCAACGGAGTGGTTTATGTGACACTTCACAGTAGTGTTATCCGAAATGAATTGCTGCTTCATCGCGATACCATTATTCAAAATATGAACGATAAAATTGGCAACTCTGTGGTAAAGGAGTTGGTTCTCAGGTGATTGTTTTTTTTTGTTGGCTGTTGTGACTAATTAGAATGATGACGTTGACTTGTATGCGTCAGTCCGGGGCTTTCAGACCTGTGGCAGAGTAGCTGTTGAATTTTCTGGTCTCAGTTCGCGTCTTTTTTCTGTTTCTTTAACTGGATTCCAGTCTACCTGGTTAATCGTTTGTATTAATTAAATTTTTACACAGGGATCATTTACCTTGATACGTGTATAAACAGGAAGTAATCGATTTTTTGCTTTGTTCTTGCTAACGGCAAACTGAATTCCGAAGGTGTGGGTTGTTTTCATGACAATTCAATTTTTGAGTATTTGAAACGTTTTGTTTTAAATCTGGTGATGGTTCTCAATTGAGTTCACCAGAAAATACTCAAATTGCTCCAGACTGAATTGAACTAATAATCATTATTGCCTACACCTTTCAAGGGCTGGTTCTGAAAGGGGGCCGGCTTTTTTAATTATGACATTATATGGATTGATTGGGATGGTAATTAAGTAGGAAAAAGTGAGTAAATTGTTTTGTTTTTTTCTGTGAGAAGGAGTCTATTAGCATTTAGCATACTTTTTTAAAAGGGATTTTATAGTACTTCAAGTTAAAAAGTGTAACAATTTGTTCCTGTCTGTTTTTGGTTTTATTTAAAATTTCTTTTCTTTGTATAAGATAACTTTTTTTTAACCCTTTTACCCCTAATTATGAAAAACCTTAAGACTACCCCTTCTGCTACGATTGTCTCATCTGAGATATATCCTTATCAAGTTCGTATTCTTTTTTCTGCATTGGTTTTTCTTGTTAAAGGCAAAAAAATCAATTGTACTTTTTAAATACTTCCTAAAGTTTTAAAGTTAATCTTTCTTATAATTCTGTTTTGATTATGATTAAGTATTCCTCATTGATCTTTACAATATTTATTTGTTCTGCGGCTTTTGCTCAAAGCTCCGAGTACCAGGCTTTCAGGTATAAGCTAAATGGAACTTCTGACAGTTATTTGTATTCTGAAAATGAATTTGGCCGATATCAATTAATAGGTTCTTATCCAGGATGGGATAAAGAGGGTATTATTTTATTGGCGGATATAATTCCACAAATTCTGCTGGTTTGAAGACCCGAAGGGTATATGTTGGAAAATTAATAATTTTTGGTCTGAAAGAGAATGCTTTTGTTCTTAAGGCAAGAGAAATTCAGAGAATTAGAATAGGGCGTTTTCGGGAAAAATTAGGTTGGGCTGGTTCAGGGAATCAACCAGGTTATATTAAATGAAAACAAAAATGAAGAAACAAATCTTTGCTAGCTTGATTATTATAAGTTTGGTATTTACTGTTAATGCACAATCAAGAGTGCCTGATGATGGAATAAGTCCTATTTATTATTGGAATGGAAATGTGGGGATTGGAACAAACAGCCCAAATGGAAAATTAACTGTAGATAAAAAACAATGGGGATCAAATTTAAATGTTCTTGATTTAAGGAATAGTGCATCAGCAACAACCGCGGATGGTTCTTTTGCAATAAAATTTGGAAGAACATACCAGGATAGGTTTTTTGATATTTTATTCAATTCCACTAGTTGGGGTACATTAAATTCATCGACACAATTATTAATAAATAGAGGGGATAATGGAAAGAATCTATTTACTGTTAATGGATTGGGGAGAATAGGTATCGGTACAATCAAACCAGACATGGCGCTATCAATTGATGGAGGTATAGGGTTATTTCGAAACAATCAACATCCCACAGATTATTCAATCGGGTTTTTAAAATATGAAGACGGTCTTATACTGGGAAATAGCAGCGATGCTGACCCTATAAGATTTCAAACTAACTCGGTTGATAGGTTATATATTAGTAACAACGGAAATATCGGAATAGGAACAAGTAATCCAAAAGGTAATCTTCAGCTGGAAGGTCAGGCTCAAAGATTAATATTTTCAACCATTGCGCAACAGGAAAATTCTGCTAGAATTGAATTCTGGGAAACAAATTCAGAAATGGATAATAGTGAAAACGCTCAGTTCGCAATTCAATATGATGGATTAAATGATGCGTTGAGGTTTAGAGGGAAAAGAGGTTCTACGTTAGATGATGATTATATGGTAATAAAAAGAAATGGACAGATTGGTATTGGAACTTCCTCTCCTGATTATAAACTTGACGTCATTGGTACCATCCGGGCAACAGAAATTAAAGTTGTAGCCCAAACTGCTGACTTTGTTTTTGAAGAAAACTATCCTTTAAGGGACTTAAATCAGGTCGAAACCTTCATAAAAGAAAATAAGCACCTTCCAGATATTCCCAGTGCAGCAGATATGGAAGCATCAGGTGTGGATCTGGCAGAGATGAATAAGTTGCTTTTACAGAAAATTGAAGAGTTGACGTTGTATTTAATTGAAAAGGAGAAGAGAGTTGAAGTTTTGGAATATGAAAGGTTTGTTCAGGAGAAGAGATTGGAGAAACTTGAATTGTTAATGGAATCCGTTTTGGCGAAATCATCAAATTAAAAGTCAATGAAAAAACCTCTTTTTTTATTAATTATTTTGTTTAGTGTGAGCAATTTGTTTTGCCAACATCATGAGGAGCATCTTAATGTTCCTACCACAGGAGATCAGGTTATTCCTCTTGGTTTATATGCGATTGGGTCGGCTGTAAGAATTGAATGTCAGATAGATGGAGGATGGGCTGAAGATGGAGGAATTTATCATATTGTATCCGATTGGGGGAGTTTACCAAAGGTTTTATATAGAGGAGAAAGCTCTATTTCCAATCGATTACGGTTTTATGGTTATTTGCCTGATAATACAAATTCTAAGGCATATTTATTTGCTAAATGGACAAATTTATCTCCAAATAAAAGCTACAAAAACACCTTTCATTTGAGTATATATTGTGAAAAATCTTTTGATGTAAATAATGTGGGAGATTTTTCAGATGCTTCTGAGCTTGAAGATATTCTAGTTGTTCAATCAAAATTGTCAAGGGTGGGAATAGGAACCAGTAGCCCAGTTTCGAAACTTGACGTCAACGGTACTATCCGGGCAACAGAAATTAAAGTTGTAGCTCAACCAGCCGATTTCGTTTTTGAAGAAAACTATCCTTTAAGAGACTTAAATCAGGTTGAAGCCTTTATAAAAGAAAAAAAACACCTTCCTGATATTCCCAGTGCAGCAGAAATGGAAGTATCAGGTGTGAATCTCGCAGAGATGAATAAGTTGTTGTTGCAGAAGATAGAGGAGTTGACGTTGTATGTGATTGAGCAGAAAGAGGAAGCTAAGAGACAAAAGGGAAAAGTATCAAGTTTAAAGTCACAAGTTATTAGTTTGGAAGAAGCACGTAGCAGGGAGTCTGAAGCACGGATGGCGCTAGAAGAGCGCTTAGATAAAATAGAAGCTTTGCTTTTGCACGAATAGCTCACAGTTAGCCCCGTACAGGGGCCAAGCATATTGAATTTCGAAATTGACCAAATATAAAGTTAAATGAGTTTGAAAAAGAGTTAAGTACTGCAATATGTAATTCCTTCCCTTCGGTGGATTGATGGGTAGATATTGAGAAGTAAAAACAATATGATAAAATCATTTATTAAAAAATACAAGAATGAAAAAACTAACATTCTTAATTGTACTGGCCCTGATTGGAGTGACGATATGGGGCCAGGATACGAATAAAATTAAGTCGACTGGAGATGTTGGTATTGGTACTACAAAACCCCAAGCTACTCTGCACATAAAGTCAGCAGGAATAGCTGAATCTTCATTAATTAATAAAGATGCCAACTTAATAATTGAAGGAACCGGTACGAGTCGAACCATTGGTCAAGGAGCTGCATTAGGTTTCGTTGTGCCTGCCACTACGGACGGTTCAAGTTCATGGCAACAAGGACGAATTTTGGTAACGCCGGATAATTCTGCCAATTATAATGCAGCAGGACGAATGTATCTCCAGACAAGATATAATATTTCAGGAGGTTGGGACTGGCGAAATAATCTTGTGCTGACATCTAATGGAAACGTAGGGATTGGAATTACAAATCCCAATGGACAACTTGAAGTCAGAGGTTCAATTTATTATTCTTTGAATGATCAGGTTAAAACCATAGTTCATACAAGTGGGGATGGCAACTCATACTTCAATTTCATTGGCGGGGCAACCAATTCTCGTATAGGTTTTCAAATAGATGGTAGTAGTAAAATGTCGATTTTGAATAGTGGTGATGTTGGGATTGGAAAAATTCCCACTACCAAACTAGACGTAGCTGGCAATATAAAGTGCGACACGAGGCTGTCCGAATAACTGTTAAACGCTCTTTGATTATCAAGAATGATTTAACCTCATGTTCCATCATGAGTAACCTACCGGCACATGCGTCAGTGGCAACACTGGGGTGTGAAGCTGCCGGGACAAAGCTACCCAAGAATTAGCAACATTTTCAAGGGCGCTGGTTTGGATGGTATGGTGAAATTAATTGAACTGCCGTTGACGTATCGTCATGCGCGAAAGAGTGAAAGTTGCTGACACACTCTGACCAAAAGGTAAGAAGCCAGGTTGCAAGTACGTTTTTTATGAGCACATGGATGTCGAGCTTCCGGTATATAGGCAGCACCTAACCCATCCCGTTAAACGGACGGAACGTGGTAAGCCTGTACATCTCCATCGTTGCAAATGGTAGGATTTCCGTGAGGAAGTCACAATGGTGTGCAGGTATGGGAGGATGGATGAAGCGAAGGCCACCTTGTAATGAAG
Organism: Marinilabilia salmonicolor; assembly: GCF_003003035.1. Classification (GTDB taxonomy): domain Bacteria; phylum Bacteroidota; class Bacteroidia; order Bacteroidales; family Marinilabiliaceae; genus Marinilabilia; species Marinilabilia salmonicolor_A. The sequence continues at coordinate 8,144 of NZ_PVTS01000021.1, read as the reverse complement.
TGGATAGGGGTTCCGCATTTGCCCCCGGTGAAAACCGTGCAGACTTTCATCTGGTTCTCTATTGCAAGAAAATTGTAATAAGACTTACTTTATTTAGGAATGCAAATGAAGCCCAACACTAAGGACTGTGCACCTAAAGCCAACTACTCTAACTGGAACACCATTGATTGGGAGAAAGTAGAGCGGTCGGTTAAGTCATTACAACGTCGTATTGCAAAGGCAATAAGGGAAGGAAAACATGGCAAGGCCAAAAGCCTGCAATGGATTCTTACCCACTCGTTTCATGCCAAACTTTGGGCTGTGAAACGGGTTACTGAAAATAAAGGCAAACGAACGCCCGGCGTAGATAAAATACGCTGGAAAACCCCAAGTCACAAACTTTCGGCTGCCAAATCTTTAGTCAGGAAGGGCTACAAAGCATTGCCGCTTCGCCGTCTTTACATCCTCAAAAAGAACGGTAAGAAACGACCGTTAGGGATTCCCACCATGAAAGACCGGGCTTTTCAGGCTTTACACCTTCTGGCCCTTGAACCGATTTCCGAGACACTGGCCGACAAAGGCTCGTATGGATTCCGGTTATTCCGGAGCTGCCACGATGCTTTGGAAAGATGTTTCATTCATCTCTCTCGAACCGACAGTGCCACTTGGATTCTTGAAGGGGACATCAAAGGATGTTTCGACAATATCAGCCACCAATGGCTTATCGAAAACATCCCCATGGACAAAAAGATTCTGCAACAATGGCTTAAAGCCGGGTTTGTCGAAAATAAGCAATTATTTCCTACCGAGCAAGGTACTCCGCAAGGGGGAATCATATCCCCCACCCTCGCCAACATGACCCTCGATGGCCTTGAAAAGATGCTTGACAATGCTTTCGGTATTTATTTAAGAGCCGATGGCTGCCGCAAAAACAACAAGCATAAAATCCACCTTATTCGATATGCCGATGATTTCATTGTCACGGCCGATTCTAAGGAGATACTGGAAAACAAGGTCAAACCTCTTATCGAGGAATTTCTCACCAAAAGGGGGTTACAGTTGTCACAGGAAAAAACCAAAATTACCCACGTTACCGAAGGATTTGACTTTCTTGGCCAAAACATTAGAATGTATGCCAAAAACAAACTCCTGGTGCGACCTTCCAAAGATAGCATCAAATCGGTCAGGGCAAAGCTCAAAGATATAGTTGTAAAACACAGGGGCTCCAAGGCGGCCGTTTTAATTAAAAACCTCAACTGGCTCATTACCGGATGGGCGAACTATCATAAGCATGCCTGTTCAAAAAGAATTTTCAACTCAATGGACAGGTTCTTGTGGCGTAACATCTGGAACTGGGCTCGAAGAAGACACAACAAACTCAGTCACACAAAGATTGTATCCCTGCTGTTTATGACTATTGGTAACAGAAAATGGCAATTCTTCGGCAAATTCTCTAATGGGAAAACTATTTTGCTGAGAATGTTTGCCCTGTTCAGAATCAAGCGTCACAAACTTATTGCAGGAGCAGCAAATCCGTTCGACCCGGTTTGGGACGGCTATCTTCGAAAGAGAAAGTTGCGCAGGGTTTTAGCCTGAATTTTTATTATATTGTCGGGTGGTTTATTCCGCCTTTAGAGAGCTTGAGCCGTATGATGGGAAACTATCAAGTACGGTTCTTAGGGGACAAGGGCGGGGTAACCCGCCTGAGTTACCCGACAGCAAATGCTCTTTTATTGAATGATCCTAATACTACTAATGATTGGAATAAAGAATGGCAATCTGGTTTTTTTGAGGGATATAATATAGCTAATGCTCCAGATGCTAATCAATGGTTTTGGGGAATAAACTTAGGGCACACTTCTAATAGAGCTGATTATAAATATGGAGGTCAAATTGTAATAAGAAATTCTCCTACCACTCCAAGGCTTTATTTCAGGAGCAGAGGAAAAGATGGAGAAGGCCTTTGGACACAGGTTTTGCATAGTAAAGGCGACCAAAATATAAAGGGTAACTTGAGTGTTGATGGAACAATTAGCACGGAGGAAATAAAAGTAGCCCTCCTATCTGCTTCAAATATGCAATTAAAAGGAACACTTGCGGCAAATAATATTACGTTGAATACTATTGGGCATACTGCTGACTTTGTGTTTGATGATAATTATCCCTTAAAAGATCTAAATCAGGTTGAAGCATTCATTAAAGAGCACAAACACCTACCTGATATTCCAAGTGCAGCAGAAATGGATGCAGCAGGAGTAAATCTGGCTGAGATGAACAAATTATTGTTGCAGAAGATTGAGGAACTGACTTTGTATGTGATTGAGCAGGACTCACATTTAGAAAAAAAGAATGAGTTTGTAAAAGAAATGGGCGCAGAGGTGAAACGTCAGAATATAGAGTTAGATCAACTTCAAGATATTAATGAAAATTTGATAAAGCGTTTAGAGAGAGTAGAAAATTTATTGTCAAATTCTGGCCACTGATTTAAATAGCATAGAAATGAAGAACTTTTTACTATTAGCCCTTCTTGTATTGAATGTAAATCTTTGCTGTGGACAGAATTCCTTTCCTTCTGAGGGGAATGTCGGGATTGGAATAAACCCAGGAACAGAGCTGCTTGATATAAGAGGGAATAATTCTAAAATTAAATTCAGAAGCACTTCAGGAAATATTAATTCTGTTAATATTATTGATCTATCTGTCCCATATAATGCCAATGCATTTAAACGGGGAAGTTGGATTTATTTTGGACGTGGGGAAGGATCTCATGGTTATCGAGTTGGTGGGCAGTCGTCAAACACCTGGGCTAACGGGATAACAATGAATATGGAATACTTTTCTGGTAGTTGGAAAAAAGGTATCTCTTTAAACTATTTGGGCAATGTTGGAATTGGGACTTCAACTCCTGATGCCCGGCTTGATGTCATGGGTGATATTTTCTTAAGAAATCAATTAAAAATAAGTGGTCGGTCAAATCCAAATCTGCTAGTCTCCAATACCTACTCCGGTGGTGACGTTGAAGCTGTGATCAAAGCAGCATATTCATATAATGAGGCTGCCAAAAACAGAAGTGCCAGAATAGAACTTGGGACACATCACAGCAAGGAGGATGGAAATTATTATAGAAAAGTGTGGTCTGTGGAAAGTGTTTCGACTAGTATCTGGGCAAATGTCCCTGAGTTTAGAATTAGCCAGGGAGACCTGAAAAGGTTTTGTATTGATTATCGGGGTAATGTTGGTATTGGAAAAGGAGCTGATCCATCTATGAAACTTGATGTAGCTGGCACCATTCGGGCCAACGAAATAAAAGTCGTCGCCCAAACCGCGGATTTCGTTTTTGAAGACAACTATTCTTTAAGAGATCTAAATCAGGTTGAAAAATTCATCAAACAACACAAGCATTTACCGGATATTCCGAGTGCAGCAGAAATGGAAGCATCAGGCGTAAATTTGGCAGAGATGAACAAGCTATTGCTACAGAAGATTGAGGAGTTGACTTTGTATGTGATTGAGAAAGAAAAAGACCTGCAGGAATTAAAAATTCAAAACAACACAGAAGTAAAGAAGCGGGAATATCTTGAGTTTAAGATGGAAGATGTGATGTCTCTTTTGAAAGAAACAAGCAAGCGATTAGATAAAATTGAGAATTCAAAAATGCAGTAAATATGATAAAATATGTTTTTTCTCTAATACTCCTTTTATTTTCGGGGAACTCATCTTATGGACAAGACAGTGAGATTGTTATTTATCCAAACCATAATTTTCCTTTTGAAGGGGAAAGCTTGTATCATTATGGAGTGGGTTTTCACAGGTTACCTGGGGAAAATAATTACAATACGTTGTACGGTTCAGGATATTTTGGGGTGTCTCTTTTTACAGGAGGGAAACAGCGTTTTCATATTACAAAAAATGGGTCAGTTGGAATTGGCATTTCAACACCAACAGAAAGATTGCATACTTTAGGAAATATTAGATTAACGAATACCGGGCAATCTGGTTATGGAATATTGTTTGATCATACCTTTAATGAATATCCTAAGGCAACCTCAAAAATTTTGTTTGATTATTATGGTCACACCTATGGTGGAAAAGTAAATAAACATGGGTTAATTTATCAATCAGGACGGCCAGGGTTTTCCAATCATTGGTTTATTGATGACAATGGAGAAACTCAAATGCTGATAAATGACAATGGAAATGTTGGTATTGGAACCACAGAAACTACAGACAAACTCACGATCGATGGAAATCTTACATTTGGCAATACGACAAATAAGGAATACAGCATAATTTTCAGACCTTCAGATGATTCATGGAGAAATGGTTTGGTTGGGTTTTCTTCAAATGCTCCCGGTGATGATTATATTGGATTAAAAACGAAGTATGGTTCCATTCGATTAATTACGAACGTAGGGAATGAAGTGGTAAGAGTTACGGATAATGAGAGAGTTGGTATTGGAACTTCCACTCCCGATTATAAACTTGACGTTAACGGGACAATCCGGGCAACGGAAATAAAAGTTGTTGCCCAAACCGCCGATTTCGTATTCGATGAAAACTATTCCTTAAAAGATCTAAGTAAGGTTGAAACTTTCATCAAAGAGAATAAACACCTCCCGGATATACCCAGTGCCTTAGAAATGGAAGCATCAGGTGTAAATCTCGCTGAGATGAATAAGTTGCTTTTGCAGAAGATAGAAGAATTGACCTTGTATGCCATTGATAAGGAAAAAGAGGTTTTGGAACTTAAAGAAAAGGATAAAAAACAAACAAAAAAAATGGAGGTATTAGAGGAGAGGTTGTTCAATATTGAGCAATTGTTAATGCGGAAATAAAATGTGCCAAAATTCTCACAAGTATTTTGTTGAGAAACTTTAAAAAGAAGAAAATGAGCCAAGAAATAGTTCAACCCTAATTAATTTAAGTTACAATGAAAAAAGGAGTGATTTTAATTCTAATGGTATTCTTTGTTGTTGAGGTGTGGGGGCAGGATACTCATACCGTAAAACAATTAAATATTACCAAATCTGATGGAACTACTAATTCTGATGGTGTTTCTTTGTTTCGGGCCGATGAATTAGTCGATAGAGCAAAGTTAAGGTTGCGAATGGGAGATGAATATACTTCAGAATTCGAAATTGGATATCGATATTATAAGGATGGAGAGTGGTATAGTAATTTCTCGTTATCTGGTTATGGAGTTGGGTATTTTCGTTCAAAATTAGGAGTAGGTATTCATAAGCCAGAAGCAATGCTACATGTCGTGGGAGGAGATATCGATATAGGGAATACAGATGGAGAGCATCTTTTAAGGTTTAGAAGAAAGGAAGATGGTGCCCCCATTGGACAAGTTGGACTTTTAAATACTCATAATTTTAAATTTGCGCATTGGGGGGGAGGAGGTTTTTTTTCGTTTTTTACAAACTATGGGAGCCGGGTTGAAGAACGAGTGAGGATTGCTAATAATGGTTACGTTGGTATTGGTACCGCATCTCCTGACTACTTACTTGACGTCAACGGTACTATCCGGGCAACAGAAATTAAAGTGGTAGCCCAACCAGCCGACTTCGTTTTTGAAGAAAACTATTCATTAAGGACTTTAAAACAGGTCGAAGAATTCATCAAACAAAACAAACACCTCCCTGATATCCCAAGTGCCAATGAAATGGAAGCATCCGATGTGGATTTGGCTGTGATGAATAAATTATTGCTACAGAAGATTGAAGAGTTGACTTTGTATGTGATTCAACAAAATCAAGCGCTAAAAGAAAAAGAAAAACGACTTTGCGAAATCGAACGTAAACTGAATAAAGAATAAAAGCCCTACTGCTATGAATTTAAACGTTTTATGCTTGAGAAGGATAATTCTCTGTTTCCTTATTGTGCTTCCTGCTTATTTGAAAAGTCAAACCGCTGATGTTACAATTGATGAATCTATTTCTGGCTCATGGACTTTTTACAATCCATTGAGGCTTCACTCTCGACAAGATGGAAAAGTATTGCTGAGATTTGACACCGAAAGGGAATGGTTTTTTAAGCAAGCGGGAAGTGGCGCAAATACAGGCCTTTCTCTCGTGTCAAAGGTAAATCATAAGAATTTCTCTATTGAAGATTACGCCTCAGGTAAGCGGACAATCGTATTTTATTCAAGCAGTAATGGTGGTGCTGTTCATCTGGTTCCTGATGGTGGATATGTGTCTTTCCCGAATGGCCGAATATTATCAAATGGTAGAATGGGAATAGGTACCACTTCTCCCAATGCAGAACTTGAGGTAAAGGGTTCTTTGTGGACTGACAGAATAAAGGCAGGAGGCGTTGATGTTACAGGTCGGTTGACGGTCAATAATACATTTAGTAAACATAGCCCGGAGCCTGAGGATAATCGACCTTTTGAGATCAAAAGACATGCCTCCGATCATGAAATGTATCAAATCTTCGTTCAGGATACCAAACTTCACCATGTTTATGATAATGATGAAGCTAGTAGTGCCATAGAGTTTCGGTTGAGGAATACTGATAAGGAAGCTGGGGGAGGTTCTCGTGCCAATGATCGTGTTGTTTTGGCCATTAAGAGTGACCCTAACTCTGGAACCGTTAAAGTTGATGGTTCATTGATTGCCGAGGAAGTAAAGGTCGAACTACTATCGACAGAGGATATGCACCTAAATGGTACCCTGGCTGCAAACAATATTACCCTTGCTTCTAATGGGAATACTGCAGATTTTGTTTTTGAAGAGGATTATCTTTTACGCAATTTAAATCAGGTTGAAGAATTCATCAAACAAAACAAGCATCTTCCGGATATTCCCAGTGCAGCAGAAATGGAAGTATCAGGTGTGAATCTGGCAGAGATGAATAAGTTGTTGCTACAAAAGATTGAGGAGCTGACTTTGTATCTGATAGAGAAAGACAAACAGGTGTGCGATTTAACGAAGCAACTCAATCAGATTGGCGATTTAAGAAGAGAATTGGATGAAATGAATGAAATAATTAATCAATTAAAAAATCAGACAAGATGAAAAAGGCTCTTCTTATATACTTATTTGTGGCGGTGAGTGTTTTAAGCTATAGCCAGACCGAGGTAACCCCGATAATAAGAAGTTATGTATTGGATGCAGAAGATTGTAATGACGGGCAGTTTTACATAGGTGAATTTGCTAAAGGCAAATATGAGATAAGTGCAAATGTACAAGGGACTCATGCCAATAACAGAGGTTGGATAATAATAATTGGAAAGAATTATGGGATAGGTAGCCCCAATATGAAGATAGTATATAATAACATCGGTGGTCGTTTCCTCTACAAACAAACTGAAGAAAACAGGTTTCACCTTTGGTGGGATTCTGAGTTTCATCGTGAATGTGATTATATGTGGACTCCTTTTGTGAAGGTTGAGTACGAGACGGGAGAATGGATCCCCACAAAAGCTGAACCTTCCCGGAACGATGGTTTTTTAATAACATCTTATACGGAAACAGCAGATTTGTCTGTTGGAGAATCAGATATTGATGGTAAATATGGATCCGGTAATAAACTGATTTTTGGAGGAACTGACAGTAATACGGATCCAACCGAAATGTATCGCTATGCTGTTTCCAAAGATGTTACCCAGTTACGTGTTCGCATAGGAGATGGATTAAGCAATACAGACAAATTTATTATAGGATCATCTGGTAATAATGCCGGTGCCTGGACAAGTAGTTTTACGGTAACTCCTGGAGGAAGAGTAGGGATTAAAACAGAGAATCCCTCACACGAGCTTGATGTAAATGGCACCATCCGTGCAAAAGAAATAAAAGTCGAAGCCCAAACCGCCGATTTCGTTTTTGAGGATAACTACCCTTTAAAAGACTTAAATCAGGTTGAAGAATTCATTAAACAATACAAGCACCTTCCGAATATCCCAAGTGCCCCAGAAATGGAAGCCTCAGGTGTAAATCTGGCAGAGATGAACAAGCTCCTATTGCAAAAAATAGAGGAGTTGACCCTTTACATTATTCAGCAACAAAAAGATTTGAAAGCAAAGAGTCAGGAAATTGAAGAATTAAAGGAGGTGAATGTGATTACAACGTAAGCCATCGGCCTCCTACATATTGCATCCTCCGGTCTCCAGCCGTTACTTTGATGGCAAAAAATGAGGATGACATTAACAACATTTAAGCAAC
>NZ_PVTS01000020.1 GCF_003003035.1 Marinilabilia salmonicolor | reverse complement strand
GGAATGCCCGGGGTCACGATTAAAGGACAACCCATTGCTGTAATGGGCGATATGTGTACTTGTGCCGGGCCGCCCGACATGATCGCTCAGGGTTGCCCTGGTGTCACTATAAATGGAAAACCAATTGCAACTGTTGGGAGCATGACAGCACATGGAGGACAGATAGTCCAGGGGATTCCCGGTGCAACCATCAGTCCAAGCAAACCTACTCCGAACAAAACGATGCCTCTTAAAGAAATTCCTTTCCCCAAAATTACCATCAAAGATCGCGTAGGCGCCGCAATGAAAGGAAAGAGTAAGTACTTAAAAGAGGCAAAGAAAAACCAGGAGCAGATAAAGAAAGAGGCTGAGGAGCAGAAGAAAGAACCTGCTATACACAATGTTAGATGGCTTAAAGATAATCATGTGACACGAGATGGACGTATCAAAAAAGAGGTCAGGATTGCTGCTGATGTCACAGATATACACGATGGCGAAAACATAACTTTTTATGTAGAAAGAGAAAACCCATCAACCAGAGAGCTGGAAAAACTCGAAGTGTCTGCAACAGTGAAAGATAGCTTTTGATGATGCCTACAATGGTTATATGGCCAACAAAGACGACTGGGATTACGAAGAAGATGCTTTTTGGGTCTTGGAAGATGCTTTAGGTCAAGTATCCGATTTGTGTTACGAAATATTGCACTCCAACCTGTCTATTACAGCGGCCATGATGGCCCCTCTGCTTAGCAGCACGACCGATGAATTATTGGAACATATTGAAAACGGCACACTAAATCAATTTGTTGAGGCTTCTCCCGGGATTGATCCCACTACTGTTTCGGTAGATCAAACTGATTTGAAAGCCAGAGAAAAAGCCCGAAAAGCCATTTATGATGCAAAAAAAATAATCTTATCTCAGATCAATAATAACTCCCCTTCTGCAAGAATTAATCTGGAACTAAATCATTACTCAAAAAATAATCTGCTACAAGGGAAATTCAGAGTTTTGCAATTAAGTCGATTCCTTTTAACACCTGCTGACCTGGTTGATTTTATGATTAAAGACGAACAGGCTGATCCGGATCCGGGAATCGAATTCATAGAAGATTTTTTTGCAAGTAATGGATATTTAAGCAGTGGATACTATTCCATTTTAACTCACGCCATTGACTTTGACATTTATAAACTTTCCGAGATCCATTATGCCTATTGGAAAGAAGTTATTGATATTTTTGGATCAGTGTCGATCTATAAAGATGTTTTTCCGAATCAAACCAGATTTATGGATATTTTGACTTCTGTAAATCTCAAGAACGGAGAAACCTCATGCAGTAAGAATTCGTTTTACAAAAAGAAAAAACGATATCATGTTGAGGATTATGTACTGGATATCCCTGAACAGAAAATACAGGCAATAGAAAAAAAGTACAATGCAAAACTACCGGTAAGTCGCAGATTCATCTTTCCGGAAACAGAATTCACAAAAAAGGACAACCGGATAGAATTTTTTGAAGTCAAAACGCTTGTTTTTAACTATGAAGAACTGTTAGGCATGGACGAACTTAATGGCTTACGAAATGCAAGCATGGAATTGTTCGAACTCATTTCCGGGGTTAATCGAAAAGCAGTTGCATGGCTAAGTGAAGAAGCATTGAATGACGAAAATGCCCCTGCCCGAACCGTTCATTTTTCAAATATCGAAAACTATTCGCAGCATATAATGAAACGACAGTTTGGCATAACCGGCAATAATCCCAACGGAACAGTTTTCCCTGATCCAAGAGGTAGTGAAGAGCTTGTTTACACCGGAATTGTGTCGGATGAATGGTCTCCGTTTTATTACAAGGTATATGCCATGCCCTACGAAACAATAAGAGGCATTCATTGCGAAATTGAGCCAGACAAAATGCCAACTGCGGTTTTAAAATACATTCGAATCAACGAGTATGGAGATATTCACAGCATTAAGCTCAACAATCCGACAGAACTGTCGCCGGAGCCATTCAATTCTGATGGAACTCTCAACAGGGCTTATGTAAATTCAGACAGAAAAATAAGATCCGGTCTGCTAAAGAGTGTTTATACTTCAGATAATGAGAAAGCTGATATCATGAGAATGAGTATTCATCAGGGGCAAAAAGATTTCATAAATCATCCTGTTACCAAAGGGACAATATTTGTCCTGACAAGCGTTATTACTGCAGGAATGATGCAAGGAGTGGCGGCCGGATCCCGCATGTTGTCCCGCAATGCATTTAAAGCTGCAGCAAAAAAGGCTCTTCTTGGCAGTGGTAAGTTGAGTGCAAAAACGATTTTATCCAAAGCCGTGGTAAGTGTAGGTTATCAAACGATAACGCAGGAAGGGCAGGTGAATTTATTTACCGTAATAGGAGATTCATTTTTTACACCTTTTGTTGGAGCAGCTTTGGGAAATGTGTTTACTGTAAAGTATAGTATTTTGGATTGGGAAATTATTGAATTTGATACAATCTTCAAAAAAAACACAGATACAAAAACACTTCTGGCAGTAATAACCCGAACATTAATTGCTGGCACTTTGCACAAGTACGGAGGTGAAACAATAAAGAGTAGTAATTTTATATTTGATACAAGTACGCAAGTTGTCATAAAATCTAATGAAAATGCGATTATTCAAGGCCTTGGAAAACTTATAGAGCAATGAAGATAGATAAAGAAACTTTTTTTTATTCTGCAATACTAATCGGGCTTGTAATATATTTTATAGCTGGATATATATATAAAGAAAACTCGGAAAAAAAATATGCGATAGCATATATATATGATTTTCGGTGTGATACAGGTCCATTTCCTACTGGGTTAGGTAAGTTTTATATTAATGATAAGAAATACCGAACTGATATACCTCATGGCAGTGAGCGATTAAACAAATATTTTATTGTACAATTCGTTAAAAATCACCCTAAAATAAGTGAAATAAAAATCGAAGTTTCCATAAACCCCGCTCATTTGGTTCCCCAACCGCCCGGTGGCTGGACAGAATGCCCCATAAATGAAAACGGGAGCATCAAAGAAAAATACAAAAGCAAAAAAGGAAAGGAAGCTACAGAAAAGACCGAGGTAAAAGGAATAGAACACAGCCCAAAAGAATCGGTTCCGGTCACGAAAGAGACCATTGAGTTTTTGAAGAAAAATAATTTGTTGGAGTAGTTATACAACAGAGCATCTCTCATGCTGGCCGACATTCGTCAATATCTGCCTATGACAGGGAAGCCAACATACTCTCTTTAATGCAGTTAATACACCTAACTCTTGAAGATATTATCGATGATTATTTCGGACAATGCCGACAGTATGAAAACATCCTTCTGGAGTTTGGAAGCTTGTATCCTGCAGTTTTGGTAGAGTCGCCTCAAATTGTTCAGTCAGAAAAAAGAATGAAACTTTACTGGTGGCAACAAGCCTTTATGGGGCTTACAACTCCCGAATCACCGGCTTACTTCATCGAAGAAAAAGCAGATACCATTACCTTTAACTGCCATCTTTTGCAGATAACCCCCAATATGGACATCGATTTCGGGTTGTTGTCCTATTCTTCTAAAGAAGGTAAGATGGTAACGTTTGGGGAGGAGTTTATATATAAGGAAATACTGCCAGATAAGATGTGTGTTAAAATTAAATATGACATATCAAAAATTAATAAAACTCATTTCTACAATGATGGCTTCTGCTATATCCGCATTTTATTAGATCAAATCAGGAATATTTATTGGCCTCGGGAACATGAAAAAGAACCCCGTTATTTTTTCTTTAATATTGGATTGAAAGGCACGAAACCATCAATGTACCTGTTTAACACAACCTTAACGAGAAACCAGGATGGAAATTACATTGACTATGAAACCAAAAAGAATCAATGGATTATGTCCATTGATGAATTTAAATCTCTTGCCAGTATCAAGGAAGAAAAAACCATTACAAAAACCAATAACCAAGTGTTCTATGTTGATTAAAAAAATAGTATTCATCATAATTTGTATTGCTTCATTTGCAGCCTGCAATATTGAGTCCGGCAAGCGCGAAACTTCTGATTCCAAAACCGTATCACAACTTGATACGGTTTGGAAAGAAGTGGTTCCTTTTAAAAAGAAGCATGACATTTTAGATACCAATACCGTACTGGTTAGGTATCAGCGACTCCATAATGCAAAAATAATTTTTATCTTTTAATGATCCTGAAACGGTTTCCGTCTTTTGATATAAATGGTTACCGGAATCGCCAAAAGTGCCATCCCTGCTGCAAACTTAAAGGTGGCTTCGTTGCCAAAATGGTCAAAGCCGTAACCTGCCACCAGGGTTGAGACAGACCCCAACAAAAAATTACTTGTCATATAAAGGCCATTCACAAAGGGAAGATGCTCTGTTTTTAGCTCATGGATAATGGCCAGAAAAACAGGAGTGGGTGCCAACAGGAAAAACCCCATCGCTATAAGCAAAGGAAAAGTAAAAACTCCCCTGAAATAGATGAAAATCATTAATAATAAGGGAGAAATCACGGAAACAATCAGCAGGGTATTTCTTCGACCAATAAAATCAGATATGGTTCCGGAAAAAAATGTACCCGCCGCCCCGGAAAGATAAATCACGGATAAGGAAATTCCTGCCATCCACCGTGACTCCCCTATACTTTCCATATAACCAGGCAAATAATACGTCAGACAACTTTTCATAAATCCCCGGGTAAGCGTAATACTCCCAATAATAAGCAAAACCGGAAGATATTTCCGGAGGGTATTCATATAAGAAACAGATTGCTCTCCTTTTTCTACCTGTTTGCGCAGATCAACATGTCTAAACCGTACAAAAAGAATGATGGAAGCCAGCAATCCTGCAGGAATCAGACGAAAAATACCCTCGAACCCCCACAAATCAATGGCTCCAAGCACAACAATCGGCCCCAAAGTGCGGGCCAACTCCCCTCCTACCATATAAAAACTCATGCCGCGCCCCGTTCGGTTTCCCGACACATGTTTTACCATCACAGGAGTCGGCACATGAAACATGGTGGAGCCAATCCCTGAAATAAGCATCAGTAAAACCAAAAAAGAATAGGAAGGTGCTACCCCTATCAGGCTCATTGCTACAGCTGTAACTGTGGGTGATAAAATCATCAGGTAGCGGATACGCACTTTGTCGGCCAGAATTCCAACCAAAGGATTAAATAGTGTGGGAAGCCTTTGTATGACGGACAACAACCCAAAAAGTGTGTAGTTAATGGCCAGTTTTTCTATAATCAGCACTTGAACGGGTGCTAGGAAAGCGGTATAAATATCATGAATATGGTGAGACAGGGAGATGAGAATTACATCCGGTGTCCTGAATTTATTTTTTTGTGAGTTATCTTGCATAACTAAGTTTTAAACACCTAACATTTGAATGCCTAGTGGGCACGGAAATATTCAATAAAAAAACCGTGACACTTTAGACATCACGGTTTTCCTTGTAATATCTTCATTAATATTTATTCTTCAACACTCATATACAGGCGAACCTGAAGAGGGTCTTCTTCAATTGTCTTATCCACATTTACAATTTCACCTTTGGCATTGGTGTAACGAAAAGTATAGGTTGCATTTTTATCGACAAATAAAGTAAGGAAATCATTCAAATCCTGCGTAGGACCACTGGTACGACCTCCGCCAACTTGCTCCTCTGCCTTAAAAACATCAACATTTACGGCCATACGGTCATCCCCCACAAGGGAACATTTATCGTTTTTAAGCATAATAATCTCCAGTTCAACCAGCTCACCGGAGGCCACCTTCGATTTTTGTTGTTCCTGATAGAGTCGCACATACCGATCAGTTACATTCACTGCCGGCACATATTTGATGCTCATGTCCCAAACCAGAGGAAAGGGATCTCCCGTCTTTTTAAAACTGGATGCCCACACCGCATATTTGGGATTGTTTTTATCAGCTTTTCCCGCATCACTTAGAAACCAACTTTTGTTTAAACCGCTGGGGTAATATTCGGTAAAATACCATTGTCCATCAACCAAAACCTCATTCCAACTGTGGTTTCCCCGGTCGTCATGCCAGCTTGCAGTGCCCGCAATACGAGAAGGAATCCCCACGGCTCTGAAGGCATCAGTAAGCAAAATCGACAATCCCGAGCAGGAAGCCATATTTTGTTTCATTGACTCAAACGGACTCTGATCCGGCTTCTCCCGATTTGTATTGTACTCCACATTAACAATGTTCGCGATATTATGATTGACAGAATCGATTGCCGCCCTGATATCCACGGCATCTTTAACGTAAGGATAGAACAGATTGAAAAATTCCTCCCGCCAGTTATCTCTGTGTTCATTCAGAGAAGCATAAGGCAGCACTTCATTAAAGAAAACAGAATCGGGCAAAGCCATGGTCCAGGGAAATGACGCTCGTGCCTTGTAGGCGTATTCAATATTAGCCTTTAAAAATCCGGCAGACAACTCTTCAAGGTCACGCTGAGGCATGTTTACAATCAAAAATGCCATTCCTGATTTTTGAGAATCGGGGATCTCATTTAATGCCATTTCCAATTCAACCCGGTTTTCTCCGGCAGCTTGCAGCGCCTCGTCCAGTCCTGCATGATATTTCTCAGGCACACCCGGATATTTGGGGGCGCAACCGACAATAAACATTGCAGCAAAAAATAATAACAATACTGATAGTGCAGATATTTTTCCCATGTTCGAATATTTATAAAACATGGGGCTATCCACCCCATGTTTAAAATTAATATGTATCGCTTAAATAGTTTCTTTCCATAAAGTACCACTTGCGTCGTTACGCTTGCCGCCAAAATACTCATTTACGATTAGTAAACTCCGTTTTTAGCGGCTTCGCAAGCCTGGCAATTGGCACTTTCTGACCAGAAACAGCTCTAAAAACAGAATTTGCTTAGTTTATGGACAGGCAAAATACAATTATCCCTTCAGGTTCTTAATACTCTCGGTAAGCACCTGGATTTTTGCTTCTGCATCTGCCAGTTTCTTCTTCTCCATCTCCACCACTTTTTCCGGTGCATTGGCCACAAATTTCTCGTTGCTAAGTTTCTTGGTCACACCGTTAAGAAATCCCTGCATACGCTTCAGTTCCTCTTCCAGCTTTGCCACCTCTTCTTCGGTATCAATCAGACCTTCGAGCGGCACAAAGTACTCTGATGATTTAACCAGAAATGAGACCGCTCCGGTCAGTTTTTCTTCGGTAGTTTCAATGGATTCCAAATTGGCCATTTTTTTGAAAACCGGATCCAACTGACTGAAATACCCATCCTTACCGGTCATAACAACCACTTTAAGAGCTTCACGAGGTGATAAATTCTTCTCTTTCCGCAGATTACGAATACCACCGATTGCCTCTTTGACGTATTCAAATTGCTGAAGAAGGGTTTCGTCGAACTTCTCCGCTTCCGGCTGAAGGCTTACCATAATGCTCTCCCCTTCTTTTCTTTCTGCCAGGTGCTGCCAGATTTCCTCTGTAATGAAAGGCATAAAGGGATGCAACAGACGTACCAAATCATCAAAAAACTTCAATGTAGCCTCATAGGTTTTTTCATCGATTGGCTGCTGATACCCTGGTTTGATCAGTTCCAGATACCAGGAAGAGAACTCACCCCAGAAAAGATGATACACTTCCATCAAGGCATCAGAGATACGATATTTATCGAAGTGATCATTAATTTTCCCGATGGATTCCATCAGTTTGTTTTGGAACCACTCCACAGCAGTGGCTGAACTCTCGGGTTGCTCTGCACCGGATGCTACTTCCCAGTTCTTTACCAGACGAAATGCATTCCAGATTTTATTGGCAAAGTTGCGCCCCTGCTCGGTAAGACTCTCGTCAAACAGGATATCGTTTCCAGCTGGTGAGCACATCAACATTCCCATACGCACCCCGTCGGCTCCGTATTTTTTGATAAGTTCCAACGGCTCTGGTGAATTCCCCAGCGACTTGGACATTTTACGGCGTTGCTTATCCCGAACAATTCCGGTAAAATAGACATTCTTGAACGGATAAGTTCCCCGATATTCGTAACCGGCCATAATCATACGAGCTACCCAGAAAAAGATGATCTCAGGGGCGGTCACCAAGTCATTGGTCGGATAGTAATAATCTATTTCGTTATTGTCGGGATTGAAACCATCAAAAACGGTAATGGGCCATAACCAGGATGACGCCCAGGTATCCAGAACATCCTCATCCTGTTTTAAGTTATCCATACTAAGGGTGGCATTTCCGCTTTTTTCACGAGCCAATTGCAGTGCCTCCTCATCAGTTTCGGCCACCACGAAGCTGCCATCCTCCAAATAATAAACAGGAATACGGTGCCCCCACCAAAGTTGCCGGGAGATGCACCAATCCTTCACATTTTCCATCCAGTGACGGTAGAGATTTTTGAATTTAGGAGGATGAAAACGAACCTCATCTTCCATCACGGCATTGAGGGCAGGTTTGGCGAGTTCCGACATTTTAAGGAACCACTGCGTACTGAGTTTGGGTTCAATGGCCGCATCGGTACGCTCTGAAAAACCAACTTTATTGGTATAGTCTTCAATCTTAACCATACTGCCAGCCTTCTCCAGGTCAACAGCAATTTTGTCACGAACATCAAATCGATCTTCACCCACATAAAGTCCGGCAGCTTCACTTAATGTACCGTCATCATTCAATACATCAATGCTCTCCAGATTGTGGCGCATCCCAATTTCGTAGTCATTGATATCGTGCGCAGGTGTAATTTTCAGACATCCGGTACCAAACTCCATATCTACGTATTCATCTTCAAGTACAGGAATGGCTCGATTTACCAGAGGAACCAGCACTTTTTTACCCACCAGATGCTTAAAACGCTCATCGTTGGGATTCACGCAAACGGCGGTATCACCCAGGATGGTTTCGGGACGCGTAGTAGCAATGGTTACATACTCATTCTCCTCACCTTCCACCTGGTAACGGATGTAATAAAGTTTCGACTGCACCTCACGGTAGATCACCTCCTCATCGGAAAGGGCTGTTTTGGCCGCCGGATCCCAGTTCACCATACGGATGCCCCGGTAGATGTATCCTTTTTTATAGAGATCAACGAATACCTTAATTACTCCTTCGCTACGGACCTCATCCATCGTAAAACAGGTGCGATCCCAATCGCAGGAAGCACCCAGTTTCTTGAGCTGCTCCAGAATGATACCACCATGTTTATCGGTCCAATCCCAGGCATGCTTAAGAAATTCATCACGCGATAGCGAATATTTAGAGATACCCTCCTCTTTCAATTTGTTTACCACTTTAGCCTCGGTGGCAATGGAAGCGTGATCGGTACCCGGAACCCAGCAAGCATTTTTGCCCTGCATACGCGCACGGCGCACCAGAATATCCTGAATGGTATTGTTGAGCATATGCCCCATGTGCAACACGCCGGTAACGTTCGGTGGCGGAATCACCATGGTGTAGGGTTCGCGCTCGTCGGGAACAGACTTAAAAAACTCCTGTTCCATCCAGTAACTGTACCATTTGCCTTCTGTATCGGCCGGACTGTACTTGCTTGCTATTTCCATAATATTT
Organism: Marinilabilia salmonicolor; assembly: GCF_003003035.1. Lineage (GTDB taxonomy): Bacteria > Bacteroidota > Bacteroidia > Bacteroidales > Marinilabiliaceae > Marinilabilia > Marinilabilia salmonicolor_A. The sequence continues at coordinate 73,732 of NZ_PVTS01000020.1, read as the reverse complement.
TAAATCTTTGCTCTGTTGTTCAATACAAGCTGCAAAAATAACAAAAAGTCGCTGACCTTCGAGTATCTAGCGGAGAATAGTTAGAGTCACTAAAAAACTGCCGCCAATAGTGGACGATAGATATATGAAAAAATGGGACTACGGATCCGAAAGAAATTTCAACTTGTCCGGCATTCATTGGAATCATTTATATCAGCTATTTTTTATCACCATTGTCCGGAAAACGTTAGCAAATTTTCAAAATTTCATAATCAAGATGATGCATGATTTCCCGAAGAATTAAAACAGCTGCATAATCCTTTTTGCAAAATCCGGCACCCAGATAAGAACGTGGAGCCCCCATAACCACTTTCGCGTACTGACTAAAAAGATTCTCTATCTCACGGCGTGAAAATAATTCCTTCTCAAGTCCGTTTTTTTGAAATACTGATTTCAATATTTCATCTGAAGAGAAAAGTCTTCCGTTGTTTTCATGAAGCCTTTTATTACTCATCAAGACATCTTCAATATAATTAATGGCATAATCGGTCTCTGCCTCAGTTGGAAAATCATTTTTAAAAAATTCCTCGCTCACACAAGCATACCCCATCTTTAGAGAAATGCTTTCTTCGGGCCCCTCATCAGCCGAGAGCGAAAAAGTCAGACTTTCTTTATCCAGGATCATCATATAGCGCTAGTTTTTTGTGATTAGCATTGTGATTATTTATCCTATTTTCACTGAAGTCATAGTTAATGCTCCGCCCACGGGTTCATCATTAAAAAGAAATATTTCTTCTTTTTTGTTTTGTAGTGAAAGGGCATACAACAAAGGCAGATAATGTTCGGGTGTGGGGATTGACCATTCAAAGGCCTTACCTTGTTTGGAGTAATTAATTAATGCCTGATGATTTCCCTCCCTGATAAATTGTTTCATTTTTTCATTGGCCTCAATGGCCCAATCGTGCCCATAGTTTTCGTTAAGTTTTTGCCAGTCCACCCGCCTTAAATTGTGAACCATGTTACCGCTACCAACGATCAGAATTCCTTTCTCCCTAAGATTTTCGAGCTCCCGAGCCAGTTCATAATGCTCTCGCGGGCTTTTGTTCCAGTCAAGACTCAATTGAATAACCGGAACATCAGCACCAGGGTACATGTGCCGTATTACGGACCAGGCCCCATGATCGAGGCCCCACTTATCATCCAGATGCACCTCAGTAGAACGGGCAATTTCTTTTACTTCGCGAGCAAGAGCAGGCATGCCGGGCGCCGGATACTCTACCTCGTACAATTCTCGCGGGAAACCCCCAAAATCATGAATGGTTTCGGGTTGATCCATTGCTGTCACTTTTGTACCATTGGTCTCCCAATGAGCTGATACTACCAAAATAGCCTTTGGTTTTTCAATTTCTAAGGAGATATTTCTGAATCCCTGTACAAATTCATTTTCCTCAATGGCATTCATAGGACTCCCATGTCCCAAAAATAAGACCGGCATTCGGTAAGTGTTCTCCATTGATCCGGCCAATTTATGAAGTGCATTTAATTTCATAGCTGTAAACATTAATGGCGTGGATACCACCAGGTGTTTTAAAAATGTTTTTCGTTTCATTAACTAATCTATTCTTGAAGTTGAAATCAGTCAATCTTCAATATATTTCAATGAACTGAATCGAAATTATTGTAATGCAAAATTAAGGTGACATCCAACCTCAAACACTTGACCTATGTTAAGAAATGAGAAGTGAAAAAATGATTCGGTGGAATGGTTGAACGCAAAGGTAGTTTAGGAGTTGCCTTATTCACATTCGGGATAAAATCAATATTTAAAAAAGCGATTAGACTTGCCGTTTTTTGCGGATGCGACTCAGACTTTCGGGTGTAATACCCAGGTAAGAAGCGATATACACAAGCGGGACACGTTGAAAAATATCTTTATTTTCTTTCATCATATTATTATAGCGGTCCACTGCCGATTCCCACATAGTGGAATTCAGTCGTTCAAGAGCATTGATGTAGGCTTTCTGAAATAAGATACGAAAATAGCGCTCCAGCGATGGCACCTGGATGTAAAGCGCCTCTAATCTTTCATATGAAATACGGAGCAATTTAGAATCTTCCAACGCCTCAATATAATATTTGGAGGGTCTCTGCGAAAAGAAACTTTCAAGATCACTAATCCAACCATTTTCCAGACGAATTTGATAAATATGTTCCACCCCTTTGTCATCGACAAACCAAGAACGTAAAGCTCCCTGGGTAATAAAGTAAATGTATTTACACGTATCTCCGGGAATAAGCAGTTTTTGCTTTTTCTTTACCGAAATGGTTTCAAAAGCCTTGTAAACATCAGCCTCTTTCTCCCGGGTGATATCAGTCCATTTCCTTATGTAGTAAATAAGTTTATTTTCCATGGAAAAATTATTGCCATTCTAATTTGAAACAATAAATGGTTCCTGAAGGTTTTCCAGATTACATCTATTCTTATAATGGCTGCAAACGTTCGGAGTAGATGTATAAATTAACCAACTTTAAATTCATTGCTGATTTTTTTAAATCCAAGAATAGAAGCATATCTTATTTTTTCTTTATACAAAATCCACCCACCTAAAGCTCCCAACAAACTGCCTATTAATGTTTCCATTAAACGTAATTTAATGAGGTCATTGGGAGAATGGATAAGAGGATTCGCTGCTTCGGATAGAAAAATTGCCAACGGGGTTATAAAAATCACAGCGAATGCATAATTTCTTACCACCAGTATTTCTACAATAAGCTGCAACATTATTATAAAAAAACAAAGCATTACAACATTATCGCTGATATTCAATAAACCCCAACAAAATCCTAACCCGACAAAGGTTCCTATAATTCTGTGCAATGATCTTTGGGCAATATGATACAAAGATGCCCCTTGCATCACTGCTGCACAGGAAACCGGAATCCAATAAGGGTTCTCAAACTTCAGCAAATAGCCCATCGCTAAAGCTGCCGCCATGAATATCCCCATGATGATTGCTTCCCAAAAATGGGCATAAGAGTTTTTCTTAAACACAGGAATAATTTCAGATAATCCTTGTGTTTTCTTTTGAAATGACAAATTCAGCACATAAGCCAACGCCAATACACTTGAAAAAATGGTTCCAAGACCGAAGAGACCAACTTTGGTGGGAATAGTTGCTAAATTGAAAATTGGTCTGATGGAACTCGCGAATCTTTTATATGTCCTCTTTTGCGGCAGTTTTGAGAGATCAAAGCTCCATGCTCGATTCATCCGATTAAAGTTTTGTAATCACTTAATAAGTAGTCATTAAGATCTTATGAGCGAATAAAACCGCTTCACTCTCGCATAATTTTTTAACATATTCTTATGTGATATTTATGCGTAAAAAATATCATGCGCGTATTATTCCTGTAAACCTTAAGACTTGTCAAAAAAGGTAGGTAAGCGTCGAATAATTGGCAAAATTAACAAAAACCCCAACCTTTATAATTAAATTAAGACACGACAAAGCATAATAAGACCACCAACTTCGCAAAGGAGCTGATTGATATTTTAGTAATACAAACATTGCAGGAAATACAGGAAAATATGCTATAATTAAAAATCCGAAATAACAGGGATGAACGATGATGGAGCTTTGCAACTAGACAGACTCATAATTCAAAACTAAAATGCTCTCATTAAGTCATAAAAAAAGACTGCCCATCAGACAGCCTTTACATTTCTTTACCGCGACTGGCGGAACTGACGTCCGCCACCCCTACCGGCGGTTTCTTCGCGTGGCCGGGCTTTTTTAACCACAATACGGCTACCGTCAAACTCCTTGTCATCCAGGTTTTCAATGGCAGTATTGGCAGCACTGTCATCGGGCATTTCAACAAAACCAAAACGTTTTGAATAACCGGTTTCACGATCCATAATCACCTTGGCGGAGGAAACTTCTCCAAATTCACCAAACATTTGCTCAAGATCTTCGCTTTTGGTCCGTGAGCTGAGCTTTGCAACAAAAATGTTCATAATAAAAAAGAAATAATTAATAAATAAGGGTGGCCAGATCCAACAAGGAAACAACACCCGAACGCCAAGTGTCTCAACATTTTAAATCTGACTATTATGCAAGGTAAAACATTTTTGATCCAATTGCACGAAAAAAACATGACTACTCAAAAATCCAGCACAGCACTTACGCCCCAATGCTTATATTCACCGTCTTCAAATCCGGCAAAAACCCCAATACTGCCCATCAATAAAATTTGGTCAATGGAGTACCCAACCTGCGTATAATTGCGAAACCCGGGAGTATGCAGATAATCGAAGTGAAGGGATTCCTGCCACAAACGATTGCTCAATACGGGCAATCGCTTCAACAACAAATAAGGAGAAGTATATTTCAAATGTCCCTGCAGATACCATTCGTTGGTTGATGCCTCATAATCATCGAGCAAACGAAAAGCAGGACTCCCGGTAATTCTGACAGGCACAGCAGAAGAATTAAAGTGTTTAAAATGCGAGAAATGCATCGCTTCGTTACGGGCAAACCAACCACCATTCGCCGCCCATGACAAAACGGGAAAAAAGCCGGCATCTTTCTCATGCTCCACGCCTCCTTCAAAAAACAGATAATCTGCAGAACTGTCAAATGCCTGAATGCCCTGTTTTACAGAAACCGAAAAAGTAGGATAGTCTGAATGAGACATTATTTTTCGTCCTTTGTGGATACGATAAAAATAACGTGGTGTATAAGAGATGGTTGTTCCCCACGAAAAACTCTCCTGCTCCTCCAGATTGTGAAAAAACAATATGTCATTCTCCGGAATATTGGAATGGTAATCTTTATCCCTGTGGAAAAAGGAATAATTGCTGTTATTGAGCCTTGGAGTCATCCATTCGTAAGCTGCTGACACATCCCATCGCAATCCGTTGGCCAAATCCAGGGCATTGGAAACCTCCACAAAACGACGTCCGAAATAACGCTTATAGTTCTCTTTAAAAGCCAATGACGCAACCATATCAACCCACGAATTCACAGCAATGCCGGAGGATTTGAAATCTGATGTTTCATCGCCGGCACCCATACTTACTTCTCCGCGTAACAACGGGGCATATGTCTGTCTCGCTTTTACTTTCCACATCAGCTCATCTCTGGAAAATGCATAACCTGCTTCAGGAGTAAGTTCCAGACGATGCACAGAATCCTGCTTCCAAAAAACACTCAGAGATTGTTTATAGTTCCATCCGTCCACCGGATTGAAATTCACATTTCCCAGACCAATAAGTCCGTTATAGTTGACCATCACTGATGAATCACCATTAAAGAAACGTTTTCCAAACGTAGCAAAACCGGTCGCTTTATCCAACCAGCCATCAACATCACCGGCAGCACTGTCTTTTTTTGCAGCATGAACCGCAGCCAGGCTATCGCCAAGCGCATAACTCTCCTGTTCCAGGGGCGTTAGGGGAATGGGACGTCTGGTCTCCCAAAAAGCAGAATCCTGTTTTATGGAATCTTTTTTAACCGTCATATTATAGGTGCTGGTCAGCTCCAGATCTGCGGGCTGACGTTCTTCCTCCTTTTCGGAGGTCTTTTCCATCAAACGCGCGAGCTGCATCATTTCACGGTTACTGAGATCCTCCTTTGCCAGCAATGCTTCCAGTTTCTTTTGTTCTTTTGATGGTTCTTCTTCCTCCGTAACCGTCACCTCTTCATCCTCCGAAAAAGAGTCTTCACTCTCTGCAAGCAATATTTCAGGGGTTTCGAGCTCTTTATTCAGTTCAACCTCTTTATATTTCACAGACCCTGAATAATCAACCACCGCTTTCACCCCCATCATGGAAACATCCAAATCGAACTGATGGGTAACGGGCAACCAGACACCCTCTTTCACTGGTTGAAATACCTGCTTCACCCTAATATCTCCAAAGAACATTTCCGCCTCTACATCCAGTGAGTGAATGTTCCATAAATCCTGAACAATATAAATATACCCATTCACCAACTGCTGGCTTTTACGACGTGGAGTTACCTTAATTTTATTGACTTCCACATCCCCATCTTCAAAATAACCTTCGTATCGGAATTTATAATGGCGCATAGCCTGAGGCGCGAGAGGCGAAATAACCATTCCGTTATCGGGTTCATAAAAACTACTATTGATAAACCCCAGTGCAGTAGCCTCATCACCTGCCGGAAAAGAACTACGTGAAGCCAGAACAGTATGCTGAAAAGTATCGGGAGCAATAAAGGTAATCTCATTCATGGACTCCATAGTGTAAGTCCGACCCTCCTCCAGTGGTGCTTCCACGTCGTTCACACTAATGGTAAGGCTGTTTTTCAGAAGTCTTGGGATGTTGTCCATTCTAAAGGACCCTTTGAGATAAACATCGGCCAGATAACGATTCGTTTGACGCAAATAGTAGGGAGCCATCCCAATGGCCTTTCGCATTATGGCATAAGCCGGATCTTCTCCCGACGGATTAACAACCACCTCGCGAAGCTGAATGCTCTGTGGATCCATCGTTATATCCAGGTCAAGCCAAGTTTTCCGGATCGTTAAATGAAAAGTCCGGGTACGAAAACCGAGAGATTGAAAGACCAGATCATATTCTCCGGGAGAAAGAGGAATTTCATATTTACCCTCACTGTTAGAGGCGGTTCCGGTTCTTTCTGAAGGTAAATAAATGCCGGCCATTGGAACAGGATCTCCATTTTCATCAACAATGGTTCCACGAACGCCCTGGGCAGAGGCAATAACGGGCAAGGCAATAAGAAAAAAAAGGGCAAAAAAAAGGTTTTTCATAATTTCAGGGTTAGAATACAACAAGTAATTATTCGAATACTTAACAAAATTTGTTCCAAACTTCAGTAGCTGAAAAGAAGTGAGGTATGAAGGGCAAGATCCGACACAGCTCCAATTACCATTCTTCCCGACTTTATAGACGGTCTCTATTTAGTGTCTGTCTATAGAAAAAGCAGAGTTTGTTTTTAGTCCTGTTTCTGATCAGAAAATGCCAATTTCCAGGCTTGCGACCGCGTGTCGCCTAAAGCTTTAGCGGTGACGCAAGCCCGAAAATACTTTGTTTACTTGAGTAAATGAGTAATTTTCAGGCAAGCGTAACGCAGTAAATGGTACTTTAGGGACAAACTCAAGGTAGTGCCTGTCCATAAACTAAGCAAAATTTCTCAAGTTCGCTATTTCTGTTCAGAAGGTTCCGTTTACAAGGCTTGCCATTAGCGGAAATGCGGAGTTTACTTGAGTAAATGAGCAATTTCCGCTAATGGCGTAACGCAGTAAACGGGACTTTATGGACAGAAACTAGGTAGATTAAAAGCGCCACTGGAATGAGTTACTGACGGTATAAAATAACTTATCCACCTCGGGAGGGGCCGTATTGTCATATTCCAGTTTCACAAAAAGGCCGAAATTAAATTTTTGGGAGATGCGCACGTTAAAGCGAGTTTCACTCCAGATTCTGAAGTCTGCCGGATCGGAATAATCGGGCTCATAATAGGTACTGTGACTAAAATTGGCTGCCTCACCCATTTGCCAGTCGAAACTACCCATAGAACTGAACTTCACCAGACTTTTTCGACGCTCATAATCAGAATACTCATATAATTCGTTAAGATAAATGGTGTAGCCCACCAGGAAAAGCGAAAATTTCTCACCATCAGCAATATTAAATCTTGGACCACCACCTAAAATATAGCGATGTTTCAGACTTTTTACCCTGTTGTACTGATACTGCAAAAAGCCTTCGGCCACAATTATTTTTTCAGGTACCCAGTAGTTATATTTCAACATCAGCCCCCCATTGTTAAGGTTGCGTTCATCCCCTACCTGGTTGAAACTGATATCAGAAGAAAACAGATAAGTATTCAAATCATCGTTGTACTGAAGCTTGACTCTTGAATTAAGCTGTTTCTGATCGGAGGTTGTATGAATAAAATTAAACCCCAGATTAAATTCGCCCTGTAAACCTTTGTCAGGATTACGCGTTCTTCTTTTGTCAATATTGACAATCTGTGCTTCGGAAACATTTATCCAGCCCGACAACCCCACAAATAAAAGCAGTAAAATAAATCGTGACACACCCATATTCAATTCTGTTTGGAGGCAAATTTATTTATTTTCGTTCACATTATCCGCTAAGATGCACAAGTAAGCCCCAAAAAGTTGATTTCATCCCAAAACCCCAAAATTTCTTAAAAATATGCAAAGTGTCATTATCTTTGTCGGCTTTCGACCCTAACTTTGTATATAAACCAAAAAAACAGAACCAATGCCAAACATTTCAACTCGAGGCGGTCAAATGCCTGCCTCCCCCATTCGCAAATTGGTTCCCTTTGCTGAACAGGCCAAAGAGAGAGGAACGAATGTGATTCATCTGAACATTGGACAACCTGACATATTTACTCCACAGGTGGCGCTTGATGCCGTCCGTAATCTTACCGATAAAGTGATCGAATACAGTCACTCTGCCGGCAATGAGACCTACCGAAAAAAACTTGCAAAATATTACCAGTCCATCGGTATTGATGTGGATTTTACCGATATCTTAATCACCACCGGCGGATCCGAAGCAATAACTTTTGCATTTTTGAGCTGTCTGAACCCGGGAGATGAAGTAATCATACCGGAGCCATTCTATGCCAACTACAACGGTTTTGCCATTACTTCGGGTGTAAAAATCATACCGGTAACCTCCACCATCGAAAACGATTTTGCACTACCTCCCATCAAGGATCTGGAAGCACTGATTACCCCAAAAACCAAAGGTATTGTCATATGCAATCCTAACAACCCGACGGGATATCTATACTCCGACAGCGAATTGGAAGAATTGCGTGAACTGGTGCTAAAACACGACCTCTTCTTTTTCTCGGACGAAGTATATCGTGAATTTTGTTACGATGAACACAAACATAAATCGGTGTTACATCTGAAAGGACTGGAGGAAAATGCCGTGATGTTCGACTCGGTATCCAAGCGTTTCAGTGAGTGTGGTGTCCGAATCGGAGCACTCGTTTCCAAAAACAAAGAACTGATCAGTGCTGCACTCAAATTCGGACAGGCACGCCTGAGTCCTCCGGGCCTGGGGCAGATCGTAGGAGAAGCCTCTCTGGACACACCCGAGCAATACTTTATCGATGTGTATGAAGAATACATTCAACGTCGCAATTATCTGGTAGAAGAACTTAATAAAATCCACGGCGTAAAATGTCCGGAACCCAAAGGAGCTTTCTACACCATGGTGCAACTGCCGGTGAAAGACACCGAAGATTTCTGCAAGTGGATTCTTAGTGAATTTGACTATGAAGGCAATACCGTGATGATGGCACCCGGGACAGGTTTTTACAGCACTCCGGGGCATGGATCCAACGAAGTCAGGATTGCTTACGTACTGGAACAAAAAGAACTGGAGAAAGCCATTCAGGTTCTGAGAAAGGCGCTTGAAGTTTATCCGGGTAGTATTTTATAATGAAAAGTGGTGAGTCCGGTGACTCACCACTTTTTATCAATTTATTTTCTTCAACAGCCATGCCATATTGGCTCCCAGCGTACGCATGGTATTCAGTCCTTCCTCATCTTTCAACACATCACCTTTCTCCTTACCATAGCCCACATTCCAGTAGGAAGAGCCGGGAATAATCATTTCTGTGATCAGAAAAAAGCGGTTGATGCTATCGAAGGCTGTCATTGCTCCTGCACGGCGGGCCACCGCAACTCCGGCTCCCACTTTCCGCCTGAGCGGGTTGCCTGCCCCGCGAAGCGCATAACCCGAAACATCAATCAGTGCTTTTAATTCGGGAGTGATATCAGCAAAATAAACCGGAGAACCAAGTATAATCCCATCAGCCTCCTCCATCTTCTTCATGCACTCATTGAGGACAGGATTTTTTATATGGCATTGCCCATCTTTCTCCTTGCGACATTTTCCACAGGCAGTACAGCCATTCACCTCCCTACCTCCAATGTGCATCAATTCGGTTTCAATACCTTCCGATTCCAGGACTTTAAAAACCTCCTTAATTAACAACTCTGTGTTTCCACCTTTTCGGGGACTTCCATTGATTGCAAGAACTTTCATATAATCACTTATTCATTTTTGCCCAGGCATCACGCAAGGGCACAGTTCGATTAAAGACCAAGTGATCAGGCGTGGAATCAGGGTCCACACAAAAATACCCCAACCTTTGAAACTGAAATGCATCCAATGCCTCTGCCTCTTTTAATGAAGGCTCCACACGGCATTTCTTCAAAACAGTCAAAGAATCAGGATTCAGGAAGTCTTTAAAATCCTTATCCTTATGTCCCGCAGGATCTTCATCCATAAACAGGCGGTCGTACTGACGCACCTCGGCAGGTAAACTATGTGAAGCACTAACCCAATGCAGGGTTCCTTTCACCTTTTTACCGCTGGTATCACTTCCGCTTCGGGTCTGCGGATCGTAGGTACAATAGATCTCTTCAATCTCCCCCTGCTCATTCTTTTTGAAGTCCTCACACTTCACAATATATCCATTTTTCAGGCGTACCTCACGACCGGGGCCCAGTCGGAAAAATTTCTTGGGAGGCTCTTCCATAAAATCATTCCGCTCAATATAAAGCTCCCGTGTAAAAGGAATCTTACGACTTCCGCCATTTTCATCCTCCGGATTATTGATGGCCTCCATCCACTCCACCTGGTCTTCAGGATAATTGGTCAGAATCAGTTTTACCGGATCGATAACAGCATTCACACGAGGAGCTTTTTTATTCAGATCCTCACGCACACAATGCTCCAGCAAAGCCACATCAATGATGTTGTCACGGCGCGCTACCCCCACCCGGTCGGCAAACATACGAATAGACTCAGGGGTGTATCCACGACGACGTAATCCGGAAATGGTTGGCATTCGGGGATCATCCCATCCTTTTACAATGCCCTTCTGAACCAGTTCCAGGAGACGACGTTTGCTCATCACGGTATAATTCAAATTCAAACGGGCAAATTCAATCTGACGGGGACGGCGCTCAGGAGCAGGCTCTCCTTCAAGTACTTGATCCAAAAACCAGTTGTAAAGCGGTCGGTGAACTTCAAATTCCAAAGTACATATTGAATGGGTAATACCTTCAATAAAATCACTTTGCCCATGCGTAAAGTCATACATCGGATAAATACACCATTTATCACCTGTGCGATGATGACTTTTATGAATGATGCGATACATAATAGGATCACGCATATGCATATTTGAGGAAGCCATGTCAATTTTGGCCCGCAAGACTCTCTCACCTTCTTTGAATTCGCCCTCTTTCATGCGCATAAACAAATCCAGGTTCTCTTCCACGCTGCGGTTTCTAAACTGACTTTCCACTCCGGGTTGTGTCGGCGTTCCTTTTTGAGCGGCAATTGCCTCCGCACTTTGATCATCCACATAAGCTTTTCCGGCCTTAATCAGTTTCACGGCCCACTCAAAAAGCTGGTCGAAATAATCAGAAGCATAATGTTCATCACCCACCCAGTCGAAACCAAGCCAGTTCACATCCTTTTTGATGGAATCCACATACTCCACCTCCTCTTTTGCCGGATTGGTATCATCAAACCGAAGATTACATCCGCCACCATATTTCTCGGCCAACCCAAAATTGAGACATATTGACTTTGCATGGCCAATATGCAGGTATCCGTTAGGCTCCGGCGGGAAACGCGTTAACACCGCACCTCCGTTCTTCCCCTCCTGCAGGTCTTTATCTATTTCCTGATGAATAAAATTGCCTTTACCGGCTGATGGCGTTGCGCCTTCGGTAGTATTGCTCATAATTATCCGTATTATTTCTATTGATTTCTTTGGGTTTTGGGTTGCTTAACCATCAATTTCAGATTTCGCCTTATGGCAAAACAAATCCGTCAATGGTTGGCAAAAATAACGCTTTTTGGTGGGTATTAAAACAGGTCGGAAAATAAAAAAGGAATGCACCGTTCAGGTTTTCATACCTTAACAGTGCATCCCTCAAAAATTCACCAAAATTCAAACAATAAAAAAGCTAATCTATTCTTAATTGGCCGAAATATTCTGAATATTCTTCAGCAACCCGGGATAGTAACAGGCAATAAGTCCAAGTGCCTTTTCTACTGATACCTGACTGTTAACGATCTTCTCCTGACGGCTCAATGCCTCCTGTGACAAAAACATATTATTGGTTTGTTCGGGAAGCACTCTAAAGTCGCTGTTGCTGATGGTAGTGGCTCCAAAACCGGACTTCTTGCATACATACTGAATTTCCATCACATTGCTTCGTACAATAAAATCATTGCATCGTTTACGTTCGTTCAGCAATACAACAATCGGGGCACTTCCGTTTTCGTACTCAATCTGAAATTTGCGGACAGTCTCATTTCCGATGGTTTCAGATTCAAGTTCCGTAATCTGGTAATTACCCAATTCAGTCAGTGAATTTCCTGACAATACCGACACAGCATCTCCGGCAGCCACTACTGAAGAACCGGACAAAATCATAACAAAGAAAAGTAACCCTGCAACAAAATTTACTCGTTTCATAACTATCTGTTTTTAGATGTTTGTTTTTATATTTTACACAGGGAATTCCAAAGGATGTGCCAATAATCACAAAGCACTAACTAACAGGATTTTATCGCTTTTCCAAGTAACCAAATTTTGTCCACTTCCGAATAATGGATGTTCGGTAGCGAACAGTTGTCATTTTTTCACGAACATAAAAAAACATTCATCATTCAATTAATGGCTTTTATCAATGAAATATATCCACTCATCACAAGGCATCTTTATTTCCAGACATCTATTTTTCAATAGTCCGTTAAACTTTTTTCAAAGCTCTGGAAATTAAATCGTTAAGTTTAAATAAGTGTTTTTTTAAAATAAAATGCAGAATGTCAACATCTTACGATTCCATCTAATCTCTAACTTCTAAAATCTAACGATCTATTGTAATTTATCCTATTAAAAAAGAACTTTACATCCGATGTTAAAATCCATATCTTATACTTTCAAAAAAAAGGAAGCCATGAAATACTCAAAATACACGCCGGTGGACCCCGATTTTTTCGATATACTTGAATCAACCGTTCACAAAAACGAAGAGCAGAACATATTCTTTTTTCTTCCTGACAACTCGTTAGGGCAGGCAAAAGGCAAATTTAAACACCTGCCCAAGAATAGTGAAGGGGAATTCATAACGCTGAAAAACGGAGAATTTGTAAGACTTGATCGCATCATCACAATCAATGGGAAACCAGGCCCTGCATTTGATGAGTACGACAACTATGCCAATGAATGTTTATCCTGCAAGGCGGGGTATGAGGAGTAGGATATGCGTCTTCAAACTAAAAGCCCCGCTGTGATTCAAAAAATCACAGCGGGGCTTTTAATTGAGGTCGGTGGCGGATTCGAACCGCCGTACGCGGTTTTGCAGACCGCTGCCTAGCCACTCGGCCAACCGACCATTGTATTGGTCAAAAATGCGGTTGCAAAAGTAAGGATTTTTTCTGTTCAACCCAACAAAATGTTGTTATTTTTATTTTCCTGCTACCGCTCCAAAGTTACACTCACATTTCTCATCTGCCCGCCCATCGGGGGATTCATCTTGGAAATCTTCACCCTCAGCCACTCAATATCAGGAAAATGCCGACAGAGAGAATCCATTACACGGGCGGTGACATGCTCCAGCAAATTGGAGGTCTGTTGCATCTCAGTCCTAACCAGATTGTAAACCTGGACATAATTTAGTGCATCATTAATGTTATCGGTTTGCATTGGCCTGGTCATATCAGTACGAATAGATATATTTACCAAAAACCTGTTTCCCACCACATTTTCTTCTCGAAAACAGCCGTGATAGGCATAAAACTCCATCTCTTCAAGCTCTATAATCCCTGTTTTTATCATTGAATCCATAACCAATCATTTTGAAGCACAAAAGTAAAAATAAAAAACCAATCCTCTCCTTATTAGAATATTTCTCAAAAGAAGTGCCCGGGCAACCGTCAAAATTTGCCGCATCCGGACCGGACGGTTATCTTCGGCAGGAAGTTTGCTGTATTCGACCTGCTCTGAAAGAGGTAAACCGGGAAACTTTGTGCCAAAATATGACCACTTGTTCAGGAAACAGGCTTTCCCACATTCTATTTTTCAATATCTTTGCGTCGCAATGAAGAAATTTATCATCATACATATTGTGTTTCTGGCACTGGCAACGTCAACCTTTGCTCAGTTTATCCCCAGTGGGAACAATCAGTCAGGCGGAGGAAGAGGGTTTCCCACTATGCAGCAGGGAGGCTTTCAAAACGGACAAAACCAAAACCAGAACAACAGCGACGAACAGGAAGCCGGAAGTCAACAGCCAACGGTGCCAAGTGAAGTAAAAAACTGGCGACTGGTGGATGATTTCAGCCTTTCCGACACCGTAGTGGTGGACACTGTATCCACCGGATTTCAAATTTACAATCCGATCTATCAACGCTCCATTGCAAACGTTTTTACCGGCAACCTGGGAGCTCCCGCTCAATCGGTCATCATTGAAGATATGCCGGTGGGAAACAGTTTTTTATTCTCCCGCAACCTCAATTACTGGCTTACCTCACCCGAAGATTGGAAGTATTATAACACCCGAACTCCATACACCAATCTTTATTATCAGCACAGTGGTCCCAAACGTCGAAGTGAAGAAAACGTTGGGGTACTGTTCACACAAAACATCAATGAAAATGTCAATGTCGGATTCAACTACAAATTAATTTCATCGGTTGGAAAATACGACGGACAACAGGTGGACAACCGCCTTTTCAGACTTTTTTCATCCTATTCGGGCAGAAAATATGAGGTTCATGGATCATTTTTTTACGGAAAAACCGACCAATTGAACAACGGAGGAATCATTGACGATAATAACATCCTGAGTCCGGAAGACAACGAGTACGACGGGCCGGAATACATCCCTGTTTACTTCACCAATGCATCCACCCGCATCGACAATTACAAACTATTTATCAATCAAAAGCTTAAAATAGGAAGTGTCTCCATAGCGGTAAATGACTCGGTAAAGGAAAAAACATCTTTGGCCACAGCGAGTCACACTTTTGAAATGGATCGTTACAGACGTGCATATAAAATAGATGATCTGGCAAGTGTTTTTCCGGAAGACGAGTCTCTTTGGTTTTATGACCGGATTAACAACGACCCCACCCAAACCAAAGATACCACCTATCAAACCACTTATCGCAATACCATTCAGCTAAAATTCAATGAAGAAGCCAACCCTTTTCTACAGTTTGGTATGCGCGTGTATCTGATGAATGAAGTGGAGCGCAATCGCTGGCCGGCATCTACAGTCGCGATAGAAGATACCGCTGGCAACCCCACAGGAGAATTCATTTATCACAAGAAAAAAGAACAACGAACCGCCACGGCATTTGGTGGTCAACTATTCAAAAACCGTGGTGAGAATTTCTTTTACGATGCAGGACTTCGTGTCTGGTTTCAAGGCCACAAAGCAGGCGACAGTGAACTTACCGGAGGCTTCAACACACGTTTCAGAGTTGCCAGGGACACTGCAGGATTTTTTGCGCGCGGCGGTCTTTACCTCACTTCACCGGACTTTTTCACTGAGCAATATTACTCCAACCACCTATCGTGGGATAAACGTTTCGATCCGGAACAAACAGTCCGGATTCATGGTGGAATTAATATCCCCACCCGGCGGTTGCAACTCACCGGAGAGATCAGACTCTTAAACGATCATATTTACTGGAACGAAGAGGCTCTGCCCGAACAGACCAGCGAGTTCCTTCAGCTGATACAAATAAAACTAAAGAAGCATTTTCAACTCTGGAATCTGCACAGCAGAAACGAAGTGGTTTATCAGCTTACCAGCCACGACCGCATTGTTCCGGTACCTGAATTATCCGTTTTCAGCTCCAACTACTTTGAAAATACGCTTTTTCAGGTGTTGTTTTTCCAGTTGGGCTTTGACGTGAGATACCACACGGCTTATTACGCACCGGACTTTATGCCGGCCACCGGACAATTCCACATACAACGGGAGAGAAAGACAGGCAACTATCCGGTTGTAGATCCGTTTGTCAATTTTCATCTCAAAAGAGCAAACATCTTCGTCAAATATGATCACGTAAACCAGGGGCTGATGAACAGCGATTACTTCCACACAATCGGCTATCCGATCAATCCCGGAGGCCTGAGGTTTGGCGTTTCGTGGAATTTTTACGACTAATGCCGGAACCGTTTTTTTCTGCATGTCAACATTTTAGTATCTTTGCCCATCATATTGACCGCCACAAACACCACTTTAGATTCCGAAACACAGCGAGGAAGGCCGGTCATAAATGAAACTTTATGGGAAAGATTTTTACTGTAATTTTATCAGCCTTAGCCCTCCTGCTATCCGCATGTTTTCAGGAAAAAGAAAACGATGCCAAGGATACTTCCATTGAACTCTCGGAACGGGACCTGAACGAAATTAAGGAAGAAGGGGTGGTCAGAGTCGTTACCAACTACAACTCCACCAACTATTTTGTGTACAAAGGAACCCCCATGGGCTACCAGCTGGAGCTGCTCCAGGAGTTTAGCAATTATATGGGATTGAAGTTGGATGTAACAATCAACAACGATCTCTCCACCAACTATCGGAACCTAAAAAAGGGGGCCATCGACATCATAGCAAGCAATCTGGCAGCCACCCTTGAGAAAAACGATGGAATCCGGTTCAGCGAGCCGCATAGTTTCAGCCGGCAAATACTGGTGCAACAGCGCTACCAACCCGACAATGGCAATACAGGCAACAGGGAGTACAACAAACTTATTCGCAACCAGCTAAACCTGGCTGGAGAAACCATCTACGTACAAAAAGAATCGGCCTACGCCAAGCGATTGAGAAATCTGGCACAAGAAATCGGTGACAGCATTAACATCGTGGAAATTGCAGATTATGAAGTGGAACAACTCATTGGCCTGGTTGCCAGCGGAGAAATAAAATATACGGTGTGTGACGAAAATCTGGCCCGGGTAAACCTCAACTACTATCCCAATCTGGATGTGGAAACGGCCATCAGTTTTCCGCAAAAACTTTCGTGGGCTGTGCGCTCCACATCGCCCGACTTGTTAAATGTCATCGACAACTGGCTCATCAGCTTCAAAAAAACAGCCCGATACAATCAGATTTATCAGAAATATTACCTCAATAAACGGTCGGTTCATCTGGTGGATGAGGGATTTCATTCGATCAAGGGAGGTCAGGTTTCGGATTTTGATGAGATGATAAAAGAGGAAAGCAACAAGTTTAACTGGGACTGGCGACTGATTGCCTCCCTGATTTATCAGGAATCTCGCTTTTTTCCAAAGGTGGAAAGCTGGGCAGGAGCGCAGGGACTTATGCAACTAATGCCGGGCACCGCTGATCGCTTCGGAGTGGTAAATCCGGAAAACCCGAGACAAAACATCCGTGGCGGAGTGGAATTTCTCAAATGGCTTGATGAACGGCTGGAATCAAGAGTCACCGATCCTGAAGAGCGAATCAAGTTTGTACTGGCCTCATACAATGTAGGGCTTGGCCATGTACTGGATGCCATGAACCTGGCAGAAAAATACGGAAAAGATCCCCTGGTCTGGGAAAACAATGTGGATTACTACCTGCTGCACAAATCAGAGCCCAAATTTTTCAATGACCCGGTGGTGAAATTTGGTTACTGCCGGGGAGAAGAGCCCTACCATTATGTTACGGAGATACTTGAACGATATGAGCATTACAAGAATGTGATGGAATAGTTAGTGTCTGTCCATAAAGTACCATTTACTGCGTTACGCTTGTCCGAAAAGTACTCATTTACGAAAAGTAAACTCCGTATTTTCGGACTTGCGCCACCGCTAAAGCTTTAGGCGACACGCGGTCGCAAGCCTTGTAACTGGCACTTTCTGAACAGACACAGCTCCCGCCAGAAACTTTCCCGACTTTATAGACGGACTCTAGTTAGTCTTTACACCTTCTATATTTTCCGAAGCACCTCCAGCATTTCGCTGAGAATCATAGCTGTGGCGCCCCAAATTGCACGATCTCCTGCTTCGAAGTACGGTGCTATCAGCGTTGTTCCGTTGATATTCCGGTTCAGCTGCTTTACATTCTCTCTTTTGAGCAAGAGCTCCAACGGGACTTCTATTATTTCGTCCACTTCGGTGGAATCGGGCGAAAAAGCAGGCTCATAATCGAGCCATCCTACCTGCGGATAAACCTGAAAATTGCTATTGGGAATATACAGAGGGGTCAGCGATCCTATAATTTGGACATCCTCAGGAACAACCCCAATCTCTTCATGGCTTTCACGCAAAGCAGTGGAACAAAAATCAGCATCTTCCTCCTCGCATTTGCCACCGGGAAAACTGATTTGCCCGCTATGAACACCATCATAAACAGGACGCTGAATAAAAGGAAGATACCAATTGCCGCTACGGGGGTAGAACAAAATCAAAACACTGCTTGGACGAGCCAGAGCAGGATCAGGCATCCGTGTTCCCGTAAACCGGACACTGGGCGCCATCAGCTCGTGAGCTGGTTCACCGGGCAAAGGCCCATTAAGCAGTTGTTTTAATTTTTCTATTTGCACGCGATTTTAGTTTTGAGTTTTGAGTTGAGGGTTTCGGGTTCGGAGTTTTGGGTTCGGAGTTTTGGATGAGATAGTGCTCCGACAACTCCCCTACTCTACTGCAAGAATGGTTCCACTCAATTTCCACCCTTATCCGAGTTCACTCACCGCTTTATTAATTCTGGTCACCACCTCATCCTGGCCAAGCATCTCAACAATGGTAAACAAATCGGGGCCAAAGCTCCCTCCCACAAGAGCCAGACGAAGAGCATTCATCACGCCCCCGAAATTCATCTCATTTTCTTCAATAAGTTTGGAAACTTCCTCTTTTAATACAGCGGCACTCCATAAACCATTGTCATTCTTGAAGAAAACGGCCAATTTGTCCATAAAAGCAGGAATCTCTCCTTTCCAACGTTTTTTGACCACTTTAGCATCGTACGCATCCGGGGCAACAAAGAAAAAGGAACTCTGCTCCCACAATTCATGTACAAAACTCACCCGTTCCTTTACCAGAGCCACTATTTTGGCCAGATGATCAACCGGGGGAGGTACAACCCCTTTCTCCACGAGTACCGGTCCAAAAAGTCCTGCCAGTTCTTCATCCGTTTTCTGAATAAGATACTGATGGTTGAACCACTTTGCTTTTTCGGGATCAAAACGAGCCCCGGACTTATTTACGCGATCAAAAGAAAACGCATTCACTAACTCATCTTTGGTAAAAAGCTCCTGTTCGGTTCCGGGATTCCATCCAAGCAGTGCCAACATATTGATAAAAGCTTCCGGAAAATAACCATCCTCCCGATAACCTGCGGCCACCTCCTGTGTCTCCGGATCGGTCCACTTCAGCGGGAAGACGGGGAATCCAAGCTTATCTCCATCCCTCTTGCTCAATTTTCCTTTCCCCTGGGGCTTCAGTATCAAAGGCAGATGAGCAAAAATCGGTTTATCCCACCCAAAAGCACGGTAAAGTAATACATGAAGCGGCATAGAAGGCAGCCACTCTTCACCACGAATCACATGCGTTACTTCCATCAGGTGGTCATCCACAACATTCGCCAAATGGTAAGTGGGCATTCCGTCGGCCTTAAAAAGCACCTTGTCATCCAGGTCTGAAGTACGAAAAGAGACCCTGCCCCGTATCATATCTTCATCTTCCA
The DNA here is from genome assembly GCF_003003035.1 of Marinilabilia salmonicolor. Taxonomy (GTDB): domain Bacteria; phylum Bacteroidota; class Bacteroidia; order Bacteroidales; family Marinilabiliaceae; genus Marinilabilia; species Marinilabilia salmonicolor_A. Next base: position 53,980 of record NZ_PVTS01000020.1, on the reverse strand, counting down.
CCACCTCTGCCTGCTCCGGCATCTTGAAGCGAATCACATGAGGAGCATTCTCCAGAAGCAGTTTATCAACCTCTTCTTTGGGCATAGACAAGGAATTCTTCATCGACATACGTGAGTGCTCATCATAGGAAAATGTTTTACCATCGGCCTCTGCCTCCTTACGTGCCTGATCCAACTCCTCAGCTGTATCAAATGCAATGTAAGCATGTCCCTTTTCCATCAGCAAATCGGCATATTCCCGGTATTGGGCCTTGCGCTCACTTTGCCGGTAGGGGCCATAATTTCCACCCTGAACAGGTCCTTCATCAAACTCCAGTCCGCACCATTTTAAGGATTCAATAATATAATCTTCAGCACCTTTGACATAGCGGGTTTGATCTGTATCCTCAATACGCAGAATAAAAGTCCCCCCGTTTTTACGGGCAAAAAGATAATTAAACAAGGCTGTTCTGACACCTCCCATGTGCAACGGACCTGTAGGACTGGGGGCAAAACGGACGCGAACGGATGGTTGATTACTCATATTTGTATTTTTTTATTTTCTGCTGCAAAGATAGAAAAACGAAGAGGATTTTTTCAGGAACAGTTAACCTGTATTTTTTATAAATTATCTATTACAATTTTCACCTACCTGATAAATTCTGGCGACCTCAATAAAGCTGACTTGGAAATATTTCACTATTCCCTTCATCACTTTTCTTTGTGGTTGCCTGAATATATTGACATTTAAACATCTCCTAACGAAAACTCTTAAATAGTGATTGTCCATAAAGTGCCATTTACTGCGTTACGCTTGCCCGAAAATTCCTCATTTACTCAAGAAAACTGCGGATTTTCGGGCTTCTCAAGCCTTGTAACTGGCACTTTCTAACCAGAAACAGCTCTAAAAACAGAATTTGCTTAGTTTATAGACAGGCTAATTAAGAATTCACAGTTTCCATTATTCAGATTAGGGTTTGTAAAATATTTATCGCTTCTACCTTAAACAAAACACACACCAAAACATGATAAAAATCAATATTCTTGCATTGTTTTTCATTGTTGTCCGGTTAAATAATTGAGGTTGCTTCATTACGGTCGCAATGAACAGACCTTTGCGAGCAGTGCGAAGCAAGCTTCTTTAAAAATAATAGTTTTCCGAACAACAGTAATTCTTTTACACTTTCCCCATCTTACCAAAAAAGCCTGCCGAATAAAATCCGACAGGCCTTCAAGGTTACAAATTGGCAAAATAAATCATCCGCATTTAGAGGTTCCGCAACTCTGACAAATCAGGCAACCTTCCTGATAAACCAGCTTGTCGGAGCCACAATTTTCGCAATGGCCTTTCTTTACTTTGGTGCCATTGGGAATGTATTTCTTAAGGGCACGTTCCACACCATTTTTCCAGTTGTTGATATTCTCGTTGTCCAACTGCAAACCGGCAACCAGGTGCAATGCATCTTCGATGGGCATGCCGTGTCGCAACACCCCTGAAATAAGTTTTGCATAGTTCCAGAATTCCTTATGGAACTTAAAGGACAAACCTTCTATGGTCGTTTTGTATCCGCGCTTGTTTACATACTGAAAATCATAGCGTGAAGTGCCATCGTTGTCTCTGCTCTTAATGATGTATCCCTTCTGAACTGATTTGGGCAGGAGAATTCCATCCTCATCATCAGCCAAACCGGTAAAAATCTCATAGGGGCGTCCATCGAGCAATCCCACAAAAGCAATCCATTTTTCCTTGTTATTCTGGAAACGAACCACGTCAGCCTCCAGAACCTCGGGACGTTTTTTGGGGAATTTAAATCCCTCGTCCTCTTTCTTTTCTGAATTGTTCAGCAAAACGCCGGCACGCGATCCATCCCGATAAACCGTCACACCTTTACAACCGCTTTTCCAGGCTTCCACATACAACTGTCCCACCAGCTCCTCTGTGGCCGTAGAAGGAAGGTTTATGGTTACACTGATGGAATGATCCACCCATTTTTGCACCTGACCCTGCATGCGCACTTTGCTCATCCAGTCCACATCATTGGAAGTGGCCTTATAATAAGGAGACTTCTCAATGAGTTTATCCAGCTCCTCCTGCGAGTAATTTTTTGTAGTATCGATGTTGTTGGCCTTCATCCAGGTCACAAACTTATGATGGAAAACGATGTACTCTTCCCAGCTGTCGCCCACTTCATCCACAAAGTCCACTCTCACTTCCGGATCGTTGGGATTTACCTTACGGCGACGCTTATACACAGGCAGGAACACCGGTTCAATACCACTGGAAGTCTGTGTCATCAGACTGGTGGTTCCGGTTGGGGCAATGGTCAGCAAGGCAATGTTACGGCGACCATGTTTCTTCATCTCCTCATACATATCTGGATCGGCTTCTGCCAACCTCTGGATGAACGGATTGTTTTTCTCCTTTTCGGCATCAAAAATCGGGAAAGCACCACGCTCTTTAGCCAGTTCAACAGACGATTTGTAAGCCGAAACGGCCAGTGATTTATGAACTTCCACTGAAAAATCGGTAGCAATATCGCTTCCGTAACGAAGTCCCAGTGCAGCCAGCATATCACCTTCGCCTGTGATACCTATTCCGGTACGGCGACCTTCTTCCGCTTTTTTGCGGATATTGAGCCACAGATTCTTTTCAACGCTCTTAATCTCCTCTGTTTCGGGATCAGCATTGACTTTTTCGAGGATACCATCAATTTTCTCCAGTTCCAGGTCAATTATATCGTCCATTATGCGCTGAGCATAGCCGGCATGTTCTTTAAACAGCTCAAAGTTAAAGCTGGCATTATCCGTAAAGGGATTATCGACGTATGAATAGAGATTTATGGCAATGAGACGGCAGCTATCGTAAGGACACAAAGGAATTTCACCACATGGATTGGTACTCATGGTGCGGTACCCCAGATCGGCATAGCAGTCCGGCACAGACTCCCGAATAATGGTATCCCAGAAAAGGATACCGGGCTCGGCAGATTTCCAGGCGTTGTGCACCACCTTTTCCCATAAATTACGGGCATTGATGTTTTTACGCACTTTAGGTTCCGCGGCATCCACCGGATACTGTTGTTGATATTCGGTACCATCTACCACAGACTCCATGAAACCATCATCAATCTTCACAGAAACATTGGCACCGGTAACTTTTCCCTGCTCCATTTTGGCATCAATAAACTTCTCAGAGTCGGGGTGTTTGACAGAGACACTCAACATCAGGGCGCCACGACGACCATCCTGGGCTACTTCACGGGTAGAATTGGAAAAACGCTCCATAAAAGGCACGATTCCTGTTGACGTGAGGGCAGAATTTTTCACCGGAGAACCCTTAGGCCGAATGTGCGACAGGTCATGCCCCACTCCACCACGGCGTTTCATCAACTGAACCTGCTCCTGGTCCACTTTCATTATGCCCCCGTAAGAGTCGGAAGGACCTTCACTGCCAATCACAAAGCAATTTGACAACGATGCCACCTGATATTTATTACCAATACCTGCCATAGGACCTCCCTGCGGCACGATGTACTTAAAGCGCTGAAACAGCCCAAAAAGCTGCTCTTCCGACATAGGATTCGGATATTTCTTTTCGATACGGGCAACCTCCCTGGCCAATCGCCAGTGCATTTCATCGGGAGTCATTTCATAAAGACATCCCTGAGAGTCTTTCAGAGCATACTTATTTACCCACACGCGGGCTGCAAGCTCATCCCCCTCAAAGTACTCAAGCGCCTTTTGGTAAGCATCCTCATGAGTGAAAGTTTTTCCGTCTTTCACCCGGGTTTTCAGGTCAACATCTGTTTCTGCCATGATGGTTATTTTTTTATTCTGATTAATCCACAACAATTTGCTGCGTAATGCCGGAATTTAATTGGATCATATATCTGTCATACCGGCAAAACAACCCCACGGCCGGCTTTTTATCAGATTTACCCGAATTCCTGAACATTCCGTCGCAAAAAGAAATGCATCAATCTGGTTAACGGTTTGATAAATTGTTTATTAATAATTTTTAATAATTCCTGTTTGACGAGTGCAAGTTAGAAAAGCTTTTCTTTTGAGACAACTATTTTTTATCAACAATCTCAAAAGTTTCCCAAAAAGAAAGTCTTATTTATTGATTTTCTTCTACTTGAAGTTTTTAAAAATTTAAAAAGTTTCCCAAAATGGAAAACTTCACAAATCTTTAGAATTTTTTTTGATTAAAAAATTGCAGATATCAAACCCTCTGAAGCAGACAGTAAAACAGGGATTTGGCTACATTTATTAACATTTCGATCAAAGGCACTCAACTGATTTTTCCAAATTTTGGAAAACCATTAACAGATTGTTGATAACTTCAGGGAAAGATTGGGAGAACTGCTTTTGGGAGCAGAACAGAAAACAGCACAATTCGGTAGTCAGTGTCTGGTCATAAAGTACCACTTGCTTCGTTATACTCGCTACCAAAATACTCATTTACGTAATAAAACAGGTATGGTGTAAACAGGCTGAAAGCCTGAGAGCAATAGCCCAGGGCAACGCCCTGGGTTTTGAGGCATCCCCCACTCCCCTCTCATTATTGGTCGCGACGCGACCAATAATGAGAGGGGGGAGGGAGAATGTTTCAATTTCCCTGGGGCGTTGCCCCAGGCTATTGCTTAAAGACCTTCGGCCTTAAAAAAACGCAACAACATTATGTATTCCTTTAAAAGGAAAAAGCCTCGTTTTGGGGAGGACTGAATTATTCATAAATAATCACTATTGTCCGGTAAAACAATAGCATTTCCTTTTGAGTCGCTCACTTGCGACTTTGCCTCCTTGCAAACCAAACTCATCGAAGATCACACCTCTGCCTTCACTCCAAACACCTGCTCCATAATCATACCGGTTGCTCCGCACATAGATTTCACATAGGACCCGGCAGCTTTTCCGGACTCTTGCCGACGGGCATCATTGGTCCTGAAATTTTCTAACATCGAAAAAAAGCCTTCATAGTCATTTACCGAAAAACCACCGCCCACTTCAATCAAATCGCGGGCTTCTTTAAACTTATGATATTCGGGACCAAAGGCAACAGGAATCCCATAAGTGGCAGCCTCCAGTGTATTGTGAATGCCTTTTCCAAACCCTCCGCCAATCCATGCAACCTGCCCGTAGCGATAAATTGCAGACAACAGCCCAATGGTATCCACGATCAGCACCCGACTACCCCCGGGTTCAGCATCCCCATTGCGGGTAAAACGAAAATACGGAACCTTCAGCTTTTGCTCAATCTCCTGAACATGGCCTTCATGTACTTCATGCGGTGCCATAATTAACTTCACGCCATCGGGAGCCTCGTTGATGTAACGGCAAAGCAAATCTTCATCGGGGGGCCAGGTACTTCCTGCAACCAACACAAAATCAGCCCCTGCAGCAAACTGAGCGGCCATCTGCACCTCGGTGGCGGCATCAACAATAGCCTTTACCCTGTCGAACCGGGTATCTCCTGCTACCTCATAATTTTTTATCCCTATACTCTGAAGAAGCTTTCCGGAAGTCTCATCCTGAACATAAAAGTGTGTTACAGCTTTCAGGGATTTCTGAAACCATTTTCCATACCATTTAAAAAACACCTGGTTTTCTCTGAAAATAGAAGAGATACTATAGAGCGGGATATCGCGGAGCGCCAGTTCCTTAAAAAGGTTGGGCCAAAACTCGTACTTCACAAAAAAAGCTGACTCAGGCTGCACCACTTTCAATAAGCGACGGGCATTTCGAGGAGTGTCCGCAGGCAAATAGCAGACAACATCTGCCAAATCATAGTTCTTTCGCACCTCATAGCCCGATGGAGAGAAGAAAGTTAGCAGAATCTTTTTACCGGGAACATTTTTTCGGATCGCCTCAATCACCGGCCTTCCCTGTTCAAACTCCCCAAGAGAAGCACAGTGAATCCAGACTACGGAAGATTCGCCCTTCAATGCCGACAATTTTTGCCAGATCTCTTTTCTTCCCTTATAAAGCAATTTTGCTTTTTCGTTAAAAGGAGCTGCAAGTGCTACGGCAAATGAGAAGAGTCGAACTCCGATGGTATAAAGGAACTGCATAATATTCTATTTTTTCTTTAATGTCTTAACCCTGATGGTCGTGTTTGTTTGACAAAAGATTTTCTAAAAGGTGATAATGAAATGGCTGCGCCATTTAATTATTTTGGGTCCACAAATTATTCGAATCAGGGGCTGCTAAAAAAGTCAGCGGACCAATTTTAATTTCTTTATTGATTTTCTTTTTGGCATTGCTCCAAAAAGAAACAAAAAAATCTAGTCCGTTTAAACCTAGCCGCCCGCAAAATCCAAAATTTCCGGCCATTGCGCAAGGCCTTGAAAATCGCCCATTTTGGCTTCCCGCTATCCGCCGGCCCGGAAAACGGACAGGCCCGCCCCCCTTTCAACCAGTAAAACTCATTCAAACAAAAAACATTCTTTTGACTGGTAAGTTGTTAATAATTACCGTCTTAAGTCTTCTTAATTGCAAACTTATTTTAGTGATTAGCTTGAAAACCTTGCACTTCAAATGAAAACACAGCCATTAAATCATTCATAATCTTTACATTATACGTCTTCAAGCAGACCCGAATTAAACGAATTTTAGTCGCAAAAAAAATGCGACTTTTAACGGATTCGCTATACAATTCAAAAAAAACCGCCGAACAAAGCCTTCTATGCAGTGTCCGGCGGCAAGATCATATAGTCTTCACAAAATGAGCCCGTGCCCTTTTTGTATCAAAATTCAGAAAATATTATCCGCGAATGGCCTTAATACCGGGCAGTTCTTTGCCTTCCAGATATTCCAGAAGCGCACCACCGGCAGTAGAGATGTATGAAACCTCATCAGCTTTCTCAAACTTGTTGATACAAGCCACAGAGTCCCCTCCGCCAATCAAAGAATAGGCACCTTTCTTAGTTCCGGCAGCAATAGCCTCCGCCACAGCTTTTGAACCTTTCTCAAAAGTCTCCATTTCAAACACACCAACAGGGCCGTTCCACAAGATGGTTTTTGAATTTTCGATTACCTCCTGCATGGTTTTGATACTCTCCGGGCCGGCATCCAACCCCATCCATCCTTCAGGAATCTCATCCACCGGCACTATTTTGGTATTTGCATTGTTGTCAAATGCATCGGCAGCCAGCACATCAGCGGGCAGATAAAGCTTAACATTTTTCTCCTTAGCCAGCTTTTCAATTTTCAACGCCAGGTCAAGATATTCATCCTCGCAGATAGAACTACCGATGTTACCACCATGGGCTTTGATAAATGTATAAGTCATACCTCCACCCAAAATCAGGTTATTCACCTTATCCAGCAGATTTTCGATGATGGTAATTTTGGTAGAAACCTTTGCACCACCCATGATAGCGGTAAATGGTCTTTCAGGAGCCTTAAGCACCTTATCAAGGCTCAGGAGCTCACGTTCAATCAGGTAACCAAACATCTTGCTGTCAGCATCAAAAAAGTCGGCAATCACAGCAGTTGAAGCATGCGCACGGTGGGCTGTACCAAATGCATCGTTCACATATACATCGGCCAGTGCAGCCAAATCTTTCGAGAATTGCTGCTGCTTCTCTTTCATTTCTGCCTTGGCAGCTTTTTTCTCGTCTTCTGAAGCATCGTCGGCCAATTTTGGCTTACCTTCTTCCTCAAGATGAAAACGCAGATTCTCCAACATCAATACCTGACCGGGTTGCAAAGAAGAGGCTTTTTCTTTTGCATCGGGTCCTACTGAATCCTTGGCAAATACCACGTCCACTCCCAGCAGTTCAGACAAACGCCCCTGAACATGCTTCATGGAAAAATCAGGGTTGGCTTTTCCTTTTGGACGCCCCAAATGAGACATCACAATTGCAGAACCGCCGTCTTTAATAATTTTCTTTAAAGTTGGCAAAGCAGCCTGAATGCGGGTATCATCAGTAATTTCAAACTTTTCGTTGAAAGGAACATTGAAATCCACACGAACAATGGCTTTCTTACCTGAGAAATTGTAAGCTTCGATTTTCGACATAATATTAAGAATTATAGAGTTTCTATCCTGGCCTGACTGAAGCAGGCATTACAGTTCTTTTTCGGACACACAAAGATACAAAAAACCACATGGAATCGGGAATATTTTTGAATGGGATTTGGTAATTTGTGAGTTGGCTGTAGTCAGTAGCCGATAGTGAGTAGTCAGTAGCCAGTAGTGGGTAGTTAGAAGGCAGAAGAGGTGAACGAGGAGAGGTGAGCTCTTGGCTCTTGGCTCTGAACGGAAGGGATGAGAATGGCCCCATACTTTATTATGCACCAATCACGGCGGGAATACTCAGCCATCTGACTGAAGAAGAAGGCGTCCATCGTTTAGACACCAGATCAATACTTTGCAACAACAAGATACCGGGAGAGGCCCCCTTTTCGAGCCTTCCGAGACTTAAAAAACCGGTGCTCCGGGCAGCAATCATGGTAACTTCCAAGAGCATTTTTGTCATCGAAACATCTGAAGAATGCGTTTTCATCCGCTCGAGCAATGTCCCTTGCCCACTTAACCCGGACGACAAGGGGGAGATTGCATGGTCCTGCTTTTTTTCCATCACCACGGGCAAACCATCGTTAGCCTTTGAAACCGGGTTGTCGTCAGCCTTAACCCCTAATAAAATTGTCCCATCACGAAAGTGACGATTTTTCACAGATTTATGCCGCTCAATTTCATCGGTGGTAACTTCTGCAAAGATATCCACAAAAGCCGGACACAGAATTCCTGCAAAAAACCGGGTAAACGGCCGTTCCTGAAACCCATTCTCAAAATGCTCCACAGATTCAATGACTCCCTCATCATTCACTGTAATCACCGGCCAACGCAGCAACTCTCCATCCGGAGAAAGCATAAAATGTGAAGCAAAACGATTAACGGACATCGGGTCCCGATTTTAAAAGTTCAAGATCTCTGTTAACGGCATCTTCCGGTTCTGCTTCCTCCTCACTATCATCATTGTCATTATTTTCCTGATGTTCAAGGCTGATATCAGAAAATTCCACTGCACCGGTGGCGGTAGTGTCATGAAGAAAGAGATAACCGGAAATTTCAATAACCGGAGGCATTGTATCCAATGGTGCAATCAAAGAAAATGGTTTCTTTTCAAAAACTTTGGTCAACTCCACAGAGAGTGTATCGGAGGTGCTGTCGGCAAACAGTGTAACCATCTCAGTCCTCCCATCCCGGCTTCTGTCAGGGCGTAAAAAACGGTAAAACGCAGACAGTCTTATTCGTCCTCTTTCGATTGAATCAACTTTGATCCGGAAAGGCAGTCGACGATCGGCGGTATCAAGGGAATTGACAACCATTTTTCGCTCACTGTTCCATAAATCCTTTACCTCAGGCAAACTGTCAGCAGCTGCTTCTTCCGCTTTAATTTGTTTTTTCAGTTCAGCTTCCCGTTGGGTTATCAGCAACACCACCTGCTCATAAACCTCCTGATAGTGATAGGGGTGCGAGACATACCACTGACGGATGGTGTCAAATTCGGTGGTGGTGAGTCCGAAGTCCTCAAGCACATATTTATAATACGCAGGGGCCACCTCTCCTTCATCACTGCTTCCGGGACTGTACTTCCGATTAGACAACACACTTTCTGCGAAATAGAGTTTGGCCAGTATTTCCGCCATCTCAGTCTTGTCCGGAAACTCTTTGGGAATTGGCTCTTTGGGACTGCATCCCGAAATCAGCAAAGAGGCACTGAAGATAATTATTACAATCGGTCGTATCATGAAGTCTTATTTAGAGGCTACTGAAAAAATCAGCAGCCCTATATTTATTTCTTAATTGATTTTCTTTTTAGCATTACCCCAAAAAGAAACAAAAAAGTCTAGTCCGTTTAAACCTATCCGTCCGCATCAGGCTTAATTTCCGGCTGGCCCGCAAAGCCTTGAAGTCGCTCATTAAGCCTTCTCTCCAACCGCCGGCCCGGAAAACGGACGGGCCTCCCCGCCCTTCAAATAGTAACAGTCCTTCACTATAATAACATTCCTTTAAACAACTAAATATTATTTTTTTAAGTATTTTTCAGCAGATCCTATTTAGAGAACTTAAGCATATTATTTTGATGCATTTATCGCCATATTCGATCCATCAATGTTGCAAATTTAGAACAAATCGGTAGTTCTAACCTGGTTTATTCATAAGTTTTCGTAATGAAACGGACAAGTTATTTCTTAAGCATTTATATCACAAGAGGATATGTTTAATTGCCAAGGTCAGTCCCTGGCAAGCCTGTTAAACACTTATTTTGATCACGATTATTTATTTAGTTTCTGTCCATAAAGGTCCACTTGCGTCGTTACGCTCGTCCGAAAATTACTCATTTATAATGAGCAATCTCCGTATTTACACATTCCTTGCTTTATGTTTACGCAACAATACATCAACGATTCGTTGGGCCGCATGCCCATCCCATAAATCCGGGACCTGACCTTTTGGGGATTTTCCGGCAAGGCAGGCATTAACCACATCATCAGCCTTTGCAAAATCAAAACCTGCCAGATAATTAGTGCCCTGCTCTATCGTTACAGGTCGTTCGGTATTTTCACGCAAAGTAACACAGGGTACTCCAAGCCAGGTAGTCTCCTCCTGCAGGCCTCCGCTATCGGTGATTACCAGGCGGGCCTGACTGACCAGCTTCTGAAAATCAATGTATCCCTGAGGCGAAACCAATTTCAGATTGGGAAATTGTTGCTTTATCTGAGCCGGATCAAGGCCGGCCTCAACAAGACGGTTTCGGGTTCTGGGATGAACCGGAAAAACCACAGGCATTTTGGAGGAAAGCTCTTTCAGCCAGTTTATCAGTTCTCTCAACCGGGGTGGATGGTCCACATTTGAGGGACGATGAATGGTGACCAGCACATATTTATACGACTCAAGCAGAAAACGGCTCAGGACGTCTGACTCCTTAATAGCCTCAGAAGCAAAAACAAGGCTATCGATCATCACATTTCCCACAAAATGCACTTTCTCATCAGCCACCCCCTCTCTTTTCAGGTTTTCGATTCCTGATGGCTCAGAAACAAAAAGCAAATCGGAAATGGCATCCGTGGCCAGCCGGTTAATTTCTTCGGGCATGGAGCGATCGAAACTTCTCAGGCCAGCTTCCACATGAGAGGTGCGGATACCGCGCTTTACAGATACAAGAGAACAGGCAAGGGTGGAATTGACATCTCCTACCACAATCACATCATGAGGCATCATTTCATCCAGCACCTGATCAAACCGGGTCATGATATCCGCCGTTTGTCCGGCCTGACTGCCACTGCCCACATTCAAATTGTACTCCGGTTCCGGAAGCCCGAGATCTTCAAAAAACACCTTGCTCATGGCATCATCGTAGTGCTGCCCGGTATGCACCAGTGTTACTTCCACTCCTTTAATCGCAGAAAAAGCCCGCCACAAGGGGGCTATCTTTACAAAATTAGGACGTGCACCGGCTACGAGGATAATTTTTTGCATAATCAAATTCTGCTTCCTGAGTTTGGTGAAAACTGCGCAAAAATGCTGTATCTTAATTGGGGGCAGCTGAAAAATTCAGCAGACCAATTTTAATTTCTTTATTTATTTTCTTTTTGGCATTGCTCCAAAAAGAAACAAAAAAATATAGTCCGTTTAAACCTATCCGCCCACATCAGGCTTAATTTCCAGCTGGCCCACAAGGCCTTAATGTCGCCCATTAAGCCTTCCCGCTATCCGCCGGCCCGGAAAACGGACAGGCCACCGCACCTCTTAACCAGGAAAAGTCGTTTAACCGAGCAAAATCTTTTTAACAGTAATCTTTTGACTATTAATCACCAACACTGCAAACTTTTTGAATGATTTACTTGAAAAACGCTTAGCTTAGGGACAGACTCTAATTAATCATTATTAAAGGGAGATGGTTATCATCTATGTCAGGAGCTTCAGACATCTCACCCTTAACATCCCCTCATTATTTCCCGTCTCCCCGCACCATGGTACGAATGGTCTTCAGAAAAATCACAAAATCCAGTTTCAGTGACCAGTTATCGATGTACTGAAGATCCATCTTCATCCACTCATCAAAAGGAATATTATTGCGTCCGGAGACCTGCCAAATACAAGTAATACCAGGTTTCATAGACAACCTCCTTACCTGCCAGCTCTCATATTGCCGTACCTCATCGGGCAGTGGCGGACGGGGACCAACCACCGACATATCCCCGGTAAGCACATTGAAAAACTGCGGTAATTCATCCAGACTTGTTTTACGAAGAAAATGGCCAACCCTGGTAATACGCGGATCTTTGGTAATTTTAAATACCGGCCCGTCCATTTCGTTCTGTTCCATCAGTTTCTTCTTCAATTCCTCGGCATTGGTAACCATAGTCCGGAATTTATAGACATTAAATTTCCGGCCACGTAAGCCCACCCTCTTCTGGGAGAAAAATACAGGACCTTTGGAGTCAAGCTTAATAGCAAGTGCCAATAAAACAAAAACAGGGGAAAACACGACCACCACAAACAACGAAAAAACAAAGTCAAACAAATCTTTTATTCTAAGCTCCAGATAATTAAGTGGCGTATTGGAAATGGTCAACAAAGGGGTGGTACCAAAATAGTGCAGATGCGTTTTATTAGTCAGCATATTAAAGAAAGAAGAATACATACGAAATACCACCCCAACCTCGGAGGTAATGGACAGCAACCGTTCTATCTCCTTCTGATCGGCACCTTCTTTACAGTATATCAATTCGTCAATGGTCTTTTCTCTCAGAAGTGCTTCCACATCTGTATCGTCAGGCAGAAAAGGAGCCACAGCACCAAACTCCTGCTCCAACTCTTCAGTACCCATAATTGCAGTTACCCGATAGCCCCACTCTTTCATCTTCACAATCTGACGTAAAAAACTGCGGGCACTATTATCCCCGATCACCACCACGTTGGAAGTGTTATGTCCTTTGGCACGGGCATTCTTCAGGAAGGCATAATTGAAAACCTTAAAAAGAAAGGTAAGTCCAAGATCTATGGCCCCAAAATAAAGCAAGAGGCGCAAGCCAATAGAAAAGAGGTTGAAGGCCCACACCGAAACAGCCAGAAACGCTGTTCCCGTAACGGCCAGACTCAAACAGGCAAAAAGCACTGCTGAATAAGGTCTGGATCGATAGAGCTGGTTCAGCCGAAATGTTCGGGCCAGCACATACCAAATAGCCAAAATCACAAAATGCAAAATAATGGAGTCCTTGTTTTGAAAAGGCAGAAACTCCCCCTTATCAATAAAGACAGCAATATTAAAACTCACCAATGCGATGAAGACATCCACTATGGCGAGCAACCGGTTAACGACTTTCGCTTTTTCCCTTAACATACTTTCCCTTTGATCAGAATATTCAAATTTATGCTTTTTTTTTCGCTTATTCCCTATATAGTGTCTGTCCATAAAGTACCATTTACTGCGTTACGCTTGTCCGAAAAGTACTCATTTACGAAAAGTAAACTCCGTATTTTCGGACTTCGCAAGCCTTGTAACTGTCACTTTCTGAACAGACACAGCTCCAGCCAGAAACTATCCCGACTTTATAGACGGGCACTATATAGAGGCTACTGAACCTGCATTATTCATAAATAATCTATTCCGATGTCCAACTATCTGCAAAATCCAACCGTCCTCAATAAAATGGATTTGAAAATAATCCATTATTTCCTGCATCCATTTTATCTGCGGTTGATTGTATTTCTTGATATTTGAACATCCCATAACGATAATTCATGAATAAAGCAGGTGAAAAAGTCAGCAGCCCTATTTTTATTTCATTTTTTATTGTTCTTTTTGGCAACGCCCCAAGAAACCAAAAAAGTCTAGCCCGTATAAACCTATCCGCCGGCCCGGAAAGCGGACGGGCCCACCCGCTTTTCAAACAGCAATATTCCGTCAACCACAAAATAGACCCCTAAATATCAGAGTTTTACACCTTGCTTTTTTCAAACTCAGACTTATCTAAAATAAAAATCCTTGAACTTCACACTTTGACGATAGATCGTTCACAACCGGCACATTAAACACCCCTGGCAACTTGTAACAACACCTCCTCCTACAACGCCTGGTCAAATAGGCACCACCACATTGACGCTAAAACAACCTAAAGGTAACAGCAGTTTTAGCCCCAAAAGAATGATAAATATCCCCTCCATCGTAAAAAAGGTCAACCCCTACTGAAAGTCCTTTTATTTTTTCAGGAGTCCACTCTGCTCCGGCCATGGTGTACCATTGGTCACGTCCTCCTTTGAACCAGTAATCTTCATCTTCATTCCAGGTATATCGTCTGGGATACTGCTCAAAATAGGTTCCGAAATTGCGCGTCCAGGTGATTTTCATTTTCCAGGAAAGCTCTGCATTCAAATCTCCCCGACCTCCAAGATGCAATCCGCTGAAACGATCGTTTTTTATTCCTACACTGCTGTTAAATTCCATGTCGGGCCGCACTTCCAGCATTTGTTCCCGGGTCAGATTCATCGGACTTCCCATGATATGGCCGTCACGACTCCATCCGGCGGTATACATCCCGTTGTTCATGTAGCCGTCGCGACCACCAAAATCGTTGCCGTGGTTAATTTCGTCTTCCAGAATAGTTTTAAACTCTTCGAGCGATAAAGGATGATCGGGCACTATCCCAAAATTCTCTTCCACAAAACCGTTCTTATCCTCCACCTGCTTGGGAAAAATAATCCCGTTCAGGTATGGATCCGGCATCCCGTTGCCACTCTGATAAGCGGTCTGAAACCATTCAAAGGTAATATTGGAAAGCCAGGAGGGCTCATTGAGATGCCAGTCAACTCCGAGTATATGATCGCTGTTGCCCTGCCAGAATAGCATTCCGGAACCATCGGAAAAAGGTATCTGATAATAAATATTGATATGCCCGTTTGGGGTTTCCAACTGAGTTCCGAAATCGTACATCCCCATATGGGCCCCGGCAGCATTGGTTGCTTCGCCTCCGCCAATTTTTGAACTGCCCTTTCCAAAGAAGGTGGGCCAGAAATCGATGGGAATATCCACTCCGTTTCGTCGCCCGCCAAACAGGGTGCTATGATTCAATCCACCATAGAGATTCCAATTGCCCGGGCGAATGCGCAGGTAAGCATACTTCTCATGCAGCAACACATCGCCGCTGGATGGCTGATCCGACAACCAGGCTTGCGAGATCCCTCCGCGCACTTCGGCAAAACCATTTGTAAAAGGAATGGATGTGTATTCTGAAAGTTCAAAGGTAATGCGGGGAACCGGACGAAAATTGGTTCCGAAAAGATAACTTCCGGTGCCCATATTGGATTCAGTAAAGACAGGATCGAAGATATGTTTTCCACCCTTCAGAGACCAGTTCTTCCATGCAATTTCGCCCCAACCGGCATGCAGGTAGGCATCATCATATCCGGAAGAATAATCCATTTCCAAACCGGCTGAAAGTTTCCATCCGCTTTTTAGATTACCGGAAATACCGGTCGCTGCTGTGAGGAGCGTCTGACTGCCCTCAAGATTGTTCCACCGGCCTTCCTGTAATGCCACTGACCATAAGGGTGGCAGTTCTCCGTTATGAAGAATGGTTCGGCCTGAAACAGTTCCGTGAACATTGACATCAGACTGCCCCTTAGCCTGAAAAGCAAGGGCAAGGCAACAAATGGTGACGAATGCTATCCTGTGTGAAGTAGTCATTTTGTCCTGGGGTTGGTATTCGGGTGCAAAGATAGTTTTTTTATTCCCTCCTGAAAAGAAGAAAGCCATTCATGTCACGTTTGACCGAATGGCTTCCTTATTGTCCTATTTTTTAATTTTAAACCAACCAATACCATGAGAAAAGCATGCCAAAAGGCAGAAAGGCTTCCTTTTTTAAGGTTTTTTAATCTTTCACCTTCACTACCTTACTCATTTTAAGCCTAATGGAGTTTCCAGAGCCATTACACAACAACCTTCAATGTGTTCGAAATCGAACACGAGGTGTACGAAAAAGGGAGCCTCCACTGGCCCCTCTCAAGGAGGGGGAAAGGCCTCCCCCAAAACATTGAAATAAAAAGATACGTTTGGCATTCCCCTCCCAAGGAGGGGGGAAAGTTGCATGTTAAAACATGGATATGTATGAGATTAGCACCGGTCTTCAGACCGGTGTGTTTGATATACGGCCGACCCTATTTCAGCAGGCTTGAAGCCGGCTTCCATGAACTGTGTGAAGCGTTAATGATCCCCCCCCTTAAAACGGAGGGCTAGGCTCATTATAAAACCGTATTTAGGGACTGCTGAAAAAGACAGCAGACCATTTTTTAATTTCTTTATAGATTTTCTTTTTGGCATTGCTCCAAAAAGAAACAAAAAAATCTAGTCCGTTTAAACCTATCCGCCCGCGAAATCCAAAATTTCCGGCCATTGCGCAAGGCCTTGAAAGTCGCCCATTTTGGCTTCCCGCTATCCGCCGGCCCGGAAAACGGACAGGCCCCCGCGCCTTTTAAATAGAAAAAATCGCTTAACCTAGAAAAATATTTTGAACAGTGATATTTTGACTATTAATCACCACAGATGCAAACTTTTTAAAAGATTTACTTGAAAAACCTTGCACGATTATCAACCATAATAATCTTTATATTAGTTCTTTAATTGTTTTTCAGCAAACCGTACTTACTGATATCGGTTCTCCTTATCTGTACGATGTTTTAATATCCCCGCCCCTCACAAACTTCCCGGAAAAACAAAACAAATTACCGACCAGTCCCCCTTGGGGGGATATAGGGGGCTCTTCTCCCCCTTGGGGGGATATAGGGGGCTCTTCTCTCCCTTGGGGGGATATAGGGGGCTTCTTTTACTCAAACCGAATCGCTTTTACCGGAGATATCCTCGCCACCAGATAGGACGGTCCGATCATCATCAGGAAAATGGTCAGTACAGCCCCGACATTCAACAGGATGATGTGCAGGGCGGAGAGATGAATAGGCACGGTATCCAGAAAATAATTTGCAGGGTCGAGTTTCACAAAACCGAAATAACTCTGAGCAAAGCAGAATCCAAGTCCCAGAAGATTACCCCAGAAAAGACCTTTGATGGTGATGTTTGCCGCAAGCGTCAGGAATACTTTGCGAAGCGGGCGGTCGGCCATCCCCATGGCTTTTAGCACTCCGATCATATTGGTGCGTTCCAGAATTAAAATCAGCAAACCTGTTATCATATTGAAACCTGCCACCAAGACAATAAGAACAATGATGACAATGATATTCATATCCAGCAAATCGAGCCATCCGAATATCTGCGGCTGTGTTTGTTGAATGGTACGGGTGCGCAGCATGGTGCCATCCTCGCTGATATGTCCTGAAACCACTTCAGCCACGTTGCTTCCGGTCATCATCAAATCCTCAAAATCACCGGCCAGTAATTCATAGCCCGAAATTTTATTCTCACTCCAGTTATTGAGTCGCTGAACCTGACGAATATCAACCATCACAAATGTTTCGTCCAGTTCGGGCAAATGACTGTCAAATATCCCTTCAATGGTGAAATTACGAGCACGTATCTGATCCTCAAAAAAGTACATAGGCACTCTGTCACCCACCTCCAGGTTGAGCACCGAGGCCAGGTCGTCGCTGATCAGCACTCCGTTGGAACTTTTTTCTTCATTGAGACTGAGCCGTCCACCCTCCGTAAGGATAGTTTGAAAAAAAGACCAGTCAAATTCGGGCCCCACACCGCGCAACACAATCCCCTGCATCTCATCACGGGTTTTGATAAGTCCCGGTTTGGTGGCAAACCGTTGCACATGCTCCACCCCGGGAACACTGAGCATCTGCTGCTCCAGCATGGAATCCTGCTCAACAGGGTTGGTCTGGTAACTCATGTTGAAATCATAGCTCACCACTTGTATGTGACTGCCAAAGCCAATGATTTTCTCCCTAATCTCTTTCTGAAACCCCATACCGGTAGCCACAGAAATAATCATTACAACCATACCCAGCACAATACCTGCCACCGCCACCTTCACCACCGGTCCGGCAAGGCGCTTTCCGGAAATACCTCCGGACTTGATCTTGTTGGCTATGAAAAGTTCTAAGTTCATACTATATGGGGGCCTCCCCCGACTGCCTGTTTAAGACGGACTGACTTAAAACGGTCCCCTCCCAAGGAGGGGGGATGCTTCGTTTTAATTAAAAGATTTGTATTCTATAAAATTTAGTCAAAGATATAATTTTGATGGTTGGTTGGATAGAAACGGGAAGGAAAAATGATTGAGGAGCCTCCCCTAATCCCTCCCAGGGAGGGGGACTGAGGGCCTCCCCCATATCCAACAAACCCTTATTTTATCAGTTCACCATTCCAAAGTTTCTGAAGGAATATTTTCCAGGGCATTATACTTACACTTCCTATCTTTCGTGGAAATGGATCGTTCGATACCAGTATTGAATGCTTAACATTATATTCCTCTTCAAAGTATTGTAAGCCTTTGATATGTCTTTTCCCGGCATTATCGGTTGATTTAACCTCAATTGCTATTTCATGATCTCCCAGGACAAAGTCAATCTCTATCTGAGACGCTGTCCGCCAGTAATAAATGGGATATTCAATACCTGAGTAATGCCTGTGCGCACGAATTTCCTGATATATGAAGTGTTCAAAAGCATTTCCAAACATCTCACTCCGAGGTTTTATTTCTCCGCGTTTCAACAAATAATTGACAATCCCAACATCGAAATAATAAAATTTAGGCGCATGTATCACTCTTCTTTTGGGCCTCTTTTGAAAAGAAGGCAGAAAACTACCGGTTAAAGTATCTACCAAAATCTGGAAGTACTCTTTAATCGTCGGAGCACTTACCCCACACTCTGAAGCAATCCTGGAATAATTTACCATTTCTCCATTTGAAAAAGCAGCCGTTTCAAGAAATCTGGAAAATGTCGAAACTTTTCTTATTCTGGCCTCCGCCATTATTTCATCCTGAAGATAACTTCCTATGTATGCAGAAATAAGTCTTTCAGGTTCATCTGACAAATAATGTCGCGGCAACAAACCATTATTTAATGCCCGTATAAGATCAAAGTCAGGAATCTCACAACTCACCAATGGATATAACTCATACCTCAACGCTCTACCTCCTAATAGATTTGCCTTCGAAAATAAAATTTTCCGGGGACTGGAACCACTCAGAATAAATTGAGCCGCACTGTTTTCTATCAACCAGTGGATTTCGTCTAATAATGCAGGAATTTTTTGAATCTCATCAATCACGACAGGCTTACGCAGATCTGAAGCCATTACGATCTCCCTCAACTGTGATGGTTCTCTGTGTAACCTCTCAAATACGTCTGTCTGCAAAAGGTCAAACCATAATGATTCCGGATAAACAGTTTTTAACAAAGTGCTTTTCCCTGTCTGACGGGCTCCCCATAAAAAGAAACTTTCCTTTCCTGATTTTTCAAATATTTGACTTCTTTTATACATGATAATTAAAAGTGCCAGCTTGGATTGTCATGATATTTAGAAGCAAGATATTGATAATTTAACTTTTTTGCAAGTGGGGGGCCTCCCCTAACCCCTCCCAGGGAGGGGGATTTAGCATACGGCTATATATTGAAAAATAGCTATTTATGAGATTAGCACCGGTCTTTAGTCCGGTGGTTTTGGCATATAGCACAGTCCATATCAGCCAACTTCCAAAAGACAACAAAATCATCGTGCATTTATCGGAAAAGCCGGCTGATAGCCGGCTCTCGTGAACTGTATTCCGTAATACACCCCCCCTAAAGACGGGGCCAGGCTCATTATAAAACTATATTTCCATTACGAACCTTTACTCGGTTCTGCCGTTTTGCCAAACAAAGGCATTTTAGAAAAATCTACGATAACCCTTTAATCATAAAAAATATCTGCAAACCTCTTTTCTATGACCTCTAACTCTGAATCTGATAAATCCGAAAATTCTTTATCTTTGGCTCTATTAGACAGCTTTCCTTCATTTTGTTCCAAAAAACGAACTAAAAGTGCCACCGTTTTGTCCGGCATTTCAAATTCATCATCCAAAAAATGTTTAAATCTGTCATATTGGGCCAGGTATTTCACCTCCTGAGGAATGATGTTAAAAATAGTATCAGCAACACAATCGTATAGAAATTCTGCCTGAGGGGTTGCATCAAAGTAACGATAGAAATCAATGGTTTCGTTTTGCACAGTCACATTATTGTCGGCTGTTTGCTCCCAATCAATAAAATCAAGAAGCGGATGGGAATATTGTTGAAGAATATTCCTGTAATCAGTTATGTGGTCCAAAATAGATGTAGAAACAGGAAAAATCACCCCCTGTTTGGTAAACCCCTTTCTTGCCAGGATGTGATGTATCAAATAACGATGAATACGCCCATTGCCGTCCTGAAACGGATGAATAAAAACAAAGCCGAAGGCCACGATTGCAGCAGCAACAACAGCATCAATCTCTTCCTCTTCCAACAAATAACTTGTAGCGGTGAGCCCTGACATAAGTTGTTCCAAATCCTGCCAACGAGCAGAAATGTGTTCAGGTACCGGTTCTCCTGTTAACCGGTCATGCTCCCCGACAAAACCACCTTCACGGCGAAAACCCAACATTACAAACCGTGTATTTTCAATCACCATTTGTTGTAATCGAAGCAGTTCATCCTTGCTAAGTGCATTGGTTCCAGCCTGACCTATTGCGTTGCCCCACCGGGCAGCCCGTTTGCTTTTAGGACTTTCTCCTTCAATGGAAAAAGAGGCTTTAGAATCCTTCAATAATAAAAAGGCGGAGGCTCTTTGTAAAAGATCTTTACCGACTCTGCTCAAACGTTTATCCTGTTGCTCGGATAATGCGGAACTACAATAGTTTATTAATTTTTCGGTTTTAAATACAAGCGGACAGAAATCTCGTGTCCCGGGCAAATTATTGATGATTCTATGACGCTTTGAACGAACGCCCCGGGTTGCAAATTGCTTTTTCTCATCCAATAGAGGCACGTAATTCCCTTGCTGAATATCTGGCACATCCAAAAGATCCGTCATCAGCCATTCATACAAAAACCAGATTTTTCGACTGTATTGTCCGGTTGGCTCTCCGGATATTATTGAGATTACCTCGGAGGTTGATATCTTCAGAAACAACTTTTTAAAAAACAACAGATTGATTCCTTCATACTTTATGGCAAAAATCAAGTGACTGTAAAGATCATTATCCGGAAGGTGACGGGAAGTAAATACCCGCCAGTTACCGTACACGTATTGACGGTTCTTAGAACTAATCAAAGCAAGTCGCTCCGGCATTGGCATTGAAAGGCCAAGTTTATCAATAACAGCCCCATAACCTGCAATCCTGGCCTTTTCAGGAAGGGTCCGGCCATGAAAAACAGTTACTACTTGTGAAAAATTTATGTTTTCCATACAGCGTCATGAAAAACTAACATCACAAATATAGGTGAAAATCGATTACTTCCCATGAAAAGTGATTAAAAAAGACAATGGTGCGTGAAAGATAATTAAGAGGTCTCTCCGGAAGCATAGAAATAGAAAGATGCGTTTGTTTACACCCTCCCAAAAAAAGGAAAACTTCTTTGATTATCACAACAAATAAGTCGCCTAAAGATTGGGTTGAGTTCCTGGAAGACAGCGTGATTGTTACCGCCATTCTTGACAGAAGGATAAGGCTACAAATTCTTTTTCGCTGTGATAAAATTACAAGGAAAAGGATACAGAATGGCAAACCGGAAAAATTTCTTTGAATTTAACAATTAATCATCCTATTTTTAAACCAAAATCATGCATCCTTATTTACCGATTTTGATACATCCTTATTTGCCGAAAATCATACATATTTAGTTGCCGGTAACAGTCGAAGCCCTAAATGAGAGGCGGCAAACAACCCCAAGAGCTTTAGCCTTCGGCTTTTGATGCGCTTGTGGAGGCGGAGGAGGGTGTAGAAGATCATTCCAAATCATTTGATTTCTTCATGAAAATCATGAAGTTTAACACTAATAAATTGTTTCAATTCATTGATAAAACGTGTTTTCGAAAACTTCTCAACACTTTCTCTTATTTTTTGAAAGTCAAACTTAATTGCCTCAAATTTATGGATTGCTTCCTTTAAAGCTTCTTCCGTTTGACTTTCGAAATGAACCCCTGTTATGCCGTCAATGACAGTTTCTTTTGTGCCCCCTTTGCCCAAAGCGATAACCGGAGTCCCACATGCCTGGGCTTCAACGGGAATTATTCCAAAATCTTCATTTGCAGCAAAAACAAAGGCCTTAGCTTGGCTAATTAAAATTTGCATTTCTTCATCACTTACAAAACCTAAAAATTCCACATTCGAACCTGCAAGTTTTTTAATCTTTTCGAAATCCGGCCCCACCCCAGCTACTTTTAGTTTTTTATCAGGAAGCTCACTAAATGTTTTTACGATTAGATCAATCTTTTTATAAGGAACCATTCGGGACGCGGTAAAATAATAATCGGATTTCTCCTCTTCCAACCGAAATTTTTCAATATCAACAGGAGGATAAATAACAGTTGAATCTTTTCTGTAAACGTTATTGATGCGTCTTTTTATATATTTTGAATTGGCTATAAAATGATCTACCCGATTAGCACTTATGACATCCCAAATTCTTAACTTATGCAATACATGCCTTACAAATAAGGCTTTTGGCCCAAAACCTTGTAAACTCGCTTCTTTAAGGTATTGATGATATAAGTCCCATGCATATCTGACCGGTGAATGACAATAACAAATGTGCAATTGATTTGACTGTTTGAGGATCCCTTTTGCAACGGAAGAAGAAGAAGATAATATTAAGTCATAATCAGATAAATCAAAACTTTCTATCGCTTTTGAAAATAAAGGAAGATAATTTCTATATTTTTTCCGTCCAAAGGGCAGCTTCACGATGAAAGATTCATATACTCTATTTCTATCAATTTTCAAATCGGTTAGTACTCTTTCATGAGCTGCAAGTGTATAAATATCAGCTTCAGGAAACAATTCCAAAATACCTGAAAACACTTTCTCTGCACCCCCAATTTCCGTTAACCAATCCTGAACAACTGCCACCTTCATTTACTTAATTTTACCTTTTCAATTACTCTATTAGCAGAATTTTGCCAATTAAATCTTTTAATATTATTATAACCTTTCTCAATTAACTGATTTCGTTCAGATATATTTAAAGCAAGAAGCTTACAAATTGTTGAAGCAATATCTTTTGAATTTTGCGGATCAAAATATAATGCTGAATCACCTAATACTTCATTAAATACTCTAATATTTGAGGCGACAACAGGGGTGCCAGAAACTTGAGCTTCTAACGGAGGGATACCAAAACCCTCATATAAAGACGGATAAACAAAACAAACAGCAGATTGATATAAGGTAGATAACTCCGCATCTGAAACATATCCTAAAAAATGAACACGATCTGACAGTTTTATGTCCGAGTATAGTTGACTAAACAGTCCATTATTACCTCCAACTATCTTTAACACAACTCCTTGGCGGATAAATTTCATGGCCTCAATCAATTTCCCCATATTTTTTCGAGGATCCAAAGAGCCAACAAAAAGAATATATGGTTGATTGGGATAGACTTCCTCACTTTTATTTAAGGTTGTAATATGTTCAACACCATTGTAGATTACATCCACCGGTTTATCAACTTTCAACTTTTTATAAATTTCCGATTTGGAAAACTCACTAACTGTGAAAATTCGCTTGGATTTTCTGGCTATTAGCGGAATCAAAAATCTATAACCTAAATAAAACTTTCGAGAGAACCAGCCAGGATTTTCTAAAAATGCAAGATCATGTATCGTTACAATTGAATTAGGATAAAGAAGCGGAGCCGTGTTACAGAAATTTACCAAAAGAGGATTGCCATTTTTCCTTAAATAAAATGGCAAATCTAACTGCTCCCAAAGATGTCCTACATTTCTCCCAATTATCTTAACCCCCAATTCTATAGCTAGTTCTTGCTGAATTATATTCTTTGGTGCCAATACAATTATATTTTTCTCAACCTCCTTCAACCTCTTGGTCAACTCAATAGCAAACCTCTGAACACCAGTCACTTTTTGGGATAGGAAACGTCCATTAATAACAAACATACCGTTCATTTCTTATTTCAATTTTTTTCCCAGTGACTAACCCTAAAAATACTGACAAGATTGCGGATTCAATTATATTAGTAGTAATTCCATATAAAAATAACATTAGGACAGACAAGTAGATAAATAAGTACTCACTCCTCCAATAAGTAACAGCTGCTTTAGAAGCTTTAAGGGCCAACTTTAATAATAAAAACAAACCTAAGATACCACCAATACCAAAGACATAAACAGCCATATTATCTCCAGGTCCTGCACTAATTATGTCATTCATTTTCCCTGCAGGAATTCCTAATCCTCCAATTCCTCTCCCTAACAAGAAATTTCCGTTTTCCGAAATCGCATGAACCCCCTGAGGCCAAGTTGAAATTATTCTGATAAAAAATGAATCTAAATGATTTTCTCCTAATTGTGGCGAAAAAGTATTACGAAAATAGTATGCCGATCCAAAAGGCAATAGAATCATAACTAATAAAACAAAAACCGGGAGCCTTCTTAAAAAAAATACATTAATCCAGTTTCTGGAAATTAAAATAATAGTCAAAATTGTGTAAACAGCAATAATGCCTTTCGTAGTTGTCAATATTATCGCAATAAAACTAATTATCCACAATAACAAACAACTTAATTTACACTTTTTAAAAGTAAATACAATTAAACTTAGCGAACAGATTGTCACTGCAGATGAAAAAGATGTCCTGCCGAGGCCGGCAAGTCTGGAAATACCATGAGTACTCCATTGCCTTGAACCTTCAATGCTTTGACCTTGTATTTCATAGGTAAAGCCTTGCCACGGAAAGCTAATAAAATAGTTAGTAACCACCCCAATTCCTGCTATTAAAGCCAAAATAAATATAATTTTTTTATTTTGTTGAAATTCATTAATAATGGAATCAGTAAAAGTAAAACCAAATAAAAAAGGAATTAAAATATATAGCCCCCAAATAATTTGTTTTAATGAGGAAATATTAAAAAATGCATTTATTACAAACAGAAATATTAATGAAATAATAATTGCTCCTGAAACTTTAACTCTCATTTTATAAAAAACATAAAGCACGTTTACAATTAATGCAGTAGCCATTAAAACAATAGGCAGATATGCTAAAATAGTCAATTGAAACAAACTAAGGAAATAACGTATAGCCCCATCAAATGCCTTCATGAAGAAATAAAACAAAATAATATAACTAATATTTTTTTTAAAGAGTATTTCCATTTTAAATCAAACCAAAGACTTTTTATCATCTACCATACTAACCCTTTCAAACAACTCTACATATTGACGAGTTATTTTTTCCTGAGAAAACATTTCTACATCAAAGGAGAATGTCCGGCTTTTTACCTCTTTGATAAGGGTTGATAATTTTTCGGTTAATTCATTGACATTATCAACATCAAACAAATAACCATTTTCCCCAACTTTTATAAGTTCTGGTAAACCTCCCTTACTCGATGCCAATACTGGAACATGAAAGGAATTAGCTTCCGGAACAATTCTTCCAAACGGTTCGTTCCAAAGAGAAGGTACAACGAGTAAATCTATATTACCATAAATATTCTCTGCATTACGAAAGCCTTTAAAATCTATTCTATCATCTGAATATGTTTTTTTTAAATAACTTTCATAATTTGGTTCAGCTCCTTTTCCATAAACATAAAGCTTTACATCCTCTTGTTCAAGCTTTACAAAACCCTTTAATAGAGTTTCAATTCCTTTGCTAGGGGTTAGCGTTCCAACAAATCCAACAACTGTTTCCCCGGTCGGATTCTCTTTTATTTCTGATAAGCGGGTAGAAACACTATTAAATATTATGTCCTTTTTGGAATCTAAAAAATACCCTTCCTTACAATGTTTTTCCAAGATATATTGACTTATTCCAACAACAGCATCAATATTTTGGGATAACATCTTCTTCGGAATGGAAAGCATTTGGCAAGTTCTACACTGACGATCACAATTATGGCCGTTTTTAAACATTGTCAAAGAAGGACATAATAAATAATAGTCTCTTAAAGTGTGAATAATCTTAATCTTATATTTTTGGGCCAGCTTCCAAACTGAAACAGAAAAACCAGCCAAATTATTTGTATGAACAAGGTCTGGCCTTTCATATTTTAAAATTTTCTCTATCTGATTATTTAAAGGATTGTAAGCATCTAATATATGCCAAATATACTTTTTATGGTTCGGTTCTCGCTTTGCATGAAATGCCCAATACAAGTTAGATGTTTTTACATAATATACCTTTACGCCATTTACATAACTTACAGATGTTTGGTCTGAACTAGATACTATTATAGGAGTATAATTCGCTTTTACTAATCCTTCAGCTAAAAGTTGAACGGACTTCTCTGCGCCTCCAGTAATATTTGGATAATAAAGCGTATTAAATATTAATATTTTCATATAACTTCAGCTGGGTTACTTGGCAGGACATCAAATAGCAATACACCTCATCAAAACAAAAGGATACTTAGAACTACAAGAATCACAATAACATTTCTTTTATTTAACGCTTTTAAACTTTTTTTGAGTTTGTAATATTTCTTATTCCCTAAAAAAGACCTTAAAAATAATTTAGAATAAAGTTTGTAATAATCGAACACAAGAGAAATTAAAGCTTTCGTGGAATAATTTCGCAACCAAAGCATCTTTACAATTCGATGTTCAATCAAAACAGAAAGAGCAGTATTAGGGCTTGAAGATATACCGCCTACATAATAATTACTTACTATTTCACTAATATGCTTAAATTTCAGTCCATTTTGAAGACATCTTGTCCAAAATTCAAGATCCATTGAATATTTAAAATCCCTAAACATTAAATTTTGCACAACTTCTCTTCTTACAAATGCTGATTGATGACATATGGTATTATGAGAATTCAATATTCTTAATAACCGATGATCACTCATCTTAAATGCTTTCTCCCCAAACTCGGAATGCAGATAAGTATCGCCATAAATAATCTCAGCATTTTCATTTTCTGAAATTGAAGCAACAAACTTTTTTAAAGTATCACAATTATAAAAACTGTCTCCAGCATTCATATAGATAATCCACTGGCCTCTTGCAAATTCAGCCCCTTTGTTCATTGCATCATAAATACCCTTATCCTTCTCAGAAATCCAGTAATCAACACACTTATCATATTTTTTTATTACATATGATGTTCCATCTATGGATTCACCATCAATTATAATATATTCAACATTTGAATAATCCTGAAATAAAACACTCTTAATTGTAGATTCTAATACACTTGCAGCATTATAAACAATTGTAATTACAGAAATCAATGGTAACTTTTCACTGTTTTCTTTAGTGAATCCCCTTAAGCGAAGTCCTCCCTCTTTTACTTCCAAATCAGCTCCTCTTAACTCCATGTAAGCACGACTTTTAAATAACCTTTTCGTTGTTGAATAAGAATCATTTATGATTTCAATTCTTTCCATCAATCTTTTATTTCAAAATATTGAATACTCCTATGAAAATTCGGGCTGACAACAGTCAATTCCAGCCGTAGGTAACCTATAAATAAAATCATTAAACTTTTCCCGGGACCATAAGACTCTTAAGACAATCAAAACTTGAAGGGAAAGAAATTTTTTGATTTGAGCGCTCTAACAGGTATTTTTTATATCCAGAGACAACTTGAGGATTCTTAAAATGCAATGAATCTATTAAAGAAAAAACAGGTCCATTAGAGTAAAGAGACAAAAACGACAGTCCGGAAGAAAAAACTCCTAGAGTAAACTTCTTCTTCTCAAAATTTATAATTTCTACAGGGATTTCCATTGGAATTTCATTGTCAAAACAATTAATCAATTCCTTTGGAATGCCCAACCGTGGATGGCCTTTAACAATTAAATTAAACCCGTCTTTCCTTAACTCACCTAAAAAAGATTTTAACTTAACGACAGACGAAGATGTTATTAGTTCAAATTCAACAGGTGATATTAAGAATAAGATAGATCTATCATCAATGTATTCGAAATTTACTTGATATTCAATGGGCACTCTTGGTGAGTATGAAACCTCACGACTCTCTATACCATATTTTTTATAGTCAAACTCTATAGTTCTTCTCTCATACCGTGCAAAAAAACTAATTCCAGTGATGAATTGAACTATTGAAATAAAATATTTATGAGCGAAAAAACTTTTGGAGGATAGATATAATTTTTTATCCGTCCGAACTGCGTACTCATCGTTGTAATTTAAATAATGAACCTTGACAGGATATTTTTCATTATATTTTCCTATTAAAGTAGGTGTTAACCAATCAAAAAAACGAGAAAAGAAATAAATTTCTTGATATTTATTTCTTTCAAAGTACGATTCAAATACTTCCTTAATGTTATTTCTAGACTTCCAAATTGAAATTATGTTTTTATGATTAAAATTAATATATGGATAAAAATCTAGTTGTACATTCTCAAGTGAGATTTTTTTTAAATAAAAGTATACATTCTCAATATTAATAACGCACAAATGGACTCGTTTTCCCTGATATTTCTTAAGCAAATCTAAAGCATATAAGGTATCTCCAGCGGCTTGAATAAAGATTAAAGCATCAAATTCCATTAAAAGTATTTTCCTTCTCTTTTTAATATATTAAATATTTCCACATCTCTATACTTGATTATTTTTGCTGGATTACCCCCTACAATAGCGCACGGAGGAACATTCTTTGTCACAACCGCTCCAGCACCAACTACAGCTCCTTCCCCTATTGTCACCCCAGGAACTATAGTTACATTCGCACCACACCAGACAAAATCTTTTATTTTAACAGGAGCCAGTATACTTATTTCATCATATGGAATACTTAACTTGCTATCATAATTATGATTCGTGGAAAAAATTGTTAATCCTCTTCCTGTATGAAAATACTTACCAATTTCGACTCCTCCACTACATTCAATAAAAGCATCTGATTTAATATGACTTGTAGAGTGTATTTTAAACTTGCTTAAATCTCCCAATAAAGCTAGATTATTACTTCCCTGAGCTATAAAATTAATCTTCTGTCCTGATTCAATTTCAAATTGCCGAATTCTTAACTTTAAATTTAAATTCGATAAATGTTCAAAAACTCGGTAGACCCTAAAGCGTAAAAATACATTTAACAAACCTCCCATATCAAAAATCCTTTAGCAAAAATTGTATTTTTCCCCTATTATTTTGGTAAAAAAATGCAATCATCAAAACAATCAATAGCAATTTAACCAATAGCTTTAACCAAATCGTTTCAGAAAGAAAATAATTTCCTACGTATATTACAACAGATAATACTACCAGCCAACCTGATATTCTAAAAATAGGCATTGGGATAAAGTATGCTTTTGTAGCGAAAATATACTCCAGCAAAAACATAAAAAATGACGTTAAAGCACTTGCATATGCAGCTCCCCACATTCCATAATTGGGAACAAGTATAAAATTCAAACCTACACTCGTAAATGCTCCAACAACAGATACAATTGTTACCAAATATGTTTTTTTTTGCTGGTAAATCATTAGGTTTAGAAGACCGGTTAATTGAACAAATAATACTGATAGCAAGAGAACTGGAATCAATTTCCCGGCTAAATGATATCTTGAATCAAACACCACCATAATTAACTCTTCTGATAAAAAAGCAATTACGCCCAACACAGCAAACACCGCAATAATAATTACGTTATTAACTTTTTTTAATTCAGGTTTTGCATCTCTTACACCTTTCTCGTTTGCAATTTTATAAAAAACAGGATTATATGATGTAAATAAAGCAGCTAAGATTATACTTCCCAAACTAGCTATTTTAAAGGCTAAAGAAAAGACCCCCACCTCTTCAAGACTATAATACTGCTCAATAAAAATCCTATTTGACATATTTAAAACCCAAGCCATGATCAATACTGGTATCATTGGTATTGAAAAACTTAAAATGTTTTTCAATACTTCAAACTTAAACTTAACAATCGAACGTTTAAATATTATCCATAAAAAGACAGGCAACAAAATAATACTCGCAATCATTTTCCCTTTCAAATATCCCTCAGAACCTTGTTCTTCTATAACAACAAAAAAAACAATAAATGCTGTATTAAGGAGAAATATCCCAATATTGAGAAAAATAAAGTTTATAGCTTTCCCCTCTACTTGAAATAAAGTCATTGGAATAAATGAGTAGGAAAGGCAAAAAGAACTTACAATAGTGTACACATAATAAGGATTAAACTCTATTGATTCATATATTATAGTCACATAATCATCAAAAAGAAAAAGTCCAACTGTAAAAAAGGTTGAGGACATCAAGATTAGCAAGAAGACGTTTCCAACAAAATACATTCTCCCCTTTATACTTCCATAATCATAATAAAGTCGAAACATTGATCTTTCGGAAGCCATTGATAAAAAAATGGACAATATCATTCCAAATACAAGCATGGACTCAACGATCCCATAACCATCAGTACTTAAATAGCGAGTATAGAGTGGCAACAAAATAAAATTAGCCATTTGAGGAAACATTCTTCCAATTGTATATATTACTGTATTTTTTAAGAGGCTTGGCATCAGGATTCTTATTCATTAAATTCGTTACATATCAATCTCATTAAGTTAATGTTATCATGCGCCATATAGAAAAAATATCATACTTTCATAGATTCACATTTGTTCAAATACCATTTTGTTTTGTATATTCCAAAATAATTTTCCAATCCATTTCATCATCTATGTCAAATGAACTATACTCATCCATTTCATACTTCACAACTCTCTTGAATTTATTCAATGGCATTTGCCGAAGAGATTCGGAGTTAATAATATAAACAGCACCATTAAATTCCCAAACCTTGGGGCAATCTTGTCTTCTCACAAAATCACCATCTTTTGACTTAACCAAAAAGCCTTTTTCGTTTTCTTCAAACAATAAATAATAAGGATTACTCTTAGTTTCTTTTACCGAAACAACCATATCTATTTCAGATGAATATAATTGATCCGCTTCCTTAACATGTTTTCCTTTCCGTAACGGCGAAGTCGGTTGAAGCAAAATAAGTCGCTTATATTTTATCCCTAAACTTTCATAATAATTTAATGCATGCAATAAAACTGAATAGGTTTCAGCAGAATCTGTTGCCAACTCAGCAGGTCGTAAAAATGGAACTTTTAACCCATAATTTTCAACAGTTTCTTTAATCTCAATATCATCTGTTGTAATACAAATATCATCATCCGAAACTACTTCCCTTGCCGCATCAATAGAATAATAAATCAAACACTTTCCATTTAGTATTTTAATATTTTTCTTTGGAAGTCCCTTGGAACCACCCCTAGCTGGAATAACCACTAATCTCTCACGAATCTCATAATCCATATTCTCTAATGTTTAAGATGCTTAATTATCTCTTTCGCTTTATGATATTCTTCATGCCTTCCAATATCAATCCAGTAACCCGTGATTGGATTATCAATTACCTTCCCTTTTTTTGCGATTACTGCCTCAATTAAATCAGTTGCATTAAATTTTTGGTTGTGAGGAATTTGTTTTAATACATCTTTACGAAACATATAAATACCCGCATTAGCATAATGAGTATTGCTGGGTTTCTCTTTAAGTCCTGTTATACTGTCGTTTGTTCGTTCCATTATAGCAAACGGAATATTAACTGTATAAGGAATGGAAGCAACGCATAGATCCGCATTCCGTTCTTGCATTGACAACCACATATCTTCAAAATCAGCATCAGTAAAAAGATCAGAATTCATAACAAGAATGTAAGGATTTTCAAATTCTTCAATCAAACTGATGGAGCCAATAGTTCCTAATGGCTTATCTTCTGCGACATATTTGATATTTAAATTTCTGGATTCTCCATCTCCAAAACGATCAATAATTTGCTGACCAAGATAATTAATCGATATATGAATATTACTTATACCGTACTCCTTAAGCCTATCAATATTGTGCTCAATGATAGGTTTATCGCCCAGCGGCAACATGGGTTTAGGTACATTATCGGTAAGCGGGCGCAGCCTTTCGCCCCGGCCACCCGCCATGATAACAGCATCAACAGGAAGACTGGTTTTTATTTGCTTCAGGTCAAGTATTTTAATAATCTTCTTTTCCTCGTTCAATATTGGAACAAGCTTAATCCCCAATTCTCTCAATTTTTGAATGTCTTTTGGTTCAGGGCTTCCATGTAGAGCATGGAAAGAGGTGAACATAAATTCGTCAACGTTAGAATCAACGGGAATACCGGCAAGTAGTCCCCGGCGGATATCTCCATCGGTTAGTGTTCCTATCAACTGTTTTTTTTCGTTAACAACAAACAGGGAGAGATTTTTAGGAACTTCATTGAGCATTTTTAGTGCTTCCTTAAGGGGTACCCCGGAATGTATGATGTGTTTAGTGTGGTTAATCATTTTTTTTAAGTAATTAGATAACCAAATTAGCAGGTGCTTTGAAAATAAGTGATTCGCCTGATACTAAGGTTGAGGTTTTAAATCATGAAATTTCTTTACACCTTGAATACACGATTTTTTTAAAATATCTATTATTTGAGGGGCAGCATTTCCTTCTCCATAAGGAGATATTAAAAATTCAATGCTTTTTCGAAAAGATGCAGACAACCCTTTGCGTATAGCACTTTTTATTTCAGCCTTACTATTTTGACAACTAATTACATTCTGGGCCATAATACGTCCAGCCTGTCTCTCTCCAATGTTTACGACCGGAATGCGGAAGGAAGGGGCTTCAATAATACCGCTTGATGAATTCCCGATTACCATATCAAAATGTTTGAGACATGACAGATATCTTATCTGTCCTAATGACTCAAAAAAAAGAGACTTTTTAGGATGGTTTGTAACAAACTCTTTAAAAATGGCATTGATTTCATTACCGTGAACATCTGCATTGGCCCCGGTAAAGAGGAGTAGCGTGTCGTTATCAAATCCATCTAATGTACCCAATAACTGATCCATTTGATATATTATGGATTCATTGTTGCGGGTTTCAGGATGATAAGTTATTAAGAAATTTCTATTCTTAAGTTTTGTTCCAATGGCTGATTCTAACTCCTGTCGATTAAATAGCTTAAGATTTCTAATGTTGTCTAATCCAATGGCACCTGTGTTGAAAACTGATCCAGGAGCTTCCCCCATTTGAATAACCCGTTTCCTGTATTCTTCTGTTGAGGTAAAATGTAAACTACTCATTTTTGTAATGGCATGTCTTATGGAGTCGTCAATAGCACCAAAAGTCAATTCTCCCCCATGAAGATGAGCAATAGGAATATTAAACAATAAAGAGGTAGATGCTATGGCCAGCATTTCGTAACGGTCACCTAAAATAACTACAATATCAGGTTTCAGTTCTTCAAAAGTCTCTGCAAAGGAAACTTGTGCCAATCCCATAGCTTTTGAGACAGCTACCGGAGTATCAGAAGATAGAAGGATCTCAATTTTTTTATCAATGGGGTAACCGTCTGTTTCGATTTGTTGCCATGTATTTCCGTGGTAAGGAGAAAGATGGGCTCCTGTTACCAAAAGTTGAAGTTCAAGTTCCGGATCTTTATGTACCAATTCAATCAGAGGCCTTAAAAGCCCATATTCAGCACGCGTGGCAGTTATGATAGCAATTTTCTTCATAATTAATTTCCACAATTATCACAAATGAGATTCAAAACCAGACAAAAATAATTCTTGATTATTTTGTAATCCCACTTAACCCTACATGTAGATTATATTTTAATTAATTCATCCTCTTCAAAATTCTGTTTAGCATCTTTCCCTATAACATCATCCCATAACATTGGACTAATTCCATCACCAGGTCTTTTTACAGTAATATTTTCAGGCGAAAACTTTTCACCCTTACTAATCCTTCTTGCAGCCACAATGCTTTTTCTGGCGACACTAATGTTTTTTTGTTCACTTGGGCTTGGTTCCTTCCTTCCTGAGCCTGACAATGCTAATTCCACATTCCTAATGGCTTTGACCATTTGTTCTAATTCATCTGGCTCAAGTGATGCTCTATGGTCAGGTCCTGGAAGATTTCTGTCTAATGTAAAGTGTTTTTCAATTACTGAGGCCCCAAGAGCCACGGCTGCAACTGGCACTTCAATGCCTAAAGTATGATCAGAATACCCAATTTTAACCTTTAATTCATTCTTTATCGTTTCCATGGCCTTAAGGTTGACATCCTCCATGGGAGTAGGATATTCTGTATTACAGTGTAAAACGGTTATTTGGTCTTTTGGAATACCTTCTGTAGTCAAAACTTGTAATGCATTTTCAATTTCAGAGATCGTTGCCATCCCAGTACTTAAAATGACAGGCTTCTTTTTGGATGAAATATGTTGCAGATATGGTTTATTGGTAATTTCGCCTGAAGGAACTTTAAATAATTTGATATTCAATTTGTCCAAAAAATCAATACTAATCTCATCAAAGCCCGTTGAAAGGAATTGGACACCTTTCTGAGTACAATAACTCATTAATTCTAAATGATCATTCTCACTTAATTCCAGTTTTTTTAACATGGAATACTGAGTATCATCCCCATCATTTATATTTTGGGATTGGTACGAAGCCTTTTTTGCTGTTTTACTAGTTAACTTATCGGCTTTAAAAGTTTGAAATTTTACATAATCAACACCGGCTTTTGCCGCTACATCAATTAGTTTTTTTGCTTTATTTATTTCGCCGTTGTGGTTGACTCCAGCTTCCGCTATAATAATTGTGTGCATGCTATATTTAAAAGTTTGTGGAATTGACTTTGAACAGATACGGAAATCACTGTATATATATGCCTGGCCTCATAATATCCTTCATTACTTTAGCACCCGCGGGAACAATTACTTTTTCAGTTAGATGTATATTATTAACTAAAGTTGCTCCACTCCCGATAAAACATTCGCTACTAACAATGGTCTGTCCATTTACTATCGCTCCTGTCGATATATGACAGTGCTTTCCAATTGTTGCTCCATGTTCGACAAGTGCTTTTGTATTAATAATGCAATTAAATCCAACTTTGGCTTCTGCATTAATTAAAGCATGATGCATAATAATTGTCCCCTCTTCAACTAAAGCTTGATTACTAACATAAGCAGTAGGGGCCATAACAACCGGAAATTCAGCTCCGAGCTGCTTTAATTGTTCATATATTTTGATTCGTATGCTTGCCGATTTTATTTGACCTATGGTAATTAATACATTTTTATATTGCTGAACCAAATTAGACAAATCATCGTCGGTTCCAACAATCGGATATCCCAGAATGGACTGTCCCACTTTTTCTTTTACATCTACAATCCCGACAATTTGATATTTACCCTCCTGTTCAATTACATCAATACAGGATTTACAGTGTCCGCCTCCCCCAATAAGAAGTAATGGTTTCATAAGTTAAAAAGTAGATTAGGCAAAAATTGAAAAAAATCAAAGGATGACACTACTTGGAATATTGACCAACCTGTCTGCCAGCCATTCGGCATTGGACAAATCTCCCTTTTCACATTTCCTGAACATCGGGAGGGTATTCATTAACTCCCAAACAGGTCGAGTCATAACGCCTGCTTCATTGGTTTGTTCCAAAAAATGCTCACGTTCCTCTTTGTTATTCAACAAAATAGCATTGAGCCAGTAGTTACTGTTGGAATGAGATGGTTCATTGACGAAAACTGAGTTAAAGGAAGACGATGAGAAAAACCTGTCATATCTTTTGGCCAATTCTCTCTTTACTTTCAGGAATTTTGGCAATTGTTCCATCTGAGCACACCCCAAAGCGGCATTTATATTAGGCATCCGATAATTATAGCCGATATGGTCATGTCTAAATTCCCATTTATGAGGCATTTTAGCCTGAGTAGTCAAATGTTTTGCATACTCTCCCATGGCTTTATCCTTAAACAACAACATTCCTCCACCACCTGTTGTAATTGTCTTGTTTCCGTTAAAACTTAAAACACCAATATCGGCAAATGTTCCTGTATGTTGGTTTTTGTAATAACTTCCCAGGCTTTCAGCAGCATCTTCGACAACTTTGATGTTGTAGCGATTACATACTTCAACGATTTTGTCAATCCTGCACGGATGACCAAAAGTGTGCATGGGTACGCAGGCAGCAATACGCCTACCAGTCGACTTATTGTAAGGTTGAGCTTCATTATTCTTAACCTCAGCCTTGCCATTTCTCATATCCACATTCTCCTCCAGCCACTCTTCCAGCTTTTGCGGTGACAACCCCAAAGTATCTCTGTCAACATCTACAAAAACAGGACTGGCTCCACAATAACTAATGGCATTCCCTGTTGCAATAAAAGTCAGAGGTTGAGTAATAACTTCATCATCCGGCCTAACATTTGAAAGTTGCAATGCTAAATGCAACGCATTTGTTCCATTCACACAAACAACAGCTTTATTCGTTCCGGTAAATTCTGTAACCATTTCCTCAAAGCGATCAACAAATTTTCCTACACTGGAAACAAAAGTTGAATCAATGCACTCCTCCAAGTACTTTTTTTCATTCCCCAAAAAACGGGGCTCATGAAGCGGAATAAATGCTTCAGGAGTATGAAAAGTCTCGCGTATAAATTCTATTACTGATGAATAATCCTGCATAAGTTCTCAAACATTATAGATTCCTGCTTTGTATTTTTTTAGATTCTCTGGGTCAGAGAACCATTTGCAAGTTTCGGCAAGTCCCTTCTCAATATTGTAATCAGGTTTAAAGCCGGTAAGTTCTCTAATCAATTTATTTTCTCCCCAAAGCCTGAATACTTCTGAATTTTGAGGTCTTAGACGCTGTTCATCAGTAATAAACTCCACATCTGATTTCATTATTTCTTTTATCAGATTAAGTGTATCCTTCATTGAGATCTCGAAATTGGAACAGATGTTTATCTCCTTACCAATGGTGGCCTCACTTTCAGCTAAGGCTACAAATCCTTTGCAAGTATCTTTTACAAAATTAAAATCTCTGGTTGGACTCAGGTCTCCCAGTTTTATTTCTTTAATCCCGTTTGCTATTTGGGTAATAATAGTAGGTATTATTGCTCGGGCGGACTGACGTGGACCGTATGTATTAAAAGGTCGAGCAATGGTAACAGGAAGCTCAAAAGCATTATAAAAACTCATTGCCATGGCGTCTGCTCCAATTTTTGATGCGGAATATGGAGATTGAGCTTGTTTGGGATGTTTTTCGTCGATAGGAACATATTGAGCAGTTCCATATACCTCAGAGGTAGAAGTATGAATAACACGTATATTGCCGTTTTCCTTTGCAGCCTGGCATATATTTAATGTCCCCTTCACATTAGTATCCACGTAGCTGTCGGGTGCAACATAAGAAAAAGGAATAGCTATCAAAGCTGCTAAATGATAAATAACATCAACACCTCTAGTGATTTCTTTACAAAAATGTGAATCACGAATATCTCCTGTAATAACCTCTATATTCGCATTTTCAGGAACGTCTTCCAACCACCCCCAATTATTAAATGAATTATATTGTGCTAAAGCTTTTACCTGATACCCTTCCTCAAGTAAAAATTCGGTTAAATGAGATCCTATAAAACCATCAGCACCTGTAACTAATACTTTCTCTTTCATTGATATTTTTTTTTGTCTTTCTTTCTTTACAAAGGTTAACATTTAAAACCTACCATGCATTCCTCATCTTACTCCAAACCATTCTTCCAAAAATCAATCCAATCCCAATAAATCCCCCAAGAAAAATGCTTATTATCAAAATAAGAGTCCGCCTAGGAGCCGACTTCTCAATAGGCACCTTAACCGGTTCAATAACAGAAAAAGCAGGAGTATCTTTCTTCACGGCAATCTCTGCCTGCTCCTTTTGTTCCGCCAGACTCTGATAAACCTCCGAAGCCAGGTTGTAGGAATCACTCAACTCCTGATAGCGGATATTGGTACGTTCCTCAATGATGTTTCGGTTGCGATCGCGATATTCAAAAAAGGCTTCACGGGCTGTTTCGAATTCTGCCTTTTTTTCTTTGAGGCGAGCTTCAATAAACTCAAGATTCTGCGTTGCCTGTCGGGTTTTGTATTCGATGATGTATTTTTGAAGTAGTTCCACCGTCTTTTGCGTTACCTGAGCTGTCAGCAGTGGTTCTCCCAACTCAGCACCAATGGTCACCAGGCCTGTTTCATTGTCCACAGAAACAGTAACAACTTCAGTCATTGATTTTAATATTTCGGTCTCCTCTTCCGAAAGTCTTGTGACATCTATGGCAGATTGACCGGGTACTCCAGCAGAAATTTTCTTGTCCTCTCCCATCAAGGCATTCTTGATGGTCCAGGGCAGACGAAGAGTATATTTCATCAAAGTGGCCCCAAACCCGGGAATAGAATCCTGCATTCGTTGCTCATAAATGGACTTCGGAGTTTCTTCCTCTTCAAAGTTAAACGGCTGGTGTACCAGTTCGTTGAGGAACGGATAACTGTTGATTACTTTGGGATACAAATCGGGCTGAATGCCTGAAGCGCTTCCCATCATAGAGCCCAGGTTAATGCCGGCCATACTTGCCAGTCCGCCGAGGCCTCCCAGGTCGGTTTTGCCTTCTGCCTGAGGAAGGATTGTTGCTGAGGCAGTGTATTTTACGGGGCTAAATATGGCAACCATTAAGCCAATAACAACTGCAACGGCTATGGAATACCAGATGGTTTTGCGGTTATCCCAGATGGTGTGGGCCAGGGCTATGAGGTCTATTTCGTCGTCTTTGATGATTGGGCGTTCTGTTTTGTTCACAGAATTTTCTTTGGTGGTTTGTTCCATGAATTATGGTGTATGATAATGATTTCTTTTTTGTTTAATCAAATCTTTTTTGAGGGATTTCATCCCTTAGACCCTGAATTACTTTTTTTGTCTTGACACAAAAAAAGTAATCAAAAAAAGGTCAAGACTTCGCCAGCTTTCGCTCTAAAAACTACGGTTCTTTTATCGAAATCGTCAAAACTCATCTCACTTGCTACGCCGTGAGCCTCAAACAGAGACGATTTTTCGATCAAAGAACCTTGTTTTTAGGCTTATCTGCCAAAGTCGGGGGTGCATTCAAGCTTGAAAACGGGTTCAAATATATATATTACAAGTTGAATGCTTTACGCGTTGACAGTTCCCCCATCAGGGGGTAGAGCGAGAGCGGATTTACATTTCATTACTGTAAAATTTTAATACTCTTCAGCCTTGTATCTGCCAAGCGCGGGGTAAACACTCAAGCTTGAAAACAATTTCAGGGTTTATCGTACCGGTTCTGTGCAATGCGCGTTGGCAGTTCCCCATTGAAAGGCTCAGGTTTACCCTATGAAGATTATACTTCATAAGGGGTAGCGCTCAGGATGCTGAGTTTTGATTTCTTCTTCACAAAAGTGCTTCAACCAACAAATCCTCATCAAGATCCTCCCAATGAATTCCTTCCCCGTCTCCAATAAAACGCCAGTTGTTTAATTGTTTGGAAGAAGCATCTCTCAGTAAAGGGAACCATTCCAATGGTACACTTACCTCGCGTCCATCTTCGAGAACCAAATGCAGTTTTTGGTCATCGAACCACAGATTAACTGCATTGGTAGATTTTTTAATCTTTAAAATACTCATCCCATTTATCATTAAACAAAGAAAGATTTTCCAAAACTATCTTTCTCATTTCTCCAAGTTCATTAGAATTAAAACGTCGGGACCCAACCAGGGTTGCGTCATTCAATAAATATTTTGCAGTACCTCTTCCTTTTTCAACATGAATGTGAGGAGGAGTATGATCATTTGAATAGAAGAAAAACCGATAACCGTTTTGTCGATATATTGTTGGCATTTTAAATTCTTATGATCAAAACATTTTCTTAAAAGGGGATTTCGTTTTATTTTTCTTTTTGGCATTGCCCCAAAAAGAAACAAAAAAGTCTAGTCCGCTTAATCCTATCCTCTCGCGAAAACCAAAATTTCCGGCCGTAGTGTCGTATCACGAATAAAATATTGCACCAAGCATTGTTGATTTTTGTTTTTTATTCATGATAAAAAGATTCACGTAGCTAAGGCTATGCTCACTTTTTCTCATTACTAAAAAATCAAAAACCAACTTCAACTTATACATTATTTTACACATGAAACAACACTGACGCAAGGCTCCTAAAATTCGCCCATTTTGGCTTTCCGCCATCCGCCGGCCCGGAAAGCGGACAGGCCCACGCGCCGTTTAAATTGTTAATCGCTAATTAACCAAGATTTTTTCCTTACTTCAAAAAGAGATTTCATCCCTTAAACCCTGACCTACTTTCTTGTCTTGATACAAGAAAGTAGGCAAAGAACTTATTTCATGAATATTGCTGCGTTCGGCATTATCCAAGCAAGCTTGGCTACTGCTCTCACTTATCACAATATTTCAAGACTGAGCCAGCTTTCGCTCTAAAAACTACGGTTCTTTTATCGAAATCGTCAAAACTCATCTCGTTTGCTGCGCGCACAAGATTCAAACAGAGACGATTTTTCGATCAAAGAACCTTGTTTTTAGGCTTATCTGCCAAGGTCGGGGGTGCATTCAAGCTTGAAAACGGTTTCATTATTAAAAATTACAAGTTGAACGTTTTGCGCGTTCCGGTTCCCCCTTCAGGGGGTCAGGGGGTAGCGGGTAGGTGGTTCAGAGTTGAGGCATGAATTCTGCGTTTCGGGTTTTGAGTTCAGTTTATTACCTCTACTTGCCTACTCGCCTAACCCCCTAATAACTAATAGCTACCAGCTAATCTCAAAGTCCCCCTTGGGGGGGATTTAGGGGGCCCTATTTCAACGTATTGCTAATGGTCACCACCGTAAGTGCCAGTGATGCCACGCTACTGCCGATGCTGATCCAGGCGGTGGCGGGCAGCGGGTCGCGATGCGGCTTGGAAGGAATCACTATTTCACTTCCGGCCAGCACTTTTGGATAATTCTTAAAAAACAGGAAATTTGTTGTCGCTGCAGCCTTGCCATTGGGATAAATCACATAGGCCTTACTTTTCTTTGCCATATCGGAGAATCCACCTCCCTGATCTACGTAGTGACGGAGCGACTTACCCTCCACAAACGGTGCACTGACAGGATTCAACACTTCACCACTGATCTTAATGGTTTGTAACTCCCGGGGGATAAACAGCTCATCTCCCGCCTGAAGAAATACATCGTCACGGGTTCCGGGATTTTCCAAGGCTGTTCTCAGATCAATGGCCAGGACTTCAAAACCCATATCGTCGAACTGAAGGGTGCTGTCGCGTTCCATTAACTGGTCGCGTAAACGCTTTGTTTTGGCATCGGTCTCTACCTTGCGGGTAAGCATGGCACCCTGTGGATAGGCATCCGGAGTGAGCCCCCCGCTACGTTCAATAACGCTCGAGAGTCGCTCTTCACGATTGGAAAGATTGTATTCACCTGCATACAACACCTCCCCATTAATACGCACGGTTCCTGAGTTCACAAATCCGGGGGCACGACGTACAAATATCTGATCGTATGGTTTTAATTCAAAGCGACCATCCTGTTCATCCATCTCCAGATTGCGGGAAATGGTGAACTGAAACAAATGACCGGTTCGCTTGCTGTACTCACTTTTTTCATCATGACTGAGGCGCCGGGCAACTTCAATATAAGAGCTGGAAGCAGACTCGGTAAAACCACCGGCCATCGCTACCAGGTCGGAAAGAGTGGTGCCGTCGCGGTAATCGAATGTTCCGGGGTATTGCACTTCTCCTTTGATGGTAAGGTTACGCTCCTGGCGGAGGCTGTCCCGGGAGTAGATGGTAACGATGTCCTCTCTGTTCAGGTTAATAT
Source organism: Marinilabilia salmonicolor (assembly GCF_003003035.1). Taxonomy (GTDB): domain Bacteria; phylum Bacteroidota; class Bacteroidia; order Bacteroidales; family Marinilabiliaceae; genus Marinilabilia; species Marinilabilia salmonicolor_A. Next base: position 12,066 of record NZ_PVTS01000020.1, on the reverse strand, counting down.
CAAAATCTCCTGCCACCAATTCCTTCACGGAGAATGGTATATTTTGCAACTCAAAATGATCGTCCAGACGCAATATCTGACCTCTTTCCATGAAAGCATCCTCGCGCAATCCCTCTGCACGTTCAAGCAAGGTGGTCAGCGACAAGCCTTCGGTCAGTTCATAGTTCCCGGGACGCATCACCGCCCCTTCAATAATCACACGATTCTCGACCCTTTTAAGAATTTCGCCTGCAATAATGCTGTCTCCATTCTGAATCAACACATTATCAAAATCCTCACGACCAACGCCCTCAAAATAGTTCTGTCGTGAATTAGTTCTGAATACCTCCAGCCTTTCCTGGTATGCTTTATCGGTAAATCCGCCGGCATAGGCCAGCATATCTGCCACAGTCTCTCCCTGCTTACCCTCGAAAATACCGGTACGCTTAAACTCTCCACTCATCCTTATTCTGTAACGGTAAGAGGGCACCATGATGACATCGTCATCACGCAGAGAAATATTGTCATCCGTTTTCCCGCTGATGAGATATTCATAAACATCGAGGGTCTTTACTTGTCGCCCTTCGCGGATGATTTTAATTTCACGGAAACTACCATTCATATTGGGGCCACCCGCCAGGTACAGTGCATTAAAAGCAGTTGCAGATCCCGGCAGGGTATAACTACCCGGAGCAAAAGCTTCTCCAATCACATGAACTTTGATGGGGCGAATCTGTGCCAGATAGATGTGCGCAAATGTCTGCGGATTCTCTTCGGCCAGATCGCGGTATATCAATGTCAGCTTATTAAAAATCTTCTTTTCTGCCTCCTCAAGCGTAAGGGATCCAACCGAAACTGGCCCGACATTGGGTATATTCAAGTTCCCTCCGTTGTCAACAGAAAGCTGATAGCTCTGCTGAGAGGTACCCCAGATATCAATGGAGAACTCATCTCCGGGCCCGATGATATATGATTTGGATGCAGGCAAATTTACACTTGGCTCGAAAGTCAGATGCTCTGAATTAAAGAAGTCAAAACCAAACAACTTCTTCCTTTCGGCAGTTTTTTCAATCTCCTCTTTCTTGGAAGTCTCACCCCAAAACAATGAATCAGAAACCATTTGCTCCTTTCCGCCTGAAGATTGAGTCGTACTCCCGAGTTGTTCAAAGCGCCGTTGTAATTCATTGATTTGCTGACGAGTGAAGCCGCGGGCCATGGCCAGCGAAATGGCCTGTTGTTCCGAGAGGCCCCGGTTCATCATCTCATCATGAATCCTTCGAATCTGATTATCGGAAAGTTCTGAAATTTTAATTTCCCTTGGATTGATATTTTCCTGGGCAGAACTACTGAGGCTTCCCCCCAAAAGCAGTCCCATCAGTAGGAATAAGAGAAGTTTACGCATAAAATAGAGAATAAGAATTACCTCAAAAAGAAGTTATGGATATGATACACTACCGTCTCCTGACTCACATGAGCCACCTTTTACCAACAATGAGTATAGTTGGTAAACACAATGATTTCAGCAAGATAAGCCAAAAACCAGGTTACATCCGTTTTTCGGCCACCAGAATAATTCTCACAGAATATCAATTTACAAAATAAACGTATTCCATGACAAAAAATTATTCAAAAAGTCTGGTCATCCTGCTTTAAGATGGCTTCAATAAAGAGCCCATGTTAAAGGTGTGCAAATTTATTAATTTTATACGGGGTAACCGCCCGGAAACGGGAAAAGTTTTTTTGATTGTTTAGAAATCGGAGGAGGAATGAAGGTTAAGTGTGTAAGTGAGGTTGAGAACAACAATCAATTCCAATAAACATCAGAATCAGACAATATGAACAAACCCATGAGATTAGCCCCTGTCTTTAGGCGGGGGATTGTACAATGCAGGCCCACCTCCATAATAGCCGGCTTTGAGGCGGCTTCTCAACAACATCAAAATCATCACGGAGTTTTTGAAAAGCCGGATTGAAGCCGGCTATACGGATCTGTGTGTCGCACCAGCCCCCCGGTTAAAACCGGGGATTAGGCTCATTATAAAACAAAAAAACCAGCTCCGACCGGCTCTTTTGCTTTATTTATCCACCTCTTCGTGTTCAAAAAATTTCTTTTGAAATATCAGGATGGAAATAATTCCAAGCGTAATCGAGGAATCAGCTATATTAAACACGGGACGGAAAAAAATATATTCCTGTCCCCCGAGCCATGGGAACCAATCAGGATAGGTGCCGGAAAAAAGAGGGAAATAAAACATATCCACAACACGCCCATGAAGAAAAGAGGCATACCCCCCCCCTTCCGGGAAAAGTGTTGCCACCTGAGAGTAACTGTGATTAAAAATCATTCCGTAAAAAGCACTGTCGATGATATTTCCCAATGCTCCGGCAAGCACCATGCTCACACTTACAATCAGCCCCACAGGTGCATTTTTAAGAGTCAGTTTGTAAAGGTACCAACCAATACCTACCACCGCTACTATGCGAAAAATGCTCAGAAAAATTTTTCCGAAATCACCTCCCAACTCCATACCAAAGGCCATTCCGTTGTTTTCAACAAAGTGAATGTAAAACCAATCGCCAAAAACTGAAAACTCGTCTCCCAGCATCATATTGGTTTTTACCCAGAACTTCAACGCCTGATCAACAAGTAAAATCGCAAGAATTATGATTACAGGTGTTTTTAATTTTCCCATATTTCAGCTGTTAGCGCTTAGCTCGTAGCTCTTAGCAGTTTGTAAAATAATTAGGAGCTGCTGAAAAAGTCAGCAGACCAACTTTAACCTCTTTATTGATTTTCTTTTTGGCATTGCTCCAAAAAGAAACAAAAAAATCTAGTCCGTTTAAACCTATCCGCCCGCAAAAGCCAAAATTTCCGGCCTAAGTGTCGTATCACGCATAAAATATAGCACCAAGCATCATTGCTTTTTGTTTTTTATCCGTAATGGTTGATTGACGTTTCGGGTTTCTCCAACCGTTGCAACAGAAAATTACAGAATGACCGCATATAAGCCATACACCCTGCGCCGTGTAACCCATCAGGGAACGCAGCACATCAAATATTGCAACGCATCAACTCCCTCCCTCAAAAGCATAATTTTTCCTGACGAACAAATCACCATTTTCAAGAAAAGACTCCTTCCGGAACTCTACTTCTGAGCTTTCTTTGCTTCGATACTCAAGGTTGCATGTGGGACCGCTCTCAACCGTTCTTTGGCAATTAGTTTTCCGGTCTCACGGCAAATACCATAGGTTTTATTCTCAATGCGCACCAAAGCAGCCTGCAAATGCTGAATGAATTTTTGCTGACGCTGTGCCAGTTTCCCGGCCTCTTCTTTGGAAAGAACAGCAGCTCCCTCTTCCAAAACCTTAAATGTGGGCGAGGTATCCTGGGTATCATTACCATCTTCGAGGGTTATGGTATTTCTAAGCAATTCGTAATCACGTTTTGCTTTTTCGAGCTTGGCAAGAATTATGTCTTTAAATTCTTTCAACTCTTCATCTGAATATCGGGTCTTTTCTGCCATAATGACAAAATTTATTAGTGTAAAATGAGTGAAACACCTATCCTGATTTATTCACACATCATCTATTGCGATTATTCATGAATCGAAATTCGACGCAATCAATAAAACAGGCTTGGTAAGGTTATACTTTTTTAATCTCCAACAACAAAATCACATCTTCCTCCAACTCTACGGAAAGAGCATCGTTGCTGTTACATGATTCAACCAGATTTATTTCATTTGCCAGCGTTTGTGTGGCGATATACTCTTTATGTTGTTCAACGGCCACATCCGTGGCACTGTTTTTTTGAATACTTACCACAATCTTATCGGTCACCTCAAAACCACTGTCTTTTCTAAGGTTTTGAATCCTGTTGATCAGCTCCCGGGCAACACCCTCGGCCTTCAGTTCAGGTGTAAGGGTAATATCCAATGCCACGGTTATCCGTCCTTCATTGGCCACCAGCATACCGGGAATATCCTCACTTATAATTTCGGCATCCTCCCGATTCAGTTCCACTGTTTCACCATCAAGCACCAGAGTGAAATTATTCTCCTGTTCAAACTTGGCAATGTCTTCCTGTGACATCTCGGCAAAAGCTTTACTGATGGCTTTCATCATTTTTCCGTAACGAGGTCCAAGTGTTTTAAAATTGGGTTTGATTTTCTTTACCAAAACGCCTGAGGCATCCTTAAGATACTCAATTTCCTTGATATTAACCTCCGTCAGCACCAAATCTTTTACTGCCTCAATCTGCTCTTCAAAATGGGCATCGTAAACAGGCAGCATTATCTTCTGTAACGGCTGACGAACCTTGATGTTCACTTTTCGACGAAGCGCAAGTACCATGGATGAAATCTGCTGAGCATACTCCATGCGTTCTTCCAGTGCCTTATCGATCATCGCTTCATCAAACACAGGGAATTCAGCTAAATGAACAGATTCTTCCGAATGACGACCTGATAGTTTATTCAGGTCGGTAAACAACCGGTCTGCATAAAACGGAGCAATGGGTGCTGCCAGCATAGCGACAGTTTCCAGCGCCTGATAAAGCGTTTGGTAAGCAGCTAGTTTATCACGGCTCATTTCGCCACCCCAGAAACGCTTGCGATTCAAGCGCACATACCAGTTACTGAGATTTTCGGTCACAAAATTCTGTATGGCCCGACCCGCACGGGTTGGTTCATAATTCTCCAGTGCATCGGTAACCTCTTTGGTCAGCGTATTAAGCAGGGAAATAATCCAGCGATCAATTTCCGGACGCTCACCGACAGGTACTTCGGCTTCACTTCCGGCAAAACCGTCGATATTTGCATAAAGAGCAAAGAAAGAATAGGTATTGTAAAGTGTTCCGAAGAATTTTCTTTTCACTTCATCCACACCCGAGAGATCAAACTTCAGATTGTCCCATGGCTGGGCATTGGTAATCATATACCAGCGCAACGGATCGGAACCATGTTCCTCAATGGTTTTGAACGGATCAACGGCATTGCCCAGTCGTTTAGACATTTTGTTGCCGTTTTTATCTAACACAAGTCCGTTGGAGATGATATTTTTAAAGGCTACACTATCAAATAGCATTGTTGCCAGTGTATGCAGGGTAAAGAACCATCCACGGGTCTGATCCACGCCTTCGGCTATGAAGTCAGCAGGAAAAGGAAGGGAGCCCCCCTCGATCCCCCCCAAGGGGGGAAGTCCAGCCCCCCTCAAATCCCCCCCAAGGGGGGAAGATGGGGTACTTTTATCAGAGAAGTCTTTTCTGGTATTTAAAACATTTTTAATTCTCTCAATAACTGATCCTGTATTGCCAATGACTTCTTCATTGGAGAAACGGATTACTTTGTAACCTAAGTTTTCTAAAATCTTTGTCCTTTGTTCATCAGCTTTCTTCACATCTGCCTTTTCATGGTAACCTCCATCAACTTCAACAATTACCATTTTTGACAGACAAACAAAGTCCACAATAAACTGGTCTATAGCATGCTGTCTTCTAAACTTGCATTCGTCAACTTGTTTATTACGCAATTGTTGCCACAATACATTCTCAGCTTCAGTTGGCTCTTTGCGCATCTCCTTCATTTTGCCAGCTAATCCATTGTAAGTAGAAGGTCGTCCTGTTTCATAGGCAGGTCTTTCCTCTCCCGAATCATTGGGGGTTTCTGTCCTTGTTCCCCCTCCTTGGGAGGGGGCTAGGGGGAGGCCCTCAAACGGGTAATGCATTTGTGCATAAGGCATAGCCCCGGAATCGAACCAAACATCAATCAGGTCGGTTTCGCGAACCATGCGTTTCCCGGTTTCTGAAACCAGTATCACATCATCCACATAAGGTCTGTGGAGATCTATCTTATTGTAGTTGCTATCACTGAAATCACCCGGATTAAAACTGCCGAATGGATTCTTATCCATAAAACCGGCCTTTACCGAGCGGTCGATTTCATTGACCAGCTCTTCCACCGATCCGATGCATTTCTCCTCAGAGCCGTCTTCAGTTCGCCAGATCGGTAAGGGCGTTCCCCAGTAACGTGATCGGCTAAGGTTCCAGTCCACCAAATTTTCCAGCCATTTACCAAACCTTCCGGTCCCTGTGGATTGAGGTTTCCAGTTGATGGTATTGTTAAGTTCCATCATTTTATCCCTAACTGCCGTGGTCTTGATAAACCAGCTATCGAGCGGATAATAAAGCACAGGCTTGTCAGTTCTCCAGCAATGCGGATAACTGTGTTCGTATTTCTCAACCTTGAAGGCTTTATTTTCCTTTTTGAGCATAACAGCGATGTCCACATCCAGTGAGGGGTCATCATCCGTCAGCTTCTCATCGTATCCGTTCTTAACGAATCTACCGGAAAATTCACTGTAAGTATCAATGTCCACATTATTTTTCACAAATGAAGGATCCAGGTCCTTTATCAGGAAGAATTTTCCGGTGCGATCGACCATCGGTTGCTGCTTTCCGTCCTTATCGAGCAATAGCAGGGGCGCAATTCCTGCCTCTTTTCCTACCCGGTTGTCATCCGCACCAAAAGTAGGCGCGATATGCACAATACCTGTACCATCTTCGGTGGTCACAAAATCTCCGGCAATGACACGAAATGCATCACCGTCAGGTTTAACCCAGGGGATTAACTGCTCATAGCGTAGTCCGATAAGTTTTTGTCCGTCGAACTCATCCAAAATTTCAAATGGTATTTTCTTATCACCCGGAGTATAGTCAGCAAGTGACAACTCTGCATTTTTAGGATTAAAGAATGAGTTGACGAGATCTTTGGCAACTACAGCGATTAATGGCTCACCGGTGTAGGGATTAAAAGACCTTACACGCACATATTTTATACTGGAACCAACGGCAAGCGCAGTATTAGAAGGAAATGTCCACGGGGTTGTAGTCCATGCCAGGAAGAAAACATCCGCATCGGCATCTTTGAATAAAAATTCCGACTCGTTATTTTTAACGACTTTGAACTGACCGGTACAAGTGGTATCCTTCACATCACGGTAACAGCCGGGCTGATTCAGCTCATGTGTACTCAATCCGGTTCCTGCAGCAGGAGAAAATGGCTGAATGGTATATCCCTTGTAAAGCAGTCCCTTTTTGTAGAGCTCTTTAAGCATCCACCACAATGTCTCTATGTATCGGTTGTCGTAGGTGATGTAAGGATGGTCCATATCCACCCAGTATCCCATTTTGTGGGTCAAATCTTCCCACATATCGGTATATTTCATCACATCCTTCCGACAGGCTTCGTTGTATTCTGCCACCGAGATGGATTTTCCGATATCCTCTTTGGTAATTCCGAGGGTCTTTTCCACACCAAGTTCCACCGGGAGTCCGTGTGTATCCCATCCGGCTTTACGATGCACCTGATAGCCCTGCTGTGTTTTAAAACGGCAAAAAATATCCTTAATGGTACGCGCCATCACGTGGTGAATGCCCGGCATTCCGTTGGCCGACGGCGGTCCCTCGTAAAAAACAAAAGACGGACGTCCCTCCCTGCTGGACAGACTCTTATCAAATGTTTTATTGGCTTCCCACTCTTTCAAAACCTCCCGATTCACATCAGCGAGGTTTAACCCTTTGTATTCAGGAAATTTTTTGCTCATTTATATGTAAATTTTTGCCTCAGTTTTAAAAAGTTTACAAATATATCGCTTGACTGAAACAAAAGCAAATGGAAAATGACGATAGTGGGGGAGAAAATTGAGGTGAAAGGTTGAGATTGAGGTTAAGGCTGAGGTTGAGCGGAACAGATTTATTAATTCATCCTTTGTTACTTTCTTATCAGACTTAAACTGAGAGGGAAAGAATACTAAAATAAGAAAACTTCCCTTAACCTTAACCTCAGACTTAGCTTTATCGGACTCTGATTGAGGCTGAGGTTGAGAAAAAGAGATTGTGTCATTCTGTACCTTCAAAGAATCTTAATTCGGTAGTCAGTCGTAAGTATCAATAGCGAACAGGCAAGTCTTTGGCATCGCAACATTTAACCGGCTTTATTCATGAGTTTTCGTTATGAGATGTTCAAATATCAAGAAATACAATCAACCGCAGATAAAATGGATGCAGGAAATAATGGATTATTTTCAAATCCATTTTATTGAGGACGGTTGGATTTTACAGGTAGTTGGACATCGGAATAGATTATTTGTGAATAATGCAGGTTAAATCAGAACAGGGAGTCATTAAAGGCATATCTGGCAAAAAAATGAGAAAGATGTAAATGCAGAAACAGGACGAGTACGGCAACAGTAAAAAGTACGGATAAAAACTGGTTGTCAGACTATTTTTTACCAATTATGGAAGAATTAAAAAGAGGCAATTTCCGAATGAACGAAAACTGCCTCCCTAAAAGAAATTAATATTATCAGATGCCAGCTAAAAAGTACAATTGCCTAAACAACCTATAATCCGACAGAATTATCGACATTTGTTCATTCTATTGACTACTGGCTATAAACTACAGTCTAAATCATCTCTACATAAAAAACTTCAATAAGAAGAGGACTGTCAGCACATACATAATCCATGATAAGTCTTTTGTTTTTCCTGACAATAACTTCAGCGCAACAAACGACAACATCCCGAAAACAATCCCTTCAGCAATACTGTATGCCAGAGGCATCATTACAATGGTAAGGAACGCAGGAATAGATTCGGTATAATCATCAAAATTAATTTTGAGAACAGGTGACAACATAAAGGATCCTACCAAAATAAGTGCCGGCGCTGTGGCTGCTCCGGGAACCATCAGGAAAATAGGTGCGAAGAACAGCGCCAATAAAAACATACCAGCAGTTGACAGCGAAGTCAGTCCGGTACGGCCTCCTTCTGCTACTCCGGATGCACTTTCCACATAGGTGGTAACAGTGGAAGTTCCAAGTAAAGATCCCACAGTAGTACCAATGGCATCAGCAAAAAGAGCTTGTTTGGCACGAGGCAAAGAACCATCTTCCTTTATCATATTGGCTTTCGATGAAACTCCGATCAAAGTACCCACTGTGTCAAACATATCCACAAAAAGGAAAGTGAACAGCACAATCATCATATCGATTGTGAAAATACTGGAAAATTCAAATTTGAAAGCAATGGGCTCAATAGACGGCGGCAGAGTAAGCCATGAACCTTCCGGCAAATGAGTTACGCCTAAAGGAATACCAACAACGGTGGCTGCAAAAATACCAATCAGGAGAGCCCCTCTTACTTTGAGGGCAAGCAATACACCAATCAAAACCAGACCAAATAAAGTAATCCAAACCGAATGAGAACTCATATCTCCCAATGCAACCAGCGTGGCATCATTTGATACAATCAGCCCAGTATTCTGCATTCCGATAAAGGCAATAAACAAACCAATACCTGCAGATATGGCATGTTTGAGGTTCATGGGAATTGCATTGACAATAAGTTCACGCACATTGAAAGCGGTAAGAATCAGAAATATAATTCCTTCCAGAAATACTGCAGTTAAAGCAAATTGCCAGCTGTAGCCCATCCCCAGCACCACGGTAAAAGCAAAAAAGGCGTTCAGCCCCATTCCGGGTGCCAAAGCAAAGGGTAACTTAGCCCACAAAGCCATCACTAGGGTTCCTACTATGGCTGAAAGTGTAGTTGCTGAAAAAACAGCACTTTTATCCATTCCGGTTACTGAAAGAATATCAGGATTGACCGCCAGGATATAGGCCATGGTCATAAATGTGGTAATACCAGCAATGATTTCGGTACGCACATTGGTATTATTGGCCTTTAGATTGAAAAACTTTTCAAACATAACTTTCGTTTTTTATAAGCTTAGAAATTCCATTTAACGGCAGCTGTAGGGCATACTTTAAACCCTTCAACTGTGAAGTTGCTGGCCACTTCAATTTCTGTACCCAGCGAAAGATGATCAGTAGCATTATACCAAAGCTGAGGTTCAGTCAGGAAAACATAATTTGTTTCAATAATATCTGGTAATCCACCTCCGTTAAATTCCTGAAAGACTTTTTCCTCTTTCCACAAATCAGCAAATCCTGAAAAGGTCATCTTACCTCCAGCAAAATTGACAGTCCAAACCCCGGTCAGCTGAAAAGAAGCATCATCATAGCCCCGAATAGCTTTATACATAGCCTGAAGGGTAAAAATCCGGTTAAAATCAGGACTGTTCCAGGTGTAATTTCCACCAAACAGCCAGGCATCATTGATTTGATAAGCAAGGCCCGGCGCAAATTGTCCAAATCCGCCATTATATTCCACATGAATTTCAAAAGGGTTGTCCCAGAACTTCAAACCTCTGGCTATTTCCATATAAGCCATTGAAACGCTCTCACCAACTTCGGTATCATAATCGAAGTCGACAAAGAAAAAGGTGCTACCCCATTCATCGGGTTTAAACATTTCAAGGGTAGTAGTGGCATATCCACGGTCTTCACCCATGTCGTAGTGAACCTGAAGGTTTTGTGAAAAAGAGGACACGGAAATGATTCCAATTACTAAAGCAGTAAAAAATCTTTTCATTTTGAAGTGGTTTAAAATTAAAACAGGTCTTATTTTTTAAACCGCAAAAATAGAATTTTTTTAAAGAAGTCGGCTTATTTAAGGGAAGAATGCTCCTAAATAAGGAAGAAAAGAGTTGAAAAAAGGAGAGATTGAGGTTGAAGCTGAGAGGAGCAGGTGCACTGAATGTTTCTTTGTAACCCGGTTATTCAAATAATAATTTGGAAAATAAGATGGCTTCATTAAACAAGATTCTCTTAACCTTAGCCTTAACCTTAGCCTCAATCTCCCCTCTTATTTCCCTTCCAGGTATGGATTTTCAGGAAGAGAAAGAACTTTAAATCCCTGTTCTTTCATATTGGCAACAACCTCAGGTGAAGGTTGTTTCTTAAATATAACGCAAGCCTCCAGTTCATACGGAATTACCCCCAGGCGACTCAGGAAATCTTTCAGTTTGATTCTTCCTTTGACTTTACGGAAGAGCTTTTTATTCCCGGTTGAAGACTTTAAATCGAATTTTGTTGTGTAAAAATCATTAATGCCTTTAAAAGCAACCATGGGAAGACCAATCCCCATTGCTACTTTTTCAATTTCCCGTTCGGAAATCTTATATACATAATTGCCAACTGTTTCAAAGGAAAAACGATTTTTCCAAACTTTGTTCACCATGCCCGGAGCAACTTTCTCCAAAAGGTTTTTCAAAAAAACCATCAGCGGAAATTGAATGCCAATATCCACTGGTTCAATTAAAACTACAGCTCTTGAAGCCACCCGCAACATTTCATAAACCGCCAAGTATGGCCGGGGAAAGTGATGATAGGCCTCTTTACAGAAGACATAGTCAAAGCTATCATCGACAAAATCAATTGATTCTGCATTGACCAGCTTGTAATCCTGAATATAACCTCCTTCTGCTGCAGCTTTCAGACCATATTCAGAGATATCGGAAGCCACAACACTCTGGCCATTCCCCTGTAACCAGTTGGCATCTGTTCCCAACCCGTCTCCAACAGTCAGCCATTTGGCGCCCTTTCTATTCAAAAGAGGTGTCAAAAGACGATACATTCGTTCATGGCGCCAATAATCAATGCTGCTTTTACGTTTCAGGCGTCCCAGAATATCGGGATTATCTTTATAATGTTCTTTATGGGAATTGTAACTAAGCTCTTTGAAGTCTGACATCACGGCAAATATCTCAAAAGAAATAATGTTGACTAAGGTAAGATTTTTTGACCGAATAAGATTAAAAAACATTCAAATTCACAGACCTCATACATTAAGATTAAAAACAAAAAAACCTATTCTATTATTATGATACATACTTTTAAAGACTACACTGCCTGTTCGTGTGGATTTCCAAATCCACACGGTAATAGCTTGTGGAAGTTTTAAAGAGCCGTTTTTCGGCTTTGCCACTTTCAAAAAATGGTGCGAAATGGAATTCGCACCTCCTTATAACAAAAAAAAGCCGCTCCAATATATTGGAACGGCTTTCTGTTTTAAAGGTCGGCGGCGACCTACTCTCCCGCTTTTACGCAGTACCATCGGCGCTAACAGGCTTAACTTCTCTGTTCGGAATGGGAAGAGGTGGAACCCTGTTGCTAAAACCACCTTAA
>NZ_PVTS01000019.1 GCF_003003035.1 Marinilabilia salmonicolor | reverse complement strand
CTCTGGTTTAAAGATTTTCTGTGTTGCATGATTTTTTTTGACAAAGGTAGGCGTCTGGATCATGCCAGGAAAGATGTCATTGCTGGGGTGGATACTCTTCAACGAAGATAAAAACATCACAAATCTCCTGGAAAGAACTACTTGTAGAGAGAATAATATCCCAATGCAGGTAACACTTCGTTGGCTCAACATCCTGAAAATATGGAACTTTACCCGTCCCAGGGAAAGTCACCACTGCTCCAAGAGATGCCAACTCATCCAATAAATACAACAATTTAGTTCCGTTTTCCAACACATCAGGGCCAGGCGTGAAATGGATAAAATAAGTCACCATTCCATTCCCCTCTGACTGCGGATTCCCCTCACTCTCCATCCCAACCTGAGAGGTTATTTTCTTTGCCCCCTCTCCTGCAAATACAGCGATCTCTTGTTTTACAGCTTTGGTTCGGATATCGATTTCGACACTTTCACTTTTCTTTTCGTCCAACAAAACTCTTAAAAGGTCAACCGATTTTAATGTCAATGAAATCAATTCATCTGAAACCTCAAGATCCCCGCGCCTGACCAGGTCATATATCGTCTCCAGATCATGAGTAAATTCACTAATTTTATCAAAACCAAACATACCTCCGCCACCTTTCAGGGAGTGCATAGCCCTGAAAATTTTCTCTACCAAATCATTCTGCAGTGGATTCTTCTCTAATTCCAGGAGAGCCTCTTCCATATCGACAATATGGTCAAATGCCTCCTCTTTAAACCGCTTTCTAAATTGTTCAAAATTATTATCCATAAATAACCTAAAATGTATCAAAAGGGAGGGGTACCAAACGTTCCTTTAATCACCCATCCCACAATGTTTGGTTTTACTTTTATTGGAATTTCAACGGAATCCGAAACTGAAAAAGAGAACCCGTTCCTGAGGAAGATTGAACCATAAGTCTGCCTCCCAATAACTCCACCAACCTTCGGGAGACCGAGAGTCCCAGCCCAAGACCGTTCTGACTATGGTATGATTGCATAGGAACCTTTTCAAAAGGCAGGAATACCCTCTCCAAATCCTCTTTGGCAATACCCGGCCCGTTGTCATCTACCGAGAAACAAATCCAATTTCCCTCTCTTATGCCTCCTATTTTTACCAGACCACTATCCGTAAACTTAAGAGCATTATGAATAAGGGCATGCAATACCTGCGTCAGCTTACTGGCATCACTCTGAAAGGATTTGTCAAGAAGGCCACTGTCAAGAGAAAACGACAATTCATTCTCAGTTTCATTGGCAAAAGGAGCAAATGAGAGCCGAAGTTCTTCGAATAAAGCAGGCAGATCCACCTGTGAGTATTGAATCTGCACCTGCCCGGTTTCCAACTTTGAAACAACAAGAATATCATCTATCACAGACAGCAATCGATTTGTACTCTGAATAATTATATTCAGATAGATATCCTTTTCTTCAATGTCCAAATCGGGTGTTTTAAGTAACTCTGCAAACCCCAGAATGCCATTCATCGGGGTTCGCACCTCATGACTCAGATTGGAAAGAAACGCTGATTTCAGACGATTGCTTTTCTCCAATTCTTTCTGAGCCTCTTCCAGTTGCTGTTTTACATCACAGAGACTCTCCTTTGTCTTTTCACGTTCACTGAAATCTTGCCAAGCAGCAAGAAAATTATCGCCATTGGTATTCCTGAAGTTCAAATTCATTGTCGTTTAACATTCGTATTCACAAGATTCCTGCATCTCCCTTATCAACCGAGATGCCAGGCAAGACAAAAAGCTAAACAACAACCCCTTAACAACAATAGCAATCACTTTAAAACACAAAAAACCACGATATTTCGTTTTTTATCCGAAATATCGTGGTTTTACTAACTAAAAAAGACAGTAATTACTTGTCCCTTTTTATTCCAATTTTTTTCATTCTTGAATCCAATGTATTAGGGTTTAACCCCAGAAGTTCAGCGGCTCCTTTTTTGCCCCGAACTTTCCAGTTGGTCAATCGCAGAACCTTCAGGATGTACTTCTTTTCCATCTCTTCAAGAGACATCAAAGACTCAGAATCATCCCCATCCTCAACTATCGTTTTAAAATTATCCCCTACTATTAATTTCTGGCCCGGGCTCAATATATGTGCCCTTTCTACAACATTCATTAACTCCCTTACATTGCCGGGCCAATGGTAAGCCATCAGTTTATCCATCGTACGGCGGGGAATCGAATTTATCTTGTTCCCGGTTTGCCTGTTTAATCGATTCACAAAGAACTCCACCAAAAAAGGCACATCTTCTATTCTGTCACGCAAAGGTGGAAGTACTATGGGGATGGTATTAATCCGATAAAACAGATCACTTCGAAAAGCTGATTTCTTAACTTCCTCATCAATATTCCTGTTGGTGGCCGAGACCAATCGAAAATCTGTCTTGATTATTTTATTTCCTCCCAGACGTTCAAACTCTTTTTCCTGAAGCACCCTCAAAAGTTTGGTTTGAAGATTGAGTGGCAATTCCCCTATCTCATCAAGGAAAAGGGTTCCTTTGTTGGCCACCTCAAACTTACCATGTTTTAAGTTCATCGCTCCGGAGAAGGCCCCTTTTTCATAGCCAAACAATTCACTTTCGACCAAAGGCTCCGGAAGGGTAGCACAATTAATACTAACCATCACCTCCTCTTTTCTCCTGCTCAATTTATGCACCAGCCTTGCAAACAACTCCTTACCAGTCCCTGTTTCTCCAATCAACAATACAGAAGCATCAGATTTCGCCACACACTCAATCTCCTTCAAGACTTTCAGCATGGCTTTACTTTTTCCAACAATTTCACCCGGCTGCACCATTCCTGAAAAATCTTCTTTCAGCATTATCTTTTCTTCTTCCAGAGCCTCTTTCAGTCTGGCAACTTTATCCAGTGCGAAATGAAGTTTTTTGTTTTTCTCTGTTAGATCCTGAACCAACAGACTATTTTCCTTGCGCAAAAGAAAAGCTTCGTGTGCATTGTAAATGGTTTGTTTTAATTCCTCAATACTCCACGGCTTCAGCACATATCTAAAGATACCACCTAGACTTATGGCATCGCGCATTGCTTCACTGTCATCATAGGCGGTTAAAATAACAATGGGAATCTCCGGACGAAATTGCATCACCTTACGCGACAATTCCAATCCGGTAATTCCGGGCATCCGCTGATCGGTAATAAGCACGGAAACCTCTGGATCCTCAACAAGCTTCAGCCCTTCATACGGATTGGAAGCGACAACAATCCCGAACCAGGGCCTCAGGCTCAACCTAAAAGTCAACAAGTTATCCGGCTCATCATCTATGTATAATATCTTAATCTTTTCCATCTCCTCGCCTGTCGCTAAATATTACCTTTTTCTTTCACACACCGAATCAAAAATCTATTCAACCGGTAACAAAACACGAAATATCGTACCTTTGTTTGCAAGGCTTTCAAAATTTATCTCTCCACCATGCATTGATATGATTGAGTGAACAATCGAAAGCCCCATACCGGTTCCCTCATTCACCGTTTTTGTCGTAAAGAAAGGATCAAAAACTCTGTTTTTAATTTGATCCGGTATTCCATCTCCATCATCACTAATGACAATCATGATTTGTTTTTCATCATTTCTCATGCTTGTTGATACCTCAATCGACCCCCTCTCCTGAATCGACTGAATCGCATTCATCAATAAATTCAAAAAGACCTGACTCAACTTTCCGGGATAACATTTGATTTTCGGAATCTCTCCAAATTTGCGGTCAATCGTAATGTGATTTTTATACTTATTCCTCAGGATGGTTAACGCAACCTCTATCAACTCATGCACATCAGCAAAACTTTTCTTTTCAGGATCCATTCGGGAAAAAACGCGAAGCCCTTTAACAATTTCGGACGTTCGCTCCACGCCTGTATGCATGGATATAATTAACTGCTTCATATCTCGAAAGAGATCCCTCAGCTGTAATGACTTCTCAACATTCTTTATCTCTCCTGCCAAAAACATCTCCTGAAACAACAGATCGATTTCTTTCATTACGACTTCAATTCCCTGAGTGCCGCTACTTATAAAGTTCAGCGGGTTGTTGATCTCATGGGCAATCCCTGCGGACACAATTCCCAAAGAAGCCATCTTTTCAGATTGAATCAATTTGTCCTGGGTACGCTTTAACTCTTCAAGTGTAGCTGCCAGTTCCTCCTTTTGTCTGGAAAGTGCTTCATTCAAGGTAGATAATTCTTCATTGGAACTCATCAGTTCTTCATTTAACTGATCCAGTTCACGGGTTCTTTCATCTACCAGCCTCTCAAGATCATTACGATGAACCAACAACTCTTCTTCCATCTTTTTCATGAGGGTAATGTCCTGGTAGCAACAAAGCACACCTGTAACCTCATTTCCTGATTTAGAAAAAAGAGGAACTACACTGGCCAGTATATATATTCCTGAAACGGTACGTGCATTTAACCATGCCTTAAAATTAAGCATCGGCCTTCCACTGGTTATCACATCCTGAAATATCTTCTGAAAAAAGATCAACTCTTTGGCATCGAAAAAGTCATGATTTGTCTTACCAATTAATTCCTCCTCCTTATCCAGCTTAACATCTTTCAGAAATGCTGCATTACCTCCCTGATAAACCAAATCTTTACTTTTCCAAAAAACCCGGACAGGAACACTATTGATAACCGTTTCCAGAAATTTTTGTATAGCCAACACCCGTCTTTGCGCTGTCACCCGCTCTGTTTGATCAAGACCAATTAAAATCACACCATTAACAACACCTCCATCCCGCAAAGGGGTCAATAAAAATCGATAAAACTTACTTTTCCCCTTTAACCTTATCTCCTTTTCAATATCAACAGACTCCCCTTGCCACGCTTGTAAAATAAACTCCCCTAAGTCAACTCCCGGATTCTCATTCAAGAGAAAATCCTTTACCTTTTTACCTGTGTAACTACCCCATTTCCTTTTAGAAAAGGCACTCTGACTAATGACTTTTTCCTGTAGATCCAAAACCCATAATTCAAAAGGCAGACTATTTACAATACTAGACAACAAGTTCTCCCGCTCTGCAAGTTTTCTCACAAGGGCTTTGTTTTCAGAAATATCTTCCACCATCCCTATCAGCACAGAGTCTCCAGACCTTTCCTCCCGATATTTTGATATAGACAACCTGACAAATATTACTTTTCCATCTTTCTTTTTGAACTGAACCTCCTCAACAATAATTCCTGTAGCTGCTTCAGTTTTCCGCAGTATTTCTCTTCTATCTGATACATTCAGATACAAATCGGTTCCAATATCCCTGACATGATGCTTTATATCATCAACAGAGTCATATCCAAGAATGGTTGCCAGTCTCTCATTTAAGTCAACAAACTGACCTCCCCCTGTTGTCAGAAAAATGCCCAAAGGAGCATTCTCAAATATTCTTCTAAATCTTTTAAAATTAAAGTCCATCCCTACATTTAAAAAAAAGTTTACGCCTTTAAGAAAGTTTTGGTTACTTTCTTAACAAAAAACTCCTTGCTTTTTATTCAAATTAACACTTTTACAGTTTTTGGACATAAAAAAACCCGGGAAATAATTTCCCCGGGCCTGATTTATATTAATACCACAGCAAATCACTCATCCCCCTCACCGGTCATTTCAATATCCATAAAGAAGCTCGCTTCTTCTTGCCATGGAACCAGAGGAGATTCATAAAAATCGATACCCATAGCTTTCATCCGATCCCGGTGTTGACCAAGACGGACTCTGTACTCATCCCATCTTCTGTTTTCGGTAGCTGTCCAACCGATCTCTGCAATCCCGAGAATCCGCGGGAACATCAGGTATTCAATATCATCCAGCGTTTCGATCGTTTCAGCCCACAAAGGAGCCTCCACTCCTAATATATCTACTTTTTCAATTCCCTCGACCAGGTGCACGGGATCCCAGTTGTAAGCATCATCCACTTCGGAAGGCCCGGCCCAATCCAGTCCCAGGCGACTATTTTCGTCATATTTCATATCGATATAGGCATGTTTGGAAGGAGACATCAATAATTTAGCCCCTTTTTGAACGCCAAGAAGAGCATTCTCTTCTTTCGCCCAAAACTGCACGACATCTGTTTCATCCAAATCGGCATGAGCCACTTCGTCCCAGCCAATCATCTGCTTCCCATGGGACTTGACAATCTCCCGGGCACGACTCATAAAATATTCATAATCCTCCTGCTCCGTTGAATGAGATTCATCCCCACCAATATGAAACCAGGGGCCCGGAGTCATCTCTGCAATTTCACGCACTACATCATTCACAAACTCATAAGTAATCTCTTTGTCGGTGCATAAGGTACTGAAACCAACTTTCATTCCGGTATATAATTCAGTGGCCTTTCCATCACAATTCAATTCAGGATAGGAAGCCAAAGCCGCATTGGTATGTCCCGGCATATCAATCTCAGGTACAATAGTAATATGCTTATCTCCTGCATACGCTACAATTTCCTTGTAATCTTCCTTGGTAAAAAAGCCTCCTTCACCACCACCAACTTCAGTACTGCCTCCATGAGTAGTCAAATTAGGCCATGACTCAATTTCAATGCGCCATCCCTGATCATCTGAAAGATGCAGGTGAAGTGTATTAATTTTGTATAATGCCAGATAATCAATGACCTTTTTAACGGCAGGCACATCAAAAAAATGGCGGGCCACATCCAGCATCATCCCCCGGTATTCATATTGAGGCCAGTCGCGGATAATCCCAGTGGGTATCAAAACCGGTGATTGAAGTTCTCCTGTTTTTTCTACCTGGGAAGGAAGTATCTGCCTAAGTGTCTGAATGCCATAAAAAACCCCTTCCGCAGATAAAGCTGTTATGGACAACTGTGTTTCCTGAATATCCAACACATAACCAGATGCCGGTAAAGGTTGCCCTTCAGCCGCCTTTTTAATCATAATGCTATTCCCAAACCAGGCCGGCTTGTCTGCCTCCTCTACCTCAAAATCATGGCCGGTGGCATTCCTGAGCATTTCAGCCAGTCGAAGCGCCTCATTTTTAAACGATTCGTCTCCTTCCTCCACGCGGATAGACACCTCCTCGTCAAGAACAAAGGTCTGATTGGTAGCCATCACAGATGCAGGTAAAGGAATAACACTATGTTGTGTGAGATTGGTAGGGGGGTAGGTTTCTTTGCAGGAGCTTGTTGTCAACATAAGGACACCCGACAAAAAGGTTGCTAATACAGAATTTCTTAAATCCATAATCATTTTTCTATTTTTACAGTCTGAATTCAAATGTGTCTAAAAATAAGATATTATGGTGGTTTTTCCCAATGCAAAAATAAATCTGGGATTGTTTGTCACAGAAAAAAGAGCTGACGGTTTTCACAATATCGAAACCGTATTTGTCCCCGTTCCCGGTTTCAATGATGTCCTGGAAGTTCTGGAAAACAAAGAGAGCCAAAAAGATATTCTTACTACAACAGGGATTCCCACCGATACATCCGACGAGAGCAATCTGGTGATGAAAGCGTTGAAGCTAATTCGGGAAGACTGCCTCATTCCTCCTCTAAAAATTCATCTGCACAAGAATATTCCCTCGGGAGCCGGGCTTGGTGGAGGATCCTCAGATGCCGCATTCATGCTTCGGCTGCTGAATGACCAGTTTCATCTGAAACTTCAAAGTGGCCAACTGGAAGAAAAAGCTGCTATTCTGGGGGCTGATTGTGCTTTTTTTGTCCGTAACCATCCGGTTTTCGCCGAAGGTATTGGCAATAAATTCAGCCCGATCGCTACCAACCTGCAAAATTTGTGGATCATGTTGGTGATTCCTCCCATCCACCTTTCGACTCCTGCAGCTTACAAAAATATTACGCCGAAACAACCGGAAAAATCTTTAAAAGATATCCTAAAGATGGAAACAGGTGCCTGGCCGGAAAACCTCATCAATGATTTTGAACCAAATGCCTTTCACAATCATCCGAAACTGATGGAAATCAAAAATCGTTTGTATGCTGAAGGAGCCTTATATGCAGCTATGTCGGGCAGTGGGTCAGCTATGTTCGGATTGTTTGACGCAAAGCCGGAAATAGAGTGGCCACGGGAATACAGAGCCTGGGCCGGGCAACTGCAGAAGAGTGATGATGGGAAAGATTGAAGCTGAGGTTGAGAATGAGGAAAAGTATGAGAAGATATTTACCAATTAAGCCAACAGATCCGGGAATCGGTTCTTTAAAATTATTCAGTTGAAATTATTCAGAAAAAGCCGGCACCAACCCAAAACTATTGTTTAAAAATGGGGAAAACCCCTGACCAACAGCAGGAAAGCCCCTTCTCAACCTCAACCTCAGCTTCAGCCTCCGCCGCTCAATACTTTGCTACCAACGGCATGCGACGCCCTACACCAAAGGCCTTCCCTGAAACACGGAGAATCGGGGCAGTCTGAAAACGCTTGTATTCATTGAAATTGACCAATCGCACAGCCTTACGCACCACTTCCTTATCAAAACCTTCCTCAACAATGCTTTGGGGAGAACGATTCAACTCAATATATCGGAACAACACTTTATCCAGTACATCGTAATCAGGAAGAGAATCTGAATCTTTCTGATCGGGACGTAACTCTGCAGAGGGGGGCTTTACAATGGTATTTTCAGGAACCATCTCCCCGTCTTTATTCAGGTATCTCGCCAGTTTGAATACATCAGTTTTGTAAACATCTCCAAGCACACTCAGGCCACCGTTCATGTCACCATATAAGGTACCGTAGCCCACCGCTGCCTCACTCTTATTTGAAGTATTGAGCAGAATATGCCCAAACTTATTGGAATAGGCCATCAGCAACAACCCCCGGATACGGGCCTGGATATTCTCTTCGGTAACATCAGCCTCACGTCCATCAAAAACAGGAGCCATAGCGTTCTCCACACTTTGGTAAACATCTTTGATAGCTACGGTATGCGTACCTATTCCCAGATTAGCGGCCAAATCTTCTGCATCGCTCACACTGTGTCCGGAACTATACTGAGAAGGCAATAAAATACCATGGACATTCTCTGCTCCCAAAGCCCTCACTGCCAGAGCCGCAGTAACGGCAGAGTCAATCCCCCCCGATAAGCCTATAACCGCCTTTTGCAACCCGGATTTTCGAAAATAGTCCCGAATCCCAAGAACAATGCCGTCATGAATCAGTTTTATCGGATCGGTCTCAAACAGATTATCCGAAGCTACATCATCAATGCTATCGGTTTCTACATCCACAACACCTTCCTTGAAAGTGGGAACTCTGTGCGTGATGTTTCCTTCACTGTTGACCATCATGGAGCCACCGTCAAATATCAATTCAGTATTGGCCCCAATCTGATTGACATACGCTACCGGGACACGGTACTCGGCTGCCTTTTTGCAAACCACCTGCTTTCGAACATTTTCCTGATGATAAGAAAATGGAGATGCCGCAATATTCACCATAAAATCCGGTTTCAGAGCAGCCAGTTTTTGCATGGGAGAAAGTGTGTAAAGATTATTCCTTGCAAAAGCTGCTGCAGTAGGCTGATCATCCCATAAATCTTCACATATCGTCAAAGCAATTCGTTTCCCTTTGTAATTTACCACCCTGAAATCCTGATTGGCCTGGAAATAACGATACTCATCAAAAACATCGTAATTGGGCAACAAAGTCTTGTGAATGGTCTCTTTTATAACTCCGTCGGCCAGGAAATAAGCAGAATTGTGCAATTGTTTACCACGAGCCTGTGGGTTGATACTCGGACCTCCCACCACCGCAGCAATTCCCTGACAGTGTTTGGCAATATCGTGAATGGCTGCAATGGCTCCTTCCACAAACTCCTGCCGGGTCAGCAAATCCAGCGGAGGGTATCCACAAACAGCAAGTTCTGAAAAGGCCACCAGATCAACGCCCCGCTCTTTAGCTTCCTCAATGTGGGCTATTATTTTGTTACTATTCTCCTCGTAATTCCCAATGTGGTAATTCAACTGTACCAGGGCCAGCTTCATATTGTTCAATTTTTAAAATAGATGTGTAATTAGTGTCTGTCCGAAAAGTACCATTTACTGCGTTACGCTTGTCCGAAAAGTACTCATTTACGAAAAAACAGGCAAAATGCAAACAGGGTGAAGACCTGAGAGCAATAGCCCGGGGACAACTCCACTCTCTCATTATTGGTGGCGTCGCCATCAATAATGAGAGGGAAAGGAATTCCTTAAAACGGATCAAAAGATAAACCCGATTTCAAACACCAATCTGCCAAGGGTGGTTTTATCATCAAAATAGGGCTCGTCGGTAATATCAAGAAACCCATTATGATAGGTCAGTCCAAACATAAATGCATTGGAGCCCCCAATAGAATATTCTAATCCACCCCCAAGATGGTAGCCCAAATCGAATAGCCGAACCTGCTCATTGATGTTATTGTCATTATCATCTTTCGCTTCAATGTTTATTTGAGGACTTAACCCAAAACGGCCATAAATATTAAACCTTCTGAAATCATTGGAGCGAAGTTTCAACCCTAAAGGAATCTCCAGGTAGCGCAACTTATAGTCTTTATCGCCCAATTCCGGTTCGGGAATATCGGCATTTTCAACATCTGAATATTTCAGTTTACCTCCGGTAGTATTGATGGTCAAGCCGGTAGAAAAAGCATAATTCTCCGCGAAGAAACGGTCTAAAACAATTCCGAAGTTATACCCCCCCCGGCTTCCTCTTGACTCTGCTCCATCCACATCAGGTCTCAGCCATGAGAACTGGGGTTCTACTACAAACGACAATCGGATACTGTTGGCTTCCTGCCCCTTAACTGAACTAAAAACAATCAGAATAAGTCCCAGGCTTAAAATTATTTTCTTCATAAGATTCTTCTTTTATCGGGTAAAACAGAAATGGAACTCTGTATAACAATTCACGTTAAAATTAATATCTTAGCAACTATTATTCCAATAATTAACCGTAAAGATAAGTCAAATCAGCCACTTTTACAGTAAAGAGCAATTTCGCATGAAGATTTTACCATTTCTGTTTGTTACAGCACTCCTGTTTTCAACCGGTTGCGGGCATAACGCTACTGCACCGGATGTTTCACACATTCCGGTGGATTTTAAACTGATTCCTTTTTATGAGGATCTCTTCTCCATTCATCCCGACAGCATTGCTAAACAGACCACATCACTAAAAGAAAAATACGGCAAATATCTGGATGCCTATAGCGAAGGTGTCATTGAAGTTGGTAACCCCGACTCTGAGGAGTTCGTTCAAAATATGTCCCGATTCCTGGCATATCCACCCAACCAGGAGGTCGTTGATACCTGCCGCAAAGTCTTTTCAGACAAGAAGTCACTCAAAAGTAAGTTAGCAAAAGCCTTTCAGTACTACCAGCATTATTATCCCAAGCGCCAGGTTCCGGATGTCTATTTGCATATCTCAGGGTTCAATGAATCGATGGTGGTTGATTCAGGCTGGGTATCCATCAGCGTGGAGAAATATCTGGGCAGTGATTGTCAGTTTTATGAATGGCTGGGAACACAGCAGTATTTGCGTAACCGGATGATTCCGGAAATGGTGGTTCCTGATGTAATGAAAGCACTGGCAATGACAGAATATACCTACAATGATTCCATCGACGATCTGATTAGTCAGATGATTTATCATGGTAAAATGCTACACTTTGTAAAACGTACCATTCCGGAAATCCCGGATACCTTGTTGTTTGGCTACACAACCAGAGAAATGAACTGGAGCATCAAGAATGAGGCGTTTATGTGGTCCACCATAGTTGAACAAAAACACCTCTTTTCCACCGATCCCATGTTAATCAGAAAATATGTGGGCGAAGGGCCCTTTACAAGTTTCTTTGGACAGGAATCGCCGGGCAGAACCGGCCGTTTTCTGGGCTATCAGCTCATGCAATCCTGGCTTGAGGAACATCCTGATGCCTCGTTTCGGGACATGATGTCACAAACCGACCCTCACCGCATACTCGCCAAAGCAGGATATCGTCCATGATAAAATCATGACAATATGGAAAAAAAATCGTCAGTGAAAATTGGAATACTCCAGTTTGCTCCGGTTCCCGGAGATATTGAGGCCAACATAAAGAAAATCGACGGGTTACTTGAATCAAATCCGCATTCCGATATCATGGTGTTGCCGGAACTGGCCTCCTCGGGCTATAATTTCAAGTCGCGGGAGGAAGCAATAAATTCATCGGAACCAATCAATGAAAGTCGTTATGTAGATTTTTTAATTCAAAAAGCCAGGGCACTCAACACTTGGTTTGTTTCCGGCATCAATGAACGCGAAGACGACAAACTGTTCAACAGTGCAGTATTGGTCAGCCCGAATGGAGTGGAAGGTATTTACCGCAAAATGCATCTTTTCAACAGGGAAAAAATATTCTTTGAACCAGGCAACTCAGGTTTGCCCATTTTCGAAACCCCTTTTGGCATAGTCGGGATTTTAATTTGTTTTGACTGGATGTTTCCGGAACTGTGGCGTGTACTGGCTCTTAAAGGAGCACAAATCATTTGTCACCCTTCCAATCTGGTGCTTCCCTTCTGCCAGTCTGCAATCCCCGGATATGCCCTGACGAATCGCATTTTCGTAGCAACCGCAAACCGAGTGGGCAAGGAAAGAGACCTGACTTTTACGGGACAATCTGTGTTGGTAAATCCAAATGGGGAATATTTGCTGCGTGGCGACCACCAGAATGAAGAAATTTTGTCTGCAGACATCGAGCCGGAACTGGCGGAAGACAAGCAAATGACACCACTGAATGATGCATTTGAGGACAGACGCACCGATTTCTATACGGTTGACACCCGAGAGGATCATGCAACAATGAAAAGAGAGAAAAAGATCCTCAGACGGAAGATTCAGAAAAGGAAAAAACAATACAACGAAGATCAACTCAAAACCATTGGCCAGGATGCCATGACCCAGTTGGAAAAGACCCCTGAATTCAAAGCAGCAAAAACCATCTTCATTTATTGGTCGCTTCCGGATGAAGTTCCCACACATGAACTTATCGAAAAATACAGAAAAGAAAAACGCTTTATACTGCCCCGCGTGGTAGGGGATTACCTGGAGCTCCGTGAATTTACCGGGATAGAATCATTGGAACAGGGAAATTCATTCGGCATTCAGGAACCTACCGGTATTATTTTTTCAGATCTATCCTCCATTGATCTGGTTGTTGTTCCGGGACTTGCATTTACCCGCAACGGGCATCGGCTTGGAAGAGGGGGCGGCTATT
Source organism: Marinilabilia salmonicolor (assembly GCF_003003035.1). Classification (GTDB taxonomy): domain Bacteria; phylum Bacteroidota; class Bacteroidia; order Bacteroidales; family Marinilabiliaceae; genus Marinilabilia; species Marinilabilia salmonicolor_A. Next base: position 79,733 of record NZ_PVTS01000019.1, on the reverse strand, counting down.
ACGACCGCACACTTCCCTACCTGGAGAATGCAGCAAAAATTGGCGTTGCATTTCCGTTTCAGATGGTCGCCAGAGTGCCTTTTGACACCCATGACATACCTTTAGATAAAGTAATTGCAGCCAACAAAGACCACTAAACAAAAAAGCCTGCTCACATCTTTGCGAACAGGCTTCTTTTGTTTTTTATAAAACCTTATGCAGGATGAATAGCCTCAGTAGGGCAAACATCAGCACAAGAACCACAATCGGTACACAACTCGGGATCAATTTTATAGATCTCACCTTCAGAGATAGCATCAACAGGACACTCATCAATGCAGGTACCGCAAGCAATACAGTCGTCGTTAATTACGTATGCCATTTTTCTTTCTTTTTAATGATTAGATGATTTTTCAGAAACAAAATTATCTGCTTTTTTCCTTTAAAAAAAAAGAAACCTGTCTAAATAAGGTTATTTGTACATGTTTTAAATAATATACCTCCCTAACTCCTTGTCTGAATAACAAATACCCTAAAATCCCCCTGAGTTTTCAAAGCATAAGACAACATTTCAATCCCCATACTCAAAGACCTCATAATCAAGCTTCCGCAAAACACAAGACAATTACGCTGTAAACATTGACAGACAAAGTTTGCCTTAAAAATTTCGTAACACCGAAAATACTGGAACACAATCTACGCATTCACCAGGATGCCAATCTTTCATTTTGTTTACTGTTTCCCTTACCGGCTTTCCAATATTCTGAAAAACACCCTTTATTGCCTGAAGTTTTCCATTCAGAAAGGGAACCCTATGATTCAGAAAACCATGTAACATTTTGGAGCATTGGAGACAAAGTTTTGTTATATTGATGAAAATTATATGTAACTCTATTGAGGGCCAACAAGATTGTCGTATACATTTTTTGGAAATGAATATTGTTTACTTTTCGATGAATAATCTTTTTATAGAGTAAGCCTTCGGCCTTGCGCATATTGTAAGCACCCGTATTCTGCCATTACTTTGATGGCAAAAAATGAGGATGACATTATCAACATTTAAGCAACTCTTTCAGGAGTATCAGGAATCGAGTCTGAACATAAAGGACTTTTGTGCTAACCAAGGCTTAGCCCCTTCAACGTTTTACTACTGGAGAAACAAATTAGAAGAGACATCGCAACATCAGCCTTTGAGTTTTGTCCCCTTGGTGTTTGATTCTAACCAACAAGCTACTGAGAGGCGGACAATCCAAGCTCCCATAAAAAGTTCTCACGCCCCAGGGAATAATGCCCCCATTGAGTTTGTGTTTCCTAACGGCACAAAGATGGTGTTAAGAGACAATATCGATATGGAGTTACTAAAAGCGATTGTTCACTTATTCGACTGAGGCCAATGTTTCATTTACATAGTAAGCTAAAGTACTTTCTTTATCCTGCGCCGGTAGATATGCGCAAAAGTTTTTACACCCTTAGCGGTATCATAAAGTCGGAGATGAAGCGCGACGTTCAAAACGGAGAAGTTTTCATTTTTGTCAACCGGAGGCTGACCACCATGAAGATTCTTCATCTGGAACACGGTGGACTGGTAATCTACCACAAGAAGTTAGACGGTGGTGTTTTTAAATTGCCCAGCTTCGATGAAAGCCTTACGTCACATGCCATCGGGTGGCACGATCTAATGATGATTGTAAAGAATGTGAAGCCCAGAAAACATGTCCTGAAAAGGCGACAAAAAGAAGCATCTTTTCAGATTTTTTAGATAGAAATAATTGGCTGGAAGCCTTGATTTTGCTATCTTTAAGCTCATAATCAGACAGTGATAGATGAGCGATTTTGCAACCGATAAGGATATGTTAATACAGGAGCTTCTTCAGGAACGTGATGAGCTCTTTCAGGAGCTTTCCCGGTTGCGAAAAGTCGACAATGGAGCCTTGGATACCCTGGAAGCAAAGAACCAGGAATTGACCTCTGTAGTGGCTGAAAAGGATCAACAAATCCATAAGCTAACCGATCAACTTGCCTGGTTTCGCCACAAGTTTTTTGGCAGCTCCAGCGAAAAACATATTGCAGCGGACCCCAACCAAAGAAAGATTGACTGGGAGGGGCTGGAAGTACTTCCAGAGGAGAAGGAAGCCATTGAAGATGCTGAAAAAGAGCTTATCGAATATGAGCGACGCAAGCCGAACAAAGAAAAAAAGAAGCCCGTACGTCAGCCGCTACCAGATCACCTTCGACGAGTAGTAGAAGTCATAGAGCCGGAAGGCAAACAGGACAACTGGGTGCGTATCGGCGAAGAGGTAACTGAAATTCTTGAACACAAGCCCGGTGAGACCTATGTCCGTCGAATAGAACGCCCGAAGTATGCCATAAAGCCAATTGTAGCAGAAGAGAATGCCGAGAATGAGCAGAACAAAGAAGAAGCACCTGCTATCCGCATTGCTCCAATGCCACTTTTGCCGTTGCCCCGCAGCAATGCCGGCCCCTCTATGCTGGCTGAGCTAATGATGAACAAATACTTCTATCATCTTCCTTTTCATCGTCAGATCTCTATGTTTAAGATGATCGGAGTAAGATTACCCGCATCCACCGTTAACGGATGGTTTCAGGGAAGCAGCGATTTACTTCGTGCTCTCTACAATCGCCTAAAAGAAAAAGTCCTCGAAACTGATTATATCCAGGTGGATGAAAGCACTATCCCGGTTATCAATAATCAAAAGCACAAGACCACTAAAGCTTACCTTTGGATGGTACGATCAGTAATGGACAACCTGGTTTTGTTCCACTACGACAAAGGCTCCCGGGCGCAAAGAGTGGTAGTTGATCTGTTAAAGGATTATCAGGGGGCCGTTCAAACTGATGGATATGAGGCATACTCAATCTATGAGCAAAAGAAAGGTGTTTTGCTTCTGGGTTGCTGGGCACATGCGCGCAGGAAATTCTCCGAAAGTCTTGCGGAAGACAAAAGGGGAGCTGAATATGCATTGGCACAAATTGCCAAATTCTATCAGGTGGAAAAAATGGCCGACGAGCAAGAGTTAGACCATGAGCAAAGGGCGGAACTTCGAAAACGTCTGGCTTATCCAATTATGCGTGCTTTTGAAAAATGGATTGAAGAGTATTATCCTAAAGCGCTTCCGGGCGGAAGAATGAGCAGAGCATTGGCTTATACATACAACCTTTTCATGCGGTTGTCCCGCTATCATCTTGATGGGCGCTATTTGCCAGATAATAACCTGGCCGAAAATGCCATCAGGCCTCTGGCTATTGGAAGAAAAGGATATTTGTTTTGTGGTAACCATGAGGCAGCAGAGAATGCAGCCATCATGTATTCTTTACTGGGATGCTGCAAAGCCAGTGATGTTAATCCCAGAGAATGGCTTACCGATGTGTTTGCCAAACTTCCGCAGTACAACCGTAATTACGATTTAGATCTGGCCGATCTGTTGCCACACAATTGGAAAAAATCCAACGACTGCCAGAATTTTCCGGAAAGCTCCAACTGATTCCAATAAATTCTAAGAGATTCCAGTAGAACTTAGAAAATCCCAATTTCCCCGACTGGTGAAACCTCTGGTCGGGAAAAATCTTTACTTTTATACGTGGGAGGCCGATGGCTTACTTTATAGATTCGAGATTGTAATCATTAATTGTATTAATCAAAAAAATCATACCTGCGAATAATCATTTCTATACTTTCTTTAACCGGATTGATTTCGGATCTCCCATTATGAGGATTTGAAGTTGCAGAGAATAGATGGGGCAGGACAAGTTCCAAGAGAAAATCAACAGAGTTATATTATTTCGGATAAGGAATTGCCACCATACTCTTCTGGAGAAATACGTCCTTATGAACCTGACCTTATTGATAAGTGGAGTGAAAATTCTAATTTTTTTGCTAGCATCATTTATTCTATTATTGATGATTTATATTTATTTTATCAAGCTTCTCCATTTGGAGCTGTATTTGTCACAAGAGAAGAGAGAACGCATTTAAATGGTGTTTTGGCAATTCGGAGTGAGGTAGAAAATGGCTTTTTTGGAGGGCTTAGCATATTCATGCCATCTCCGGTGAAAGGTCAAGGTTATATAAAAAACATGCCTAAACACAAAATTTATTCTAATGAGCTGTTTAGTGTATTAAACTCTTCCCAATTTGGGACTAAATTTAAAGGAACGTTCATTACGAAAGGAAGTATGAGGTATTCTTTTAATAGGTACTATAATAAGGGAGTTAGATCGCTTAATGATTGGTATAACTCAAGTAGTGTTAAAACAATTGGAAATAAACTATTTCCATTTTTATACGAAGATTAATTATTATGGGCGAAGAGAGTTTTAAGCTTTTGTCGATTGTCATTGGACGAATAATACTTGGAGGAATCGGTTTTATTTTTAGGTGGGGTTATTATAAAATGTTTAACAAAAAGAAAAAACTAAGTATTGATGATTATGAGAATAAGATTGTTGCATTTATATTGATACTGATTTTATTTGTTAGCCTATCCTTGAATAGACATTTTTAATTTACTGATTTTCCCCGTCGGAGTGGATTTGTAATAAGGTGTGGTCAAAAGATTTTTATTACCCATTTCTGATTTTCGGCACTTATTAAACAAAAATCTATCATAAGTGTTGTTTAATCCGGATAACTCTGTAATGCAAACAAGGCCGGTAACAAATTTGCTACCGGCCTCATAATTATAGTGCGAATAGTTGTACTACTCAATTTCAACCATCAGAAAATTCTTTGAAATCCGCTGTCCTTTTTCGACGTGAATTTTTTTAATCTTTCCGTCGAAAGGCATATGAATTTCATTTATCATCTTCATGGCCTCCAGAAGCAGAATTACATCACCCTCTTTAAGTTTCTGTCCTTTTTTGGCTTTGATCTCAACCACCGTGCCGGGAATAACAGACTTCAACTTATTGGGATCAGGCACCTCATACTTCTTACGTTCCTTAAATTTTCGGGTCAACCTGGTTTTATATTTCAGACTCAATATCTGAAAATCCACCAGTTCCTGATTATCGTCCTTCATAATTGCACATTTTTAATTCATAACCACCGGCAATACCGGCTTTTCTATGATTTCACAGAGCCCTTTCTCTAAAAACGAAAACAGGCTCAAATGGCGGGAATCCCCTCCGATTTTAAAATGGAGGTATTCCATGTTTTTTCTCGGGACGATGATCTTCTTTGCTAACGGAAACATCAAGAGCATGAAGAAGCATCTTACGAGTTTCATCCGGCTCAATAACAGAATCGATGTAACCTTTGGCGGCTGCAACGTATGGATTGGCAAATTTCTCCTTATACTCCTGTACCTTCAGCTGACGCATCTTTTCCGGATCATCTGCCTCCTCTATCTCTTTCTTAAAGATAATATTGGCAGCACCCTCCGGCCCCATCACTGCAATCTCGGCAGTAGGCCATGCAAACATAAAGTCGGCATGCAGGTGACGTGAGTTCATGGCAATGTAACCACCACCATAAGCTTTCCTCAGGATAACTGTGATCTTAGGTACAGTAGCTTCAGAATATGCATAGAGCACTTTTGCTCCGTGACGAATTACCCCTGCATGCTCCTGGTCAATTCCGGGCAAATATCCGGGCATATCCTCAAGCGTAATAATAGGAATATTAAAGGCGTCACAGTAACGAATGAAACGGGCCGCTTTATCAGAACTGTCGGTATCAAGTACTCCTGCCAGCACTAAGGGCTGGTTAGCAACAAAACCAATGGTTTCACCATTCATCCGACCAAAACCGATAACAATATTGGCCGCAAACAGTTCCTGTATCTCAAAGAAATCGGAATCATCCACAATGGCTTTGATAACGTCCCGCACATCGTAAGGATTCTTTGGGTCGCTGGGGATAATATCCTCAATCTTGGTTTTGCCTTTCGGCGGTTTAGGCGGAAATGCCCTGGCTTTCTGCTTGTTGTTCCATGGGATAAAGGTGATCAGTTTTTTGATCTGATCAAAACATTCCGCTTCGCTGTTTGCAAAGAAATGCGCATTACCGGTAATCTCAGCATGCACACGGGCACCACCAAGGTCCTCCATGGAAATTTCTTCTCCCAGAACCGTTTTAATAACGTTGGGACCAGTAATAAACATCTTACTGATCTTATCCACAGTGAACACAAAATCAGTAAGAGCCGGTGAGTAAACAGCACCTCCGGCACATGGTCCGAGGATTACGGAAATCTGAGGAATAACTCCTGACGCAATGGTATTGCGATAGAAAATCTCACCATACCCGGCCAGTGAATTTACACCCTCCTGAATACGGGCACCTCCGGAGTCGTTGATTCCAATCAGAGGCACTCTCATTTTCAGAGCATGATCCATAATTTTTGTGATCTTACGGGCGTGCATCAGTCCCAAAGAGCCACCGGCTACGGTAAAGTCCTGGGCAAACACACAGACAGGTGCACCATAAATGGTTCCTGTACCAATAATCACACCATCACCATGTAATTGCTTTTTGTCCATACCGAAGTCGCGGGCTTCGTGCTCAACAAAAAGGTCATACTCGGTAAAAGAATCCTGGTCCAACAAGGCCAAAATACGTTCACGGGCCGTCATTTTACCCATAGCGGTTTGTTTCTCAATGGCTTTTTCACCACCGCCTTGCTGTACTTTTTCTCTCCTTTTCCGAAGGTCAAGGATGTACTTTTTTAATGACATAAACAAAAAGTTTTGGTTAATCACCTATCAGTCAAGATTCAATAAATAAATCTGCTGAAAAATCAGGGTGCATAATTACTAATTTTACAGGAAAGAGTTGCAGGAATATTTGAATATTTTAACACCTGCCCCTGCAAGTAACTGAACTACAATAAGTAAATTTTAGACCAACAATCAGTAATCAAAAATCAGAAGTTGCTTTTACAAGTTCACATGCTCAATGCTTTAGCAAATCTAAAACGACTAATAACAAGTCACTTAACCCCATTTCCTTCAATATAGTGTTTGTCTATAAAGTCCAACTTCTGCGTTGTTGTTCAAAATCTAAATCCTCAAATACTTTAGTATTCTACGGTTTATATTTTTCAAACGCCTTGAATTCGAACTTTCTATTTCAAACACGCGAAAAACGCTTAGTTTATAGACTGGCACTATTTAGGTGCCCGGTAATAAAGCAAAACACCAATCCCCGCAAACACAATATTAGGCAACCAGGTTGCCATAATTGGAGATAAATTTCCATTTATGGCAAAGGTGGTGGAAATGGTCATGAATAAAATATACGAAAAACTGAGCGCAATGCCAACTCCAATGTGCAATCCCATACCTCCTCTGGTTTTGCGTGAAGCCAGGGAAACACCGATCAACGTAAGTATAAATGCTGAAAACGGTGAAGCTATCCGGCGATGTTTCTCAATGAGATAGGGCTCTATATTACCCACTCCACGAATTGTTTGCTCTTCAATGTAGTCTTCCAGTTCTGGATTGGTCATGGTTTCAAAAAACTTCCTTTCTTCCTTGAAATCGGCAGGTTTCATATTCACTACCGTATCCATTTCCTCGCCCTTGGTTATGGTCATTCGTCCGGCATCAGAAAAGTCACGCCGTATATAATCTTCAAAAATCCATTTTCCGTTAATACTGTCGTATTTCACCTTCTCGGCAGTAATCTTTAACCTCAGATCCTTATCTTCAATTTTCTCCAGACTGAAATCATCTCCACGCTCTCTGAAAGAAGAATACCTACGCATATAAATAAACAAACCAGGCTCTATCTGCATATGGATATTGCTCATACCGGTTTCTTTTATCTCTTTTACATAGTAATTCTCAAAATCTATACGAACTTTGTTGGACGGAGGTATTATATACCCCCCCATCACATAAGAAAAAGCTGTTAAAATAGCAGCTCCTATAAAATAGGGATACAAAAGGCGTTTAAAACTGACTCCACTGGATAAAATGGCAATAATCTCCGTATCGTAAGCCATTTTTGAGGTAAAGAAAATTACCGCAATAAAAACAAACAACGGAGTAAACAGGTTGGCGAAATAGGGAATAAAATTGAAATAATAATCAAAAACAATGGCCTCAAGTGGTGCATCGGTTTCCAGAAAATCGTCAATTTTCTCCGCCAGGTCAAACACCACTGATATACTCAATATCAGCAAAATAGCAAAGAAAAAAGTTCCCAAAAACTTTTTCAGTATGTAAACGTCTATTTTTTTTAGAATCATCCTCTTATCCTAAATATTTACCTGCAAAGGAACAAAAAACAAAACATTTCTTACAAACGCCTTGCCAGTTGTTTTACCATTTGATCTTTCCATCCGCTAAAAGTACCATCCAGGATGCGCCGACGTGCTTCCCCGACCAACCAAAGATAAAAAGACAAATTATGAATAGATGCCACCTGAGGACCGAGCATTTCACGGGAAATAAACAGATGCCTCAGATAGGCTTTGGAATAGATGGTATCAAAGGAACAATGACCATCAGGATCGACCGGCGAAAAATCATTTTTCCACTTCTCATTACGGATATTAATAATGCCTTCGCTGGTAAAAAGCATCCCGTTGCGACCGTTGCGGGTCGGCATCACGCAATCAAACATATCCACCCCTCTGCTAATGGCTTCCAGCAAATTAACCGGCGTGCCAACTCCCATGAGATAACGGGGTTTATCTTCGGGCAATATTTCATTGACCACCTCAATCATTTCATACATCACATCTTCTGGTTCGCCCACAGCCAACCCCCCAATGGCATTCCCTTCGCGATTGAAAGAAGCGATATACTCAGCTGACTTCCTGCGTAAATCGGCATATCCCGCACCCTGAACAATGGGGAAGAAAGTCTGACTGTACCCGTACTTAGGATCTGTAGTGTCAAAACGATCCAAACCACGCTTCAACCATTTGTGTGTGAGTTCCATCGATTGAAGGGCATATTTATAATCTGCATCTCCCGGTGGACACTCATCAAAGGCCATGATGATGTCTGCTCCGATGGTTCGCTGGATGTCAACCACATTTTCAGGAGTAAATAAATGTCTGGAACCATCAAGATGGGACTGAAACTCGGCTCCCTCAGCCGTCAGCTTCCGCTTATCACTCAGTGAAAAGACCTGAAACCCGCCACTGTCGGTGAGTATTGGCTTATCCCAGGCGTTAAAACGATGCAAACCACCGGCCTGCTCCAGCACCTCCAATCCGGGACGTAAATATAAATGATAGGTATTTCCCAGAATAATATGGGCTTTTACCTCCTCTTTCAGGTCATTTACATGAATCCCTTTAACGCTTCCCACAGTGCCAACAGGCATAAAAACCGGCGTTGGAATGTTACCGTGATCTGTAACTACCTCACCTGCTCTGGCAGCAGTTTGATCATCTGTTTTTTCTAGAGTAAATTGCATTGGTTTTTTATTCCCTCAAGTAATTATATAAATATCCGATTAATCTGGTTTGCAAAGATACAAGTATTGGTCGTTTTTTCGTTCTTAATTGTGAGCTAAGGAAAAAAATCGCACTTTTGCCCGTCAATACTGAGAAACTATGAATATTCCTCATCCAAACACATTCGAAACCATCCTTTTGGCATTGATGCTGTTGGTATGGCTCTGGCAGTTTTTCTTTCTGTTCAGGCGCATTTTACCGGTTGCACGTCATAAAAACACAAGCATATCAGACACTGATCTCCCCCCCGTTTCTGTGGTGATAAGTGCAAAAAACGAAGAAGAGAATCTGGAGACTTTTTTGCCTGATGTTCTGAATCAGGATTATCCCGATTTTCAGGTGGTAGTGGTCAATGACGGATCGGAAGACGACACAGACATGGTTCTGACAAGGCTTAAGGCAGAGCATCCACACCTTTATATTACCAGAATTGCCCCCGACAAGAAATTCTATCATGGTAAAAAACTACCCCTTTCGATAGGTATTAAAGCGGCAAAACACGAAATACTGGTTCTGACAGATGCCGACTGCCAACCCGCTTCAGACCAGTGGTTGAAACACATGGTTTCTGCCATGCGAAGTCAACACAAAGAGCTGGTTCTGGGCATCGGGAATTACAAAAAAACAAAAGGACTTACCAACCTTTGGCTACGTTATGACACTTTTACCATCGCCATTCAGTACCTGGGATTTGCTTTGAGGGGAAAGCCATACATGGCCACAGGGCGAAATATGGCCTATACCAAACAACTGTTTCAAAAAACCGGCGGATTCAAAAACCATATTTACGTAGCCTCCGGAGATGATGATTTGTTTGTACAGGAAGCAGCCAACAAAACAAACACCACTGTTTGCGTTGCACCACAAGCCCACACCATCAGCACTCCCCCCTCCTCCTTTAAAAAGTGGAGAGAGCAAAAGATGCGACACCTTTCCACCTCACCGCATTACAAAAAGTCCATCAAATTTTCACTGTTTGCCGAACCTGTAACGAGGGAATTATTCTGGGCACTTACACTTTATTTTATATTTTTTCCTAATTTTGCGCTACTGATATTGCCTTTTTCATTATTATTGTTTTTATTCAAACTCATAATCTGGAAAAAGGCTTCAGATAAAACCGGAATGGGAAAAGTTTTTTGGGGGCTGTTGCTTTTTGATATCGTTCAACCGATCATCATCGCCTTCAGCCATTTCGGAAATCTGACAGGGTCAAAAAAAAGGAAATGGAAATAAATCCGAACTTATCAGACAAGGCAAGGTACGACCTTGAATTGGTTGACAAAGCAGTGGAAGGCGATCAGAAAGCCTATGCAGAGCTTATGGCCCGTTACCGGGATGCCATCTATTTTATGCTGCTCAAAATGATCAACAACAAAACTGATGCTGAGGATCTGACCATTGAAGCATTCGGAAAAGCCTTTAAAAACCTCAGTCAGTATTCCCCCAATTACGCCTTCAGCACCTGGTTGTTCAAAATCGCATCCAACAACTGCATTGATTACCTTCGCAAAAAAAGAAACAACCATGTAAGCATCGACGGTGGTTATGCTTCCGATGAGAAAGAAACCGAGCCCCAGATTCACCTCAAAGACGAAACCCCCGACCCGGAAGAGTTTATGATCAGGGAGCAAAAGGTGGTTTTGATGCGGACCGTGGTAAAAAAATTAAAACCTCGTTATCGTACCCTGATAGAGCTTCGTTACTTTAAGGAGTATTCTTACGAAGAAATCTCCGAAGAGCTGGATCTTCCTCTGGGAACAGTAAAAGCTCAATTATTCAGAGCCCGCGAACTTCTTTTCAACACACTGAAAAACTCCGAGGTAAAAAAACATTAGAAACTCATTTACAACTTTCTCAATCTGATTAATGCCTGTCAGGTTAAGAACTACCGGTAAATTTCATGGACATCCTTTATAAATATTTTCCAAAACTGACCTCTTTGCAAAAAGAACAGTTTGGCGAATTAAAAACACTTTATACCGACTGGAACAGTAAAATCAACGTCATATCCCGCAAAGACATGGATAGTTTTTACCTGCACCATGTTTTACATTCGCTGTCCATAGCACGATTCATCAACTTTGTCCCGGGCACACGCATCATAGACGTAGGAACCGGAGGCGGATTCCCGGGAATTCCGTTGAGCATCTTTTTCCCGGAGACTCAATTTACCCTGCTCGATTCCATTGCAAAAAAAATAAAAGTAGTACAGGCGGTTTCTGACTCACTGGAACTAAAGAACACCCATGCGGTTCAGTCCCGCTCGGAAGAATTTAAAGGCAAGTATGATTTTATTGTAAGCCGGGCCGTCACAAACCTGCCCGATTTTGTGCGACAAACCAGGCATCTGATAACGCAAAAACCATCGAATGCCATTCCAAATGGTATTTTATACCTCAAAGGAGGAGATATTTCAGCAGAAACAGCACCTTTTAAAAAGAAGGTTTTTATCACTCCAATCAGCGACTGGTTTGATGAGCCATTCTTTGAAACAAAGAAACTTGTGCACCTTCCTTTGTAAAAATTGATCAACAAAGTTTTGGGAGACAAAAAAAACTTGTATTTTTGCAGTCCGAATTTCAGAAAAAAGGCAAAATAAACTCATAGTCACAACACAAGGACAATACAGGATATTTTGCAAAATGCTAAAATAACCTGAGTTCTTTATTCGGACCCTCCTGAAAAGGAAACTCCGGAGAAGAGTGATTTAAAAACACAGAAAAATGAAAAGGACATTTCAACCATCAAACCGTAAGAGAAGAAACAAGCATGGTTTCAGATCCAGAATGGCTACTGCTAACGGACGCCGTGTACTTGCATCACGTCGCGCCAAAGGTCGTAAAAGACTCAGCGTAAGCAGCGAGAAAAGACACAAAGCATAAATAATGGCCCGGAACATTAAGCCGGAATTAGACCATTAGATATGCATCATGCAATTGATTTGAATTGACTGCATGAAAAACCACATCCGTCTGCAGAAATGCAGAAATATAAAACGACAAGGGTTCTTTACGGATCCTTGTTTTTTTATATCCGGTCCTCATCGCCTTGCTTTTTATCCTGCTGTTTGGTGATTTTATGCTATTTTTGAAGTCAAAATAAAAACATGAAACCATGTCGTTTTTCAAAACCATCTTCAACAAGACGTTTGCCCGGCATCTGGGAATAGTCATCATCAGCGGACTGTTACTAATCCTTCTCACTTTTCTGGGTCTAAACCTTTACACCCGACACGGTAAAGGATTTGAAGCTCCGGATTTTAAAGGACTCACAGAACAACAGCTCAAACACCTCATTCAGGAAAATGAGTTACGATATGCGATTATTGATTCGGCCCATATTGCCGACCTGCCTCCGGGAGTGGTCATTGAACAGACGCCTAAAGCAGGAAGTATGGTCAAAAAGAACCGAAACATCTTCTTCACCATCAATTCATGGACTCCCGAGAAAGTTCAGGTGCCTGATGTCATTGACTACAGCATCAGAAATGCCCGGGTAATGCTGGAGTCATTCGGACTTGAAGTAGGAGATCTGATTTATGTGCCGTCAGAATACACCAATCTGGTATTGGGACAGCACTACAAAGGAAAACCCATTGAAGCCGGAACGCCACTGGAACGGGGTGCGGTAATTGACCTGATAGTAGGCCAGGGTTTGAGCAACCGAACAACTGCCGTGCCTGACCTTAAAGGACTTCTTTATGACGAAGCTAAGCAAATCAGCCAGGACCTCTCTCTGAACATTGGCGCCCAGATTTTTGACAGCACCGTTGTTTCGCGAGAAGACACATTGCAGGCATTTGTGTGGAAACAGCGCCCGTCGGGTGATGGCGACAGCCGATTGCGGCTTGGTTCATCCATCGACATCTGGTTGTCAGTTGACTCCTCACTGATTATGCCGGATACTGCAAGCATTGAAATACCCGAAACTCCTATCCGGGAATTTCAGGAAGAAACCACTGAAGAAGAAGACCTTAATGAGGAGGAGTTCTTTTAACTGACCACCAAACAAACTCATGGGATGCAGCCTGGAGGATCGAACTCCTCCACTCTCAATCCGGGTATCCCGGAAAGATCAGCCCGATACCCCGACACTCTAAAGATGAGTGAAAAGAACAGATAATTCCATCAGACCAAATATCAAACTATATTTTGTAAGGAATGAACGAAAACAACCGGGAATTTGATGAAACCGACGATCTGGAAGAACTCATTGAAAATAAAGAAGAGACAGATTCCGGAAAAGAATTGTACGAACATTACAGGTTTGTGGCCGATGCCGGTCAAAACCTCTTGAGAGTGGATAAATTTCTGGTCAACCGAATCGAAAACGCATCCAGAAATAAAATTCAGGATGCTGCTGCAGCAGGAAGTGTTCTTGCCAATGGCAATCCGGTAAAAGCCAACTACAAAGTAAAGCCGGGCGACACCATTACCATTGAAATGAGCTGGCCACCCCGCGAAATTGAGATTCTTCCGGAAGATATACCGCTCAACATTGTTTACGAAGATGATGCCCTTATCGTTGTCAACAAGCAACCGGGGATGGTCGTTCATCCGGGCTTTGGCAACTATACAGGAACTCTGGTCAATGCATTGGCATGGCACCTGAAGGATCATCCATGGTTTCAAAGCAACGATCCCCGCCCTGGCTTGGTCCACAGAATTGACAAAGACACCTCAGGGTTGCTGGTCATTGCCAAAACAGAGGAGGCAAAGACCAACCTGGCCCGGCAGTTCTTCTACAAAACCACAGAGCGAACTTATCAGGCCATTGCCTGGGGCAGTATGAAAGAGGACGAAGGCACTATTACCGGGAATATCGGTCGCAGCATTCGGGACAGGAAACAGATGACTGTTTTTGAAGATGAATCAATGGGAAAACCCGCAGTAACTCATTACAAGGTTCTGGAGCGGCTGGGTTATGTAACACTCGTTCAGTGCAATCTTGAGACCGGCCGTACGCACCAGATCAGAGTTCACCTCAAATACATTGGACATACACTATTCAATGACGAGCGATATGGTGGCAATCAGATTTTAAAAGGAACCACCTTCACCAAGTATAAACAATTTGTCAAAAACTGTTTTACCTTGCTGCCCCGTCAGGCCTTACATGCCAAAACGCTGGGCTTCGAACACCCCGTTACCGGAGAGTTTATGAGATTCGATTCAGATTTGCCGGACGACATGGTGCAGACCATCGACAAATGGAGAAACTATATTGCAGGAAGAGAAGAGGAGTAAAGGCCACCTAATCCCTCCCGAGCAGACTCGACAAAGGCAGCAGAATAAGAAAAGTTAAACTGAAAGGGAGCCAACAGCTCCGTTTTCAATCTGTCTCAAGCATGGATGAGCAAAATCCAATTTAACTGTGATTCTAGCCTGCTTTATTCATGAATTTTCGTTATGAGATGTTCAAATATCAAGAAATACAATCAACCGCAAAGAAAATGGATGTAGGGAAGAATGAGTTATTTTCAAATCCATTTTATTGAGGACATTTGTATTTTGCAGATAGTTGGACATCGAAATAGATTATTTGTAAAACGAAGTTCGACGAAGTCAATAATGCAGCCTAATTCAATAAAAACCCGAAAAATGAAAAATATTGGTATCATATACGGTGGATATTCCTCTGAAATTGTGGTAAGCAAGAAAAGTGCAGATGGAATCAAATCTTTTCTGGATTCCTCAAGATATAACATCATTCCGGTTTTGATTACGGAAGATAAGTGGGTGGCCGAACACGACAACCGGGAGTTTGACATCGACAAAAACGACTTCTCTTTCAGGGATGACAACAAAAAATACACCTTCGATTGTTTGTACATCACTATTCACGGAACTCCGGGAGAAAACGGCCTTCTTCAGGGATATTTAAAGATGTTGGGAATTCCTCATTCCACATGCGATGTGCTTCCTTCATCTCTCACCTTTAATAAGTTTACCTGCAATACATATCTGAAAGGATTCGGTGTATCCGTGGCAGATTCAATTCTTATCCGCAAAGGTCGCGAATTCAATCCGGCCGACATTCAGGAGAAATTAGGCATCCCCTGTTTTGTCAAGCCCAATGCCGGGGGATCAAGCTTTGGCATTTCAAAAGTTAAAACCCCGGAGGAACTTCTGCCGGCCATTGAAAAAGCTTTTGAAGAGTGCGAGGAAGTTCTTGTTGAGGAATTGATGGAAGGCACCGAAGTGACCTGCGGCATTTACAAAACCCAAAGTCGGGAAGTTGTATTGCCGTTAACGGAAGTCATCAGTAAAAATGAATTCTTCGATTTTGAGGCCAAATACAATGCCGACAAAGCCATAGAAATAACACCTGCACGCATCTCAGAAGAATTGACCACAAAAATTCAGAAAATCACTTCTTTAATCTATGACATCCTGAATTGCAAAGGAATCGTCCGGGTAGATTTTATTATTACCGAGAAACAAATATTCCTGATAGAAGTCAATACCACCCCGGGAATGACGGCTACAAGTTTTATTCCGCAGCAGGTAGAAGCCATGGGCATGACCATGCAGGAAGTGATGACCGAAGTTATTGAGGATGCAATTAACAGGGGTAACAAGTAAGTGTTGGAGAATAACCTAAGACACACAGTACAGGAAGTGGAAGTTAGATGTTAGTGACCAACAGGCAGAAGTTCAAGAGGCATAAGGCAGAAGAAAAAACATTGACCCAGCAGAATAATATATTTCGTAATGAATGGCTCCTCCTGAGCTTCTTTCAGTTCCTGAAACAAAATGCGTTTATTCGAAAATCCTTATAAAAAAAACGGGTGTATCTAAAACAATAGAGATACACCCGGATAAGAACAGCTTTTTCGCTGCATGAGACTGGAATCGTTCTGATTACTTTTTAATTGCATAGCTACTTGAATTTTTACCTGAAACCAAACTTACATAATACGTACCGGAAGGAAGCGATGAAACATCAAATTTACCGGAATAAGTAAGGTCTTTTGGCAAAGCAGATTCAAACAGCACATTACCACTGGCATCTTCCACTTTCATATTGAAAGAGTCGTTGGCTTTGTTCAGGTAGCTCACAAAGATAAAGTCATTTTTTGCCCATACTTTGGCAGCCAGTTCTTCAGCTTTCTTGCTTGAAACTTCAGAAACAAGTTTTCCTCCTGATACAGTAAACTCATCTTCCAGGAAAGTTTTTCCACTACCCTTAAGAACAGCAACATACTTACCATCGCTCAATTTTGAGAAATCAAACAGTTTGTTGAATTGAGTGCTTGTACCGACTTTACCGCTTGAGTAAACAAACTCACCTTTGTCGGTTTTAATTTCAACTGAAAAATCAACCATCTCTTCGCTCAACGCAGATACAAGAGCATAGTTAGTGTCCAGGTACGGATACACAGTGATTTTTCCTTTGGCTGATGCAGTGGTTGCAACTGAAACCATAAATGCCGCAAGGGCAACTACAGATAAAAACTTTTTTGCTTTCATAATTGAAAAGTTTTAAGTGAAACATTTAGTTTTGTGTCTTTCTGTAAGAACACAGTGCAAACATAATTGCGTTTTCATCAGCCACCAAATTTTACGACCCAAAAGTCCTTTATTTTACAAATTCTTAACCATACCCCCTTTTTTGTGTCAATTAATAAACATTTTTCGATGTTTTGTTCACATATGGTTAAGTTTCGACAGACTTATTCAGCCTATGAAAGGTTTTTTGACAATAACCCCCTCTCTTCTCTTTTTTGGTAATAAAACATTAAAAACTGCATTTCTAAGAACATTTCCAGAAAACATTTTGTTACTAAAGACAAACTGACAAAGCACTTAAAAGTCCGCTTACAGCAAGACTTTCAGTACACATCAAAAAAAAGGGAAAAGAACAGGGTTGTTTTAGGAGGCCATTGTTTCAACCATTTGTTAACACTTTTTCATGGCAAAGGGACATAAAGCACCAGGCAGCAACAACCACTCAAAAACCTATGGATCAAGCACATTTAAACCATCCACCTGTGCATTGCCAACAAATTAAAGGCGTCCGCCCCATTTTCGTAAATGAAGAGCATCACTTTTAATAAACAAAATATTTGTTAACCCAACTTTCAAAACATAAAAACAAACAACATGGAAAGAAACAATTCAAAAGTAAAATTTGCAGGAAACCAGGTAACACTAATCGGGAAAGAGCCAAAAATTGGCGACAGTGCACCTGAATTTACCGTACTTGGCAACGATCTGAAGCCGGTAAAACTCACTGATTTTGACGGAAAAATTAAGGTAATTGCCATCTATCCGTCCATCGACACAAGTGTCTGTGCAGCTCAAAACAGACGGTTCAACCAGGAAGCTGACAAACTGGATAACGTAGTGGTACTATCGATCTCCTGCGACCTTCCGTTTGCTCAAAAGAGATTTTGTGCCGCTGAAGGGCTTAACAACATTGTTACCCTCTCGGATCATAAAGACGTTGACTTTGGAACAAAATATGGTTTCCTGATGGAAGAATTCCGCCTTTTGGCCAGGGGAACTGTCATCATCGGAAAAGACAACAAAGTTAAATATGTGGAATATGTGCCCGAAGTAACTGAAGAGCCCGATTATGATAAAGCCCTTGAAGTAGTTAAGGAACTTATTTAGGAAACATTAAGCAGAGGGCATGGAGCATGTGGAGCATGGAGAAAGATGCACTGCGTATGAAGTGTCCTCTCCCTGAAAAATTAAGTGTCACCCCATCCGGGGCTTATATCATATATTGAACAATCTATCTACCAAACTGCCACCCCATACGGGGCTGTCCCATTTTACCAGCAAAAATGGATAATTTTCGTTTTTCCCGATGGAAAAGAAAAGGCTGAAATGTAGGTACTCCTCAAGCTGTCTATTCCAGGTCCAGCGGGGGCAACAGATACGTGGAAGCCTTAATTTTATCCAAGAAAATCCTCAAATGCGTTATATGTTCCGGTAGTTTTTTGACCAGTACTGCCGGCCTGTTGATCTTTCCAGCTACGAGCCAGTTCTTTAAACACAGGATCTGCATGCTCCATAAACATCATGGTGGATTTACAAAAACGTGGTAAGCCACTGTCTTTCGGGTCTTTCACCCTATCCTTCGTACACCCGCCATAACAGTGTTGTAACCAGGGACAGGTACGACATTTTCGGGGCAACTGACTCTTTAACTGCCCAAATTTTGTTTGTTTCGGTGAATTCAACATGTCCACCAGTCTCTGTTCCCTGATATTTCCCAACTTCCATTTTGGCTCTACAAAGAAATCACACGAATAGACATCTCCGTTATGCTCAACGGTAGGATAAACTCCACACTCCTTACTCAATGTACATTCCGGTGCCTCCAGCCCCACATACGTATGAAAAATCGACTCTATAAATCTCACATTGGTGGTAGGCTGACCATTGTCAAAATCCTGCAGCCACAAATCGAAGATTTCAATCATGAAATTTCCGTATTGTTCTGCAGTAACTGAAAAATCAGCTGCTTTTTTGGGATTTACTTTATCGCGCTCCACGATGGGTATAAACTGCATCCACTCAAATCCCTGTTCCTTGTAGAATTCGTACAACTCCCTGGCGTGTGGTGCGGAATCACTGGTAATGCAACACATGGCATTCACTGCCACATTGTGCTGCAGCAGCAGTTTTCCACTTTGCATGACACGTTCCCACGAAGGTTGCTCATTTTTTGTCAGCCGGTATTTATCATGGATATGCCGGGGGCCGTCAATTGAAAGTCCAACCAAAAACTGGTATTCTCCCAAAAAGGCGGCCCACTCTTCGTCAATCAACAATCCGTTTGTCTGCAAACCATTGCCTACCACTTTGCCACGGCCATATTTTTGTTCCAGTGCAACTACCTTTTTGAAAAAATCCAGCCCCATCAATGTAGGCTCCCCCCCCTGCCAGGTAATGGCAATATTTTCACCCGACTGCTCCATGGACTGCTTAATGAGCACCTCCAGAACATCGTCACTCATCCGGTGCTTGTTCGACTCAGGAAACAATGCTGCCTTTTCCAGATAAAAACAATATCCACATCCCAGATTACAATCCGGCCCGGCCGGTTTTACCAATATTGAATTGAGCGGTTTAAACTTATTCCTCATCCTCCAAAAATAATAAAATCAATACGCACTACAGATAAACGGCCCGTTGTTTCCTTAGTGTTGGTCCATAAAATACCATTTACTGCGTTACGCTTGCCCGAAAATCACTCATTTACTCAAGTAAACAGCGTATTTTCAGGCTTCGCAAGCCCCCGAAGAAAAATCGGGGCAGGCATTGTAACTGGCACTTTCTTGACAAACACATAACCAGAAACAAAATTTTGCTTAGTTCATAGACGGACACTCCTTAGTCTTCTGTCTCTGTTGGCTCCTCATAACTCTCCATCGGCTCACAGGTGCAAACAAGGTTTCGGTCACCCCAGGCATCATCGACCCTCGCTACGGCAGGCCAGAATTTATTTTCACGAACCCACGCCAGGGGGAAAGCTGCTTTCTCGCGCCCATAAGGTTTTTCCCAGGCATCTGTCACTACAACCCTGTCCGGATGTGGAGCATTCTTCAAAACATTATTGTCCCGGTCAGCTATTCCTGCCTCTACCTCTTTCACCTCTGCATAAATGGCTTTCAAAGCATCCACAAACCTGTCGAGTTCCTCCTTGGACTCGCTTTCCGTAGGCTCAATCATTAATGTTCCGTGAACAGGAAACGAGACAGTGGGGGCATGATACCCGTAATCCATCAAACGTTTGGCAATATCAATTTCACTGATTCCCGTAGCAGCTTTCAGCTTCCGGCATTCAAGAATCATTTCATGCCCAACCCGCCCATTTTCACCGGAATAGAGGATTCCGTAATCATCTTTCAGCTCCACTGCAAGATAGTTTGCATTTAAGATGGCCATCTTTGTTGCCTTTGTAAGACCTTCTGCTCCCATCATCTTAATGTAGCCATAGGTAATGGGCAACACACCCGGACTTCCCCAGGGAGCAGCAGCAACAGCCGAAATACCATCCCGCAGGTTGTCAATTACGGTATGCCCCGGCAGAAATCCCTTAAGATGTTCGGCAACGGCAATAGGCCCTACTCCCGGACCTCCTCCACCATGCGGAATGGCAAACGTTTTATGTAAGTTGAGGTGACACACATCCGCACCGATTATTCCCGGACTCGTAATTCCCACCTGAGCATTCATGTTTGCTCCGTCCATATAAACCTGCCCGCCATGCTGATGAATAATTTTGCACACTTCCAGAATGGAGGATTCAAAAACACCATGGGTAGATGGATAAGTAACCATGATGCACGACAGTTCATCACTGTGTTTCTCTGCTTTTGCTCTGAGATCCTCCACATCGATGTTTCCTTTGTCATCGCACTTCACCACCACCACTTTCATACCGGCCATCACAGCACTGGCAGGGTTTGTGCCATGGGCAGAGGAAGGAATCAGTGCAACATTGCGGTGTCCCTGACTGCGGCTTTCATGATAGGTACGAATCACCATCAAACCGGCATACTCACCGGCCGCTCCCGAGTTGGGCTGAAGACTCACATCTGCAAGTCCTGTAATCTCAGCAAGGTCAGCCCTCAGTTCGTCCATCAACTCATGATAGCCCCGGGCCTGCTCTATGGGAACAAACGGGTGAATAGATGTAAAACCGGGCCAGGTAAGACCAAACAATTCGGAAGCGGCATTAAGTTTCATTGTACAGGATCCCAGAGAGATCATGGAATGTGCCAGCGAAATATCTTTGCGTTCCAAACGCTTAATGTAACGCATCATCTCGGTTTCGGAACGGTAACTATTAAATACCTCCTGTTCCATAAAAGCACTTTTCCTTATAAATTGCTTCTCCAAAGCATTGTCTTCAGAAAAATCCTCAATGTTCACACTGGTTTCATCCACCATTCCTGTGATGATATCCACCAATTCCTGAACATCACTCTCCGAGGTCGTTTCATCTATACTGATTCCGATAAGTGTCGGGTCATCAAAATATCTGAGGTTAATCTTTCTCCTGAGCAACTTTTCTCTTAAAGCATCAACTGTCAACTGCTTTGGCAATCCAAACAATACCGTATCAAAGAAATTCCGGTTAAACACCTTAAACCCTTTGTTTTCAAGTGCTCTCTGAAGCTGAACAGTTTGTTTATGCACCCGGGTGGCTATTTCCCTCAATCCCTCAGCTCCATGCCACACCCCGTAAAATCCGGCCATGGTAGCTAACAATGCCTGGGCGGTACAAATATTGGAGGTTGCTTTCTCTCTTTTGATGTGTTGTTCGCGGGTTTGAAGGGCCATTCGCAAAGCAGGATAACCGGTAACATCTTTGGACACACCAATGATACGACCCGGTAATGATCTTTTGTAAGCTTCCGTTGTAGCAAAGAAAGCCGCATGTGGACCACCATAATACAGAGGCACTCCAAAACGCTGGGAAGAGCCAAAGACTATGTCCGCGCCCCATTCTCCCGGAGGCGTAATCAGGGCCAGCGAAAGCAGGTCGGCGGCCACGGCAACTCTTCCTCCAAGACTGTGAACGGATTCGGCAAAACCACTAAAATCCCGAATTTCTCCGCGGGAATCAGGATATTGTACGATTGCCCCAAAATGGCGCGCTCCATCATAAAGATTGTTGCTTACCTCAACAAATTCCAGTTTGATACCCAGTGGAACAGCCCTGGTTTCCAAAACAGCTCTGGTCTGCGGCCATATATGTTCATCCACCAGACAAGCATCAACACCCGATTTTACCTGCTCACGGCTTCTGGTATTAAACATCATAATCATTGCCTCGGCTGCTGCCGTAGCTTCATCCAGCAGAGATGCGTTGGCCATGGGAAGAGCCGTCAATTCCGTCACCATGGTTTGAAAATTAAGCAACGCTTCCAGCCGTCCCTGCGATATTTCTGCCTGATAAGGGGTATAAGAGGTGTACCAGACAGGATTCTCCAAAACATTTCGGATTATAACAGAAGGCGTAAATGTATTGTAATACCCCATGCCGATATAAGTCCTGAAAATTTCATTGCGCGCTGCAATTCCACTTACCCGCTGTAAAAACTCCTGTTCCGTAAGAGCAGGTGAAAGGTTCAGCTCCCTCTTCATTCTGATACCATCTGGTATCGCCTGGTTTATAAGATCATCGAGAGATGATGCCCCGACTCTTTCGAGCATCAGGTCCGTTTCCCGGGCATCAGGCCCGATGTGCCGTTCTGCAAATTGACTCATATCGAACTGTTTGGATGATTGTTTTTGTATCAGTAACTGGTTAAATTATAAGTTTATAAAAGAACTAATTATTTCCAATTCTCACCAATGATTTTTATCAAAAACAGAACATCTGTTTTTGTAAGTTTTTATCCGCCCGGCATTGATAAAAAATTGTAATTTAGCCTGACTTCATAAAAACTGACGAATGCAAAAGACCATCAACTATAAAATCATCCTCATCCTGCTGATTTCTTTTCTTTTATCAGATTCTGTCTCTCTATCCCAAAACAAAAGCATCACCATCATCGTTGAGTCTCTGCCGGGAAACACTCCTGCAGATGAACCCATTTTTGTATGCGGAAACTTTAACAACTGGAACATCAGAGACACTGTCTATCAGCTGAAACAAAGAGCTGATGGAAAGCTAATGGTAAATATTCCTGACGTTGCTGACACCATTCAGTTTAAGTTTTCCAGAGGTGACTGGATGAAAATTGAAACATCATCGGACAACTCGTACCTCCCAAACCGGACATTGATTGATAAAACGGAAGACCATATTGATGTACGCATCCAAAACTGGCAGGACTTGGGAGGAAGAACCTCCATGCCGGTATTTGTATTCATCTTGTCTGCAGCCATTCTAAACGGGATATTTCTAATTATTCTGTTGAGGAGTAAAAAGAAAAAATACGACACCCGCAAAACCAGACATACCATCATCTGGACCCTCACACTCATATTGGTTCTGTTGGGAGCCGTTATCTATGAGTTTTCCAATCCGCTATGGAAATTCAGATTAATGCAGGGTTTCGAGTTGATGCTTTTCCTTGCAGGCCCCCTTGTTTTCATCTTTTACCGCTCTTTCCTTACAAAAATAAAATCAATTTCGCCGGTTCACTATACTCCTGCCTTATTGACTTTCATCCTTAACATGTTCCGTCTTTCGGGGCTTTGGCAGACAGCCTGGCTACAAGTCTCTTTAAAAAACAACCTTTTTCTCATTGATGCCATCCTTATTTTAACGGGAAGCATTTCTCTCCTCACATACGTTTCTCTCTCCATCTTTACACTTCTTAGGCACAAAAAAGCAACTAAAAGAGAAAATACCTCTCACCCATATGCATTCTCAATCAATTCGCCCAATGAAGTAAACTCAGATACCACACCTGCAGCATCTTCCGAATGGATGTTTTTATATCTGACGGGTGCCATCAACCTTATGTCCGTAATTGCCGGAATATCTCTATTCTGGCTGATTGCATCCGGCCTTCTTCTGTTCAGGAATTATCAGGACATTCCCCTTTCCCTTTCCTCCATCCAACTATTTGTCATCTTCTACTTCGTCTATTTTAATGAAGCCATTTTTTATCCGCCCAAGACCGAAAAGATCAATGACCTCAACCGAATACTGGCCAACAGGATTCTAATGATCATGCAGGAATCCAAACCATTCCTTAATCCTGATTTAACCCTTGCCGGCTTTGCTGAATCCATAGACAATAAGCCGCATACCATTTCAAAAACCATCAACGACTGTTTTAATAAAAACTTCCGCGACTTCATTAATGAATACAGAGTAAATGAATTCATTAAAAAAATGGATTCCGAAGATGCAAAAAACATGACCTTCCTCTATCTTGCTTACGAAGCAGGGTTCAATTCAAAATCAACTTTCAATCTTGCATTCAAGAAAGTTACAGGATTATCTCCAAGAGAATATTTCTCCACAGAAAAATAGAACCCTATATAAGACAATCACTTAAACGTCCTATTTTACAAAACCGTACCACAACCAAAGTCCTAAAACCCAAAATAAGTCGATTTTATCTTTCCGTTTTACCAACTTGCCAATGCAAAAAAAGGTCTGGATTTACCAATATTAAAATCCCTTTACATCACACCAGACCACATAATTCACTACAAAATCCAGGTAAAATGAAAAAAATCTTTACAATGCTAAGCATGGCCATGCTTATGCTGTCAGGAAATCTGACAATGCAGGCCCAAAACGATGTTATGCTCCAGGCTTTTTACTGGGATGTACCAGTAGATGCGGAAACCAACAACGGTTTCTGGTGGGACAATCTGTACAACAAAGCATCCGAGTTCAAGGAAATCGGTATCACAGGCATTTGGATTCCCTCGCCGGCTAAAGGAAACTGGGGAATCTATGATATGGGCTACGGCATCTTCGACCACTATGATCTTGGTAATTACAACCAAAAAGGAACCGTCGAGACAAGGTTTGGAAGCCGCCAGGAACTGGAGAGTATGATTGCTGCCATGCATGACACCAACAACGGACAACCAAAAGTGGAGGTGTATGCAGACATCATCCTGAATCACATGTATTCATCGGAAGAAGATGCAGAGGCAAATCCGGCAGTAAAAGAATACGTCTTCGATGAAGCCTTC
Source organism: Marinilabilia salmonicolor (assembly GCF_003003035.1). Taxonomy (GTDB): domain Bacteria; phylum Bacteroidota; class Bacteroidia; order Bacteroidales; family Marinilabiliaceae; genus Marinilabilia; species Marinilabilia salmonicolor_A. The sequence goes on along the minus strand of NZ_PVTS01000019.1, from coordinate 54,682 downwards.
AGGAACGGTCAGCAATATGTTCCCTATCCCACCAACGAAATAAAGTGGGTAATAGAAGATGCTGCCGCTGGTGACTATTACATCAAATTCAAAGGATTCTATCTCGATTACTCGGTTTCGTATCAGGAACGTGCCTACGACATCCAGATTGACTACAACAACAGCGGTTTTGGAAGTTCCTACAGCTGGGAAAGTGAACCCAACAACGGAAACGGAGAAACAAACACCTTCCCGGCATCCGGAGAAACGGTCAGAGCATTCATCAATTCGGAAGGTGACATTGATGAATTTAAAGTGACTGCTCCCGGCGGGAAAGATATCATCATTCAGTTAACCGCACGCAGGCAGTCCGGCGATGAATGGCAATGGGCGGATCAGACTCACGGATTCTATCCTTCTGAGATATGGCACAACGGGCAAAACCTTGCTGTCAACGAACTGAAAGCCATCACCAACACGGGAATATCATACATCAATCATACCGGAACCGGGGAAGCCAACCTTACCTGGGATTACTCCTATTTTCACCCGGTTGATGAGAATGACTGGCTTGGCAACTGGGGCTCGGGAGACGAAATCATTACCAACACCAAAGGGTTTGGAAATGATCTCAATACTTTCGACCCAAGAGTCCAGACACGCATGAATAATTGGGGTGAATGGCTCAGTGATGAAATCAATTTTGACGGTTACCGACTCGATTTTGTCCGCGGATTTCAAGAGGAATATGTGGCCAACTGGATTGCAAACCTGCCGCCCATCAATAATCAGCAAAGATTTATTGTGGGAGAATACTGGGGTTCTGCTTCAAGTATTCAAAGCTGGGTAAACAATGTGGCGACCAACGGCGCAGATGCCGATGCTTTTGACTTCCCCTTAAAATCAACATTGACAGGAATGTGTAACGGAGATGCGGGTTTCGATATGAACTGGCTCAACCACGCAGGCATGATACGTAACGGGGATGGTAACAGTCTTCCGGGAACATCGGTAGTTACTTTTCTTGAAAATCATGACACCGGCAAAGAACATGACAAATGGGTTACCAAAGACTGGCATCTGGGATATGCCTACATGCTTACTCACGAAGGAAAACCCTGCATCTTTTACCCCCATCTCTACGGAGTAACCCTTGTGGACAATCACGATGCCTCTGTACAGATCGAGGTTCCTGCTTCTTTGAAAGAGGATCTTAAAAAACTTATTTTTATTCGCAAAACCTACCTCAATGGCAGCCTCTCTGTCCTGAGTGAATCAGGAAATCCATATCCTTCTTCCGACACCCATGATGTATATGTTGCCAGAAGAGAGGGGAACAACAGCAAAGGTGGCGCCATTGTCGTTCTCAACAACAGCCACTCTGACAAAGGTCTTTGGGTGGATGCAACCCCTCAGGATTGGAGTTCATGGACCAATAAGACGCTTGTTAACGCTTTTAATGAAGAACAAACGACGGAGGTTTTTGGAGACGGAAGAGTTTGGGTGGAAGCCCCGGCACGTGGTTACGCGATCTATGTGCTTCAGGAGGATTATGAAAATTACAATGATTTAAAAACCATAACATCAGACAATAGTCTTATAAATCAGACCTCAGATTCTGACAATAAAAGCGAACTGAGTGTTTTCCCAAACCCTGTAAAAGCAGGTCAGTCGATTCAGGTGACAGGTACCTTTGAGGGGGCAGTTCAGATTCAGCTTTTCGACAAACACGGCCGGATGGTTTTTAATCAAAAGGAGGTTCAGCCTGCCGGAAATGATCTTTGCATTACCTGCCCCGGAATAAACCGGGGCGATTACATCCTCAGCGTAAAGGATTCAGAAAAATCGGAAAGTCGGTTTATTTCTGTACAATAATTCAAAAAAACATTTAGGCTATGGTTTAAAATAACGTTTTTGCAATTAGAGATTGCTTCTGGCATTGCCCTCGCAATGATAGTGTACTGGATGAAAGATAGGAAAAAAGGGTGCGGCAGCGCCGCACCCTTTTTTCCTCCCTCCTTCAGTGTGGCGTTGTCATTGCGAGGGCTCAGCCCAAAGCAACCTTTAAACACCGATACACAACTATAAATTTAAGCCAATATTAATTTGAGCTCACGGTAGAGGTTCAGTTTGTATTACTCAATTATGGAAAGAAAAAACTCACCAACCGGATAATCCATCGCTACTGCAAAAACGGGTTTGTTCTTTTCTCCTCTCCAATGGTGGTTTTAGGCCCATGCCCGGAATAAACAGTAACATCATCAGGCAAAATCAATAATTTCTCCCGAATACCATCAATCAACTCATGCTGGTTCCCTCCCGGAAGGTCTGAGCGACCGATGCTTCCCTTAAACAAAACATCTCCGGCAAGAAGAACTTTTTCTTCTGCACAATAAAAGGCAATGCCACCGGGTGAATGTCCGGGAATATGAATGACGTCAAAAGAGACATCACCCAGCTCGATTTGGTCGCCATGATTCAGATATCTGGCCGGATAAGGAGGGTTCTCATTCATATCCATTCCGAAGCCTGCAGCCATTTCTTTTGTTCGCTCCACCAAAAAAGCATCTCCTTCATGGCCAATGGGCTCCAGCCCCCATTTTTTTGAAACAAATCCGGTACCCAGCACATGATCAACATGCAGATGTGTTTGAAGCAACAACTTAGGTCGGAGATTTAAACCCTCCACTTTCTCTACCAAACGCTCTTCTTCATGCGGAAAAAGCATTCCGGGATCCACAATTGCACACTCCCCATTATCGGTATAAACCAAATAAGTATTTTCCTGAAATGGATTGAATACTAAACTCTCAATATGTATCATAACATTTTACGCTTTCTGATTCCTGATTCTTCTTATTATTTCACAATCCCTTTTAGAAGGGGCACAAAAGCAAAATCACCAAACTTCTCCTGTTCGAAGTCATCTTCTGATAAACGTTTAATTCTTATCATTGTTTGCGACTTTACCCCCACAGGCAGCACCATTATTCCTCCAACTGCAAGTTGAACCAGCAGCCCGGCCGGGACTGATTCCGCTCCGGCCGTAACAATAATCCGGTCAAAAGGTGCTTCATCGGGCAACCCAAGATTCCCGTCACCCAGAAAAAGTCTGATTTCCTTATAACCTGTTTTCCGAAGCAACGTTTGGGTCTTCTCATACAATTTTCTCTGTCGCTCCACCGAATAAACCTCAACTCCCATCTCGGCAAGCACTGCTGCCTGATAGCCTGACCCGGTGCCTATTTCCAGCACCTTACACCCGGGGAAAACCTCAAGCAAACTGCTCTGAAAGGCTACAGTATAGGGCTGGGAGATGGTTTGCCCCTGACCTATCGGAAACGCTTTATCCTGATAGGCAAGATGAACAAAAGAGGGATCCATGAAAAGATGCCTGGGAACCCGGCCAATGGCTTCAAGAACGCTTTTACTGGTTATACCCTTTTTTTCGACCTCTTTTACCAGTCTGTTTCGCAACCCGATATGCCGAAATGAATCATTTGCATTTAACATGGAACAAAAATAGCCTGATGACCGTAAGAAAACAAAAAAACATCTTCATTCTAATGCCGTTAGTCAAAAGAAAAAACAATTTTCCGTTATAAAACATACCAAAAGAAAAAACAATTCGTAATTTATCTTAGTCCCTCAAGAGAAAACCCGACTCCTTAGACCGATCCCGCATATTCAAATTTTATGAAATTTAGGTCGGAATTATTTTTGCTCTCAGTTTTTATAGAAATAATCCCTCAGCAAACAGAACAAAAAGATCCGGCCAAACATTATCGATGAATGAAGTTTACCAATAAAGAAACTACAAAGCGCTCAAGCAAAACCCTTTCGCTCCTGTTTTTTCAGGAACCGGGAGAGAGTGTTTTGCAGCGAATTCAGGGATACATTGAAGAGCATCATTTTATGCAAATTCAGTATTTCAGCGAACACATGCTGCCCCTGACATTCAAATTCTCAGGAGATCTGTCCGTTTTTCAGCAGACATTTCAGCAAAACCCGTCGCGGGAATTATTGGTCGTGGGAACACCTCCCGGGGGGCTTATTTCGCACGAAATTTTGCTCACATTAAAACTGTCGGGAGCCACCATAAAACTTATCCCTGCAGAAATAGATCTTCTAACCGGACTGCTGGAAATAAGCAACATTCACGACATTCCGCACATAAAACTTTTTCCGGATAAAATCGGTGCAACTCAAAAATATCTGAAAAAGCTTTTGTCCATTTTCATTTCCATTCCGGGAATTATCCTGACCGGACTTATGTTGCCCTTGATAACTCTGCTGATCAAAACGACCTCCCCGGGACCTGTTCTTTACAGACAAAAAAGACTGGGTAAAAATGCCCGACCTTTTACCCTTTATAAATTTCGGACCATGCAAGCCGATGCCGAAAAAAATGGCCCTCAACTGTCAGGAGACTACGACATCAGGATTACCCGGGCCGGGAAATTTCTCAGATACTGGCACATTGACGAATTGCCTCAATTCTGGAACATTCTCAAGGGAGACATGGCATTGGTAGGCCCCCGACCGGAGCGTCCTTTTTTCGCACATTTTTTATCTCAGAAAATCCCTTACTACAAAGTCATTTATCAGCAAAAACCGGGACTTACCTCCCTGGGAATGATAAAATATGGTTATGCAAGTGATACCGAAGAGATGACAGATCGTCTATACTATGATATTGTCTATCTTAACAATCCATCTCTCGCCATGGATGCCAGAATACTGCTGAACACCATCCGCTATCTGGCACTTAAGATGTTTTTCAGCCCATCAGAAAAGAGAAAGGAGAAAAGACAGGATGAGCTGCAAACGCTCACTTCGTCGCATGATCCAATTATACGATGGGTATCGTTTAAAAACAAAATAAACGGCTAAGTCATCCACATACAAACAAAAAAGGCCGGAAACCTCCGACCTTTTTTTACCTGGATAATTCACAAATAATCTTTTGCAATGTTATTTGAACATTTTATTAAGAAAATCCATGAATTAGCCGGTTTGACTATGAAAAATTGAATCTGCGTGTTATTCTTTAATTATTTTATGCCAGGAAGAGCTGTCCTTGCCGGTTGAAATCTCCATAAGATATAAACCGGTGGCAAGCGATGACAAATCATAAGAGTTCTTTCCTTCTGCTGACTCCTCAAACACAACTCTGCCGGAGAAATCATATACCACAACTCCTGAGACTTGTTGATTCCCCAGAGTTTCAATATAGATTTTATTTTCAACCGGATTTGGGAAAACGCTTGTACCGTTCGCATTCTCAAAAACGTCCGGCCCGGTGGATGTCACATTTCTAAAACCCGGCAACTTCTCTGACGTGTAAAGAACAAATTCTCCGGGACGAAGCGAGATCATCATATTTTCATTGGTGACATTGATGCTGTCGCCCTGAAAATGGTTGTACCACCATCCCGGGCGACTGAAAAAGGCCTCTTTACTTCCTTTTTCCAGCCCGAAATTTCCAACCAGCCGTACATCAACCTCTGCGCCGTTCAAAGCAATTCGTTTCACAGATCCGGCGACATCCATCTCAAAATCAGCAGTTGCAAACACTTCATGGTTCTTCCGAAGTTGAATCATTTCCGCATAGAAGTTCCACAATGATTCCCGGGCATAATCCTCCTGGTAATCCCATTTTGGTGGTTTTTGTCCAAGACGACCTCCGTCATCAATACTCACATCATACCCCAGTTCTCCAAACTGCCAGATCATTTTAGGACCCGGAATTGACATCAGGAAGGTAGAAGCCATGGCAGAACGCAGAATAGCGGTCTCCAGTTCCCGTACATCATAACCATTGGATGAATCGCCAAAATTCAAAGCCCTGTACATTACCCGCTCTTCGTCATGACTCTCCATATAAGCCACCACATTGGGAGAATCCCATCCGCGACGCTGGTAAGATGCCCATGAGAAATCTGATGCTCCACCATCATTGTAGCCCATCACACCTTCACTAAACGAATGATTCATATTTCCCCACAGCAAAATACCATGATTGGCCAGTTCAGTCTCTTCGGAATTATCGGAAAGATGTTCAAATATCACTATGGCATCCGAATTTCTTGCCCAAATTTCATTGGTCATCCTTTTTAAAATAGCAATCCGACTGGCATCATAATCACTGGCCCATGAACTGGTGCCATAAGGAGTGTTGGTAAATCCTTTGGTGAAATCGAATCGAAAACCGTCAATTCTGAATTCAGACATCCAGTATGAGTTGATGCTGTCAACCAATTCACGGGTATATTCACTGTCGTGATCAAAATCATACCCCCATTGAGCATCCGGGTTAGCCATATTGTGATCGCGATTGTACCATGGATTGTTCGCTGCAGGCTTTCCTCCATCCCAGTACATTCGAGCAAGAGGAGACTGGCCAAAACTATGATTCAGAACCATATCCATAATAACTGCAATACCTCTGGCGTGACATTCATCAACAAATTCTTTATAATCATTTGCGGTGCCGTAAGCCTTATCGGTGGCGAAATAGAAAGAAGGGTTGTATCCCCAGCTGTCATTTCCTTCAAATTCATTGAATGGCATCAATTCAATTGCATTAACGCCCAATCGTTGCAGATAATCCAGGGTGTCGGTCACTGTTTTAATGTCCTGTGCTGAAGTAAAATCACGAATCAGCAACTCATAAATGACCAAATCTTCAGTGGCCGGGGCAACAAAATCAGCTGTTTTCCATACATACTCATCCGGAGTAGTCGTAAAAACAGAAACAATACCATCTGCCCCTTTAGCTGTGGGATAAGGTTTCAGTCCGGGATAAATATCCTCAGAAATATATCGGTCATTCCAGGGATCCAGCACCTTATTGGTATAAGGATCAGCTATCTTCACTTCTCCATCAATATAATACTGATAGGCATATTCTTCTCCGGCTGTAAGTCCCGTAATAGTCAACCAGAAAAATTCGCCATCTTTTTTCATCTGTGCATCAGGACGGGGTTCCCAACTATTGAAATCGCCCAAGACATACACAAACTCCTTTTCAGGTGCCTGAAGAAGCAAGGTTACTGTGTTCTCGTCGATGATATTGACTCCGTTTTTCAATCCTTCCGGCCGTGGTTCTGCAACCACAGGTTCCTGAATGTAGAAATTCACAGTGTCGGCATCGGTTTCTGTTCCTGCTGAAGCCACCAGTATCAGCTGATGACTACCCTCATTCGGAGCATTAAAAGAATAAGTCAACTCACCAGTAGTCGAGCTTTCTACGGATGCATCGTCGAAAAAAAGTTCCAGATTCTCAGAATCCTGGCCCTGTCCGGTCACATTAATCAATGCGCCGGGACTGAAAAGAGCACCATCGGCAGGTTCGGCCAATAAGGCGGTCAATCCGGAGGAATAAACATCAACCAAAATATCTTTACCGCCCTCATCCTTCCCTTCTTTCCAACTACCGCCAACCTCAGCCTCACTTCTGAATACAAAAGCCATTTTCAGGATCTCTTCCCCTTCGGGCACTTCATAAAAAGTTCTGATATCAGGGGTGATTGTCAACTCATAAGCATTGTCGGCAACCCTGGTCAGCTTTGCTTTTTCAACATTCACGCCCCAGTCGGCCACCACATACTTCCAATCCGAATCACCCGTACTTTCACTGGTAATAACACCGGTATGGGCATAAACATCCCCGGTGTAATCCTCCAGCCCGCCTGTACCCTGAGTAGCATCAAATGTTACTACAATCTCACTTCCTTCGACAGGGATTGCAGGTTGAGTTGAAATTACCTGAGCCGAAACCATTTGAAAGCAACTCAAAAACCATAAAAAAGAGAGACTTCTTAGCATGTACAATAATTTTATATAAACAGAACATTTCCTTATCAATAAGCTTTAATAATAAAGCGGCCACCACTGATTATTCTCAATAAACTGTGGTAAGTATGTTTGAATATGAGTAACAACTTTCCCTGATTCCTTATTAATAAATTGAACCATTACTTTAACAACAATACGACCGTCGGCCTCCTTCTTTAAAGTGGGATATTGTCCGTTACTAACATCAAAATAAGTATAATTGGAAATGCCATATTCATCACAACTATTGTATGGGGAATCAAACCCTTCAATTAACTTAAACCATCGATTCCCTTCAGAGTCATTAACAAGTTCATCTCCGGCAACATCGGTAGCATAAGGGGGAAATAGGGAGCATCTGTTCAAATTCGTTGGGCCACTATAAAGATCATAAAAATATAGCTCTGCTTTCTTTTTTATAACAACTATATCATCTTGTATTTCAGGATTAATTTTGATATCAAAGCTATTTCGATCTAAAGAAAAAAACTGACAATATTTAAAATTACCTTTATAACTTTGAACTGGTGAATAAATTTGTTTATACCTAATTGTAGGAGTCGTAGATAAATTAAACACACCCAAAGGAACATCCTCATTATCGATATATTTGCTCCCACCTGACTGATAAATTGACCCTGGAACATATAAATTTGTTACTTGAACTGGCTCTTGCTCTGTAACGATACCACTCAAATCAATAGAGGTACTCATTTTTAAATCTACATACCCATTATTACTCGTATTTCCTTGATGAATCAAAGAGTTAACTAAATTTTGAACAGGATTTAAGGTTAAATTTAAGAAATCAGACACCAATGCCCCACCTGCATTTCCAACGGCTTCTGCTGTTTTTTGAGAAAGTTGAGGACCGACCAGACTCCACCAAGATTGAGGTTCTTTAGAATTGGCAGTGGCTGTAGCCCCGGTATCAATAAAATTATTATTTCCAAAATCTTTTTTAACAGAACTATTATCAATTTTGATACCACCAATATTAAAAAGATTAGATTGTCCCTTAGAATCGATTATTACATCCCCCGTTATTTCTCCAGCTTGAACTCCTGTCAAATCTATATGAGAAATATTAATACCCCTCAAGTAAAAGAATAAGTCATTTTCATCCACATCAAGGTTAGGAACATTATCATCATAAGCCAATGTAAAATCAAATAAATACCATTGGTTCTCTACCAAACCTTGACCTATAGAAAGGTTTCCCCAATCTCCACTTATTGACTCAGTATAATCATTCGAACGCCGCTTATCCATTGGCTTGGCAAAATCACCGACAAAATTAAGAAGACTTGTTGAACCTGTTAGCTGAAGACCATATCTTAAGTCAGAATAGGAAGATACCCCTTCATGGTAATACCAAAATCTCAGAATTCCTCGAAATTTATTATAGAACATCAAAAATTTATTAGGCTCAGGATGACCATCATCCATAGTGAAGCTATTAAAAAGCAACCTCCAACCATCTTCTGATTTAATATCTAAAGCAAGTTCTCGAGGAACGGCTGTAGAAGCCATAGATTTCCATGGTAATCTCGGCAATAATGGATCACCAGAAACGTATTCTTCATTTTCCCAATCAAAACTCAAGGATTGACTTTTTAATGTGGATGAGTTTACCGACGGATCTGGAATAGAATCATTAAAATTCAATTCCTCTGAACAAGAAACAAAAACCAAACATGTTAAAAAAACAATAAACTTTTTCATAACAATGATATTTTATCTAAACAATAATATTTCCTCAAATAAACTTTTTTATTATCTTCAACTAAAATCACACATTACAATTCAACCAAAACCTCGCAGACATCTCTCTTTCTCATAGAGATTCTTAAAAGACATTTCTTTCCTAAAAATCTTAAAAATTCAATATCCCAAAATAACAACTATCAAAACCTCTTTTTAACAACAGAAATTTTTAAAGAAAAAGGAGGTTTTTCAGCCTATTAATGGTCTGAAAAACCTCCTTTCAAATAAACCAATTATTCAATTGTTCCGGTTCCGGTTTTAAAATCAAGAGTAACTACACTTCCTGCACTCACTTGAACACGCTCCTGATCGGGTCCTTCTCCACGATAAACAATTTCACCATCTAGAACAATAAATTCTCTAGTCCACCAGTCACTGGTTGCCGCAGAAGAACCGGCATACATGCGAAGTTCACCGTCGCCTGTAGTGGTTATGCTCATTTTATCCCCAGATATTTCAAAAGGATACTCCCCAGCATCCCAGCCTCCAAAACAATCTCCCATTCCATAAACCTGGGCTGTCTCAATGGTAATTGTTCCGGCGGCCATATCCATATAAACCATATAAATTCCATCTGAAGGAACAAAAGCATTACCGTCAGCAGAAGTATATCCTACTTCTTCTTCCAGCATAAAGAAGTCTTCTCCCCAGGCTTTTGAAGGGCTCCATTTAAAGCCATTTGCTGAATTAAAATAACTAATACACCAAAAAGCTCCATCAACACCATTTACAGGTATCATTTCCACTATACCTTCTGAAGCCCAGTCCCAAGCCCCAAAGTCCTGACCAATCATGTACATATTTTCAGGAAATTCCGGAGGCTTAAAATAAGCTGTAAAAGTATATGGCTTCACATTTGAATAAACTGGATCAACAGTGCTGTCAAAAGAAATGGAATTAATAGTAGCTTTTACTCTTACATAAAAGGTTATTTCTGCGGACTCTGAGATAAACTCTGTTGCTGCCGCATTAATTTGATCTACTGTGATTTTAACATTATCATCTCCATCTACAGAGGTCATCTCAACTGCATTTGAAAACGTCTCTGAGGTATCTACTTCGATGGCATAATTCACTGAAGCAGAATAACCATAATCTGCAGGACTCCAATACCAGGTACTAACAGAATCTTCTGGACTCATGTCTTCCTCCACCACATAAAACTGTCCTTCAAGATCCTCAAGGACAGGAGCAGAAACATCAGTCTTCATTGTTACCTTATCGTCTTCCTCACATCCAAGAAGGATGGGAACAAACAACAATGGCAATATCATTTTTATATTTTTCATCGTAGATTATTTTTATGGGATTTCCAGATTTTAATTTTACTTGAAACCGGCTAAATTACCCGGCTTCAAGTAAAAAAATATCCTTTAACGTCAGTTTATTAATACCCTTCGTTTTGGACCAAATTTAAATTCGACCCAATATCATCAGAAGGAATGGGATAGACACTTCTGAAATCATTTACAGAGCGACCCTCTTTTATTCCACCTTTCCATGGCCATACGTAAGATGAACCGGAAAACTTCCCGAATCTTACCATATCAGTACGACGGAGAGCTTCATAAAACAACTCTCTGCCTCTCTCTTCGAAAATAAAATCAAGCGTAAGGTCTGCTTCTGCAATAGTTGCCAAAGCACTCTCCTCTCCATAAGCACGTTCTCTAAGCTCATTAACATATTGTAGAGCAGTTGCTTCATCGCCGCCAGCACCTCCACGAAGAACAGCTTCAGCATAATTCAGGTAAACTTCACCCAATCTAAACAAAGGAAAGTCAGTGTAGGCATTATTGCTGGGTGGATTGGAACCATCACTATTAGCATTGTAAAATTTCACGACCGGAATTCCATTGTCTTTAAACAATGAAGGAGATTCAATATCAACATTTTCTGTATAGTCCAACTCCAACATGGCAAAACGATTATCAAACTCAGTATCAGACTCTGCCTCAAAGGTCGCCAGCAATGAAGATCTCGCCCGGTTTCCCTGCCATGCACCCACTGCATTTACTTCAGTCTGCATATCGGAAGGAATGGTACTACTCAAAAGAAAAGTCATACCACCCCAAGTCTGAGTATCATCTCCTTCATAGCGAATAGGAAAAATCATTTCAGGCGATTTATGATTATCTGCTTTAAACACATTCCCATACACATTATCTAATTCATATTGAGCCTGCAACACCTTTTTACTATAAGTAACAGATTCAGTATATTTAGATTCTCCTATATAGGCCTCTGCATTAAGATATAGGCGGGACAACAGCGCCCAGTTAGCAGCTTTATGTGCCCGGCCATAATTATTACTGTCATATCCAACAATAGGATCCAGCATATCAGACTCACATGCAATCAACTCGCTCTCAATATATTCAAAAATTTCTTTTGCCTGCCTCTGTGGAGGAGCATCCTTACCCATTGCACTTTCTTCAGTTACAAAAGGAACATTCCTGAACATATCAAGAAGATAATAATATGCCAACGCCCGGTGAAATCTTGCTTCAGCACGATACTCAACGATTGTTGCTTTTGTACTCTCATCTACACCTCGGGAAGAAAGTTTTCCATCTGTGGTCTCACGAAGAAATGCATTAGCAAGGTTTATTTGATAATACAGTCTGTAATAAAACCCTTTAATAAAAACGTTTCCTGCTCCCCAGGTAATGTTGTTCAACTCAGGAATACCAGCGTCTCCCCAGGCACAATGAGTTTCGTCTGTTGGCAGTTGCTGCAGATTCCACAAACCTCTTAAAAAAGAAGCCTGACTACCTCCGTCAACACCAGCAACATCAGGATCACCATCACCACCACTATTTCCACTAATAGCAAGGCCGGCATATATTTTAGCTAAACTTTCCTGATATGCATCGAGTTCGCTCCCAAAAACAACTTCAGAAACAAGTTCCTCTTCATCTAAGGGGATTGTATCAAGATCATCTGAACAAGCCCCAAACCCTATCATCAGCATTAAAGCTAAAATGCCAACAATGTATTTATATCTAAATTCTTTCATACTATCCACTTTTTAGAAATTAAAACTTAAGCCAAGAATAAAAATTCGTGGGTTGGGATAAATGTTATTATCTATCCCGTCATTCCCGAATTCAGGATCAAGTCCGTCATAATCTGTAACCACAAATGGGTTTTCAACAGTAAACGATACTCTGGCTCGCTGATTTTCTTTCCACAAACCAAGATCTTCGAAGGTATAACCAAGAGAAATATTATCCATTTTCAAAAAGGAAGCCTCCTGAATATAATAACTTGAACGATAACGTACATTTTCAAAATCGGTATATAATGCACTATTCAATCTGTTCTTTAAAAATCCTGATGGATCATAAGTTGTATTATAGGATTCTCTGTTTGATTGCACATTATTGTACGCATAATTGCCCAAATGAGCTCTTAATGAAAAGTTGAAATCCCAATTCTTATAATTTAGTTGAGATGATAATCCCATAGTAAAATCAGGAGCAGATTTCTTATATGCGATACGGTCCTTCTCAGTAATAACTCCATCATCATTTTGATCAACATATGCACCTTCAACAGGCCTTCCTTCCTCATCATAGACCTGCTCAAAAACATAAAATGAGCCAGCCGGATTTCCGACCTGGTGAATCAGGATGTTATTACCTGTACCTCCATCGATGCCGCCATATATAACACCCTCATAATCGGGATCGTCATTAACGGTCAGTTTTTTAATTTCGTTTTCGTTATAAGCAATATTATAGCTCAAGTTCCAACTTAAATCTTTACCAACAATAGGCCGGCCAGTCACAGAGAATTCAAACCCTCTATTGGTCAATTCACCAACATTTGTCAACAATTGATTGCTAAAATTGGTTCCAGCCGGTATTGCTACAGTATTCAGCAAGTCTTCTGTCTCCCGATAATAGAAATCCAGAGTACCACTAACTCTGTTGTCCAGAAAGCCATAATCTAACCCAATATTGTAGGTAGTAGTTTCTTCCCATTTCAGATTTTCGTCGAAAGCAACAGGACGCAACAAGCGAACCATAGAATCACCAAAGAAGTAATTGGCTCCTGCATTGCTATAATTGTACCTGCCCATCCAGGGGTAATCTCCTTGTCCAAGACTTTGCTGACCTGTAATACCATAACTCAATCTTAATTTAAGATCAGAAAGCACATCCGAACCACTCAAAAATGATTCATTCGATATTTTCCAGGCTAATGCTGCAGAAGGGAAAAGTCCCCACTGATTATCAGGGCTAAATCTTGAGGATCCATCATTACGCAAAGTAAATGTAAACAAATACTTTTGCATAAAATTATAGTTCAAACGCCCGAAAAATGAAATAACATAAGCCTCTGTAGAATAATCATCTCCATCCTTATAAAATTCGGCTCCTTCTTGTTGAGCCATCGCTTCAGAATAGGGATATTTATTATTCTCCTCTCTGTAGAATTTTTGCCATGAATAACCACCCATTACATCAAAATGATGGTTATTTACTTCTTTATTATAATTCAAATAAAAATCCAACAAATAATTTCGCTTCAACTGATAATAATCTCTGTTCTCTCCCCATCCGGATTTATAAGTTCCCCAAACATAACTCATTGGTGAATTATCCTGAACAAATACATCTCCGTCACTCTCTGAAACATCATATCCAACATTAAGATTAGCCTTTAAACCATCAAGTGCCAGAAATTCATAATCCAACTGGACATTACCAATACTTCTGTACACAACTGATTCATCCTCCCGCTGATCCAAAACAGCTACGGGGTTTGCTAAACCAATATCAATAGGAGTCCCATCTTCTTTTAAAGACATATAGTATCCATTCCCATAAGGAGAATCTGAGTAAACAGGTTGTGTGGGATCAAATTGCGTTGCTGAACCAATAGCTCCCTGATCTGCAAAACTGTTGGTATTGTAAACTCCCTTAACATTTAGTTTAACACTTAATCTGTCATTAAGAAATTTAGGACTCACATTAAGTGAACCCGTTGTACGCTCCATATTTGACGTCTTCAAAATACCTTCCTCATTGGTATAACCAACCGAAACCCTATAAGGTATGTTCTTAAAATCTCCTGAAAAACTAATATTATGATCAGTACTTAGAGCCGTTTGAAATATTTGGTCCTGCCAATCAGTAGAAGCATCTCCCAGGGCCTGTGCTTGTTCACTGTCACTACCGTAAAGATTGGTAACATATTGTCTGAAGTTTTCTGCATTCATAACATCGACGGTTCCTTTGTCGGTACTAACAGAAAAATTACCATCATAAGCTATTCTCATTTCTCCTTTACGTCCCTCTTTGGTGGTTATAATAATCACACCATTGGAAGCTCTGGAACCATAAATAGCAGTTGCAGAAGCATCTTTAAGAACAGTAAATGTGGCAATATCATTCGGATGAATTGAACTTAAAGGATCTGACATACCGCTAACACCAGAAGCATTATCAACAGGCACTCCGTCAATAACAATCAATGGATCGTTGGTCGCAGACATAGACGATCCGCCCCGAATCCTAATCATAGATCCAGCGCCCGGGGCTCCACCAGAACTAACTACGCTAACTCCGGCAATTTTCCCGGAAATCAGATCTGATGGCGATGTCGCTAATCCCTTGTTAAGCTTTGACGCATCAACTGCTGTGACAGAACCTGTTAAGTCCTCTTTCTTCACAGAACCATAACCAATTACCACAACCTCATCCAATCCGAGGGTTGCAGGTTCCAAAGCAACATCAATCTGATTTTGCCCTGCAACAGAAATCTCCTGAGAATTATATCCAATAAAAGAAAATGCAAGAATTGCATCTTCAGGTACTGATACATTATAAGTTCCATCTACCTGAGTGATGGTTCCCTGCTGAGTACCTTGTATTACTACAGTTACACCCGGCAACGGGTCACCGGTTTCGGCATCCGTTACCGTTCCTGTCACTGATACTTCCTGGGCAGAAGCGCTTATAAAAAAGCCAAGTCCCAAAAAGAGAAACAGGATTTTGTAAAAACTAAACTGTTTTTTCATAAAACCTTGATTTAAAATAAACTTGATTAAACATTTTTTTTGCAAAAGACCATTCATACAATATATGGTCTCAATGTGTACCGGATTTTTTCTTAATGAATCAACCTCCTGAGAAAGCAAAAACCGGAGACATCGTTATGACCCAGGACAGGCTTTCGGGTTGTTATCATTTCTTAACAGAACAAATTTAGGAATAAAACACCCCTTGCTAAACATTTGTTAACATAGATTCTCGGCTTTTTACACAAAAAACGTCGCAAACGATACCGCAAACGTTTGCGGTATCGTTTGCAGAAAAACCCCCTGTTGTAAAACATGTTTTAGAATTTTTCGCAAACGTTTTCGATGAATTAAAAGAGGTTCAAAACAGGTATAAAACAGCACTTTTGAATGAGAATTCTAATGGCTGCACGCATATAATATTAAATTACAATAAAAATGGAGGCGTTATTCAAAAAAGGACAACAAAGGACACCTCCATCCTTTTTGACTTCAACATTGCGCCAACAGCAAATTTCGATCAAGCGAATGGAAAAACATGATTTGCTTAGTTTATAGACGGACATTTAGACAAAAACCAATAAAGCAAGGTTGTCTTTCTTTAAAAAAACAGGCTCTGCAGTGAATTAGTGTTTTTTTTATATATATTTAAACAAATAAAAAAGTCATATTACCGGTCATCAACACCATGACATATTATAATGTATGAAACGAGCATGGCAATGATTGCCTTAAGAGAACACCTATAAGTTCTTACATGCAAGTTCTATCCGGCCTTAATAAATAAATTTCAAACGGATGAAATCAAATCACGTTACATTAAAAGATATTGCCCGAATACTGGAACTTTCGCCTTCAACGGTTTCAAGAGCGCTGAAAGATCATCCGGATATTAATGAAGAAACCAAAAAGCTGGTAAAGACCTTTGCCGAAAAGGTTAATTACCGCCCAAACGCCCTGGCATTAAGCCTCCGGCAACAAAAAACCAATACCATTGGGTTGATCATTCCTGAAATTGTTCATCACTTTTTTTCATCTGTAATCAGCGGTATCGAAGACATTGCTTACGGTGAAGGATACAACGTCATGATTTGTCAATCCAACGAAAATTATCAGCGTGAGGTCATTGACACGCAGGCGCTCATTGATCACCGGGTGGATGGAATACTGGTGTCGGTCAGCAAAACCACAAGAGATTTCAAACACCTCCAGAATGCCTATGACAACGGTATCCCCATGGTATTTTTTGATCGTATTGTGGAAGAAATAAAAACCGACAGAGTTATTACAGACGATTTCCTGGGGGCCAAAATAGCCACCAGCCACCTCATCGAAAAAGGTTGTAAAAACATATTACACCTGGCTGCACCACAGCATCTGGTAATTGGAAGCAGGCGCAAGGAAGGATACCTGAAGGCATTGGAAGAGCATGGGATTGAAACAGATGAAGAATTAATTGTCAAGTGCGACACCCGCGAATATGTTTTCAGCCTTCAACAACATTTAATGAAACTGATTGAAGAAAAACATATTGACGGCATCTTTGCGGTCAATGACAGCACAGCCATCGCCACCATGCAGGCCCTTCAGGCAGAAGGCATTAAAATACCGGAACAAATAAAGGTAATCGGGTTTGGAGATGGTCCAAATGCTGACATTGCTTACCCGCCCCTCAGTACCGTAGAACAAAAAGGCTATGAGACAGGACGTGAAGCCATGCGCCTTTTACTTCAAAGACTTGAAAACCCTGGCATTGAAATTAATTTTTCAACCAAGGTGCTGACGCCGACTCTTAAACAAAGGAAATCAACTTAACGGAATGATACTCCCTGCCCCATGTTGAGTTTCCGAAATCGTTTGCAAAAATTAACAATCACCACAAAAGCATTTCAGCAAACCACACCGCAATCGTTTGAAATAAGTCATTTACAGGCATTTTAACTAATTATTGTTTCATCAAAACATAAAAATAATTGCAAATTAATCCCTGATATTCCTACATTTGCATTGTACCGATTTTTTCTTTTACAAGAGAGGTAACATAACGCCTCTTCAACTTCCTTTCGTAAGACAACTGAACCAGCAGGATGTCTGCTACTGATTCGTGTTGGCTCCACCGGTTAAAGAAACTGGCAAGCCAACTTACCAATCATGTGTAACAGCAGCCCGTTTTCGAAGTTGTATATTTACTTATCTTTTCTTTTCAAACAATCATTTAATGGAATTCTGATCATTCCGGAGAGAGATTAATCCCCGGTGGGATTATCATTTTATTAATTTCCGGTGGTGGTAAGCATAGAGGCTCTGTATGCACAAAGACCTTTCCACACCACACTTAAGCAGTCTGAGACTGAATAAACAACTGATAAAAAAGGAAAAAGCGAAACATGAAGAAGTTACCTCGATTATCAAAAGCCCAGATATGGAATATGAGCATTGGCTTTCTGGGAATCCAGTTTGGATTTGCACTCCAAAATGCCAATGCCAGCCGCATATTACAGACCTTTGGTGCCGATATAGAACACCTGGGATGGTTTTGGCTGGCAGCACCCATCACCGGGATGCTCATTCAACCCATTGTAGGGCATTACAGCGACAAGACCTGGACAAAACTGGGTCGCAGACGCCCCTATTTCCTGTTTGGAGCCATCTTTGCCGCTCTGGCACTAATTTTCATGCCCAATGCGGAAATTCTGGCATCCATCATTCCACCCATGTTTGTGGGAGCAGGTATGTTGATGATCATGGATGCTTCCATTAACATCTCCATGGAACCTTTCAGGGCACTGGTAGCCGACAAGTTACCCCTGGACCAGCGAACCATGGGATTTTCGGTGCAATCAACACTCATCGGTATTGGTGCAGTAGTAGGTTCCTGGATTACCTACGCACTGGCCGAATGGTTTAATATATCAAAGACCGCTCCTGCCGGAAGTGTACCCGACAATGTCATATTCTCCTTTTACATTGGAGCTGCAGTATTAATTGTAACCATTATATGGACAGTAATAACCACCAAGGAATATTCTCCGAAAGAACTGGAAGAATATACGGGAGAAGATACAGAAATCAACCCTGCAACTGAAGTCATAAAAAAAGAGAATGGCTTTGTTCAGATCATGAAAGATTTTGCGGCGATGCCCAGCACCATGAAACAACTGGGAGTCGTTCAGTTTTTCTCATGGCTGGCACTTTTCGGAATGTGGGTTTATACCACCCCGGCTATTGCACAACATGTTTACAACCTTCCGGTAAGTGATACCAGCTCAGAGATGTACAACGATGCTGGAAACTGGGTCGGAGTGCTGTTCGGTGTTTACAACGGAGTTGCTGCCCTTTACGCACTTTTGCTGCCCTTTATAGCCAAAGCAACCAGCCGAAAAGCAACCCATGCACTTTCACTCCTCATCGGTGCTGCAGCACTCATCTCCATCTATTTTGTGAAAGATCCTGACATGCTTATAATACCAATGATTGGTGTTGGAGTCGCATGGGCAAGTATTCTTTCAATGCCCTACGCAATCTTATCCGGAGCTCTACCGGCCAAAAAGATGGGCATATATATGGGCCTCTTTAACTTTTTTATCACCATTCCGCAAATTGTAAACGGATTGGCCAGCGGCCCCTTATTAAAGAGCCTATTCAATTCTCAGGCCATTTACGCATTAATTATTGCCGGTGTCAGCTTATTAATCGCAGCCGGTGCAGTCTATTTTGTTGAAGATAAAGAAAATTAAGCCATGATAAAAGCTTGTTTATTCGATTTGGACGGTGTGATTGTAGATACTGCACGCTATCATTTTATTGCCTGGAAAGCCCTGGCAGAAGAACTGGGATTTGAGTTTACCGAAAAAGACAATGAACGTCTGAAGGGCGTGAGCAGGATGAGATCGCTCGACATTCTTCTGGAGATAGGCAACATAGAGATGGAGCAAGAGAAAAAAGAGGAACTGGCAACCCGGAAGAATGATCATTACCGATCTTTTATCACGCAAATGAAACCGGATGAGATTCTGCCGGGAGCTACAGAATTCATCAAAGAACTCAAGGAGAACAATATAAAAATAGCCCTCGGATCAGCCAGTAAAAATGCCATGACCATACTGGACCGGTTGCAACTTACCGACTGGTTTGATGCTGTGGTTGACGGCACCAAAGTAAGCAAAGCCAAACCCGATCCTGAAGTGTTCCTGAAAGGAGCTGAAGAGCTGAATGTCCTGCCCGGCGAATGCGTCGTATTTGAAGATGCAGAGGCAGGCGTGGAAGCAGCCCTTGCCGGAGGAATGAAATGTGTGGGCATAGGAACACCCGATGTATTGGGCAAAGCTCACCTGGTGGTTTCCGGATTACATGAGATGAACTTTGATAAATTATCAAAGCTCTAATTAGTGTCTGTTCATAAAGTACCATTTGCTGCGTTACGCTCGTCCGAAAATTACTCATTTACGATGAGTAAACTCCGTATTTTCGGACTTCGCAAGCCTTGCAACTGGCACTTTCTGACCAGACACATGACTAAATACAGACTTTGCTTAGTTTATAGACAGACTCTAATTAGCATATAATTGATTACCCGCAAAGGCGAAAATCAATCAACACAAAGATGGATTTTTAAACAACACCGCTTTTGACAATCACTTAACAAGAACGAAAATGAGACAATATTTGAAGCAGGATGAGTGGCGAATAATAGAAGAAGGCTTCAGTCCTGATCACCATAAAGCATCCGAAAGTATTTTCAGCCTTGGAAACGGCCAGATGGGACAGCGTGCAAACTTTGAGGAAGCATGGAGCGGTCCCACTCTTCAGGGCAGCTATGTTGCCGGTGTCTATTATCCGGATAAAACCCGTGTGGGCTGGTGGAAAAACGGATACCCCGAATACTTTGCCAAAGTATTGAATGCTCCCAACTGGATTGGTATTGATGTAAACATCGATGGTGAAACACTGGATCTTTTCAAGGCAGACAAAGTAGAAGATTTTCGCCGCATTCTCGATATGCGGTCAGGCGTATTAAGCCGGTCGTTCAGGGTAACACTCAAAAACGGGAACACTCTTTCGGTCAAATCCGAACGATTTCTTAGCATGACCCGCAATGAAACGGGTGTTGTCAAATACTCAGTAACTCCCGAAAAAGATTGTAAAATCATTTTCTCCCCATACATCGACGGGGATGTGGAAAATGAAGACAGCAATTACGATGAAAAATTCTGGAACATTCTGAAAACAGATGTCGATGAAGGCAAGGGGTCTCTTCTTTCACAAACCAAAAAATCTGATTTCCAGGTAGCCTTTGCCATGGAGACGGAAATTTCCGGAATTGACAATTTCGACATTCAGACGGTGAAAAACGAAACCTTCGCAGGTAACCACATCACCATAAAAGCTGACAAAAACCAAACAATTACCCTTATTAAATATGTAGGTGTTTGCAGTTCACTCAATCATAAGCCGGAAGAATTGACCGCTGCAGCCAAGAAACAAGCTTCTGAAGCCAGACTTCTGGGATTTAAAACACTCCTGGAAGAACAAAAACAACACTGGGAAAACATCTGGAACCTGGGTGACATCAAAATTAAGGGAGATGTGGCCGCACAACAGGGAATTCGTTTCAATATTTTTCACCTCAATCAAACCTACACCGGCGAGGATGAACGACTGAATGTTGGGCCCAAAGGTTTTACCGGCGAAAAGTACGGCGGTACAACTTACTGGGATACTGAGGCCTACGGCATTCCTTTCTTCCTGATGACCGCCCCTCAGAAAGTTGTTCGCAACCTGTTGGTTTACCGCTACAAACATCTCCAAAAGGCCATTGAGAATGCCGAAAAACTGGGATTTACCAATGGCGCTGCACTCTACCCAATGGTTACCATCAACGGAGAAGAGTGCCACAACGAATGGGAAATCACATTTGAAGAAATTCACCGCAACGGTGCCATTGCATTTGCCATCTACAACTACATCCGTCACACCGGAGATATCAAATATCTTTCAGAATACGGATTGGAAGTATTGATTGGCATTGCCCGCTTCTGGAGTCAGCGTGCCACCTTCTCACACGACAAAAAGAAATTTGTCATTCTGGGGGTAACCGGTCCAAATGAATATGAAAACAACGTCAACAATAACTGGTACACCAATAAGATTGCACAATGGTGTCTCAATTACGCACGTGAAGCAATTGACATTGTGCGAAGAAATCATCCTGAAAGATTTGACGAAATTACCGAAAAGGTAAATCTGGACACCGCCACTGAAACCAGCGTGTGGAAATCTGTGGCTACCAACCTGCATCTTCCTTACAGCAAAGATCAGGAAGTTTTTCTTCAGCAGGACGGGTATCTGGATAAGGAACAGATTACCGCCGATGAATTAAGTCCTTCTGTTCGCCCTATCAACCAGCACTGGTCGTGGGATCGCATCCTTCGCTCCTGTTTCATCAAACAGGCCGATACACTTCAGGGAATTTATCTGTTCGAGGAAGAATTGGATACTGAAACAATTCGCAGGAACTTTGCGTTCTATGAACCACGAACCCTTCATGAATCGTCCCTCTCCCCATGCGTCCACAATATTTTAGCGGCCCGTATTGGCAATCTGGAGAAGGCTTACCAAATGTATCTGAGGACCAGTCGTCTGGACATTGATGACTACAACCATGAAGTACATGAAGGCCTCCACATCACCAGTATGGCAGGAACCTGGATGTCAATCGTTGAAGGATTTGGCGGGAAACGCGTTTACAAAGATGGTAAATTACGTCTCTCCCCCATCATTCCCGGACAATGGAAAGAGTATGCCTTCAAAATTCGTTTCCACGAAAAGAACCTTGAGGTAAAAGTAACTCAGGAGGACGTGGAAATTTGTTCGCATGCCGATGAGAAAATTTCCCTGATCCTATACGGAAATGAGATTTCCCTGGCCCCCGGAAAATCAATCAAAGAACCAATAAATGTCAATTATCATGCTTAATAAAAACAGAGTAACCACCCTGCTTTTTGCCGTTCTCATTCTGGCCGGATCCATTCCTGCCATGGCAAAATCAGAGGTAAAAGACCGTCTCGAGCCATCCTCCTGGTGGATAGGATTCAAAAATCCTGTTGTTCAATTAATGGCCTACAGCAAGGACATTGCTCACCTGCGCCCACAGGTCGATTACAAGGGAGTTTCCATTGAACGGATCACTGCCGTTGAAAACCCCAACTACCTGTTTATAGATCTACTGATCGATGAAGATGCCAAACCGGGTAAGGTGGAACTAAATTTTTCTGATGGTAAAAAGATCAGAAAAACCATGGTCCTGGAGTTGAACGAACGGGAAAAAGGCTCGGCTCTTCGTCAGGGATTCACAAGCGCCGATGCGGTTTACCTGCTGATGCCCGATCGTTTTGCCAATGGCAACCCCGAAAATGACAATGTTGCCGGAATGCTCGAAGAAGCAGACCGCGAGGCACCTTATGGCCGTCACGGAGGTGACCTTCAGGGAATCATGGACCACCTGGATTATATTGCAGATATGGGCTTCACTGCCATCTGGCTTAATCCGGTGCTGGAAAATGACCAACCCGAATCATCTTACCATGGATATGCCACCACCAACTATTACAAAATAGATGCGCGCTACGGGACAAATGAAGAGTACCGCCAGCTGGTTGAGAAAGCCAACGAAAAAGGGCTCAAAGTCATCAAGGATATGATTTTCAACCATTGTGGAAGCAAACACTGGTGGATGGAAGATTTGCCGTCGGATGACTGGATCAACTACGATAGTTTTGTAAGATCAAACTACAGACTGTCAACCATTTCCGACCCCAATGCTTCAAAAGCCGACGTTAAACTGGCTACCGAAGGATGGTTTGACACATCTATGCCCGACCTGAATCTGAGAAACGACTTAATGCTCAATTACCTGATTCAGAACAGCATTTGGTGGATAGAATACGCCGGCCTGCAGGGCATCCGTCAGGACACTTATCCCTATCCCGATAAGCATGGAATGGCAGAATGGAACAAACGCATCAACCTGGAATATCCCAATTTCAATATTGTGGGAGAAGCATGGATTGGTGAAGCTGCCAAACTTTGCTACTGGCAAAAAGATTTTCCCAATAGCGACGGTTTTAATTCCCACCTCAAAAGCATCATGGACTTTCCCCTGATGGATGCCATGCATGTTGCCTTCAACGAAAAAGGAGGAGGCTGGAGCGACGGACTCATGCGATTGTACGATGTCCTGGCCAACGACCACCTGTACCCCGATATCAACAACCTGATGGTGTTCCCTGAAAATCATGACGTAGGACGCATATACAATGTTCTGAACAACGATCTCAGAAGTATGAAGATGGTCACCGCCTTTTTTGCCACCGTTCGGGGAATCCCACAATGGTATTATGGCACAGAACTGCTGATGGACGGCAACGGTTACGAAGGTCATGCACATATTCGTCATGATTTTCCCGGAGGATGGGAAGGCGATGAAGTGAACGCATTTACGCGCGAAGGACGGACAGATGATCAGAACGAAATCCTCGATTATCTGACCAAAATTCTGAACTATCGCAAAAACAGTGAAGCCATTCATCATGGAAAAACGCTTCATTTTGTTCCGGAAAACAATGTTTATGTCTATTTCAGATATTTGGATGATCAGGCAGTGATGGTGCTGCTCAACAATTCCAATGACGAGAACCGGACTGTAAATGGCGACCGCTTCAACGAAATCCTTTCAAAATATTCTGAAGGGAAAGACATCATAACAGGTAAGGCAGTAAGTTTTGACAATTTCGAAGTACCTGCCAAATCAGCAAGAATTATTGAATTAAATTAGCCTGACTGTTTTAAAAACCAGGTTAATATCTGTTCCGTGAAACACCGCAACAGAGAGGCTGACAAGTCTTTCTGTTGCTTTCACAAAGTATTTTCCGGTTGTTTTATTCCGGTTTTTTATTAAATCCCTGTAATTTGTGAATGTGGGGCTTCGTCTTCATCCAAAAACGAAGCTACCACATTCATAATAATTAAACATGCCTTATACATCAATAATATGCAAAATTTAAAAACCATCAGCCTTTTATTGGCCGTTCTGTTTCTGATTTCATCCTGTCAGAACGCTTCTCAAAAAGACTCCTCACAGGAGGCTTCCCACGAATATAGCAGCAACAGCCCACTTCCCGAGTGGAGCAAGGATGCCGTGATTTATGAAGTAAACATTCGTCAATACACCGAAGAAGGAACCTTCAATGCCTTTGCAGAACATCTTCCCCGCCTTAAAGAACTGGGTGTTGACATTCTCTGGCTGATGCCGGTTCATCCCATTGGTGAAAAGAACAGAAAAGGAACACTGGGATCTTATTATTCCATCAAAGATTACAAAGCCATTAATCCGGAATTCGGAACCATGGAAGATTTTAAAGCCCTGGTGAAAAAAGCACATGATATGGACATGCACCTGATTCTCGACTGGGTGGCCAATCATACTGCATGGGATCATCCGTGGACAGAGACCAACCCCGAATGGTATCTGCACAATGAAGATGGTGAAATCATTGCTCCGGTGGAGGACTGGACCGATGTTGCCGGATTGGATTACAGCAACCAGGAGATGCGTAAAGCCATGACCGATGCGCTCACTTTCTGGGTGGAGGAAGCCAATATTGACGGCTATCGGTGCGATGTGGCCGGAATGGTACCGGTGGACTTCTGGGAAGATGCGCGGGTTGCCATTGAAGCCGTGAAACCGGTATGGATGCTGGCTGAAGACGAAGAAGAGATCTCATTGCTTGAAAACGCATTCAATGCCAACTACGGATGGTCTTTTCATCACATTATGAACAAAGTAGCCCAAAACGAACAAAATGCCACCCATGTGGCTGAATATTTCCAGAAAATTGACACCCTTTATCCTTCAGGAACCTGGCCTATGCAGTTTACCACCAATCATGATGAAAACAGCTGGAACGGTACTGTTTGGGAACGAATGGGAGATGCCACAAAAACCATGGCTGCCCTGACTTTTGTAGTGGAAGGAATGCCTTTGATTTATTCAGGTCAGGAGGTTGGTCTCAGCAAACAACTCGAGTTTTTTGAAAAAGATCAGATCGACTGGACCGGTGGAGAAGAAATGACTGAGTTCTATAAGACTCTGACCCGGTTAAAGTCTGACAATCCCGCCTTGTGGAACGGCGAGTTTGGAGGTGACCTGGAGATAATTGATACCAATGATGCAGAATCTCTATTCTGTTTCTCCAGACAAAAAGGTGAAAACACCGTTGTAGCCTTGTTCAATTTTTCAGAGAGTTCAGTTTCCGCATTTGTGGAAAACAGTCCTGAAGGTACTTTTACAGAATATTTTTCAGGTGAAGATGCAACACTGCCAGTGAACGGATTGTTGCTTCAACCTTGGGAATTCAAGGTTTTTGTAAAATAACACCTGCTAAGTGTCTGTCCATAAAGTACCATTTACTGCGTTACGCTTGTCCGAAAAGTAATCATTTACGAAAAGTAAACTCCGTATTTTCGGACTTCGCAAGCCTTGTAACTGGCACTTTCTGAACAGACACAGATCCAGCCAGAAACCTTCCCGACTTCATAGACGGGCACTAAGCAGAGCGATTGTTCTATCTCTTCCACAGGGAAAGAGCGATCAAAAAACATAAAAAGGTTGATTTTCAATGCAATTGGGAATCAACCTTTTTTTTCAATTCAAATCTGTCTAAAACCGAATACACAGGCCCATCCTGCGTTAATTCACTTTTGTACAAAATAACCTCCTGCACCTGCTGCTGACACCACCGGGTGTTTTCATGAGCTTCGACTTCATTTATCAATCTCTCCGGACTCTTAATATTTCTTATTCGGGCCAGTGTAAGATGAGGGTTAAACGCCTTTGGACTTATCGGGATGCCTGCTTCACGGCAAACATTCTCCGCAATTTTATTCAAACCACCCAGCCAGTCGCTCTTTTCCACGCCTGCCCACAAAACTTTGGGTGACCGAAGCGACCCAAAAAATCCGGCACCTTCCACAACCATTTGCCCCCCCGCATTTTGGCTAAAACCATTCCTATGCTTTCCGGCAAGCTCCGGAATTTCTGACACAGAAAAATCTCCAATAAACTTAACCGTGATGTGCCATTGAGCAGGCCGGGTCCATCTCAACTGATCTCCGTACCCCTCCCTTTGTAGGATAGCTATCCAATCTTTTAACGAAGGAATTTCGTCCAGCCCTATGCCTAAAAACATCCTCATTTTTTCCATAACAAATGACTTTGCATAAAGGACCAAAAAATTTTAAATTAGTCATTCCTGATGATCACCAAAATAGAAAAAAATATGTCTGAAAAAAAGAGAATTGCAGTAATACTGTCAGGCTGCGGAGTGTTTGATGGCGCAGAGATTCATGAATCCGTTTTCACACTTTGGGCCATTGAAAATGCCGGTGCAGAATATGAAATTTTTGCTCCAGATGTGGAACAGCACCATGTAATAAATCACATATCGGGTGATGAAATGGATGAGAAACGCAATGTCTTAATTGAGTCTGCCCGCATTGCTCGGGGCAACATAAAACCTTTAAGCGGGTTCAATGCAGCAGACTTTGATGCGCTGATGCTTCCGGGTGGATTTGGAGCAGCAAAGAACCTGAGTTCTTTTGCTTTTGACGGGCCTGAATCTACTGTAAACAAAGAGGTGGAAAAAGCCATTTTGGACATCAATAAAGATGGGAAGCCCATTGGAGCCTTGTGCATTTCTCCCGTTATTCTGGCCAAAATATTCGGAAAGGCCAAAATGACCATTGGTTCCGATCAGGGCACTGCTGATGCCATTCAAGCCATGGGGGCCACACATGTGAATACCACACATGGTGAAGTGGTTATTGACGAAAACCTTAAAATTGCAACCACTCCATGCTATATGCTGGATGCAAAAATCACCCAGATTGCCGAAGGAGCAGAAAATGTGGTTAAGGCCGTATTTAAGATGCTGGATTAATTGAATTAAAGATTAAACACCCGACCAATAGCCGGGTGTTTTTTTGCCTTTTGCCTTACAAACTTCCGATTAAATAGAGTCCGTCCATAAACTAAGCAATATTTGTTTCTGGTCATGTTTTTGTCAAGAAAGTGCCAGTTACAATGCCTGCCCCGATTTTTCTTCGGGGGCTTGCAAAGCCCGAAAATCTGCAGTTTACTTGAGTAAATGAGGAATTTTCGGGCAAGCGTAACGCAGTATATGGTACTTTATGGACAAACACTAAATAAAATCGTTACAACATCCCGTTGTCAATCATAATGATGATGTGTTCAATCATTCGGTCTTCTCTCTCACCATCATATTCATCCTTCAGATTGGAGCCAAACAAGCGGGCCACCGACTGCCAGAAAAATGCGGAGAACCCGCCTTTATATTCTTTTATCAGATTATAACTGGTATCACCTGTTTCGCGGTCAATCAGCTTAATAAGCATACGTCCCTGGGAAAAGGTGAGTTTCCGCAAAGGCTTTTCAAATTCATTGAACAACTCTTTTTCGGCTTCTTTCAGAAATTCTTTACGCTCTTTCTCCCGTTCAATAAGGGCCAGCTCTGCATTTATCGAGTTCAGTTTGTGAGCCGCAACTCTTGCATATGGAAGAGCTATTTTTATATTCTTTACCAAACGGTTATAAGTCCTTCGCTCACGTTTATTCCTGAACTTCCAGTCGGGAACAACCTTTACTTCACGTAAAACAATGTGCGGAATGGTATCACCTTTCACAATTTCTGATTCAAGAAGATACACTTCCTTACCTGCCATCTCTTCCGTGCGCACATTCTGAGCAAATCCGGAAGTAACAAGCACGAGAATAAGTGTTGCCAACACAAAATATCTTCTCCAATCAACCATTTAAAAACAATCTTTACATATCTGATATGCAAAAAGCTTACCGAACCAGTGTAAAGAATCTTAATATCCCGAACTAATTTTTACGCTGGTTTCCTTTTTTCTTCGTTAACCTTTTCCGCCGTAGGGATGGCTATGGCTGTAAAGATTGCCTTGAAAAAAGAAAACCTTCATCAAAAATTTTAGTTCGTTCTATTAAAACTCTTTACACTAATCTTTCATTGCCTGCTGGCATTAACTAATTTACAATCAAAAAAATCAAAGACCGGCCTTCTCTCTGAGCCATTTGATCTCATCGGGCCACCGCAAAGGATCAGGCGTTTCCAAAATTATCGGAATGTCATTGAAACGATCATCTTTCATCATTCGCTCAAAAGTTTTATTGGTCATATAACCATCCCCGAGGCTGGCATGACGATCCACCTTACTTCCCACATCCTTTTTGGCATCATTCAGATGCACCCCCTTCAAATACTCCAACCCGACAAGTTCTTCAAATGCAGTCCAGCTCTTCTCGTAACCTTCATCTGACAAAAAATCATATCCGCCGGCCCAGCCATGACAGGTATCAATACATACCCCAACGCGGGATTTATCGTCCACCAACTCAATAATTCGTGCCAGATGCTCAAACCGGTAACCCACATTAGAACCCTGACCGGCGGTATTCTCGATCACGGCCGTCACTCCATTTGTTTTTTCCAGCACGATATTCACCGATTCTGCAACCCTTTGGAGGCACTCATCTTCAGAAATCTTTTTAAGATGACTTCCCGGATGAAAATTCAGCAATTCCAACCCCAACTGCTCACATCGTTGCATCTCATCAAGAAAAGCTTCCCGTGATTTTTCAATCCCGGCTTTCTCAGGATGTCCCAAATT
The DNA here is from genome assembly GCF_003003035.1 of Marinilabilia salmonicolor. Taxonomy (GTDB): domain Bacteria; phylum Bacteroidota; class Bacteroidia; order Bacteroidales; family Marinilabiliaceae; genus Marinilabilia; species Marinilabilia salmonicolor_A. The sequence continues at coordinate 25,302 of NZ_PVTS01000019.1, read as the reverse complement.
AATAAGGTAACTGTCGTGCGGCAATATATGACGGGGTGAAAATCCCAGATCATCGCAGTTCTTTTTAAACTTACTAATGCTCTCCTCTGTAAGTGGTTTGGATTTCCACTGACGCTGGTTTTTGGTAAACAATGCAAAGGCGGTAGCTCCTATTTCCTTAGCATTAACCGGAGCATTCTCTACGCCACCGGCAGCACTCACATGGGCTCCAATATACTTTTTACTCATTCTCAATGTTTTTTAAGTTACAATCATTTATCCCTGGCAGATCAGCCCTCAATGGTTATATCTTCTCACAAAATAACACAAAAACTCAAAACAGCGAAACTGACATTTTGACAACCCTCCAAAATTGGCACTATTTCTGATTTATGGATTTATGTATTTTTGTAGATATTAATATATTTATTGAAAAAATGAACCATATTTCTGTTACATCACTCCAGGATTTCAAAGAACAACTGAAATCAAATCCCGATCTCTTTTTACTGATTTACAAAATGGGATCAGAACAAAGCGACTGTGCATTGACAAACCTCGATGCAATGAAGCCGGAGAATGCATCAACAGTATTTTCGGTAAACGTGGCTGAAGTAAGAGATGTTCATCCCGAATACAATATCACCTCGGCTCCTACCCTCATTGAATTCAAAAGAGGGGTGCCGGCACGTTACCTGAAAGGTTGTCATCAGGAGGGGGCTTTGGAAGCATTTTTCAACCCTCTTTCCATTACTGGCAACGCCGAAGGGGAAAAGAAACAAAAACAGGTAATTGTCTATTCCACTCCCACTTGTTCGTGGTGCAGAACTTTAAAAGATTACCTGAAGAACAATCAAATACAATTCAGGGACATCGATGTAAGCAAAGATGAGAAAGCCGCCACTGAGATGGTAAAAAGAAGTGGTCAGCAAGGAGTGCCGCAAAGTTTAATTGACGGCCAGGTAGTCGTTGGATTCGACAGAAACAGAATAAACAGCCTTTTAGGCATCAATGCATAATAACTAAAATAAATAAACAATGAAGGAGTTACAACCAATCAATCAGAATGTATTGCTTGAGCTTCCGGAAGAAAGCTCAGAGCAGACCACTGCTTCGGGAATTATTATTCCGGACAGCGCAAAAACCAAAGAAAAAACCGGGAAAGTTGCCGGAATCAGCAACATCGACAATGCTGAAATATCCGTCGGCGATACGGTCCTTTACAAAGAATTCTCAGGTACGGAACTGGAGTTTGAAGGCAAAAACTACTTGCTGGTTCCCTATTCCGACATTCTTGGAAAGGTCGTTGAGACAGACGCTATTTAACCATTGACGTTTCAAAGACGAAAACATTTAATTATTCCAATATTCCATAAAAGGCCGGATTTCCTCCGGCCTTTTATCATTTTAGGGGTTGGGAAAAAATCAGATTTTTTTCCCAAAACATTCACTAAATTGCATTCGATTGAACACCTATAACCAAACAATCGTTGATTTGTAAGAACATTTCTAAAAAACCGGAACAACTACAATAAACCACTGAAATACAAACAAAAAGCATTTCTCGTATGAGTAGCACCCCAATAGTTCCCCATGTAACTTCCGAAATAGGAAATTTAGAAGCTGTAATACTGCACACACCAGGGCCTGAGGTAGAAAACATGACCCCAGGTAACGCCGAGCGCGCACTCTACAGTGACATTCTGAATCTACCGGTAGCCATTGAAGAGTATCAGCAACTCAGCGGTGTGCTGAACAAGGTATCAAAAACATTCCAGGTCAAAGACTTACTAACAGAAATTCTTATTGACCCCGACATCAAAGTTTCCCTTATTGAACGCATCTGCACCCATGAAAAAGTGCTCAACATTAAAGAAGATTTGCTTTCGCTCAACAATAAAGAGCTGGCCGCACAACTCATCGAGGGCGTTGCCCTGAAGCGCGATTCCCTTACCACATTCCTTTCAGATGAGAGGTATGCCCTGCGACCATTGCATAACTTCTTCTTCACCCGGGATGCTTCTGTTACCGTTTACAACCAGGTAATGATCTCCAAAATGGCCAATAAAGTAAGAGAACGGGAATCTATTATCATGGATGCCATTTTCAACTATTCACCACATTTCAAGACCTCCATCATCAACCCGATGAACACCTGGCATGTGGGCACAGAAACTTTTATTGAAGGGGGAGATGTACTCATTGCCCGGGATGATATCCTGATTATCGGCAACGGCACCAGAACCTCAACACAGGGCATTGATTTTCTGGCAGAACAAATCAAGACACAAAAAGGGAAGAAGCACATTGTGGTGCAACAACTTCCCGAATCCCCTGAATCGTTCATCCATTTGGATATGATATTTACCCTGCTGGACAGGGATACCTGCATGATATATGAACCTCTGCTGCGCCAGGAGAATTCCTATGCCACCATACTTATGACCATCGAAAACGGTGTGGTAAAAGAAATATCCAGGCAACCGGGCTTACTTCAATGTCTGAAAAGCCTCGGTATGGATCTGAAGCCGGTCCCCTGTGGAGGAACAGATTTGTGGCAACAGGAGCGGGAACAGTGGCACAGTGGGGCAAATTTCTTTGCTCATGGTCCCGGGAAATTAATCGGTTATGCCAGAAACGTGCACACTCTGGAAGCCTTAAATCAGGCAGGATTTGCCATTATCAAAGCAGCAGATGTAATCAGCAACAAAACAGATCTTTCCGATTACGAGAAATATGTAATTACCATCGAAGGCTCAGAGCTGCCCCGTGGAGGCGGTGGCGCGCGTTGTATGACAATGCCCGTAAGAAGATCAAAAGTTAACTGGTAAAAAATAATTAATACCCCCCGGTATGAAAATTGAGATTGCTCAGCTACATTTGTATTAAGAGCACTCTGCTGGGTGAAAATAAATTGTAGGGGGTTGATGTTCGGCAAATCCGAACATCAACCCCCTACATCGACTTAAACCACTTCCTTTACAATATCTGCCGCCTCTTTAAGAGTTATAGCCGACCGAACTTTCAATCCGGAGTTATCAATGACGGCTTTACCCTCTTCTGCATTGGTTCCCTGCAATCGTACAATAACGGGCACCTTGATATTTCCAAGGTTTTTGTATGCCTCAACAACACCGGAAGCCACTCTGTCACAACGAACAATGCCACCAAAAACATTTATCAACACCGCTTTCACCGCCGGATCCGACAAAATAATCTTCAACCCTGCCTCTACAGTTTCGGCATTGGCACCACCTCCTACATCCAGAAAGTTGGCTGGTTCTCCACCTGACAGTTTTATGATATCCATAGTGGCCATAGCCAAACCGGCACCATTGACCATACACCCCACGTTACCATCCAATTTCACAAAATTAAGGTTGTTTTTGCCGGCTTCGGTTTCAGTGGCATCTTCTTCATTCAGGTCACGCATATCAGCCAGATCAGGGTGTCTGAACAATGCATTGTCATCAAGATTCACTTTGGCATCAACAGCCATAATCTTATCGTCGGTGGTTTTAAGAACCGGGTTGATTTCAAAAAGAGAGGCATCAACAGCTACATAGGCACGATAGAGTGCAGCAACAAACCGGGTCATCTCTTTGAACGCCTGACCTTCCAAACCAAGGTTAAAGGCAATTTTACGGGCCTGAAAAGGCAAAACTCCTGTACCCGGGTCAATCTCTTCCTTAAAAATGAGTTCGGGAGTTTTATCGGCTACTTCCTCAATATCAACACCCCCCTCGGCAGAGTACATGATGGTATTTTTTCCGGTTTCCCTGTTTAGCAGAACACTCATATAGTATTCCTTCTTCTCTGAGGGACCAGGATAATATACGTCCTGAGCAATTAAAATCTTTCTGACCTTTTTCCCTTCAGGGCCTGTCTGATGCGTGACCAGTTGCATACCAATCATCTCGGTTGCCAGTTGATGAACTTCATCCAGGCTCTTGGCCAGCTTTACACCTCCACCTTTACCTCTTCCTCCTGCATGAATCTGAGCTTTCAGCACCCACCAACCGGTTCCGGTTTGCTTTTGAAGCTCTTTGGCTGCCGCTACTGCTTCGTCGGCAGTTTCTGCTGTTAAGCCTTCCTGTATGTTAACACCATTTTGTTTAAGAATTGCCTTTGCCTGGTACTCATGAATATTCATATTGTAGATTTTTTTGTGAAAACTATGGTTAAACGTTCAATTAATTCGTTTGACTAAAAGAGAATCTCTAATTTTGTCCCTTAAAAAAATGCGAAAACTAAAGCTCAATGAACTGGGCAGAATTTCTGTTCAGCAATTCAAAGAATCACCCAAAACACCAATAATTGTCGTATTAGACAATGTCAGGAGTCTTCATAATGTTGGCAGCATCTTTCGCACTTCAGATGCATTCCGGCTGGAGGCCGTTTACCTCTGCGGTATCACGTCCACTCCGCCCCACAAGGAAATTCACAAAACGGCCCTTGGGGCTGAAGATTCTGTAAAATGGCAGTACTTTAATGAAACAACAGAGGCCATAGAAAAGTTGAAAAGCAATGGTTATTTACTTCTCGGAATTGAACAAGTGGAGAAAAGCACCCCTTTGGAAGAGTTTCAAACAGATACGCAACAAAAATATGCAGTTATTCTGGGCAATGAAGTGAAAGGTGTTGATCAGAAAGTAATAGACCGGTGTGACCAATGTCTGGAGATTCCGCAATTCGGAACCAAGCACTCCTTCAACGTTTCTGTCTCGGCAGGAATCGTGCTTTGGGAGTTGTCAAAAAAATGGGTTCTCACATCAAAGGATTACTGATTGTCTGATCAGCGTCGATGCAATCGGGCAAAAAAACAGACAATTTTCCCCATTTATAAGCAAAAAAAGGCTGCCATCCGGCAGCCTTTTTTTTTATCTCAAAGGTTAAAAACCTTATGCTTACTGTACAATTTCTTTGAAAGAAGCATCTTCAAAGTAGCGTGCAAATTCCATATCGGAAGCAGCAACTTCTTTCAGAGAAGCGTCCAATTCAACGGCTTTGTCAAGATTTTCAAACAACATATCAGTGTCATTCTGACGAGCACCAATAATTGCTTTCAAATAGTACTTGGTCCCTACTTCAGCGTCATTGGCATTCAAGGTAGCCAAAGCAGCGTCATAGTTACCGTTAAGAATTTTAGCTAAAGCAGCGTTGCAGTTGTTGCTGTTACCGAAGTAACGAACAGCCTCGTCGTAGTTACCATTGTAAATGGCCAATACACCAAGATTGTTGTCAAGAGCAGCACCGGCACCGGCAGCTGAATCAAAGTATTCTTTAGCAGCCTCAACGTCGTCTTCATAAAGAGCAATTACACCAAGGTTATTCAAAACCACAGGCTCATTGGCTTTCATCTCATTGGCTTTCTCGAAGGCAACTTTTGCACCATCAACATCACCCTGCTTCATCAGAACTACACCAATGTTGTTCTGAGCTCTCCAGCAATTTGAATGCTGCTCTAAAGCAGATTTGTAAATAGCCAGTTGCTCTTCCAGATTGTCTGTCAATGTAGCAGCATAAAGAATTTCCTCGAGTTTCAATTCTTCAGGAGAAGAAACAGCCAACTCAGAAATCTCATCATCAGATTTTCCGATAACCTCTACATTTACATTCAATTTGGCACGACGCAATTCAGGAAGAATGTCATCAGCAAGTACCTTATAGGTAGCAGCCATGTTTTTAATTTCTGACTCACGAACTTCAGGATCATTGTGTGTAGAAAGAACTCTCAAAATAACATCTTTATCTTCGATGTCGCTCTTTTCTACCAATGCCTTAAATCCTTCCCAGTCTTCGGGAGTGTTACGCAATTCGAAGAAATCTTCGGCAGTAACATCCTCAACACCGGCTTTCTTCAAAGCACCTTCCAGGTATTTTTTAGCTGAAGCTTCACGATCACCTGCCAAACGAGTGTTCAAATCAATTGGTCCGTCAGGAGAAGCATAAGCAGAAATATTCACTCCTTTAAATTCTTTGTTGTCAGCCTCTTTGGCAGCCTTCACAAATTCTGAAAGAGCTTTAATGTCTTCGTTTCTCAACTCTGAGTTACGAACATTTGAACGCTGAATCAGATAGTGAATATCAGCTTCGCCAACCTCGGGAGTTACGCGCTGGAAGTTATCTTCTCCAAGGGCAGCCATTGCACCTTTTTTGCCAAGCAATTGAGATGTTGAAATAACACCTTCAGCAATCTTTACCGGCTCAAAGTCTATAGATGAACCACCACGGGTAGCAGTAACCCTGACAACGAGATCAGAAACTCTCATGTTGTCGTTGTAGTCAACAGTTCCTTCATAAGTAAACTGACCACCATTGGCATAAGAAATAACCTTAGCATTACCATCTACGCTCTCGCCTTGCAACTGGTAAGGAGCATAAGCAGTTTCGCCTCCGTCATAAACCAATACAGGAGTTGCAGTAATTTCAGTTTTCTTATCGAAGTAGCCACCAGGCACTTGCACCTTAATGGTTACGGGCACCTGACCACCGTGTGCTTCCAAAACCTCAGGAGTCACAGTATAATTAATGTCTGGTGCATTGTCTTTCATCTTATCCAGACCGGAGCAGCTGGCCAGCAAAGCAGCAAGTGCAACAGTCGCAAAAAGATTGATCCTTGTTCTTTTCATAATGTTAACCGAATTATTTGTTCTTGAATAAATCCTATCTTCTATACAAATTTAGGAATGTTTTTAATAAATGAAACACTTCAAACACGATTTAATGCAAATATAGCCAATCGTAGAAGTTTTTCAACAAAAAAATAACCTGACACAAAGAAGAATATTTACATTGGACAAAATTCATCTCTTTTTCGCCAATGAATATCTAACATAAACCAAAACTTACCGATAGGTCATTCTTGTTTTTAAGCCCAATAGCGGTAATAGTTTCGGACCGATTACCCTTTTCTGGTTGCAGTGTCTTTTTGCAAAGATTTTTTTGTTATCAAACAATACAAATTTTCTCTTTTACAAAGACTATTTACAATAATAAGTTTTTTTGCTGACAAAATAAAGTATTTCATGGTTTTTTAATCCCTGTTTACCAATTATATGGTTCCAGCCCCATATTGTAAAATGTAAATGCATACATATCGGCAACCTCCTCGATCTGTTTGGAAACCGGTTTTCCTGCTCCATGACCTGCTTTCGTTTCAATTCTGATAAGCACGGGATTCTCTCCTTTGTATTTTTCCTGCAGGGTAGCAATGTACTTAAACGAATGTGCAGGTACTACACGGTCGTCATGATCAGCAGTAAAAACAAGAGTAGCAGGATAATCTACCCCAGATTTGATATTATGAACGGGCGAGTATCCGTATAAATAACGGAACATCTCCTCGCTCTCATCGCTGCGACCGTAATCTCCGGCCCAGGCCCAGCCAATAGTAAATTTATGATATCGAAGCATATCCATTACACCTACTGCAGGCAAAGAAACCTGGAACAGTTCAGGCCTTTGATTCACCACTGCTCCGAGCAACAAACCACCATTGGAGCCCCCACGGATGGCAATTTTATCTGCATTGGTATAACCCATCTCAATCACTTTCTCGGCAGCAAGGATAAAATCATCAAATACACGTTGTTTATTCAACTTTGTCCCGCCCTGATGCCAGTCTTCTCCATACTCTCCTCCACCACGGATGTGCGCATTTACATAAACGCCGCCGTTTTCAAGCCAGGGAATGAGCCGCACATCAAATCCGGGAGAATAAACTACATTAAAGCCGCCGTATCCGTAAAGCATCAGAGGATTATTGCCATCGAGTTCAATACCTTTTTTATGGACAATGTGCAATGGCACCTGAGCTCCGTCTTCAGCTTCAATGAACACCAGTCTGGTTTCATAGTTGTCTCCGTCAAAATCAACTTCCGGCTCAAAGATTATGTCACTCTCTCTGGTTTCCAGATTAAAGTCAATAACCTGCCCCGGGACATTATATGAATCAAAGGAGTAAAACAATTCATCGTCTTCGCGAGTGGTGCGTAAAGCTCCCACTGAACCTCTTCCGGGCAACTCAATCTCATACAACTCTTTACCGAAAAAATCAAAGACCAACAGCTTGGATTCGGCATCCACCATATAATGAGCAACAGCGTAGTTTTCTGAAAGAGCAACGCCGTTCAGCACGTCTCCCTTTTCAGCAACCACTTCCTCCCATAGATCAATTGCCGGATTTTCAGGATTGATGGCCATTACCCGGTAACGTGGAGCATCAAAATCAGTCAGAACCCAATACTTTCCGTTTACCGTCCCCAAATAAACGGTGTTGTTTTCAAATGATGTATCGGCAACCGCCCACTCCTCACTGTTCCATTCTCTGATTAAGAATGAGTTATTGCTGGTTGATTCACTTCCCGAAAGAACAATGTTCTTATTGTCATCATCCACTTCTGCAGTAAAATTACGCAACGCATTTACAGGATCTTTGTAGATTAATTCATCTTGGGATTGCTCATCGCCAATCTGATGATAATAAACCTGTTGAAATTCATTCACATTCGTCAACTCTTCTCCCTGAGCGGGGGCATCATAACGACTGTAAACAAACCCCTTTTCTCCCATCCAGGAAATACCGGAAAATTTAACCCACTCCAGGTGATCATCCAGTTGTTCTCCGGTTGCCACATCCAATACATAAATTTCACGCCAGTCGGAACCACCTCGTGAAATGGAGTAGGCCATATAAGTTCCATCTTCAGAAACTGCATAATCCGACAAAGCTACCGTTCCGTCATCGGATAATTTATTGGGATCGAGCAGAACCCGTTCTTCTCCGTCTTCCCCCTCTTTCACATATACAACATATTGGTTTTGCAGGCCGTTGTTACGCATAAAAAACCAATACTTCCCTTTACGAACAGGCGTTCCCTGTTTTTCATAATTCCAGACCTCCGTAAGTCTCTCTTTAAGCCTGTCCCGAAAGGGAATTTCGCTCAGATACTTATTGGTAACCTTTACCTGACGCTGAACCCAATCCTTCGTCTCTTCCGACTGATCATCTTCCAGCCAGCGATAAGGATCGGGAACCTCTGTTCCGTAGTAAACATCCACCGTATCTACTTTTTTAGTTTCCGGATATTCCGGAGTATCAGGACCTTTATCCTTACAGGAAAATAATGTTGCCATAGCAAGCAGTGACACAATTAGAATTCGATAGTTCATTTTTTTTAGATTTTATACTGGTGTAACCGATTAATAAAGACGATTCTGTTTTTTAATTTTTCTTTCTTTGTTTTTACCGGCTATCCACCCCACCATCATACCAATAAAAGCACCGGTAAGAAGTACGCCCCCGATAACAACCCCGGCAACCACCACAATGGTTATCAAGGCCCCGAGGATTCCAACCAGAATACCCATCAAGACAAAACGTGACAACCACAAACCTTTGGGAAAAACTTTATGATCAGAACGCAAATGACGGACGCTATCTTCCAGTTCGGCCTGAAAATTTACCATCTCAGGGGCATCTGTTTTCATCCATTGTCCCAGCTCAAAACTCATCTCATCAAGTGTTTCAAAGTGACGACGGCAAACTTCGCATTCAGTTTTATGCGTTTCAAGATGATGCATCAGCCTCGGGAAAGCCTCAAGACTATAAAATCTAATACTCTCGCGCGGGGCACCTTTAAGACGACTGCTCAAAATATCGTACCACTGTTGAATCGTTCGGTAGCGGCTCATAGTTTAAAATTATTGATTATTCAGCAAAACAAACAGGGGACTATCCCGGATTAAAAAGCAGGCTAAAAATACAAAATCCCCGATGGAATAACATATTCCACCGGGGATTTGTTGATATTTTGAAAATTCAACCCAATTGAACCCTCAAATTAATCCGATTAATTAGTGTCCGTCCATAAACTAAGCGTTTCTCACGTGTTTGAACTAGAAAGTTCACATTCAAGGCGTGTGAAAAATCTAAACCGCAGTCCCGAAGTAGCTTTTGTAAGGTTTTAAACAAAAAACCAACAAAAAGCACAATCGGGATGAGAATTTAGATTTTGAGCAACAACGCAGAAATTGGACTTTATAGACAAACACTAGTTACGCTCGGGGCGGGGAAGCAATACTTTACGGGACAGCTTCAGTTTACCTGAACGCTGATCCACGTCAATCAGTTTCACCTCAACCATATCTCCTTCTTTGAGAACATCCTCCACTTTTTCGAGACGACGCCACTCAATTTCAGAAATATGCAACAAACCGTCTTTTCCGGGAAGAATTTCCACAAATGCACCAAAAGGAACAATCGATTTTACTTTTCCGGTGTAAACGGTGCCTACCTCTGGGACAGCAACAATGCCTTTGATACGGTTCAATGCCTTATCAATAGCATCCTTATCGCTGGCAGAAATACCTACAATACCATTCTTCTCATCTTCGTCGATGGAGATACTGGTATTGGTTTCGGCCTGAATTTCCTGAATAATCTTTCCACCTGGTCCGATTACAGCACCAATCATATCCTTAGGAATCCTCAGGGTAACAATACGAGGAGCGTGTGGTTTATAGTCTTCACGTGGCTCACTGATGGTTTCAGTGATTTTATCCAAAATGTGAAGACGTCCGCGACGAGCCTGTTCAAGTGCTTTTTCCAGCACTTCATACGACAATCCGTCCACTTTTATGTCCATCTGGGTAGCAGTAATACCATCAACGGTACCGGTAACTTTGAAGTCCATGTCTCCAAGGTGGTCCTCGTCGCCAAGGATATCTGAAAGCACCACATACTTATCACTGTCCTTATCGGTAATCAATCCCATAGCGATACCCGAAACAGGCTTCTTGAAAGGGATACCGGCATCCATCAAAGCCATTGTACCGGCACAAACGGTGGCCATAGATGAAGAACCATTTGATTCCAGAATGTCAGAGACAACCCTGATCACATAAGGTGTTTCATCGGGCAACATCCCTTTAAGAGCTCTGTGAGCCAGGTTACCATGTCCTATCTCACGACGGCCTACACCTCTGTAAGGCTTGGCATCCCCGGTAGAAAAAGGAGGGAAATTATAATGTAATAAAAATCTGTCATACCCTTTGTAGAGTACATCATCCACCAGTTTTTCATCCAGTTTGGAACCAAGGGTAACAGTAGTTAAAGACTGTGTTTCTCCACGAGTAAAAATGGCTGAACCATGTGGTCCGGGGATACAATCCACTTCACACCAGATGGGACGAATTTCATCCATTGCCCGGCCATCAAGACGAACATTCTCATCCAGCATTACCCGGCGAACAGCATCTTTTTCCACATCGTGAAAATATTTTTTGATCAGAGTGGTAGGAATTTCGTCCTCTTCTGCATCATAATTGCTCTCAATAAATTCATCAACGATAGAAGCGAATCCGTCCAGACGTTCATGCTTATTGGGATTTGCAGAACGGGCAACTTCACGAGCCTTTTCATAAGTAGCATCCCAAACTTTTTTACGCAGCTCCTCATCGTTGACTTCGTGCGAATATTCACGTTTCGTAACGTTGACCATTTCGGCAAGTTCAATCTGAGCTGCACACTGTACCTTGATGGCGTCATGGGCAAATTTCATGGCTTCCAAAAGCTCAGCTTCAGAAACCTCCTTCATCTCACCTTCCACCATCATAATATTATCCATCGAAGCGGCCACCATTATTTCAAGATCGGCCTCTTTCATTTCTGATGCAGAAGGGTTAATTTTCAATTCCCCGTTAACACGAGCTACCCTCACTTCGGAAATAGGTCCGGCGAAAGGAATATCGGAAATAGTCAATGCAGCAGAGGCCGCAAGACCGGCAAGAGAGTCAGGGACACTTTCATTATCAGCAGATATAAGACTCACATTCACAAAAGTATCGGCATGATAATCCTCCGGGAAAAGTGGCCTCAAAGCTCTGTCAATCAACCTCGAAACAAGAATTTCGAAATCAGAAGGACGACCTTCCCGCTTAAGAAAACCTCCGGGGAAACGCCCTATGGCAGAATACTTCTCTCTGTAGTCCACAGAAAGTGGCATAAAATCGACATCAGGTTTCGCTTCTTTAGCAGAAACCACGGTAGCGAGCAAATACGTATTGCCCATTCTAACAACGACCGATCCGTCGGCCTGCTTGGCCAACTTTCCAGTTTCAATTACAATTGACCTTCCATCACCGAGGTCAATACTTTTTTCAATCGGCTTAATCATAAATAAATTTCTATTTTTCTTACAATCTCTTAATCAACTCCAAAGATAGATAATATCTGCCACCCATCGCCCGGAAACATCACTTTTTTTCAAAATGTGCTTGAAAACGAGGATAAACAAAAACAAAAAGGCAATTCCCGGGAGGGAACTGCCTTTCTGATACTATCCTTTTTTGACCTACCTGCGGAGCCCAAGATCCTTAATCAGCTCACGATATTTTTCAATATCTTTTGCTTTAAGATAATCAAGTAAGTTTCGACGCTTACCAATCATCTTCTTAAGTGCGTACTGGGTGCTGAAGTCTTTCTTATTAGCCTTCAGGTGCTCGGTCAAATGTGCGATACGGTTGGTAAATAATGCTATCTGGCTTTCAGGTGAACCAGTGTCAGTATTCGACTTCCCGTACTTCGCAAAGATCTCTTGTTTTTCTTCTTTTGTCAGATGCATACGATCTAATTAAATATATGGTTTACAAATAGGCCGCAAAGATATGGAATAATTTAAAAACCTGCAAACAGGTCGTTTATAGTTTTTTGCAAATGCCTGGCAAAAGATTAAAAAGACTGAGGTTGAGCATCTACACGCATAAATTTCTCTTAACCTCAACCCGTATTCTCAATACCCTCTCTCTTCGGCCATTTGCTCCATCTCCTCTTCAAAAATCTCCTGAAACTTTTGCTTATCGTAATCGAGTTGCAATTTATCATCGTTGGAAATTCTCCGGTCAATTCCTTTTAATACATCATCGCGATGTACCTCAATAGCCACAAAACCGTGATATTTACCCTCTTCAGTAACACTTGCTTTCTCACAGGTAACCACTATGTTGTTGATGGTTTCATCGGCAACTTCGCGGGTCATGTTTTCAAACTTCTGCTCAAATTCTGCAGCATCACCAATTTCACGCTCATTCACATACCTGTCGGTTACCGACTTGGTATTGGAATTAATAAGAGTCACCAGGCGCTGCTTGGCCAGCAAGAGCGCTTTTTCCTTGGCCAGACTCAGATCTGCACTGGTGGACATAGCACTGGCCCGGAAAAAATTCTTATCCGATTTCCCCTTGTCTTCGCAAGGTAGTTCTTCGATAATATCTCCTATTTCACTTTTGGCAGTAACTTTTTTCTTGGATTTACAGGAAGAAAAGGCCCCCATCAGAATCAGAGAAAACGCGGCAATAATTAAAATTCGAGATTTCATAACAAGATGTTTTGAGTTCAATGATACAAAATAAATACTTTTTAACACTTTTGAAAATAACAAAAAGCGAACCAATTTTTAACTTTACTCTGAATTTAATGACAAAACATTGCGCCCCAACCTGCACGACAGGCACTTTCGGAGATCACAATAATTTCTTTTCAGATACACCAATCCCTGACTTTGAGCCGATGACAAAGCGCTGACTCCAATGGAAGGGTTCGCCCAGCCGGTCACAATATTATTCTTTTCCGGCGGCAATTCCGAAAGCCAATCCAGGGCTCTTTGCTGCAAATCAAAATTACCCCTCAATTTGCCAAATGCAAAAAGCATCGGAATAACTGTATTGATAATTATAAGATTAATGGTCTGACTCCCGGTTTTCTTTGATTTGGGCGGACTTTCAACTCCCGGGCGATAATGATTATGCCAATATTCTGAGGGCTGAACCGCCAGTAATTTTCGTGCTTCAGCGAGTGTTTCACACGATAAAAGTTTATCAAACAAAAAGGGATTTCCGGAAATAAGCGCTGCCAGTTGAACCAGACGAACCGTCGGGAAATTACCCGGTCGCATCCGAAGAAATTTCCACAGATGTGCAGACATTGGCTGAAGTGCATATTTATGCTTCAACAGGCGGTATTCCCGCACCAACGTCTGTACATATTTATCCTCATGCAAAATCAGCTCCAAAAAACCTGCCTGTCCTAACATCAGAGCCTCCAGTTTAACCGGTGAATCAGCATTTTTCTGAATATATTGCCAGGGAAGTTGTCGGGCCAGTTGCTCAAATGGTTCACCATTGAGACCAAACCCGAAATTTCGTGCCAATACCACAAAAAAGACCTGCTGCCAGTTGTTTTGAGAGTTTTCTAAAAGGGCCTCGATACCTGACACTTTTTGCTCCAGCTTCTCTATCAACATCCGTTCGATCCATGCATCAATTTCGAACCGTGAAATCTTATTGATCTTGTTCTCACATGCAATCCAGCCCTGATGTTTTCTGAGCGACTGATACTCACTCATTATATTTTCAGGAATCTCCATCTCCCAGCAGGGGATTACTCTGCCGGCACTGTTTTTAATCTCCTTATCGTTGCGCAACACCACATGCAGTACCACATTGTCATAAAGAGAATCCAAATGGTGTTTGTGGTTATACCAATCTGAAGCATTGGCATGAATCTCTACATTTCCGGCCCACAACACATCATCCAGCTTAATTTTTGCATTGAAGAAATCGGGTCCTGAGTTGGAGTTGGGCAATCCCGGATGAATTACCTCCACTTGTTGGTTCCGGTCGGTAAAAAAAATCCCCGGCTTATAATATTTATATTGCCAGAGAAACTGGAGAAACTCTTCATTCATAGAACAACAGGCTTTGCGGATTTTCAAGATGGTTTGAATATAACCACACAAAAATCCCGGTCATCAAATAATTTGATGCACCCCAGCCTAAAATGCAAGCTACGAATAAAACTGAAATAATTCAATTATAAGAGTGACCCCTCTTTGAGAAGAGAAGCCATCTCCTGCTGAACCTCGGTGGCAGCAGCACGGGCTTTCTGAGCAAAATCCTCACCATCACCGGCAAAAATAATCCCCCTGGAAGAGTTGACCAGCAATCCGCATTGCTCATTCATACCATTGCGTGCAACTTCGGCAAGACTTCCGCCCTGAGCTCCCACGCCGGGAACCAAAAGAAAATGTTTGGGAGCAATTTTCCGGATATCCTGAAGCATCTCAGCACGTGTAGCACCAACCACATACATCATATTTTCCTCAGTTCCCCAATCCTTTGAAGTATTAATTACCTTTTCAAAAAGCCGCTCATCATTTTCTTTTACATACTGAAAATCGGAAGCCCCTTTGTTAGAGGTAAGAGCCAGCAGAATGACATATTTCCCAACGTAAGTAAGAAACGGCTTTACCGAATCTTCCCCCATGTATGGAGCCACAGTAACGGCATCAAAATCCATTGCATCAAAAAATGCTTTGGCATAAAGATTTGAGGTATTCCCGATATCGCCGCGTTTGGCATCAGCAATAATAAATATATCAGGATAATTATACCGGATATAGTTTACTGTTTTCTCCAGGGTATTCCAGCCGCTGACTCCCATACTTTCATAAAAGGCCAGATTGGGTTTGTAAGCCACGGTCAAATCGTGTGTAGCATCAATAATCTCCTTGTTGAAGGCAAAAACAGGATCGGTGGTGTCGTACAGAAACCTCGGTATCTTATTCACATCACTGTCGAGTCCCACACAAAGGAAGCTTTGTTTCTTCTTTATCTGTTCAAAAATCTCCCGGCTGGTCATGGCATTTAATTTTTACTTATTTCGGATTGAATATGTTTTAGTGCTGATCTTTTCTTCAAATAAGACTGAGAGGCTGCATTACATCTCACTGGCTTTCAGCCGCTCTGCATTCTCTTCAATCTGCAGTTTGTCAATCACTCCTCCTATATCGCCATCCATCACTGCAGGCAAATTATAGATGGTATAATTGATGCGGTGATCGGTAACACGTCCCTGTGGGTAATTATAGGTTCTGATTTTTGCAGAGCGGTCACCCGTGGAAACCATAGTTTTCCGTTTGGAAGAAATCTCGTCGAGATATTTCTGATACTCCAGGTTGTAAATCCGGGTACGCAGTTCAGTCATCGCCTTATCCAGGTTCTTGAGCTGCGACTTCTGATCCTGACAGGTCACCACAATACCGGTCGGGATGTGTGTTAACCGAATGGCCGAATAAGTGGTGTTTACAGACTGACCACCCGGACCGGATGAACAATAAGTATCTTTCCGGATATCCTCTTGTTTCAGGTCAATATCGAACTCCTCGGCCTCCGGAAGAACAGCAACTGAAGCAGCCGATGTATGCACCCGCCCCTGTGTTTCGGTTTGAGGAACCCGTTGGACACGGTGAACACCCGACTCATATTTCAGAATTCCATATACCCCGTTTCCGGTGACTTTCATTACGACCTCCTTGTATCCACCAGAAGTCCCTTCCGAGTAGTGAGTCACTTCGGTTTTCCAGCCTTTACTTTCACAGTACTTTGTGTACATACGAAACAAGTCTCCTGCAAAAATACTGGCTTCATCACCTCCGGCTCCGGCCCGAATTTCCATAACGGCATTTTTGGAATCTTCGGGGTCGCCCGGCAAGAGCAACATTTTGATTTCCTCCTCCATTTTGGGGCGTTCATCCTCCAAACCGTCCAGCTCCTCACGTGCCATAGCCCGCATCTCTTCATCGTCTTCTTTCAGCATTGCCCTGGAAGACTCAATATTCTCCAGAAGATTTTTGTAATCTTTTCCAACATTTACAATATCTTCAAGCTCCCGGTACTCCTTATTCAACTTCACATATCGCTTCTGGTCGGAAATCACCTCCGGATCCGTAATCATTTGACCGATCTCTTCGAATCGCAGGCGCAGTGCCTCAATCTTCTCAAGCAATGAATTATCTTGTGCCATATTACCTCAATATTTCCACACAGCGTTTTACTGTGACAATAAACAATTTCTTAAACTTAATACATAAAAAAACCTGACTGCAGAACGGGAAGTCAATGAAGTCTCCCGGGCATCTGCAACAGGTTATAATTATCCGGTGAACCTAATAATGATAAGTTCCCTTTTCTCCTTTAATGGTCAGTTTGTTTCCTTCGGAAGAAGCTTCACAACGCCCAACGATCCGGGCATCCACACCAAACGAACCGGCAATATCGATAATACTGGCGGCAGCATCTTCTTTCACATAAAACTCGAACCGATGGCCCATATTGAATACTTTATACATCTCCTGCCACGGAGTTTGTGATGTTTCCTGAATAATGCGGAACAACTCGGGAACCGGAAACAAATTGTCTTTTACAACATGCATGTCATCCACAAAGTTCATTACCTTGGTTTGCGCACCTCCCGAACAATGTACCATCCCGTGAATCTGGGGACGAATCTGCTCAAGCACCTTTTTTACAACCGGCGCATAAGTACGTGTGGGTGAAAGAACCATTTTTCCGGCATCCACACCCAATGCCTCAACCATTTCTGTAAGCTGGTATTTTCCCTGATAGATCAGATCATCAGCCACCTCCGGGTCAAAACTCTCCGGGTATTTGTTGGCAAGATAATGTGCAAACACATCGTGACGTGCAGAAGTTAATCCGTTGCTCCCCATACCCGCATTATAAAAATCTTCGTAATTAGCCTGTCCTGTGGATGACAGTCCGACAATAACATCACCGGGCTGAATCAGGTGGTTGGAAATTACATCACTCCTTCGCATACGCGCGGTGACAGTAGAATCAACAATAATGGTACGTACCAGATCTCCCACATCGGCGGTTTCTCCTCCGGTGCTGTAAACCGAAATCCCCTGCTCTCTGAGATTTTGCAACAACTCCTCGGTTCCATTAATGATTGCAGAGATAACCTCCCCCGGAATTCTGTTTTTATTTCTTCCGATGGTGGATGACAACAAAATATTGTCGGTAGCTCCCACACATAACAAATCATCAAGATTCATGATAAGTGCATCCTGAGCGATGCCTTTCCATACCGACAGATCTCCTGTCTCACGCCAGTAAAGATAAGCAAGTGATGATTTGGTTCCTGCCCCGTCGGCATGCATAATGTTGCACCACTGCGGATCTCCACTTAAGAAGTCCGGAACAATTTTGCAAAATGCTTTGGGAAAAATTCCCTTGTCCACATTTTCAATGGCCTTATGCACATCTTCTTTGGAAGCAGAGACGCCCCGCTGATTGTATCTTAAATCTTGCTGCACGAAGAGTTGGTTTTGGATGTTTTTTAATTTCCTGCAAAAATACAGAAACTTTTTGGGGTAGAAAAACAAGATCTTTTACAATCCACTGGAAACTTGAGTGGTTTCACTGTCGGAGTCAACAGACTTAAGTGTTATTTGCTTTTCAAACTCATCACTTTCCTCCATTCCCACTGTCGAAAACTCCAGCTTTCCGTTAAAATAACCGCTTGCAGTAACCATCACAATATAATCGGCATCAGGGTCCAACACAAAAGTAAAGGCTCCTTCGGGGGATGTTGATGTGGTAAGATTTATTCCATTATTTCCCACTACACGAACCGTGGCTCCCTCAATAGCGTCGCCCTCCTCATCAACAACTTTCCCCTGTAATATTGCATCAATATCGGGCAATTCAAAATTGAAAATTTGCTCCACCCCACGATAACTGCCCCGTGAGGAGGAAAGCATTCCCATCTCCCGGGTTCCTCTGAAAGCAATACCAAAGTCATGTCCCGGAGAATTCAGCGGTAAACCCAGATTTTTTATTTCCCATTCTTCATTTTCAGCATCATATACCGCTTCAAAAATATCCAGGCCTCCATATCCGACCAATCCATCGGACGAGAAATAGAGCCGACCGTCACTGCGAACCGTTGGGAACATCTCATCTGCAGGGGTATTGATGTCCACCCCCAGATTCTCCGGCAATCCCCAGTCGCTGCCGGATGAACGGGTGACCTTCCAAAGATCTTTTCCTCCAAAACCACCCGGCATATCAGAAACAAAATACAAGGTGTTTCCATCGGGAGACAGGGCCGGATGAGCAAAAACAAGGCTGTCAGGCCCCAAAGGAAGCTCTTCTGGTTCGCCCCAGCGACCTCCGGCCTTATGCTGAACCATAATTTTGGTTCCCATTGGCTCTTCTTCAGGGTACAAACATCGGGTAAAAAACATCTCTTTTCCATCAGAAGAAAAAGCTGCCACACCATCGTCCTGCGCAGGATCCTTTACTCCTACAAAAGGGATCGGATCTTCCCAACCTCCATCTCCATCCTGAATAGAACTGTATATCATAGAACTCCCCTGCCCGGTAATCTGATTGATATCTCTTTTTTTATCCCCTCCCCTCATGGAAGAAAAATAAACAGTAGAATAGTCATCTCCGGCAAAAGCTGGCGAGTAATCACTTTCCCTCGACCTGAGATCGCGGTTTTCCTCTACAACATACCGGGTTGTTTGGGGATTATTCAGAGCCATCTTACACGACTGGATGCCATTCAAAGCAGCCCTGTTTCCGACATCATGCTCCAGATAAGTTTCATAAGCCTCAATGGCTTCCTCATAATCTTCCCGCATTCGCAAGGACTGCCCCAGGAAGAAATGAGCTACCGGATCAGGGAAACCATACCTGATGGCTCGCTGAAAATAAGAAGAAGCTCTGCCGGCCTGACCTATATTGTAATACGACATGGCCAGGTAGTAGGAAGCCTGCGCCCTGTAGTAACGATTATCAAAGTCCATTTTTCTAAACTTCTCCACCGACCGGCTATACTCTCCAACCTCATAAAGCTTAACTCCGGAAGCCAGTTTGGCTTCGGCACTACATCCGGACAACAACAAAACGGACAGACCTGTCAATAAAAAGAATAAAATGCGGATTACCATGCGAGGCAAAAGGTAAAAAAAGAATTAATACTCGGTTCACAGTATTCAAAGGTAATGCTAACAAAACACAAACGAAAAAAAGAACAATATATTTTATATGGGTAAACGCTTCATGAGCAACCTGCTCTCTCCACAAAAAAAGAGTGCCTGCTCCAAAAGAACAGACACTCCCGAGTCAAAACCTCCCCCGTTCGTTAACGGGCAAACAAAAGCTCCCTGTATTTTGGCAGGGGCCAAATTGCATTATCAACAGTCAACTCAAGCTTATCGATATGGTATCGAATGTCATCCAGATATGGAAATACTTTTTGCTCGTACATCTCTGCCATTTCAGTCATGTCTTCCAACTTATTGGCAACTTTCCGGGCCTCCACCATATCATGAGTCTTGTTCTTGATGTTCTTAATATGGAAAGAGATCTTTTTGATCAAATCCAGACGATCACCTGCAAGATCCTGATAATCGGAGTTCTCCCCAAACACATCCTTCAATCCCTGAACATTTTCAATCAAAGTGTTCATGTATTGAACAGCCGTAGGAACGATATGATTCAGCGCAAGATCTCCCAGCACACGTGATTCAATCTGAATCTTTTTGGTAAACTTCTCCATCTCCACCTCTGTACGGGCTTCAATCTCCACATCGGTAAACACACCGTTATCCACAAAAAGATTCTTTGATTTTGGAGACAAATAAGTCTTGATGGCTTGCGGAACACTTGAAATATTCGACAATCCACGACGAGCAGCCTCTTCTACCCAGTCTTGTGAATAACCGTCACCGTCGAAGCGAATATTTTTTGACTGTTTAATATATTCCTTTATCATCTGGAAAATAGCCTCATCTTTCTTCACACCCTTATCGATAAGAGCATCCACCTCTTTTTTAAACTCCTTCAACTGACCGGCCATAGCTGTGTTTAGTGAAATCATAGCTGAGGCACAATTGGCAGCAGACCCTACAGCACGGAACTCAAAACGATTGCCGGTAAATGCAAACGGAGAAGTACGGTTACGATCGGTGTTGTCCAGAAGAATTTCGGGAATCTTGCCGATATCCAGCTTCAATGCTGTCTTCTCATCAGGAGTCATTTTCTTATCCGGAACTCTGGTTTCCAACTCGTCAAGCATGGCCGAGATCTGACTTCCCAGGAAAATGGAGATAATTGACGGAGGAGCCTCATTGGCTCCCAGACGATGAGCATTGCTGGCTGACATGATACTTCCGAGCAGTACATCCTGATTGTCGTGAACTGCTTTAAGCACATTCACCAGGAAAGTCAGAAACTGAAGGTTTCCTTTTGGATTCTTACCGGGAGACAACAGGTTTACACCTGTATTGGTACTCAATGACCAGTTGTTATGTTTTCCTGAACCGTTAACCCCTTTAAATGGCTTCTCATGGAACAGGATTCTGAATTTATGCTGACGAGCCACGCGCTTCATCACATCCATAATCAGCTGGTTGTGGTCGTTGGCAAGGTTGGTTTCCTCGAAAATAGGAGCCACCTCAAACTGATTGGGAGCCACCTCATTGTGGCGCGTTTTTACAGGAATTCCCAGTCGGTAAGCCTCTTTCTCAAAATCCTCCATAAAGGCAATGACCCGTGTCGGTATCGAGCCAAAATAGTGATCATCCAGCTGCTGATCTTTTGCGGAAGAGTGCCCCATCAAGGTCCTTCCGGTGAGCATCAGGTCAGGACGAGCATGATAGAGTGCCTCGTCAATCAGAAAGTATTCCTGCTCCCAACCAAGGTTACTGTTAACCTTTGTTACATTCTTATCAAAATATTGGCAAACATCCACTGCTGCCTTATCCACTGCATGCAAAGCTTTCAGCAACGGAAATTTATAATCGAGTGCATGACCGGTATAAGAGACAAAAATAGTAGGAATACACAAAGTTGACCCGATGATAAAAGCGGGTGAAGAAACGTCCCAGGCAGTATATCCGCGTGCCTCGAAAGTATTACGGATACCTCCGGACGGAAAACTCGATGCATCAGGCTCCTGCTGAACCAATAATGAGCCTGAAAAGCTTTCCACCATGGTACCAAATTCACCAAAAGTCAGAAAGGCATCATGTTTCTCGGCAGTTCCGTCGGTAAGCGGATGAAACCAGTGTGTATAATGGCTTGCTCCATTCTCCATCGCCCAGGCTTTCATTCCCAAAGCAATTTGATCCGCCATTTTACGATCAATCCGGGTCCCTTTTTCTATGGACTCCATCACATGAACAAAAGCTTCAGGTGAAAGATACTTTTTCATCTTTGGACGATCAAACACCATCTCACCATAATAATCGGACGAAGGCATCCTGGTACCCTCACTTTTTTTGGGCTCCCTGTTCAGAAGCTCTTCCAATGCAGTAAATCTTAATTTTGCCATAACTAATATTTTCGAGTTAACTACCGCAAATATATCATATTTTTCAATCACACCCATAATTTTTTAGGGTTATAATTGATTTTTGTTGTTTTTTATTTGACAAACCCTCTTTTTTAAACCCTAAATGAATATTTTTTACACAAAAACACTCAAGCACATTCAAAAAAAAATCACAGACCAGATAAAAAAAACAGCAAAGAAATAACTCAATTGTAACTACATTCTGCATCAGACACGATAAATCTACCCGGAACATTACAAAAAACAACCACCACAACACACCATTTCGAAAAAATCCGGACTACACCCCAAAAAAAGAGGGTCTCTGCAAAAAAACAAAGAACCTCTGAATGGAATACATCAAAAATCTACTTCATCTCTGAAGAAAAGTATTTATAGAAATAAGGTATCGTCTCAATTCCTTTAAAGAATTGTTCCAGCGGATAATTTTCATTGGGACTATGAATCGCATCACTTTCCAAACCAAATCCCATCAATACCGATTTTATTCCCAGAATTTGCTCAAATGTTGAAATAATCGGGATAGACCCCCCGCTTCTCACAGGAACGGGTCTCTTGCCAAAAGTTTCCTGGTATGCTTTTTCAGCTGCCCGGTAAGCAGGAATATCTATCGGACATACATAGGCCTGCCCGCCATGTAAAACTGAAACCTCAACATTAACAGAATCAGGAGCAATGGATTCAAAATACGCTTTAAACTGATCAGCAATTTTATGATGGTCCTGATTGGGAACCAATCGCGATGACAATTTAGCATGAGCTTTAGACGGCAAAACAGTCTTAGCTCCTTCCCCGGTGTATCCGCCCCAGATTCCACACACATCAAAAGAAGGACGAATCCCGGTTCGTTCGGGAGTGGTAAAACCATCCTCTCCCTGAAGCGCATCAACACCAATTGCTGCTTTATATTTCTCTTCATCGTAAGGCGCCCTTCCCATCAATTCTCTTTCTTCGGAGCTTACCTCAAGAACATCATCATAAAACCCGGGAACAGTAACCTTGCCATTTTCATCAAGCAAACCTCCAATCATTTTGGCCAGCACATTAATGGGGTTTGCCACGGCACCTCCAAAAATCCCGGAATGCAAATCACGGTTGGGACCAGTAACATCAACCTGCCAATAGGCGAGTCCTCTGAGCCCTGTTGTAATAGACGGAGTATCAGGAGCAAGCATTGAAGTATCAGAAACCAAAATCACATCCGCTTTCAACAATTCTTTATTGTTTTCGCAAAATTCGGGAAGATTTTCCGAACCAATCTCCTCTTCCCCTTCAATCAAAAATTTAACATTGCACTCCAACTGATTTGTTTTCACCAGATACTCAAAAGCTTTAGCGTGCATAAAAGCCTGCCCTTTATCATCATCTGCACCTCTGGCCCAGATTTTTCCATCTTTAATTACCGGCTCAAACGGATCTGTATTCCAAAGCTCTACAGGATCAACAGGCATTACATCAGTATGCCCGTAAACCAAAACAGTTGGGGCATTTTTATCCACCATTTTTTCGCCAAAAACCACGGGGTGCCCCTTAGTTTCCATCACCTCGGCCCTGTCGGCTCCGGCTTCCAGCAGAATCTGCTTCCATTTTTCCGAAGCTCTGCGCATATCTTCTTTTCGCGAAGAATCACTGCTAATAGACGGTATCCGGATAAGCTCAAACAATTCCTCCAGAAAACGATCCTTATTATCCTCAATGTATTGCTTAATGTCTTGCATAGTATTTTGTTTTTTAGTTGTTGTCATCAAATTTCCAGGCTAACCTGGATTATTCATAAATTATCTATTGCGATGTTCAACTACCTGCTAAATTCTGGCGTCCTCAATAAAATTGATTTGTAAATAGTTCACTATTCCCTTTGTCAATTTTATCTGCGGTTGCCTGAATTTATTGGCATTAGAACATCTCATAACGAAAACTCATGAATAAACCAGGCTAAAAAAGAACAACCCGAAAAAATAAAAATAGTTCGGGACATCATTCCAACATCGAAATTAAGCAAAATACAATCAAACAGGAATGAGGGATATCAAGTTTCTTATTTTCGGGACTGAACATTTCGAAACATCTAAATGTTTCAATAAATATTATTAACCCCAAAGAATGATATCATGAAGAAATTATTATTTTCACTCTTGCTTTTTGCCATAACCATAAGCTCAAGTATGGCTCAAAAGGCAGTATTTGAGAAAGAGAGCAAAATGAACTTTCAGGAAACGCTGGATGCAATAAAAGAGAAAGCTGCAGAGAAAGGATGGGCCATCCCCGCAGAGCATGACATGCAGGCCATCCTGAAAAAAAAGGATAAAAGTGTATTGCCATCCACCATTCTGGTTCTTTGCAATGCAGAATTTGCTTATGCTCTATTAAAAAATGACGAATCCCGAAAAGCACAAACATTACTCCCATGCAGGGTGGCTGTTTATGAGAAAGAGGATGGTAAAACCTATGTTGCCTGGAGTAATTATGAAGAAGCCGGAGTGAAAGTGGCTCCAAAGGCAGAAGACATTTTCAAAGGAATTTCGGAAGGGTTAAAAGGAATTACCTCCACGGTAACTAAATAGTGTTTGTCCATAAAGTACCCTTTACTGCGTTACGCTTGCCCGAAAACTCCTCATTTACTCAAGTTAACTGCGTATTTTCGGGCTTCGCAAGCCCCCGAAGAAAAATCGGGGCAGGCATTGTAACTGGCACTTTCTTGACAAACACATGACTTGATAGACAAACTTTACTTAGAGTTTGTCTATCAAGTCCAATTTCTGCGTTGTTGCTCAAAATCTAAATCCTCATCCCGATTGTGCTTTTTGTTGGTTTTTTGTTTAAAAACCTTACAAAAGCTACTTCGGGACTGCGGTTTAGATTTCTCACACGCCTAAAACTTTCTTGTTCAACCACGTGAAAAAACGCTTAGGTTCTAGACAGTCTCTAAATAAAAAAGAAAGACCGGTGGCATTTGCTTCCGGTCTTTCTTTATATATAATGCGAATTAAGGGTTGAAAAAAACCCAATTTATTGTTTGTAAATATTTAAAAATCAATGAAATATATGCTTGAAAAATTAGGTTAAATCCCTGAAAATCAGTATCTTAAGAG
>NZ_PVTS01000018.1 GCF_003003035.1 Marinilabilia salmonicolor | reverse complement strand
GGTCACGAGAAGTGCTGTAAAGAATGTAAACGTAGTGTGGCATAAGGAGAAGGGTTTAATGAAAAAAGGGTTAAAACTGTTAAGTTCTAACCCTTCGTAGCGAGAGGCGGGCTTGAACCGCCGACCTCATGATTATGAATCATGCGCTCTAACCAGCTGAGCTACCTCGCCATTATTGTTTTCTTTTCTTGGCTTTGTTCAGCCGACCTTCCCGATTTTAATCGGGACGCTCTAACCAGCTGAGCTACCTCGCCATTATTGTTTTCTTTTCTTGGCTTTGTTCAGCCGACCTTCCCGATTTTAATCGGGACGCTCTAACCAGCTAAACAACCTCGCCATTACTTCCGCAAACCGTTTATTTCCGTTTTGCGGTTGCAAATGTAGGTGATTTGGTGATATTCTCCAATTTTAATACTGGAAAAAATTTCCTTTTTTTCTCCACATAACCCTAATACTCTCTATTATCGACACTTGAATACCTTATTTTTTCTGCCATACTTCTCTCCACTTTTTAACCAGCTTTTCTTCTTCATTGGTTAATTCTGTCGGAATCTCAACTTTTAACCGAAGCAATAAGTCACCATTTACACCTGATTGCCTTTGATTTGGCATCCCCTTACCACGGAGGCGCAGTGTGCGCCCGGGCTGTGTTCCTTTGGGAATGGTCACATTGACCACCCCTCCGGGAGTGTTTACCCGCAGCTTTCCGCCCAACGTTGCGGTAAAGAAGTCAACAGGAACCTCTTTTATTATATTGCGCCCATCAATTCTGTATTCTGTGTCGGACTGAATTTTAATTCTCAGATAAATATCCCCATTTTGGCCACCAGCTACTCCGGCAGCTCCCCTACCTTTAATCCGTAACTCCTGGCCCTCATAAGCTCCCGGTTTTATATTAACCCTGAGTTTTCTCCCATTCACATTCAGGATGCGGGTAGTCCCGTGATAAGCCTCGCTAACAGACAAATCCAGATCGGCTTTCAAGTCCTGTCCTTTAGCAGCACGAGAACCTCCAAACCCTGTGGTTCCGGCTCCTCCCATTCCTCCAAAAAACATATTGAAGAAATCGGAGAAACCTCCCGAGCTGCCAAACACATCTCCCATATCACCTCCAAAAGAATAGGAACGTCCACCTCCGGGCTGCCCTCCAAACTGCGACCAGTCAAATCCACCAAAACCGGCACCCTGTGATCCACCATATCCGGCGTTTTCATACTGCTTCCAATTGGAGCCCAACTGATCATATTTCTTCCGTTTTTCGGGATCCTTCAATACCTCATAAGCCTCATTTATTTCCTTAAATTTGTTCTCAGTTTCTTTATTGTCAGGATTCTTGTCAGGATGGTATTTTACCGCCAGCTTCCGATATGCCTTTTTAATCTCATCCTGAGTAGCATCTTTTGATACACCTAATGTTTTATAGTAATTCTTATATTGCATTTTGGTATGGTTTTTTCTTCAGATCAATGCAAAGTCTGCGCCAGCCTTAAGAAGAAATCAAACATCCGACAAAATGACCAAAAACACAGATAATCAGATACCTGAAGTTGACAAAATGACATCAAAACCCGACGTTCAAAAGACAGAATTATGCACCATAATTTTCCTGAAAAAAGTATCAACCGGAAAGTAACCACAGGCTTCTTTCTTTTTCTGATCATTGCTGTTCTGGCTTTCTTCATCAGCTATACCGGCATTATCCGTTATCTGCACGAAAGCCGGAAGGAAGATCCTTTAAACAAGCGCCTGATGGCCCTTAACGAACTGATGTTTCACCTTCAGGAATCCGAGGGAAAAGCAAGGAGTTACCGCATAAAAGGGATTTCAAAAGAACAAAAAGCATATCTGAGTTTACAGGACTCACTCCGTCAAAGTCTGGACAACCTGCGAAAGCTATTTGCCGACAGCTCTTACCTGGCTTATACAGATACTCTTGAAAACCTGATTAACAAAAAACACCAACAAACTCAAAACATTTTTGAACTAAGTGAAATCAACCGATATCGCCAGCGTTATGGTGAAATTGTTCCATTACTTCCGGATAGCTTAAGCATTCAAATCAATAAAATTACCTGGTCCAGCATCCACGTTGCCGATTCTGTGGAAACGATTCCATCAGCTCCTGACCAGAAAGGTTTCTTTGGCCGCATAGCCAGTTTCCTTTCGGGCGAAAAAAACGATCAGGAGGCACTGCCGGTTAAAACGCCTAACATTGCTCAAGTTGTGGATTCATCCATTACAACACGAACAATTGAAGGTCCGGCTTTGAAAGAAGTAAAACAGCAACTGCAAAAAATAGAGGAACAAGACAAACACTTTTCCAATCTCTTGTCCAGACGCGAACAGGGATTGATACTTCTGGAGAACCAACTTACCGGAACCATCAGAACCTTTGTAAAAAAGCTGGAAGAACAAGCGATTAAAGAATCAGAAAATCACCAGGCACAACTGGAGCACCTAAAAACAGACATCTTCTTAAAAGTCATCGTATTAGGGTTATCAGGTCTTTTAATCATTCTGAGCTTCATCATCCGGATTGGAAATGATTTGAAAAGAAGTCGCCGATATAAAGAAGAACTCATTGCATCCCGGGAAAAAATTGCTTCCCTTATGAAAGTAAAGGAAAAATTCCTGGCCAATATGAGCCATGAAATCCGCACCCCTCTAACCGCAATCATCGGATTCTCAGAACTCATGCAGAATGAAAGCGAGTCCGCCTCCATCATTCACAATTCCGCGCTGCATTTGCTTTCGCTGGTAAATGACATCCTGGATTATTCAACACTCCAGGAAGGCAAACTTCAGTTACAAAAAGAGCAGATTACTTCCGGCAAATTGATAGAGGAAACATACCTGACATTAAAGCCCAAAGCCGAACAAAAACATCTGGATTTCACCTACTCCGCAACCCCGAAGGATCTTGATTTTTGGGGAGATCGTACAAGGTTAAAACAAATACTCTTCAACCTGACAGGAAATGCCATAAAATTCACAGACCATGGCAGAGTCCACCTGAGTTTTACCACCCGCAACAACCAGTTGTATTTTGAGGTGAGTGACACCGGCCCGGGCATCCCAAAAGAGAAAACACAGTATATCTTTGATGAATTCAAGCAATTCACTCCTCAAAAAAATCCTGAGAAAGGCACCGGACTTGGGCTGGCCATCAGCAAAAAACTAACCGAGGCCATGGGCGGCCGGATAAGTGCAGAAAGTGAACCGGGAAAAGGAAGCATATTTCATTTTTCCATCCCTTTTCAAAAGGAGAAACAAACCACCGAAAAAAAGAACGATACCCCAGCAAAAACATTTAACGAAGGGAAAATCCTGATTGTGGACGATGACCCTCTTATTGAAAAACTGGTCAGAGGCTTTTTAGGCGAAAAAGTTCAGGTTACCGGATACAGAAGCCCCGTTGAAGCTCTAAAACACCTGGAATCCGAGCGTTTCTCACTAATTATTACGGACCTGAGAATGCCTGAAATCAATGGCATCCAATTCATTAAGAAAGTGCGCGAAAGTCATTCCACCCCTATCCTGCTGTTATCTGCAGCCGTGAATGAACATGCCTCCACAGAGGATCTGAAGAAAACAGACCAGGTCTTTATTCTGCCCAAACCATTTTCAAAAGAAGACCTTCTAAAAAGAATATCACGAATTCAGGACAAAAAAGAACCCGGAGAAAATAAAATTAAAAAAAACAACGCTTCACATTCAGATGTCCCGAATCGTCAAAGCTTCGATCTCGCCGGAGTCACTTCCTTTACAGGGGATGACATGGAGTTTCTGACTTCCATAACAGAGACATTTATTTCAGATACAAAAAAGAATCTTTCGGAATTGTCAAAACTCATTTCAGCAAAAAAACACGGAGAAATAGCTGAACACGCTCATAAAATGCAGACAGGATTCAGGCAATTTGGCATTTCCAAAGGTTCCGTAATCCTTAAAGGCATCGAAATCCTTGGAAAGAAACCGGGAAATACCCCCGAGCTGAAAAGGGGACTAAAGCGTTTGAAAAAGCACTGGAACATGGTTGAAAAAGAGCTGTCTGAAGCAATATTTGCAAAAGACTAATAATCTATGTTCAGCTTTTGCATTTTATTGTACAATGTTTTTCGATCCATCCCCAGCAATCTGGCTGTTTCACTCTTATTGTGGCGCGTTTTCACAAGAACTTCCTCTATCATCTGCTTTTCAGTTGCATTACGCGCATCCGATAAATTTAGTTCCTGATCTGTTTTTCCAGAGGGTATTTCCAGTTCAGGAGGGATTGATGCTTTTTCTACAAAATCGCCCTGAGTAAGCAAAACCGACCGACGTACAACATTGCGTAACTCCCTTAAGTTACCGGGCCATTCATAGCGTTCAAAAATCCCAAGTACGGCTTCTGAAAATCCTTCAATCTCTTTCCCAAACTCCGCTGCTGCCTTCTCCCTAAAATAGTTGGCATATTTTAAAAGATCATCACGCCTGGCCCGCAAAGGAGGCACTGAAATCTGAAACTCATTTAAACGGTGATAAAGATCCTCTCTGAATGATCCGTTCATCGAACTGTTCCTCAGGTCATCATTGGTCGCCGCAACAATACGGGCTTCAATGGCAAATTCAGTGTTACTTCCCAGTCGTCTTGCCTTTCTTTCCTGAATTGCTCTTAGCAGCTTGACCTGTACTTCATAACTTAAATTTCCTACCTCATCCAAAAAGATGGTCCCCCTGCCCACGCTTTCAAAATGGCCTGTTTTATTATCCACTGCACCCGTAAAACTCCCCTTTATGTGGCCAAACAGTTCACTGGAAGCAATTTCGGGCGTTAATGCACCACAATCAACAGCGACAAATGGTGCATCGGCATGATTGCTCAACTGATGAATTCGCCGGGCCACATACTCCTTCCCTGTGCCGCTTTCCCCCTGAATAAGCACAGCCACTTCGGTGGGGGCAACCAGCCGGATATGTTCCTCCATACGACGGGCTTCCTCCCCGTTACCGGATATATATTCAGAATTGGAAGATGGACTCTTACGATTATTCTTAAAAGCTTTGGTTACCACATGTAAAAGTTCATCAGCATTTACCGGCTTGGTAATGTATTCGTAAGCACCTTTTTTTATGGCATCCACAGCGACTCTGATTTCAGAATAAGCAGTAATCAACACCACCGGAGTATTCGAAGAAAACTGTTTACTTTTTTCCAACACATCCATTCCGGTACCGTCAGGAAGCCGGTAATCCGTTAGGACCAAATCGAAAGTTTCTTTCTTTAGATGGTCAACTGCCCCGAAAACATTCCCGGAAAGAACGGAGTCATGTCCCTTCTTTTTCAAAAAACCACTGACCATCATGCCAAATGATGTATCGTCGTCAACAATAAGAATTTTCTTTTGCATACCCTGTAAAAGTTCTTTTACAGCTTTAAAGATAATGAATTTTACCCCTTCCTCCGAATAAAGCAACAAAAAGGCGCACCCGGAAATCCGGATACGCCCTAACCTGCTTTATTCATGAATTGTTGTGATGAGATATTCAAATATTAAGAAATACAACCAACCGCAGGCAAAATGGATGCAGGAAATAATAGATTATTTTCAAATCCATTTTGTTGAGGACGGCTGTATTTCACAGGTAGTTGAACATCGTACTAAATAAATTATGAATAAAGCAGGTTCATTGCCAGAAAGGGGCCTGGTGTTAAAATTCAATTAATTAACCGCATTTAAAGTGTCAAGAAGTAAATCTATGCCTCAGGAACATAACTGTCCCCATTGCTGTTGTAAAGACCGGTCTGGTTAACACCATCAGCATCTTTTACAACAATCTTGTAGATCTTTTCTCCGGACACTTCAGCAACCTGTGCTTTTTCCACTTCAGTTCCGGGAAACTCCTTCTTGGCAGCTTCGATTACTTCTGAAGGAACTTCGCTTACCTCAATGTCGGTAAAGGTCAACTCCTGCTCAACAGCAGTTGTTACATCGTCCATAGTCATTGCAGAAACAAATGGAGTTACTGCCAAAAAAAACACACTTGTCAATACAAATAAAAATTTCCTTTTCATAACTTTTACTTTTAGGTTAAACATCTAAAATTATATTTGTTTGTTGTCTTTTGTATTGAAAAGAGTGTGCCAGGACAAAATAAGGCAACCAAAAAACACACCTAAAAATATGACTTACAGAACATAAACTCAATAATCCGGAAATTCAATACAAAGTCAGGCCATGGTAAATTGGGGAACAATATCCACACCCTGTGGAAATCTGAAACATTTATCCTCAAAGTAAAGTTCCTCCGGTTATTAGTCGCTAAAAAACTATATTTGCAGAAAGACTCATTAGTTATGGAAAAAAAGAAAATATTATTTGTTTGCTTAGGAAATATTTGTCGTTCTCCAAGTGCTGAAGCGGTTTTTAACGGATTGATTGAGCGGGACGGTCTCCAGGATTTTTTTGTGGTCGATTCGGCAGGAATCACGGACTACCATGCCGGAAGTCCTGCTGATGCTCGGATGCAAAGACATGCAATAAAAAGAGGCTACAACCTTACCAGCATAAGTCGTCCGGTTGACCCGGTAACAGATTTCAGGGAGTTTGACATGATTATCGGAATGGATAATCAGAATATTCGTGACCTGGAACAACTTGCCACCGGATCGGATGCTGTCAGTAAAATTTTTAAAATGACTGACTTCTGCAACAACTGCAATCACGACGAAGTTCCTGATCCTTATTACGGGGGTGATGAGGGATTCGAACTGGTATTAGACCTTCTTGAATCGGCCTGTAAAGGATTACTCGGATTTTTGAAAAACCAAAAATAAATCTAGGATATGAATACGGACAAGCTGACAAAGATTCTCGGTGAAGAACCTTTAAGCATGTCCTCTGTAGGAGGGGGATGCATAGCTGATTCTCAAATCATTTCCACCCGATCGGGCAAAAAATATTTTCTCAAACAGGGTTTTAGCAACGGAATGTTTGAAAAAGAGGCTAACGGACTCCGGGAGCTTGCAAGCGCCGATGTAATCAGAGTTCCGGAGGTTATACATACAAGCAAAGATTGCCTGATAATTGAATACATTAAAAACGGATCCAAAAAAAAGGACTTTTTCGAATATTTCGGCCACAAACTGGCACTTCTTCACCAACGAACAGCAGAAGGATATGGTTTCTTCGAAGACAATTTCATAGGCTCCACCCCTCAAATAAACCTGGCTTCTGAAGAAGAAAAAAACAACTGGCCCTTGTTTTATTGGAACAAAAGAATCCTTTACCAGTTTCGTTTGGCTGAAAAAAATGGTTATGCCGATAAAACCCTTACATCTCTGATTTCAAAACTGGAATCCGTATTGGAGGATATACTCAGTGCCGGAGCAGAGCCCCCGGCTCTGCTGCACGGAGATTTATGGGGAGGAAACTACATGGTAGATGAATCGGGCAGTCCTGTATTGATTGATCCCGCAGTTTATTACGGACATCGCGAAGCTGACCTTGCGATGACCAAATTATTTGGCGGCTTTTCAGAAGATTTCTACCGGGCATACCAGCAGACATATCCACTAAAGGCAGGTGCTTCAGAGCGTGAACCTGCCTATTTGCTATACCACGTTTTAAATCATCTCAATCTTTTTGGTTCAGGCTATTACGGACAAGCCATTCAGCTACTCCGTAAATTGACAAAAAAATAAGGAAAATAATCCGGGTTAAACAACAAATCCCCGGGATTCGGCCAGAATAACGATGGATTCAATGATTTCCTCATCAGACAGGGTTGCACAGTTAAAGAAAATATCGAAATAATCAATATCAGGGCGTTCTTTTTCAAAATAATTGCGGAACATAGCCCTGCGATGATCCATTTCCATGGCTTCTTTACGGGCTTCCTGAATGGTCATCCCCTGCATTTCGGCAACACGTTCTGCTCGCCAGGACAGGGGCGCCTGAATCTTAATATGAAGTGAATTGGTAAAGTTCTTAGTAATCGCTTCAGCGGCACGCCCCACAATAACAACATTACCCTCGGTAGAGGCATTGAAAATAAATTTGGCAATGGTGTTTTTGATTTTAACATCACCGGGGTAGTACTCATCAGAGAAGAACAAGGCAAGATTCTCGAAAAATCCACGCTCCCTGTATTCTGATAAATCCTCCATCATACCTGGAGAAAGTTTGAGTTCACGAGCTGATTCTTCAATAATTTCCTTGCTGATCCAGCGCCAGTCACGATTGTTCCCCTGCGCCCGATTTTTTGCAGTAAGGGTTTCAGCTAACTGCCGTGCTATCCGGCGGCCCGGACAGCCATATTCCCTTGAAATGGTAATTACCGGTCCGGGAGATTCGAAACTGGGCCCCTGAGCGGTTTTCTTCCGACCGGTGCGCTCGCGCATGTATTTTAAAAACAGATTATCCATAACAAATGTTATTTGGCAGCCCCGTCAAACCGGTAAAACTGCTATCTGCCTTTAAATTTAAAGATTTTTCCCGGAAAAATAAAATAAAAAAAGGGCAGAATATTCTGCCCTTTCCCTTTAAATCAGCATTTGCTAACCAAATCCAAGTCTATGAAAAAAATCTACAGTGCAAATATCGGTGTTTTTTGTATTAACAACACTAAAACGGGTTTAAAGCTTGTTAAACTTTTGATCTTATAAAATAAAAAAGGACAGTGAAATAATTTTCGCCTGTCCTTTTCCCTTAAATCAGCTTTGTTAACCAAATCCAAATCTATGAAAAAAAATCTATTACAAATCTAACTCACAATTCACTTAAAAACACACAATCATAGTTAAATGAAGTTAAAAAAACAACTGGAAAAGAAAGAAGAAAACTCCTTTCTTTAATCCAGTCATTTTAAATCCAAGTTTTATGAAAAAATCCCTGATACAAATATGACTAAT
Source organism: Marinilabilia salmonicolor (assembly GCF_003003035.1). Taxonomy (GTDB): domain Bacteria; phylum Bacteroidota; class Bacteroidia; order Bacteroidales; family Marinilabiliaceae; genus Marinilabilia; species Marinilabilia salmonicolor_A. Next base: position 105,077 of record NZ_PVTS01000018.1, on the reverse strand, counting down.
TGAGTGTAAAATGGACAATTTGAGTAGTTAATAAAAGTTAATTGCTTCTCATTTTTTAAAATTTACACCATTTTCCTTAATAATTCCACTCTGTCAGTCCGTCTGTTCTCCCCGTTTCAAAATTTTCCGGGCTATCAAATAAAAAACAAGTAACGAAACACCTCCGAAAAGGAAAATCATGGAAATATAAGCTATCCACTCTGTCACAGAGCCTGCCAAAGCCATCAAATCGCCAACAATAAACCCAATGGCCAGACCAACCAAAAAGATTCCGTACTTCAGAGAACTCAGTTTGGCTTTATCGTCCTCTTCCTTAAAGATGGAAGCATCACGGCCTGATGAAATCAATGCCATTCGTTCCATTCTCTTGTTGCGGTAATAAGTTACCAAAACTACTATTCCGAAGATCATCCCAAAGAATGCAACGGGTACGACTATTTCTACACTATTCATAACGTTAATTTTAATTGGTTTTGCCCGTTGGACGCCACCACGTTTTAATCGGTTACAAACTGGACTCAGTTTTTTTTTAATATTAACTTGTAACCATCTTACAGGAGAAGGCGTCATACCATCACAATGAAAACCGGAGACGAAAAGCAAATAATAAAGAAGATAAAGCAGGGCGATGTGGGTGCCTACTCGATACTAATCGACAAGTACCGTCACATGGTTTATACGCTGGCACTTCAGGTTTTAAAAAACGAACCGGATGCTGAAGAAGTTGCTCAGGATACGTTTTTCAAAGCATACAAAGCTCTGGACTCATTTGAAGGACGTTCGGCTTTCTCAACCTGGATATACCGGATTGCTTACCGACAGGCCATTTCCAGATTGAGAAAAACAAAAAACAGAGAGGTACCGATAAACGAAACAACCTTTCACCCGGAGGAAAGTCAGAACCCGGGAGACATCCTGTTTGACGGTGACAGAAGCAAATTTTTAAAAGAGGCTCTGAAAAGATTAAAGGGAGATGAGGCCACCATTTTGACTCTTTACTATTATGAAGATAACAAAGTGGACGAAATTGCAGAAATTACCGGACTATCCCCTGCCAACGTAAAAGTTAAACTTTTCAGAGGCAGACAAAACCTTCACAAAATGTTGCAGTCAATTCTCAACAAGGAGGTTGATTCACTGATTTAAGGAGAAAAAGCCATGAAGAAATACAATGAAGAAATAGAAGACCGGGAAATCAGAGAGCTGTTTCATACTGAATTCCAGCCCGATCACATTCCATCCAGCGATTTCAATCGGAAGGTAATGAATCAGGTAATGGCCGACTGGGTTTCTCAACCCCGTTTTTACAAACCCATTGTGGATAAGCAAAACCGCTGGTGGATTGTCCCGGCCGTATTGGTTCTTTTTGCTTTGGGCTATATGTATGATGCGGGACTCTTCACCGGAGAAAGCCAGTTTCAATGGGTTCATAACCTCGGCGGAGCTTTCCAGTCGCTCTATTCCTGGATAGAGCCGGTTCATCTCCTGGTTTTAGGATCCACCCTTGCTGTCGGACTTTTGCTTGCTGTGGATCAGCTACTGCAAAAATTATCAAACATATAATCCTGTTCTGATTTTGGCTTTTCAATAGATCGTTAGATTATTAGAAATTAGAGGTTAGAAAAGTCATATAATACTGACGATCTGAATTTTATCAAAAATCATTTAAACTTAAAGCAATAATTGCCAGAACCTTGAAAAAGTTTAACGGATTATTGACTTTGCCAAATATCAATATATGGAGAGTGCCTTTGGTCGCCATACAATCTCAGCTTTAAACAACAAAACCAGGATTGCTCAATATCCCAGGTAAGTGATAAAGACAAAGATCAGGTGAGCCACTATACCGGCAACCACTCCCCCCAGGGTATGCGCCAAAAGAGCTTTTGACGTAAGTTCCCTATAGCCCAACGTGTCGAGCATGGCTGTGTGGGTACTCAAATAGCCACTCCAGCACATTCCCATGGCAGTAAATACAGCAATCTCGTTACCACCGGCAATACCCTGGGCAACAAAGGCTTTAACCATTGACAAGGCAGCTCCGACTGCCCCCAAAGAAGTAACCGGAAAAGCAATTAGCTCAGGATGTTCAAAACCAAACAAAAATTCAAAAACCCCTGAAAAATAACCGGCAAGGCGCGGCAACACCGGGACTCCCTCATAGGCCAGCCCCTGATAACCAACCGATGGATCACTCACCGAAAAAGTAACGACCATAATAAATGTGCTGATAACCAAAACTCCCGGAATAATTGACAATCCAAGATCAACCCCCGATTTCCCTCCATCGAGCACCGCATTCAGAAAACGTTGAAAAACGGGCCCTTTAGAATCGAAACGAACCTTTTCTAAATTTCCGTCTTTCTTTGATATTTCCTCATTTCCTTCGGGAAGTCCTTTCAAAAGATACTGCATCATGCGGGTACTGACAATCGCCCCTGCCACGGCTCCAACCAATCCAATCATGGCTCCTTTAAAGAATCCCAAACTACTCATAAAAGCAAGTACAATCAGCCCCATCCCAAAAGCGGTTCCAAAGTTTGTAAGAGAAAGTAATTCCTTTTTCTTAAAAAAACGGTTAAAATGCTTATCGTTAGCAAGACTGATAATTGCCGGATTGTCGGAAAAAAAAGTCATCAAACCTGCCAGCGAAGCAACTCCGGGAAGTTTAAAGAGCGGCCGCATAAGAGGTGCCAGCAACAACTCAAGCAAACGCACCACGCCAAATTCAATCATCAGTTTCCCTAAAGCACCGGTAAGCACAGTAATTCCTAATATAAACAACACGGTATTCATCAACAAATCATGGGCTGTCCGCATCAGGGTGTTTAACAAATTGGCCATTCCCATTTCGCTGCCCAGAAACCCGAAAAACAGCCCCGACACTAACAAAAATACTACTGCCTCATATCGCCGGCGCTCCAAAAATCCACGCTCTCTGAGTTTACTAACAGCCCCCATTTTCATCCATATTTTAATAGAAAATTTACAATTGAATCACGGTGCTAATTTAAGAGGTGACAACATCAAAAAAACAGACGATTCTCATTATTTGACAGTTCTCTCACATGAATTATATCAGCATTTTAACACACCCGGGTGCATGAACAGCCCAATCTTTTATTTAATTTTGCAGCAAAAGAGATCATTGTGATATATCCGGATACATTTGAACAAAAACTTTATTTCAATAAGATAAGAGCCTTCATAACAGAGGGCTGCCTGAGTGAGATGGGACGCGAACGTGCCGAAAAAATGACTTTCTCAAATCATTATGAGAATGTCACCAACTGGCTGAAGCAAACCCATGAAATGATGCATATCTCAGATGACGGTCGCGAAATGCCGGCCGGCAACTTCTTTGACGTTCGTAAACCACTGAAAAAACTGAGAGTGGAAGGGCTTTTTCTGGAAGTCAGCGAACTTTTTGATTTACGCAGGGCACTGGGTAGTGTAAGGGAAATTCTGCGATTCATCGAGTCGAAAGAAAAAGAGGAATTCCCTGCGCTTTACAATCTTGCCGAACCGGTAATGATCTACCCCGCCGTGCTGGACAAAATCGACACCATCATTAATAAACAAGGAGAGGTAAGAGACAATGCATCCCCGGAATTACAACGCATCCGCAGGGAAATCAAAAGTAAGCAGGGCAGTATATCGGGTAAAATGTCTGCCATACTAAAAAGGGCTCAGCAAGAAGGCATTGTGGATCCGGACGCCACCATCTCCATCCGCGATGGTCGTGCTGTCATCCCTGTTCTATCAGCCAATAAACGTAAAATCTCAGGAATCGTACAGGATGAATCGGCCACCGGTAAAACCTCTTACATCGAACCCACCGAAATTGTCGAAATTAACAACGAAATAAGAGAACTCAACTACGCCGAACGCCGTGAGTTGGTTAAAATTCTTTCTGAACTATCGGTTTTTCTCCGTCCCTACATGGAAGAGATGTTATATGCCTTCAGATTTCTGGGTATTATCGATTTTATCAGGGCTAAAGCAATGTTCGCCAGAAGGATAGACGGAACAGTTCCCAAAGTTCACCAAAAAACTGCCTTTTTATGGGAAAAGGCCATGCACCCACTCCTCTATCTTCAAAACAAGGCGGCAGAAAAACCGGTGATACCACTGGACATTGAACTAAATGAAGAACAACGTATTCTGCTTATATCCGGCCCCAATGCCGGAGGTAAGTCTGTATGTCTTCAAACAGTAGGATTACTTCAATATATGCTTCAGTGCGGCCTGCCTGTTCCGGTAAGTGAAAACTCCCAGATGGGATTCTTTAACAGCATTTTCATGGATATCGGAGACGAACAATCTATTGAAAATGACCTGAGTACCTACAGTTCCCACTTGCTGAATATGAAAAACTTCATCCGCCACTGTGATGAAAAATCACTTCTGCTTATTGATGAGTTTGGAACAGGAACTGAGCCCATGCTGGGAGGTGCCATCGCTGAAGCGGTACTGGAACAGCTCAACAATCAACAGGTTTACGGAGTCATTACCACCCATTACACCAACCTGAAACATTTTGCATCGGAAAATTCCGGCATCATCAATGGGGCCATGCTTTTTGACACCCATCTTATTCAGCCACTCTTTAAACTGGAAATGGGACAGCCGGGAAGCTCATTTGCCTTTGAAATTGCCAGAAAAACCGGGCTGCCGGAAAACATTCTGGAAAAAGCAAAAAACCGCCTGGGGGAAGAACACATCAATTTTGACAAGCATCTGCGTGAGATCATCCGTGACAAAAGATATTGGGAAAAGAAGCGACAGTCTGTTCGTGATCGGGACAAACAACTGGAAAGCATTACCTCCAGATATGAACACGATCTGGAAAAACTGAAAACCGAACGAAACAAAATATTGGAGGCTGCAAAGAAAGAGGCCAACGAAATACTTGCATCCGCCAACCGGGAGATTGAGAAAACCATCAGGGAAATCCGGGAAGCACAGGCTGAGAAAGAAAAAACAAAATCGCTTCGCAAAAACCTGAACGATTTTAAAGAGCAGGTAGAACAAACCGGCATTGATGAAGAACTGCAAAGGAAGCTGGACAAGAAAATTAAGAAAATCAAGGATCGGCAGTCAGGAAAGAAAAAAAGTAAAGAGACAGGCACCGAAACCTCATTGAAAAAAGAGTCTCCCGAAAAAAAAGCTGAACCCAACAAACCATTTGAACCGGGTGATGCAGTGCTTTTGGAAGGACAAAGTGTACCCGGACAAATCATTGAAGTCAATGGGAAGGATGCAGTGGTGGCCTTTGGGCAACTGATTACCACCATCAAAATCGTCAGGTTAAAACGCATCAGTAAAAACGATTATAAAAAATCACTCCGGCAAAGCGCAACACGCAGCAATTCCACTTACTCCGATCGTCTGAGAGACAAAAAACTGTCGTTCAGCCCGGACATAGATGTTCGTGGAATGCGTGCAGAGGAAGCCGTGACGAAAGTCCTGAATCATCTGGACGAGGCCTTACTTTGTAGTGCCGAAACAGTTAAAATTCTCCATGGAAAAGGAAACGGAATATTGCGGGAATTAATTCGTCAACATATTGCAACCTTGCCATTTGTTTCCCGTTATTATGATGAACATGTTCAATACGGCGGAAGCGGAATTACCATTGTGGAAATTTCATAGTTTGCTTGCAATCAGCCTGCATAATTTGGCTTTATCGACCATTTTTTTAACCCTGAATTGACAATTCATGTATCAACAGATCGTTAGATATTCAGAGGTTAGAGGTTAGAGGCTGGAACAATTGTATAACATTGACATTCTGAATTTCATCAAAAACATCCACTTAATTACAAAGACTTAATTTACAATACTTTAAAAAACTTAACAGACTATTGAAATATATAAGATAGGTTAAAAACCACTATTGTCCGGAGAAACTATTCCTTTTAAAAGGAGATTGTTTCGCTTTGCACGCAATGACGCTGTTCAAAAGGCTTATAGCAAAGCCCCGTCATTGCGAGTGCCTACCCCAAAAAAGTTTGGGGAATAATGTGTAAATGACAGAATTGGCTCGTCCCTGAAAGGGGCAAATTTTAATAACCCCGGGTCGATAACCCGGGGTAAGGCTGAACGATTGGAATCAGGTCCCCGAATGGGGGCCAACAATTACAACCTTGACTTTCCGGTTGTTGTAAAAATCTGTCATTGGTAACGTAGTGAAGCAATCTCAAATTTTAAACCAGACACCAATGTTTAAAAACAAAATTCTTTTTGTATCTTAACTTTTCAAGACCCAATTACTTTAGACCAAGAATTTATGTCTCTATTCCCAGGCAACTCTTTAAGAAAACCACTTTTTTTAAGGCTTTTGTGGTTCATATTGCTATTGTTTGTGCTCAAAACAGTGCAGGGAAATAATGTATCTGCCCCATCAATCTACTTCGACAATCTATCACGACAGCAAGGGCTAGTCCAATCCAACATACGGGTAATAACTCCTGATGATAAAGGCTATGTATGGATGGGATCTTCCGGAGGACTATATAAATGGGATGGTCTTATGATTTCCATTTATCAGAACGACAAGAAGGACAGTCTCTCTTTGAGCAATAACAACATAAGCGCGTTGCAACCAGCTTCCGATGGTTCCGGATTATGGATTGGCACTGTTTTCGGAGGTCTCAATTTTTTCGATTTCAACACTGCCGAATTTCACTCCTGGCTTCCGACCATATCTGACAATGACGGACAAAGATTCCTGAACAACATTGTCAGCATCAGTGAAATAAACGACTCTCTCCTACTACTTGGAACCAGCCTCCAGGGTCTGTTAAAAGTTCATCTCGACAAGAATAGAGAACCTAATGCATTTGAACGCATCACAACTACAGAAGGAGAAATGAACTTCACTGCTTTTGGCTTCCAAAAAGTGGGTAACCTCATCTATGCCGGTACGACAAGAGGGCTTTTTATTTTCGATGAAAAAGGCGCACTGCTAAAGCGAATTCAATCATTCGAAAGCGGTCCTATCACAGAAGAGTGGGTAAAAGACATTGTTCAACTATCTTCTGGAAAGATCATACTTGCCACTCACAACCGATTATGGAAATGGGATGAAAAAAAGATGACATACTCCCTCTTATCTCAGGATATGATTATTGAGCAAATAACCAGTATCACTGCAGATCACCAGGACAATATCTGGATAGGAACCGTGAATAGCGGAATCTTTAAAACCAATTCAACTGGGAAAGACATCCGGAATTACACCGCATCCGAGAAAGACGGTGCTTTGATAAACAACCAGGTTAATGATCTGGAATTTTACGGACATCAACCAATATTGCTGGCAGGGACACCCTCCGGATTATCAACCATCGATTTTCAAAAGCATATTTTCACAGGTTATGATATTCGTAAGTTGTCAGATGCACAGAATACTTCGGTGTTTTTCCTGATGAAAGATTCAAAGCATCGCACCTGGTTCTGGACCCTCGATGGTCTTTTCAGACAAAAAGGACCGAATCAGCAATTTGAAAAATTGCTGGACACCGACCATGGCAGGAAGCAAAACATTGTCATGGAAGGAGTTGAGATCAACGGAAAAATATTCCTGGCCTCCTCCGGCGGATTGCTTGAATCAAATTTAAACAATAATCATTTTACCTGGCACACCTTTTCCCATGATTCCGTTCCCCGGAATCGCTTAAACAATTTCAGCAGCATGGCAGTCACCCCCGACAACAGAATCTGGTTGACATCCCAGGCCGGAGTTGTAACTTTCAATCCCACAAACGGCACAAAATCTGTCTTCCCATTTCCGTTAGAAACCTGGGACACAGAGTTCGTGCACGTCACCGATATGGTTTTCACACACCAAAATACAAGGTGTTGGATTGGCACAAGAAATGAATTCCTCATCCACTTTGACACCGAAACCAAAGAATTCCGGAAAGTTCCGGCCATTTTGGAGAGTTCCCAAAACCGCCAGTACTCACGTGGGAACTATGTTCTTTCCATGACTGCCCAAAATGACACCTCTATTTGGCTGGCAACTTTCGGCAGTGGTCTTTTGCACCTCAACACACAAACCCTGAGCCTCAGTGACGAATATGCCAACCATACCCTTTCTACCAACACCTATGCGGTCTGTGCAGACAACCAAAACAACCTGTGGGTCTCCACCGACTACGGCATTACGCGGTTGAATATTCAAACAAAAAGCCTCCAGGAATTTGGCTTGGATGAAGGCACTTTTTGTCAGGAATTTAACGAACGGGCCGTTCACGTAACCCCCGAAGGAGAAATAATGATGGGGGGCATCAACGGATTTGTAGAGTTTGACCCGGAAAATATCAAACTAAATGAATATGTTCCTCCGGTATTTATTTCCAGTTATTTTACCGGTATTCCCAACAGTTCGATTGGAGGACAAAGCGCCATTGATATTGAAGAAATTACTTCCGAAACCATTAAAATCCCGCATGGGAGAGACAATCTTTCCATTGGAGTCTCGGTTCTGAATTTTAGTCACCCAGAGAAAAACCTGATAAAATGGAAGCTGGAAGGATTTGACTCCGAGTGGTCTGAAGCCCCGGCAGCACACATCATCTCTTACGCCAACCTTCCTCCGGGAAAGTACCAGTTAAAAGTTAAGGGAGCAAATAACCACAATGTATGGAATGAAGAGGGAGACACGCTCCAAATCATTGTCAGCGCTCCGTTTTATTACCAACCCTGGTTTGCATGGGCTTTCGGGCTGTTTGTTTTTCTTCTCATCCTGGGCATCTTTCTGATGCGCATGCAATTACTCAAACGGCAGAAAATAGTATTGGCCGGACTTGTACGTGAAAAAACCCGCAACCTCCAGAAAGCAGTTCAGGAACTCAGAGAAAGTCAGCGAAAAGTAATGCAGCAAAACCAGGAACTGGAGCTACACAGACACGACTTAAAAGAACTGGTGGCCAGCCGAACTGCCGATTTAGAGAAAGCAAAAATTAAAGCGGAGGAATCGGATCGGTTGAAGACAGCTTTTCTTGCCAACCTGTCCCATGAAATCAGAACTCCGATGAATGCCATCGTGGGTTTTTCAACGCTGCTCAACAACATGGAGCTTTCCGACAATGACAAAGCTGAGTTTCTTACTCTGATTCAACAATCGGGTGAAAACTTATTGGCATTAATCAATGACATCATAGACATCAGCAGAATAGAAACGGGTCAAATGAGTTTTCACCCAAAATTTGTGAAGCTTGGCCCTTTCCTGAGCAGCATAATGAAAACCCTGGAGTTTCAGCCTCGAAAAAGTCAGGATTTGGAACTCATTCTCGACATTCCGGAGTCCTTAAAGGAAGTATCAGTCTTTACGGATGAGCATCGGCTCCGACAGGTTATTTCAAACCTCATGGGCAATGCATTAAAATTCACCTCCGAAGGTTTCATTAAACTTTCTGTGGGCAAATTTAGCGGAAAAGACCTCACCTCTTTCATCCCAAATCTGGAAGTGGAAGATCCCCCGCACCGGGTTTTGATTTTTATCGTCGAAGACACAGGCATCGGCATAACCTCGGAGGAGCAGCAAAACATCTTCCAGCCATTTCGCAAAGCAGAAAACAACACCGAGTCTCTGTATGGAGGAATGGGATTGGGGCTTAGCATTGTTAAGAGCATCCTGCCTGCTCTTGGGGGCGACATAACGTTACGTTCCTATCCGGGCCAGGGGACCACGTTTTATTTTTACATCCCCTATAACACACGGGGATAAAAAACTGTTTCACAATCGCTTTTTACGGTTTTGGAGGTTATACAAAACCAGTGATAAACCGATGAAAAGCATTCCGGATATTTGCAAAACAGAGGGTACCTCATCAGGGATAATCAGCCAGCTAAAGAAAGCTCCGAAAACAGGGATAATAAATTTCCAGATATTCAGATCAGAGACTTTTACACCCGGCCGGTTCAGGAGGGTGAACCACAAAGAAAAAGCTGCTGCAGATAAAAAACTCAACCAGAAGAGTGAGGCATAGTATGGCCATTCAAACGCAAAACCCCGGAAGGGTTGCTCTACCAGTAAAGAAACTCCAAAAAGTGCGGCCCCGCCCATAATTAATTGAACAGAGCTCAGCCCCACGGGCGAAATATTCAAATCACTCTGTTTACTGACCAAAACATTGCCGTAGCCGGAAGCAATATTGGCCAGAACCAGCATGCCTATACCTGCCAATTGGCCAAACAGCGTATTGCCGGAGAAACTCAACCCCTTTTCGAGCGCCACCAGAACAATTCCGACAATTCCAATGGCTATGGTTCTGAACTTCCGCATGGTCAACAGATCGTTCTTCATGGTAACATGAGCCACCAGAGCCGTAAATAGCGGTTGCGAGCCGATAATAATGGCAGTTGTAGCTCCTTCAACCAGGTTTATACCCTGATAAAAAAGCGTGTACAACACAAAGGTTTGAAAGAAAGCAATCTTCAAAAATACCGGAAAGTGCGTCTTAAGGTCTTTCCATAATCTTTTCCACGATGCCACCAGCGGCAAAATCATAAGGCCCGAAAGGAAAAAACGGGTTCCCGCAAACTGCATAGGTGTCGTATATTCCAGTCCTATTTTGATCCCCACAAATGCAGTGGACCATAGCAGACAGGCCAGAATGGCCAGAAAAGTGGTACTCTTTAATTTTGAGATCATTCGCTTTATTTGTTTTGGAACTTTTTTTGCCCTAAATCGTTTACAAAGGTATATATTTGATGCTTTTTATAAGGTTTCATAAAAGATCTGTTCTTCAACAAATAGTGGGAATGATTTTTCAAACAGCTAAGAATCAAAAGAACATGGGGGCGATTTTTACCGGCAAAAAAACTTTCTTTTTAACACCAATACTGATAATTCTTCAATTATTCTTTATGTCCTTTGGCGCCCTGGCTGTCGGGGCGTTTCCCTATCCGCAGGAAATAAGGCAACCGGATGGATCGGTGCTTACAATCCGGCAGCACGGCGATGAATGGTACAACTGGACAACCACAACAGACGGTTTTCGCATTGTCAGAAACAAAAAAGGCATCTTTGAATATGCAACGCAACTAAAATCGGGTGAAATTGCAGCCTCCGGTATTAAAGCCTCCAATCCGGATAAAAGAGCCACAACTGAAATAAATTTTCTCTCCGGTACCCCCAGAAACATAGGTGTTTCACGGGAAAACTATTTAAAAAAGAGATCCTCCAAATACTCCGGAGCGTTAAAAAGCTCCATAATGAGCACCTACTTCCCTACCACCGGAAGCCCCAATCTTTTATTGATACTGGTAAACTTTGCTGACACTTCCCCCTCCTATCTGCAATCTTCTTTCGATGATTTCATGAACCTCCCGGGATACAATGGTACCGGAAGTTTTAAAGATTATTACGAGGAAGTCAGCGGGGGTAATCTGAGTATCACCACCACTGTAACCGATTGGGTTACGGTCCCCGGAAGCCATGATTATTACGGCCCGGAAGCAAAATGGAGTGAGTTTGCCCTGCATGCCATAAAAGCAGCCTCAGAGCAGGGGATTGATTTTTCACAGTTCGACAATGACGGCGACGGTGTTGTGGAAGGAATAGCTATCATCCATCAGGGACCCGGGCAGGAAGTGACCGGCAACGAAAATGATATCTGGTCACACTCATACTCTTTCTCTTCAGCAGGAATAGGAACAACCGAACGGACATTGAACGGAGTCGTTGTAGATCAATACACCGTACAACCCGAACTCAGATCTCCGGATGGTCAAATGAACACCATCGGTGTAATGTGCCATGAATTCGGACACAACCTGGGACTCCCGGATTTTTACGACATCAATGAAGACACCGACGGTCAGCACGACGGAACCGGTCGCTGGGACATAATGGCAGGTGGTACCTATAACGGTTTCCCCTACGGAGCCTCACCGGCCCACCACAATCCCTTTTCAAAAGCCGATCTGGACTGGGTAGATGTAACAGTCATTGAATCCCCCCAATCCGTCTCTCTGGAACCAGTCATCTCCTCCAGGCAGGTGCTGCGGGTCAACAGTCCGGTGGAAAATGAATATCTGCTCATTGAAAATCGTCGAAAAACAGGCTTTGATTCACACCTCTATTCAGAAGGGATGCTGGTTTATCATGCTGATGGCAACCTGATTGCTGACAGAAGATACTCAAACACCATCAATATAGACCACCATCAGGGGTTTTATCCCATTGCGGCCAATCATATCATCAATGATGCCTCCTGTCCTTTCCCGGGAACAGCCAATGTTACGGAGCTCACAGACACCAGCGATCCGGCCATGACTACGTGGAGCGGTGAAGGATTCAACCGGAGCATCACGGGAATTACACAAGTCAGCGAAACCATACATTTTGATTTCATGTCTTTCCAGGATGGTTCTCCACTTACCTTTTCAGCAGTAGGGACAGATGACAAAAGCATTTCTCTGAGCTGGACTCCGGGAATACAGGACAATTCTGAGCTACCTGTTTTGCTGGCATGGAACACATCCGACACATTTGGAGTGCCCGTGAATGGCACCACATACAACCCGGACGATGCCATAGAAGGAGGAGGAACTGTTCTTTATTATGGCAACTCGGTTCAGGAATTCATCCATGATAACCTGAATGCCTCCTCAGAATACCATTATGCCATCTGGAGCGACAAGGGCACTACCTATTCTCAAAGCCTGAGGAGCAGTGCCACCACTAAATCGGCCCCTGTTTCAACATTTCCCTGGCAGGACGATTTCGAAGCCGGACTTCAAAACTGGAGACAGGAATTTATTTCCGGAACCAACAGTTGGGACTTTACCACACTTTACGTCTCAGAAATGGCTGTACCGGCATACTCGGGAAGTGCATATACATCTTTTTTTCAGAAGACTTCCATCCCCAAAACAACCCGTCTCATATCCCCGGTTCTCAATCTGGAATCGGGAGAAAAATACACTTTGAAGTTCAGACACCTGCAACCCTTATGGGCACCCGATCAGGACGAACTAAGGGTTTTAATCCGACCATTGAGCACCGGAGTTTGGGAAGAACTGGTTCACTACACCGATGACATTGGGGAGTGGACAGCCCGTGCTCTGGAACTTCCCTATTCAGAACCATGTGAAATAGCTTTTGAAGGCATCTCCAATTACGGATACGGAATTGGTCTCGACATGGTGGAAGTGATGAACAGTACAGCTTGTCAGGCAAAGCCCGATATTGCCCCTGCGAACATAGCGACATCCAATATCACCAAAATTTCGGCCGACCTCTCATGGACCCGCGGAAATGGTGATGCCCTGATGATCCTTGCACGCAAAGATGCCAACATTGTTGATTTACCAGCCAACGGAACCACTTATACTGCCAACGCAGAGTTTGGAGCAGGTGACAACATCGGAAACAACACTTACGTCCTTTACAACGGACCGGGAAATCAGATCTCGCTTTCAGGTCTGGAGCACACCACAGACTATTACCTTCAGTTTTATGAATACAACGAAAGTAATTTGTGTTATCAGCTCAATCCTGCAACTTACATACTATCCACAGAAGATGTCTTTTACGACATTACCTTTGAGGTACATGATGAAGCAACCAACCCTCTGTCGGATGCCGGTGTAATATTTGAAGGAGATACCATTCTCACAGATGCAACCGGTAAAATTACCCGGCAGGTAAAACACCATGAGAAATTCACACACGTGGATGTAAGTGCAGATGGGTTTTACGGAAAATCAGCCCGGTTTATTCCTTCTTCCTCACAAACAATTACACTGGAATTGTCGCCCTTCACACCATTGGCCCCAACATCTCTGACAGCAACTGTTGACTATAAAACCGTCAATTTACAATGGGAACCTGTCATTAATGAAAACTTTGAAAATTATCAGAGTTTCTCCACCAGTATTACCGGATGGACTTTTGAAGACAGGGATCTGGCGCCCACCTATGGCATCTACACACTTACCTGGCCCAATGAGCAAAATCCCATGGCATATATGATACTGGATGTCTATGATGAGAATCTGCTGCAGATGGAGTACAACATCACTGCATGGTCGGGCAGCAAAGTACTGGCCGCATTTGCCGCACAAGGTACACAAAGCGATGACTGGCTGATATCTCCTCCGTTTAAAGTTAAAGAGGGAGATTTCTTCTCTCTCGTTGCCAGAACACTGGCAAACGCCTCAGGTACTCAAACATGGGGCAATGAAGTTATTGAGATCAAAATCAGACTTGCCGGTGAATCCGCCTGGACATCTCTCTCCGGAACAGACTTTTCGGTACCGGTTTCCTGGACACGCTTTGAATACAGCCTTGCCGACTTCATCGGACAAACCGTTGAAATAGCAGTTCAAAACAAAGGAACGGATACATTCATACTACTCCTGGATGACATTATTGTAGGGCCCGAGCAGGGTGCATTGGATACAGACCCCACGCCTGTCTTCCCTGTATCACCAAAAATCAGCAAAACCCCCAGGGCAGATAGGGAAATAAGCAACAAAGAGCAAACAACCGCAAGAACACAAAAATCAAACACGGATCCCATTCCCATGTTCTATTCCGGAAACATTGAATACGCTGTTTACAGAGACCATGTTGAGATCGGGCATCGAACCGGATTTGCCAATATAAACTTTAGCGAGGTGCTGGATGGCCTCTCAGATTATGAATATAAGGTAAAAGCACTTTACCCATATACAGGCATGGAATCGGAGTTCTCGAACGTGGTATGGGCAGAAACAGGATATACCATCACATTTGAAGTAAAAGATGATACGGGAGTTGCTATTCAGGGAGCCAGTGTAAATTTCAATAACACAACAAAGACAACAGACGAAAACGGAAAGGTCGTCTTTACTAAAGTCCCCATAAGAACAGGAATGGAATACGTTATTTCAGCTCTGGAGTTCAATGATTATCAGGACACCGTAAATACCACATCCAACAGCACGATTAACGTAACAATGGCAGTAGCCAGTTCAAGTATTCAACAGGAATCATCAGAAAAGATTACCGTATTTCCAAATCCTGTAAAATCAAAGGCTACCATCCAACACCTTCCAAACACTGTTTTTAACATTTCACTTTTTGATCTAACGGGTACACAGGTCGAGCAAAAACAAATCCGTGGAGGTGAGCCGGCAGAATGGGACTTCTCAAACTATAAGGCGGGCATATACATGATGATACTTCAGTCCGAAACAGGAGCGGTTCAACGATTGAAGATCATCAAACAAAGAGAATAAAAAAAAGCCCTGCAGTTTTGCGGGGCTTTTTTTGAGCCAATGACGGGAGTTGAACCCGTGACCTCTTCCTTACCAAGGAAGCGCTCTACCACTGAGCTACATCGGCAACATCAATTATCAATTACTCTTTTTGAGCGAAAAACGGGACTCGAACCCGCGACCCCGACCTTGGCAAGGTCGTGCTCTACCAACTGAGCTATTTTCGCGTTATATCAATATTTGTTGTGATCTCCTGTCGGGCTTTCCCTGTCAGGCGGTGCAAAAGTATAAAAAAAATGTTTTCCGCAAAATGGATTTACCATTAAAATTTACTCAAAAAAGAAAAAAACCATTGCAAACGTTTTTGCAATGGTTTTTCATTTATGGAGAGCAGAAATAAATTTTATTTTTAAGTCACTGGATATCTAAGAATTACCTTCACACAGCCAGTTCTCAACGCTTCAAAAAAAAGGAAGCATCTTCAAAGACAGCGTTAAAAGCTTTTTCCACCTTCTCTTTAATGGAAAAATCATTCATTGGAAAGGGCATCTCATGCGAATATTTAAAATCAAAATCAGCTACAGCAACATTGGTGCACTGCCCTTTACAAAAAGTATTATATATGGCCTGTCCGGGAATTACCTTATCCAGAGAAAGCCCCAGTGCCTTAATCCTGTGGGCAAGCGACTTCAGCCTCCCTTCACGCTCCGTGCGCAGATAATTAAATGAGATCATAGACCTGAAAACATCAAAAACAGAGTTCCCAAAGGGTTTGAGCAAATCAAATAATTTACCGGAGGACTTTCGGCCCTCAAAATTCTTCACAAATTCGGACAATGATTCGTAAGCTTTATTGTCCAGGATGGTTTTGGAGCGTCCGTCCATCTGATCAAAGGTGGAACCACCACAAAAGAGAAATGCCTTACTGGAACAGAAAAGATTGTCAGGATTAGACATCAAAAGAATTTCAGTAACCAGGGCGCCGATGGAATAAGAAAAAAAGTCAACTTCCGTTCCTTTCGGGAACAACGGGTGGTTCCCGGACGAGATCTCCCGGGTAAGTTTCACCAAATCCTGAATGCTCTGCAGCCCTGATGAGATAAACACCTCGGGAGTTTTATCAAGCCTGTTGCTCAAAGCAACATTTGCAAATGAACTGTTTTGAATAGGACCAAAGAAGGTTTTACGTTGACGAACAAACTCACTCATCTGTCGTGGATAGGCCCAGGCTTCGGGAGAGCGATTCATGTGATTTGCCAAAGGAAACAAAATCACCGGGGCTCCCGTCCATTCTGCAAGTTTATAGGCCCAGGCAAGATATTTCCCCCACTTACGCTCGTTCAACCCGTGCAGAAGGACAATAGCATGAGCATCCTTCTTTTTCGTTACCGGCTCAAAAACAGCATACCTAAAGAAACGATTGCAACTGTTGCCGGACAAGAAATTCCCATAAGGAGAGACTCCGGATGATGCATCATCCGGAAAACCTTCATATTGCGATTCGAAAGGATAAGTATGAAACACCACCTTTTGATCCAATCTGCCAAACGTATGCCTGAGATCAAACTTACTTAATAGTGTTTCCTGCAATTCAAAAAGCAATTCCATAAATCAAAAGGTTGTTTTTTACAATCATTACCTGACTACAAATAAACATCAAAAAAGAACACATCCGCTCCCAATGTAGTCACCAACGGCAGTTTGGGATAACTGACAAAGGCGATGGGGTGAATGCATGACTTGTGGGATGAATGAAAAGGACCAGATTAAAAAAAGAAATCATTTTCCTAAAAAGAAAGGCTGGTAGAAAAAAGATCACTATTTTTGAATCATCAAAAAGGGCTAAAAAATTTTTCTGAACAAATCAAAAACGTGAATGCTTTTGCGAATACAAAAAAGAGATTCATGTAATCAATTTAAAAAATCTGACAAATATCATTAATTTAGCCCCCGTTTTGATAGAAAACAATTAAATATAAAACGGATGCAAAGGAGGCCAAAACTAATACCCGATTATTTTGTCACCAAAAAGAATACCATATTACAGGTATTGTTTGCAACCCTTTTTGCTTATATTTTCATCAATATATACCGCCCGTTTGGATCGGGAGAATGGTACAACATCAGCTCTGCCGAGTTTGTTTTTTATTCCGGGCTGCTGGTAATAGCCGGAATGCTGGTGGTTTTGCTGAGCAGGGTACTCCTGATGTTCCTGATAAAAAAGAAAAAGCCCGTTACCATTCGTTATTACATACTGATGATTGCCGGAGAAATACTTCTGATGGCTGCCATGTATGCTTTTCTGGAAAAGTTTACCATGCATGATCCGCGAAGTTTCGGTTTCCTCTTTTATCTGGCACTTCAGAACACCGCTCTTATACTATTGATTCCTTATGTGATTTCATTGCTGTTTTTTGCATGGAAAGAAAAAAGCATAACGCTTAACAATCTTTTAAATCAGGTCAGGCATTCCTCAAATTTCATCTCATTTCATGATGACAAAGGAATTCTGCGCATCTCATTAAAGCTTGAAGATTTACTTTATCTGGAGTCATCCGACAATTATGTGTCCATCAAGTATCTTCACAACAATCAACCTAAATCGGTTCTAATCCGCAATACGCTGAAGAATATTGAAAAGAAATTCGAAAACTCTACCCTGCTCAGATGTCATCGTTCCTACATTGTTAACACAAAAAGGGTGAGCATGGTCAAGAAAGAGGGCACAGCTATGAGGCTTTTAATTGAAAGCCCCAACAGTGAAAAAATACCGGTCTCAAGAGGATACCAAACCCTGGTAAAAGATTTTTTTGATCAAAAACACAAATAACCTGAAACCTGAAAACAAATGTACAAAGTAGTAATTGTTGATGATGAACCCGGTGCATTAGCCGTTTTAACCAAAATGATAAATGATTATTTCAATTTTGAAGTCATCGGAAAATTTTCCTGTGCTGAGAACCTGGTCGATGAAATAGCCCTGTTAAGACCCGATGTCCTTTTTTTGGACATTCATCTTGGTACGAAATCAGGGGTGGATATCGCCAAAAAACTTTACAAAAACCGCTGCTCTACCCAGATTGTTTTTGTTTCAGCCTATGATCAATATGCACTGAAAGCATTTGAATACAACATTATTGATTACATTTTAAAACCGGTAAGTCCTGATCGATTGCAGAAATGCATCGAAAAAATTGAAAAAACTTTCTCATCACGGGGTACAGAACAACCATTACCGGAAAACAACACCCCCCAAAAGGAGCATCAACTTATACGATTTAATACCCAGTCGGGCTTTCTGCTGGTAAATCCAAAAGATATCGTCTTTTTAGAAGCAGACCACGTTTATACAAAGATTGTGATGGAAAAAGAGAGTGACCATTACGTGGCTCAAAACATCGGTAAAATCCTGTCCACCATCAATTCAAACGACTTTCTAAGAATCTCACGCTCACATGTTATTAATACTTCCTTTTTAAGAGAAGTCAACCGTACTCAAAAAAAATGCATCATGTTTAACGGTAACAAGGAAGTTGGATTAAACATCTCAAAGTCGGGAATGAAAATACTGGATGAGTATTTTGGTTGAAATTCGTTCGTTGGTCCAAACCTGCCATTCAGAAAACAAAACATATCATTCAGAAAACCACTGACTTTTCGCTTTTTTTCCTCAAAATAATCGCTCATCTTTGACTCCTGTAATGCAAGAACCCAGCCCTTGAATCCGGACGACCGGCTCATTTCTTTTCTTTCAAAATCCCAATGGGGATAATGGGGAACATGGTCTTAAAGGGAAAGCAGTCATGGTTGTCCGGATTTTCTATTAAAAGGGTCTTGCAGAGTACAACAAATGAGCATAAATGATTTAAAAGGTAATCTGCTTACCTGAAAATATAAATGGATTTGCTTCACTGCAAGCCCAACCCTAAAAAAACCGGGTAGTCTTTTGTTTCTTTCTTCTATGTATGTAATGGGGTATAAACATCTTAGCACTAACAAAAGCTGCCCGGTTTTTCTTTTTCCCTCTTCTCTTCCGGTTCAAAAACCAGAGTTCGTAAAAAAGCGAACATTTTCTCTCTGTCATTGCTTACCTTTGCAGTTCAATAAATCAATAAGAAAGGTATGGCAGACACGCATGAAACCGGATATAACTTTCAGCCGCTAAAAGGGTATGAGCATTTTGAGGCCACCACGCAAATAATTCTAAAAGAAATAATGGCCCGAAACATCCCCTTTGAGGTTCTGGACGACAAGAATAACCTGATAGCAGTCACCTACAACAATAAAGAATACATCATTCATGAGGGCACAATCTCAGATGCCAACAGCCTTATTGCCTATTGGATTTCCAATGATAAATGGATGACCAAACAGTTTCTTAGAAGAAAGGGCATCAGTCACGCCAAAGGTCTATTGCTACACTCCCAATCCGAAGCAGCAAGAATTACAAACCTGAACTATCCGTTAGTTGTAAAACCAATGGATACTGATCATGGAATTGCAGTAAGCACCAATCTTGGCACACTGGAAGAGGTAAATACAGCGGTGAAAGATGCCTTCAGATTCTCAAAAAAAGTAATCGTAGAAGAGTATCACCCCGGTCAGGAATACAGATTTCTGGTCATTGACAACCAGTTACGTGCCATTGCTTTCAGGGAACCGGCCAATATCACCGGAAACGGAACAGAATCCATTGAAGAACTGATAGAAGCAAAAAACAAAAATCGCGGAGATGATTACACCCATCCGCTTCTAAAAATAAAGCCGGATGGAGAGATATTGCGCCACTTGAAGAAACAGGACTTATCGTTACATTCCATCCCTGAAAAAGGGCAAAAAATATTTTTAAGAAAAAACTCCAACCTCAGCACAGGAGGAGACAGTATCGATGTCACTGATGAGATGCCCAGCTACTACAAAGAAGTGGCAGTAGAAGCAGCGCAGGCTGCAGGGCTCAAAATTGCAGGCATCGACATCATCATAAAAAACCTGCAGGAAACCCCATCCCCACAAAATTATATTGTTGTGGAACTCAATGCACCGGCCATGCTCTCCATGCACGATTTTCCTTACATTGGCAAAAACCGCGAGGTTGAGAAGTATGTGCTGGATGCCATTTTAAATTCCAAATAAAGCATTAACGAATGGCAACAAAGAAAGAGATACCTATTTTGAAAAAACAGCAACTCATAGATTATTTGGCCGCAGGAAATAAAGAGCCGAAAGATTGGGGGATTGGAACCGAACATGAAAAGTTTCTATACCAGAAAGACAATCTTCAAAGGCTCGGCCACAGCACAAAACCGGGAATAAGCCAGGTGATGGAGCTTATGGCCAAAGAGGGCTGGACCACCATCCGGGAAGACGACAAAATTATTGGACTTGAAAAGGACGGAGCCTCTATTACCATTGAGCCCGGCGGCCAGTTTGAGTTATCAGGCAAAAATTTTCACAACATCCATCAAACCTATGGTGAGACCCGCAAACACTTCGAAGATCTGAGCAAAATCTGCAAAGAAACCGGGGCTGTAACCCTGGCCCTGGGATTTGACCCACTATGCAGGCGCGAAGAGATGCAATGGATGCCCAAAGAGCGTTACCGGATTATGAAAGCTTACATGCCCACCAAAGGCAGATTGGGACTTGACATGATGACGCGAACGGCCACCATTCAGGTTAACCTCGATTATCAAAACGAGCAGGACATGATCCGAAAGATGAGAATTGGCCAGGCGTTGCAGAGCACCGCAACGGCTCTGTTTGCCAACTCCCCGTTTACAGAAGGACGCCCCAACGGATATTTAAGTTACCGCGCTCAGGTATGGGAAGATACCGATCCGGATCGATGTGGTTTTCTGCCATTTATTTTTGATCAGAGTTTTGGTTTTGAGCGATGGGTGGACTATTTGCTGGATGTTCCCATGTATTTCATCCTCAGAGATGGTCAGTACATTGACAGCGAAAAAATGACCTTTCGAGATTTCATGGCCGGAAAACACCGGCTCACCCCAACTATGGAAGATTGGGAAACTCATATTTCCACCGTTTTTCCGGATATCAGATTGAAGAGATTCATCGAAATGCGGGGTGCCGATGCCAGTTGTGTTTCACACATTGCAGCTCTTTCAGCCTTTTGGGTGGGACTTCTTTACGATGCGGACGCACTGAATGAAAGTTATGAGATCATCAGCAAATGGGATATAGACACCCTCCGTGAAATGAGAGACAAAGTTCCGGAACTCGGCCTGAAAGCATCAGCAAAAAACCTAAAAATCAGAGATATTGCACTTCAGATGCTGAAAATATCAGAGGAAGGACTTTCCCGCCGGTCTAAAAAACTGGGTATCGAAAATGAGAGCCGATACCTTACTCCCATCATGGAAATTGCGGAGTCGGGGACTACACAGGCAGAAAGACATCTGCAAAAATACAGAACTGAATGGGATGGTGACTTAAGTCGCCTGATGCAATGCTGGCCACAAGCGGAGCCCATGCAGGAGAAGTAAGCCGGTTATTGCCAAAAATCAATAATTACCATCGTATGCGCTCGAAATTATTATTTCTGATTAAATATATGCACCGTTTCAGATGGTGGTACACCGGAGGATTTATTTTCCTGGGACTCACCATATGGACGTCGGTGACCATTCCCGAATTCATCCAAAAAAGCATTGACATCATCTCTAATGGAGAGCCTTCAAATCGGGACAGTTTCTACAACTACGTACTGATTATTCTGGGCCTTGCATTGGTTTTAATACTGGTACGCACCCTTTCCAGAATTCTGTTTTTCGTTCCCGGACGATTGATTGAGAAACAACTAAAAGGAGAGATGTTCAGGAAACTCTCCTCGTTCGGCAAAGATTATTATGACCAAAACAGCACCGGCTCCATCATTTCACGCATCAATAATGACATCAACGGAGTGCGGATGATTACCGGCTTTGGGTTACTGCAAACGGGTAATATTATCTTTTCCTTATCGCTAACTCCCTATAAAATGTGGAATCTCTCACCCGCTCTTACACTTTATTGTGTGATTCCAATGGTGATAGTTTTTATCATTGTACGTGTGGGCATGGTAATAATGGTAAAAAACACCCACAAACGGATGGATGCCCTGCAAAAACTATCGGGCAAAACCATCTCCTTTTTGTCCGGTAACGGTGTCATAAAAAGTTACAACATCCATCGTTGGGCAGAAGATAAGGTTGAAAAAGAGAACGTGTCGTTGTTCAAATACACCATGCGTATTACCTGGATAAGAGCCTTCATACTTCCATTGCTGGGTAATCTGGAGCAAATTTTAAAAATAGTGGTCCTTTTTGCCGGGGGCTTATATGTCATCCAGGGCAAATTTACCATTGGCCAGCTCACCGAATTCATTGCCTACTCGGCACTTCTCACACAACCTATCATGGGGCTGGGATGGGTTCTCACAGTTTTTCAGCAGGGCTTTGTGGGAATTTCGAGTCTTCAGACCATTATGGACCGAAAAGGCACAGACGATGACAAAAAACCATTACCTGTGCAGCACCAAAAAAACCTGTTTAAGAATAGCATCACACTCAAAAACCTCACTTACACCTATCACAACGGAGACCATCCCACCTTGCGAGACATCTCATTCACCATAAAACCGGGACAGGTGGTAGGCATAACCGGAAAAGTAGGAGCAGGAAAAACCACACTTATCAATTTAATCAATGGATACCTGCGCCCCGAACCCGGTCAGCTCTTCTTTGATGATAAAGATGCAAACAAGCTGCATGCAGAAGACATCCGTTCGGTGGCCAAAACAGTTACACAGGAAGTTTTTCTATTTTCTGACAGCATCAAAAACAATGTCACTTTTGGGGCACAAAAGGCCGAACATACCAATATCTTTAATGATGTCATATTCAAAAGTGCCTTTTCGGATGAACTGGCACGTTTTCCAAAACAGGAAGAAACACTCGTTGGAGAAAAGGGCATCATGCTCTCGGGGGGGCAGAAACAGCGCATCAGCCTTGCCCGATCTCTTTATACTCCCAGCAAACTGCTTATTCTCGATGATGTATTCTCGGCGGTGGATACTGATACAGAACGTTTTTTGATCAAACAGATCTTTGAACAGCATCCGGCAGAGAGCTTGCTGGTGGTATCCAACCGAACCAGCGTATTAGAAAAAACAGACTTCACCATTGTACTGGACGAGGGACAAATTGAAGCCATCGGAACACATGAAGAGCTGATCAAAACATCGGCATTCTATCGGGATACCTGGCAGTTGCAGAAATAAAGGATTGAGGAATGAGGGTTGAGGAGTGAGAGTTAAGGATTGAGAAAAATAGAAAATTGAACTATGGCCAAAATATTAACAAATAAAGACTGGAGCCTGATCAAAAGATTCGGACGCTATTTTGTTCCACATAAAAAATGGCTCATCGTCAGCTTGTCATCCATTCCTGTCACCACCACCGCAAGTATTTTATTTTTATGGCTGGTTGAGCGAATCATCGACGATTACATTGTTCCCGGAGACGTCACAGGCCTAAAAACTTATGCTTTGTTCCTTGCGGGAGTTTTGTTGCTAAATCTTTTATTTGACGGGGTGTACAGTTACACCTTTTCCAAGGCAGGCGGACTGGCCATTGTGGATATGCGTCGTGAATTATTTGGCAAAGCCATCCGGTTTCCTATGAGGTATTACGACAAACACCCCATCGGGGTAACCCTCAGCCGCCTTACCAGCGACATGGAATCCATCAGTGAATCTTTTGCCGCAGGAATTCTTGGACTTTTATCCGAAAGCATAAAAACCACCGCCCTGGTAGGTTACCTGTTTTATCTCAACTGGCGCTTAACGCTGGTTTTACTGATAGTAGTACCACTCATAGTTCTGGTAATGCGATATCTGCGCAGAAAAATAAGAGCCGCCTACGATGAATCGCGAACAAGCCTCGCCAAATCGGCAGCTTATCTTCAGGAATCACTGAATGGTATGAAAACCATCCAGCTCTACAACGCAGAAGATGAGGCATGGAACAAATACAACAATCTTAACCAAACCTACTGCAATGCCCAGAATCGCTCCAATGTGTACGATTCGGCGTTGTATTCCATTGTAGAAGGCATTACCTCGGTGGCCACAGCTTTAGTGCTGTTTTACGGTGCCATTCAGGTATGGGATTATGGTTATACCATGGGAGTGCTGGTGGTTTTCATCACCACCCTGGGGCGACTGTTCATCCCGGTGCGTCAGTTTGCACAGCAAATATCCACCATCCAGAGGGCCCTGTCCGCTTTGGATCACATCAGTCATCTTTTCGAGCAGGAAACAGAAGAAGTTGAAAATGAAACCAAAAAAGAAGGATCTTCCGAACTCAGGGAAATCCGCTTTGAAAATGTTTCATTCCGTTATTCCGAAGATGCTCCCGATGTTTTAAAAAATATCTCATTTACCCTCCGGAAAGGTGACCGGATTGCACTGGTGGGCACCACCGGATCAGGAAAATCAACCATAATCCGCCTGCTTACCAAAACTTATACCGGATACAGAGGCTCCATCCAAATAAATGGACGGGAACTGAGAGATATCCCTTTGGCAGAAATCAGAAATATGATGGCACTGATGCAACAGGACATTTTTATGTTCAACGATTCCATCCGTTTCAACATAGCTCTGGGAAGAGAATACCTTACCGAAGAAGACATCCAAAAGGCAGCTTCATTTGTTTATGCCGATCATTTTATCAATCAGTTGCCCGGCAAAATGGAGTATGTCATTCAGGACAACGGCGACAACCTTTCCAAAGGTCAGGGGCAGCTCATCTCTTTTGCCCGTGCCATCAGTGGAAACAATGAACTGATTATTCTGGATGAGGCAACCAGCGCAGTGGACTCTCTTACTGAGAATTACATCCAGAAGGCAATCGAGAATATTTTCTCCTCACGCACGGTGATTGCTGTGGCACACCGCCTAAGCACCATCAAACACAGTGATCAGATTCTTGTGCTGGAACAAGGCCGGATCATTGAACGTGGCAACCACGATGAGCTTGTCAGTCAGGGAGGAAAATATGCCGGTCTGGTCAAAACATGGGAGGAGAAAAATACAGACTCTTCTTTATCAGAATAGATTCCCTTCAATTTTTTTTTATGGATAATTCCACTATATTGTAACCAGAAAACCAAAATAATAATTACGATGGCAGACAATTTAGAAAAAATTGAGCTTGAGTACATTCTCAACACCTCGCCGGCAATACTTTTCAACCGGCTGGCCACCCCAAGTGGTCTTTCAGAGTGGTTTGCCGACAATGTAAATGTAAAAGGGAAAATTTTTACATTTATATGGGAAGGAAGTGAACAACAAGCCGAACAAACCCTGCGCAAAGAAAACAAAATGGTCAGATATCAGTGGTTGGATGAAGGGATGGAAGAGATCTGGTTTGAATTCGACATCAATGTGGACGAACTAACCGGAGATGTGGCACTGATTATTACCGACAACGTGGAACCCGGAGACAAAGAAGACACCATCGAACTTTGGGATCAACAGATAGATGTATTAAAACACGGGTTGGGTTCTTCCTAACCTGTTCTTCAAGGTTTTTCCGCAATCTCAGTGAATAGAGGAGTTGTATTCAAATAATATACAAAGCAGGCTGTAAAATACTACTTGTTTCATTAACTTTGCATTCAAAATGTGGTACATATTTTGAATGCTTTTTTTTGCTTTCACCTTTCCGACCGTAGGAAGTTATCCATACCAAGCCCATTGCAAAAATTAAAAAAGCACACAATTAATACAGATGAAGAAAGTCCACCTGTTTATTCTCAAAAGTTATCTCGGCCCGTTGCTGATGACCTTTTTTATCTCCATGTTCATCCTGGTCATGCAGTTTCTGTGGCGCTATGTTGATGATTTGGTGGGAAAAGGACTGGAATGGCATGTATTATCAGAGCTGTTGTTTTACGCCTCTCTCCAGGTGGTTCCCATGGCACTTCCGCTGGCCATACTGCTGGCCTCCTTAATGACTTTCGGGAATCTTGGGGAAAACTATGAGCTGACCGCACTCAAATCTGCAGGAATATCTCTGCAAAGAATAATGTTGCCGCTGATTATCCTTACGGTTCTCACCTCTTTTGGAGCCTATAAATTTTCAAACAATGTTCTTCCGGTTGCTAACCTGAAGCTGGTATCCATTCTTCACGGAATCAAGGAAACACGTCTGGAACTGGACATCAAAGAAAACGTATTCTATCAGGGTGTCGATGATTTCAGCATTAAGGTAAAGAAAAAAGACCCTTCCAAAAACATGCTTTACGATGTGATGATCTATGATCATCGCGACCGTTACGCCCGTAACAGCAATGTTACCCTTGCCGACTCAGGAAAACTGCTCATGTCGGACGATAAAAAATTTCTAAAACTGATTCTCTATAACGGAGTGCGCTACGATGAAAAGGTAGGACTTGAAAAAAACAGCCGAAACAAGCAGGACCATCTATTCAGAACCGATAATTTTGATACCCAGACAGCCATTATTCCATTGAAGGGCTTCGATTTCTCCAAAACAGACGAAAACCTTTTCAAGCATAGTGACCGCATGAAAACCCTGGAACAGATCAATCACGATCTGGATTCCATAAACGGGGAAAAAGATAAATTTGTAAATAATCTGGAATCACGTTCCCGATCATTCTATTTCTCTAAAATCAGACATAGAACCCGAAAAACCTCAACCAATCCTGATAATAATCGAGATTTCTCGGAAATAGACTCCACCAAAGCAATAAATATTGACAGTGTATTTCAACAATTGAGCAACAGTCGGAAACAAATGGTCTATGATATGACATTGCGTCAGGCCAGAAATACGAAAAGCACCATCGATGAGCGAATGAAATTCATCGAACGTCAGGACATCAACCTGAGAAGACACCAAATGGAAATGCACAGGAAATTCACTTTACCCTTTGCCTGTCTGATATTTTTCTTTATCGGAGCCCCTCTTGGAGCCATCATTCGCAAAGGGGGACTCGGAATGCCGGTGGTTATCTCAGTACTCTTTTTTGTAGCTTACTACATCATCGACACCATGGGAGCCAAGCTTGCCCGTGAAGGCATATGGCTGGTTTATCAGGGTATGTGGCTTTCATCCGCAGTTTTACTGCCGCTGGGAGTATTTCTGACTTACAAATCAGCCACCGATTCTGCCATCATGAATTCTGACGCCTATGTCATCTTCTTCCAGAAATTCCTGGCCCGGTTTAAGCGAAAAAAGAAATGGAAATAGTTCCGGAATAAAAATATCTCTTAGCGTTTTTTACACTTCATTATCTGGTTTAAATGACATCCGGCATTGTGGCTGACAATTATTTGTGTAATTTTGTAATCTTTAAATGACAATTTTTTCAAAGCCATGGGCAACACTTCCGACATTCAACTAAATACAATTGATGAAGCCATAGAAGCATTCCGCAAAGGGGAACTGGTTATTGTGGTAGATGACGAAGACCGCGAAAACGAAGGAGATTTCATTACCTCCGCTGAACTGATAACCCCTGAAAAGGTAAATTTCATGGCCAAGCATGGGCGTGGCCTCATTTGTGCGCCACTGCTGGAAGAGCGCTGCAATGAACTGGAGTTGGAATTGATGGTGGGAAAGAACACTTCACTTCACGCTACACCTTTTACCGTTTCTGTGGACTTATTGGGAAACGGCTGTACCACGGGCATTTCTGCATCCGACAGGGCTAAAACCATAAAAGCACTGAGCGACCCTGCTACAAAGCCCGAAGACCTGGGAAGACCCGGACATATTTTCCCGCTCAAAGCAAAAGAAAGAGGTGTGCTTCGGAGATCCGGACATACCGAAGCCACTGTGGATCTTGCCAGACTTGCAGGGCTCTCCCCTTCGGGCGTGCTGGTAGAAATCATGAATGATGATGGCACCATGGCCAGACTTCCACAGCTGATGGAAATCGCCAAAAAGTTTGACCTGAAAATCATTACCATAAAGGACCTGATTGCCTATCGACTTCAAAAAGAAAGCCTGATTGTAAAAGGAGTGGAAGTGCATTTACCCACTGCTCACGGAGACTTCCAATTCATCCCTTTTAAACAAAAATCCAATGGATTGGAACATATGGCTCTGATTAAAGGTTCCTGGGATGAAGATGAGCCCATTTTGGTAAGGGTGCACTCGTCGTGTGCCACCGGCGATATCTTCGGATCGTTACGTTGTGAATGTGGCGAACAACTTCAAAAAGCTATGGAAACCATAGAAAAAGAAGGTAAAGGAGTCATTGTTTATATGAATCAGGAAGGCCGGGGAATTGGCCTGATGAACAAAATTAAAGCTTACAAACTGCAGGAAGAGGGTCGCGATACTGTTGATGCCAACACCGACCTGGGATTTGAAGCCGATGAACGCGATTATGGCGTGGGAGCCCAGATTCTGAGAGAATTGGGAGTCAAAAAAATGCGGTTGATGACCAACAACCCGATTAAACGCATCGGGCTGGAGGGATACGGACTCACCATTGTGGAAAACATCCCCATTGAAGTGGAGCCAAACCCCTACAATGAGTTTTATATGCATACCAAGAAAGAACGGATGGGGCACAACCTCAAATTTTTCAAATATATGGATCGTCCTGCCAATTTTAAGAACAAGAAGTGAGTTTTAGAAATTAGTCAGTAGTCAGTAGCGAATAAGACGAAGCTTTTCCGGAGAGTAAAACCCACAACCGTACGCTCCATCTGAACGAGGTTATATCCAAACAATAAATTCTTTACTGCCGGCTTTTGCCGGCATTTTTTATGGAGTTTTCTCTCTCAGCAAAGGCCACATTTTTTTCTTATTTTTGTTCAAAATACAAAAATTATGCAGAATTTAAGAATCGTATTTATGGGAACTCCGGACTTTGCCACGGAGAGCCTGAGGGCATTGCTGAGTGCCGGAGCCAACATTGTGGGGGTCATCACAGCTCCCGATAAACCGGCGGGAAGAGGAAGAAAACTCAAACCCTCACCGGTCAAAGAGTTTGCTTTAGAAAACGGATTAACAGTTCTGCAACCCGAAAAGCTTAAAGATCCGGTATTTCTCGAAGAACTGAGGGCCTTAAAAGCAGATCTGCAAGTAGTGGTGGCTTTCAGAATGCTGCCCGAAGTGGTCTGGAATATGCCCCCAAAAGGGACTTTTAACCTTCACGCTTCTCTCCTTCCCGAATACAGAGGGGCTGCACCAATTAACTGGGCGGTTATCAATGGCGAAAAGAAAACAGGAGTGACCACCTTCTTTCTAAAGCATGAAATTGACACAGGAGACATCATTTTTCAGGAGGAGGTCCCCATTTCCAAAAAAGACAATGCTGGAACAGTGCACGACAAATTAATGGAAATTGGCGCCAGCCTGGTAGTAAAAACGGTAGAGGCGGTAGCCGGAGACAACATAAAACCGGTGCCCCAACCACAAAAAGAATTGAAACCGGCACCAAAAATATTTAAAGAGGATTGCCGAATCGACTGGAATGCCGACAGTGAGGAGATTTACAATCTGATAAGGGGACTCAGTCCTTACCCGGCAGCCTGGACAGAGCTGGTTTTGCCTGATGGCACCACAACATCAGTAAAAATCTTTGAAACAAAAGAAAACGATTCTGACGGGCTCAAAGCCGGTGAACTATACAGTGACAATAAAAAGCTTATTCTTGCAGGTACTGCCGGAGGGGCTCTGAAAATTCATGAACTTCAGATAGCCGGTAAGAAAAGAATGAAAGCAGAAGATTTCCTGAGAGGACATAAATTAGAGGAAGGTGCTCGCTTTGAATAGAATAAAACAACAGGGAGGCAGAAAAAATCTGCCTCCCTGTTCTCTTTAGAGTCCGTCTATAAACTAAGTAAAGTTTCTCAAGTTCGCTTTTTCTGTTCAGAAGGTTCCGCTTACAAAGCCTGCCCCGATTTTTCTTCGGGGGCTTGCCATTAGCAGAAATGCGGAGTTTACTTGAGTAAATGAGCAATTCCCGCTAATGGCATAACGCAGTAAACGGGGCTTTATGGACAGAAACTCCTTAGTCTTCATCATGGTAAACAAATGTCACCTTATGACCCTTGCCCTGATTGTTAAAAATATTATTGAAAAATGCGGCTGCCGCCTGAATTTTGATCGTTTCTCCACGTTTATTTACCACATCCCAGTATCTCACAATTTCGTACTCATTTTTGATAAACATATCGTGAGCCGTTTGTAACTTTTCATGCATCTCAGTCGGAACAACCGATGTAAAATGTTTTCCCTTGAGCTCTCCCGGTTCATAACCGTAAATCTCATTGTACCGTGGATTCACATGTGTGTAATAGCCCTTATCATCTGTCACACAGATACCGAGAATTCCCTCTGAATCAATTATTTCCTGTGCATTTTGCGGATTTTCGGTAATTTCCGCTTTAATCTCTTTGGTTCGGTGAATGTTGATTCGTCCCATATTCAAATTTATTTTAAAGATTACCTATTTAATGTTTGTCCATAAAGTACCATTTACTGCGTTATGCTTGCCCGAAAATTCCTCATTCACTCAAGTAAACTCCGTACTTTCGGGCTTCGCAAGCCTTGTAACTGGCACTTTCCTGACAAACACATGACTATAAACAAATTTTGTTTAGTTCATAGACATACACTTTTATTTATATAATTAGATAACCTGATCAGGGCAAAAATGTTCAACAAACAACCAGTTTTGTTTTACAAAACCTACCTCAATTTTATCCTGTCACCCGGTCGGGGTTCTTTCCCCTCCGGCATTTCATTAATTTTATAGAGGCTCTTCATTTTGACTCCATAAATTTGAGAAATCTCAAACATGGTTTCATTTTCACGCACCAAATGGGTTTTATGATTGGGATGCGCATTTTTTCTTTTGGGCTGAATATAGAGATACTTATAATCAGTCACCTTTCCGCGCTCGGCACCCAGATCGTTATATCGGGGCAGTTCCCAGTCTCTGAGACCAAATTCTTCGGCAATTCCGGAGAAGGTATCCGACGATTGAACCTTCACATACTTCACACCATTGTTGTAGTGTACCTCATGCCGGGAAAACGGATCTATTTCGTGCGTTCCGACAGAAATCTCCCGCTCTCCGGAGCGTCTCCATGCTGTTTGGCGCCCCCCTTCCTCATCGAATAGATGAAGTTGATACTTCTCGATGATATCAATCAAACGTTTGGCATAATTTGGATCTGTGGCATAACCTGCCTTTTTCAAGCCTTTGGCCCAACCTTTATAATCAGTGGTTTCAAGCTCAAAAAGAGCAGCATAACGGGAGCGACCTGTCAAAAACTTCGCATGATCGGCATAAGAATCATAAACGGAGTTGTATTTCCGGAAACATTCATTTCTTCTGTCATCGTGGTGATAAACTTTCTCTCCTGTCCACTCATGGCACTTAATACCAAAATGGTTGTTGGCCTCCACAGCAAGCCGGCTGTTCCCATTGCCCGATTCGAGCATCCCCTGCGCCAGCGTAATACTTGCCGGAACTCCTGTGCGTTTCATATTCATCACAGCCCATTCATTATATTTCTCGATATAATCTTGGGGGGAAAGACGGGAAGAAGATTGCCCTGACAAAGTTGCGAAAAAGAAAAAGGACAAAAAACAGCTCAAAAACACTCTTAACGACATATTCAATAAATTTCGTAAACCCTTGAAAGGGTAATAGTTTCCCAAAAAAATGCAGCAACAAATATATATAAAATCATTGGTGTCCTATTAAAAAATTGAGATTGCTTCACTAGGTTACCAATGACAGATTAGGTGCGGCGGACTCTGATCCGCCGTTAGAGACGAAACAGCGGATCGGCTTCGGCCTTGCCGCTTTCCCACAAAAGAATCGGCCGCGCCTTGCTCAACTGATAACCTTTCCTATAATCTTAACATTGAGCATCTCAGCTTATCAATTTCGCATTAGGCCTCAAAAAATAATTTGGGTAGTCATTCGCAATGACCGGCCTTTACCTAAAATAAACCTCTGATTAAACCTTTAAAACACGGTCATTGCAAGCAGAGCGAGGCAAGCTTCTTTCGAAATCATTAGATTTTTCTTCATAATGGTAGCTTGATCACAAAATGCCTCTTGGTGTGTTGAACAAAAACTACTACTTTTAAGAAAAAAACTTTATGTCCGAAAAAACACAGCAAATCTTTAATTTTCCATTCGAAGAGTTTGAATCATCCTCCGCACTCAACATCAGTGAAAAAGAGTTGGTGGAAAAGGCAGAAGAAATAGCAAAAGG
Source organism: Marinilabilia salmonicolor (assembly GCF_003003035.1). Classification (GTDB taxonomy): domain Bacteria; phylum Bacteroidota; class Bacteroidia; order Bacteroidales; family Marinilabiliaceae; genus Marinilabilia; species Marinilabilia salmonicolor_A. The sequence goes on along the minus strand of NZ_PVTS01000018.1, from coordinate 72,568 downwards.
GGCATACGCTAAATATTCTAACTTCAGTGTTGGTGCAGCGGTACTCCTTGAAAACGGAACAATTGTTACAGGAAGTAACCAGGAAAATGCTGCTTATCCCTCAGGACTATGTGCCGAAAGAGTGGCGTTGTTTTATGCCTCTTCACAATATCCCGACACGCCCGTTAAAGCCATTGCTGTAACTGCCTTACGAAACAAACAACCACTTGATGAGCCGGTCCCGCCGTGTGGCAGTTGTCGCCAGGTATTTGTGGAATTGGAGAAGCGATTCAATCAACCTTTTGTTGTATTAATGGCAGGAAAGAAAAAAATCATCAAAATTGAAAAGGCAAGCTGGCTGTTACCATTTAATTTTCAATCAGACTTTCTTTAATCCGGTGTTCTATTCCTCCATCTCTTTGAGGACTTTCTCCACCTCTTCTTCTGTGTTTTTTAATTTACTGCGACAAAAGCGTACCAGTTCCGACACGCGTTTAACTTTATCAGACAATTCGTCAACATCCAACTCTTCATTTTCCATTTTCGCGAGAATTTCTTCAATCTCGGAAATGGCCTGATTATAAGTCAGTTTTTTCTGTGCCATTTTCTATTGTATTAATTATTTCTTGTTCAATCTTACCTTCTCCACTTTTCCGGTCAATTCCCCGTCGTAAAACCTGGTATTTACCGTATCTCCGGTATTTATTTCCGCTGCACTTTTCACCAGCTTTCCACCGGCATAAGTGAGGGAATATCCTTTTTTCAAAAGTTTTTCCGGATCATTGAGTCTGGAAGCATTATCCAGGTAATTAATTCGTTTCTCTTCAGCAGCAAATCTTCTGCCGGGCAAAGAATGAAGACTAACCCGGTATTGCTGCAATGCCAGTCTTTGTTGTTTTATCAGTTGTCCCCCAAAATCAAAAACTTTCTCCTTCAACCGTCCCAGCTGATTACTTTCAAAACCCATTCTCCGGGATACCATAACCGGCAATCTCCCCACCACGCGTTCCAGTTTATTTGCTCGTCGCTGCAAGTCCATTTTCACATTGGGAACATACGAAGCAGCAATATGCTCTGCACGCTGTTTTTCAGCCTGAATCAAATCTCTGGCCATTTCGGCAACCTGCAGCGCTTTTTCATCCACACCAGACAAGAACTCTCCGGCCTGCTCAATCAGGAATGCCGCAACAGCTGTCGGTGTCTTCAATGACGTATTCGCTACCAGATCGGCCACAGATTCATCCCTTTCATGACCAATTCCGGTAAGCACAGGAAGAGGAAACTGGGCTAAATGATAGGCTACCCAGTAACTGTCGAAACACAACAAATCGATGGTTGCCCCTCCTCCCCTTATCAGTACAACGGCGTCGAAGAAGTCAACATAATCAAAAATCCGGTCAAAAGCCTCAGCAATAGACTGTTCAGCACGATCTCCCTGCATCACCGCAGGAAACAAATGATGATAAAACTTAATTCCGTAAGGATTGCTTTCCAGCTGATTAATAAAATCGCCATACCCCGCAGCAGTGGGAGAAGAAATAACAGCAATTTTTTGGATAACATCAGGAAGTTCCAGGTCTTTATTCATCTCTAATACACCCTCTTCTTCAAGGCGCATTAAAACCTCTCTTCTTTTTCGGGCCAGGTCCCCCATCGTATAAGAGGGATCTATATCAGTAATAATCAGACTCAGGCCGAAAACCTCCTGAAACTGGACAGTTACCTTCACAAGAACCTTAAGACCGCTACTTAATGCCTGCCCGGTGGAAGACTCAAAATAGGCCTTAAGCATACGATAGTTCTGAGCCCAAATTATTGCCCGGGAACGCGCCAGCAACTGATTACCTGCATCGTCTTTTTCAATTAAATCAAGGTAACAATGACCGGTACGATTGACACGCAATTCGCCAATCTCGGCTTTCACCCAGATGGAATGCATCATGGCATCGTCGAGAACACCTTTGATTTTCTGATTTAACTGAAATAAAGTGATGGCTTCCTGCCCCATGTCCCTGATATCTTAACGCAAATACTCTTCCGGATTTCCCATAAAATTTTCCGGATCTTTCAATTTCTTCCGATTCTCTTCATAACGCTGAAACTCCTCCATTTCCTTCTCTGTCAGGAGATGCTCATTTTGAACAATCCCCTCTTCATAAAGCAATGTAAAACTTTTACGTCCCAAAGCATCATAAAAAATCCAGGTACTGTCGCGCAGATTGTTTTCATAAAATCCCTCAATCTCTTTCTGCCCGTTTTCAAAATAGACAGCGTAGGGACCGTGCAGGTTTCCCTCGCGATAACTGATCTTAACGCGGAGCGTTCCATCAGGGTAATAACGCTTTTCAATCCCTTGTTTCTCCCCCTTTTCATAGGTCACTTCTGCTGCAAGTTCCCCCGTATCAAAATAGATCTCTGATCTCCCGGCTTTTTCATCAAACTGAAATTCCTCTTTGGCTTTCAGGTTGCCCTCCATATCATAGAAATGCCAGACACTGTCCTTTTGCATATTGAGGTAAAAACCTTCGCCCAACAGATTTCCGCCTTCAGAGTAGAATTTCCCTTTTCCACGATTGGTGTTTTCATCAAACACAATCTCCACATACTTATTCCCGTTCTTGTAGTACCTGACCAGGGTATCCACCGGTTGATCATCTACAAAGCGGGCTTTGTAGGCCGGGGTGCCATTGGGATGATAGCGCATCCAGTCGCCCTGCCTCCGGCCTTTTTCATCGCGACGGTTTTCATATTTCTGTTCTCTCTTCTCCTTCTTTTGAACCGCTTCCGGTTTCTCAAAAAGTCCTACCTGAGCTTGAACTGACGGAAACATCAGCAGCAGGAAAAAAAGTATAAATAGTTGACGAATCATATTCTGGTTTTTCTAATCACTATACAATTATTGTGCAAATGAAGTTTTGCTGACACAAAAGTATCAATTGTTACTGAATAAAAAAGAGCCTAAAGCTTGGGGCCTGGTGCAAAGGGACTGGAGCGTAATGAGAGATAAGGGGAGATAGCTGGTAGCACTTGGCTCTTAGCTGTTAGGGCAAATAGCTGGAGGGGTATGAAATTGGTACAATGCTTATCATGGTGGATCAGCCGTGGCGGGGCGACAGTTTGGTAACAATGGTATTTCAAAGAATAGAAATGACCGTTGACATTTTGCACACTACCAACGGTTACAATTTAACGTAAGCAAAAAAGGCTGCCCAACGGACAGCCTCTTTTTGATTAAAACAGCTCTCAAAAATGTTGAGATATATGTGGGGATTATTTGACTTCTTCAAAGTCAACGTCGGTCACCTCATCATCGTCACCACCTTTTTTACCTGACTGGTCACCACCGGCTTGCTGTTCGCCGCCGGGCTGCTGACCGCCCTGAGCTTCCTGACTGGCATTGTACATCTCCTGCGATGCAGCCTGAAAAACTGTATTCAGTTCCTCGGTAGCCTTGTCAATGGCAGCAACATCCTGGCTCTTATGAGCTTCTTTCAGTTTAGCCAAAGCATCTTCGATGGGCTTCTTCTTTTCAGCCGGAATCTTATCTCCAAACTCTTTCATTTGCTTCTCGGTCTGGAAAATCAAACTGTCAGCAGCGTTGAGTTTGTCAATTTTCTCCTTGGCCTGCTTATCTGTTTCGGCATTGGCTTCAGCCTCTTCCTTCATACGTTTGATTTCGTCCTCAGACAATCCTGAAGAAGCTTCAATACGGATGCTTTGCTCTTTTCCGGTAGCTTTATCCTTCGCACGCACATGCAGAATACCGTTGGCATCGATATCGAAAGTCACTTCAACCTGAGGTGTACCACGAGGTGCTGGTGGAATTCCGTCGAGGTGGAAGCGACCAATGGTCTTGTTATCCTTGGCCATGGGGCGCTCACCCTGCAATACGTGAATTTCAACTGATGGCTGGTTATCAGCAGCTGTGGTAAAGGTTTCTGACTTTTTAGTCGGAATGGTTGTATTAGACTCAATCAACTTGGTCATCACACCACCCATGGTTTCGATACCCAGTGACAGCGGAGTCACATCAAGCAGCAATACGTCTTTTACTTCACCGGTAAGAACACCACCCTGAATAGCAGCTCCAACAGCAACCACCTCATCGGGGTTAACCCCTTTTGAAGCTTTCTTACCAAAGAAATCTTCCACAACCTTCTGAATAGCCGGGATACGGGTAGAACCACCTACCAAAATCACTTCATCCACATCGGAAGCAGTCATTCCGGCATCTTTCAGAGCCATTTTACAAGGCTCGAGCGTACGCTGTACCAGATTTTCCGTCAGCTGATCAAATTTTGAACGTGACAAAGTTTTCACAAGGTGCTTGGGGACACCATCCACCGGCATAATATATGGCAGGTTGATTTCAGTGCTTCCTGAACTTGACAGTTCAATCTTGGCTTTCTCTGCAGCATCTTTCAAGCGCTGAAGTGCCATAGGATCTTTTCTCAAATCCACACCTTCATCACTCTGGAACTCATCAGCCAGCCAGTTCATAATTACATCGTCGAAGTCGTCACCACCCAGGTGTGTATCACCATTGGTAGATTTCACTTCAAAAACACCGTCACCCAACTCAAGGATACTGATATCAAAAGTACCACCACCAAGGTCGAAAACGGCCACTTTCATGTCCTGACCTTTTTTGTCAAGTCCGTAAGCCAACGAAGCAGCAGTAGGCTCGTTGATGATACGGCGAACTTTAAGTCCGGCAATCTCACCGGCTTCCTTGGTTGCCTGACGCTGAGAGTCATTAAAGTAAGCAGGAACAGTAACAACAGCCTCAGTAACCTCCTGTCCCAGGTAATCTTCAGCAGTTTTCTTCATTTTCTGAAGTACCATTGCCGAAATTTCCTGAGGAGTATATTGACGATCATCAATCTGTACACGAGGAGTATTGTTCTCGCCCTTTACTACTTTGTAAGAAACTCTCTTCACCTCATTGGGGATATCGTCATAGAGATCGCCCATGAAGCGTTTGATAGAATATATTGTTTTTTCGGGGTTGGTGATTGCCTGACGCTTGGCCGGGTCACCTACCTTACGCTCACCATTCTCCACAAATGCAACAATCGACGGAGTGGTACGCTTACCTTCACTGTTGGGTATTACAACAGCTTCGTTACCTTCCATCACTGAAACACATGAGTTGGTTGTACCTAAGTCAATTCCAATTATTTTTCCCATTGTGTAAATTATTTTTTCGTTCTAAATTTTTTCAAAATCTGCATCTTCTAAATCAAAGCCTGTGCCAATCCACTTTCATCAGGAAAAGATGTAATTCTGACACAACAGGATACAAAAACACCCGAATCGTGTCAGGATTCGGGTGACAAATCGGCAGAGTAATGAAATACTTGAGACCTGTATTTCATCAACAGAACAATTCAATAATATACTTATATCTTCCAAGAGGGATTTCATCCCTTAAACCCTGACCTACTTTAGTTCACGATATAATATCTTTTGGCGTTCATGATTTCCGCTGCGCTCCAATTCTTGTCTTGATACAAGAAAGTAGGCAAAGAAACTATTTCATGATTATTGCTACACTCAGCATTGTTCAAGCAAGCTTGACACTGCTTTCGCTAAACGCAATAATTCAAGACTGCACCAGTTTTCGCTCTAAAAACTACGGTTCTTTTATAGAAATCGTCAAAACTCATCTCGTTTGCTGCACTCACGAGATTCAAACAGAGACGATTTTGCGATAAAACAACCTTGTTTTTAGGCTTACCTGCCAATGTCACTTCCCTTCAAGCCAGTGAATACTTTTTTAAATATTCAACATTAAAAAAAAACTACAAAAATCCAATCTGTCATATTGGACTTAACAGATTTCACTATTGATACAGTGAATCAACCGATTCATTGAACTGTTTTTTACCTTTTCGGTCGTCAGCAATAGAACATGGGCCGGAAAGACAGCCGCCCTCACAAGCCATTACCTCAATGAAGTTCCCGGGTGCTTTTCCGCGGGCATAGGCTTTCAGCATATTCAGTGATTTTTTATCCAGCCCGTTGATCACCACCTCTTTGATGTAAACATCCTCACCTGCCTTTTTCACTGCGTTGGTCACTCCGTTACTCATTGCAAATCCACGGGCTTCACGCGGAACTTGCACCAGGTCGGCCTCTTCAGGCATATTTCTCACATCAATGCCCATTCCTTCGAAGATGGCATCCAGTTCTTCAAAGGTAAGCACATAATCCACCAGTCCTGAGTCTTTGGCTTCTTTGCGCTTGGCCACACAGGGGCCTATAAAGACGGTTTTGGAATCGGGAAAACGCTCTTTGGCCAAACGGGCTGAGAAAATCATCGGAGATGGTGTTTCACTTACCAGCTTTTTCATGGCAGGAATGTGCTTATTGACCGCCTCCACATAACTGGGACAACAGGAGGTGGTCATCAAAGAACATCCCTCTTCCAGACGCTCACGAAACTCAGCCGCTTCCTCACGGGCTGTCATATCGGCGCCTTCTGCCACCTCTGCCACATGGGCAAAGCCAACCTCTTTGATGGCATTTATAACCTGACCGGGTTTCACCCCATACTGACCATGCAGGGCCGGAGCCACCATGGCTGTCAGCTTTCCACCGTTTTTTATGTGACTCAAAACATCAATTACCTGAGAAATTTCGAAAATGGAGCCAAAAGGACACGCATTGATGCATCTGCCACAAAGGATGCATTTCTCCTCATCAATCTCTTCCACTCCCTGCTCATTCTTTTTGATAGCTCCTACCGGACAGGCTTCCTCGCAGGGAACAGGGACATATATAATGGCATGATAGGGACAGGCTTTGTGGCAGATTCCACAACTGATGCAGTCTTCTTCCACAATCTGTGCTTTCCCTGCCGCATTTATAATAATGGCATCTTTGGGGCAGTTCATCTGGCAGGAACGGGCTACACACCCGCGACAAAGATTACTCACCACATAATTGACCTTCACACAACCGGTACAGGCCTCATCCACCACTGTCAATGTGCTGTTATTGCTTGCCTCCTCGCGCTGAAGAGCAACACCGGCATACTCCGAAAGAGGAGTCAGCTCATCATTCTCATCATCGGGACTAAAACCCAGCAAAGGCATGGTTTTGTATTTGATGACTGCCCGTTCTTTGTGCACGCAGCATCGTCGCTGAGCACCTTTCTCCTTGGGAGCCATCTCCAGCGGGATACGGTCAATATTTTCGGTAAGCTGATCTTCTTTCATCAATCTGGTGAGTCGCGCAAGAATCTCACGACGAATCACCATGGTGTTTTGGATGTAGGCCATAAACTAAAAAGGGATTTTTGGATTTATCAGGTCGCAAAAATAGAGATTAATAAAGAAAAGGTTCTGTAACTGCTGTTAAAAAAGAAAAATTTCTTTAATCACCATCAAAACATTTCTCCCCACTGCCTCACCCACTCAAACAAACAGACACTGGCTGCGTGGGAGACATTCATCGATTTTATCGTTCCATGCATGGGAATATGAACATTTTGCTGATTACGGAAATTCACGCCGAAAGGAATCCCCGAACGCTCACTCCCCACCATCAAAGCCATTTTGACAGGCAGCTTTACAGAAAACAGATTAGAAGAGCCGGGGGTAGTTTCGAGAGCAAGAAATGTATAATCTGCAGGAACCAGCTGATCCACCTCCTCAGGCAAACAATAGCGCCAGTTAATATTTTTGGCTGCCTGACCTGCCACATATTTCATTTTTGCCGTTTTAAAGGTGGCTTCCTCTTCATTCTTAACAAACAAAACCAGGCGGCAGCCTACATTGGCAGCCAGCCGAAGCAGATGTCCGGCATTTTCAGGAGTCTGAAGATGCCAGGCAATAAGTATTGGGGCCGCTTCTTCGGCGAAAGGCTTGTAGTGATTGTCGGTAAAGAATTTGTTGGCCTGATTCAAAAGAGTTCTGAGTTTTGTGTTTTGTGTTCGGGGTTTTGAGTTAGGCTTCTTCATCCAGTGAATAATAATCTTCCCGGGTGATTGGCGTGAACTTTTTAACTTTCGAGGTGGCAAAATTCATCCGTTTGAGATGTAAATAACCTGTCTCAAAAGCATTTTCCAGACTATCTATTAATTCATTGTTGTCCATTACAATTACTTAGTGCTTCATAAGATTACCCGAAAATACTTAAAACCCTCAACTCTTCAACCCCATCTCTTTCCCTTTTCTTAACATAAACGCCCGGGCTTCATCATAATCGTTGTGAATTTCCCCCTCCAGGATGGCTTCTTTAATGGCAGACTTGATTTCACCAACTGTCTGACAAGGTGGCAGATTAAAAGTTTTCATAACTTCTTCGCCGGAAACAGGAGGTTGAAAGTTTCGTACGCGGTCTTTTTCCTCTATCTCTTTCAGCTTCTGACGTACCAATTTAAAATTGCGAAGGAACTTGCGCACTTTTACTTCATTTTTGGAAGTAATATCGGCCTCACAAAGTGTCATCAGACTGTCAATATCGTCACCAGCTTCAAAAAGCAGCCGACGTACAGCCGAATCGGTCACTTCATCTTCGCTCAGCACGATGGGACGCATGTGGAGCTCCACCATCTTCTGCACAAATTTCATTTTATCATTCTGTGGCAGCCGCAGTCGTTTAAAAATTTTAGGAACCATTTTCATCCCCACAAAATTGTGCGCATGAAAAGTCCATCCAAGTTTTGGATCAAACCGCTTGGTACGGGGCTTGGCAATATCGTGCAGCAATGCGGCCCAACGAAGCCATAAATCATCAGAATAGGGAACCAGTTGATCAAGGACTTCGAGGGTATGATAGAAATTGTCTTTATGTCCGATTCCTCTCACTTTCTCTACCCCTTTCATATCCTGTAGTTCAGGCAGAATCATAGGTAGCAGACCCGTTTTCTCCAAAAGCTTAAAACCGAGAGAGGGCCTTTCAGACATCATCATTTTATTGAGCTCCTCGGCCACACGCTCCATGGAAATTATTTGGAGCCGGTCTTTCTGGGCCACTATTCCTTCATAGGTTTTGTCTTCGATACGAAATCCCAGCTGTGTGGCAAACCGGATGGCACGAAGGATTCTCAGCGGATCATCAGAAAAAGTAACCATCGGATCCAGCGGAGTTCGAATAACACCTTCTTCCAGATCTTTCAGCCCCCCAAAAGGATCCACCAGTTCTCCAAAACTCTTTTCATTCAGAGAAAGCGCCATGGCGTTGATGGTAAAGTCACGCCGGTTCTGATCGTCTTCCAGTGTCCCGTCTTCCACAATGGGTTTGCGGCTGTTGCGCTGATAAGATTCTTTGCGGGCACCCACAAACTCAATATCCATGCCCCGGTATTTGAACATAGCAGTGCCGAAATTCTTAAAGACACTTACTTTTAATCCTCCCAGTTCTTTGGCAACCTCACGTGCCAGGTCAATACCGCTGCCGACCACAACCACATCAATATCGGTGGTCGGTCGTTTCAAAATAAGATCTCTTACAAAACCGCCAATAACATACGCCTCATTCCCATTCTCGTCAGCAACCTGGGCAATCGTTTTAAAAACCGGTGATTTTAAGTGTTCCTTCATAAGCCTTCACTTCCCCGCCAGGAGGAGTATTATATTATAATTATCGTAATAAGAATTTGTAAACACACAAACATCTTAGTAACTTGAATGTTTATCAATTAAAAGTTCTTTAAAATTCTGAGTACACTCAACCTGACAAATTTAAAATTTCAGGCTAGCGAGAAACGTGACAAAATTACAATTTATATCCCAATAAGACTAAGGATTAAGAAGGCTCATTTTTTTGGCACGGGGATTGTATGGATATATTTACAAATTTAGATATTTTGAATTTATCGAGAGAATTATTAATTTTGTACCAATATTTAAAGCACAAGAATTATGGTTGAATTTTTGACAAAAGAGACGTTTAAAGAGAAAGTTTTTGATTTCGAAAACAATAAAGACTGGAAGTTTGAAGGTGAAAAGCCTTGTCTTATCGACTTTTATGCTGACTGGTGTCAGCCTTGTAAAATGGTAGCACCCATTTTGGAAGAACTTTCAGAAGAATATGACGGAAAAGTAGATATCTACAAAATCGACACAGAAGATCAGCGTGAGTTGGCCGGTATGTTCGGTATCCAGAGTATTCCTTCATTGCTTTTCGTACCTACCGAAGGACAGCCCCAGATGGCACAAGGCGCATTGCCCAAAGACACTTTTGAGCGCGCAATTAAGGATGTATTGAAAGTTGAAAAGTAATTTTCGGCTTTCTTAAAAGAAACAGGAGATTTTCAGACATGAGGAAAAAATTATCAGTATTTCTTTTTTCGGCAATTTTGCTTTTTGCCGGAGTTCAAAAGATTAGTGCCACAGAGCCGTCGGAGGGGAAAACTTCAGAGAGTGGAGTTATTACACTGGATAAAGCAGCCTTTATCTCTCAGGTGTTCGATTATGAAAATAACAGCAACTGGGATTACAAGGGAGACAAGCCTGCCATATTAGACTTTTATGCTGACTGGTGCGGGCCTTGTCGTAAACTTTCTCCGCTTCTGGAAGAACTACAGGGCGAATATGCAGGAAAACTGCAGGTTTACAAGGTAGATACTGAAAAATCGAAGGAGTTGGCTGCCGCTTTTGGCATTCGCAGTCTTCCCACCATCGTTTTTATCCCCATGAATGAAGAACCAAGAGCTGTACTGGGCTACGTACCAAAAGAACAGCTCACCAAAATGATTACCGATATTTTAAAAGTATCGAAATAATTTTATTCCTGATTTGATTATTATTTGTCGAAACAAAAACCGGTGCCGTTAGGTGCCGGTTTTTTTATTGTATAAAGTGTGGATGTGTAAATGCAAAAGATGAAGCCCCGGCAGGGGTGACACCCAAATTAAAAAGTAAAATGTAAGTAGCTGCTTTTAAAGGATAAATTATTAAATTTCGTACCGATAAAAAGATTAGAAGAAAATTTTTCGCCACAATTTTCAACCTCACACCTCATACAAATGGAAGAAAACCAGAATAAAACAGCCAATTACGCACTATTAGAGGAACGACTGAAGCGACTTGACCAGAAAAACTTTGACTGGTCGGCCTGGAAAAAAGGCACCTTACTGGTACTTGAAAAAGTGTTCGGGAAAGAGAGTTTATACGTTAAAGAACTGGAGAACACCGACTATCATTACAACAGCTGGTCGCTACGTGATACAGCCGGAAGTGAAGACCCGGTGAAAGCAAGCGTTCGGGAACTGCTGAATATTTGTCTGACGGATGCTGAGCACAGCCAGAAGACCAAACAAGCTCCTCCCAAAGATGAAAAGCAAGCACAAATAAAGGAAATCATCAACCAGTTTCTGGATCATGCCACATTGGCAGAAATAGAAAAAATTGCTAAAAGTGAAGTTCCGGCAATGTCGAAAGAAGAAAAGATTCAGAAAATTTTAACGGAGAAAATTCCTAATTATCAAACTGCATTGCTGGCAAAAATCCTGATACAAGTGATTATGTAATTTTGCAAAAAACGGCTCCCCCGCTCGATTATTTTGCAGGAGAGCAGAAATAATTACATTCTTTCAGGCACGTCAATACCCATGAGCCACATGCCTTGTTTAATGGTTTGCCCGACAGCATGACTCAATGTGAGGCGCAATGACCGCTTGGCTGCATCTTCTTCAAAAACAATAGGCGATTCATGGTAAAACTGATTAAACTCTTTTGCCAAATCGTAAACATAGTTGGCTACAATGGCAGGACTGTAGGATTCTCCTGCATCTTTTACCACGTTGGGGAAATTCCCGATTAGCTTAATCAGACCCGCCTCTTTCTCAGTTAATGCAATATCTGCATCCACTTTTAAAGCAGTATCGATGCCTTTCTCACCCGCTTTGCGGAAAACAGATTGAACCCGGGCATAGGTATATTGTATAAATGGCCCTGTATTGCCATTAAAATCAATCGATTCACGTGGATCGAAGGTCATGTTTTTCCTGGGATCCACTTTCAGAATAAAGTATTTGAGGGCAGCCAAGGCAATGGTACGATAGATCCGCTCGGCCTCCTCATCGGTATAACCATCCAATTTGCCCAGCTCTTTGGACATCTCCCGGGCAGTATCAATCATTCCTGCTACCAGATCATCGGCATCAACCACGGTTCCTTCACGTGACTTCATTTTGCCTTCGGGCAATTCCACCATACCATAGCTAAAATGCACCAGGTCTTTTCCCCATTCAAAACCGAGCCGATCCAGAAGGATAGAAAGTACCTTGAAGTGGTAATCCTGTTCGTTACCGACCACATAGACCATCTTGTCGATTTTGTAGTCTTCGAAACGCATTTTGGCAGTCCCGATGTCCTGGGTCATGTAAACGGAAGTCCCGTCGGAACGAAGCAAAATCTTCTCATCCAAACCGTTTTCAGAAAGATCGGCCCATACACTGTTGTCATCACGACGGTAAAACAGCCCTTTTTCCAGTCCCTTCAGAACCATGTCACGACCAACCGTATAAGTCTGAGATTCGTAATATATTTTATCGAAATCGACCCCCAAAGCTTTGTAAGTCTCATCAAACCCGGCATAAACCCAGTCATTCATGGTTTTCCAAAGAGTGACCACTTCTTCATCACCGGCTTCCCAGGCACGCAGCATATTCCGGGCTTCTTCCATCAGCTTCGATTCCTTCTCTGCTTCTTCTTTGGAAAGGCCCTTCTCCTGCAATGCACTAAGTTCTTTCTTTAACTCCTGATCAAACTTGACATAAAAATCTCCCACCAGGTGATCGCCTTTCTTGCCGGTTGTCTCAGGTGTTTGTCCTTCGCCCCATTTCTGCCATGCCAGCATGGACTTACAGATGTGGATTCCCCGGTCATTCACGATATTGGTTTTCACCACTTTCCTACCTGTTGCCGCACCGATGCGTGAAAGGGAATATCCCAACAGATTGTTCCGAATATGCCCCAGGTGAAGCGGTTTATTGGTATTGGGTGACGAATATTCAATCATCATCAATGGGCTTTCGTCATCGGCCCGGGTAAATCCGAAATTTTCATCAGCTACCACCAGCTCAAGAATATTGAGCCAGTAAGAATGAGACAAAGACAAATTCAGAAACCCTTTGATTACCTCAAAAGAGGAGATTGAAGAGAGTTCACTTTTCAGGAATTCGCCGATATCCTTGGCAGTTTCTTCGGGCTTCTTTCGTGAAATACGCAAAAGAGGAAAGACCACCACCGTAAAATCACCGTTTTGATCTTTACGTGTAAGTTCCAGAGGCACATTGTTGGCGTCAAATTCGGTCCCGTATAATTCACTTATGGCCCGGGCTACGGCCTCCCTAATCTGCTGTTCGATTCCCATTATTATGAATGATTTTATTTATTCCGGTTTTTTTAATTTTTATCTCCCCTTAATTAATCCGGTCAGGCAGAAGTATAAAAGGCAGAAGGCAGAAGAAAAAACTTCCTGCCCCTCCCTAAATTGTTCCAAAAAGTGAGTGCAAAGATAACAAAACGCAAAGAAAGTAGAATAGTATGATTTGTAAAGAATATTATAGGAAAACACCTGCCCCGTCCTAAATATTGGAAAGCAAGAATTTTGCTCTATGCCCTATTCCCCATGCCCTTTGCACTATTCCCTACTCCAAATAAGTATAACCATACAAACCTGACCGGTAATTGGACAAGAATTCTTTCCCTTCTTCGGCTGATATCACGCCTTTCTTAACAGAAGACATCACCCAGGTTTCCACTGCACGCACCATTTTCTTAGGACTGTACTGCACGTATTCCAGCACCTCGGCTACGGTTTCTCCATCAATAATCTGGTCAATGTTGTAACCATTTTCATTGACGGAAACATGCACCGCATTGGTGTCTCCAAACAGATTGTGCATATCACCCAGGATTTCCTGATAGGCTCCAACCAGAAAAACCCCGATGTAGTACGATTCACCCCGCTTCAACTTATGTACCGGCAGGTAATAGGAGAAATTCCGGGTGGATATAAAGTTATCAATTTTGCCATCGGAGTCGCAGGTTGCATCCTGCAAAGTAGCCACGCGTTCGGGTTTCTCGTTCAATCGATGAATGGGCATCACAGGAAAAATCTGATCGATGGCCCAACTGTCGGGTAGCGACTGAAACAGCGAGAAATTACAGAAATATTTATCAGCCAGAAGCTTTCGCAGATTCGATAGCTCATCAGGAACATGCTTCAGTTTCGAAGCCATACTCTCTACCTCACGGGCTACAGACCAAAAAAGGCGCTCCACCTGAGCACGTGTGCGTAAATCAATCAGTCCAAAACTAAAACGATCCAACGCTTCTTCTCTGATCTGTTGAGCATCATGCCAGGTCTCAAGCATTCGTGGCTGATTCAGCGTATCCCAAAGAGCATACATATCTTTTACCAACTCATGATCATCCTCCTGAATTTCTTCCTCTTCATCCCACTGGGGAACAGAGGTTGATTCCATCGCCTCAAAGATCAGCACTGAGTGGTGTGCTGTAAGTGAGCGTCCGGACTCCGTAATGATGTTGGGATGTGGTATTTCGTGCCGGTTACTGGCTTCCACCATGGTATAGACGGCATCGTTCACATATTCCTGGATGCTGTAATTGATACTGCTCTCGCTATTGGCTGAGCGGGTTCCGTCGTAATCGACTCCCAGACCGCCACCAATATCCACAAACTCTACGCTGAATCCCAGTTTGAAGAGCTCTACATAAAACTGGGCAGCCTCTTTGAGGGCACTTTTAATACGGCGGATTTTATTTACCTGACTGCCAATGTGAAAATGAACCAGCCGCAGGCAGTCCTTCATTTTTTGTTCCTCCAGGTAATCGAGTGCTTCGATCAATTCACTGGAAGTAAGTCCGAACTTACTCACATCACCACCCGAATCTTCCCACTTACCGCTTCCGGTACTGGCGAGTTTAATGCGAATCCCGATATTAGGTCTCACCTTCAGCTGGCGGGCAATACGGATAATCATTTTCAGTTCATGCAGCTTTTCAACCACAAGAAAAATTCTTCGCCCCATTTTCTGAGCCAGCAGAGCGAGTTCGATGTAAGCTTCATCCTTGTACCCATTACAGACAATCAGTGAGTCGCTGTCGGTATTGGTAGCAATAACAGCATGCAGTTCGGGTTTTGAGCCGGCCTCCAGGCCAATATTCACCTTCTTTCCATGCCCAACAATCTCTTCCACCACCGGGCGCATCTGATTTACCTTGATGGGGTAAATAATAAAATTCTGTCCCTTAAACTCATACTCATCACGAGCCTTTGTGAAACAGCTCTGCATTGTTTCGATACGACTGTCCAGAATATCCGGAAAACGAACCAGCATGGGAGCTTCCACATCTCTCAGTGTCAATTCATCCACCAGCTCTTTTAAATCAACTTCAACTCCCTCACCACGAGGTGTTGCCACAACATTTCCTTTCTCATTTACAGAAAAATAGTTGATTCCCCAGCCACTGATGTTATACAGTTCGACAGAATCTTCGGTACGCCATTTTCTCATTTCGACAGCGATATAGATTTTTATTGTTAATAATGTTTTCTGAGGTTAGAAGTTAGAAATTAGCGATTAGAAAATCTAAACTTTACCCCATTAAGAATGAACCTAAATTAAAATGAATAGCCCGCTCCCACTCTAAAGTTGATCCCCTGCATCGGGTAGCCGGACCACTGATAATACTTGGCTGCAAATATATTCTGAATTCTGGCAAAAAAATGCATTCTTTTATTTAATTGATAATTTCCGCCCAAATTAAAGTCGGCCACCGATTTAAGCATCTTCACTCCATTGACTTCATTGGGATCATATGCCTTTCGATCTCCGTATAAATTAAAGGCAGCATCCAATCTCAATTCTTCGTTAAACTGGTATCCGGCCCGCAAGCCTATTTCCATCTCCGGTTTGTGCCAGGCCTGAGCCAAAACATCCATCTCCCAGCCATAGTAAGCACCTTTAAGGACAATGTCAAGTTCTCGGACGGGTCGTACAAGCAACTCCCCACTTAGTGTAAGCAACGTAACATCGTCGTAAATCACATCAAACAGATTGCTCATCCCATAATTGGAGGCAGCATTCTGACTAAAAAATCTATTTACATAAAAATGCTCATTTTCAATAAATTCATAATCCAGACGAGCCGTAAAAGAGGTGGCACTGCTGAAGTTTCCTTTTACACCCGCAAATCCCCGAATATTGGAATGCGCAGTCTCCACCAGAACATCCGGGGACAAAAACGGATTTTCCTCCATCATATCGCGATAATACCCCGGCCGAACCTCGCCGGTCATCCCCAGAAAAGTAGATACAATTCCCTCAGCAATCACAAGGTCTCCCTTCACATGCGGTGAAAGAAAAAACTCTTCGGTTCCGGAGAATTCCCCTGTGGCATTTACGCCGACCTCCACACTCAATTTATCCCCGGGAATCACCATTTTAGGATTCAGGGTGAGAAAAATCTGTTCACGCTCCTCAAAAGTCCAAAGTGAAGGCATCTCATTCTCGCCCTTGGGTGCATTTACCTGATTGTAGGTAACATCGCCATCCAAATGCAGGGCAAGTCCGCCAAAAGGCAGTTTAACATCCCCCCACAGAGAGAAACGATTCTCCCCAACCCCGGTATAATTATCAAAGGCTCCGTAATCAAACCCAAGATGGTAGCGGGTATCGTCAACATCCGATTGTTGCCCCAGCAACCCCAAATGCAAATCAAAAGCAGTCTGCCGTTGTTTTCTGTCAGGAATCAAAGCATTTCCTCTTACCAGACTTCCATCCGGGGTTTCATAAAAAACCGTGGATCCCTCTGCAGCATCAATCGTGTGAAGCCCATAATATTCATAGGCTCTGCGATTAAAATCCATATCAAACTCAACCGTTTTATCATCAAAAAAATGGCGCAGATAAACCCCTCCATTGGTTTTGTGCAGTGGAGCATCCGAAGAGGTGCCATCTTCCAGTTCTATATCCCCCCAGGAAGACTCCTGCCCAAGTGCCAGAGCAAAAGCAAACTTCTCGTTGCGTGTGATGTTGTAAAGAACATCCCCAAACAGGGTTTCATAATTACCCAGACCGGCCCGGACATACGAGGGATAAAGCTCCCCTTTGCGCTGACGGGCCAGCCGGGCAGCACTCAAAGGTTCCACTTCCGGTGTCCCGGACAATGGTTGTCCCACCACCCGATAGTTAAACTGAGGGTTTATCTCCAGGGTGTCTTCCCTGTCAGGCATCCGATTGATTTTCATGGCATCCGACACAGTGGGGTCAAACTCACGCACTACTCTTACATCCTGACTCAATGGCTCCTGAGCCTTAACTCCGACAGCTATTAAAAGAATTGCAAACAGGGTAAAAATATTGATGGTCTTCATAAGTTCTTTGCTAAAATTCCTGAACAATTAATCATTTTTGCGTTACCTGAATTATTCTGACTGTGCTTTTTCAAGCTCATTCAACCGCTTATTGGCACGTTGGCGGATATCATCATCTGTCTCTTTGTAATTCTCCAGCAAACTTTCGATGTACTGACGAGCCTGGAAAAGCTCTCCACGATTTTCATAAATATCGGCCAATAACAGGAAGCAACGGGCAATCCAGTACTGATGAGGCGTTCCCACATTCACAAAATCGAAAATTTCTTCCTCCGCCTTATCAATATTGTTGCGTTGATATAAAATATCAGCCACCCGGTAACGGGCTTCAGCTCCTTCGGGTGAACTGGGATTGACCTTTAAACTCTGGAACTCCTCCAGCGCCAGATCCGTCTCACCCAACTCCAGGTGAGCATTGGCCTTAAGGTATCGAGCCTCCCTGGCAACTTCCGGTGATGTTTTGGCATCAGCAAGCACTCGCTCCGCCAATCGGGTAACATATCCCGGACGATCGTCCATTTTACCAAGGCAACGCATCTGACCTATCAAAGCTTCACGACGACTCTCCTCCTTCTCCGCTTCCATCTCAAGTCGTTCATAATATCCCAAAGCATCCTCGTAACGTTCCTGATGATAGCTTATCCGTGCCACGCCAATTAAGGCATCTTCCATGAAAATATTACCCGGGCGTGAAGCCACAAATTCAAATGACTGACGGGCATTTTCATAATCTTCATTACGGAACTGACAATCGGCTTTGTAGAAATGAGCATTCACAGCAAACCGTCCGTTGGGATATTTCCGCAAATAAGATTCAAACTGATTGATTGCCTGTAAGCACTTATTTTGCATATAGAGTTTCTCGGCGGTCACATACGAGAGGGAATCTTCCTGACGCTCATCGATACTGGCAAATCCGCCAACCTGACGGGAGTATGCAATAAAGCCATCCGCATCATTGCGGTCGAGATAAATATTTCTGATTCCCAGCAAGGCATCTTCTGCCTCAGGAGTTCCCGGAAACTCATTCACCACCCGCTTATAGAAAGCCAAAGATTGATCCAGATCATCACTGTTGTAATAAACCAGCCCCAGTTGCAACATTGCTTTCTTTGAAAAATTACTTCGCGGATATTGCTCCTTAATGGTTTTGTACATACGTATGGCGGAGGTAAGATCATTCAGTGCCACATAAGACCGCCCCATTTCATAGTAGGCATCATCCACATAAGACGATTCGGGATAGCGATCCACCAGTTCTTCCAATTGCTCGATTTTCCCACGGTGATTCTGATCGATGCCCATGGCAAAAGCTTTCTGATACATCGCATAATCAGCATTTGTTCCGGGCACATTCGTGGCCCGCTCATAATAACTGATGGCCCTGGAAAAGTCACGTTTCATAAAAAATGAATCTCCAATGCGGTTCAGCGCATCACCCAACATAGGATTCTGTCGGCTTCCCATCAGGTTTTCATATTTCCTGAACCAGGAAGCTGCCTGATCGTAATTCTTTTGTTTAAACCATGCATATCCGATGTTGTAATGGGCAGTATTGAACTCTTCCAGTCCGTAAGAACCAGGAGTTCGAATAAATATGTCAAAATTCTCAATCGCTTTATTATACCTGGCCTGTCGATAATAAGCCTCGCCCAGCCAGTAACGTGCCTTTACCTTCAGGTCACGATCGTACTCTCCGTATTGCAGACTGTATTGCAGCATATCAATCGCCTGATCGAACCTCAAATTGTTAAACAACTCCAGACCTCTGTGATAGGCGATTCTCTGCAATGCCCGATAATTATCCGCAGTTTTATTTTTTACCTGCTCCAATGCCTCCAGTGCCTGCTTATAATTTCGGCTGGTCAGCAATGCCTGCCCCAGATATTGCCAGGCTTCGTCGATATACCTGCTTTCAGGAAAACGATCAATAAAACCAGTAAAGCTGTCGATAATTTCATTAAACGGAGAAAAAGAGAGTTCATAATTCAACTTAATGTAATTAAACATGGCCTCTTCGGTAATGGCCAGGTCATACTCCATCTCAGAGGCAGCCTCAAAAGCAACCCTTGCCCGTTTTTTATCATTCAGCTTCAGGTGACAATCTCCCAAATGAAAGAAAGCATTTTGAGCCATCACATCTTTTTTGCCGGTAACCTGAGAAAAAGCTCCGGCTGCATTTTCATATTCTTTCAGATGATAAAAACTCATCCCCAGGTGATAGTAGTCCTGTCGGGGAGGTTCTTCCACCAGATCCACAGCCAGACTCAGATATTCAGCTGCCTTGTCATAGTCATTTACAGCATAATAAGCGTTGCCGACGGCCTGAGCCATATCGCCCTTTCGTGTTCCGCGGGCTTCCTTAACCAAAGGCACACCATATTCGATCGCTTTACGGTATTCCTCCTGCAGGTAATAAATCTGCGTAATATAAAATGGCACTTCTGCCCCAAAGCCCGGTTCATCCTTCAGCTTTTCAAAAATGGATAAGGCGGCATTGTAATTGCCTTGTTCGTACTGAATGTGTGCATAATAATAATTGGCAGCCCCCCACCATTCGGAATCCACATTTCTGATCTCTGAGAATGCAGACAGTGCCTGCTCATTTTCGCCCTCCACAAAGTGGCAGTAACCCGATTTGAATCGGAAATCGATGCGCGTTTCGCGATCCAGTTTCCGGGCATCTACATAACGATACTGACGTCCTGCCTGACGATATTTACCCTCTTCATACTCCATATCGCCCAGCCGTTTGTAAACATACGGACGCATACCGCTTTCGGGATAATCGATCAAAAAGGCTTCGAGCATATCCTCAGCATCCTCGTTTTCGAGCATGGAAGCCGACAAGGCCGCATAGTATGCTGACTCAGCTTTCAGATTGCTCTGCCCCGGGGCAAATTTTTGTTCCAGATTTTCAAACAATGATCGGGCCAGTCCGTAGCGCTCATTCCGATAATGCTCCAGGGCCTCATCAAAAAGCCGCTCAGGCTGCCGGACATCATATGATTCCTGTGCTGCAGAGAAGAAAACAGCAGCAAAAAACAAAATAAAAACCGAAAAGATGTATCGTTTTATCATGGTATCATTAAGATTATTCAAACCAATCCCTAACAGGAGTTTCCAGTATTGTTTTAAACAACGAAAATAGAGAAAATTTGGTGTATATCCTGATTGTTTTTTGATTTGTTTTGATTTTCCGGATTTCAGACCCGTAAATCCTTTTCTATTCTCAAAAACCTGTTTATATTTGCAACCACAAATCGGGGGTGCCCAATGAATGGCTGAGAACAGACCCTTTGAACCTGAGACGGATAATGCCGGCGCAGGGAGATGTTCCCTCCTTTTATAATCATTCCCGGTTGTTTTAGTTTTTGGTGAATAGGCAGTAGAGAATAGATGATTAAACTCATCTGTCTGAAGATTCTATTAACTACTGACTAAAAACTAATCACTAATAAAATGCTGTGTATCGAGTTAGCAGCAATTGTACAATTCTATGTGTTTGGTCAGAAAGTGCCAGTTGCAAAGCCTGCCCCGATTTTTTTTTTGGGGGCTTGCGATGACGCCAAAAACGGAGTCCCGAAGTAGCTTTTGTAAGGTTTTTTAAATAAAAAACCAACAAAAAGCACAATCGGGATGAGTATTTTGGCGGCAAGCGTAACGAAGCAAATGGTGCTTTATGGACTGACACTATTTTAACTACAATGGGGTGCCTGATATAAGGCTGAGATCATACCCTCTGAACCTGGCCGGGTAATGCCGGCAAGGGAATGTATGATATTTTCCTCATTGCAGTTCAGTTTTATTTTAAACTTTAACTGCTTTGTCATGCAAAAATTATTTTTGATTGTGGGTCTGATTTTCTTTTCGACCCAAATGTTTTCACAAAACCATTTAAGCGGTGTGGTATCCACTCCCGAAGGAGAATTACTGACGGGTGCTTCGGTGCTAGTAAATCCGGGAAATCATGGAGCCGTCACCAATCAAGAGGGGGAGTTTAAGCTCTCCAAGATCCAACAACAGCAAGTAACTCTAACTGTTTCTTTTCTAGGATTCGAGAGCCTTCGGCAAAGTATCAATCTTTCGGAAACCAGCTTCGTCAAAGTGACTTTGACACCCCGTTCACATCTGACCGAGGAGGTTGTGGTCACAGCCTACCGTGCCGGCAACAAAACACCGGTGGCTCATACCGACCTTGGACGAGAGGAGCTGCAAAAGGCAGGAGCCGGAAATGACATTCCCTCCCTGCTGAAGCTCACCCCCTCACTAATCACCACTTCGGAAAGTGGCACCGGCCTGGGATACACCGCTTTTCGCATTCGGGGAACCGATCCTACCCGAATCAATGTGACTATGAATGGTGTACCGGTAAATGACGCCGAAAGCCAAGGTGTTTTCTGGGCCAACATGCCCGATTTTGCCAACTCCGTTGAAAATGTTCAGATACAACGGGGGGTAGGTACATCCACCCAGGGTTCAGCAGCTTTTGGGGCAAGCGTCAACTTTCAGACCACCACCAGCGAGCCCCGTGCCTATGCCGAACTGTCCTCCACTGCAGGATCTTTCAACACGCTCAAAAACAGCCTGCGAATGGGAACCGGTATGATCAACGACAAATTCTCTTTCGAAGGCCGCTATTCCCGCCTGAAAAGCGACGGATACATCCACAATGCTTTTTCCGACCACCAGTCCCTTTACCTGAGTGGAACCATGCACTTCGATCACAGCTTCCTGAAGATGATCGTTCTTCATGGTGATCAGGAAACCGGAATCAGTTGGTGGGGTGTACCGCAGGAACTGCTCGAAACCAACCGCAAATACAATCCCGCGGGCGTTTACACCGACGAGTTTGGCAACGAGCAGTATTACGAAGACCAGACCGACAATTACAAACAAACACACTCACAGCTTTTTTACAGCGTGGCCCCCAGCGACCGGCTCCACTTTACTGCCGCCCTTCACTACACACGTGGCGATGGATATTACGAACAGTACAAAGAAGACGAGGCTTTTGCTGATTATGCCCTCCCCAATATCAACATCGGAGATGCCACCATTGAGAACACCGATCTGATACGCCGCAAATGGATGGGCAATGATTTCTATGGCGCCACCCTTTCGGGAAATGCGTCCCTCCTGCCCGGGCTGGATTTTACCTTCGGCGGAGGATGGAACCAATATGACGGAAATCACTTTGGTCGCCTGATCTGGATGCGCTATGCCGGGAACACCGAAAAAGAGCATACCTGGTACTACAACAACGGGCTAAAAACCGAATACAACCTGTTCTCCAAGCTCAACTGGCAGGTTTCTCCGGCTTTAAGAACATTTGTGGATGTACAGTATCGCGGTATCAACTACGAAATGTCGGGCGAGGATGATGACCTGATGTCCCTGACTCAGGAGCATGATTTCAGCTTCATAAATCCCAAAGCAGGATTTTACTTCACTCCCGATCAGCAAAACAGTCTCTACATCTTTGCTGGTATTTCGAACCGTGAACCCACCCGCACCAATTTTAAGGAGGCCAAGAACTTACCCAATGAAACTCCACAAGCTGAACGCTTGTATGACATAGAACTTGGACACTATTTTCAGTCTGCCACTTTTAGCAGCGGTATCAACTTTTACTACATGTTATATAACGACCAGCTGATCCCTACTGGCAAAAAAAACAATGTGGGCAATGATATCATGACCAATGTGGAGAACAGTTATCGTGCCGGATTGGAACTGATGACAGCCATACAACCAGCCTCCTGGCTGAACTGGGATCTCAACATCACCCTCAGCCGGAATATCATCAGTGACTATGTGGAAACGGCTGTAAATTATGATGAAAACTGGTCAGAAGAAATTATCACCAAAGACCATGGAGATACCCAGATTGCCTATTCTCCATCCATAACAGGAAGCAGCAACCTTACCATAGAGCCACTAAAAGATTTCAGCATCTCAGTATTAAGCAAATATGTAGGTGAACAATACTTTGACAACACCGAAAGCGAGGCAAGGAAACTGGATGCCTATTTTGTGAATGACCTGATGCTTGGCTGGTCGCTGTTCCCAAAATCCTTCAAACAACTGGATTTGCAATTCACCATCCACAACGCTCTGGATCATAAATACGAAAGCAATGCCTATGGCGGCAACTGGTACGAGCAGGGACAAGAACAGACCTGGGCCTATTACTATCCCATGGCCGGGAGGTATTTTATGGGACAGGTGGTGATGAAATTTTAAAGCTGGTAGCTCTTAGCTGTTGGCTCAAAAGTTCAAATTTGATGTCATTCTGAGCTTGTCGAAGAATCTTTCCCATTGAAAGACAAATGTTTCGACTGCGCTCAACATGACACACCTTTGGAATATTATACTTTTGAGACAGCCTCCTTGAAGCGAATACTGAAGTGATATTTCGGGATATCCACTTTCAGGCCTTGCTGGCGCAAGCATTGTTTACACAGGGGCTGCTGAAAATGTCAGCAGCCCAATTTTTAATCTATTTTCTACTGTTCATTTTAATTCTTTACGCTTTTCAATAGGTTGCGGCCATTATAGCTTGGTTGATCAGGAGACATAACACACTACGTCTTCACATTATGTATTCAATGAATCATCATGCCATTTTGTGGGATTGCGGATAATGTAATTTTTTATTCGCTGATATTCTGCATCATTTCGGATAATATGGTCGTGGAAACGTGATTGCCAGGCAAAATGAACATTGTTGTTCCGTTCATCCGTAATTTTCCATTCATAGAAACGCCTTTACCACCAAACTGGTCCCCCGTAGGTGCTGGTTCCCCTGAAAAGCATTGTGACAATACCATATCCCAAGCTATTTGCCCTAACAACAAAAAGCCATTAACTAAGAATTAAGCTATTGGCTTGTAGCTCATGGCTCAACGCGTCTCTCTCTGCACCAAGCCCCAAGCTCCATGCCTCTACTCCTCCACTTCCGGATTTATCAACAGCCGCGAAAACCAATACCACTGACCGTCACTGTCACGGGTGGTAATAGTAACCGGAGTACGTCGTCTGCCTGCCGGCACGCTGAAGGAAAAAGTTAGCTGATCTCCATCACGTCTGACGGCTTGGGGAGATGATTTCCCGCCTATAAAGCAATTAAACGGACCGCCCAAATTGTCACCGGTAAGCTCTATTGAATAATCTATTTGCTCTCCTGAAGCTACAATTAGAGGCAACTGTTCGGCTTTACCAACTCTAACCGGATGCATATTCACTTTGCTGATGAACTGCTCCATGGAAACATGACTGCCGGCCACCGGAAAGCGGGGTACGGCATAAGGATGAGATGCATTGTTCATTACTCCCGAATTTTGAGCGAAAGCAATAAGGTAATCATGGTCTTTTACCACCTCCACCATCTCGGCAGAAAATTCTCCATAAGGATAAACGTAAGTTTTGGGAATCATTCCCAAATGCTCCTCGAAAAGAGATTCCGCTTTCAGCAAATCTGCTTCAAAAATGTCGGCTCTTGAAGAATCGGGTTCATCCACAAAATAATTATGCCGATGCGAGTGACTACCTATCTCCACCCCTTTCTCCATGAGTTCCTTCAACTGGTCCCAACTAATGTAATCGCCCCACCCCACACTTTCGGTATTAACATATAACGTGGCTTTCATTTTGTATTTTCCCAACAGAGGAATGCCATTTTCATAAAAAGAAGCAAAACCATCATCAATCGTTATGAGCACCTTTTTTCTATCGTCAGCCAGCCCGGATGTATCATTCAGCAGCTCACTAACCGTGTAGGATTTGAATCCATTGTCGGATAGATACTTCAAATGTTTTTCAAAAACCGACACAGAAGTATTGGTGGAGGGATACCGGGCATCACCAAACCGATGATAAACCAGACTTACCACTTCAAAATCTTTGTTCACCAGTTGCCAAAGAGGTTCCCCGGGGTTATCGGCAGAACTGTTTCCTGATGTATTGCCAGCGCAAGCAGCAGTTAATGGCAAGAAAATGAAAATTATAAATCTATGAATCCAGCAATTTCTTCCAGTTTTCATCATTTCTATCAATTTTCTCCAACCGGTAATGGTCATATTGAATAAAATCATTGAATTCGATTATTGTTCTCAGAGATGAAACATACCCCAGACGTTTCTCGGAATAATTGCTTAAAAACCAGATCAACCGATACGGATTTTGAGATTTCCTTCGGATATTTCGAAAATCCCTATAGGCATGCCCCCTTGCTACCACCAGAAGATAATCATAAACCGATTCGAAAAGTGTGTCATAGCTTCTCAGAAAAATCGCGTCCTCCCCTCGCGACTCCCCCGCCACAATGCGCGGCTCATTACTGTTGTAGGACCAAATTCCAAAAGCGTTGTTGGCCTCTTTAAAAAACCTGGAACTACCCCATCCGCTCTCAATGGCAGCCTGTGCAAGGATAATACTTAAGGGGTGCGGATGCAGACGGTTGAGCAAATCCCGCTCGTTTTGGGCATTAAACTTCTCCAAAAAACGATTCAGCTTTACGCTGTCTTCGGAAGAAAAACCTTGCTCCTTCGCATTTTCAAGAAGTTGCTCAACCTGAATCCGTTCGACGGCTATTTTCTCTTGTGCCAGAAGAATTGCCGGCAGCATCAGATGAATAAATCGCTTCTTGCGGTCTTTGACAGACAGTTCTGATAAGTCAGGCACGTGTGAATAAAGGACCGGTTTCACCACACTGTCAGAATGGATCACAATAGAATCGGCAGTATTAATATCAGCAATTATGACAGGGCTGCCTGCATGGGGCACGAGAATTTTGAACAAGATATATGCAAAAAAGGCAACAATCAGCAAGCCACCCACAACCAACAGCCCATTACGCCACGATAGTTTTTCCTTAATTCTTTTCAACATTTAGTTGTTTTTATTTACTTTTCCAATGTCTCCAATATACTAAAACTTAGCCAAAGCATTGGTGCCTGTCCGTGGAGATCACCCGAAACAAACAAAGTGAGTTCGATAACGCCTTAAAAAAACATTTTGCTTTTATCAATCCTTGCAATAAAACGGATAAACTGGGCTAAATAACTGTTTTCCTGAAAAAAAGCGGCAGAGCCGAGCAACAGTTTTATTTAAAAACGGCGATGCCGTTTAATGAGGCAGTCTAAAAAGTCCATTTTTTCTCTGTGCGTCTCTGTGATAAACTCTGCGTGCTCTGTGTTAATTTTTGAAATACACACTTGCGTTAGCAAGGATGGTTTTCGGTTTTCTGAAACTTTAACTTTTTTGACATCCTCCAAAATTCGTAAAATTCGTGGACAAAAAAATAATTGCGTAACAATTATGTTACTTCTAAAACGCCAGCAAAAAGTTCTTAACACACTCGCCAACAGTTGCTGTATTGTATCCCCCTTCCTGACAAATTAATGTTGGTATATTGAGCAAACTAAACGCTTTTCCGATCTCAAAATAATCGTGGGTATGCAAATTAAATCCCCCGATGGGATCGTCTTCGTGTGTATCGAAACCGGCAGCAATAATCAAAAAAGCCGGTTGATAGGCTCTGATTTTCTCTACAATTCGCCCCACAGCCTTAAGATATTCGTGCAGTTCCGTCTTTTTGGGAAGCGGCTCGTTGTGATTGGTTCCCACAGCCTGTCCCTTCCCCTTTTCATCAGCATAACCCCAAAAATAAGGATATTCAATGGAAGGATCGCAATGAATAGAAGCAGTAAAAACAGATTTCACTTCCTGAAAGAATTCCTGAGTGCCGTTTCCATGATGAAAATCCAGATCGACAATGGCCACCGTCCCCGAGGGCAACAAATACTCAGCAGCTGTTGCTGCATTATTGAAGTAACAATAACCCCCAAACACCCGTGGTCCGGCATGATGGCCCGATGGCCGGCATAATGCATAAACCCGGTTTTGTTTGTGGTCGCGCAGCATCTCTGCCCCTGTCAGGGCTGTCTCTGCCGAAGCTCTGGCAACATCATAGGTTTTTTGAGTAATGGGCGTCACCGCATCGGTACACCAGATACCTCCCCACAGCGGGGAATCCACTACCTTGGGCAGATGTGCTCCTTCTCCCGGGAATAAATCGGGATAAAACTCCTCACCCTCCTTCATCGACGCTGCCGTTTTTTTGATGTAATCGTGATAGGGGTGAATTTTGGCAATGTACCGCTCGGGAAACTCCCTGGCAGTGACAAACTTAAAGCGTTTATCTTCCCGAAGTACTTTTTTTATTGCTTCCACCCGCATGGGGGTGTCCTTAATTTCGTAAGCCTCAGGTCCCAGCTGAAATTTCCAGTAGGGATTGTGAAGACTGTCGTTGTATTTTTCTATGACGATCATGAATTAGATGTTAGAGATTAGAAGTTAGAGATTTAAAATAAGATAATGAGTTTTAAGGCAGAAGTTTATTAAAAAAATCACGATTGTCTGCAATGACCCCACCACCCCTCAATATCCTGCAAAGGCTCGTCATTACGAACGTAGTGAAGCAATCTCAATTCACAAACCGGACACCAATGAAACAGGCAAGGCAACGATTGCCTCAAAAGAGAATGTAAACAATCAACCATGCGAGTTCCATCAGACCAATAACTTAGCATAGTTTATTCATAAATTATCTGTTACGATGTTCAACTGCCTGCTAAATTCAGGCGTCCTCGATAAAAGTGACTTGAAAATAGTTTACTATTTCCTTCATCAATTTTATCTGCGGTTGCCCTAATTTATTGGCATTTCAACATCTCACAACAAAAACTTACGAATAAACCAGGTTAGATAAATTATTTACTGATAAAAAAAATACTGAACATTAACCACCCAGAGATTCTTGACTACTTTACCTATTGCATTATCAGGTTTGGCGGATTCCGATCCGCCATTCTGTGTCCATTATCTGATCGGCGCTCAACTTAGCTGCTTTGCTTGCCAAAGAATCCGCCAAACCTGTTCAGAGAACAACCGATCCTAAAAATTCTATTTTTGAACACCTCTACTTGATTTAGCCCGATTTACCCATTTCCTTTATGCAGAATCTCGAGTACCCGATCGTGGGGAATGGCAGGACACCAGCGCTGCAGGCGACCGCTCATTCCGCCAGAACAAAATATGGCATTGAGCACTGCCTCTTCTGTGGCTTCCACCACCGCTTCATATACCAGATTGATGTGATAATCCGAAATACATTTCAGCGTAATAAAATTACTGCCTGAAGGCGATGGTCGCGGCTTTCGGTTTCCGGTACTGAAGGCCACGATAATCTCCCCACTGGTTGAAGCTGCATAACTACCTGTTCTCCCCAATCCCAGGGCAGCCCGTTTGGAAAGGCGGTTCAGCTGACTGCTGATTAACGGCACATCGGTGGCCACCACAACAATCACTGAACCCTCAGACATTTCGCGGCGGCCTGCATAATCAAATTCACTGTCCAGCTGTTTTCCCACTACAGCCCCGTCAATGGTCAGATTCCGCATCTTCCCAAAATTGGACAATACCAATACACCCACGGTAAATCCACCACCTTCGGGCATATCAATGATGCGAGAGGACGTTCCGATACCCCCAGCAAAATCAAAGCTGGTCATCCCCACGCCGGCCCCCACCGACCCCTGCAGACAACCTTTCTCGGTAGCTGCTTCCATGGCCCTTGTGGCGTCCTGAGCACTGCAACTCCCTACCCGTACATCGTTCAAAAATGAGTCATCGGCTTCTCCTACAACCGGCAGAACCACATCCGTTTCGGTTCCCAGGCTGGGATATTTCTTTATCATCTGATTGATTACTCCGGCATGTACACGTCCCACCGAATGTGAATTGGTAAGCATTACAGGCGTTTCGAGCCATCCGGTTTCGATAACCTGTGTCAATCCGGCCATTTCGCCCACCCCATTAAGAATAAAGCCGCCTGCCACCAAACGATTTGTATAAGCATGACCGGCAGGCAGGATCGCAGTGACACCGGTTCGCACACTGGTAGCTTCCATCTGCCCGGGAAGCTGAACATTATCCTCAATACGTGTAAAATGCCCCACGCGTACCCCCTTCACATCTGTAATGGCATTTTGGATGCCGGGTTGTAACCGCCCCACCTGAATGCCCAATTCTCTGGCAGTCGGTCTTTGTTCTCCTGACCGGTAATCACTTGTCACACTTTTCCGGGGCTGACGCAAAGGAATTCTGTACCGTCGGGCAGCAGACCGGATTATTAACCGGATAACTTCCCGGAACTCCAATCCCCGGGTGCCGGCTGCCATCATCAGTGATGCATCGGGATGCAGGCTGGGCAATGGGTTGAGTTCTATAAAATAGGGCTGACCATTGGAATGCAGACGGATATCCACACGCCCCAGGTCGGGACAGGTCATGATATCAAATACCTGCCGGGCCATTTCCAGAACTGCCTTTTCTTCCTGAGCATTGATACGGGCAGGACAAACAACATGCACGGAATCAGCGGCAGAAGTTCCCTGCTTTAATCCATAATCGTAAATGTTGTATTTCCCTCCTGTTTTGCTCAGGTCGAAGGTATGCTCAACAATATCGAGAATCTTCCCGGGATAATTTTCAAGAAACGGGACACTGAGTTCACGTCCGGTAATAAACTCCTCCACCACTAACCCTGCAGGATAATGGCTCAGCATCTCCCGGATGCGTTTTTTAGCTGCCTCGGGGGTCTCCACCACCGAATCCTGCGAAATACCGATGCTTGACCCTTCGGAATTTGGCTTAATGATAAGCGGATAATTAAGTCCATCGGGAAGAATATTATCCTTTGGAGTAAGCAAAACACCCTGTGGAACCCGAATTCCTCGTGAAGCGAGGACCGTTTTTGCCAAATGCTTATCCAGATTTAAGTGCAGCAACGAGGCATTTCCTCCGGTAAACGGCACCCCCATTTGTTCGTAAAGTCCGGGATAAAAAGCTTCCCGGGAACTTCCGATGGTTCCTTCGGCCAGATTAAAGATCAATTCCGGTTCACTATCCAGAAGCCGTTCAATGACCTCATTCGGTTTACCCGATACTTCCACAACAGTAACGGTGTGTTGCAGACTGCTGATGGTTTTGTAAATCCGGTCGATATCTTCGGCAGATATCAGCTCCGCAGTAGCTTCTGAATCGTCACTGCGCAGATTGTAGGCGATCGTGATACGCATAAGAAAGGCCATTTTGAGTTTAAATAGTTTCTGTCCATAAAGTCCCGTTTACTGCGTTACGCCATTAGCGGAAATTGCTCATTTACTCAAGTAAACTCCGCATTTCCGCTAATGGCAAGCCTTGTAAACGGAACTTTCTGAACAGAAACAGCGAACTTGAGAAACTTTGCTTAGTTTATAGACAGACTCTATTTAGTGCTTGTCCATAAACTAAGCAACTTCTGTTTTTAGAGCTGTTTCTGGTCAGAAAGTGCCAATTGCCAGGCTAGCGAAGCCGCCAAAAACGGAGTTTACTAATCGTAAATGAGTATTTTGGCGGCAAGCGTAACGACGCAAGTGGTACTTTATGGACAGAAACTTCTAATTAAAGCTAAGCCCTTTTTGAAGAAAAAGTCAATAAAATAAACTCAGAAACATCATCAGGAAACAAATTTCTGCCCCTTTCTCAAAACTCAAATTTCAGAAACAACAGGGGAGTGAAGGTTACCGCTTCAGCATCAATGTATGCCGTATATAGCTGGTCAAGAGGAATCTGCTCAAAACTAATGTACTTTACATTGTAGTGATTAAGTGCATTAAGCAACGAAATACCTGCCTGTGCTTTAACATTCCCTCGCATTAACCGGTAAAACAAAGCCACATCCAGACGGGAATAATCGGGTTCCGTATATTCTTCACTCAAATAGTTGGCATACAAGGGGAACCCGCTTCCATAAACATAAGCAGCAGAAAAATGGAAGCGCTTAAAAAACCTCATCAACCCTGCAATTTTCAGCTCGTGCCGCTGGTCGTGAGGGGCACGGCGATAGTCATCCTGCACAAAATAAGAAAACCGTTCTTTTGCCTGTGCAAGGGAGTAGGAAATCCAAATGGTATTCGCATTAAAATCTCTCTTCAAAAACACATCCACTCCAAGACTGTAGCCTTCTCCTTTGTACACACTCTCTTCCGACTGATTGAAGCGCACATAACGAGTCAGACCGTTCACCGTTTTGTAAAAGGCATCAACATTTGCTGTGAAATCATTCCTTTTCCAGGAAGCCCCCATCACCCAATGTTGCGCCTCCAGAACCGGAATATCCTCTCCATCAGCCAAAGTCCATACATATCTGAAGTTTCCCGTTTCATCATACAGCGAACTTTTAACAATAAACTGATGATATGCACCCCAGGCAGCACTGGCAGAAAAAGCTCCCTGGGACTCATAAATCAGCTCCAGGCGGGGATCCGGATATCCTGAAGAGGTATAAAAAGAATAATTGTATCTGAGTCCCGGTTGAAAAACAATCCTTGGCAGCAACGGTATTTTATCCTTTACAAATCCGGCAATCCGCATTGCCGAGTACTCTGAATCCAGAACTGTGAGATTGGAAGAATCTTCTTGAATAGACAAGGTGTTGCTTATGCCTTCAAGTCCAAATGAGATTCTTTGATTATCCAGCAATTGAAAACCATAATCAAATTTTAAGTTCCCCTCTCCCACATTGGTTTCAGTATTCTTGTCAATTCCGGAAAACTGACGATTGAAACGGTTATTGGAGATGTTACGCTCCACACCATAGGTGGAAAAAAGGCCGGACCAGGCGCCTTTGATCTGAAAATGGTCGCCATTTTTTCGGTTTTTGCCCCAATACACACTTCCTCCTATTTGATGATTCTCCTCCGAAGTGCTTTGATATATGGTATTTCGCTGTCGCTCCTGCTCTGCCGTGTAAGAAAAATCGTCATCTCCACCCAAAAGACTGATGTAGAACAAGCTTCCGTCATCCTGATGAGAAGCATATTTGGCATTAAAATCACGAAAACGATAATCAGGTTTTACCGCTATTCGATATTCCAGGTCACTGTTATCAACATCCTCTGCATCAAACAAATCATAATACGTTTGCCGATATGCCAACGTTAAAGATGATTTTTCAGACAAAGGTGTTTCCACCATTCCATTCAAAGTCTCGTTGTTGATAAAAAAATGAAAACCAGCCCGTTGCCTCTTGCCGGTTTTTCCTGCAATATTTACCAATCCACCTGCTACATCATCAAAAGAAGCATCAAAACCTCCCTTTAAAACCTCCACACTCTTTGTCATAAAAGGGTTGATGGCACTGATGTTGTCGTTAAAATTTTTCAGCCCCCAAATGGTCATTCCATCAAACTTAACCCGGCTGGTGCCCTCGTAACTACCCCAGATTATCAGATCACCGGCCTGCTCTCCGGCAGCTACAACTCCGGGCTGAAGACGCAACAGGTTAAAAACGGAATTGTCGCCATTCCCGGGCAAGTAATCAGCAATATAGGTATTCAGGCTGATGAGTCCGGGACGCTCACCCACCTGAACCGACCGGGCAACAATATTGTCCCTGACAATTACCTCAGGCAAATCGTAAGAAAAGGGTGTCAAAAAAATTTTGTGATTGCTCCCCGGTGCCAGAAGTATATCAACGACAAAACATCCCAGGTGGGATGCTTTCATACTAAAAACCGAATCCTCATCGGAAACAAAACTAAAAGATCCTTTAACATCGGTGACAAGACTATGATCGCCAATCTGAATATGTGAAAAAGCCAGGGGCTCACCTGTTCCTTTTTCAAGCACCTGGCCTGCAATTAAAAACCGGGAAGGCTGAATACCCTTAGCCCCCTGAAAGATAACATACACATTCCCCATTAACTCCCACTGAAGCGGTAACCCGGCCAACAGAGCATTCAGCAATTTATCCACCGAAGAAAAAGTTCCGGATACAGAAATAAAATACGCAGACAAATTACGGTCATCAAAGGAAAAACGAAGCGAATATTGCTGACGAAGTTCAATAAGAGCCCTGTTCAGCGGTTTTTCCGTGAACTCAACCCTGTATTCCTGCCCCTGAAGTTGAGACAAGCCAAGGTAAAACATTAATAAAAGAATCAACAACCCTCTTTTAACCGGCATTTTAGAGTCCGTCTATAAATTTTTAGTCATTCAGTTATTCGATATCCATTATCTGTTTTCTGATATATCAATCCATAAGGGCGACAAACCATTTTCAACACCCGGTCGATAGACTCCTTACGTGAGAAATTTCCTGAATAAAGATAATCCGGAAGGTCATCGAGCTTAATCTCAACTGCATACTGACGCTCTATTTCACCAAATACTTTTTCTATAGGCGTGGCAGTAAACATAAACATCTCATTTCTCCACGAAACCACTTCTTCCCTGTTCTTTAAAACCGATAGGCGCAAACCGCCCTCATTTGTGAGGGTTGCCTGCTCCAGCTGCGTTATTTCCAATAAATGTCCGCTTTTGGAGGCCTCCACCCGCACTTTACCCGAATAACAGGTCACCTGATAATCGTCATTCCGGGCATAAATATTAAAAGTTGTTCCCAGCACAGAAGTTGTTCCGTAAGAAGATTTCACACTAAATTTTCTCCCTTCTCTTACGTCAAAGAAAACCTCTCCTGTCATCTCCACCTCACGGTTCATAAACCACCAATAGGGCTGATAACTAACCCGGGAACCGGCATTTAATTCCACAGAGGAACCATCCGGCAGCTTTGCGGTAATATGTTCTCCATACGTAGCAACAACATCAGTAGTGTACAATTTCATAAACATTCCGGATCCAAGCAGTACCAAAATAACAGCAGCAACCCACCAGATTTGCTGTAAAAAAGGGGAAGATACCGGCTCCGGAGTGATTGTTCTATCCGATTGGATAACTTGGGACAATTCGCTCCAAACCTTATCCGCAGATCTTTCGTAGGATAGATCCAGTCCGGGAAGATCGTTGAATCTGTCGGATTTTTCAGAGCTTTTATGTAAGTTATGCTTTTGCATCTCTTTATTTTAAAAATCCATCAGTAGAAAAATCATAAAAGAGTCTCCTTTAGAAACTTAAGCGCCTTGGTCATCCTTTTCTCCACTGCTTTGACACTAACCCCAAGTCGCTCTGCTATTTCACGGTTCTTAAGTTCCTCTTCGCGACTCATAAGGAAAACCACCCTCAACTTATCTGACATTGATTGCAAGGCCCGCTGATATTTTGCTTCCAGTTCCTGGTATTGTAATTCGTCCTGTGGGGAATCTGACTCCTCCCGATGGTCATTGTTTTGAAAAGCAAAATTGGCAACAGTCTGAGCGTGTCGGTACTCACTAATAAAAATATCGTGTCCTATTTTAAAGAGGAGACCCTTTAATTTGGCAGGGTCTCCTTTTGGCTGTTTTTCCCAGATGCGGAGAAAACACTCCTGAGCAATATCGGTGGCGAGCTCTTTGTCTCCCGACCGGTAATAAAGATAATTGCGCAGTCCATTGAAATTCGCATCAAACAAGGATTTAAAATCTTCTCGTGTCACACCCGGAATTAAATTTACATTATTGTACTAACTAATTCTGACCACCTTTCCCGGCTTGTTCCCTGACACGTTTACCGACGGCAAATCGCTTTTGCTCTCTGGAAGCTGTCATTTCACAGGTATTGTCACAGGTACCATCACCATAATTCAGAGAACCAAAAGCCAGGCCATTTGCAGAATACATCACTTCACCCTCTGCAATATAGCGACAATCGCCCCTGAGCTGCAATGCCTGACGGATTTCACGACGGTATTCATTGCCATCAGAATCCTGGCAGTTGGCAAATCCGGTGATACTCATTTGATCATCACCAAAATTAAAGGGAGTACCCATCCCCTGATTCCAGGTACGCTCAAGATCTGCATAACATTCAACCTCAGTTCCGTCGGGCAAAGTCACCACAAGATCACGTACAATATGTACTACACGGCCGTCATCAAGACTAACAAGCTCTTTGGTAATGGTTCCGTTAATCACCAATGAATCAACGCTGAAACTGGTAAATGTCACGGTACGAGTTGCACCTTCAGTGTTCATTGGAGCAGAGATAACAATCTCCACCAACCCGCTGATAATTCTTCCGTTTTCCAGTTCTGTTTCCTCGCCATAATCCAGTGTTATGGTTTTCGGAAAATCACCATCATTCTGATCAACATTCACATCAGGAGCTTCGCCCAATCTGTAGCGATTCCGGTATTGATCTCCGGTTCCTGATTTCAAATCAGCACTTGTTCCGGCATCCGCACTCAGTCCTTCCAGAGTAGCAGCAGTTCCGGAAAAAAGATCCACTTCATAATCTACTGATTCGATAGCGTCCTGAATGGCAACATCAGTAGTAATCACTGACTCAACTGTCATTGAAAAATCAGGTGTTACAAAATCACTGGCCGGGATGATCTCATCATCCTCATTACAACCCGTAAAAATCATCGCGGATCCCAGCATCAAGCTAAATAATAACTTTTTCATGGCTTTAATTTTAAAATCGGTTTTTAACAATAGCTTTTATAGAGATACCGCATGAAAAAGATTTTACCCTACCTTTTTTTTCATTTTTTCTGTCACCGGGCAGGAATCGTAAAGAAAAAAGTACTGCCTTTACTCAATTCTGATTCAATTCTTATTTTGCCTCCGAGCATATCGATATAGGCCTTTGAAATAGACAAACCCAATCCGGCCCCTTCATAACCGCTTGAATACCCGGAATCAACCTGTATAAAGCGCTCCAGTACAGCCTGCTGATTCTCCTTGCTGATTCCGATACCTGTATCACACACAAAAAACTCAAAAAATTGACCTTTCTTTTGATAGCCAAATTTAATGCCTCCCTGATGGGTAAACTTAATAGAGTTCTTGATCATATTGGTCAGAATGGCATACAATTTTTCCTTATCGGTGGTTACAAAAACTTCAGAATCATCCATGGGACAATATTTTTCGAATTGCAGATTCTTTCCTTTAGCCTCTACCAAAAAGAATTTATACAAATAAGTCATCTGCTGATTGATGTTCACAGGCTCAGGTTTCAATTCCATCTGGCCCGATTCAATTTTAGAAATATTGATCAGGTCATTGATAATTCCCATTAACCGGTGTCCGCTTTTTCGAATAATTCCGACATATTCTTCTTTCTCCTCACCCGTCAGATGCGGATCTTTCAACAAATCGGCAAATCCCAGGATACCGTTCATAGGTGTTCTGATTTCATGACTCATGTTGGCCAGAAAAGCTGACTTCAGACGATCAGATTCTTCAGCCTTTTCTTTGGCCAGCAACAACTCCTGATCTGCTTTTTTCCGGTTGGTAATATCTACCCAGTAACCAATCATCTCAACAGGCTGACCTTCCTTATCATAAATGAGCCGGGTCTCGTCCAGCATCCAGATATAGTTTCCATTCTTGCAACGAAACCTATATTCCGTCACACAATGTCCCTTTTCAATACACTTCTCCAATAATGGAATCGCCTTTTCCTGATCATCCGGATGCAAATGATCTGTCCAAAAACTGTCATTTTGCAAAAAATCGGAAGGCTGAAATCCTGTAAGTGAAGTGACATTTTCGCTAATAAAAGTCCATTGAAACGGAGAATTAGCTTCGGAAGTATAAATAACAGCCGGATTGGAAGAGAGCATATGCCGCATCCGCTCACTGTTTTTCATCAGGCTTTCCTCTGCATTTATCCGGTGGGTAATATCTTCATGCATCAACACAATATATTCAAGATTACCGTCGGAAAGGAAAACCGGAAACATTACTGAACCAATACATCTGGGATTATCAGGATATCTATTATCCACCAGGTGTGCATTGTACCAAATAGGAGGAGTCTGAATCACCTTACCATTAAAAACCTTTGAGAGTTGTTCCTGCAATCCACCACCTCTAATCTGGGCATCCTTCAGAATCGACCATCCTTTGTCCGGTTCTGTCTTAAAAAGATCCATAAAGGCTTTATTGGATCGAATATGATACCCTTCATTATCCAGGATCTGAATACTATAAGGGTTATGCTCAATAATTCGGTTCAAAACATCAGACACCTTCTGAACCTCTTCCTCTGATTTGTGTATCTCGGTAATATCCTGTGTAATCCCCACCACCTCAATCACCTCTCCAGCATCATTTTCTTTCGAAGGCACCAACTTTACAGAATAATAACGATTATCATGTAAAAACCCCCTGTATTCCGTTGGGTCACCGTTAAATGCTTCATCATAATGTGGCTTTAACTGAAAATAAGCAACATCTCCCAGCAATGATCTCAGGGATTTTCCTCCAAGCTGGTGAGTCTGAAAATTGTATTTTCGGGCAATCCCTCCCTCACTGAACCGGGGATAATACTCACCGCTTTCCTTGATAATTCGATAAATATGACTGTCTAGTTTACTGATGATATTCAGAAGATCATATTCCCTGGCTTGTACCCCGGCAAGTTGCTTTTCAAGCCGGGCAATCTTATGTTGAGCCTGGTTTAATTCATCCCGGATGCTCATAAGTTAAGAATTTAAAAATCTAACTTGAATAAGTTACACAAAAAAACGGAGTTGTAAACACCCAAAATCCTAAAATCGCTGTAATCCTGTTTCCCACAAAGGTTTTTAAAGAGAAATATAAAGCCTTTCATTGGTGTCCGGTTAAAAATTTGAGATTGCTTCACTACGTTCGCAATGAACGGGACTTTAAAGGATATTTAGGGTTGGTAGGGATTGATTTTCGGTAAAGCCGAAAATCAATCCCTACCAACCCAGCTTAAAACATGAAAGACAGTGTCATTGCAAGCAAAGCGAAGCAATCTCCTTTCAAAAAACATGTTTCTCCGGCCACTAGTAAAAGCTTTTACAGAAATTAGAAAATACAAAAATTCAATCTTTAGAAAGGAAGTCCGGCCAACTTTAATATTTTTGTATAACGAGGAACTGAAAACAACGAAACATCATCGATCCGGCTTTAAATCTAAACCTTTAAAGTCATAACAATCAGTGAAATGAAAACAGCAATCATCTATACCTCAAAGCATGGAACAACCCGCAAAGTAGCAGAAGAGATAGCCGGTCTGCTTTCGCCAAATGAAGTAACACTTATAATGGCCGGACAGAAAGAAGAAACAGACCTCGAGTTATACGACAAAATAATCGTAGGTGGTTCCATCCATGCCGGAACCATCAGTAAATCATTGAGGAAATTTCTAAAATCACACCGAAACCTGCTGCTACGGAAACATCTGGGGTTGTTTCTTTGCTGCATGTTTGAAGAGGAAGCAGAGGAGCAAATGCACAGAGCCTTCCCCGAAGATTTACGCAACCACGCCAAAAGTTGTCATTTGGTTGGCGGGGAATATCTCTTCGAAGAGATGAATTTTATTGAAAAAGCGATGACACGAAAAATAGCCGGAGTAAGCGACTCCGTTTCAAGGCTAAAACATGACAAGATCAATCAACTGGTTCGGGAGTTGAGTTAACATCCACCTCACCCCTTCATCACATTCTCAAACTCCTGCCAAAGATTGTCATCCTTCGGCACAGGGGCTTCAATGGTAACAGGTTCCTGCTTTACAGGATGGATAAAATTAATCCGCCTTGCATGCAGGGAAATCCCGCCCCCTTTGTTGGAACGTGAAAACCCATATTTCAGGTCACCTTTGATGGGACAACCGATTTTGGCCAGCTGACTGCGAATTTGATGATGACGCCCCGTTTGAAGATCAACTTCCAGCAGGTGATAGTTCGAAGTACTGGAGATTAAGCGATACTTAAGGACTGCCTCTTTGGCCCCCAGCCTTTTTTTAGGAAATGCATAAGACTTATTATTATTACTGTCCTTAAGCATAAAGTGATGCAAAACATCCTCATCCTGAGGGGGCAGATTTTTTACCACCGCCCAATAAGTTTTTTTGACCTCTTTCTCCTGAAACATTTTATTCATGCGGCTCAGCGCTTTGCTGGTTCTGGCAAACAAAACCACGCCACTCACCGGCCGGTCGAGCCGGTGCACAACACCAAGAAACACATCCCCCGGCTTATTGTATTTCTTTTTCAGATAAGTTTTTACCTTATCACTAAGTGGTTCATCACCGGTTTCATCGCCCTGCACCAGGTCTGAACCGGTTTTATTTATAGCAATCAGGTGATTATCTTCGTAAAGTACTTCTAAGTCCATGGTGAAATTTTCTTTGTTATTCAATATCGCACAAAGCTATGCACGAAAAACAGGCTGATATCGGGCTAACAACCAACCTTTAATACTGCTCCCGCTCGTTGGGGAAATCACCCGACTTCACATCTTCTATATAATTCCGGACAGCCCCGGTAATTTCAGCAAACAGATTATGGTAACGGCGCAAGAACCTGGGTGAAAATGATTGATTTATGCCAAGCATATCATGTACCACCAGCACTTGTCCGTCCACCCCGTTTCCGGCACCGATGCCAATCACGGGAATTTTTAGCTCGGAAGCCACCTGGGCTGCCAGTTTTGCCGGAATCTTTTCCAAAACCAAAGCAAAACAACCGGCCTCCTCAAGCAAGTGAGCATCTTCAATAAGCTTTTTAGCCTCTTCCTCCTGACGTGCACGAACGGTATAGGTACCGAATTTATGGATAGACTGTGGGGTAAGTCCCAAATGTCCCATCACGGGAATCCCCGCAGAAAGAATACGTTTTACAGATTCCACGATTTCCACACCCCCCTCAAGCTTGATGGCATCTGCTGCTGTCTCTTTCATTATGCGAATAGCAGAGTGAAGTGCCTCACGACTATTACCCTGATAAGAACCAAAGGGAAGATCCACCACCACAAGTGCCGTCTTTACAGCTCTCACCACCGATGCTCCGTGATAAATCATCTGATCAAGAGTTATGGGAAGGGTAGTTTCCCATCCGGCCATCACATTGGAGGCCGAATCGCCTACCAATACCACATCAAGCCCTGCCTGATCAACGATGCTGGCCATAGAATAATCATAAGCGGTGAGCATGGAAATCTTCTCACCTTTCATCTTCATTTCACTCAAAACGTGTGTCGTCACCTTTCTGGGACGTTCATTTGCAACTGACATAATGAAATATTTTTTATCCAATCGGCAAAGTTACCACTTTAATTGAGAGAAATCCCAATTTTCTATTTATTAACACCTCCAAGACCCCATATACAAATCCTGAAAAGCATCTATCTCCTAAATTCTGAATAAATCGGATGTTTTACTACTTTTGTATAAGAATATCCTGAAAAACAGAATAATGGCAAAATCTTCAATTACAATCAATGATATCGCACGCGAATTAAATGTAGCACCTTCAACCGTTTCCCGCGCTCTGAACAACAGTCCCAAAATAAGTGATTTTACAAAACAAAAAATAATTGAGAAGGCCGAAAAGCTTGGATACAACCTGAACATGGTTGCCTCAAGTCTGTCACGAAGCCGTACCAATACCATTGGTGTAGTCATTCCTTTTCTCAACAATTTCTTTTACAGTGAAGTCATCAATGGCATTGAAGAAATCGCCTATAATAAAGGTTACCGGATTCTGGTTGCTCAGACAAAGGACTCTTTTGATAAAGAGAAAGAAATTCTACGCACCATGAGCGCTACCAGAGTGGACGGAGTAATCGCCTGCCTTTCAAGCGAAACCACCACCACGGATCACCTCCGAAGTTTCTCGGCGGGTGGCATACCGATGGTTTTGTTCGACCGGGTTCGCTTCGATTTTTCTTGCAGAAAGGTAGTCATAGACAACTACAGTGCTATGCAACAATCTGTTTCACATCTTGCACGTTCAGGGTATAAAAACATCGCTCACCTGGGAGGACCTTCCTCCTGCAATATTTACTCGGAACATGCCAAAGCTTTTAAAGATACCTTAAAAAAAGCAGGCCTCCCACTGCTTCCTCAGTTTCATTTATCTACAAATCTGACAGAGGAGGACATTGCTGAAGCGGTAGGAATATGGCTCAACGCTGAAATCAAACCGGACGCAATAATTACAGCAAACAGCCATGCCGCGTTGGTGGTCTCCAAATTGATCAGAGAACAAAAGCTTTCGATTCCTGAAGAAATAGCACTGACCTCCTTAACTTGTGAACCGGCTCTGCATTTTGTGGAACCTCAGATTACTTCAATTGAACTTCCGGGCGGGGACACAGGTAGAACTTCCATGACATACCTACTCAATGAAATTGAGCATGGAGAGCAAAAAAACGACACCACCATCAAACCCTTTCAGCTCATCATTCGAAACAGCTCGTTCAGAAATAAATAATGAACGGTCAATAGCCGCAAAACATACTAAGAAGTGTCTGTCCATAAAGGCCCGTTTACTGCGTTACGCCATTAGCAAAAATTGCTCATTTACTCAAGAATTGAGAGGTGAGCTCATGAGGGATGAGGGCAGAGAGATGAGGGCAGAGAGCATGGAGTAGATCTGTCAACAAACTGAAAATCTGAGCAACAAATTCCTTTTCTGCAAAAACACAATAAAACGTTAAATTTTTAGAAGTTAGAAAAATCATTTGACATTGACATTCTGAATTTACCACAGGACATCCATTTAAACTCAACCTGGATTATACATAAGACAGGTACGATGTAAACAGGCTGAAAGCCTGAGAGCAACAGCTCAGGGCAACGCCCTGGGGTTTGAGGCATTCCATTTCCCCCCCTCTCATTATTGGTCGCGATGCGACCAATAATGAGAGGGGGGAGGGTATTTCAATTTTCCTGGGCGTTGCCCCAGGCTATTGCTTATAGACCTTCGGCCTTAAAAGAACACCGCCTAAATAAATTGGAAAAATATAATGCAAACGCTTGCACATATAGTTTATTTTAATGATGTTTGTATAATATTAAACACTGTAATTCAACATATAAACAAAGGCAATTAAGGCAAAGCCCGTATCAACTGTGATACATAAAATGAATAAAAAGAAATCACTATTGTCCGGAAAAACTAAAATTCTTTACTGATGAAGAAAACAATTGGTATCATTCTTACCCTCACAGCAATGTCATCCATCTTTTTTTCCTCCTGCAATAAGAAAAAAGATATCGCCAAAGATGTTTACATCAACGAAAAGTGGGAACTCTTCCCTGCCTCTGATGATAACGACAGCGTCATTTCAACCGGTAGCTTTACCCCCAAGCAAGCGGAAATAATTAAGTTACCGGCTACAGTGCTCTCCGGCCTTCGCCAAAATGGCCATTACGAGGATCTCTACTTCAATATGGGCCTTAAAAAAACAGACAAAACCCCATTTAAGCAGCCCTGGTGGTACCGAAAAGAGCTGACCATTTCCAAATCCGAAATAAAACTAAACCATCAGCTGATTCTGGAAGGCATCAATTACAAGGCAGACCTGTGGATTAACGGAGAAAAAATCAGTAAATCCAACCAGATAGAGGGCGCTTTTGGCATTTATCAGTTCAATATTTCCCCCTTCCTCACCCCGGGAAAAAACATCATTGCCCTCAAAGTATCTCCTCCACAAAAAGGGGATCTCACGCTTGGATTTGTGGACTGGAATCCAGAAGCGCCCGACGCCAACATGGGGCTTTGGCGAGGGGTAAGACTTAAAACCTCAGGAAACATCTCCCTAAGCCACCCAAATGTTCGCTCATCAGTGAATACCGAAACGCTGGACAAAGCGGCAATCACTATATCAGTTTTCACGCAAAATCTGACGCCCGACACCCTGAATGGGCTTCTTAAAGCGGAACTTTTTAATCAAACCTTGTCAAAAGAAATAAAACTGGCTCCGGGAGAAGAAAAAGAAGTATTCTTTACCCCGGATGATTTCCCTTCTTTACAGATTACAAATCCGGAACTCTGGTGGCCCAACAACCTGGGAGATCAACCATTACATTCGCTGAAAGTCAACGTCACCGAAAACAATCAAATTTCTGACGCAGTCCAAATTCGTTTCGGAATACGCCAGATAGAGGACTATTTCACAGAAGAAGGCCACAGAGGCTTTAAAGTGAATGGCCAAAAATTTCTGGTAAAAGGAGGCGGATGGGTTGATGACATGCTGTTGGCCGATAGCGATGAAAAAGTAAAAGCTCAGATTGACTATGTAAAACACATGAATCTGAATACCATCAGACTTGAA
This sequence comes from Marinilabilia salmonicolor, assembly GCF_003003035.1. GTDB lineage: Bacteria > Bacteroidota > Bacteroidia > Bacteroidales > Marinilabiliaceae > Marinilabilia > Marinilabilia salmonicolor_A. The sequence goes on along the minus strand of NZ_PVTS01000018.1, from coordinate 29,141 downwards.
GGATTCTGGGGCAACAACAACACCCTATACAACTATTGCGACGAACAGGGAATCATGCTTATGATCGGTTGGAGCTGCCAATGGGAATGGGAAAGCTACTGTGGCAGACCTGAAGGACCATATATGTCCATCTATCCCGAAGAGTACGAACGAGAATCCAACGCCTACCGCCAGAAGGTCTTAAGAACCCGTCATCATCCGGCCATGCTTTTATGGACTTATGGAAGTGACAGATTGCCACATCCCGATCTTGAGAAGATTCTCGATAAACACATGACAGAAGTTGCTCCCGATGCACCAGTTGTGACCACCTGCCGGGGAGTAGAGGTTGGTGGCCACCAAAACACCAGTGAAGTAAGTGGCCCGTCAGGGGTGAAAATGCTGGGACCTTACGACTGGGTACCACCGGTTTACTGGTACACCGATACGCTGTATGGCGGAGCCTATGGTTTTAATACAGAAACAGGACCTGGTCCTCAGATTCCACCCGTGGAAAGCATCCAAAAAATGTTGCCCGAAGAGCATCACTGGCCCATTGATTCCATGTGGCAATACCATTTTGGAAGAAATGAATTTCAGACTATAGACAGATACCTCAAAGCTTTTAACGCTCGTTACGGAGAAAGCCATTCTTTAAAAGAATTTACCTTCAAAAATCAGATCTCCAGCTACGAAGCAATACGTGGAATGTTTGAAGCTTTTGCAGTCAACAAGTACGAGGCAACAGGTGTTATCCAATGGATGCTGAACTCAGCCTGGCCGGAGATGTACTGGCAACTTTATGATTACTATCTGCGTCCCAACGGAGCTTTCTATGGCACAAAGAAGGCCGCAGCCCCACTGACACCTATCTACAACTACAAAGACAAAAATATTTATGTAAACAATGATTACCTGAATAGTTTTGGAGACTTGTCCCTGGAGATTAAAATTTTCTCATCAGATTCCGAAAATTTATTTTCAGCAGAACACGCTTTCTCCATCGGGGCCAACCAAACAGATATGGTTTTTGAACTACCTGAATTAAGCAACCTGTCCACTACCTGGTTTTTGGACCTGAGGATCAAGGATTACAGCGGCAAAGTGCTGGCCAATAACTTCTATTGGCTCTCCACCAAAGAAGATGTACCGGATTTCGAAGCCACCACCTGGGTGCACACCCCCACCTCTGAATTTGCAGATTTTTCTGCCATCAATGAGCTTGCTGCTCCGGAACTGACTCTTGACATAAGGAAAGAAGCAGAAGAGGGAAAAATATTATTTCATTGCACGCTGGAAAATTCTGAAAACAAACTGGCCTTCTTCAATGAATTGAAGGCCGTTGACAAACACTCGGGAGAAGTGATTCTCCCTGTGATTTGGGAAGACAATTACATTACACTTCTTCCGGGCGAAAAACGAACCATTTCGGGCAGTGTAGATCAAAACAACCTTGCACTGGAAGACGTCAAGATAGAATTAAGAAACCTGAACACAATCAAAAATACATCCGGGATTAGCAGAAAAGTCGGGAAATTTTCATCAATAAAATTTCCCGACTTCAATACAACAAAGAACGCAAAACAATAATGCAAAAAACAATCATAGGCGTAGATCTGGGCGGCACCAACATGAGAGCCGGCAGGGTAAATCAGGACAACATTGAGCAAATATCAAAGAATTTCGTTCCTAAAACGGAAGATCCCCAAATCGTGTACGAAGAATTACGGAGAACCATCAGGGATGTATGGAACCCTCAGGTTTCCGGGATCGGAATCGGAGTACCGGGCATTGTGGACTACAAGACAGGTGTAATTTTTGACATTCAGAATATCCCGTCCTGGCAGGAAATACCCTTAGGCCGGATGCTGAAGGAAGAATTCAACGTACCCGTTTACATCAACAATGACGCAAATTGCTTTGCGGCAGGTGAACGATTTTTTGGTGCCGGAAAAGATTTTGACGATTTCACGGGACTCATCATCGGAACAGGGCTGGGAGCCGGAATTATCAAAAACGGACATCTACTTCCGGACCAGAACTGTGGCTCCGGTGAATTTGGGATGATTCCTTATCTGGATAATAATTATGAACATTACTGCAGCGGCCAATATTTTGAGCACCAGGGCGGTTTGAAGGGAAAGGAAGCAGCCCTACTGGCAGAACAAAATGACCCGGAAGCTCTGAAGCTGTTCAGCAAATTCGGCCAACATCTGGGGAATGCCATCAAAACCATTATCTTTGCAGTGGATCCGGCAGCAATAATCCTGGGAGGTTCGGTTTCAGGCTCTTACCGTTTTTTTGAAGCTTCGCTTAAAGAAGAACTGGCAACGTTTCCATATGCCAAAAGTATCAGAAACCTGAAAATTATCCCCTCGGAAATACCCGATGTTGCAATTTTGGGAGCAGCAGGTCTCTATTACGAACAGGAACAATTCAGAAACCATAATCAATAAGGTCATGATAAAAGACTTAACCCGTCCGGATGAACCGGTTATAGGTGTTTTTTTAGAAGGGAAAGACCTCAAGGCCGGAAGGATTGTTAATGACAAAGTAGATGAATATCTGGAAGTTGAAATTGACAACACGGCCGAAGAAGAGGTTGTTTTAAGTCAGGTTATTGATGCAATTTCCAGACTCTACACACCCGATATTGCCGGAATCGGAATCGGAGTACCCAGCCTGGTTGATGTCCACAAAGGCATTGTCTATAATGTAGAGCACATTCCATCGTGGCGAACAGTGCATCTGGGAGAACTCCTGAAAGTGCATTTTAAAACCGGGATATACGTAAACAATGATGCCAACTGCCTGGCCATCGGGGAAAAATATTATGGAAAAGGTACCCGGTGCCGAAATATGGCAGCCATTGTTGGAGGAGTTGGTTTAGGTGCAGGAATTATAATGAACAATCGCCTGTACAGTGGTTCTAATTGTGGCGCAGGTGAATTTGGGTATATTCCCTACAAAGATCGGAACTTCGAATATTACTGCACCACAGGCTACTTCGACGTAAAATACGGTATAAAACCCAAAAATCTGTTGGAAAGAGCCCGGAAACAAGACAAAATTGCACTGGCCATTCTGGAGCAATTTGGTTTTGATTTTGCCAATTTCATCATGACTGTTATGTTTTCCGTTGATCCTGAACTCATTGTCATCAGCGGTCCCGTTGCAGATTTCTTCCCCTATTTTGAAGAATCACTTAGAAAAAACCTCAACAGTTTTCCTTTCGAAAAATCGGTGGAACATCTGAAAATCGAAGTCAGCTCAAACCCCAACATTGAGGTACTTGGGGCGGCAGCCCTCTATTTTGATGCTCAAAGAAACAATTAAACAGATAAAAACAAATCTTACTATATGGTTCAGATTGGTCAGTACAACAAGCTCAAAGTTGCAGAAATGTCTCAGTTCGGGGCTTTTCTTGACGGAGGAAATCTTGGCAACATACTTTTGCCTAACCGTTATGTCACGTCCGATCTGAAACCCGGACAGGAAATACAGGTCTTCATTTATCTGGATTCTGAAGACCGTCTGGTTGCCAGCACCGAACAACCGCTCATCACTGTCGGACAATTTGGTTATCTGAAAGTAAATGATGTATCCAATGTTGGTGCGTTCTTAGACTGGGGGCTCCCCAAAGACCTGCTGGTCCCGTTCAGGGAACAAAAAGTGAGGATGGTGGAAGGAAACAGCTATCTGGTATTTGTCTATCTTGATGATGAGACCAAGCGGATTGTAGCCTCTGCCAAAATTGAGAAATTTCTTGACAATGTCTCACACAATTATCAACCGGGAGACAAAGTGGACCTCATTATCGCGGGCGCCACGGAGTTAGGCTACAAAGCCATTATCAACCAAACACATCTGGGATTGATTTACAAAGATCAAACCCATGAACCTCCCGAAACAGGTCAAAAAGTACCAGGCTATATTGTCCGTATCCGTGAAGACGAAAAAATAGATCTCTCATTGTCCCCCATAGGTGCCGGAGGCATCGATGACAATGTGGAACAGTTGCGGGAAAAACTAACCCAAAACAATGGGTTCCTCCCTCTTACTGACAGCTCCTCACCCGAAGAGATAAGATTGTTACTGAAGATGAGTAAAAAAGCTTTCAAAAAAGCAGTAGGTTCTCTTTACAAGCAAAAGAAAATTGTTTTGGAAAAAGATGGCATCAGGGCACAGGAGGCCTGACAAGCTCCACATATACGGGCAGATGATCACTGAACCCGCCCTGGTATTCAAATCCGCGATAAGTCCGGTTAAGCATTTTGCCCGGATAAACAGGATCATCCTCCAGCAAAAAAGGAGCACTGATAATTTTCATCTTTTCCTCTTTAAGAGCCAATTTACCGGCACCGGGCAACAAATTTTCAGAAACCAAAATTTGATCAAAACAATCCCATTCGTGCCGGTATTTTATGGTTCCCGGCACATCTCCATCCGAATTCAGGGCAATATTCTCCAAACAGCACTTCAGGTTCCTGAGACTCTCATCTTCAGGCCCGTCATTAAAATCGCCCATGGCAATAATTGCAGCTGTCGGATTTTGGTTTAAAATAGTATCACACAAATTTTTAAGCACTGAAGAGGCCACCATCCGCTTATTACTTGTGGCCATTTCACCTCCCCACCGCGATGGCCAGTGATTCACCATTACATGCAGGGTGTCTCTGCCATCCAGAACGCCCTTCACATACAATATATCTCTGGTGGGACGATTATCCTCTTCAAAAATCACCTGGTGAGGTTCTGCTTCCAAAACTGAAAAACGATTGCTTCGGTACAAGAGCGCCGCATCAATCCCTCTTTTATCCGGAGAGTCAAAATGAACAATTGAATAATCAAGATGCTGCAAACCGGTATTAAACACCAGACTTTCCAAAACTTTTCGGTCTTCAACTTCACACAGACCAATCAATACCGGGGGAATCCATCTACCGGCATATAGAATGACCCGGCAAATATTATTCTCTTTCTTAATCTGCCGAAAACGATTCCAGCGACGATCACCATCCGGAGTAAATTCAAGATCATTTTTCCCCTCATTATGCTTAGGATTGAATAGGTTCTCCACATTGTAGAACATGACACCGGCCGGGTCAGGACTCTTTGCCTGACCAAACATTGAGACAACCCTCAAAAAAACCAAGAGGAATAAAATACCACGAAGTGCACCAAGAAAGGTCATGAAAAAGGTCAGGTTAAAAGTAACTAAAATCAACTGCTTTAAGGCTGGCACGTAAGGTAATCTTCAAAAATCCTGCATCCACTCTTTCTGCTTAGCAATATTTTGAAGCAAATCCGTAACTAAAATAAAAAACAATACAACAAGTGAAACGGGAAGACGAACAATCTTTCCACCTTTTAAAACTCATCAATGCGTTCAAAAGCCCCCATGTCGGGTGCTTCATCATCTATTCTGCTCGCTCCCATTGCATCTTCCGGAAACTCTTTGGCAATATTCACACTCCCGGCATCCCGTGCCACTGAGAGTGAGTCAAGCTGATAGTCATACTTTATCACATCCACAAACCCGGGATGCTCATTAAACAGCACCCCTTCATCAAAGAATGCGGAATAATTCTCTTGCTGATCCTCATCAATCTGAACCAGTGAGTGATCAAAACTCACGTTAATCAGCTCATCCAGCTTCATATCTTCATCAGACTGGAAGTCAAATTTAACTTCATTGCTATTTCTTCCGGAAATGATGCAGTTATAGAAATTGGCAGCGTCCAGTGAAAAAAACTGTTCCATATCATTTGCATCCACAAAATAATTTGAGATAAGCAAAGCAGGAGTACTGCGATAGTTAAAGGTAAAATAGTTGGCAATCGTACAATGATAAAAGTTGTAACTCCCTCCAAGAGTTAAAGCTACAGATGCACTGCCACAATTACCAAACACCGAATTAGAGGCTTCAATAGCAGAGTGCTGAGCAATAAGGCCCTGAGAAGCCACATGCTCTATAACCACATTGCGAAGATACAATGGTTTAGCATCAGGTTTATACCCTACAGAATCCACTACCAGTCCCATAGTACTGTTCCGGATGGTCGCATTCTCAATAATATGATCTTTACTATCGGGCATCAACTGAATATACCCCCACTGTCCGGTTTTATCTTCATACCACTCATCCAGCCGGTCGCTGGTAAATGTAACCGGCTCCTCCAGGGTCCCCTTCACCTGCAATGATCCAAAAACCAACAATGAGGCATCTTTATGAAAATGCAGTTTAGCGCCTGGCTCAATAGTGAGCGTTTCAGCACTGTCCACCACAACCCAATCATAAATCAGGTAGGGTTTATCTTTGGTAAAAGTAGTGGTCTTCAGGGTTTCTTTACGCAGAGGTATCACATTCTGACCATAGGCCATCAACTGTATGGTATATATGCGGGTTCGCGTATATACAAGCAAGGAGTCGGTAACGACAAAGGGAGCATTTTCGGACGTGGGATTGATGTTTACCTCCACAAAAACGAACAAACTGTCATTTCCCCGCAATGGAACATCATAAACCATACTGCCGGCGGTTCCATTCACATTCATCAGAAAGTCAGAATTATCCCCTCCGGCCAGTTCAATGGCTTCAATCATCATATCTTCCTGAACGGGATTGTAAACTCTCAAATTCTGAGTGGTAGAACCAACAGATGTAAAAATGGTGTCGAAAGCAACGGTATCTGTACTAAAGGAAAGAGTTTCATTACCTTCACGGAAGACATATTCCCGCTCACATCCGGCAAATAGAATTACCGAAAGCAGAGTAAACAAGAATGTAACCCGTGTGACAATATTTATTTTTTTATTCTTCAAATCAACAAATCAATCCATCAACAATACAAACACCTTCCTTTACTAACTGCAAAACCTCTGTAACAAAGCCTTTCATCATGCAACACATCAAAAAAAGGTACTAAAAATCCTCCCGTTTCATAATATCCTGCAAATTAAGGAAGGATTACTCAAATTACAAAGATTTTTTTATTAAAGTCAAACTTTTTTTTACATATATTAACAATGAAATTCTACGATTGTTTTACTTTTAAGTTTCAAATAACATCATAAAAAGCATCCTGAATTTTCATATTTTCTCTTCAGCCCAAAGAGCCTGACATCAAAAGAGAAAACATCATTAATAATATACCATGAAAACAGAACAAAATAATGACCGGCAGCACATCGATAATTTCTTTTCCGGAAAACCTTACACCTTCGACAAAGTCATACGAATGGTTATTGCAGCCCTGGTTATTACCGGAATGGTTCTGTTGGTTCGTTACCTTAGTAACGTATTGGTGCCGTTTTTTATTGCTGTTCTGTTGGCCTACCTCATCGACCCGTTGGTCTGCTTTATTCAGAAAAAGATGCGCATCAGGCACCGGGGACTCTCGGTAATATTTGCACTCCTTTTTCTGACGCTTATCATTTCCCTGATACTTTGGTGGCTCATCCCCCAATTTATGGAGGAGATGCACAAAATGGCCCAATTGATAAAAACCTATCTTAAAAACACCTCCTATCACGACATCTTACCAGCCGCCATAGATGAATGGTTAAGAGACAGGCTGGCCAGCAGGGACCTACAGAAAATCCTGAATACTTCAGACATTACAGAAGCCCTCAAAGATATTTCTAAACCTGTTTTACAGTTTTTTTCGGGATCATTAAACATTCTTTTTGGCACCCTGGGTTTTCTGATTGTGCTCTTATACCTGATTTTCATCCTCATTGACTATCCCAAGATGGAATCTTCATGGCCAAAGTTGATTCCGCAAAAATACAGACCCCTGGCACAAGAGGTTGCCGAAGATTTAAAATTGTCTATGCGGATATATTTTCGCAACCAGTTTCTAATCGCCATGACGGTGGGTGTTTTAATGGCGACCGGCTTTAAAATCATTGATCTGCCAATGGGAATAACTCTTGGTCTTCTGATTGGTCTTCTGAACATCATTCCCTATCTGCAGATGGTTGGTTTCTTACCCGCAATCCTGCTGGCATTACTAAAATCAATGGAAACAGGAGATAGTTTCTGGTCTGTTTTATTGTCTGTTTTCATCGTAATAGCAATTGTTCAGATCATCCAGGACACCATTTTGGTACCCAAAATAATGGGCAAAGCTTACAATATGAATCCTGCAATAATACTGTTGTCATTGTCGGTATGGGGATCTATCATGGGACTTCTGGGAATGTTACTCGCCTTACCCCTTACCACCCTCCTCATTTCCTATTATCGCAGATTAATCATCAAAGAGCCTGTCAATTCAGGCCCATTGGCCACCAAAGAAAATCCTCCTGGTGAGGAGGATTCAGAAACCTGACAGAACCAAAAGGTTTCTATGCTTTAACGGGCTTCATGTACACGCCCTATTCCTGTAACATTGGTATAAACCTGTTCGGGGTTACCTTTATAGACAATGGAGCATGCGCCGGATGCATCCACATGAATGCGTTTGCTGGCATAAACCTCTGCCTTGGCAGCTCCTGACATGGACAAATCCATCTCTTCTGTCTTCAGATCAAAGGCATTAACTTTTCCGGCACCTGGCATATTCAGCTTTACGCTAGCCACGGTTCCCCGAAAATCCAGGTTGGTAGCGCCAGCAAATGTGCCGGTTAAGCGTTCTCCCTGCAGTTCCATATCCATCTTTAAAGCTCCGGCACTTTCAATATGTAAGGAATCAAACCTGAAAGGATTTTCAGAAACAATGGTTGCTTCTTCCTCTATTTTTATGGAATGAATTCCGGGAGCCCTGATTATCAACTTAACTTCTTTTCTGTTATTAAACTTTCTTTTCTCAACATTCCTTACTGTCAAAACCCCTTCATGAATCTCCAGGAAAATCTTCTGCCTCGTTTCCTCATCTGTTATGATCTCTACAGAAGAAACATCAGCATTTTCAAGACGAACAAAATAATTTCCGGATAGTCGGACGGAAGAAAACTCACCGGTCTCCTGACGGGTGTTCAACCGGTTCCCGGATTGGTCATCGGAATCGGAGTAATCGTATAAACATCCGGTCATTCCCACCGGGATTAAAAAAGCTGCAAGCACTATCAGATAACGTGTCATAGTTAAACCCTCCATGTTTTTCTTTTTCTAAGCACAATCCGGGCCAAAACACACAACAAACTGATGCAACGATCAATACTAAAACAACAAAGTAGCAGTAATGTCAATCTTTTTGTGCGAAATCGAAACTTTTGTGTCCGAAAACGTACAAAAAAAACCGGAACTCCTGAGGAATTCCGGTCCAGATAAAAATATTGTTGCTTAGCTCAAACGCTCCAAAACAGCCATCACTTCTTTCACATGCAGACGACTATCTTCCAGCAATGCTTTTTCATCGCTGTTCAGATCAAGTTCGATAACTTTTTCCACTCCGTTTTTACCAAGAATAACCGGAACCCCCAGGTAACAGTCATCGATGCCGTATTCTCCGTCAAGTTTGATACAGACGGGGAAAACACGTTTCTGATCACGAACGATGGCCTCAACCATTTGGGCTGCAGCCGAACCGGGAGCATACCATGCAGAAGTACCCATCAGTTTCACCAATTCGCCTCCACCAAATTTGGTACGTTCAATAATTGCATCCAGCTTGTCCTTTTCGATAAGTTCGGTAACCGGAATACCACCCACAGTGGTATAACGAGGCAGTGGAACCATTGTGTCTCCATGTCCGCCCATCAAAACTGCCTGGATATCTTTGGGCGATACATTCAATTCTTCAGCCAGAAATGCACGGTAACGGGCTGTATCCAAAATACCGGCCATCCCTATGACTTTGGTACGGGGAAGTTTAGAAGAAATATGAGCCTGATAAGTCATCACATCCAAAGGATTGGAAACAATGACAATAATTGCTTCAGGAGAATACTTAATCACTTGTTCAGTAACAGATTTAACGATACCGGCATTGGTTTCGATAAGGTCGTCACGAGTCATTCCCGGTTTGCGGGGCAAACCTGAAGTGATTACCACGACATCCGAACCGGCAGTTTTTTCATAATCATTGGTTACACCAGTAGTTCGGGTGTCATACAAATTAATAGGTGCTTTTTGCCACACATCCAAAGCTTTGCCTTCGGCAACACCTTCTTTTATATCCACCAGAATAACTTCATTGGCAATCTCGCGATAGGCCAGCACATCGGCACAAGTTGCGCCTACATTTCCGGCGCCAACAACTGTTACTTTCATAAAAACTAACTTTTGAGAGTTTATATATATCTAAAATCTATAATGCATACTCAATTCAGTGGCAAATATAAACAAGACCTTCTGATTGCAGAAAAATTTCTTCATTTTTTTTCAATCTTCAGATCAAAGTAGAAAGAAACCAAACAAGCCCTCAAAAACATCCACAAAAAAACCGCCATTACATAGAAAAACACAAGCAATGACGGTTTGTTCATAAGCTGATAATCAACATCGTCACTGAGGAGGATGCTTCAAGATTTTATCTCCCTCAGAAAGTCCTTCGGTAACTCTTACCATTTTTTCATTTTCACCTTCAATCTTTACTTCCTGGCGGACAATACCCAGAGGGGTTTTCTTATAAACCACCTGTTCGTTTTCTTCGACAAATACAACATCCCTTGGTATCATCAACTGATTATCAATGGCCTGAATAATAAACCTATTGGTAGAAGTCATTCCCGGAAGCAAATCAAAACCATTGGGATTCACTTCAATTTCCACTTTAAAACCATTCAAAAATTGTCCCTCTATCTCCTGCCCAATATTAGCAACCGTTCGTACCACTCCGTTGAATTCCTCCTCGGGAAATGCATCAATGGTTATCTTCACAGCCATTCCTTCATGAATTTCATTGACATCAATTTCTTTCACATAGGTAACCGACAGAATGGTAGATAAATCGGGAAGAAGCGCTATTCGGGGATCCCAACGGCTCACCATATCACCAACTTTCTTTTTCTCTCCGTCCCACTCCCGAACATACACCACAACCCCTCCGGAGGGAGCTTTAATGACCAGGTCACGCTTGAGTTGCTGAAGTGTTTCCATCTGTTGTTCTTCCTGCCTGATATTATCTTCAATGCGCCGCACACTTAGCTCATTCTTTCTCTTCTGCTGCTGATAATTTCTTTTTTTCTGTTCCATTTGCCTCCGAGCCATCTCCAGCTCAATTGCAGCTTGCCGTTGCACAGCTTTACTCTCATAAACCGATTGTTCCACCTTTACTTCTGCATCCAGCACATTATCATGGCTCCGACGAATAGCATCCCTTGCGTCAGTAAGGTTCAACGAACTATCCATTTTTGCATTTTCCAGGTTAGCATAAAGCATATCCAGTGTCTCCTGCGTAGATTTCAGATGTTCTTCCACTTCGGATGGATCCAAAGTAGCAACATAATCACCTTTCTTTACCTCTGTACCTTCACGCACAAGATCATTAATAGCAATCTGCCGGATGCGTACCGTTCGGTTAAGCAATACATCAGGAATCATAATATCTTTGGATTCATGAGCCTCCAACTCGCCCATCGAGACCACGTAATACTCAAACCGGCCCTTCTCAACCACCACCATCTCATCTTTATCTACAGTATCGGCCATAAAAAACCGATACCCAAGAAAAATAAGGATAATAACAAAAAGTGGTAGTAGCAATAATAATTTCCTTTTCATCCGTATATAATTAAACTAAGTTATTGGCCTGATGGGACTCGCATTTAAGAACTTATACATATTCTTTTGAGGCAATCATTGCCATGCTCGTTTCATCAGTAAATAATTTGTTTAAGCTCTTGGTCTTATGGAACTCGTCCCGAACATTCGGGACGAGTTCCACCCGTGTAAAATTTATCGGAGCTGATGACTATTGTTGCAATAAATAGTCGAGTTCCTGCATCAAAGGCTGATTATCAACAAAGTCGTAAAGTGTATATTGGCGCATCTGATAATAACTTCTCCAATATTGGCGCAGAGAAGAAATATAATTTCGGCGGGCTGCATCCAGGGAGTTACGTGCAGAGTTGAGTTTTATCACATCCACTTTATCAATCAGGAAACGCTGCTTGGTAACATCATAACCCCGCTGAGCAATGGTATCAGCCTTAGCGGATATCTCCACCTGTTTTTCCTGCATGTTAAACTCCATTATCTGAATAAACAATTCCTGCTCAAAATCAATGCGTTCCTGTTTCACAGTAGCTTCTGTTACATCACGATTCGACCGGGCCATCTGAATCTGTCCTTTACGCAATCCCCAGTCGAGCAGCGGAATACTCAGGGATACCCTGAGCTGCTGCTGGTCAGCAAACGGAGAGCCATAGGCAACCCCCACCTCATCCGCATTTTTATTAATTCCAAAATTTGCCCGAACATTGGCATTAAGACCGCTCTCCGATCTGGCCCTGGCAATGGATTGTTCTGCTTCAAGCATCCGTTGTTGAAAATCCAGGATGTCAGGATTGTTCTCGATGGCCAATGTCATCGCCTTTTCAGGATCAATTTTCAACTCCGGAATTTCATCAGGAATTTCACATTCAATTACCACATTATCTTCCAATCCCAAAAAAGAACTTAGTTCAGCACGTGACTGTCTCAGATTAACCTTAGCCCGGGTCACCTCCATACTCGCATTCAGAAGGCTCAGTTCCAGATCAAGGAGTTCATCCTGGGTGACAGTTCCAATTTCAAAACGTCCCTTTCCGATATTGTAAAGAGTATCTGCATTGGAATAATTGGTTTCTGCTATTTTCAGATTAATTTCGGCTGTTACCTGACCAAAGAAATAATCCGTTGCCTGAATAGCCAGGCCTTCCAGCGATTGCAAATAATCCCTTTTGGCTTTTTCAAATTTCAGTGGCTCAATCCGCGATTCCCAGCGAAAACGATTGTAACCATTTAAAGGTTGAGAAAACCCGACACTCACCGGAACCGAGGCATATTGAATATCATCTTCGTCATCAAGATTCTGAGACCGTGACAAAGAAGAAGTAACATCAAAAACACCACCTGTAAACGGCACATTCTGACGCAACGAAAGAGAAGCATCAGAAGTAAAATAGGAACGTTGGCTGAAATACTCTGTTCCTGTTTCTGAATCAAATCTGTTTACCACCGAACGATCATAATCAACCGGAGTAGCCTCCAAACTGAGTATCGGAAGACGATCGGCTTTATAACTCCTGAATTCCCAATAGCGCGCCAGATACATATTCTTAGATCGGAAACTGTAAAGCGACTGTTCGTGTGCCAGATCAATCACATCATCAAGAGCCATGGGAAGTACCACTGCATCTTCCGGCACCGCTTCAACAAAATATTCTTGTTCCTGTGCTGAAACCAGAGTTCCCAGTCCAAATAAAAAGATGGTAGAAATGGAAAAGATAAAACGCATAATTTTTCAATAGTTCGTAAGATTATTAAATCATAACCGACAGGCATTCTTATTGTCTCAATGATTCCACCGGATCCTGTTCAGCAGCTCTTTTGGCAGGCAAATATCCAAAGACAATTCCCACAGTTGCAGAAACCCCGAAAGCTACCACCACCGAAAACAATGTCACAATGGTCTCAATATCGGCCATCACATGAATGGCATGCGCAAGCACCACCCCCAGCACCACTCCAATCATTCCTCCGGTGACACTGATGAGGGTAGATTCGGAAAGAAACTGTACGACAATGTCCTTTCGGGAGGCACCAATAGCCTGGCGGGTGCCGATTTCTCTGATTCGCTCCCACACCGATGCCAGCATAATGTTCATAATTCCGATACCTCCCACAATCAGAGAGATGCTGGCAATAGCCCCCAGAACAATATTGAAAATATCGTTGGTTTTCTGCTGTTGTTTAAGCAACAACTCAGGTACAGTGACCTCAAAATCATAGATATCAGAATGTCTGCGAAGCAACATACGTTTTATCACATCGGCCGAAGCGCTAAGCATCTCTGTCTCCTCCACCTGAACAATAATTTTATCCAACTGGTTGTCCAACTCAAAATCTTCTGATGCGGACTCCTCATTTCCTCCACCTCTTGAAGCTTGTTCCAATACCTGCGGATCGATACGGGCCCGGTCTTTAAAGCGACGCAACATCGTCTTAACCGGAATAATTATTTTATTATCTGTACTACTGATACCAAGTTCATCGGAAGCAGAAGCCGTGAAATCACGACGTTCTATGACGCCAATGACCTGCACCCAGGTTTCTCCACATTTGATATACTCCCCAATAGGATCTTTGGTGTTAAAAAACCTGTTGCGGATATTATCGCCAATGATGGCTACAGGTTTTCCACCTGCGGCCTGTTGCTCGCTAAAAACAGTTCCACGGGCAATATTGATATTCAACAGCTCAAAATATGCAGGAGAAACCCCTTCCAGAACCACCGGATAACTTTTACCCCCCAAAATGGCATGATAATTTATGGAAACCACAGGACTGATGGCCGAAACCGTAGGAATGGTTCTTTTTATAGACTCTGCATCCTGCAGGGTAAGTCCGGGAGAAAACCGGGTGGTGTTATCCCCTCCTCCCTCAGCATTGGCATCTATGGAAACTTCGGAGGGTGTGACAATAATATTATTTACACCAACAAGCTTAATCTGTTCCAGCACTTCCTGCTGAGCTCCCCGGCCAATGGCCAGCATACTGATAACTGCTGCCACACCGAACATTATACCCAATGCCGTCAAAAAAGACTTCAGTTTGTTGGCCAGAATAGCCTCAACAGCTATCAATACATCGTGAAAATATCTGGAAAACAAATACTTTAACCTTCTCATCAACGTCCCCTCCCTTCTGTTGGTCGTTCATTTCCGGGGCCAAATCCGGGGGGAGGTCCACGTCTTTCGGGCTTTTCTTCCTTTTGCTGATCAGCTCTTTCCTTTTCACGCTCAAGGGCCTCCTGCTTCAAACGTTCATAAATTTCCAACCCTTCAAAAGGCAATTCCTCCGCATCTGCAGGTAATGTCAGGGCAACTTCCATACCCTCGTCAAGCCCATGTTCTATCACCAGATAGTTGGCATTCTCACTTCCCGGATCAATTATTTGTTTTACCCAGTTGCTCCCATCCTGCCGAAAAACATATTGTAAGGAATCATTTCTGAAAACTCCTTCCAAAGGAATATACAATACTTCCGACAAAGAGTCGGTAGTGATGACATTACTGGTGGTCATGGCAGGGCGCAACTCAGGGTCAGTTTCATTCAGTTTTATAATTACCTCAAAAACCTTGGAATCACCATCAGGCAATACCTGACCAATATTGGCAACTGACATTACTTGTCCGTCGAAAGACTTAGCCGGAAATGCATCGATTCCGATAACTGCTTTCTGACCGGTTTTCACCCTGGAAATGTCTATCTCGTTGATATAGGTTTTGGATATCATGGAAGATAAATCGGGCAATTCAGCGATGGTAGGCATCCACCGGCTCACTGTAGAGCCTGCCTGAATTTTATTACCAAATCTGTCGTAGCTGTAAATAACCATTCCCGGTTTAGGGGCTTTAACTTCCAATGCATCAAAAAGCGCGTCTATCTCATCAATCCGCTCACGACTTTTCCGAACCTCTTCCCAGGCCCGGCCCACATCGTAACTGGCTTGTTGCTGCTTCAGATCATAATTCCGTATGGACTGTTGCATATCGCGCTCAGCACGCTCCAGATCGAGTCGTGCCTGACGCTGAACGGCCGGAGATTCATACACCGACTGTTCTACCACCAGCTTTTTCTCTTCCACAGAAACCTCTGCATCCAATAATCCGTCCCTAAGATTGCTCATATTGATATTTGTATCAATTTTGGCATCCTCGTAGCTCTCCATCGCCTTTTCCAACTCCTCTTTTGCTTCTGTCATCAGCTCCTCCACAGCACTGTGGTCAAGTGATGCCACAAATTCTCCGGAGTCAACAACCGTTCCCTCTTCAACAATATCGGTTACCTGGATCTCATAAATACCCAACCGTCTGCCCGACAATGCCGACGGCACCTCAATGGAGGTGGCATTTTCAGCTTGCAACTGGCCGGTTGAAATCACTTCAGCCACGAAGGCTCCTTTTTGCACAGGAACAGTGATCATTACATTGTCGGATACCACCGATCGCCCCATAGACCATATTAGAAGAACAGCAACAATAATTATGGCGGGAACATAATAAACAGGTCGTAAAAAACGCTTCATATGATTGTAAAAAAAAATTTCAGAAGTAATTTGTTTCAAGTCAAACCGGATAATATGACAGACCTCAGCTTTGATGGTTTAACTCACTCAATGTTTTATCTAACATAAAAACAAACCAAAACTACAAAAAAGCCGCCGAAAACAGGTATCTCCGGCGGCTAAATAATTTCAAAAACAGTAAAATCTAATTCCCAAAAATCAGATAAAAGATTTCATTACATCCATCATAGATTCTGCAAGCGACCTGGCTTGTTCCACTGAACCGGCTTCGGAATAAATCCGAACGATAGGCTCGGTATTGGATTTTCTCAGATGAACCCAGGAATCAGCAAAATCAATCTTAACTCCGTCCACAGTACTTACCTGTTCATCTTTATAATGTTCCTGCACCTTCAACAACAGTGCATCCACATCCACTTCCGGCGTCAGTTCCAGCTTATTTTTCGACATAAAATAGGCGGGATACTCTTTTCGTAACTCAGAGGTTTTTTTCCCTTTTTTGGCCAGGTGGGTCAGAAACAAAGCGATACCTACTAAGGCATCACGGCCGAAATGACTGGCAGGATAAATCACACCTCCGTTGCCTTCGCCGCCAATCACCGCACCAGTTTCCTTCATTTTGGCCACTACATTCACTTCTCCCACAGCAGAGGCATTATACTCCCCTCCATGCTGTTTGGTAACATCACTCAAAGCACGCGTGGAACTGAGGTTTGACACAGTATTTCCAGGGGTTTTACTCAAAATATAATCAGAAACGGCCACCAGCGTATATTCCTCACCAAACATACTGCCATCCTCATTAATTATGGCCAGACGATCCACATCAGGATCCACCACAAACCCTACATCAGCTCCTTCTTTACGAATCAATTCTGAAATCTCGGTCAGATGTTCGGGTAAAGGCTCAGGGTTATGGGGAAATTGTCCATTAGGTTCACAGTATAATTCCAGAACTTCTTTTACGCCTAAGGCTTTCAACAATGGTGGCAATGCAACACCCCCCACCGAATTCACACAATCTATCGCCACTTTGAAACCAGCCTTTTTGATGGCCTCCACATCCACCAGGTCCAGCGCCAGCACTTCATCAATATGACGAGAGGTGTAATCATCTTTTTCCGTAATTGTTCCCAGCTCATCCACATCGGCATAGTTAAAGCTTTCAGCTTCCGCAACAGTCAGCACTTCAGCACCGTCATCAGCAGTAAGAAACTCTCCTTTATGATTCAGCAATTTCAGGGCATTCCATTGTTTGGGATTATGGCTGGCGGTAAGAATAATCCCTCCGTCGGCCTCCTCCTTCACCACTGCAATCTCGGTAGTAGGTGTGGTGGCCAGTCCAATATGAATAACGTCAATTCCCATTCCCTGAAGTGTCCCGGCAACCAGATTTTTCACCATGGGCCCCGAAATCCGGGCATCACGGCCAAGCACTACCCTGTATTTATCTTTTTTTGATTGTTTTTTCACCCAAACGCCGTAAGCTGATGTAAAACGAACCACATCCACAGGACTCAACCCTTCCCCGGGCTTTCCTCCAATAGTTCCTCTGATTCCTGATATTGATTTAATTAATGTCATAATGATTGGTTTTGTTAATACAAATGCAAAATTGCAGAATATAAACCTGTTTTGCAATGTAAACCGATTTTTAGAAGTTAGTAATTTAACTACATAAAGAGACTTAAGGTAAAAAGAAAAGGCTAACCCATTTATGTCATATAAGCATTTTAGTTTTACCTGCGAATAATTGAATAGCCAAATAATCAAGCACAAACAGCAAATTGCCTACATTACAAAGACCAATTAGCAGGGAAAAACTATACCTAATAAATTCACTAAAAAACCTGAATTATTTTTTGGTTATTAAAACATTAATTTACATTTGCACTTAAAAACTAAACTCTATACCCCATGAGAACATTTTCAATAAAAACTCGCCACTTCCTACATTCTATTTTCCTTCCGATTTTGAAAGAGATAATTAAAACTACTTCGGTAATTCAGATTTAACCGAAAGCCTTTTATTTTTTTCCCTAAAAGTCACCCCTTAAACCAATGCCTATGTAAAATCAAAATTCCCTTTAATTTTCTCAGAAAAATAGTACGAGAAAGTTATCCTTTCAAAAAATCTTTCTTTTAAAGTTATTTAAACTTAATCACAACCAAAAGACTTAACAAAATGACTTACAAGAACTTACCCTCCCCTGTTGATTTTATTATTCTTCTTCTCCTGTGAAAACCCTCAAATTGAAGAACCCTTAAAAGATTCTCAAGATACAGGTATTGCAACTTTTAACAACATGCTTTCTTTTGAAGATCAAAGCCAATTTGACAACACCATAAACGGTCAAAATATTAATTTAACCTCAGTTTCTGGTTTTGCCCCTCTTTCCGGTAATCTAAAAAGCAGCTCTGATTCAGAATTTGAGGATACGCTTGTTGTAAGTGAACGACTTAGCAAACTTCTCAATATAAACAGGGAGGTTAAAGTTGGCAATACGGTTTACAGGGTAACTCCTAACGGAACATTTTTTGCTGATGCAGAAAACTATGATTTACTGGTTGAAGTAGCCACTGAAGAATTTAATCCTGATGATTACATTGGTCAAAATAACATATCAGGCTTAAAAATAGCAGCACCTCAGCACTATCTCCGAAGAGATGATGACAGGATTGGGGTATATGATACTTATGGTGCTATTGGAGGCGGAGGTAGCAGCTCTTCAAGCTCAACTCCTGTATTAGAAGAAGAAGACTTTAAAGTATCAGGTTGCCTGGGGACTAGAGTTGGAAAGCTTTGGGATTCAATCTGGGGCTTCTCCAAAAGCATTCGAAATTATTATGATTCTAAGTATCGGATGGATGCGAAGTTTTATTCCCTGGATTTTGGTATGTATTCAGAAGCAGGAATAAAAACCAAAACCCAAAAAAAAGGATGGACAGGGATTTGGCATAAAAAAGAGGTCGATGAAATAAGATGTGGATTTGAAGTGCTGATATTGAAAGAAGAGTGGCCTACAGACCTCATACCACCAATTGAAGATCCAACCCAAAGACAAAATTTACCCAACAGCATGGGCAGTATTTCTCCTTTGAAAGAAACATTAACAGAATTTAAGAATGGTGATCCCCTGTGGACTTTTAATTTTTGGGGACACAACATTTCTGACAAAGAGCTTGCTCCGACAGCTATAGCGGCATTAAAACTCGGAATAGAAAAAGCCAACGAAAAATGGAATTTGGAACCAGATGCTAAAAAAGATTCTTATGCAGTTAGATTGTTCCAATTCAATAAGGATAGAAGAACAACTTACCTAATTGCACGGAATATGGAAATTTCCTCCAAGAATGATGATAAAGTAACCTATATCTTCAAAAAAGATTTTGGTGGAGTAATTGGATACTCAACCTCCGTTAGCAACCCCGTTTTTAAAATTAGCAACTTTAGCCTAAATGGAGCTGCTCCTAAATACACATATGAAAAAGGCACAAAGCTTTATGGTGCGGCTAGAAAAGGGAAAGAATGGAGAGCCGTCCGTTTTGAATTCTAAATTTTAAAAATATGAGAACACTATTTTTTATCGCAGCATTACTTTTTTCACTTAATCTTTTCAGCCAGGACAACACCCCCCACCGAAAAGGATTAACTTTTAAAATAGGCCCCCGATATTTGGGATGGACGGATGTTTCAATTCCTAACCCGGAGGAATATGGTGAAGAGATTACATTTTCAGAGGATGGACAATATGGAAAAAGTCTGAGGCTATATGCCGGATACTTTTTATCCCCACAGTTAAGCTTAAATCTCGGATTTGGTCTTGACAGATATGAAGGATATAGTGCCAACACTGCTCCTCTGGTAGTGCAGGGGAATTATTATTTGTCACCCGGCAAAAACAGCTTCTTTGCTTCAGCTGAAGTAGGGACACAGATTGCTTTCTCCGAAAACCTTGATAAAGGTTATGTATTTGCATTATCTCTTGGAAGAGAAATTGCATTCTCGGACAAAACCGGATTAAACGTTTATTTGGGGTATAATTTTCAGCAATCACGCTATGAGCATGAAAATAAACACCCTGACGTTATTTATCTGAATAAGCTCAACCGAAAAAGCTTTATTATTGGGGTTGACTTTGTAGTCTTTTAAATAGCATCTTATTTTAATACAAGAGCCAGGGATTTACTTTCACACAAAGTAAGTCCCTGTTTCTTTTATACACAGGTGAATGTCATCTGCATTAATTCCATTTTGGAAGCATCCTTATTATATAAATTACCATCTCTGCATTCATTTACGGAGAATATCATTACTAAACCATATCCTTCACATTACATCCTGAAAAGCATTCTGGAAAAATGTTAATTTTATTTTGATATTATTTCCCAATCATCCATCCTTGTTTTCTTTTTCAATTATTTTCAACAACCTTGTTTTAGATTGTAAAAAAGAAGGCTTATAATGTCCTTGATTTTTAAAATAAGTTAGACTGTACTTATCAATATTATAAAAAACAATTCCGCATGCATCACTGATCTCATTATCAAGCGAATTGTCTATTTCATGAAATATTTTATTTATATTCAGTTCCCGGCTAAACGAATAAATAAACTCATTCAATAACGCTGGGGTTAGTTTTAATCTTGATACTTTCCGTTTTAATCTCTGAACTAAATACAATTGATATACTTTATCAGAGATTATTACGAAGAATAACAATGATAATAAAAACCAAATCCTGTTCGGAAAAAAGTCAAAATTCATTTTATTATATTATATTTTTTCTTAGTACATGACAAAACAGTTAAATAATTGAAAATCAATGAAATAACAGTCTAAAATTTGGTTAAAGCCTTGATGTTCAGTATGTTACAAAAGATTTCTCACGTCTAATGTACTATACATGAATACCAAGGTAGATAACAAATATAGCGATTTAATTGACTCATTTAAAACTATTACTGGATGGCACAAGGCTCGCGTAAAGTGCATAGTATCAATAATATGTGCAATGTGTAAATTGCAAACAGTTTCTTTCGTAAAACTGGCACAAGGCTTTGAAGGTCTAACCCAATATGAATCAAATCATCGGCGGATTCAACGGTTTTTTGCCGAGTTTGTTATTGACCGTTATTTACTGGCCAGGTTGATATTTTCGTTATTGCCCCATAAACCACCCTATAAGTTGAGCTTGGACAGGACTAATTGGAAATTTGGCAAAACAGATATCAACATATTGATGCTAAATGTATGTTACAAAGGTGTAGCATTGCCACTTCTATGGAAAATGCTTCCTAAAAGAGGCAATTCCAATGCAGAAGAGCGAAAAGAGCTTCTCAATGAGTATATTGAACTGTTTGGTGTCAGCTCTATATCGAGCTTTTTAGCTGATAGAGAATTCATTGGAGAGTCGTGGCTTGATGAGCTCATTAGACATAAGGTGCCATTTTTTATTCGTATTAAAGAGAATATGATAGTGAAGGTGCCTGGTAAAGGAATCAAAAAGACTTTTTGGCTCTTTAATCATTTAAGAACAGGTCAATACCATCATATTGAAGGTCTTGTTTACTTGGGAAAGAATCTTGTTTATTTATCTGGAATAAAAACGTTTAATCCACCAGCAACCGGAAGAGTTGATTTTGTTATTATTGCGGCATTTAACAAACAAGACCAGGCACTTATTGACTATAAGGAAAGATGGCAAATTGAGACCATGTTTAAAGCAATGAAATCAAGCGGGTTCAATTTAGAAGACACACATTTAAACAATTTAGACAGACTTACAACATTGATAGCTGTTGTAGCAATTGCATTTGTCTGGGCTTATTTAGCAGGCATTGATAAACACGAAAATATAAGCCCTATCAAAGTCAAAAAGCATGGAAGAAGAGCCTATAGTTTCTTTAAATATGGTCTTATTAGAATTGCCCATGCCATGATGAATACTCTAAATATCGAGGAGTTTAAAGATTGTATTAAAGTTTTGTCATGTACTTAGATGTACTTAGTAAAATTTCATGAATGATTTTATCATAATATTTTCTATCACAGACTAAGGTGTCTTAATTATTTCATATTTAGCATACCATTTTAATCTTCTTTCAATACCTCTTGATTTATTTCTATTAACCGCACTTTCAATTGCACTAAACACTCCATTAATATTTTTATCAGGACGCAATATAGATAAATAGGGAGCATGGTCTGTCAATTCTCAAATTATCAGGCTTATGATAATACGGTTTCCCCAAATCGTCAGGATTAAAGGAGCGCGACGGAAGCTGAAGTGGACAAAACATTTCTTTTAAAATTGTCTTTCGCCCCCAAAACAAACCTTAAATATCAATAGATCTGGTAATAAAGCCATGGTAAGCCTGCCAGTAACATCAATGAAATGAATGCATATAAAGCGACATAAAGCCTCATTTGCTTTACTTTATTTTTCGGTAAATCCATGAATTCACATAATACTTTATCACGACGCCCTTTAGATATTAACAAGAAAAAATTCATTAAACATAAAAGAATCATCAGTGGAATCGTTATCAAAAGTAATTCCTGTTTATTTATTCCAGTGCTTAGCATTGGGCCACCAATCCAAAGTGCTAAATTTAAATGAATACCGACAATATTAGCCCCAAAATAAATTGATAATTCTATTAAACTACTAAAAGTAGCTAACGAGGCATCTTTATCCTTTTTATACCAACGGGAATATATAATAAAAAATAAATATCTATAAATTCGCATTTTAAATCTATTTTAGAAGAACCTCAAATCCGCAGCTATTAATGTTAAAAAATCGGGAAGCCCAGTAAAAATAGTATCTACAAGGCTTGCCCGATTAAATATTTTTCACTTATTTAGGTGAAAAACATCGTCGCGGATGAAAATTACATATTCTACTTCGAAAATCAATTCATTTGGCGGAATAAATTTCGCAAATTCAATAATAGTTAATAAAGGTATCTGCTCAACAATCGACCAACTGCTTGGTAGCCGGGGCATTAGGGCTGAATATAGCTACAGCGACCTTATCAGGTCATATTTACTGATGGCCCTTTGTGGTGGCGAATGTGCCGAGGACATTACCGAACACCTTCGGGGGGAGCTTGGGCAAGTGAAAGATTTTAATGTTTGCTCTGCCGACACATTGCTCAGGATGCAAAAGGAACTGTCCACTTAAAAAGAAACATTTATATCCGATACCGGCATATCACATGAATTCAATATCAACACATCAATGAACAACTTGATGGTGAAGCTTTTAGTGGACACAGGGCAGTTGGACCCCGGCAATAACGGGTATGTGTTCGATTACGACAACCAGTTTATACCTACAGAAAAATAAGATTCGAAACGTAGTTACAAAAAGGCCGATGGCTATTTTCCCGGTATTGCTTCAATAAGCAACTACCCTGTGTACATCGAAAACCGTAACGGCAACAGTAATGTTAAGTACAGGCAGGACGAAACATTATCACGGGCGTATAATTTATTGGCCGGGCACGGCATAAAGGTGAAACACAGCCGTATGGACTGTGGATCGTTCGACCAAACGGCCATCCCCGTAGTGGAAGCCAACAGCGAATTTTTTTACATAAGGGCACAACGGTGCGCAAACCTTTTAGCCCAAATAAAGGACATAAGCAACTGGAAAACAGTGACCATTTGGTTTAAAGAATACCAGGTTGCCTCTATTCAACATGCCCCGTTTGGCTGGGATAAAACATACCGGTACGTGGTGTCAAAAGAGGAAAACACCGACGGGCAGGGGGATTTGTTTACTGGTGACAGCTTTACGTACCGGGCCATAATGACCAATAATACAGAAATGTCCGACCTTGAAGTAATCGAATTCTATAACGACAGGGGTGACAGCGAACGCCTGTTCGATGAGATGAACAATGATTTTTTGTGGAAGAAAATGCCCTTTTCGTTTTTGCACGAAAACACCGTGTTCATGGTAATGATGGCCATCTGCCGAAACCTGTTCCATTATCTGACTGAATTTATTAGCCGGAAGTTAGATTTTATAAAACCGGCATTCAGGTTGAAGAAATTTATTTTTCGTTTTATGGTAGTCCCATCAAAATGGATAAAGCAAGGCAGGCAACACATACTAAAACTATTTACTGCCAAAAAATACCATCTGTTATAAGAATAAGAAGACATAAACAGGTGGCAACCATGGGATTGGCGTGCTTACAATCAAATCCTAACACGCTGTATATCTGCATGTTGAATATATAGGCAGCACACAACATGAACAAGGGTAAAAAAAAAGTGGTCGAGCCAGGAAAAAATTAAAAAATGTACAGGTATTTTGGCTAAATAATTGAAGAAAACCTCAATTAATAGGTGAGAAATCCCCTATTCAAAGCTAAAAATGATTATTTTTCAAACAAAATTATTTAGTGCGGATTTGAGGTAATTTTTAATTTCTTGTTCATGTTATATCTATTTTGCCAACACATTTGTATTGCTACTGCAATCATGGCGACACTGAGACGTCATGAGTATATCAGATAAACACTTTAATGCTTCTGACATACGATTTAACCTTGTATTGAAAGCGACATACGAAGGAAGCTTTGGGAACCATGAATGCAAATAGTCTTTTGCAAATTGATGAATATGTTTATTTTAAACCGCTGTTCTGAATGCATAACAAATAAATAAATCGTAATTATTTCCTGATCAGTGAATTCTGGTCTGTTGTTATTCAAGAAACGCTGGCATACAAACTTTAATATGGATTCATATAACTCACACATATACAAACATATAGCCGTTAGTTGTAAGGTTTTTTCCCTGGGAATCATATCTAAAAGATTGAGTGGTATTAATCTATTAAGATACTGTTTTCAGGGATTTAACCTAATTTTTAAACATATATTTCATTGATTTTTAAATATTTACAAACAACAAATTGGGATCTTCTCAACCCTTAATTCGCATTATTAACTAAAATAAATGTTACTCTATTTACAACCTAACCAGTATTTAACATACTCAAGTTTCGCACATTCTTTTAAGTTTTTTAGCGTCAGCGATGTACGTTAGCTGATGATTTTATAAATCTCTTTAATACAATGCTTTATGTTTTCCATTTTCGTCATGCGGCATTTTCCATCTCACTTGACTTACTTCCTAACATATGGTTGACCATTTGGTTTACCTTTTCATTTTGGAAGATTTTTTCCAGCAGTTCCTGTTCATCAATATCTTCAAACAGAACTACAACTATTTGCATCAATTCAATGAACAGCCCCCATAAACGTTGGTCGAGACGCTGTTTGACGGCAGCTTCTTTTACATTGGAAAACAGACCAACCATTGATTCATAGTGTTCGACCCTATACCTCGTGGTCAACAATATGTGCTGGATCATAGTAATGGTTGTATCGGCAATCTGAGCATCAAAGCTGTTGGACTGGCACCGACCCACTCCCAATAATTGCTTTCCCTCCTTAAAGGCCACCTCTATAGTCCAGCGTATCTGGTAGATTTCGATCATCTTGATAAACGATAACTTTATGTCGGTACATAGGAATACTTTCCATTTTCCGTTTTTGCCCTGCTTGCTAAAGAACAACTTAATTGGCTTTCCCTTGAAGGAGACCAGTGCTTCAGTATAGTAGAAGCCAAGTTTACGGCATCGCTTTGGCTTCCCTTTTAGGTTCCGTATTTGTTTATGCGTGTACAATTCGTCTTTATATAGAAACTTGTTTTTTGCAATCTTGTACATACCTATTAAATGTACTGTATGCTTTTTAACTGATAGCACTGAATCTACAAAGGCATCACAGGTAAACCAACTATCCATTAAAACATAATCGACCCTAAAACCTTGGGATACTGCCCTTCGAAACATTTTTATGGCACTGTCTATTTTTGACATATCAGCCTCCCTTGCTCGCTCGTCAGAAAAAGAACCTCTTTGCCTTTTTGCTTTGTGCTGCTTCTATAACTCCTTCGTTTTAAAGCCAAAGGGCTTCTCTTTGTTTTGTCCACGTTTACGGTGTATTGAGAAATCCATAGGGATAAATGAAACCCCGTCCCAATAACCCATTAAAAGCAGCTTAAAACCAATAACGGACCGCTGTGTGACGTGGTCGAATACCCTCGAGACTTTTTCAATGTTCTTGCCCGTTTTTGTAAGAATGATATCATCAAAAATCATACTCTTCGGCCTATCGGAGCTTTATA
Organism: Marinilabilia salmonicolor; assembly: GCF_003003035.1. Taxonomy (GTDB): domain Bacteria; phylum Bacteroidota; class Bacteroidia; order Bacteroidales; family Marinilabiliaceae; genus Marinilabilia; species Marinilabilia salmonicolor_A. The sequence continues at coordinate 2,765 of NZ_PVTS01000018.1, read as the reverse complement.
AATAATTGTCTATCAAGGCTTTGTGCTTGGTGGCGAATAACCACAACAACATTCGCCAACATATTGATTGATTATTCTTTATGCGATAAAATGTATCTTTCCCTGCTGCAATCTGGTGTTGTATGCAACCATTCAACATACAATTGACCGTTTTAGCATCAAGAAATGGCATCGAGAGAAGGATAGTCATGATCCACTCAAAACCATAACCTTTTATCTTAACTTCTGAAACAACTTTACAGAGGTTCGAAAATGTGAAACATTTCAAAGAACTGGAAATAAAATCGGGTTCGAGCCACCTATGGGTAAAACCGTTTTTTAATTCTGAAATCTTATTAATATCTTTACAGCGCAGCATGGTATTCTTGCTTGGAAACTTCGCTAATTATACTAATAATTAAGTATTTAGTCAAATGTCCATGCTGCTTTTTTTATTCTTTTCTCTTAATTTTCAACTATTTATCAAACTGCGAAACTTAAGTAACATATTATTAGAATAATCCCCGCTCCTATCAATATATCTCCAAACTCTCCAGAAAACTGGCCAAAAGAATCATTTTTACCTGGAACATCATTATTCCATAAGGCTTTAAAAGACACACTTTCCCTTTTCCCTAAAAAATTATAAATATTGAAAATCACCCACTTGATTGAAACACCAAATAATTTAAAAAGTATAGCTCCATAAAACATATGAAAATTATTTATTCGTAACTATAAAAAAACATTGAACCTGCACTGATCTTTCCCCAATCTCTGTTGAAAGAATTATTGAATCTTATTGTGTTGTTAAAATTACGGATTTGTCGACCGCCATATTTTGCAGAATTTACACCTGTTCCTTTAAAAACACTATTAAATTTAGAAACATTTAATACTTTCTTTGAAATTCCAAGGCTTTTCCCAATTGTTGAAAACGGCACAAAATTCGAAATAGTATTAATTCCTGAATTAACAATTTCATTACCAATTATAAGTTCACCATTTAAATGTAATGCATTTGGGTGTCCAACAGTCAAACACTGGGCTGTAATATATAAATCATCAATAACACCATAAATTATTTGACCAACGACAGAGCAACCTAACCCTGATTCTAAAAATTTATCAATCACTCCAGGTTCATAAGGCCGAATTTCGCCAGGAGAATATGAAGGTAATTCTTCATCCGAAATTAAATACCTATTTTGATTTTCTAATATAACTTGCCTTACCTCATCCATCCTCGGCAACTCCAACTCCTCCCCGGCAAAAATCCGGTCACCTCGTCTCTCCCCCTCCCAATCAATCCCAGCATTTGCATCCTTAATAGACTGAATTGAAATACCAAATTTAGCAGAAATCGAAGTAAGCGTATCCCCTGCTTTTACTTTATAGATGTGCTTTACACTCATCAAACGCATCTTCGGCGATGTATCAAGATACTGAACAAAACCGTTTTGAAAAAAGCTTTGGTCATCGTGAACTCTTCCGGGAGGATTGTATTTCTGAAAGTGTACCGGGGGGATGGTAAAATTACTTGTGTACGCGTATCCCAATCCTTCCACAAATCCATCGTAGCGCATTCCATGGTGCAGACATATTTCAAAGTCTTTTCCACTTATATAAACATCGTTGTAATGTGGCATAGTATTAAAAGTTTACCCAATGGTTATCAAAACTTCTTCCGTTAATCATCACTTCCTCGGGTGATATGGTCAATGTTGTTGAAACGCCACCGCCAATCGAGTTGATTGAACGATTAAAATTAAGACAGTAAGCGTTGAAAAACTCAATTTTCATAGGTGAACTGCCGCTTTCTATCCGAAAATCAACTTTCCCATCTTTGGTGCTTGACCGCATGGCCCAATTGTAAAGACTTTCCGGCAATGTTTGATTTAATGTCATCGTCATCTGGCCGCCCCGTACATGGTCTTGAGGTTCTCCTTTGCCATCAACTCCCTGAAAAAACGAAATATCGAATTGAGAAACTTCATACTCTTCTCCGTCCAAAGTAAACCATACGGTAACTTTGCTATCAACTTGTGGTAAATTATACATGATTCAATTATTTAGTGCTTGCCCGAAAAAATCCAATTTCTGCGTTACGCCCTTTCTAAAAACAGTTATTTACGAAGTAAACTCCTTCATTTTCAAAAAGGACAAGCCTTGAACTTGAACTTTTCGAATCAAGCATTCAGAAAAAACTTAGTTTTTTGGCTGGCACTATTTAATATTAACCCATCTTTTTTCAATTGAAATATTTCCAACAGAAATTTTTCTAACATCAACCTGAATAGTAGTGGATACATACCCGTTTCCACTTTGTTGATATTCCACTTTCATACTGGTGCACACCCCTTTCTCAAAATAGACCTTTTCCAGCGGGACGTCATTCGAATCGCAAATTACAATGGCGCCATCTTCAACTTTGCCGGATTTCAGCATCCATGCAACAATTTCTTGTGGGGGGACATTGGGATATACCATATTTATAGTACCTCCCCGAACTTCCGACTGGGCTTTGCCGTTGGGGTCGGCTCCCTGTGCAAACCCATACTCGCATGAGAGCAGTTCGTAGCTGTCGCGATAGAGGCCGTTGATGCTACTGTCTTCGAGTGGCCCTATACGTAAAAAACATTTGTGTCCAAACATATCTTTTAAATTATTTTTTTTAGAATTTTATTAATAATGCGAATTAAGGGTTAAATTATCAATCCAATAAAAGCTGCTGCCAGTTTTCCAAACACATGAACCAGCAGTCCATTAGTAGACCTGACATTTGA
>NZ_PVTS01000017.1 GCF_003003035.1 Marinilabilia salmonicolor | reverse complement strand
TGTTAGCGCCGATGGTACTGCGTAAAAGCGGGAGAGTAGGTCGCCGCCGACCTTTAAAACAGAAAGCCGTTCCAATATTTGGAGCGGCTTTTTTTGTTATAAGGAGGTGCGAATTCCAATTCGCACCATTTTTTTGAAAGAAGCAAAGCCGGACCAGACCCTTTTTCCATCCCAAAGAATCCAATCCCTCTCCTTGGGAGGGGTTGGGGGAGGCTCCATTTGTCTGAAAAACCTTACCTTAGTAATTTCTTTTTATAGTCTTCAAATATCAGATTATGACCGATTCATCAAAGGGATTGTTATATGCTATAACTACGGCTTCGCTATGGGGTGCGTTGGCTATCGTATTAAAAATTTCGCTTAATTTTTTTGATCCGTTTACTGTTGTTTGGTGGAGGTTTACCATGGCGTTTAGTGTTTTGGCTTCATGGTTTTTGATAAGGAAGCCCGCTTATTTACGAATTCTAAAACGGCCCCCTCTAAATCTCTTATTGGCCGGTCTTCTTCTTGGGATCAACTATATTGGGTTTATGCAGGGAGTTCATTATACCGGTCCTGCTGTTACTCAGGTTATGATTCAGGTAGGACCACTATCTTTGGCGGTGATAGGATTTGTGTTTTTTAAAGAAAAGTTATCCTGGTTAAGAGCAGTTGGTTTTTTGTTGGCAATCGTTGGATTTGTATTTTTTTACTACCAGCAATTGCAGCGAATGCTTGGCGAAGCGGATTTGCTAAATCAGGGTGTTTTGTGGATTTTATTTGGCGCCTGGGCATGGACAGGTTATGCTGTTTTGAATAAAATTCTTGTGAAAACCATTCCCTCTGCCCAGATTAACCTTGTTTTGTATGGTGTTCCTGCACTTTTGTTTATTCCCTTTGCTGATTTTTCTTCTTTTGCATCCATTCATTCTTTCTGGGTGGTTGTGATTTTGCTTTTTATGGGTGGAAACACTCTTGCAGCATATGGATCGTTGTCTCTCGCCCTAAAATATGCAGAAGCTAATAAAATTAGTATTATTATTACTTCCAATCCCGTTATTACATTTGTTTTGCTTGAGGTGTTGCTATGGGCCGATGTTCGATGGTTTGATGTCCCTTCTGTAAGTTTTCTTTCCTATGTTGGTGCCGTTATGGTTTTGGCCGGAGCAGTATTGGCCATAGGGGTTTTTTCTAAAAGAAAGTTCTAACCTGGTTTATTTTTGAATAAATTTTTTCCGTATTAAAAATCATTTTTTCTCCGGTTTTTCTTCTCTGCTTGCTTTTTTTTGGCATCAAGGCGTCTTTTTTTTGATGCTTTTGATGGTTTTGTTGGAATTCTCTTTTTTACTGGTCTAAGGCCCCACTCAAGCAGATTGTAAAATCTTTTTATGGCTTGCTCCTTATTTCTGAGTTGGGAACGCTCAGTTTCTGCCATAATGATCAAATCGCCTTTATGAGTTAATTTTCCTGCCAAACGGGAAATGAGGAGCTCTTTTTCTCTGTTTGAGAGTATGGTTGATTCAGGAACAGAAAAACGCAATTCAATTTTGGTGTTTACTTTGTTTACATTTTGTCCTCCTGCTCCGCTACTGCGTTGGGCTGAGAATGTTAATTCTTTTGAGAAATCTCTGGTTGTGAGGTTTTTATTCATATTGTTTCGAATATAGTATTGATTTTGTAAAATAAAATAGAATAAAAATAGATACTAACCTCGTTAAAATACAATTAAAATGTATAATTTAGGAAAACAAAAATGTTTTTCTGAATGCTGGTTATCTTAAAACATCTGGAATTTTTCTTTTTCGGAGGAGTTCTTCTGGTTCTTGCTTTTTTGTTTCTTAAACAAATTAAGTCTTTTCGTGCCGACAGTAGTAACTTGTCGCTCACTACAAAAAGTTGGTCGGTTTTAGGGATCAGGTTTGGTGGTGTATTTGCTGCTTTAGTAATCCTGATTGGTGGTTTTTGGGTGACCCGGGAATCTGTTACAGATCGGGAAAATATCCTAAAGCAGTATCTTCAGGACAATACACTTAATTTGGTTCGTTCATTCCATGTTGAGCATATCAACAAACTTAATTTCTCTCCCGGTGATGTAGAATCTCCCTATTACCAAAGAATTTCTGAGCAATTAAAAAATTATTCCTTCTATTCGGGGATTGATGGGATTTATACCATTAAGCAGAAATCCGCTGACTTTTTTTTTGGTCCCGGCAGTTATATGCCCGACGATGAAATGTATCGGGAAAGTGGGGAGGAATATCTCAATCCTCCCGATGAGCTGTCACAGGTTTTTGAACATAAGGTTTCTTTAATCAGCTCAACTCAAAACAGGTCGGAAGGAAAGTTTATTACTTGTTTTGCTCCCTTGCTGAATGTTGATCGAAGCGAGGTTCTGATGGTGTTGGGAGTCGATGTTGACAGGCAGGAATGGGAGTATCAGATTCATCGTGTGAAAATTTTGCCGGTTGCCACATCGCTTGGATTATTGATAATTGTTTTTGCAGGATTTAGTCTTGTTCGTATCCGCAATCAGAAGAAATTATTATTCCCAAAGGAAAAACTGCATTACTGGGAGGGGATTTGGGTGTTTTTTGCAAGCCTCGTAATTACTGTTTACTCAGTATTTTCTTCTTACAATGAAGAAAAACTGTTTCAATATGGGGTGTTCTCACAAGTTGTTTCTTCCGAATCGGAGGCTATTTCCGGAGCTCTTGATATGATCAGACATACGATGCATGGAAGTGCTCAGTTGTTTGCCTCCAGCGACAGTGTTTCGGAGAAGGAGTTTGGATCTTATGTCAGTTATCTTCTTGAATATCCGATGGTCAGGTCGGTTGGTTGGGTCAAGGATCAATCCGGGCGGGGGTTTTCTGTGGAATATGAATTTTCTTCTGATCGTGCATTGTTTAATCACGGACCTTATGAAGTTAGTGAAGATAAATTACGATTTGGCTCTGTGCTTGAGACACTCTATACCGGATTTATTTCTTCTACTCTGAGTTATTATCGAAATGGAGATGAGATGATCGATATGTTTCTTCGAACGGTTGATAATGAAGGCAGTTCTTCCGGATTTGTATTTTTATCCCTTGATTTGGGAAAACTGGAGGAGAGCTTCTCTACAGGCAATTTTGTCCAGAATACGTTCTTCAATTCTCATGTTCGTTTGGTTGATTACAGAAATCGATCGGATAATTACCGTTTTAGTTTTTTTCCTATGTACGGAAATCAGGATAGTGGTTTTTCCCTGCATTTTCTGGAATTCTTTTTTGGTAAAACATTTGCCATTTCCATCTCTGCAGAACAAGGCTTTTTTGATGCTTATCAAAGAGGAGAGTACCGTACCAATCTCTTTTTTGGGCTTATTATCTCATTCTTTTTATCGGGTTTGGTTGTGGTTATGAGCAACCGGAGATTCATTCTGGAAAGGCAGGTTGAGAAACAGGCTTCCGAGTTGAAGAGAAACGAGGAACGATTTCGCTCCCTGTTTTCTAATATGCTTGAGGGAGTTGCTTTTAGCGAAATGATTTATGACAATGAAGGCAAACCGGTGAATTATCGGTTCATCGAGGTAAATAAAGCATTTGAATCCTTAATTGGGGTTACGGGAGAGGAGACAGTGGGAAATGATCAAATAGGTCTTTTTGGACGCCTGCCATCGTATTTTGATCAATATTGCAAGGTTGTTGAGGATCAGGAGGCAATTATTTTCGAAACGTTTTCGGAGGAACATAATAAATATCTCAAAATATCTGCTGCACCTTGGGGAAATAACGGATTTGCTACTATTTTTTCTGACATTACTCTTCGGAAAAAGGTGGAAGAGAGGGTTCGAAAGAGTGAAGAGCGCTATCGTTTGATTTCTGAAAATGCTGAAGATCTTATTTGGTTGTACAATCCGCATACGAGTGAATTTGCTTATGTGAGTCCTTCGGTCAAAAACCTTACCGGTAAAGAATATCTCGATGTGGTGGGAAAGGATTTTGATTATGTTTTAAGCTCCGAGTCGTATGAGGAATTGAGGAAATTGATTCCATTGCGACTGGCACGGTTTGACCAGGGAGATGAGGCCATGAGGGTAATACGCTCCCAGGTTTTTGTCAAGAAAGGAAACGGCGGCACACTGCCAATGGAAATGGTCACCACCCTTTTGTTAAATGAGGATAATGAGGTGTCTTTTGTTTTAGGTGTTGGCAGAGATATAACCGACCGTGTGGAAGCTGAGAAAGCACTCATAGACAGTGAAGAGAAATACCGGTTACTTGTAGAAAACCAGAGTGACCTGGTGGTGAAAGTGGATTGGGAAGGATATCTTACTTATGTTAGTCCTTCCTACTGTAAGATGTTTGGTAAGTCAGAGGAGGAGTTGTTGAATACCAAGTTTATGCCACTGGTGCACCCCCAGGATCAGGCATCTACAGAGGAACAAATGAAGAAACTTGCTGAGGCTCCGCATCGGGTAAGTCTTGAACAACGTGCCATGACCAGTGACGGGTGGAAATGGCTATCCTGGCATGATACCGCCGTACTTAACGAAGAGGGAACTATTGTTGAAATCATTGGGGTAGGCAGGGATATAACGGAACGTAAAATGGCGGAAAAAGCCCTTCAGGAGAGTCGTAACCTTTTGGAGAGACAAAATGAAGAATATGCCGCATTGAATGAGGAGTATCTGACAATGAATGAAGAGCTCACCCGCATAAACCAGGACCTGAGTCTGGCTATTGAACGTGCCGAGGAGAGTGAAAAACTAAAAACTGCATTTCTTCAGAATATGTCTCATGAAATCCGTACTCCATTGAATGCGGTCATCGGCTTTTCTGAAATGCTTGGGATGGATTATATCACCGACATCGACCGGAAGGAATTTACTGAGATTATTGTGAACAGCAGCAGGCAACTTCTGGAATTGGTCAACGATATTTTAACCATATCAGCCATAGAGACCAGACAGGATAAAGTGGCAATATCGCCGGTTAATATTGGCGAAGTGGTATCTGAGTTGTATGCTGTGTTTCGTCCTAAAGCAAAAGAAAAAGATGTTAAGCTTTCTGTAATCAAAGGGGTGACTGATGAGAAGGCGGTTATCATGACTGATGAACTGAAATTGAGGCAGGTTATAATCAATTTGCTGGGGAATGCTCTGAAATTTACTGATGAAGGCAGTATCGAATTTGGGTTTGAGGCCCAGGAGAATGCTTTTTACCGGTTTTTTGTGAAAGATACCGGCATGGGAATATCCAAAACGATGCAGAAAAAAATATTTGAACGTTTTGTGCAGGCTGACAGCTCAGTTAAAGGACAATTTGGGGGGACAGGACTGGGGTTGGCCATTTGTAAGGGGCATGTTGAACTGTTGGGGGGTGAAGTCTGGTTAGAATCCACCCCCGGAGTTGGTTCAACATTCTTTTTTACGTTACCCGTAATGCCGGAGCAATAACAGATGAGTGTTATTCTTCTAAATCCTCTGTTTCCTCTTCACTTTCAGGCTCATCGGGGTTGAAGTGTTTCATGAAACTTCGTAGCCTGTTCATAGAGCCCAGTTGGAATACATAATCGGGTTGCCCCATCCCGGTTTTCATTTTCCTCAAGTCGATATCCAGAGCCTGAATGGCCTTGTTAAACTCATCAAGTGAGGAAAGAATCAGCATTTTACCATTGTTGTAGCTGTAGAAGAACCAGGTGTTCTCATCAGCTTTGATATGAATCTCAAAAGAATTTCCTCCCCGGCTTCTTGAAACCAAGGCTTTTACTTCCACTTCTTTGGCAATGGACTGGTCTTTTATCCATCCGAGGCTTGCTGTGCCATTGGCTACATAGGATCGGGATGGAGTGTTCCATGTGAAATTGATATCTGTAAAGCACAGGGTATGTTGCAAATCAAGTGGTAATACTTCTGAAATATCGGTGGTTGGCTGAATCAGGTCCGCCAGTTTCTTTGCATCACTGCCTTTCATCCACTCTCTCAATCGTTTTTCTGTGGTCTCTTTTTCATGTTTGGCAATGGGTGCTTTGGATCCCCGTATGGCATTGGCCATTGTGTTGATGCTGACGTCATCGAGCATGAAATAGGTGCCGAACAGGGCATCAATGCTTACGCTGTCTGTCTCACGAAAATGGTCAATTCTTCCTGATGCAAAAAGTTTCACCTGTTCCAGATCCAGATTGAAATCCAGTTTTCCTTCAGCGTTTACAGAACACTCATCTTCATTGAAACGGATTATGTGTCCTGCCGAATCAGGGTTTGCAAATTTTTCCTCAGTAGCTATCTCAAAACTGTTTTTATACTTGTTGTACCTCAAATGGCCTGTTGATCCGGCTATTGATGCATTGTTGATTCTGCGGTGTTTTTCCAGAAAAGCGCTGTAAACATGAGTTGAGTCAATTTGAAGCATTACATCATGACTCAGTCGTTCCAATTCCGTATTGGTGGTGCGCTCTCCAATAGGAATTCTGACCTCGTTCGGATCAATGGGGGCATTGAACCTTATGTAATCCTGCGGGCCTTTTTGTGAGCAGGGGTGCAGCATTTGGGTTCCGCCATCAAAGGTGAGCAATGGGGCATCAGCGGAGAGCTCTATGTCTCCTTTGTAAGCAAAATGATCATCTAAAGTAAACAGCTGGTTATCCCGAATGGTTCCCTGGGCGATCGTATGCTGCTCATCATTTACTTCTATGTTATGAAAATCCAGTGTGTATTGTTTTTCACTGCCATTGATGAAATCGTATTCCCCATAGCCGCTGTAAACAAATTTTCCTTCAATTTTTACGTGGGCATTTTTGAATTTATGGGTTGAACCCGGTAGCAAAATCTGAGTGGAATCGAGCGGATCCATTTCAGCATCTTTGCGGATATTGATGATCCCGTCGTTGAGTATGATGTCCGCATCCGCAACCTCTATATTTGTAACTTCGTTGGCCTGTATTGTTTTGGTTTCAATGTCGTAAACGGCCAGGGGGGCCAGAAATTCCAGAGAGTCCTGTCTCCTGTGAGTGGAAACAAACCTGTTTCCTTCCGATCCACTGGCACCCATGTAGATGTCGTTTTGATCCATGTCCCACGAGAACTCACTGATGTAAGCCAGATAGAGATTCTCTGTAAATTCGACTGTATTTCCCATGTCACGGGAGGTAAACCGGCCTTGTCGCTCTTCAAAATCAAGTTGAGCAATCAGGTTATTGGTTTTAAAGGAGACTCCGTCCATCTCTTCACCGCCTATCAGATTGAAATCGGCACTGTCGGCTATCAGCGCATGGTGGGTAAGATCCATCTCTTCAGAGATCAGATTGGCTGTTGGCATATGCAACGTTCCTCCGGCCTGAAGTCCTGAAGGAGTTAGCGCCAGTGCACCTTTAAGGGAAGTTTCTTTCTTGAAAATATGAAACTCTGATCCGGTGCTTTCCGTCAGAAGCTGGTCTTTCTGAGGTTTGTAAACGAGCTTTACGTTCTCAGCTTGTACATCAGGATATTCAACGCCCGTAGTACTTGGCTCAATATTGAAACTGTGTGCAATCCCGTTGGTTTCCTCCGGTAAAAAGGTGAAATCCTCCGATTCGGCAGAGCTGGTCAGATAATCCAGACGACCATTTCCCTTTAGTCCGCGGTTACTTAAATCTATCTCATTGGTAAATTGGGCTTTGCCATTGTAGATGGGGTATCCTTCGGGAGGAGACTGTTTTACAAAACCCAAAGAATAATCTCTGCGCACCACCAATTGGTCTTCCAGTTCGGGGAATATGTTGCTCACGAGCTTTCCGTCGAACACAATGTTCTTTAGGTTTAATTCGTTGATACTGTCTATTTCAAACGGATCCAATTCAAAATAAAAGTTTTCCGTATTGTAGGCTGCATTCTGAATGTCGGGTCTGTCATAATAAACATATGAATCTCTGTCACTAACCAAAATCGGGTAGTGTGGATAGTCGTTGATTCCCGATTTGTTGTTGGCGGTATCAATTTGCAGATACCCCGAAAGTCGGGCCACCGTGTTGTCGATGGTTCTAAGTAGCGGACGTCCGTACTGATCAAGTTGTTCCGTACCCACACTCATACGCATGGAATCAATATTCTGCATGTCAATTCGGAAATCATCGTAGGTAAAGAGAAAACCGTTTCCGAAAAGTTCAATCATACCCGCTTTAATCTGACCATTGAAACTGAAGTTTCGATTGCGTTTCAGGGTGATTTTTTCATTTTCAGGAAGAAAAATTACATTTTGATGATCGCTGATGGAGACGTTTTCGACGCCATTGAGTGCCAAATCATAATTTTTAAGGTCGAAAATGGCATTGGGAACGTCCTCATCCGTCACAGATCTGAATCTGATGACATCGTAGTCTTTTTTCCCCAGACGGAACTTGATGTAATCGGTTAGTCTTTCATTGATTTTTATAGTGTCGGTGCTGAAGTTAAAATCGATAAATCCGTGAAACGACAGGGATAGAACCTGTTGACGAACCTGACTTTCGGGCAGGTTTAGAAAGCGGGCATAATCCTTTGCAGTAAATGGCTTTTGATCGTTGTTGTAGTAACAGTTGCGAAGTCCGAATAACGGATGTATGGCATCCATCCCCTGAAGATAATTGAAGAAGGATTCGCGATAAAAACTGAGTGATTCAAAAAAGGAGCGGTTTTGGGCGGCACCATCCAGCATCCTCAGTTCCATAAAATCCTTGTCCAGATTCCATTGAATAATTTCTGAATTAATACTCACATTGTGATAGGTGTCGAAAAATGGACTTTGACTAATTCCTTCTCCGCTTCTGATCAGGTATAAATCCCGGTTGGGAGCCATGTACTTGAATTCCAGTCCCGGGTGGTGAATTTCTCCTGTGTCCAGATGAATGGTAACTTCTGTTTCCCGACTCAGAATCTCATCCGTTCTCAGGGAGAACATTTTAGATCTGGCAGAAATAAACAGGGTATCATTTCTGATTATGGAAATGGTGGCAGGGTTTTGATCTGTTCCTGAACCCAGAAATTTTGCTCCATGCTGAGAAAACCCGCCTTTGTAATGAAGATTCGGGTGGATGTTGTTTATGTTGAACAGCTGGTCGTAAGACTCAAATTTTGGATAAAGGCTGGAGGAAGGGGTGCGTATATGCGTTACTTTGTGTTCCAGATCTCCTTTAAGCGGGCCGTTGAAGTAGTGTCTGTTGTAAAAAACAGCATCTTTCACCGCAAAATCGGAGTCACTCATATCTATTTGGTAGTCATCAAAGGTGGCATAAACTTTATTACCCTCAAAACCGCTTCGTTCCCACGTTACACGCCCCTTATTACCTTTCCAGATTCCTGAGAGAAGGTTCAGGTTTCCGGATGTGTTATAGATTTCGATGCTGTCGGTGCGTGAATGACAAACCAGGCGGGTTTCGGGAAGAGACAGGGTGAGAGTGTCATCAATCAGTCGAAAACTGTAATTTGGGTTTCTTGAATACCAGTCTGTCCCGGGACCGCCAAAAATCCTCTGCTGGTCAATAATGCCACGGGTGGTATTGAGCAATTCGTTGAAATGTCTTGTGTAGTATCTTGGTTTCTTCAGATAGGTAATGGCCGCTTCCCGCCAAATCCGAAAGTTTTCATTTATTTGATTCTGTTCCACAAACATCCGGACAGTGGATAGGAAGAGGTGATAGTCGGGGAAGGCAGTGGCTTTTTTGTCGTACAATAAATCAGAGATTTCCAGAACTGCTGCTTTGGCTTCATCGGGAGTTTCAGGAGAGAGCCAGAATTCTTCAAATTGATCAATGAAATCATTGGCTCGCTTTTTCTCGGAGGAGATCTTGAAAATGTCTTCAATTTTTTCCGGAAAACCTGCCTCTCCCGATTCACTAAAATAACCGGTCTGAGAATGAGACGATAAAGAAACAGTCAGAAAAATAAAGATGGAAAAAAACTTTCGACCAAAATGCGAAAAAGGAATATTATTGTCAGGTAAAAGTGCAATCATCCAGTGTATCAGTTATTAAATTGGTTTACTTAAATTTTATGTGATTTTTTTCTTTATGCCAGGCGGGGTTTGCAAAGCATAGCCGTAGTTACGGTTAAAAACCTCGCGAAGCAGAAAGGAAAAAAGCGCTTGAAATTAGTGAAGGAATTTAGTAATTGCCACACTAACCTCTACTTAGAGTCTGTCTATAAACTAAGCAAATTCTGTTTTAAGAGCTGTTTCTGGTCAGAAAGTGCCAATTGCCAGGCTTGCGAAGCCACCAAAAACGGAGTTTACTAATCGTAAATGAGTATTTTGGCGGCAAGCGTAACGACGCAAGTTGTACTTTATGGACAGAAACTACTTAGAATTTATTTTTTCCTATACGATACAGCCACCCAATTGTTTTGTTCTTTGATCGAAATTTGTTGCCAATTGAGTTGGGAGGCAACAGAATCTATTTTTGGAAGATCTTCCCGGTAAAAACCACTCAAAAAAATCTGTGTTCCTGTTTTGGTGGTAAGATCATAGCGGGGCATATCTTCCAACAGGATATTTCGGTTGATGTTGGCCAAAATAATGTCGTACCTCCGGCTTTTCCCCAGAAAGGAGGCATCGGCCATTTGTACCTGCATATTTGAGATGTTGTTGATTTTTATGTTTTCCAGTGCATTTTCAACCGCCCATTTGTCAATGTCAATGCCGAGAATGTTTTTGGCTTCACGCATGGCAGCTAAAATCCCAAGAATTCCGGTGCCACATCCCATATCCAAAACATCTGTATTGGCCGAATCTGTTTCCAGCAGGTATTGCACCATCAGGGTGGTGGTTTCATGATAACCGGTGCCAAAAGCCATTTTTGGTTCTATCAGGATTTCGTAACGGGGAGTAATCTCGGGTTTTTCATGAAAAGGGGAGCGCACCAGGCACTGGTCGCTAATAACAATGGGTTTGAAATAGTTTTTTTCCCACTCTTCATTCCAGTTTTTTTCTTCCAGATCTTCAGCGGAAATCTCAAATTTATAGGCCGGCGCAATAAGGAAAGGCAACAATTCCTCGTCCAGTGGGCGGTAATCATCTTCAGGAATGTAGGCCTCAAGTCCATCTTCAGTCTCCATGAAACTGTCGTAACCAATATTTGATAACTGGGCAATAATGATTTCTCGGGCTGTGTCATCAGCAGGGGAAATATTGATGTTGATTTTTTTATATTTCATGAAGGTTTCTGTTTTTTGATCCGGTCTTTGTGATCAAGAGATCGTTAGATTTTTAGAAATTAGAGGTTCGTGACCAACAGGCAGAAGTTTAAGAGGCAGAAGGCAGAAGAAAAAATATTGAATGCCCGAAGCAATCTCTAATTGCAAAAACGTAATTTTATATTATTGCCAGGTTTTACGGATTATTGTGTGATAAAATACCACCTGAAATCATAAAAAAAGACCTGCACATTTGTGAGGCAGGTCTTTTGCTTTATAAATGGTCATTAAAATGCAGCAATAATGCCCTGGAAGTCTTCAGCTTTCAATGAAGCACCACCAATCAGACCACCATCCACATCGGGATTGGCAAACAATTCCTTGGCGTTGGAGGGCTTGCAGCTTCCACCGTAAAGAATAGAGGTCTCATCGGCCACCTCTTTGCCATATTTGTCGGCAAGAGTCTTGCGAATAAATGCATGCATCTCCTGTGCCTGATCAGGACTGGCAGTTTTACCGGTTCCGATGGCCCAAACAGGTTCGTAAGCCAAAACAATTTTCTTGAAATCATCGGCTGAGAGGTGGAACAATGCTTCTTCGATTTGTGACTTTACAACCTCGAAATGCTTATCAGCTTCTCTTTCTTCCAATACTTCTCCGATGCAGAAAATAGGCGTAAGCTCATTTTTGAGTGCCAGGTCTGTTTTTGTTTTCAGAATGGCATTGTCTTCTCCGTAGTAAGCTCTTCTCTCACTGTGACCAAGGATCACATAGCGTGCTCCGGTTGATTTTACCATTTCGGCAGATACTTCACCGGTGTAGGCGCCCGATTCCTGGTCGGCACAGTTTTGAGCAGAAACACCGATCAGATCCTGATCTACAGTTTTACATACCTCGGTAAGGTGGATGAAAGGAGTTCCGATTACCACACGGCAATTGGGCTTGTTGGCACTCAAAATGTTCTGAAGTTCCTTTGCCAGTTCCACACCTTCCTGGAGGTTTTTGTTCATTTTCCAGTTTCCGGCTACAATGTTTTGTCTCATTGGTTCTTGTTTATGGTTTTACGTGATTTTAAAATAAATATGGATAACAGGGCTATAAAAAATGCGTGCCCCAATAATATCATTCTGGTTCTGTTTTTTTGTTGTTGTTTAATTGCGCTACTCAGAGGGTGTCTGATTTCTTTGGTATCCGGCAGATCATTATAGTGCCATTTCCCGATCACCGTGCCATTTGCTATCAGTATCAGTCCGGGATTTGATCGAATGATTGTTTTCAGATTGGTTTCGTCTCCCTGGAGGAACTCAAAATTAGTTTTGTGCTGATTGTTGAACTCTTCAGATCTGGAAATGGTTGAAGAAGTTACCACATAGAATGGGATTTCCTGATTTTGTGCAGTCTGGTTCAGTTGTGCCAGGTCTATTGCCTGTTTGTTTCTTATTTTACTGATATCGGGTGATATCACCAAAAACAGCGGGTTGCTCATTTCCATCAATTGATCTGTGATGTTGCCGTTTTCGGGATGCTGCAAAACAAAGTCATGAATGGGAGGGGTATATCCCTGACTGATCAGTTCAGTCCGGCTGTCCACAAAGACCCATGTGGTATCTTCGTAGGGATAGTTTTCTTCGTTAAACTCTTTGGTCTCTCCGTTTTTTTCAAGGATAAAAGAAGTCTTGTATTTGGGTTGGGGAGCATTATCAGGATATGACATTCCTTCGGGAAGATTGCTTCCGATGCTGTAAGGCCGGAAGTCAATTAAGGGTAAATGGCGGTAACTGTAAATGGAGATTCCTGCAATATAGACCAGGACAGTTATTGAGAAAATTAGCTGAATTGAGGCGGTGTAAGGCGATTTTATCTGCTTTATCGAAACAAAAAGAAAGGTTGCGAAAAGCATGATTACAATGTTTTTCCAGAAGGTCTGCCAGTTGGTAAGAATAATGGCATCACCAAAACACCCGCAATCCGAAACCGGATTGAATAAGGCAAGGACAAATGCCAGCACGGTAAAAAAAACCATAAACCCAAAAGCCACCCGGATGGTAGGCTTGGGGAATATGTTAAAGATCAACAGTGTGCCAATCAGAAACTCAAATACAGCCAGGACAATGGCTGCCGGCAGGGCAAGGGGGATGAGCCAGTCGAGGGAGAAGGCCTGAAAGTAATCATGGAATTTTACAGCTCCTCCAACCGGATCAACGGCTTTGACAAATCCGGAGAAAACAAATGTGCTACCAACAAAAATTCGGCTGAAAAATCGCAATAGATTCCACATACTAATATTCGGTTTTGTTTAGTTCAGTGTCAAAGAATTCTCTGAGTTTTCACGGGTCTCTTCAGGAAACTCAAGTTTTATGAGTCCGAAAACTGCATAATTGATCATATCCATATAATTGGCATCAATCCCTTCAGATACGAGAGTTTTGCCTTGGTTGTCCTCGATTTGTTTGGTGCGGTGAAGCTTCATGAGAATCAGATCGGTAAAGGAGCTGATGCGCATACTTCGCCAGGCTTCATCGTAATCATGGTTCTTGTCGCTCATCAGGTTTTTTGCCGCATAGATGTGCTTGTTGTACAACTCAATGGTTTTGTCGGCATCCATCGTTGGCTGATCGCAGGGGCCCAGTTCAAGTTGAATAAGTCCCATTGTGGCATAATTGACAATTCCGATGAATTCCGACCTGATGTCTTCTTCTATCCTGGAAACTCCTTTGGTTTCGATACTCCTGATGCGTTGAGCTTTGATGAAAATTTGGTCGGTCATGGAGCTGGGGCGTAAAATGCGCCACGCAGTACCGTAATCTTTCATTTTTTTCTCAAAAAGATCGCGGCATAATTTGATGACGTGTTCGTATTGTTGATCGGTGTTTTGAGCCATAATTCAAAATTGAGCCGTAAAATTACAAAAAAGCTTGGGAACATGATGACATAAATCTTTTTATCTTGTTTCTTCGCTTTGAAACGATTAATATTTTTGAGTTAATTTGTGGATTCAAAAAAGAAATAAAGAGATGAACCAATACGAAGTTGAGAAAAAATATCTGCCTTCAGATTTCACCATCAATTGTAACGGTCGTCTGGTTGATTTAACAAACCCTGTGGTAATGGGGATTATTAATATCACTCCGGACAGCTTTTATGAAAAGAGCCGAAAGAATACTACTGATGCTGTTCTCCAGAGGGTAGAACAAATTATTGATGAGGGTGGTCAAATGGTGGATGTAGGTGCATATTCGTCGCGTCCGGGAGCTGATGATGTTCCCGAAGAAGAGGAGTGGCAACGCTTGTGGCCGGTTTTGTCTGCCATCAGAAAACAGTGGCCTGACTTGTTGATATCGCTGGATACTTTTCGTGGTCGGATTGCTGAAAAATCCGTTGTTGAGTTCGGCGTGGATATTATTAATGACATATCTGCAGGGCAGCTTGATGATTCAATGTTTGATACCATTGCCCGGTTGAATGTACCTTATATTTTGATGCACATACAGGGTGACCTGAAAAATATGCAAAAGAATCCTCAATATAATAATGTTACCGGAGAGGTTCTTTTATTTCTGGCGCAGAAAATTGATGAGTTGCGTAGTCGCGGAGTATCAGACATTATTGTGGATCCGGGTTTTGGGTTCGGAAAGAGCATCGATCATAACTTTGAGTTGCTGCACAATATTGAACAATTTAAGATGTTTGAACTTCCCCTATTGGTTGGCGTTTCGCGGAAGTCGATGATTTACAGGTTTCTTGGTGGTAGTCCGGAGACCGCATTGAATGGTACAACCGTAGTGAATACGCTGGCATTGACAGGTGGAGCTAAAATTTTACGGGTCCATGATGTTAAAGAAGCCGTAGAATGTGTTAATTTAGTGACAAAAACAGAGCAATGGTAATTGCAGCTTCCCAATTTTTGAATTCAAAACACAAAATATGACCTTCCTGGAAATACGATTTATCGATTTGGTGGATATCTTTCTGGTGGCTTACCTTATGTATCGGCTTTATAAGCTGATTAAGGGTACAGTGGCCCTGAATATTTTCATTGGGATTTTCGCATTTATCGTTTTTTGGCTTGTTATTAAGTCATTAAATATGGATTTGTCCTCCACCATACTCGATAACTTTGTGAATGTTGGTGTGTTGGCTATTATTGTGGTATTTCAACAGGAGATAAGACGTTTTCTGCTCTTACTGGGAAGTAAATATAATCTGCATAATAAGTTTTCCTTCGATCGCTTTTTTGAGAGTAAATCGGCCGGAATGATGAATATTTATATCAAGCCGGTTGTCCAGGCTTGCGAAGACTGTGCAAGATCTAAGACAGGAGTATTAATCGTGATAACTAAAAACTCGGAACTTCTTGATTTTGTGCATACAGGGGAGTTGTTGAATGCTGTAATTTCAAGGCGACTTATTGAATCTGTTTTCTTTAAAAACAGTCCCTTGCACGACGGTGCGGTAATCATCAACAGAAATAAAATAAAGGCTGCCGGCTGTATTTTGCCGGTTTCACAAAATATGGAACTGCCCAAGCGTTTTGGTTTGCGACACAGAGCTGGTATGGGAATTACAGAATCAACAGATGCTGTGGCCATCGTTGTTTCTGAAGAGCGTGGACGCATTAGTTTTTTTCAAAATGGCAGGGGAGAATACAATATCTCCATTGAAGAACTCGAAAAAAGATTGGAAGAAGCAGGACTCACCAATTAGAGTCCGTTTAAAAACAAAGCAAAGTTTCTTAAGTTCGCTGTGTTTGTTCAGAAGGTTCCGTTTACAAGGCTTGCTATTAACGGAAATGTGGAGTTTACTCGAGTAAATGAGCAATTTCCGCTAATGGCGTAACGCAGGAAACGGGATTTTATGGACAGACACATAAATATGCTTTTATGATTGACTCTTTAATTACGGAAATGCCCGCTTATAGTGAAGGATGGTTGTTGTCTCTTGACTATCTGCAATACCTGCAATTGGGCCTGATGATTCTTGCCCTTGCGCTTGCATGGATTTTTTCCAGACCTGAAAAACTGGCATCCGGAGCTTCTGAGATGAAAAAGATTTTCCTGATCACTCTTGCCTGGGTAATCAGGGGTGTGGTGACAGTTGGCCTGGCTTTGTGGGCACTCAGTGTTTTAGGGTTGAACCTTGGTGAGTTTTTTGGCACTCCGGTGGTTACCATTGCAGGAGAGGTTCCTGTTTCGCCATTCTTTTTGTTTACACTGGTGGTAGGTGTTTATTTGCTGGTTGTTTTCAATAAATTTATCAAGCGATTTATTTCAAAAGCTTCAGAGAAATGGCGGTTCGACAGAAATATCGCCAAACAGTTGCGACGGTTTGCAATGTTGTTGCTGTTCATTTTGCTGGGACATTTGTGGTTAAAGTTGGCGGGTTCATTTTTGCTTGATTTATTCAATGATAAGCTGTTTGCCATCAATGAAGTGGCCATAACACCCGGAATTCTGGTATATACCCTTTTTATTCTTTACGGAGTTGCGCTGGGTATTCGGCTTATTGAGGTTATTTATACACGCCATGTGCTTTCCAAAGGGTTAAATATGGGGCAGTCCAAAACCGTATTTCAGTTGTTGAAATATGCGCTTTGGGTGATTGCTATTATTTTTACACTCGATTCCATTGGTATTAATATTACCGTTCTGGTGGCAAGTTCTGCAGCACTCCTGGTCGGACTCGGGTTTGGTATCCAGGGCTTGTTTAATGATTATATTTCCGGTCTGGTGGTTTTATTCGAAGGGCTTATCAAAGTTGGCGATGTGGTAGAGATCGAGTCGGAACTGATTGGTCGTGTGATGGATGTAGGTCTGAGAACTTCCAAAATTCTGACCCGTGACAACATTATTATGATTGTTCCCAATCATAACTTTGTGAGCGATAAAGTAATTAACTGGAGTTACAATGAGCAAAAAACCCGCTTTCATGTGGATGTGGGAGTGGCCTATGGATCTGATGTCAGATTGGTGGAAAAGTTGTTGATAGAAAGTGCGTTGGAGCAGAGTGAGGTGATTGATGAACCCAAGCCACATGTTCTTTTTAGGGATTTTGGGAACTCTTCCCTTGATTTTCGCTTGTTTTTTTGGGTGGAAGAGGTTTTTTATGTCGAGATATTGAAAAGTAAAATTCGTTTTACTATTGATGAGAAATTCCGTGAGCATGAGGTGGTTATACCCTTCCCGCAGCGGGATTTGCACCTGAAAACCGGCTGGGATCAGATGGGACACAGAGAGTGATTTTTTAAATTAAAAAAAACGCGTAGCTATGAACATAGCAATAAGTGGTATTACCGGATTGGTAGGGCAGGCTTTAGCTGAAAGGTTATTGAATGCAGGCCATTGTGTTGCCGGAATCGGACGGGCAGACTTTGGCCGGGATATAGCTCATCTTCAGAATAAATTAAAGGGTGTTGATGTGGTGGTTCATTTGGCTGGAGCACCCATACTTAAAAGGTGGACAAAAAAATGGAAAGAAACCATACTTAGCAGCCGCACAGAGACAACCGCACAGCTTGTAGAGGCGATGAATGGGATGATGATTCCTCCCTCTGTGTTTGTTTCTGCTTCTGCTGTTGGTATTTATGATACTTTTGAAGTTCATGATGAATACTCGACCGAGTATGCAGATGATTTTCTTTCTATGGTTTGTCAGAGATGGGAAGCAGAGGCCATGCAGGTGGACACAGCAAAAATAAGACTGGCTGTTGTTCGGTTGGGGATGGTCTTATCTTCCGAAGGCGGAGCCCTGAAGCAAATGGCTCTTCCTTTTAAAATGGGGGTGGGAGGCCGTATCGGCGATGGAATGCAACCCATGCCATATATCCATATTGATGATTTGACTGCCGGAGTTGAGTGGATAATTAATCATGATGATCAAAAAGGAGTTTTCAATATGGTTGCTCCGCAGATGGTGTCCAATACTGAATTTACTGATGCCTTAAGTGCGGTACTCAATCGTCCTGCTTTTTTTGTAATTCCTGAGTTTGCCCTGCGCATACTTTATGGAGGTGCTGCAACTGTTATTACCGAAGGTCAGAAGGTGATACCTCACCGACTTCCGGATAGTGGGTTTCAGTACCGTTTTCCGGACATACGACTGGCACTTGGCGATTTGCTGAAAAAATAAAACGGGACGCATTTTGCATCCCGTTTCTGATGGTGATTCTATCTATTTGCTTCAGACAGTTACTTCATCGAGCTGAGGACCGGCAGTAACAAGAGCTTTTCCCTCTTCGTTATCGGTGTACTTCACAAAGTTGTTGATGAATCTTGAAGCAAGATCCTTTGCTTTTTCTTCCCACTCTTCAACATTGCTGTAAGTATCCCGGGGATCCAGAATTTTGGGATTTACCTGATCGAGAGCAACAGGTACCTCCAGGTTGAAAACCGGAACCGTTTTGGTTGCCGAATGCTCAATGGAGCCGTCCAGAATTCGGTCGATAATGGCTCTTGTGTCTTTTATGGAAATCCGTTTTCCGGTACCGTTCCAGCCTGTATTAACCAGGTAGGCTGTGGCGCCTGCGGCTTCCATTCTTTTTACCAGTTCTTCTGCATACTTAGTAGGATGAAGAGAGAGAAATGCCTCGCCGAAGCAAGCGGAGAAACAGGGTACCGGTTCGGTAATTCCTCGCTCTGTGCCGGCAAGTTTGGCTGTAAATCCACTGAGGAAATGGTATTTGGTTTGTTCCGGGGTAAGCTTTGAAACGGGTGGCATAACTCCAAAAGCATCAGCAGTCAGAAAGATAACTTTCTTTGCGTGACCTGCCTTTGAAACTGGTTTTACAATGTTGTGAATGTGATAAATGGGGTATGAAACTCTCGTGTTCTCAGTTTTGGAAGAGTCGGTAAAGTCAATTTTTCCATTTTCGTCAACAACTACATTTTCCAGAAGCGCATCCCGCTTTATGGCCTGATAAATGTCTGGTTCGGCTTCTTTATCAAGATTGATGGTTTTTGCATAGCATCCTCCCTCAAAGTTGAACACACCGTCGTCGTCCCAACCGTGCTCATCATCTCCGATTAATGCCCTTTTGGGATCGGTGGAAAGGGTGGTTTTTCCTGTTCCGGAAAGACCAAAGAAAATGGCAGTATCTCCCTCTTTACCTACATTGGCGGAGCAGTGCATGGCTGCGATTCCCTGTAATGGAAGGAAGTAGTTCATCATGGCGAAAATTCCTTTTTTCATTTCACCTCCATACCATGAACCGCCAAGGACGTGCATTTTATCAGTGAGATTGAAAACAGTATAAACTTCGGAGTTCAACCCATGTTCTTTCCATTTGGGATTAACCGTTTTTGCTGCGTTGAGCGATACAAAATCAGGCTCTCCGTAATTCTCTAATTCCTCTTGGGTAGGACGGATGAACATATTTTTTACGAAATGTGCCTGCCAGGCAACTTCCATTATAAAACGAACTTTTAATCTGGTGTCGGGATTGGCTCCGCAGAATGTATCCATTACATAAAGCTTCTTACCGGAGAGCTGTTGAATGGTCATCTCCTTCAGTTCTTCCCAAACCTCAGGTGTGACAGGCTTGTTGTCGTTGGGAGCATGCTCTGATGTCCACCAGATGGTGTTTTTAGTGGTTTGATCTTTAACAATGTACTTGTCTTTGGGTGAGCGTCCTGTGAATACTCCGGTATCCACGGCAACAGCATCCAGTTCTGTGACAATACCTTTTTCAAAACCTTCCAGGTTGGGGTTGGTTTCATCTTTAAAAAGGATTTCATAGGAGGGATTATGGACGATCTCTTTAACGTCCTTAATTCCATACTTTGTTAAATCTGGCTTTTGCATATTAAAGGTTTTTTTACTTTTTGTAATACTCTTATGATGAGTTTTTTAAATTGAATTGTATCAAAAGTATGAAAAATACTTTAATAAAGAAAAAAAGCATTAAATGTTTTTAATTTTTGGCGAATAAAATGTTTTAATTTATTGGTAGTAAGGGTTTTGAAAGTTCTATTTGACAAATTAGTAGTAATTTAAAACGAACAAAGGTTTATTTTGGCCTGTTCGAAACAGGATTGATCAAAATATCGGTGTAAATTAAGCCCAAAAAAGGTATTTAAGTATTAAATATCTTTAAAGGCAGATATGAGGAGAGCGCTGTTATGTAGCTGAGTCCGGTTGTGGTCAGGTGTTTGGCATTTTCCCGGATAATTGAAGAGTTCTGATGTCGATTTTTACGAAATAGAAACAAACCGAATGAGAGGAAACAGAAAACAAAAATGCCCGAAAAGGAAATGGATCTCCTTTTCGGGCATGGATAAATATTTTGTTAATAAAGCTTGGTCGAATCAGGATCTTGGGTGGTACTGAATAATGGTATTTTTCAGGTACTCCTTGTCCAAATGGGTATAGATTTCGGTAGTGATAATGGATTCATGGCCAAGCATCTCCTGAACTGCTCTTAGATTCGCACCTCCGTCAATTAAATGGGTGGCAAATGAGTGTCTGAATGTGTGCGGACTGATATTTTTTTCAAACCCCAGTTTTTTGGTGATGTTTTTGATAATGGTAAAAATCATTACCCTTGAAAGTTTTTTTCCCCTTCGGTTGAGAAAAAGGATGTCTTCATGTTCGGGATGAACATTCAGATTTCGACGGTATTCACTCAGATAGAGGTTTATCTCCTTGATTGCCTTGGTGCTTATGGGAACCAGGCGTTCTTTACTTCCCTTACCTTCAATTTTTACAAATCCTGATTCAAAAAAGAGATTGGAAATCTTTAAGTCAATCAACTCCGAGACTCTCAGTCCGCAACTGTACAGCGTTTCCAAGATGGCTTTGTTTCTTTGTCCTTCTGCCTTTTTGGTGTCCACGGCATTGATAATGGTGTCAATTTCTTCGACAGAAAGTATTTCCGGAAGTTTTCGTCCAACTTTCGGAGTCTCCAGCAGAGCTGTAGGGTCCCGGTCAACTTTTTCTTCGATTAGGAGGTATTTGTAAAAAGATTTTATACCGCTGATGATTCGGGCCTGTGTCCGGGGACTGATCCCTTTGCCGTTGACCCATTCAAGCATTTGTTTGAGGTGATCAAGAACAATTTGTTCCGGACTCAACTCGTACTGTTTTTCTTTGAGAAACTGAACCAGTTTGTAAAGATCAGTTATATAAGCATGTATTGAATTGTCCGATAGTCCTTTCTCAATTTTCAGATAATTCTTAAATCCTTCAATTTCATTTTCCCATTTCATCGTTTCTATGATTTGTTTTTATGGAGTGTCATCTTTTCTTAATCATCGGGTGGCCTCAGGGACAATAGTCAGGTTTATTGACGCAAGATAAATACCAAAATGATAATATTAGGTTAAAGTTGCAAAATTTTTTTATGTAAATGCAAATATTTCATCTATTAATTTGCCATATAAACCTGAAATGTAATATATTGTTACAACAGGCAAAACAATGATTTGTTCTTTTGTGTGTTAATGTGCTCTGTGGCAATAGATTTGAAAACATTTTCAGGTTACTTTTTTTTATTTTGTACCATTGTCGTATTTTTGCATCGTTTTAAATATTTTGTTTTATGAACATCCTCATTATCAATGGCCCGAACTTGAATTTGCTGGGCGTACGGGAACCGGATACATACGGGAACCAATCTTTTGATGACTATCTCTCTATCTTACAAAAAAAATATTCTTCTGTTAAGATTGATTATTTCCAATCCAATTCCGAGGGTGAAATTATTGATAAAATTCATAAGGCAGGGTTTAGTGCAGACGGGATAATTCTTAATGCAGGAGCCTATACACATACCTCGGTAGCTATCGCAGATGCCGTTAGTGCTGTAAAATCTCCGGTGGTGGAAGTGCATATTTCTAATGTGTTTAAGCGCGAAGAGTTCAGGCATCATAGTTTTTTATCCCCTGTTTGTAAAGGGGTTGTTGCCGGTTTTGGTATGGACTCGTACCGACTGGCTATTGAATCATTAATATAGAGTTGAATAATCATATTTTTTTATCTGAAAAAAATAACAAGGAATGAAGAAATTCACCAAAATTGTGGCAACAGTGTCCGATCAACGATGTGAAGTTGATTTTGTCAGGAGACTTTTTGAAGCGGGAATGAATGTGGCACGTCTGAATACTGCTCACCTGGATTTTGAAGGTATTAACAAAATTGTTACCAATATCAGGGAAGTGTCAGACGAAATCGCCATTTTAGTTGACACCAAGGGGCCCGAAGTGAGAACAACAGTATCTGACGAAGATATTGAGCTGAAGACAGGTTCTGAATTACTGTTGGTGGGTGATCCGGATAGCAAAACCGATGAACGGAAAATTTGTGTTTCTTACCCTCATATTGCTGATGATGTTTCAGTGGGTAGCCATATTCTGATTGATGACGGAGAGATTGACCTCGAAGTTATTGAGAAGGACAACGGTGTGCTTAAGTGTAAGGTTATGAATGACGGTACGCTTGGCAGCAGAAAAAGTGTAAATGTTCCGGGAGTTCGCATAAATCTACCTTCCCTGACACAGCGCGATAAGGGATTTATTCGTTATGCCATTGAGAATGAAATTGATTTTATTGCTCACTCATTTGTGAGGAATAAAGAGGATGTTATCGAAATTCAGAAGATTCTCGATGAGCACGAAAGTCCTGTGAAGATTATTGCCAAGATTGAAAACCAGGAAGGTGTTGAAAATATTGACGAGATTCTGGAGAATGTGTATGGTGTAATGGTGGCTCGCGGAGACCTGGGAATTGAAATTCCACAGGAAAAAATTCCGGGACTTCAGCGTCAGCTTATTCGTAAGTGCGTAGAGGCAAAGAAACCCGTTATTGTGGCTACACAGATGTTGCACTCAATGATTAAGAATCCGCGTCCTACAAGAGCTGAGGTTACCGATGTTGCCAATGCCATTTATTATCGTACCGATGCCATCATGCTTAGCGGAGAAACTGCCTATGGAGCTTATCCTGTTGAGGCAGTTCAGACAATGGCAAGCATCGCCCGTGAGGTAGAGGCAGCAAAAGACAGCCGAAATGATATCCCTGTTGATGTGGTTAAGCATGATATTACTGCTTATCTGGCAGATACTGCAGTAAAGGCCTCCCGTGAACTGGATATTAAGACCGTTCTGACCGACAGCCTTACCGGGAAAACTGCACGTTATTTGTCTGCTTTCAGGGGGCAGAATGCAGTGGTTGCTTTGTGTTACAATAAGAGAGTAGGACGTGAACTTGGATTGTCGTATGGTGTTTTCCCTGAATTGACAGAAGCAGGTAGTTCAAAGGGAGAGATTCTGAAAAATACCTTGAACAGGCTTCAGATGGTAAAAGTCATTAACGATGAAGATTTGATTGCTTACCTGGGAGGTAGTTTTGGTATTGGTGGCGGCACCACTTACCTGGAAATTGTGACTGTGGAAGCTCTTTTAAATAAGACAAACCGTTTTGTCGAAAAGGAAGAGTAATTTTTTAAATAATTACTATTTTATCAACCGCCAATTTATCAAATAGTTAAATTGGCGGTTCTTTTTTTAATGAAAAAAAAGGTCAAGAAAATTGCATTTTGTATTGCAGGAATAAAAAGAACCGTTATCTTTGCAACGCTTTAAAACAAAAGGGTAGCGCTCTTTTCTGGTCTGGTAGTTCAGTTGGTTAGAATGTCGGCCTGTCACGCCGAAGGTCGCGGGTTCGAGTCCCGTCCAGACCGCCACCGGAAAAATATTGAAGAGCGCCCTTTTTGGTCTGGTAGTTCAGTTGGTTAGAATGTCGGCCTGTCACGCCGAAGGTCGCGGGTTCGAGTCCCGTCCAGACCGCCAAAAAAAAGTCACTGATTTGGTTCAGTGGCTTTTTTTGTTTTAGGTGGTGTGGGTTTCTTTCTTTTTGTTTATCCCCTGGAATAAATTCCAGGATCATGAGATGGGTCGCTCCTATGGAGCTTTGATGACTTTATAGAGCCATAGGCATGATGCATATTGTGGTCCGTGATTTCAATCCCAGGACTTGGATGGAGCTTTGATAACTTTATAGTGCCATAGGCACGGTACATATTGTCGTCCGGAATTTCAATCCCAGGACCTCGATGGAGCTTTGGTGACTTTATAGTGCCATAGGCACGATTCACATTGCGGTCCGGGATTTCAATCCCGGAATTAAGTTTTGAAGCAAATTTCCAACTTCATCGATTATTTTTGCTGAAAAAAAGAAAAGTTTACTTTCCCGTAGTTGCGTTGCTGCCAAAAATTGGGATGATTCTCGAAGTTATTATCAGGGCCGTGTTCCAAAATGAAAAGTCCTGATGACTGAAGTGCTTTGGAATTGATTATAATTGACGGTAGTTCTTTCAATTCAGGCAGGCTAAAGGGTGGATCGGCGAAAATCAGGGAGTAGGGCCTGTTTTCTTTTTGAAGGTATTTAAACACATCTGCTTTCACAACTTTGATGGTGTCTGTTAGTCCAAATGTTTCACAAGTGGTTATTATATACTTGAAGTGAGGAAAGCTTTTCTCCACTGTGGTTACGGAAAGTGCTCCTCTTGATGCAAATTCATAAGACATGGCTCCGGTGCCACCGAAAAGATCAAGCACCTCAAGATCCTCAAAAGAGATCAGGTTATTAAGTATATTGAACAAACTCTCCCTGGCCTGATCTGTTGTTGGCCGTGCCTTAAAAGAGGCTGGTGGGGAGAATCTTCTTCCTTTTAATTTTCCGCTGACTACACGCATCCTGCAAGACTAAAAAGATTGTAAAACTGATGTCCCGGAACATCTCTGAAAAGGTAACTGTACTGAAATCCTGATGGAAGTCCGGGTTGCTTCACATGCTTCAGGTATTTTCCCAGCTTCTGCTTAATTTTATTGGCTGAAGGATGATGGCCAATAAATTGTATTTCTGCAGTGGCAGGGGATATTTGCAGTTGTTCAAAGACAAACAGGGTAAAGTAAATGAGGTCATCTTCCCCGTTGATCTCAAAGGTATTACAAAGTCTCAGGTTGTTTTTCTCCAGTACCACCAGATCGAAGAACCGGTTCTGAACGTTTATTATAATCTGGCTTTTGCTGTTTCCCGGTCTGCTGATGGCCAGTTTTGTCTCCGTCATGGGCACATATTGATGGAAAAACATTGGCTCCGGAAATTGGCGTTTAAAAAGGTTTTTGAGCTTTTCCGGAATCGTGAAGACAGTGCAGGCATCAGCCATTTTCATATTGGTAAATGCGATGTCACTACCCGAAGGAACCTGATGTGTGAAACTTAGCCATTTTTGAGCTTCACCAGGCTGAAACAGACCTGACGGAACCAGTGTGGAGACCGGAGAAGGAATCAGTATAAATACCTTTTTGTAAGGTAAGTTTAAGAGTTCATTGTCCCGGAAAATCTGTTCGGCAATTTCAGGAAGCTCTTCGGGTGTCAGATTTTTAAAGGCAAAATGACGAAATTGTACATATTTATTCCTGACAGGATCAAGTGTACAAAAAGAAAATCCATCCAGGCTTGCCTGGATGGATAAAAAATATGACGATGTAATCGTTGTATCGTAAGTTTCGTCAACCACAGAGAGGTCAGGAATCATAAAATAAATTTTTGTTATTCCCAGTTTCCGGCACTGTTGTTGGCTTCAGTAAGTGAACCAACTTTAAGGCCAGGATATCTTTCATAAGCTATGTCTGCATCGTTCAGGTTGATGATTTCCTGCTCTTCAAGACCTTTCAGATAAGTGTTGTTGTGAACTTTTGCCTCAAAAATGGGTACTTCAACACCGGAAGCTGTATTAATTTTGGTGGCTTCCATCTCAAACTCTTCTTTGTTGGTAAAGGGTACATACCTGAGTGAGTCTGCAATAAAATTTTTATTGAAGAGCGAGTCTTTTACAGAAACAAAAATTGTATCCCTTTTGATGATTCCCTTTTTCAGAGCCTCTAACTCGGTCATTCCTTCTTCCAGCATGCTGTCAGTCAGACGTCCTTCCATTTTAACAAGACGAAGAGAATCATTGTTAATGAACTCAATGAGTGTGTCAAAACTACCTGTAAATTTCCCGTTCAGAGATTTATAGGCCCGTTGAGCTTCGCGGATTCCTTCCAGTCTTTCAATTACTTTTTCTTTCCTTTCGTTGTGTGCCTGCTTGAATCTTACTGGCTTTTGAATGCTCTCTACACACAGATAACCCAATGCAAGAATGGCAACTGTCAGAATAATCTGGATTGCTGTTTTCATTATTTTTCGGATTTTGTTTTTTGTTTGAAAGCACAAATTTATAAAAAAAATCAAACCTTCATTTCTTTATCTGAAATAATTCGCAAATCTTTGTGCATTATTGTTTCAACGCTTGTGAAATAGGGTGTCGGAGCAGAATTGAAAACAGGGCGTTTGAGCGTAAAATTAGTGAAAGATATGCTGCAGGATTTTTTAAAGACAAAACTTATTGATGGTTTAGGCTTTTTGCCTACTGCTTCTCAGGAGGAAGCAGCCGGAGTACTCGGTGAGTTTCTTGCAGCTGCAACCGACCAGTCGGCTTTTATTTTGAAGGGGTATGCGGGTACCGGAAAAACGACCATGGTGAAAGCGGTGGTTCAGGTACTTTCTGAACTTAAACAGAAAGCTTTTCTACTTGCTCCAACAGGGCGTGCCGCTAAAGTTTTATCCAATAGTGTCGGAATGCCTGCCTATACCATACATAAGAAGATCTACCGACAACAATCATCCAAAGATGGTTTTGCTGCTTTTGATCTGAATAAAAATCTTCATAAGGATACATTATTTGTTGTGGATGAGGCTTCAATGATTGCCAATGATGGAAGTGGCAGCCTTTTTGGTTCCGGCCGTCTGCTCGATGATTTATTGAAGTTTATTTTTTCCGGTTCCAATTGCCGGGTGCTTTTTATCGGAGATGATGCACAGCTTCCTCCGGTGGGGATCTCGCTTAGTCCTGCCCTGGAGAAAGGGAATCTGGAAGCTTATGGGCTCACGGTTTATGATGCCACCCTCACTGATGTGGTTCGGCAAAAGGCAGATAGTGGAATCCTCACCAATGCTACGCACTTGCGGGATATGCTTGAAGGGGGTAATCAGGATAGCTCTTTCCCTGAATTTGTGGTTGCTGAATTTCCTGATTTCTTTCGTATTACCGGTGCTGAGTTAATGGAGGAACTTGATTATTGTTACAATCATTTTGGTCAGGAGGAGACACTGGTAGTTTGTCGCACCAATAAAAGAGCCAATCTGTATAACCAGGGCATCAGGAATACCATGCTTTTCAGGGAAGAGGAACTAACGGTTGGAGATTATCTGCTGGTAATGAAAAACAATTATCATTGGGTGAAAGAGGAGGATAAAATTAATTTTATTGCCAATGGTGATATTGCAGAAGTTGCCAGGATTACCGGGCATCAGGAGCTTTACGGCCGCAGGTTTGCTGACGTGGTGCTTCGTCTGGTTGACTACAAAGAGGTGGAGCTGGATGTGAAACTACTGATGGATTCAGTAGCACTTCCCGGAGCCGGTCTTAAGCAGGAGGAGCAGGAGGCTTTCTTTTATAAAGTAATGGAAGATTATCAGGATGAGTCGGATGCAAAAAAGCGCTTTGACAGCACCCGGGAAAATGATTTTTACAATGCTTTGCAGGTAAAATTTGCTTATGCAATGACCTGCCACAAGTCTCAGGGCGGTCAGTGGAAAGCTGTTTTTGTGGATCTGGGATATTTTACTGAAGAGTATCTTTCACGAGATTTCCTGCGCTGGCTTTACACAGCTGTTACCCGAGGTACAGAGCGGGTTTACCTGGTCAATTTCCCCGATACTTTTTTTCAGGATTAGGCAAAAGAAAAGGGTTCTGCCGGAAGCAAAACCCTTTTTCAAAATTAACTTTTCCACTATTCGCCCACTTCCATGTCGGTCATGATGCTGTCGATCTTTTTTAGTGCTTTGGCCGATACAGAGTTAAACTCTTCCCGGTTGTTCATATTGTCTCTTACTTCAAAATAGAACTTTATTTTTGGTTCTGTTCCCGATGGACGAACAGATACTTTTGATCCATCTTCGGTAAAGAACTGAAGTACATTTGAGGTGGTCGGTTTGTCGGTAATGTCAGTGGTTTCGCCTGAAATAAGATCTTTGGTTTTCAGCGTCAGGTAATCTTTCACATGGCTGACTTTTGATCCGCCAAGCATTGCAGGAGGGGTCTCACGGAATTTTTTCATCAGAGCTTCAATCTCTTCTGCACCGCTTTTGCCTTTACGCACAATGTATTTCATTTTCTCTTGCGAGAACCCGTTTTCAATGTAGATATCCTTCAACAGG
Source organism: Marinilabilia salmonicolor (assembly GCF_003003035.1). Taxonomy (GTDB): domain Bacteria; phylum Bacteroidota; class Bacteroidia; order Bacteroidales; family Marinilabiliaceae; genus Marinilabilia; species Marinilabilia salmonicolor_A. Next base: position 90,708 of record NZ_PVTS01000017.1, on the reverse strand, counting down.
TCATAAACCGATTTGTTTTGGTCTTTGGCCCAGGCAGCAATCTCGCCAATCATCACAATGGAACCTACGGAGTCTTTGTCACGGACATAATCTCCCGGCATAAAACCATAGCTTTCTTCTCCTCCGCAAATGTATTTTTTGATGCCCTCGTTTTCGCGAATCACCCCTGCAATCCATTTAAAACCTGTATAAGTGTCGAAGCATTCCACACCGGCTTTGTCGGCAATGGTTTTAATTAATTCGGATGTCACAATGGTTTTTACGGTGAACTCTTTTCCGGTAAGCATACCTTTTTCTTTCCACTGATTCAGCATGTACCAGGTGAGCAGGATTGCTGTCTGGTTGCCGTTTACCAATACGAACTCGCCTTTTTCGTCACGCACGGCAATTCCCAGGCGGTCACCATCAGGGTCGGTGGCAATAACGATGTCGGCGTTGGTCTCTTCTGCTTTATTAATGGCCATTTCCAGGGCAGCGGGTTCTTCCGGATTGGGCGATATTACAGTCGGAAAATCTCCGCTTACAACATCTTGTTCGGGAACGTGAATCACGTTTCTGAAGCCCATTCTTTCCAGGGCTGCAGGTACCATTTTTACTGTGGTTCCATGGATAGGACTGAATACAATTTTCATGTCCTTTTGCCTTTGTACCACATCGGGGTTAAAAGAGAGCGCAGTTACCTCCTGAAGGAATTTTTCGTCCATTGCAGCTCCCAGTGTTTCAATCAACTCGTCGTTTCCGTCGAATTTGATGTCTGCCACATCGGTGATGCTTTGCACCTCATTGATGATGTTTTTATCGTGTGGTCCAAGAATCTGTGCACCGTCTTCCCAATAAGCTTTGTAGCCGTTGTACTCTTTTGGGTTATGAGAGGCGGTAAGGATAATGCCGCTCTGACATTTGAGTTCCCTGATGGCATAGGAGATTTCCGGCGTTGGTCTCAGGTCTTCGAATATAAAAGCCCGGATACCGTTTGCAGAGAAGATATTGGCTGCTGTCTCGGCAAAATAGCGGCTGTTGTTTCTGCAGTCATATCCAATTACCACTTTTATTTCGGGAAGACTGCTGAACTCCTTCTTTAGATAGTTGGCCAGTCCCTGTGTGGCAGTTCCCACCGTGTACCGATTCATCCGGTTGCTGCCAATGCCCATTACTCCGCGCAATCCACCGGTTCCAAACTCAAGATCTTTATAAAAAGCATCAATCAATTCGGAGGGATCGTCCGCATCAAGCATCCTTTTTACAGTGGCTTTTGTTTCATCATCATATTTTCCGTTAAGCCATTGGTTGGCTTTTTCAATAACCTGAGCAGGGATATTTTCTTTAGTCATAGTAGTATTTTTTGATTGATTTTGGGATTTATTATGCTTTTAATTCGGGAATTCGCCAGTGGTTGCATCATCCAGTTTTTTGATACATTTTCTCAGACTATCCTGCCAATGTGGAATTTCTATATCAAAGGTCTGTTTGATTTTGGACTTGTCCATCACCGAAAAGGAGGGTCTGGGAGCTGCTGTGGGAAACTGGTCCGACTCAACAGGAAGCACGTTGCAGGAGATTCCTGTTTCATGAAAAATGGCTTTGGTAAAATCGTACCAACTGCATACTCCCTCATTGGAAAAATGGTAAACCCCGGGAGTGAATTGTTTTTCGCCCTTAATAACCTTTTCTATGATTGAAAGAATGGTATTCGCCAGGTCATCGGCCAGGGTAGGGGTGCCCACCTGATCGAAAACCACATTCAGAGAGTCCCGTTCTTTTCCCAGTTGCAACATGGTTTTTAAAAAATTCTTGCCATAAACCGAATAGAGCCATGAGGTTCTGATTATAATACTTTGGGGTTGCTGTCGAAGCACATCCTCTTCTCCCTGAAGTTTTGATTTGCCATAAACAGAGTCTGGAGTTTTGGAATCTTCCGGTTTAAGAGGTCGTGAGTGTGTTCCTCCAAAGACATAATCGGTTGAAATGTGAACGAAATGGGCTCCCATTCGTGCTGCTTCAGCAGCCAGTTCACCGGGGGCTTCGGCATTTAATCTCCAGGCCGCGACAGCGTCTGTTTCAGCCCTGTCCACTGCCGTATATGCGGTGCAATTGATGATGAAATCGAATGTTTTGGTTTTAAAATAGTTCCTGATGGCGGATGAGTCCATCAAGTCCAGCGTGTCAACGGTGGTGTGGGAAAATTCACCCCATTTAATCTTGTCCGATTGTTCCGTTAATGTACTTCCAAGTTGACCTTCGCCTCCTATGATGAGTATTTTCTTCATAAAATCTTTTAGTGTCTGAATATAAAGTTGCGTTCGGCTTCCTTAAATGAAGGGAGTGCCTGATCTTTTCCCGATACGATGGCTTCTTCTTCCGGTATTTGCCAGTCGATATTTAGCTCGCTATCGTTGAAGTTGATGCCTCTTTCGGCTTCCCGGTTGTAAAAACGATCACACTTGTAGTGAAACAGCACCTCCTCGCTCAATACGGAGAACCCGTGTGCAAAACCGGAGGGAATAAAAAACTGACGCCGGTTTTTTTCAGATAGTTCGATGGCATAATGTTCACCGAAAGTGGGCGAGCCCTGTCGCAGGTCCACCGCTACATCAAGGACTGTTCCTTTAAGTACCTGGATGAGTTTTGCCTGTGAGTAGGGTGCAAGTTGATAATGGAGACCCCTGATTACACCACGTACCGATGAGGAAATGTTGTCCTGTACAAATCGGGTGTCCAATCCTGCTTCTGTATATCTTTCCTGATTGTACGACTCAAAAAAATAACCCCTCTGATCTTCGAAAACGTTGGGTTCAATGATTAGCAAGCCGGGAATTTTTGTTTGCAATATCTGCATATACTTTATTATAATTGTTTTTGAATGGTTTTCAGGTTCTGATCAGCAATTTTAATCAGGTATTGTCCGTATTCATTCTTTTTTAGTGGTTCCGCCAGCTTTAACAGTTGCTCGCGGGTAATGTACTCCCTTTTATAGGCAATCTCTTCGATACAGGCAACTTTTAACCCCTGCCGGTTTTCAATGGTGGCTATAAAATTTGAGGCTTGCAGTAAGCTGTCGTGTGTTCCGGTGTCGAGCCATGCCATGCCGCGTCCCAAAAGTTTTGTTTTGAGCCTGTTTTCTTTCAGGTAAAGCTTATTCAGATCGGTAATTTCCAATTCTCCTCTGGCGCTTGGCTTTAGGTTTTTAGCTTTTTTAACCACATCAGGAGGATAAAAATAAAGCCCCGTAACTGCATAATTTGATTTGGGCTGATTGGGCTTCTCCTCAATACTGAGCACTTTACCATGGTCGTCAAATTCAGCGACTCCGTATCGTTCCGGGTCATTAACGTAATATCCGAAAATAAAGGCATTGTCTTCCCCGGGAGATACTTCGTTCAGAATCCGGCTGAATTCATATCCGTAGAAAATATTGTCGCCCAAAATCAGACTGACGGGAGAATCTCCGATAAATTCTTCTCCAATGATGAATGCCTGTGCAAGTCCGTCAGGGGATGGTTGTTCGGCATATTCAATTTTTAATCCCCACTGGCTGCCATCGGCAAATAATCGCTTGTACAACGGCAGGTCGTGAGGGGTTGAGATAATCAGTATTTCCCGTATGCCGGCAAGCATTAAAACCGACAAGGGGTAATAAATCATGGGTTTATCGTAAACCGGAATGATTTGTTTAGAAATACTTTGGGTGGCCGGATACAATCTGGTTCCTGAACCTCCTGCCAGAATGATTCCTTTGTAATTCGACATGGTGTGGTTCTTTTTTAGTCGTATATCCAATTTATGAATTGGATATACTTCATGAATTGGATATACTTAATAAATCATCAAAATATTCAATGGTTTTTGAAAGTCCTTTTCTAAGCTGAATTCTTGGTTCCCAGTTGTTGAGTTCCTTTTGAGCCAGAGAGATGTCCGGCTTTCTCTGTGTCGGATCATCTTCAGGCAGTGGCTTATGAATAATTTTGGATTTAGAACCTGTCAGATCCAGGATTTCTTTAGCCAGTTCAAGCATCGAAAACTCATTGGGGTTTCCGATGTTTACGGGCCCGTGAAAACCATTTCTTGATTCCATCATGCGTTGCATCCCATCGATGAGGTCGTCCACATATTGAAAGCTGCGGGTCTGACTGCCATCTCCAAAAATAGTGATGTCATCCCCTTTGAGGGCCTGAACGATGAAATTGGATACTACACGGCCATCATTGGGGTTCATCCTTGGGCCGTAGGTGTTAAATATGCGGATAATCTTGATGTCAACTCCGTTTTGTCTGTGGTAGTTGAGAAAAAGACTTTCCGCACATCGTTTCCCTTCATCGTAGCATGAACGAATCCCGATCGGGTTTACATTTCCCCAATAATCTTCGGTTTGCGGATGAATGAGCGGATCTCCATATACCTCGCTTGTGGAGGCCTGCAAAACTCTGGCTTTAATCCTTTTGGCCAATCCAAGCATATTGATGGCCCCCATTACCGATGTTTTAATGGTTTTGATGGGGTTGTACTGATAGTGGATGGGAGAAGCCGGACAAGCCAGATTGTAAATTTCGTCCACTTCAACAAAATAAGGGTGCGTCACGTCGTGACGCACCATTTCGAAGTAGTGATTATCCATCAGGTGGTGGATGTTTTGTTTGGCCCCTGTGAAAAAGTTATCCAGACAAATGACATCATGCCCCTGTTCAATGAGTTTGTCGCACAAATGCGACCCGATGAAACCGGCACCTCCGGTTACAAGAATTCGTTTCATAGATATCTATTTAACCTCCTTTTGAGATCGGCCAATGCCAAAATAATCAAATCCGTTTTCATTCATTTCATTCATGTCGTAGATATTCCGACCGTCGAAAACCACCTTGTGATTCATCAGTTTTGACATTACTTTATAATTGGGTATTCTGAATTCAGGCCATTCGGTAAGCAGCAGAAGGGCGTCGGCATCAATCAATACATCATAAGGATCCTGTCCGTAAGTAATTGAATCCTCAACCTCTTTTTTTGCCTCATCCATAGCCACGGGATCATAGGCCTTTATTTTAGCACCTGCCTCCACCAACTCTTTTATGATGACCTTTGAAGGAGCTTCCCTCATGTCGTCGGTGTTGGGTTTAAAACTCAGCCCCCAAAGTGCGATTGTCTTCCCTTTTATATCGTTGTTGAAGTAGTTTTTTACTTTGGCTGCCATTATTTTTTTCTGGTCTTCGTTGACGTTTTCAACGGCTTCCAGCAATCGTAAAGGATAATTGTAGGAATTGGCGGTACGGATAATTGCTTTTACATCTTTGGGGAAACAGCTTCCTCCGTAACCAATGCCCGGGTAAATAAATTTGTTTCCGATACGGCTGTCGCTTCCGATTCCTTTGCGTACCATATTTACATCAGCACCCACCAACTCGCACAAATTGGCAATGTCGTTCATGAAACTGATCTTTGTGGCCAGCATGGAGTTGGCAGCATATTTGGTGAGCTCTGCCGAGGGAATATCCATGAAAAGGATAGGATGATTGTTGAGCAGAAATGGCTTGTAGAGTCTGCGTATAACTTTTTCGGCATCTTCCGAATCGGTTCCTACGACAATGCGGTCGGGCTTCAGAAAGTCGTCGATGGCATTTCCTTCTTTCAGGAATTCGGGGTTGGAGGCCACATAAAAAGGAATGTCAGCGTTGCGTTTATCCAGTTCCGCTTTTACAGCAGCTCTTACTTTTTTCGAAGTACCAATGGGAACAGTGCTTTTGGTTACTACAACAATGCTTTGCGTCATGTGCCTTCCAATTTCTGAGGCAACAGCTAAAACATAACTTAAATCGGCACTTCCATCTTCTCCCGGAGGTGTTCCCACTGCAATAAAGATAACCTCTGCCTGATCCAGACTTTCTTTCAGATTGGTTGAAAAATGCAATCTGCCTTTTTCAACATTATTTTTGATCATGGTTTCCAGTCCGGGCTCATAGATTGGAACAATACCTTTTTTCAGGTTGTTGATTTTTTTCTCATCAATATCCACACAGGTTACATTCACGCCTGTGTCGGCAAAACAAGTTCCGGTAACCAGGCCTACGTAGCCTGTTCCTACAATAGATATCTTCATAATTGGTTTTTAATTTATTGCTTCAGTTTTCAAAAATAGAAAAAATATTTCGGTGAAACCGCATGAAACCCTGTTTTCTCATATCAGCCGGGAGCTGCCAAAATTAAAGCACCGGGCCTGAAATGTAAATTATAACCTGGTTTTTTGACTTCGTCGATTTTCAACTTACAACTTATTATAAATGAGTCTGTCTATAAACCAAGCGTTTTTCATGTGTTTGAACTAGAAAGTTCAAATTCAAGGCATGTGAAAAATCTATACCGCAGTCCCGAAGTAGCTTTTGTAAGGTTTTTAAACAAAAAACCAACAAAAAGCACAATCGGGATGAGGATCTAGATTTTGAGCAACAACGCATAGGTTGGATTTTATATACAAACACTTATAAATTATAAACGAATGAAACGAGCATGGCAACGATAGCCTCAAAAGAGAATGTAAACAATCAACCATGCGAGTTCCATCAGACCAATAACTTAATTTATATATATATTCTGATGAAACGAACATGGCAACGATTGCCACAAGAGAATATGTATAAATTCCTACATGCGAGTTCCATCCGACCTTGAAAAATAAATTTTATACGGATGAAATATACAAAAATGTCCGAATTATTGCATGACTATTTGACGTAAGTCGTGATTCTTGACATTGTGCCCGGAATCCTTTAAATTACAGATAAAAAGAGCATAGAACTTTGCTTGTTTTTTCGGCTTTGCCGCTTTGTTTACAAAGAAACCAGCTACTACCTGCCTCGGTTCATCGGGGAAAGAGTATGTATAAAAGGATTGCGGGTTTCATTCGACTATAATAAGTAAATTCTATACGGATGAATTGATTTAGCACAATTGTCAAGGGTTTTGATCCTTTTCTGTGACAGCTTTAAACAATATAACAGTTGGGAATAGTGGACTATTTTCAAGTTAGTTAGCAAATAAAATTGAGTGATTGTTCTTGTTTTGTTGGAAAAGTTCCTATTTTTGCACCGATTTTTATCAATATAATGTCTAACTAATAGATTTTGCGAGGTTTAATTAATGGCAGAATTAGAAAATGAAAACTTGCAGGAGCAGACCAATGCTACTCCTGAAGTAAACGAAAAAGTTGAGGACAAGAAGCCTCAGGTTGAAACTGTTGAAACAGCGGATGCTGACTTTGACTGGGACAAGTACGAAAACGGTGATTTGGTTGAAGAAGCCAAAGGTTCTGAAAAAGAAGAACTGGAAAAGCTTTATGACAAAACTTTGTCAACCATTACCGAAAAAGAAGTTATTGAAGGAACCGTTATCGCGATGAATAAGCGCGAGGTTGTTATCAACATTGGTTTCAAATCTGATGGTATTGTTAGTCGCAACGAGTTTCGTTACAATCCCGACCTTAAGGTAGGAGACCAGGTTGAGGTTTATGTGGAAAGTCAGGAAGACAAAAAAGGTCAGCTGGTTCTTTCACACAAAAAGGCTCGTGCTCTTCGTTCCTGGGATCGTGTTAACGAAGCCCTCGAAAAAGATGAGGTTATCAAGGGATACATTAAATGTCGTACCAAAGGCGGTATGATTGTGGACGTATTCGGCATTGAGGCTTTCCTTCCGGGTTCACAAATTGATGTGAAACCTATTCGTGACTACGATATGTACGTGGGTAAAACCATGGAATTCAAAGTGGTTAAAATTAACCCTGAATTCAAAAACGTTGTTGTTTCACACAAAGCGCTTATTGAGGCTGAGCTGGAACAGCAGAAAAAAGAAATTATCTCCAAACTGGAGAAAGGTCAGGTACTGGAAGGTACTGTCAAAAACATTACTTCTTATGGTGTATTTATCGACCTGGGTGGTGTTGACGGACTTATTCACATTACAGATCTTTCATGGGGACGTGTTTCGCATCCCGAAGAAATTGTTCAGCTTGACCAGAAACTGAACGTGGTTATTCTCGACTTTGATGACGAGAAAAAACGTATCGCTCTCGGACTTAAGCAGCTTACTGCTCACCCTTGGGATTCTCTGAATACCGAGCTTAAAGTTGGTGATATAGTGAAAGGAAAAGTGGTTGTGATGGCCGACTATGGTGCATTTGTTGAAATTGCTCCCGGTGTTGAAGGTCTTATCCACGTTTCTGAGATGTCATGGTCACAGCACTTGCGCAGCGCTCAGGACTTCCTGAAAGTTGGCGACGAGGTGGAAGCTCAGATTCTTACTCTGGATCGCGAAGAGCGTAAGATGTCACTGGGTATGAAACAGCTCAAGCCAGATCCGTGGGATAACATCGAAGAGAAATATCCTGTTGAAAGCAAACACAAAGCAAAAGTCAGGAATTTTACTAACTTTGGTGTGTTCGTTGAAATCGAAGAAGGTATTGATGGTTTGATTCATATTTCAGACCTGTCATGGACCAAGAAAGTGAAGCACCCGGCTGAATTTACCACTGTTGGTGAAGACATCGAGGTGGTTGTACTTGACATCGACAAAGAAAACCGTCGTCTGAGCCTTGGTCATAAGCAACTTGAAGAGAACCCATGGGATGTGTTTGAAACCATCTTTACTGTGGATTCAATTCATGAAGGAACCATCGTTGATGTATTCGACAAAGGTGCAGTTATTGCTTTACCTTACGGTGTTGAAGGTTTTGCCACTCCCCGTCACCTTGTAAAAGAGGATGGAAGTCAGGCCAAAGCAGATGAGAAATTGCAATTCAAAGTGATTGAGTTTAATAAAGGTGCCAAGCGCATTATTTTGTCTCACTCACGCGTTTTTGAAGATGAAAAACGTTCAGAAGAGCAGACTGCTAAGAAAACTCAGGCCAAAACAGCCAAAAAAGGAGTGAAGAAACTCAAGGACAGTCTGGAAAAAACCACACTGGGTGACATTTCAGAACTTGCTGCTTTGAAAAATCAAATGGAAGCAGACGAGAGTGGTTCTAAAGACAAAAAAGAAGAATAGTCATATTTTTAAGGGGGCGATAATATATGGACTTTAAAATTGATAAAATTGATGATTTCATGGTGGTGAAGGTGTTGAAAGAAAAACTTGACACCAATGTAGCACCTAATCTTAAATCAGAAATTGTTTTACTATCCGGCAACGGTGAGAAAAACATTTTGCTCGATTTAAGTAAATGTAATTATTGCGATTCATCAGGATTAAGTTCCATATTAGTCGCCAACCGGTTGTGTAAAAATGCTGATGGTGCGTTTGTGATTTGTGGCTTGCAGCCTGCCGTTGAAAGGCTTATTGCAGTGTCACAACTGGACACAGTCTTAAACATTGCTCCGGATACCGATGCAGGTATTCAGATGATGAGACAATCCATCGGTAAAAAATAGTTGTGCTTATGGGAATTTCTGTCACCATTCTTGGCAGTAACTCAGCACTTCCCACATCCGAACGAAATCCAACCGCCCAGGTGCTCAATGCATCGGGGCGGTTTTTTTTGATTGATTGTGGAGAGGGTACGCAGATGCAGTTACGTCGAAACAGAGTACATTTTGGGAAAATAGACCATGTGTTTATTTCTCATTTGCATGGGGATCATGTGTTTGGATTGCCCGGTTTGATTTCTTCTTTTGGGCTGTTGGGACGAACCAATGACTTGCATATTCACGGAGTGGCTGATTTGGAGATGGTCCTTCGTCCGGTAATTGATTATTTCAGTCGCGAACTACCGTTCAAAGTTGTTTTTCATCACATTAATCCTCTTGAGAAGGAACTTATTTATGAGGATGCTGCACTTGAAGTCGCTACTTTCCCTGTGGAGCATCGGATTCCGACAGTTGGTTTTCTTTTTAGGGAGAAGCCCAAAGAGCGTAAGATAAATAAGCAGATGTGTGACTTTTACGAGGTGCCGTTGCGTGTTTTGCCCAAATTGAAAAAGGGAGAGGATTTTATCCCGGACAGCGGGGGGCATGTGCCAAATACTAAGTTGACCCTGCCTGCTCCTCCATCAGTGTCTTATGCTTTTTGTACCGACACAAGACCGCTGCCATCAGTGGTTGAAGTTGTTAAAGGGGTGGATATGCTTTATCATGAGGCCACTTTTATGTCGGATCAGGAAGGACTGGCATATAAAACATTTCACAGTACAGCCCGCCAGGCTGCAAAGGTTGCGCTGCAGGCAGGAGTGAAGAAACTATTGATCGGCCATTTCTCCTCCCGATACAAAGATTTGTCTCCCTTACTTTCTGAGGCCAGAGAGGTTTTTCCGGATACTGAAATTGCCACCGAAGGGGTCACTTTTGAGATTTGATTGATTTGTTGAACCGTTTCGCCTTCTCATGGTTGGCGGTTCATTGTTCTCCTGAGGCAATGATCGCCAAGATCTTTTTATAATATAACGGGAATCTGCAACTATGCGGATTCCCGTTTTTTATTATGGAAGGAGACAATTACAGTTTTATCTTTCCTTTGATAATTGTAAGGGAGTGGGGCGGAAATGCATAAGTAACAGATTTTCCTTTAGCCTTAACACTTTCCAGTTTTTTGGTTGCTACATTGGTCTCACCGAAATCATTCTTTGCTTTGATGTCGGGGCCGTTTACTTCAAAGATTTCCAGTGATCCTGTAAACTCACCTGTTTGTGCAATCAGATCGGTGGTGATGGCTTTATCTTTGTGACGGTTTACAACAGCAATGGTTACTTCATCATCCTTATAGGTTGCCGATACATCAAGGTAGGGTACATCTGTCTGCTTAGTGGTTGTTTCTCCAAGACCCAGAAAAAATTCTTCTGTGTCATAAGTTTCACAATCAACAAACAAATTCAGGGATGTTCCGTGCATATTGTTGGCAAACAATGCCAGCGGATAGTAAATGGTTTGTTTAAACATGTCGTCTTTGCTGGTGAAGATGGGGCCGATAACATTGACCAATTGTGCCATATTTGCCATTTTCACAACATCAGCATTTCTGATAAAAGCATTGAGCATACCTGAAATTACCAGAGCATCCTCCAGATTGTAATGTTCTTCCAGGGCACGATCACCCACCATGTTGGCGCCTGATCTGGCGCGGTACCATACATTATACTCATCCCATGCAATGTAAATAGGATCTTCCGTATGGTCACGGCGTAGTGTTCTTTGCATGACTTCATTGATCATTCCTTTGACAATTTTTGTACGCTCTTCAATGACCAGAGGGGTGGACATAAAATTGTAATAGTTGTCATCCGGATTGCCGACATAGATATGTAAGGCAATATAATCAATGTAATCTTTCAGCTCTTCAAGTATGGTCCTGTTCCATTCATCCGGATTGGCGTCGGGGCGGTAGTTGGATGATCCGGCTGCGATTAACTTAATGTCGGGAGAGGTCAGTCGCATAAGTTTGCCTGCCTCACGTGCTTTTTTGGAGTAATCAATGGCATTCAGATGCCCCATTTGCCAGTAACCGTCCATTTCGTTGCCCAGGCTCCAGTATTTTATATTATGGGGCTCCGGATATCCGTGTTTCTTCCTTAGTTCGGCATAGTAAGGACCTTCTTTAACATTGGTGTACTCCACCCATTGTTGGGCTTCTTTAATGGTTCCGGTTCCCAGATTAACCGCAAAATAGGGCTCTGTGCCCAGCATTTTTGCGTATGTCATAAATTCATTGGTTCCTACTTCGTTGGTTTCAAGACGTTGCCATGCCAGCTCCAGGCGTTTGGGACGGTCAGGGCCTACTCCGTCTTTCCAGTTATAGTTTGATACAAAGTTACCTCCGGGATAGCGCAGTAACGATATGTTAAGGCCTTTGGCAGCTTCCAGCACATCCTTGCGAAAACCATTTTCATCAGCATGCGGACTGTCGGGGTCGTAAATACCTCCGTAAACACATCGTCCCAAATGCTCCACGAAATTGCCGTAGATGTTTTTGTTTACCTCACCAATGGTACGTTCCACGTCAATTTTTATTCGCGCATTTTCTGCATTCTGTGCGCTTCCGGGTAAAAAAGCCGCAAATGCCAGAAGGGCAACCAAAATGCTTTTAAACAGATAACGTTCTTTCATAGTGATATTGTTTTTTTGTAATAAATGATTTTTAACAAATTTAAGTTTCCTTTCACCTCCTGTGGAGGACAATCAGATATTTGAGGTAGATGTATGTTTTGACTTTGTTCTTTTATTTGATTTATATGGAACGATCAGGCAGGTATGATTTAAAAAGAACGGAAAATACCGACATTCTCCTTATATTTGTCGTGATTTTTTTTAATCCCATAACACTCAATCTTCATGCAGGAAAAAATTCTTATCCTGGACTTTGGCTCTCAATATACTCAGTTGATTGCCCGACGTGTCCGTGAACTCAATGTCTATTGTGAAATACATCCCTTTAATAACTTTCCGGAGTTGGATGTAACTGTAAAAGGTGTGATTCTTTCGGGAAGTCCCTCCAGTGTGAGGGATCAGAATGCTCCTGTACCCGATTTGAGTAAAATAAAGGGGCAATTACCTTTATTGGGGGTTTGCTACGGAGCTCAGTTTATGGCTCAAAACTATGGTGGACTCGTGGAAGCTTCCGATACCCGGGAATATGGTCGGGCCAATTTGAAATTTATCGATTCTGATAATGAGTTGTTTCGGGAAATTGAAAAAGGCTCTCAGGTGTGGATGTCTCATGGAGATACCATCATGAAGCTTCCTGGAAATTTTAAAATTGTGGCAAGCACCGGCGATGTTGAGGTGGCCGGCTATAAGGTTGAAAATGAGAAGACATTTGGCATCCAGTTTCACCCGGAAGTTTATCACACCACCCAGGGTCTCCAGATATTGAGCAACTTTGTTGTTGATGTATGTGGTTGCAGGCAGGACTGGACTCCGGCCTCCTTTGTGGAGGAGACGGTGCAGGCTTTGCAGGATCAACTTGGAGATGACAGGGTTGTTTTAGGATTGTCGGGCGGAGTTGACAGCTCAGTAGCGGCTATGTTGCTTCATAAGGCCATTGGGAAAAATCTTACCTGTATCTTTGTTGACAATGGTCTTTTAAGAAAGTATGAGTACGAGAATGTACTTGATTCATACAAGCACATGGGGCTTAATGTTATTGGAGTTGATGCGAAAGATCTCTTTTTGGGTCAATTGAATGGCGTATCGGAACCTGAACAGAAACGCAAAATTATTGGCCGTGTATTTATTGAGGTTTTCGATGCTGAAGCTAAAAAAATTACCGGTGTGAAATGGCTGGCTCAGGGAACCATTTACCCTGACGTGATTGAATCGGTATCGGTCAACGGTCCTTCGGCAACCATTAAGTCTCATCACAATGTAGGCGGATTGCCCGAAAAGATGAACCTGAAAGTTGTTGAGCCCCTTAAATTGCTCTTTAAAGATGAGGTACGAAGAGTGGGTAACGAAATGAAAATATCTCCCACTATTCTGGGGCGTCATCCATTCCCCGGACCGGGTCTGTCCATCCGTATTCTTGGAGAGATTACTCCCGAAAAAGTAGCGCTCCTTCAGGATGTGGATCATATTTTTATAGAGGGGCTTCGTTCACATAATTTGTACGATCAGGTTTGGCAGGCCGGTGCCATGTTGCTTCCCGTTCAGTCGGTGGGCGTAATGGGTGATGAGAGAACTTATGAAAGTGTGGTTGCTTTGAGAGCAGTTGCTTCCACTGATGGTATGACGGCCGATTGGGTACACCTTCCGTATGAATTTCTGGGACGTATTTCCAATGAAATAATTAACCGTGTCAAAGGAGTTAACCGTGTGGTTTACGATATCAGTTCAAAACCACCTGCGACCATTGAATGGGAATAAAAATATTTTTTTATGCGATTTTATTGCTTGCTTGCTGCATTTTTGCTGATGTTTTTTCCGGTCCATGCCCAGTTGGATGATCCGGAACTCGATAAATTGAGACTTTCCTGGCAGTTGATATCCACTTTTTATGTGGATAGTGTGGATACTCATGAAATGGCAGAAGAAGCCATTGTTGCCATGTTGGAGAAGCTTGATCCGCATTCGGTATATATTCCTGCCGAAGAGGTGGAGGCTATGAATGAACCTCTGGATGGTAATTTTGAAGGTATTGGCATTGAGTTTATGATTTTGAAGGATACCCTGATGGTGGTAGCTACCATTCCCGGAGGGCCTTCTGAGAAAGTGGGACTAATGGCCGGTGACCGAATTGTGGAGATAGACGGACAAAATGTTGCAGGCATAGGTCTGGCCAATAGTGATGTTTTTGATTTTCTTCGCGGCCCCAAAGGTTCGGAAGTAAAGGTTGAGGTTTCCAGGAATGGCCAGATTCTGAGTTTTGTTATCGAGCGGGATAAAATACCTATTTTTAGTCTGGAGGCCGCTTACAAGATGTCCGGGAAAACCGGTTACATTAAGATATCGCGGTTTGCCCAGAGTACCCATAGAGAGTTTGTCAAAGCACTTAAGGAGTTGAAAGAAAAGGGGATTGACAACTTGGTTCTGGATCTGAGAGGAAATGGTGGAGGGTATCTTAAAGCCGCACTGGACATAGCCGATGAGTTTATCGGCGGAGAGCGTTTGTTGCTTTATACCGATGGTCTGGCCATTCCCCGGTCGGAATACCATTCCCGTTCGGGACAACTCTGGGAAAAGGGTAACCTGGTGGTGCTCATCGATGAAGGTTCTGCATCTGCCAGCGAAATAGTTGCAGGGGCTGTTCAGGATTGGGATCGTGGGGTGATAATGGGACGCCGGAGCTTTGGTAAAGGATTGGTTCAACGTCCCTTTTCGTTGCCCGATGGTGCCGAAATCAGGTTGACAATTGCTAAGTATTATACTCCTTCCGGACGCAGTATTCAAAAATCTTATGAGGAAGGTGTGGATGAGTACCATGCCGAAATATATGAGCGTTTTCAGCATGGAGAGATGATGCATTCAGACAGCATAGATATGCCAGACAGCCTGACTTATCGCACTTTGAAGTCTGAACGTAAAGTGTTTGGCGGAGGAGGTATTATGCCTGATATTTTTATTCCTATGGACACTGCGTACTACACACCCTATTACCGGGATTTAGTGGCATCCGGTTCGGTCAATCGACTGGTAATGGATAAACTTGATGAACATCGTGAAGAGTGGTTGAAGGATTTTGGTTCATTCGAAGAGTTTATTGAGCGCTTTTCTGTTCCGGAGGTATTCATCAATCAGCTTGTCCAAAGGGCAGAGGATGCCGGAATTGAGCCTGATGAACAGCAGCTGGAGACCTCGTTGGTCTGGCTTAAGTTGCAGATTAAGGCGCTAATTGCCCGTAATTTGTGGACCACCAGTGAATATTATCAAACTTTGAACCCGGCCTTGCCTTTTTTTGATACCGTACTTAAGGTTATAGAAGATCAGGCTGCCTACTTAAAGGTACTTGAGAATGATAATTGATTGGATATCCGGTCACTGGATTGAATTGCTGGGAACATTTTTTGCCTTTTTGTATCTTTATCTCTCTGTTCGTGAGAATATTTGGTTATGGGTTACAGGGTTTGTCAGTTCCTTTTTATACCTGGTGTTGTTTCTGGACGAACGGCTTTATGCAGATATGTCTCTTCAGGTTTACTATCTTATTATAAGTGTTTATGGATGGTTTGCATGGACATCAGGACGAAAGGCGAGTGGCAGGCCCAAAATGCCCGTTTCATGTGTGAACAGATCCCTGGCATTAAAGTTACTTCTTGCAGGAGCGGGGATTTATGGGGTGGTTATCATTGCTCTGTTAACCTTGCCTGAGCAACTGGGTATTCCAACGTCAGATTTGCCTTATTGGGATGCATTTACCACCACAGGTGGAATTGTTGCCACCTGGATGCTTGCCCGCAAGAAATTGGAACACTGGCTCATTTGGGTCGTTGTGGATTTGGTGAGTACGGGTATGTATATCTATAAAGGATTGACTGTAACTGTTGTATTGTATATTGTTTACACCCTGGTTGCAGTTGTTGGTTTTCGTGAATGGAAGCAGCAGATGATGGTGCGCGATCATGATGAACATCAGAGAATGCAGTTGATTTAACCGGGAAACTGAAAAAGCCAGAAGCTATGATTGCCATTGTTGTTACGGGACCGGAATCGACAGGAAAGTCTGTATTGACGAAAAAGCTGGCTGAACATTTTCAGGGGCATGCCGTTGAAGAATATGCAAGGCATTATGTCGAAATAAGGGGAGGTTCTTATTCTTTTGAAGATGTTGAGAAAATTGCCCGGCACCAGTTGCTTGAATTTCAGCAATTGAAGCAAAATGTAGCGGCAGAATCATTTGTATTTTTTGATACCTTTTTGATTATTACAAAGGTGTGGTTTCAGGAGGTTTTTGCGTGTTGTCCTGTATGGCTCAACAAAGCTGTAAGGAAGCACAAACCGGATTTTGCGCTTGTGTGCATGCCTGATTTGCCCTGGGAGGATGATGGAATCCGTGAAAACCCAGATAGCCGCGATTATTTGCTTGAGTGCTATATTAAAGAACTGGAATACTACGGAATTCCTTTTTCAGCGGTTGAGGGAGCAGGAGCTAAAAGGCTCAATAGTGCTCTGAGGGGACTTTTGACCAATGGACTGACCGTTAATTCTCCAAAAACCTTATGATTTTTCGCAGTGCATTCGCTCAATCGTGTTTTGTGATCACACATCTGGTTTTTGCGAACTCTACGAGTTGACTAAAATAAAACAAGAAAGGTAGGGGGATTACTAAAGAATGTGTATAAGTTGTTGCATGTGAGTTCCATCTGACCTTTATAATCAAATTTTATACTGATGAATTATCTGGAATATCCCAAAAGGCTGAAAGCAACCATTGAACAATTGTCGCGGGAGGAATCGTACCAATCGGTTTGTCACCGGCACTATCCCGATCAACCAATGCCCTCCTCCAGGGTGCTGGGAGAAATTGTTGATCTTCTTCGGGAGATTGTTTTTCCGGGATATTACGGCGATTCACCAACACGACCCGCCAGTATCAGTTATTATATCGGCGTAAACGTGGAGAAGCTTTACGATTTGCTTCGTCAGCAGATTTATGCCGGTCTGTGCTTTGATTGTCACCATACAAACAGGGAAGATTTGTTGCAACGCAAGGACAGGGCAGCAAAAATTACCTTGGATTTTATTGAGAAATTACCGCAGATTCGTCACTTGCTGGCTACAGATGTGGAGGCTGCGTATGTGGGGGATCCTGCTGCTCAAAGCAGTGCAGAGGTTATTTTTTGTTATCCTGCCATTCGGGCAATCACCAATTACCGGATTGCTCATGAACTGTTGCAACTAAAAGTGCCGCTCATCCCCCGTATTATATCTGAGATGGCACATTCCGAAACAGGCATTGATATTCACCCCAGAGCCAGCATTGGTCATCATTTTACCATTGATCACGGTACCGGTGTTGTTATTGGAGCCACCTGTATTATTGGGAATCATGTGAAAATATATCAGGGAGTGACACTGGGAGCCAAGAGTTTTCCTCTTGATGAAGATGGGAATCCTATAAAAGGCATTGATCGTCACCCCATCGTGGAAGATAATGTGATTATTTATGCCCAGGCAACCATTCTTGGCCGGGTTACTGTGGGGGCCAACTCTGTAATAGGGGGTAATGTCTGGCTCACAACTTCAGTTCCGCCTGAGAGTAAAATTATTCAGGAGAAGTACCGTCATTCCGGATTTGTTGGAGGAGATGGAATTTGATTTATCATGGAAATGGTTTCTTTTGCCATATTCTGAGCTTTATTTACCAAAAAAAAGAATATTTGTGTTTCAATTTGTTCAGAAATCGTTAAACTTCGGAACTTTTAAGTTCAAAAAAGTATATAAATTTTTATCTTTGTAAAGAACTAATGCAAGATATTAAAATGGGTTTTAATCTTGAGGAATGGTACGCTCACAAGTTGCAGGGCGATGTAATTTTTAAATATACAGGAAGTATTTCTCCGGAGATGATAACCCATGCTCTTGAAGCTGTAGAGGACAGCCCTTTATTAAGAAAAGAACGACTGCAAACCCGCAAAAAAGTTTACAATGTTTTTGTAGAGTGTTTGCAAAATCTTTATCACCATGTGGATGCCCCTCCCGCGGGTCTTTCTGCCGGTGGATCTCCTAATTTTGGTATCGTATGCCTGGTTCACGATGGTTCATTTTTCAGAGTAACCACCGGGAATTTTATCCTTAGATCCAAAGTCAATTTTATTAAAGATCGCATAGAGCAATTGAACTCTCTCTCAGATGAGGAAGTTAGAATGCTTTATCGTGATATTTTGGGCAACGAAGCCCTCTCTGAGAAGGGAGGCGGTGGATTGGGAATGCTTGATATTGTAAGAAAAACAGGTAATAAACTGGAATATTTTTTGTATCCTTACGACGGAGAACATATTTTCTTTTCTTTGGACGTGTATATAAGTTAATAAAGATATAATTGCCATTATGGAAACAATTATCCGTGAAGATACACCCAAAACTCCCTACGTTAAGCTAGACGGGGAGAAAGGTGTGGTTGAGATCAAGGGCCGGTCAATTCCCGAGAATTCAGTAGAGTTTTATAAACCGCTGATTGATTGGATTGATGAGTATGGTGATGATCCCAAAGACAATACGATTATCAATATTCAATTGGAATACTTCAATACCAGTTCTTCAAAGTGCATTCTGGATATCTTCAAGAAACTGGAATTGTTGTTTAAGAAGGGGTTTAAAGTTCAGGTAAACTGGTACTACGAAGAAGACGATGAAGATATGTTTGAGGCAGGTGAAGACTACCAGTCCATCATTAATCTTCCTTTTAAAATGATTGAAATGGAAGAGTAAATCCGGGAAATGGATGCTCTTTTTAATTGAAATTATACAGTCTGAGGTGCTCGGGCTGATTATAGGTAATTCCGAAGCGGGGATTACCTATTGTTTTTTTCGGGGTAATGCTTTTTTGCTTCCTGATATAAATTTTTTCAGGAGCTGGCTGTACAGAAAAATGAAAAGCAGGATGTTCATTCCCCACATTACCAGTATGTTTACCCATAGGGTTGGCATTTTGTAGCTTCCGATGTTTTTGTATGGAGCCAGAAAGTGCGCTTTGACAAAGGGGTAATCAGGATCCTGGTAAATGGCATCAAACTTCTGAATGAATGAATTGTTTTGCCGGATGATTCGTTTGGAAAAGAAATCGTCTGTCCCTCTTACGAATCGCTCGAGTCCTTCATTGTGGTGTTGGTTTTTTAAAGTGGTCAGGAATATATTGCCTTCTTCCGGATGTTGCTCAATCAGGTTTCGACGTTGTTCCTCATGTCTTCTGTCTGCCTCGTTGTATAAGGCCACGTAGAATTTTTGTACCTCGGATGTAAATTGTTTTGCTTCATTTAGGTAATTATCAATAGAAACGGCCTTTTTGTAAACAGGTGGGGTAATGTTTTTGTCGTCCGGTAGTTCTGCTGCCGCTTTTCTGCTTTCATTCTCCAGCAACTCCAGGATGTTGCGTGTTTTTTTTTCCTTTTCACTATTTTTAAGGCGTGTCAGCTCATTTCTAAAAGCAGGAACCCAGTAATCTTTATAGTAGTTGGCCTTACTTTTTAATTTGTCGAAAACAAAGAATTCTTTTTGATAGTCGTTGTGGGTAAACTGATGAACCGCCATTGCCTCAAAAGCCCAGCGTGCGGTAATCGTTTCTCCGTACCAGGGGATTTCGGATACCGAAGAGAAATGGGGATTTAAACGGTCATAGGATACAAAAACACCGCTTAGAATAAGCTGGGGGATGATCAGGAAAGGGATCAGGATATAGATGTTTACGGTTTTTTTAAGACTGTCCGATATGATTAACCCCAACAGATTGGCAAAAATGGCAGAGGTAAACAACACAAGCCAGAATGGCCAAAACATATTTTGTATTTCCAGAATGCTGTTTCCGATAAAGGTAAATATGGCCGTTTGGATGGCCGATAAAATGGCCAGGAGAAAGACTTTTGAGAATAAGTAGCTCAAACGGCTTAAATTCAGGAAGGCTTCCCGTTTAAGAATTTTTTTATCACTGATAATTTCTTCCGCGCTTACAGTTAAACCCACAAATATGGAGATGATTACCGAAATGATGAGGTAGGTAATCATGTTCGGGTTTTTGTAAAGCAGGTAAGAGGGTTCTGAAGAAGATTCGGGTTGAAAGTAATAGAGTAAACTTGCCAGGATGAGTGCCAAAACAGGCATCTCCAGAACGTTGATCAATATGTATTGAGCATTGGCAAGTTTGGACTTTAAATCGCGCATAAAAAAGATACCAAACTGCCCTGTTCTACCCGGAATACTGAAGTTTATTTCAGGGAGAGGCAATCTTTTCTCTTTTCGCTCCCTGCTGGAAGGGAATTGCTTTTTAAACAGCTGAAACCATTCAACAGGTGAGGTTTTTCTTGCCGGAGTGGGCGTTCCGTATTCGTCCAGCACACTCGAGTTAATGATGCTTAGTATTTGCTCGGGGTTTACATTTCCACAGACGGGACATTCACTCTCATCCCGGTTGGCGTGATTGATGCATGATTTAAAGTAGTTGATGGCTCCGACGGGATCGCCGTTGTAGATCAGGTATCCTCCGGTGTCCAAAACAAGAAGCTGGTTAAACATCTTGTATATTTCGGAAGAGGGCTGATGAATAACAACGAAAATCAGTTTTCCTTTAACTGCCAGATCCTTGAGCAGATCCATAATATTCTCCGAATCTCTTGATGATAAGCCGGAGGTTGGTTCATCCAGGAAAAGTACCGAGGGTTCGCGAATCAGTTCAAGTGCAATATTCAGCCGTTTTCGCTGCCCTCCACTGATTTTTTTGTTCAGCGGGGAGCCTACCTTCATGTTTCTGATTTCATAAAGCCCAAGTGACCTGAGCAGCTGAATTACTTTTTCAGTAATCTGTTCTTCACTGAGATGGTCAAAACAGAGTCTGGCATTGTAGTAGAGGTTCTGATAGACCGATAAATCCTCAATCAGCAGGTCGTCCTGCGCCACATAACCAATCAGTCCGTTTACTTTTTCTGGAAAAAGGTGGAGATCAATCCCATTCATGAGAATCTCCCCCGATGATGGAAGATAAATCCCGGTAAGCACATTGATTAATGTGCTTTTCCCGGCTCCCGAATCTCCCATAATGCCTACCAGCTGTCCTGAGTGGCTGGTAAAACTAAGTGGGTGAAGTCCTGCATTTCTTTTGGTGTCGAAGCTGAATGAGATGTCTCTTACATCAAAAACGATGGGAGACTCATTTGCTTTGTAGTTGAAATGCGTGGCAATATCACTAAAGGTTACCGGAGTTCCATGTTTGTAACGTATTGATCCCCCGGGTCTTAAAAAATGGATGTGGTGGGGAAGAAGTACCTGCCCGTTTATGGTCAGTTCGGTGCTTTCGTTGGTTTTGAGGAGACAAAGCGAGACGGAACTTACATAAAGAACAAAAATCTCTGTGTTTAAAAACTCCCGGTAAATGTACTTTTCCTCGCGTGCTCTTTTTTTCTCCCCACCAACAATCAGATGATTCTCTTCGGGTTCTTTCTCAGAAATTCCAATGAAATGGTGAATGGATAGAAACTCATCCCGGTCGATGTTGAATGTTTCGGCAACCGTTTCGGCAAACTCATACTCCATCTCAGACATGGCTCGCTTGCCAGAATTGAGAAATTCCAGCAACTGAATAACAACGATGACTTTTTGGTAGTGAGTAAGTTCCTCGTTGATTGCTGTGGCAATTCGAAGAACTTTGACAGAACTTGCAGCATAAAGCTTAGGGATCCGGTTTTTTTCTTTTGTTTTTTCGCGGTAGGCACTTCTGTGATTATCGAAAAGCTGAAGGTACTCTTCGATGAGCTGCCGGTTGAGTTGTAAGGAGAGATAATTTTGCACAACTTTTCTTCCCGAAGTGGCATCCTGCTCCGGAGCTGCCACTAAAGCAAAAAGTTGCATTAATGCTTTTAAAATACCTTCACTCATGGTATTTATTCAGATTCTCTCTTTCGAAAATTGATTTATTGAGCATTTTTGAAGCCTATGAGCACAAGAGCCAGCCCCGAATCACCGCTGCCCGGCATCAGCCCTGCTTCAATAACGCACTCCATATTTCCTTCCATTTTAAAGTCCCAGGAAGAAGAGAAGTTTTGATGTGTGCTGGAAAACAAAATATTATTGTTTGTATCATAAACCGAAAACCAGATTTTTTTATCTGTCGGTGAACAGGTGGCAATCCGGTATATGTTCCCTTCGAATAAAGTAGTTCTGAATTCGGCAACTTCCGATCCTGTCAGAAGTGCTTTCATGGGTTGGCTGTTATGAACAAACCCGTTCTGAATCTCCAGAAAACAGTCGGCATAGATTTTTTCTGTTGGCTGAGAATTGGTTCCGGAGGTGAAGAATACCGAAAAAATAACTGCCAGAAAAAATGTTATTGTTCTATTCGATTTCATGAATTAAAGCTTAGATAAGATTATGGCCCTCAATTGTCTTTACCCAAAGTTATTTAAAAATTCAGATAAATAACGCTTTTAGTCCAAAATAATTTTTTGTGGTGTTAATTAAGAATTGCGTTTTAGTTTTTCAGAAAGTGCTGTTGGAATATTTTATACGGAGTTATTATGCCCCGGGTTTCATCCGTATAAAATTAATTTTTCAAGGTCGGATGGAACTCGCATGCAATAACTTATACATATTCTTTTGAGGCAACCTTTGCCATGCTCGTTTCATTCGTTTTAATAAAAAACCGGACTCCCCGGTTGTGCCGGGACAAAATCTCTGAAGTTTTTTACAGATTCACCACTGGTTCTGAAACTGAATGGTAGTTCTCCTTCGGGAACTCTTGGCATGATGGAGAGCCTTATTTGAAGGGTGTTGAAAACCAGGTTGTCGTTCCGTATTCTTAATCCTGCGCCAAAACTAAAATAGGGTGTGTGGCTGAGCAGCGGTTGGTCATCGTTTTCTCTGAGAAAAGCCATGTCGAAAAATGTGAAGAAAGCAAATTTGAATCCCAGGGGCTCCATCGGGCTGAAAAATACTTGTTCTGTTTTTAACACTGTTTTTTCCGATCCCCTGATGGTGTTTCGGTATTCAAACCGGTGTAATCCTTTGACGTTTTCGTCGATGGATAAATAATCACCTTGCTTTCGGTGCAGGCCTGTAACATACTGGATCTCCATAAAGCTTCTCATTTTGCTCTGTCCGACATTAATCAGGGGGGTGATGTATTCCCCCGAGAGTTTAAGATAACCTTGTTCCGGGTCTCCTTTTTGAAAAAAGGAACCAATATCCCCACTCAGGTAAAGATAGCCTTTGGAAGGTATCAGGGCACGTCCGGAGCTGTAATGAAGTGCCAGAAAATGGCGGGCTGCATCGGTGGCTTCATGGTATCCATACGATAATCCTGCAAGCATTCCGTGAGGAACATCTTCAGTTCGGCCAAAAGAATAAATCAAATTATTTTTGTAGTAAGCGCGGCGTGAGAATGCCAGACCACCATAATAGAATTTTCCGCCTGAAAAGAGCGGAGAGGCAGGTGGAGCATCAAATAACTCTATGTCCAGATGGCGTCCAAGGATATAGATGTTTGAACGAACCGGTGAGTCCGGATTGTTCATCAGGAACGA
This sequence comes from Marinilabilia salmonicolor, assembly GCF_003003035.1. Taxonomy (GTDB): domain Bacteria; phylum Bacteroidota; class Bacteroidia; order Bacteroidales; family Marinilabiliaceae; genus Marinilabilia; species Marinilabilia salmonicolor_A. The sequence goes on along the minus strand of NZ_PVTS01000017.1, from coordinate 67,088 downwards.
CCGACCGATATAAAAGTTTTTGCGACGGTAGTCCAACGGGGGAGTCCATTCTATTGCAGGGTATTCATTTATTTTAGGATTGATGAATGACCTGTTTAGGGATATTTCTCCCGCATACTTAATTTCCGGGAGAACAAAATCCTTTTTCAAAATTCCACTTACCATTTCCAGATTTTCGATATGAGCGTAATCTATCTCAAAATCCAGATATTCTCCAAAGATGTTCTCTGCTCCAAAGGTTTCCCTGAATCCCCAGGTTGATAGGTCGATGGTGGGTGTTACCAATGTATGCGATAAATAGAAACCGCGTCCGAAAAGGTTTTTATTGATCAGTGTAAAGGATGGATTTTGATCGGTCAGGCCCAGTGAAATTGCATGCGGGTATCTGTCTTGTACGTATATGCTTATGTTTACCGTTTCCGGATTTCCAGGGTTGGGCCAGACAATAATTCTTACATCGTTGATGAAGGAAAACGAACGCAGCAGACGTTCACTGTCTGTGATGTCGGTGCCCGATATGGTTTGTCCCTCTTTGAATGTTATGGTCTTTAAAATAACTCCCGATGCGGTTTCAAACCTTAATTTGTTACCTACCCTTGCAATCCAGGAGTCGGCAACCGAAACCGTGTCTTCCACCGAACCGCCAAAGGGTTCAATGTGTCTGACATCGATGTGGTTAATTGATTTGCCACGGTAGTCGGCGTTTTCCTGATAGTCAGTGTTTCTTTCTGATTTTGTGTCTTCAATGCTGCTTTTTACCAGCCACTCATGCAATTTTCGACTGAAAATATTTCTGTCGGAGTAGTTCTTCAGGATGTCCTCTATGGTTTTGCCTTGCAAGGGAGTCTCCCGGGTATTGGGTTGTACAAATTGTATGATGGTGTCGTTTCGGATAATCGTTAGTGTGTCCGATGTTTGAGCCTGAATGTTAATGGCCGGAGGCAACAGCAGGAACAGGGTAACTCCGAAGAAAAATAAATTTCTGAAATCCCGTTTTAAATGTTGTATTTTAGTAAGAATATATTGTGTGAATGTTATTGTCATTAGTTTCAGCTTTGAGAAACAGCCTTGTTTTTGCTTTCACTAAAATAGGAATTTTTTAATCATTTTAAATTGTGTTTTTGACCAGAGTGATGACCCATAATTTTTTCCTTCTCAAAACTACTCTGTGACAGGCCAACGACCTGAGAGCAATAGCCCGGGGCAACGCCCCAGGGAAATTGTAAAAATTCCTCCCCCCTCATTATTGGTCGCATCGCGACCAATAATGAGGGGGTCAAAACCCGGGGCAACGCGCTGATTTAACTGAGTTAATGCTCTCAGGCTTTTCAGCCTGTTTACATCTTAACTGTCTTATGAGAGAAACTGTCTTATGAGAGAAACACGCTAGATAGAAATCCTGTAGCTGAAAAAATGACGCACAAATAATGCTTTTTTATGCCAAAATGACGCATTATTGTGTGTGGCAGGGTGCTTGAAAGAGGCTAAGCAGAAGAATTTTTTTATGAAGAGAAGATCGAAGGAATCAATGAGTCAGTCCTCCTGAAAAGTGGGCTTATCGACTAACGTAAAATCATAAGATTGTTAAGAGCACATTCTGTTTTTGAATAATAAAACCAAAAGATATGAATCTGAATCAATTTACTATAAAAGCACAGGAGGCCATTCAACAGGCCTTTCAAATTGCTGGTGGTTATCAACATCAGGCAATAGAAAACGGGCATCTGCTTAAGGGTTTGCTTGAAGTTGAAGAGAATATTACACGATTTCTGTTTAATAAAATGGGGGTGGGACAGCTTACTCCGGTGTTGGATAAGATGATAGAATCGTACCCCAAGGTGAGTGGTGGCGACCCTTATTTAAGTCGTGAAGCCAATGAAAGTCTGCAAAAAGCGGTGACCTTTTCCAAGGAGATGGGGGATCAGTTTGCCAGTATTGAACATATGTTGCTGGGGATTCTCAAGAGCGGAGATCAGGTTTCCAAAATGATGAAAGATGCCGGAGTGACGGAAAAAGGGCTGAAGCAGGCAATTGAGGAGTTGCGTAAAGGCAGCAAAGTGGAAAGTCAGTCGGCGGAGGATGCCTTTAATGCTCTGGGACGCTTTGCTATTGACCTGAACGAGCAGGCCAGGAGTGGAAAGCTGGATCCTGTCATTGGTCGGGATGATGAGATCCGTCGCATTCTTCAGATTTTATCAAGACGAACCAAAAATAATCCCATTTTGATTGGGGAACCCGGTGTAGGAAAAACAGCTATCGCAGAAGGTCTGGCTCACCGTATTATCAATGGAGATGTGCCCGAAAACCTGAAGAGTAAGAGAATCTTTTCTCTGGATATGGGAGCCCTTGTTGCAGGTGCCAAATATAAAGGGGAATTTGAGGAACGTCTTAAGGCGGTTGTTAAGGAAGTGGTTGGCAGTAACGGGGAAATTGTGCTTTTCATCGATGAAATTCACACCCTGGTAGGGGCCGGAAAAAGTGAAGGTGCCATGGATGCTGCCAATATTCTTAAACCAGCACTGGCCAGAGGAGAGCTCAGGGCCATCGGAGCAACCACACTTGGAGAGTATCAGAAATATTTTGAGAAGGATAAAGCTTTGGAGCGTCGTTTCCAGATTGTGATGGTGGATGAGCCTGATCTGGCCTCAGCCATATCTATTTTGCGCGGGCTTAAAGAGCGGTATGAGACACACCATAGGGTAAGGATTAAGGATGAAGCCATTATTTCTGCGGCTGAACTGTCTAAACGATATATTTCTGACAGATTCCTTCCCGATAAGGCCATTGATTTGATTGATGAAGCTGCTTCGAAGCTTAGACTTGAGATGAACTCAGTTCCGGAAGAAATTGATGAGATCGAACGCCGGATTAAACAACTGGAGATTGAGAGAGAGGCTATTCGTAGAGAAGGAGACAAGAAAAAAGTCAATGAGCTGAGTGAGGAGATCTCCAATCTGAAGGAAGAGCGAAACGGATTGAGAGCCAGGTGGGAAGAGGAAAAAGGCATCATTGAACAAATTCAGAAAAACAAGGAGGCCATAGAGCAGTATAAGTTTGAAGCTGATCGTGCGGAACGGGAAGGGCTTTACGAAAAGGTCGCTGAGTTGCGCTACGGAAGAATAAAAGAGGCCAACGAAACCATTGAAAAGTTGCAGCTTCAGCTGGCTGAGCGGCAGTCGCAGAGTGCGATGATCAAGGAAGAGGTGGATGCCGAAGATGTGGCCCAGATTGTGAGTCGATGGACAGGTATCCCTGTGACCCGCATGCTTCAGAGTGAGCGCCAGAAGTTACTTAAGCTGGAAGATCAACTGCACAAGCGGGTTGTTGGTCAGGACGAGGCTATTGCAGCCGTTGCTGATGCTGTCAGACGAAGCCGTGCCGGGCTTCAGGATGTTCGTCGCCCAATAGGTTCGTTTATCTTTTTGGGGACTACCGGAGTAGGTAAGACGGAGCTTGCTCGTGCGCTAGCCGAATTTCTGTTTGATGATGAAGATTTGATGACTCGTATTGATATGTCTGAATACCAGGAGCGTCACTCTGTTTCAAGGCTTATCGGAGCTCCTCCGGGATATGTGGGGTACGATGAAGGAGGCCAGCTAACAGAGGCTGTCAGGCGAAAGCCCTATTCGGTGGTTTTGCTTGATGAGATTGAGAAGGCACATCCGGATGTCTTTAATATTCTGCTGCAGGTGCTGGACGACGGGCGTCTGACAGACAATAAGGGACGCCATGCTGATTTTAAGAATACCATCATCATCATGACCTCCAATGTGGGGTCTCATCTGATTCAAAAGAATTTTGAAGAGGCGGGGGCTTCCGGCTTTTCAGGAGAAGTTGTAGAGAAAACCCGTCAGGAGGTGATGGCACTTTTGAAACAGACCATCCGTCCGGAGTTTCTCAACAGAATAGATGATATCATAACCTTCTCTCCATTGTCAAAAGAAGAGATACGTGAAATTGTCAAGTTACAGTTTGAGCAAATATCCCGTCTCCTGAAAACACAGGATGTATCCATTGAGATGAGCGATGCTGCCATTGATCACCTGGCAGAGGTGGGGTATGATCCACTGTTTGGTGCCCGACCGATAAAACGGGCACTTCAAAGGTTTGTTCTGAATGATCTGTCGAAAAAGCTATTGGCAGATGAGGTGGATAAGGAGCGGCCAATTCGCGTTGATTTTAAGGATGGCAATCTGGAATTTACCAATTAGGCAACGAAAAATAAAAGAAATGTGTCCATCGGAAGTAGAATCCGGTGGACTTTTTTTTGTGGAAGAAAGATGTTTAAAGTAAATGATACTTTATGGACAAATACTATTTAGTGTCCGTCTATAAACTAAGCAAAATTTGTTTCTAGTCATGTGTTTGTCAAGAAAGAATCAGTTACAAGGCTTGCGAAGCCCGAAAATACGCAGTTTACTTGAGTAAATGAGGAGTTTTCGGGCAAGCATAACACAGTAAAAGGTTCTTTATGGACAAACACTATTTAAAATCAAAGACTTTATCAAGTTTCATCAGCGCCAGCAAATCCATCACCTCTTTATTTACATTGGTAAGATAAAACTCACCGTTGTGCTGCCTTGCAGTTTTAAGAGCTGATATGAGTACACCAATACCCGTACTATCAATAAATTTTATATTTTGCAGGTTCAGGGTAAAGCAAATTTCTGAATCATCAAAATTTTTATTGAGTTGCTCCTTAACCCCGGTGGCGATGGTGGCATTTAACCGATCGGTATCCACAAGTGTGCCTGTGATTTTATTGTTTTCCCGGGTTACTTTGAGTAGTGTATCCATTATTCCTTAATTTCGGTTTTAAGTTCTTTTTCTGCTTTTCTGATGGTGGTGTTAAATCTTTCGATGAGTTCTGCAACTTTTTCAGGTTTGGTATTCTCATTTACCCACTTCTGACGTTCTTCATCGTAACCTTTGAGGTTTTTTTCCATTTTCTCTGCCTCTTTAATCTCTTTTTCGGTGGGTGCCGACTTCTTTTTTACCTCCTGAACAAAAATTTCTTTTGCAATAAGTTCCAGATTTTTTAAATCTACATTGCCCAACTCTTCCATGCCCATTGACAAGACGGATGATTTGGCTTTATGGGCTATAGCCGCTACATTCCGCCAGTCTCCTTCCTTAAAACTTTGATCCAATCCATCGGTAAATTCGGGAATTTGATCCAGGAAAATGGTTATCAGCTCGTTGATAATGCTCTCGTCATCCCCGGCAATACTTTGTAAATAGGACAGGTTCACGAATTCATATTTGTCGGACATATCTTGTTGTTTTCTTATTTTCTGATTATTGAAAGGTACAAATCTAATAAAAATGATGTCATCAGCGAAATGAAACAAAACATTCCAATAGCGTTAGCATTCTGCTTCATCTTTTTTTGTTAACGTAAATTTACAAATAATTGTCATTCTTTTAAACACTTTTTTTCGTTTAAATTTGTGCTAGTGTGAAGTCAAGCATCGTCTGATGGACCAAGTCTTGCTCTTTCTACCTTGTGCTTCTCAAAATGAAGACTCACGTAGCTGCGGCTATGCTTACTTTTTTGTTGTTTTGCCCAAGGTGGAAAATAGCTGCGGCTTACCCGACATTTTACACTTTACCTGACATTTGCCTACCTTATACATAAGACAGGTAAGATGTAAACAGGCTGAAAGCCTGAGAGCAATAGCCCGGGGCAACGCCCTGGGTTTGGAGGTATCCCTCATGCTCCCTCATTATTGGTCGCGTCGCGACCAATAATGAGGGGGGAGTTGTTCCAATTTTCCTGGGGGGGGTGCCCCAGGCTATTGCTTAAAGACCTTCGGCCTTTTAAAAATACGGACTTATCTTGTCGAGCGGCAATATGTCTGTTTTTAAAAGGAAAAAAGCCTCTCTTTTTGGGAGGACTGAATAATTTACAATAATATATTTTTTTATGCAAAAGACTGTTTTAAATGATATTCACCGGGAACTGGGGGCTAAGATGGTTCCTTTTGCCGGTTTTGATATGCCGGTTGAGTATTCCGGAATTAACAAAGAGCACATGGCGGTAAGAGAAGCTGCCGGAATCTTTGACGTTTCGCACATGGGAGAGTTTTGGGTTAAAGGCCCCAATGCTCAGAAGCTTATTCAATATGTTACCAGTAATGATGTTGCTGCATTACCGTTTGGCAAAGCTCAGTATTCCTGTCTTCCCAATAAACAGGGTGGAATTGTGGACGACCTGATAGTGTACCATTACGAGGCCGAAAAATATATGTTGGTGGTAAATGCTTCCAATATGGAAAAGGACTGGAAATGGATTAATGAAAACAACTCATTCGGAGCAGAACTCGAAAATGCCAGTGACAAAATTTCACTGATTGCTGTTCAGGGCCCAAAAGCGGCTTCGATTCTTCAAAAAATTACCACTACGGATTTGTCCTCGGTTCCTTACTATTCATTTAAGGTGGGTACCATCGGCAAGGTGGATAATGTTATCATTTCCAATACCGGATATACCGGCTCCGGGGGATTTGAGCTGTATGTCTATAATGAGGAGGCTCCGGCACTTTGGAATGCAGTAATGGAGGCCGGGACTGAATTCGGTCTGTTGCCCGCCGGACTGGGAGCCAGGGATACCCTGCGACTGGAAGCCGGACTGGCACTCTATGGAAATGATCTGGACGACACAACCTCTCCGGTGGAGGCCGGTCTGGGGTGGATCACCAAATTGGTTGATGGCAATGATTTTATTTCGCGCAAGCTGTTTGAACAACAGAAAGAGAAGGGAGTGGTGAAAAGGCTGAAAGGTTTTGTACTTCAGGAGAGAGGAATACCCCGTCATGGATATGAAATTGTAGATGCCGATGGCAACAATATTGGCACGGTTACTTCCGGAACCATGTCGCCAATGCTGAAGCAGGGGATTGGTATGGGGTATCTGAAAAAGGGATTTTGGAAACCGGAAAGCGAAATATTTATCAGAGTCAGGAATAAAGATCTCAGGGCAAAAGTAGTTAAGCCTCCCTTTGTGGAATTGTAACAAAATGTCATTTTTCCAACCTTGTGGTTAATCCGCAAAAAAAAGTGACAAACAGATGAATAAAAAATCATAAATCACTAACTTTGAACCGTGATAAAAATCATCTCTTGTTTCAATATCTTACAAAATCAACAAGTCTGACTTATCATTTATAATTATTGCAGGCGATTCTCTTGCAATTGATTTTGAAACCTAACATTATTGTATATTCTCATTAAAAAAACGAATTGGTGATGAAGAAACACAACTTTTATGCAGGGCCATCTATTTTGCCTGATTCTACCATTAAGAATACAGCAGATGCTGTTTTGAACTTTGCAGGTACCGGCCTGTCTGTTATGGAGGTTTCGCACCGCGGAAAAGAGTTTGTTGCCGTTATGGATGAGGCACAGGCACTTTTTAAAGAGCTGCTCAATATTCCTGATGATTATGAAGTACTTTTTCTGGGTGGTGGCGCCAGCACTCAGTTTTGTATGGTACCATACAACCTGATGAAGAAAAAAGCTGCCTATCTGAATACCGGTGCATGGGCTGCCAAAGCATTGAAAGAGGCTAAGTTTTTTGGCGAGGTTGTGGAAGTTGCTTCATCCAAAGAGGCCAATTACAATTACATTCCCAAAAATTATGAGGTACCTGCCGATGCAGATTATTTTCATATCACCACCAATAATACCATTTACGGTACCGAAATCAAAGAAGATCTGGATGTGAATGTACCCTTGGTGGCTGATATGTCATCCGATATCTTTTCACGACCTGTAGATGTATCAAAATATGCCATTATATATGGTGGAGCGCAAAAGAACCTGGCTCCTGCAGGTGTCGCTTTCGTAATTGTGAAGAAGGATATTCTCGGGAAAACCGGCAGGGATATTCCAACCATGCTGGATTACAGAACCCACGCCGACAAAGGTTCAATGTTTAATACACCTCCTGTACTTCCCGTTTTTGCTGCTTTGCAAACATTGAAATGGCTTAAGGAGCAGGGCGGAGTGGCTGCCATGCAAAAGAAGAATGAAGAGAAGGCAGGTTTGCTGTATGATGAGATTGACCGCAACAAATTGTTTAAAGGAACTGCCGCTAAAGAAGATCGCTCTTTGATGAACATTTGCTTTGTCATGAATGATGAGTTTGCAGAGCTGGAAAAAGAGTTTCTGGATTTTGCCACAATACGTGGAATGATTGGGATTAAAGGTCACCGAAGTGTGGGCGGTTTCAGGGCCTCTACTTACAACGCTTTGCCTTATGAAAGTGTTAAGGCCCTTGTGGAAACCATGCAGGAATTTGAAAAGAAACACTAACATTAAACCACAGCAAAGGGCCTTTGAGGGCCCTTTGTTTGTTTAAAACTTTGGTAATTATGAAGAAAATACTGGTTGCAACCGAAAAACCTTTTGCTCCTGCTGCAGTAGCTCAGATAAAAGAGATTGTTGAAGCTGCAGGTTTTTCTATGTCTTTGCTTGAGAAATATTCATCACCTGATGAACTCAATGCTGCTGTTGCCGATGCCAACGCTCTGATTGTTCGGTCGGATAAAGTAACCGCTGATGTGGTTGATGCTGCAAAAGAGTTGCAGATTGTTGTTCGTGCCGGTGCGGGATACGACAATCTGGATCTGGAGGCTTGTTCGGCTAAAAATATTGTGGCTATGAATACCCCCGGGCAGAACTCCAATGCAGTGGCAGAGCTTGCATTTGGAATGATGGTTTTTCAGGCACGTAATCATTTCAACGGAGCGGCCGGAACGGAGCTTCGTGGAAAGAAAATTGGAATTCACGCCTATGGAAACGTGGGAATCTATGTGGCCAAAATAGCCAAAGGTTTCGGAATGGATGTATATGCCTTCGATCCTTTTGTTGAGGATGCTAAAATTAAAGCTGATGGTATCACACCTGTCTCATCAGTAGAGGAATTGTACAGTACTTGTCAGTATGTGTCATTGCATATTCCGGCCAATGATAAAACCAAAAAGTCTATCAATGCGGGGTTGCTTAACACAATGCCCGAAGGTGCTGTGCTAGTAAATACTGCACGTAAGGAGGTAATTGATGAGGAAAGCGTGGTGGCGCTCATGGAGAAACGAGCCGACTTTGCTTATATTTCTGATATTGCCCCAGATAATAAAGCGGTTTTTGAGGAGAAATTCCCGGGACGATTCTTCTTTACGCCTAAGAAAATGGGCGCACAGACCTCCGAGGCTAACATCAATGCAGGAGTGGCTGCTGCCAACCAAATTGTTAAGTTCCTGAAGGATGGAGACGAAACTTTCCGGGTGAATAAATAGTGTTTGTCTATAAAGTCCAACCTCTGCGTTGTTGCTCAAAATCTAGATCCTCATCCCGATTGTGCTTTTTGTTTAAAAATCTTACAAACGCTACTTCGGGACTGCGGTTTAGATTTTTCACACGCCTTGAATTTGAACTTTCTAGTTCAAACACGTGAAAAACGCTTGGTTTATGGACAGACTCTAAATAAGCTCTCCGTAATAATATTTATGTTGCAAGCCCGAAAATATTTTTTAGGATATTTTCGGGCTTTGGAGTGTTTGGTGGTTCCTGTAAAATGTTATGCCTAAAGACTTTATGTCTCGATTAATAGCTGAATTACATTCATAATATTCTTATTTGTAGGTGCTACCCCTTCCGGGGCTTTCCATTCATTGGAACGTTATTGCTACCAGTTGCTACCAAACTGTCGCCTCGCCGGGGCTGGTTTACCATGGCAAGGAAATATTTCTCAACTCTCACCTCTCAATTCTCAATTTTTACCTTTCATTTCTCATAGCTCACCTCTTCTGCTTTACGACTATTTTCCTTAGTTACCTAACTAAAGTACTTTTATATCACAAAAATTTTAACCACCTTTAAATCTGATGTCTGTACAATAATTGTTGGTTCCTGTATCGTATGTCAGTCGCTGTAAATCATGCTACTGGCTATAATACTGCTGACTGCTGACTAATAACAACAGACGCAACTTTACTTATATCAAAAAACTTTTTTTTATATGGCAATAGTAAAACCTTTTAAGGGACTTCGTCCTCCCAAAGAAATTGCGGCAGGACTTTCTTGTCTGCCCTACGATGTTATGAATTCGCAGGAGGCCGCAAAAATGGCTGAAGGAAAAGATTACTCATTGTTGCATATTACCAGAGCAGAGATTGATTGTGAGCAGGATGTGGATGTGCATTCAGATGAGGTTTACAGCAAATCGGCAGAGAATTTTCAAAACTTTAAAAAACAGGGATGGCTGGTTCCGGAACCTGAACCTCGTTTTTATATTTATGCTCAAACCATGAACGGGCGGACTCAGTACGGGATTGTAGGTTCTGCCGCCTGTTCTGATTATGAGAACGGGATTATCAAGAAGCATGAACTTACCCGTCCCGATAAAGAGGAAGACCGCATGGTACACATCCGGACCAACAATGCCAATCTGGAACCTGTGTTTTTTAGTTACAAAGCTGTGCCGGAAATAGATGCCATTGTAAAAGGAATTGTGGAAAATCAGGAGCCTGAATACGATTTTGTTGCAGAGGATGACGGCTTCGGACATCACTTTTGGGTGGTAAAAGATGCTGATACCAATAACCAATTGGAAACGTTATTTGCTGAAAAGGTTCCCTGCACTTATGTGGCCGACGGACATCACCGAACTGCAGCGGCTGCAAGGGTAGGGCTGGAACGAAAAGCAGCCAACCCCAACCATACCGGAGACGAAGAGTACAATTATTTCATGGCAGTGCATTTTCCCGATGATCAACTGGAGATTATTGATTACAATCGAGTGGTAAAAGATCTGAACGGCCTTTCCGAAGAACAATTTCTTGAGAAACTGTCCACCTCTTTTGATGTAACAGAGAAAGGTGCTGAAATATATAAACCATCCATGCTCCATGAATTTGGGATGTATCTTGCCGGAAAATGGTACAGTCTTCAGGCAAAACCGGGAACCTATAACGATCAGGATCCGATTGGAGTGCTGGATGTAACCATTTTGTCCGGTGAGGTGTTAGACAAATTATTGGACATTAACGATTTGCGGACATCAAAAAGGATTGATTTCATTGGTGGTATTCGCGGACTTGAGGAGCTGAAGAAGCGGGTGGATTCGGGTGAAATGAAGGTTGCATTTGCGCTTTATCCTGTTTCTATGCAGCAGTTGATAGATATTGCCGATACCGGGAATATCATGCCACCCAAAACCACCTGGTTTGAACCTAAACTCAGATCGGGACTGGTGATTCATGAACTTTGATTCTTGATAATAATATTATTTTTCCCGGTGCAGAATTCTTGGTAACTTGCCATATTATTCCGACCGGGATTTTTAGTGAAAAAAAGTAAAAGGATTTATGTCATCAGTTAGTCAGAGTATTCAAAAATTAAAGGAACAGCTGCCTGGAGAAGTTACCCTTGTGGCAGTATCAAAAACCAAACCCAACGAAATGATTATGGAGGCCTATGAGGCCGGGCAGCGCATCTTTGGTGAAAATAAGGTGCAGGAGCTGGTGGATAAGCAGGAAAGTCTTCCCAAAGATATTCAATGGCATATGATTGGTCACCTGCAGCGCAATAAGGTGAAATACATCGCCCCGTTTGTCTCTTTGATTCATGGAGTGGATAGTCTTCGTTTGCTTCGGGCCATAAATAAGGAGGGTGCCAAAAATGAGCGGATTATTCCTTGTTTGCTACAGATGCATATTGCCAGTGAGGAGACCAAGTTTGGTCTTGATGAAACTGAATTGTTTGAGTTGCTGGAGAGTCAGGATTTTCAGTCCTTTTCTAATGTAGAGATAAGAGGGCTTATGGGGATGGCTACCTTTACGGATGACCGGGAAAAGGTCGCCGGAGAGTTCCGCACCTTAAAAAACACTTTTGAGAGGGTGAAGGAGAAATATTTTAAGGAAAGAGAAGAGTTTTCGTTTTTAAGTATGGGTATGTCAAGTGATTATGAGATTGCCGTAGAGGAGGGAAGCAATATGGTGCGCATAGGTAGTTCTATTTTCGGGGAGCGCAATTACGTGTAATCACCCCAAAACGATTGGGACTTTTACGGTTTTGATTATATTTGTTAAAGCAAATTTTAAAGAAAAACGCATAAAGCATATAAGGACATGGCAAATTTAGAGACCACTTACCTGGGGTTAAAATTGAAAAATCCTGTTGTTGTCAGCAGTTCAGGACTGACCAATAGCGTTGAACAAATACAAAAGCTTGCAGCTGCCGGAGCAGGGGCAGTTGTTTTGAAGTCCCTTTTTGAAGAGCAGATTATCCACGAAGTAAACAATGAGGTAAGAGGAGGTCATGGATTTGATTATCCTGAAGCCATGGATTATGTGCGGGAATATACCCGTGAGAATTCAGTCTCGGCCTATTTGAAATTGATTAAGGATGCCAAAGCGGCTGTGGATATTCCGGTTATAGCCAGTATTAACTGTTTTTCTGCCGATGAATGGGTCAATTTTGCCCAGGAAATTGAAAATGCAGGTGCCGATGCTCTGGAATTGAATGTTTTCAGGGTTAATACCGATAAAAACAGTGAGCCGGGAACCTATGAGGATATTTATTTTAAGATAGCAGAAACAGTTAGTGAGGTCGTTTCCATTCCGGTATCTATGAAGCTTGGACCTTATTTCTCCGATTTGGTACATGTTGTTGACCGGCTTTCTGTTTCAGGAGCTAAGGGAGTGGTTTTGTTTAACCGTTTTTATGAACCTGATATTGATATTCATACATTAAGTCTTACTTCTGCCGAAGTATTCAGCAATCCTTCAGATATTCGTCAGTCTTTGCGTTGGGTGGCCATCGTAAGTTCTAAAATAAACAAAACCGATATTGCAGCATCCACCGGAATTCATGATGGCACTGCAGTTGTCAAACAGCTACTGGCAGGTGCCTCGGCAGCTCAGGTTTGTTCTGCTGTTTACAAAAACGGTCCTGAAGTCATTACCCGAATGGTTGAATTTATTGAAAGCTGGATGCAGGAGCATAATTTCTCATCGATTAAAGACTTCCAGGGAAAAATGAACTATCGGAATATGAAAAATCCTGCGCTTTATGAAAGAGCTCAGTTTATGAAATATTTCTCCAAATTTGAATAGTTTTTATTGCCGGTAGAGTGGGTTACTACCCGGGAAAAAGAAGCGCACATCTTTCTGATTACTACGTCGGTCAAAATATCAGACGATTCTTTGATTGTCGTGTGGAAAAGTAATAAATTGTGTAATTATTAAAACAGCGATCAATAAGTTTGGTCGCTTCAACTTGTTGTATCTATGACAAAGGTTTTACATAAAGCTTCTTTAACGATTCGGTTGGTAGCCCTCGGAGGTTTTGTTTTGACATTTTTTGCCTGTAATTCAGGTGCAAAGAAAGAATCTGAAAATTCAGAGAAAGATATCATTGAGTCCGTCCCGATGAATGATCAGCTGGTTGAAGATCTGAATAAGTCAAAGCTTATCTTTTATTCACTGCCATCTCCTTTGGAAACAGCCATGCTGATTAAGCGTGCCGGCGCCGGATTCGATCCGGATATTCTCAATCCTCTGGACAATATCTCGAAATACAATACCAATTTTAAGATGGCGCTGAATTTGGGAATTTACAGTGCCGATCTTAGTTATGCCAGCTTGTTCGACCAGTCGCAAACAACCATTGAATACATGGGGAATGCACGAAATCTGGCCGATGAACTCGGAATACTGGGCGCTATTGATGAGCAGACCATTCGTCAGCTTGAAGAAAATATGAACAACCGGGAGGTGGTAATGAACATCATCTCCGAAACCTATATGAACTCTAATGCCTATCTTTCTGAAAATAATCGTGCTGCCGTTTCGGTAATTGTTTTGGCAGGTGGCTGGATTGAAGGATTGTATCTTGCCACTTCGTTGACAAGGGGAAATCTTCAAAACAATAAGAACCTTGTGGAGCGGATTCTTTATCAGAAACTCTCACTGGTGACCCTTCAGAATATGATGGAAACCTACAGGGATGAAAATTCCGACATAGACCGGTTGTTGGCTGATATGCAGGAATTATCGGAGATTTTTGATAAAGTAACTATTGTTAATACTTCGGAAGTGGAGGCTGTTACCGATACTCTGAACAGGACTACCACCATCAGAGCTAAAAGTGAGATTGAGATATCTCCCGATGATTATATTCTGCTTTGTGAAAAAATTGCGGAGCTGCGCAACAATTTTATTTCCTGATGTTTCGTTATTGTAATTGTTGACATTTTTCCCCGGATCCGATGAGTTAGTATCATGCGGCTCGGGTTGATACACTCAAACCATTAAAAGACGAATGCTGAACGAAAACTTTATGAAATATCGCCTCAAAAAAATGGCCCGTATGCTGACATTTGTCGGTGGTGCTTTTTTGGTCCTTTTTTTTGTGTCGGTAAGTAGTGTGGCTCAGTGTTCCGGTTTTGCAAGGGCGGTAGCTAAGCCTGAATTATCGCCATATCTTCATGATGGTAACTATAACGCCACGATTCTTGGCGAAGGAGAAACCATTGTTCTCAGAAAAACCGTTTTTAAGGGGCAGAAATACAGATTGTTGGTCAAGGGTGTTTCGGAACTGCCTAAACTGCATTTCAGGGTGCTGGATGCTGACTCCGGCCTTCTCTTTGATAATTCTCAGGTTGAATTTGCAAGCCGTTGGGATTTTGATGTGCAAACTACCCGCACCATAGAGGTTGAGGTATCGGTTCCTGATGATGAGAACCCTGAAATTGACACCGGAGGTTGTGTTGCCATTCTTTTTGGCCTTGAACTGGATTAAATAGAGTCTTGCCTGTTATCTGGCCCTATTGAGGCAGGTAGGGCTCCAGATATTTACCGGTATGTCCCAATCCTGATTTTATCAGGTCCTCGGGTTTTCCTGCAAACACCAGATTGCCTCCTTCATTTCCGCCTTCCGGCCCCAGGTCTGTAATCCAGTCGGCCGACTTGATGATCTCCATATTGTGCTCCACCACTAAAACGGTATGGCCTTTTTCTATCAATGCTTCAAATGCTTTCAGGAGTTTTTGAATGTCATGAAAGTGGAGGCCTGTGGTAGGTTCATCAAAAATGAAAAGAGTAGGCTCCGTTTTTTCCATAGCCAGAAAAGATGCCAGTTTTATACGCTGGCTCTCACCGCCACTCAGTGTACTGGAAGGTTGCCCCAGGTGTACATAGCCCAATCCTACATCTGCCAGCGGCTGTAGTTTTACTGCGATGCGTTTTTCGGTATTACCATCGGCCTCCCTGAAGAATTCAATGCTCTGATTGACGGTCATTTCCAGAATATCATGGATGTTTTTGCCCCTGTAAGTGATGTCCAGAATTTCAGGCTTAAATCGTTTTCCCTGGCAACTCTCACAGGTGAGAACGATGTCAGCCATAAACTGCATTTCTATTTTAATGGTTCCTTCTCCCTGACATTCATCGCACCGTCCGCCGTCCACATTGAAGGAGAAGTGTGCCGGTTTGAGGCCGTTGACTTTCGCCTGTTTCTGGTCGGCCATCAGTTTTCTGATTTCGTCGTATGCTTTGAGGTAAGTGGCGGGGTTGGATCTTGAGGACTTTCCGATGGGATTCTGGTCAATGAATTCAACGTCAGAGATTGCTTTTGTATCTCCTTTCAGCAGATCAAACTCGCCAGTTTTATCGGCATATCCTCCTTTGATCTTTTTCAGGGCCGGATAGAGTACTTTTTTTACCAGAGATGATTTTCCGGAACCGCTGACTCCTGTTATTACATGCAGCACATTGAGCGGGATTTTTACATT
The DNA here is from genome assembly GCF_003003035.1 of Marinilabilia salmonicolor. Classification (GTDB taxonomy): domain Bacteria; phylum Bacteroidota; class Bacteroidia; order Bacteroidales; family Marinilabiliaceae; genus Marinilabilia; species Marinilabilia salmonicolor_A. Next base: position 51,292 of record NZ_PVTS01000017.1, on the reverse strand, counting down.
CAGATTTTTTAGATTGTTCTCTCTGGCGCCAACAATTTCCAGCGAATTGTTCCATGATCTCCGGGAAGAAGGAATTTCAATTTTTCGGGTCCCATTCAAATATTGGGTAGTAAGACTGTCGGGAGTGGCTTCCAGTTCTCTGAAGTTCCCCTGAAACACAACTTCTCCGCCATTTTGCCCGGCTCTCGGCCCGATGTCAATGATTTCGTCGCCGGCTCGGATGATCTCTTCATCATGTTCGACCACAACGACTGTGTTTCCCAGCTTTTTTAAGTGCTGAAGAACATTGATAAGCAGATGGGTATCGCGGGGATGGAGACCAATGCTGGGCTCATCCAGAATGTAAAGCGATCCTACCAGGCTGCTGCCCAGCGAAGTGGCCAGGTTGATGCGCTGACTCTCACCGCCCGATAGTGTGGAGGAAAGCCGGTTAAGTGTCAGATATCCGAGTCCCACATTGTTGAGAAACTGCAGGCGGGAGGTGATTTCTATCAGCAGCCGTTTGGAGACTTTTTGTTCATGCTCGTTGAGTTTCAGCTCTCCGAAGAAAGTCTCCAGTTCAGATACGGGCATCAGCACGAGTTCATGAATGCTCCTGCCGTTGATTTTGACGTACATGGCCTCCTTCTTCAGACGGGTACCCCGGCAATCGGGACAGGTTGTTTTTCCCCGGTAACGCGAAAGCATTACTCTGAACTGGATCTTATATTGTTTGGATTCGAGATGCTTAAAGAACTTATTCAGTCCGTAAAAATGGCGGTTTCCGGTCCATAACAGCTCTCGTTGTTCCGGTGTAAGCTCATAATAAGGTTTGTGAACAGGGAAGTCGAATTTGTGTGCATTGTTGATCAAAACATTTTTCCATTCCCCCATTTTTTCACCACGCCAGCAGGCAATGGCATCGTCATATATCGACAGATTCTTGTTGGGGATTACCAGGTCTTCGTCAATGCCGATTACGTTGCCAAATCCTTCGCAGGTGGGGCAGGCTCCAATAGGATTGTTAAAAGAAAAGGTGTGTTCGGTGGGTTCTTCAAAGACAATGCCATCGGCTTCAAATCGGTTGGAGAATGTGTACGTTTGAGGCCCCTCATCAGTGTAAATCTTAATCAGACACTCTCCCCGTCCTTCGTAAAAGGCCGTTTGAAGTGAGTCGGCCAGACGCGATTCGTTGTCTTCATCCTCTTTTTTTACACTGATGCGATCGATCACCAGATTTATTTCCCGGCATTTTGAGAGCAAGTCTTCATCCTGCAGCAGTTCATCAATTCTCAGGAAAGTTCCATCTGATTCCACCCGGCTGAAACCCTGTTGTTTGAGAATGGACAAATGGTCGGCGCAGGAACGGTCTGCCGGTGTGACGATACTTGCCAGAACGGCCATTTTTGTTCCATCTTCGAACTGGTTGATGAAGTCGATGACATCATCCACCTGATGCTTCTTAACCTCATTGCCCGATACGGGTGAAAAAGTGCGCCCTATGCGGGCATACAGCAGTTTCAGGTAATCGTATATCTCCGTTGATGTTCCCACGGTGGATCGTGGATTTCGGGTATTAACTTTTTGCTCAATGGCAATGGCAGGCGGAATACCTTTGATATAGTCCACCTCAGGCTTGTCGAGACGTCCGAGGAACTGCCGGGCATAAGAACTCAGGCTTTCCACATAGCGTCGCTGTCCTTCAGCGTAAAGCGTGTCGAAGGCCAGTGAGCTTTTGCCGGAGCCTGATACACCGGTAATAATAATAAACTGATTTCGGGGGATGTCCAGGTCGATGTTTTTCAGGTTGTGAACCCGTGCCCCTTTTATGCTAATGTATTTGGATGCTGTAGCTTTGGTCTTTCCCATTGTTTCCTCTCAAATTGACCTGCAAAGATACCAAAGATGACCGGAAATAACCATAATCACCCGTTCAATGTTCGTTTGATTTTCCCGTTTTCGGTTCGTGGCAGCGGGTTGCGGATAATAATTTTTTTTGGGGCATGGAATTGCGGAACCATCTTTTTGATGTGATTCAATAATTCATTTTCATCTTCAGGAGGGTTTTCCATTACCAGTACGGGTTGCTGTCCCAACTGTGGGTGTGGAAGTGCTCCGATGAAGAATGGGGTGCTGATTATTCCTGATATCAGAGATTCAATTTTTTCAGGTGAAATTTTGATCCCTCCTGAATTGATGATGTTGTCCATTCTTCCCGATATTTTGAATTTTCCGTCATTGTTAAGATTTACAATATCGTTGGTGATCATCGGCCCGTTGGTGATTCCTGCGACATCAATAACAAGACATTCCCTCTGGTCTGTTTCAATTCGGACTCCCGGCAGTGGGGTGAAAAAATCGTCTTTCCCGGATCCGTTTAGAAGACGTAATGCCACATGCGAAAGGGTTTCTGTCATTCCGTAAGTCTCCCATGCCTCGAATGGCTGATCCTGAAGGAGGGCCGTCAGCTCTTCGCTGACAGAACTTCCGCCGAGGATGACTGTTTTGAGAAGATGTGTTTTATCAGAATTTTTTTCAAGCTGATTGCTCATCTGAAGTGGCGTCAGTGCTGCAAAATCCACCGGATGTTTAAGAGGATCCAGAGGAGTACCGTTAACAGGAACCGGGATCAGATCCATTTTCCCTGCCAGGGCTCTTACCACCATCATTTTTCCGGCAATGAATTCACAGGGAAGACAAAGGAGTGCGGTTTTATTTTCTTTTAAATCAAAAAAATCCAGAGTGTTGAAGGCTGATTGCAGCATAGCCGACTTGCGGACCTGCAAGGTTTTGGGAGTTCCGGTGGAGCCTGAGGTCTTAACCTTCACAAAGGGACTGTCATTGAGCCATTCCAACAGGAAAGCATAGAGAAAATTTTCCCAGGCAGGTGTTTCGTTGCTTTGCAGTTTTGTCTCACACAGTTTCAGTAATTCTGCTTTGTTGTATTTCTTACCCAGTAAAGTAAGGGATGTGTATTGTTGGTATGAATTATCCATCACTGCCATTTATTTTTTCATCCATAGTTCACCAATTTTGATGGTTAAAGATGACTTGGTGTTGTTTGAGAATACCTGTCCGGTTCCCAGCCCCTGTGGCATCGGGTTGTTGAGTGTGGCTGTCCATTGTGCAATGGCATTGAGGCCAATATTGCTCTCCAGGGCCGAGGTAACCCACCACCCGGTATTGTTGTTTTCTGCTGCCGATATCCACTCTTCAGAAGCTTTGAACCCGCCCGTCAGGCTTGGTTTTAATATGATGTATTGAGGCCTGATGGTCTGCAGCAACTGTTCTTTCCGGGCAGGCTCATCTATTCCTATCAGTTCCTCATCAAGGGCAACGGGCAGGGGCGTGCTTTCACAGATCTGAGCCATCTCCTGCCACTGACCGGCTTTGATGGGTTGCTCGATGGAGTGGATATTAAGTTCTGCCAGTTTTTCAAGAATGGAGGGAGCTTCAGAGGCCGAAAAAGCGCCATTGGCATCCACTCTTAATTCAAGATCTTTGGGGCTGAATGTGCTTCTCAGTTTTTTCAGGATGTTGTATTCCTGTTGAAAATCTATGGCGCCGATTTTCATTTTCAGGCATCTGAATCCGGCATTAAGTTTTTCTTCAATTTGTTGTTTCATCTCATTCGGTGAACCCATCCAGATCAACCCGTTGATGGGAATGCCTTTTGTACCTGAAGTGAAAGGACCGGGGAATAACTCCTGATTGCCGCCGTTACCTAAATCAAGCAGGGCTGTTTCCAAAGCAAACCTGATTGCCGGCCAATCAGCAAGAGCAGTATGAAAATTGCTTTTCAGAAGGTCTGTGTTTCGAGCGACATCTTCTAATTTGGTTTCAATATTCGGGCGGTCATCAGGACTGAGTTTTGGCAAAACAGAGCATTCACCAATTCCTTTGATGTCCGGATTCTTTTCGTCCCAAACGGTGATGAACCAACTGGTTTTTTCGGTCAGAACACCTCTTGAGGTTCCTCCCGGCGTTTTAAATTTTAGTGTGTATGGTCGAAAAGTGGCTTTGAGCATAGCATTCTTTATAATTTTCTTAAAAAACACCTATTCCGTACAAAAGAACAAAAAGTAAGGTGCCCAGTGATAAATTTCTCAGCTCAGGATCCAGTTTTGCGGAAGGGGCATCGAACCGGAAAATGGCAATGATGTTTTTAACGAATAATGGCATTGATAAAAATACCAGCCATGCTCCCGGTCGTGATTCATAAATGAGGAGCCAAATTACCATTGCAGTCCAGCCCGATAATAGTAAAAATGAGTGGTACAATGCTGCATTTTTGCGCCCCATCATCACCGGGAGCGTTTTTTTACCACTTTTTTTGTCACTTTCAATATCCCTGGTGTTGTTCAAATTTAAAACTCCGGTGCTGAAAAATCCTACCGCCGTGGCAGGAAGCAACACCGACCAATCCCAGTATCCGGAATGCAGGAAAAAGGTGCCTCCCACGCCCATCAGGCCAAAAAAGAGATATACGTAAAAATCCCCCAAACCTCTGTATCCGTAAGGATTGCGTCCGACGGTGTAACGAATAGCTGCCGCAATAGCTGCTATTCCCATCAGGAAAAAGGCGAATGCATAAAGATGATTTCCCTGGAGTGATATAAAAATAAGTGTCAGCCCGGAGATTAGAGCCAGTAATGCGGTAGTTGAGATCGCGACTTTCATCTGCTTCAGGGTAATTGCCCCCTGCTGAAGAGCCCGCCGGGGACCTTCACGTTCATCATTGTCGGCTCCCGAAAGAGCGTCGCCATAATCATTGGCCAGGTTGGAGAGGATTTGTAAAAAAAGAGTGGTCAGGGAGGCCCAAATCAGTACAGACCAACGAAATGTGTCAGAATCCACCGCAAGAAATGAACCCATAAAGATGGTGGAGAGTGCCAGCGGGAGGGTCCTAAGACGCAATGAAATAACCCAGGCTTTGATATTTGGCATAGTATTATTGTGTTTTGTTTTCTCTATCAATAAACAATTATCGGCAGGAACGGTTTTCTCCCGTCAAAATTACTGCTTTTTGGAGGAATATCCGTTTTTTACAGGACAGTCCTTCAAAATGGGGGGGCTTTTTTCAGAGAAACACATAAGTCAATAATCTGAATGTGTTATTGATATTGTGTAGTGCCAGCAATAAAACTGAGTGCTTGATTTGAAAAGTCCAAGTTCAAGGCTTGTCCTTTCTGAAAATCAAGGTGTTTACTTTGATGAATAACTGTTTTCAGAAAGGACGTAACGCAGAAATTGGACTTTTCGGGCAAGCATTATGTATAATGCAGGTTTCCTAAAAGCGTGGCTTTTCTCTTTTTAAGGAATACATAATGTTGTTGCGTTTTTTTTAGGTCAAAGGTCTTTAAGCAATAGCCTGGGGCAACGTCCCAGGAAAATTGTAATATCTCTCCCCCGCGGTTTATTGGTCGCGACGCGACCAATAAACCGCGGGGGAGAGTAGGGAATTGCAACCCAGGGCGTTGCCCTGGGCTATTGCTTTCAGGCTTTCAGCTTGTTTCCGTACTGCCTCCTATATTGTTTTATGTATAAGGTGGGTTAAATGAATAAAAAGAATGAACGTCGATAAGGGTTTTTTGATAAATTAGTGTCATTAAAGTGACTGAAACAAAAAAATATGCAAATACCACGATCGGAAAAAGAGATTGTCCGACTCATAGCCAGAGGAGATGAACATGTTTTCGAAGAACTGTTCCGGTCGTCGTATGCCCGTTTGTCGTTATTTGCCTTCAGGTATTTATCCGATCGGCAGGAGGCTGAGAATATTGTGCAGATGGTTTTTATCAGGTACTGGGAGAAAAGGAAAGAGTTAAAGCTTGAATCTTTGAACAGTTATCTGACGACTGCCGTGCGCAATAGTTGTTTGAATGAACTGAAGCGCAGACCTCATTTTTATTCGGTGGAGGATCAGTTCAATTTGCCGGAAGAGGAAAACAGTGCAGAGGAGGACGAGTTGGTGGGGGAAGTTCTGAAGGCTATTGAAGAGATGCCCCCACGGCGTAGAGAGATTTTTAAAATGAGCAGATTCGACGGGTTTAAATACAAAGAAATTGCAGGAAAATTAGGTATTTCACAAAAGACTGTGGAAGCACAGATGGGAAAAGCACTTAAGACACTCAGGGAGATGTTTAATCCGATGATCGCTCATAAAAAGGACTGAGGTTGCGTTTGGACCACTATATTATTTTGGCACAATCCCTAAGGACAGAAGGGGTTAATGCAGACCGATATACAAAAAATATAAGCAACTCATAAATAGTTGAAATGATGTTGGAAAACGAGAAAAATATAAACTGGGAACTGGCAGCACGTGTTTTGAGCGGAGAGGCTGATGAAATTGACCGGGGATTGCTGGAACAGTGGGTTCATGCAGATCGGGCCAACGAGCAGGAGTGGGAGCGTATCAAAGATTCATGGCTTCGGGGTGAAGAAGCCTTGTTTGTTCAGCAAACAGATACGGAGTCTGCCTGGAAGAATGTGCATCGATTTACAAAAGAGTCTTCTTTTCCGGAAGTTTCAAAAGGCAGGACGTTTTCTTTAGGGAAAACACTGGCTGTTGCAGCTTCTGTAATTGTTGTTCTTGGACTTTCGTGGTTTCTTCTTTTAAAACCGCAGGTAAATCAATCTTCCTTAATTGTTTCCAACTCGCCGCGCGAGGAGATGTTGCTGAGTGACGGAAGTAAAGTTATTCTTAACAACAGCTCCAGGTTTTTATGTAATCAGCCATTTAATGATGAGGAACGCACTGTAGAACTGGAAGGAGAAGGCTTCTTCGAAGTAGAAGGAGATATAGACTGGCCCTTTGTAATTAACACCGGGGATGTGACCATTCGTGTGACCGGTACTAAATTTAATGTGCGGGCTTATCCCAACATGGATGTAACCGAAATAGCCGTTCTTGAGGGGCGGGTTGAGGTGGTTCCGCCCTCTGAGCAGGAGATGGTTGTGCTGACCGTTGGACAAACTGCCCTTTTTGATAAAAAAAGCCGTTTGCTCTCCGTTGTGGAGACCACCGATCCCAATCTTTTGTCGTGGCTTACCGGTCAGATAAAATTTGAAGAAACCCCCCTGAGTGAGGTTGTTGAGACTCTTGGCCGTGTGTATAGTGCTGATTTTCAGTTTTCAGATGAAGAGCTGGGAGAACAGAAGCTGACAGCCCGCTTTAGTGATAATTCGTTGGATTTTGTTCTTGAAGTCGTTTGTACTACCTTTAATCTGGAGTCGAAACGGGAGGGGGAGACTATCTTCTTGTCGGCCCAAAAATAATTGGCTGGGTTATTGACTTCGTTGATCTTCGATTCATAGGTTTTCGTTTTGAATAATTCAGTCCTCCCAAAAGCGAGGCTTTTTCCTTTTAAAGGAATACATAATGTTGTTGCGTTTTTTAAGGCCGAAGGTCTTTAAGTAATAGTCTGGGGCGTTGCCCTGGGCTGTTGCTCTCAGACTTTCAGCTTGTTTACATCGTACCTGTTTTATGTATAAGGTAGGTTAGTAAAATATCCCTGATATGTGGGCAGCCGGATTTTGAAAAATATAATGTCCGGAATATTTTCAAAAGTTCCTGATTTCGTCTTTTTCTTTAACTTTTGCGTTACTGGATTATATAAGATAAATAAAGATGTTTGTACCGAATGATGAATAGTTTTCCTAAACATACTGAAGAGATAATCAGACCAATAATCCCCGGCAGATGGATTATTCTCTGGGCTTTTTTATTTGTCAGTTTGCCTGTTCGGTCTCAGGAAAATATTTTGGAGAGGAGATATTCATTTGATTATGACAATATATCAGTGGCTGCCTTTTTCGATTCCTTATCGGTTCGTTACGACATTGCTTTTTCTTATGATGCATCATTGATTGCCGGAGACAGCATTGTTGATGTCCGTGCCGATTCGGTATATCTTGATCAGTGGTTAAAAAGAACATTTCATCAGGAGGAGCTGGAAATCCATCAGATGGACCGGCAGATTATAATCTCCTCCGAGCCTGCGCGGGTTGATGTTGGATCCATTCATATAAGTGGGGTTGTGGTTGACTCTGCAAGTCAGGAACCCATGGATATGGTCAATATTGGTATTGCAGGAAAATCCCTCGGAACAGCCTCCAATCGACAGGGGAAGTTTGGTTTTTTCCTGCCGGCTGAATATGCAGGAGAAAAGCTGGTCTTTTCCAGCCTTGGGTACCGGCGTGATTCACTGATTATTCCTGCTTCTGATACAACCGTGGTGGTGAGTTTGTCCGAAACATCGGTTCACTTGCCCGAGGTGCTGGTGAAGCTTGTAAAGCCAGAGGAAATAATGCGCGAAGTGGTGCGCAGGAAAAAAGAAAATTATGCGGAAAATCCGCTGATTCTAACTGCATTTTTTCGGGAGACCATTCAGCAGGACAAAAAGTATGTGGATGTGTCTGAAGCTGTGGTGGAGATATTTAAGCCTCCTTATTTTCAGGAGTATGCTCTGGAGCGGGTACGTTTTGTGAAAGGCCGGAAAGGGCAATACAGCGGTGATATGGAAATGATTGATTTTAAGCTGCAGGGAGGACCTTTCCTTTTCAGCAGGGTGGATATTGTTCGTCAGGGGGGCTTTCTGCCCGATGAGGCCGGAAATTCTGTCTATCAGTACTCTTTTAGACGTATGGATTATGATCACGGGCGCACTGTGTTTGTGATTGGTTTTGAACCGCAAAACGATACCGGAGAATTGCTTTATGAGGGCGAGATTGTGGTGGATGAAGCATCTTTTGCCATTGTGAGTGCCTCTTTTCAGATGACAGGAAAAACCATAAGGAAAAGTCGTGAATACCTTATAAGACGTGACAGCCGTCGTTTCAGGACCAAACCATCTTTTGCCCGCTACCGTATTGATTACCGGCCCTGGAATGACAAATGGATTCTGAACAGCGTCAGAGGTGAGGTAAATATGAAAGTGATTGACCGAAAAGAGAATATTCGTACTGTATTCAACACCGTTTCCGAATTGCTTATCACTGACTTAAGAGATGGTGAGAGAAAAGAGTTCCGGTGGAGTGATGCTTTCAGGGCAGATTATATCTTGTCCGATCAGATTGAATCTTACGATGATGATTTCTGGTCGAGGTACAATATTATCAGTCCTGATGATTCGGTGGAGAAGATATTTGAGAAGCAGGAGGAATGAGAGTTGAGAGTTGAGGTTGAGGTTGAGGTTGGGAGTTGAGAGTTGAGGTTGAGCGATGGGGTTTGAGATGGAACAGCCCCGGAGGGGCGGCAGTTTGGTAGAAAAAATGTTGTGATCCAAAAGATGAAGCCCCGGCAGTGGTGATACCTTTATGAAAAAGTTTATGGATGAATTATTATAAATAACGGCGGAGCAAGTCCGCCGTGGCTATGTTGTTGTTTTAAAACCAGATTTTTAAGCGGGAAGCTTTATGGATCTGTTTTATGCGCAATGTTGCTGTAGGTAGTTGATGGTTGAACCTACCGATTGCAGATGTGTCATCTCCTCATTCTTTACATTCACTTTGAAACGGGTTTCCAGGTAAAACAGGAAACAAGCCATATCCACATCATCCATAAACAAATCGTCGGTTAAAGATGCTCTTTCATCAATTACGTTCCGGGGAATACCGGTCATTCTGAATACCTTATACAGGTTACGTCTTATCTCTTTTGCATTCATAAGGCAACTCTCTTTTGATGGTTTAATAATAGGACAATCGAAAGAGAGGTTACACGTATGGAATGGATTGATTTTTTTTTCAAATAGTCAGCGACATATTTTTTTCTTCCATCATTTTCCGCATATTGATGAGTGCATAACGCATACGCCCCAGTGCTGTATTGATGCTCACATTGGTTTCCTCTGCTATTTCCTTGAATGAAAGGCCGAAGTAGTGGCGCAGTCTGATGACCTCTTTCTGTGATTCGGGCAACATTTCCACCAAAGCTGCTACCTCACTGATTAGCTGATCATGAACCATCTGGTCTTCGATGGTCTGGTCGGAAAACCTGGCGTTGTTAAACAGATCGAAACTGTGCTGGTCGTTGGAGACCATTTGCTGGTTCTTCTGCTTGCGAAAATGGTCAATGATGAGATTATGGGCAATGCGCATAACCCAGGATGTAAAACGCCCGTTTTCGGCATATTTACCGGATTTGAGTGAATGAATCACTTTTACAAATACATCCTGAAAGATATCCTCGGCCAGATCCCGTTGCCTGACCATTAGAAAAATAAATGAATAAATGCGCTGATGATGTCTTTCAATCAACAAGTCAATACACCTCGAATCTCCTGATATAAACTTTTTTACAAGCTCTTCATCAGACAGGATAGTCAGTTCTGTCATCATAATCAATATTTAAAATTTGCTTGTAAAAATGTTCTATAGGCTTCTGTTTTATTGTTTAACGAGGTGTTTTTGTATTAATCTGGGGCTCAAATAACAAAAAAATACACAAATTTCCAAATGTTAAATTTTCTTGTTGATTTGTTTTATTTGTCTTTTAACCTCCTTGATGAGTTTTTCTTTTAGTTGTTTATAGTTGGATGTCTCCTCTTTGAAAGCCTTTTCGGTCTTCTGAGCTTGCTGATAAAGGGTGGGGGCCTCCATGGTGCCGACAATTCCTTTGAGGGAGTGTAAAAGCCGCGCGGTTTCTTCTGTTTCTTCCTCATCTTCCAACTGTTTCAGGCGGTCTCCGATTTCTGCATAGTCGTGGCAAAATCCCTTAAGCAATCGGCCGTAAAGGTCGGAGCGTCCTCCCATGCGACGGATTCCTGCCTGAACGTCAAGACCGTCGATTTTTGGGAATTTGTATTCACGGCCTTTTTCGGAATGTTGCATGATGGCATCAGCGTCCCTGACTTCTCCAAAAACAAGGCGATAAATGACTCTGAAGAGGTCATCCGGATCGATGGGTTTGGCTACCAGACCGGTCATTCCTGCCTGTAAGCATTGGTTTTCAACATCTCCCAGTGCTTCAGCAGTCATGGCTACCACGGGTACCTCACCCCAACCATCTATTCGCTTCATCCTTCGGGTGGCTGTATAGCCGTTCATTCCCGGCATGTGAATGTCCATCAGCACCAGATCGTAGGGACAGTTTCCCTCCTGCGTTTTGGCCAGATCCAGAGCCTCCTGTCCGTTAACAGCCATATCGGTTGATATGTTGGCCATAGCCAGCAACTCTTTGGTGAGTTCACGGTTGGTATCGTTGTCCTCAACCATCAGCAGTTTTAGTGGTTTCTCTTTTATCAGAAGATCTTTGTAATTTTTCTTTTTGGAACCACCCTCTGCCTGAGTAAAGTCAGCACCCCCCATGGCATCCATCAGGGTGTCAAACACAATGGAATAATTGGCCGGTTTGTGCATCAACACATAGGGCAAATCCTCTTCGGGCCACACTTCTTTTAATTCCTCCTCATGAAATGGTGAAGCCATTATCACAAGATGTTCGAAACGGTCGTTGTATCGTAGCAGGTCATTTATGGCTTCTTTTCCAAGGTCTGTTATCATGGGCCAGTCGATGAACAATAGCCAGAGAGGAGCGGAGGGACTGATGCTTTCCAGCTTGCTCAGGAGAGATTGGTAGGCACAGGTGCGATGAACCTTAAATCCAAAATCGGTGAGCATGCTTTTCAGACCGATGGCTGTTTTAACATTGTTGCAACCAATCATCGCTTCATCGCCCTCCACCTCAAAGGCATGAAGCATCTGGTCTTTTTTCTGAATCATCTGGCGATCGATAAAAGCTGTGAAGAAGAATTTGCTGCCTTTACCATAATCGCTCTCCACCCATATCTCTCCGCCCATCATTTGGGTAATACGCTTGCAAATAGCCAGGCCAAGCCCCGATCCCCCGTATTTGCGGGTAGTAGATACATCGGCTTGTGAAAATGCCTTGAAAAGGTTGTTCTTTTGTTCCTCTTTGAGACCGATTCCGGTATCTTCCACGGCAAAAAGAAGTTCCATTTTCTCGCTTTCGGAGGATTTGAGATTAATCTTTACATTTACGTGTCCCTTATCGGTGAATTTTACAGCATTGTTGACCAGATTTATCAGTACCTGTTCCAGTCGGAGCGGGTCGCCAACGAGGCTCAGTGGCACTTCCGGAGCTATGTCAAATACCAACTCCAGGTTTTTCTCATTGGCTCTGAAGAGTACCATATCGGCCAAATTCTGGAGAACCTGTTCCAGATCAAAGTCGATGTATTCAAGTTCCAGGCGTCCGGCTTCAATTTTGGAGAAGTCGAGTATGTCGTTGATAATTCCAAGCAGAGACCGGGAAGAGGATTGAATGCGCTTGAGGTAATCGCTTTGGCCACGGAAACCTGAGTTTTCAAGTCCCAGGTGTGTCCATCCGATAATGGCATTCAGGGGAGTGCGGATCTCATGACTCATACGCGCCAGAAAGTCACTCTTTGCACGCGTGGCATTTTCGGCTGCTTCTTTGGCTTTTTGCAGCTCTATATTGCTCTGGTGGCGTGCAATCATCAGTCCCATGGTTACAGCAAAGGCTTTGAACAGCGTTTTTTGCGACTCATTCCAGTTGGCTGATTTCATTTCCATGCCGAACCCGATGAATCCCCAGAAGGAGTTGTGGACAAACACCGGAATGATCAGGGCAGAGGTGGAACTGAGTTTGGCCAAAAAGGATTTTTCACGGGAAGTGGCGGAATGGACATTTACCTCCAGGTCTTTCTGATCATTGAGGGCAAAGTACCAGGAAGGGCTGATCTTTTCATAAGCCAGGTCGGTCAGGTCTTTTCGATGGATGGGTTCCAGAGAGGAGTGTTCCCACTCCACAAAATGTTTGAACAGCAATTGTCCCGGTTCGTTTCTGTAATTCCGGAATGCAAATGCACGATCCACCCCTGCACCATCGCCCAGCACTCTAAGGGCTTTAAGAAGTGCCTCTTTAAAATTGGTGCTGGCAATCAGTTCTTTGAGTGCTTCGGAGACCCCTTCCAACAGTTTGTCGCGCATCATAATCTCATTGACGGCATCTTTTTGTGCCGTAATATCAATGATAACGCCCTGGAACGTGACGTGTCCGGTTTGTCTGTCAACCACAGGGAGCCCTTTTTCATAAACCCACTTGCGGTTGCCCACCAAGTCACGGATCCGGTATTCCATCTCAAAGGGTGACTGATTGTTGAGCGCACGACTCAGGATATCTCTGACTTTGTCCCGGTCTTCTTTGATGATGAAGGGGATAATGGATTGTCCCTCCTGAATGAATGCGTTGATTCCCAGTCCGATGATGTTCTCCACGCCTCCGCTGATGAAGAGCATGGTACGTTTGTAATCACTTTGGCAATGATAGACAATTCCGGGAACGTTGGTGACTATGTTGCGGTAGTTTTCCCGGCTTCTTTCCAGGTCGTGAAGGACTTTGCGCAGTTCGGTAATATCCGTGGAAACACCACATACCGATATTACCTCTCCCGAGCTGTCTTTAATAGGGAATTTATTGGACAGAAAGGTGCGTTTCCCGGTTGCGGACGGAAAGAACTCTTCTTTTTGAATGGATTTTTTACCGGTCAGAACTTCTGCATCATTTCTACTGAATACGGCAGCCACCTCTTCAGGGAAGATGTCTTTGTCGGTACGGCCGATAATCCGATGTGCTTCCAGGCCCAGCGTCTCCTCCATGGGCTGATTGATGAGCGTGAACCGCCCTTCTCTATCTTTCACATAGATGAGTGCCGAACTGTTGTTGATGATGTCGTTAAGTAACTGTCTGTTGGTCTGTAACTGCTTGTTGGCCTGTTCTCTGAGTTCCTCATCGTGTTTGATTCTTCTGAAATAGATTACCGCCATCCAGATACCAATAATGATGGCCAGTGACATAAATACTGAAAGCAGAACAAAACCGATAATAACCCATCGTTCCATGGCATGATTCTGATGGTAGTTGGCTTTTTCGCCGGCCATCTGGATGCTTTGCGAACTTCTGTCCACCAGAGTCTGTACACGCTCAATCTCCTCCAGCTCGCCGACCAGATCAAGCATCTCTTTCTGATAACCGGCCAGCCCGCTTCTCAGCTGTGATAAAGATCTGAAAGATTCCGACCCCGGAGAGACTACATCGGGTGGAGGAACAAGGCTGTTGATGCGTTCGAAAACGGTGTCCACCATTTCCCTGGTAACAACATTGACCGGGTAGTTCCAAAGTTTTTTTTCAATTTCCTTGAGGTGAAGGAGTTGGTACATCAGGTCGTTGTAAAGGTCAGGTTCGCCCTTTTTTGCATCAGGTGTTGTTGATGCTCTTTGTGGAAGAGGTTGGCGGGCAGCCGAGAAAACCTGCTGAAAGAGGGCATCCATCTTTTGCTCTGTTGCGCTTCGTCCTTTTTTTAGGTTGATGACCAAAACCCAGTAACGTTTGTAATCATCCAGCCAGTTGTTGACCGTTGATAACTCATCCCGACTGATGGAGTTGAGTCTGCTTTCACGTGCATCCTGAAGAAGTATCTCAATATTGCGGGTAAGACTGTCCACCATATGTGTGGAGGTAGTGTCGCTTTTGAGTGTGAGATTTTCGGCCTGAATGCGTGATACGTATATTTGATGTAGTAAAAGATCTACTTTTTCCGTGCTGCGTACCCAGTCTTTAAGACGGGCTATCCCGAAGAGACTGAATCCTGCGACCAGAATCAGAAGCACCAGGTTGAAGAGGTATCCTCCAAGGACCTTCTGGCTGATAGAACCGTTTGATTTAAAGAGTTTTATTAGTTTCTGGAACATGCCATGTTCTTTGAATTGCTTTTACCCCACAAAAATGAGAAAAATTGTTAACTAATTAGGCTTCATTGTTTAAAATTATTTTGAATCAATAATTACCTACCTTATACATAAAACAATGTAGCAGGGAATAGGGAAACAGGGTGAAAGCCTGATAGCAATAGCCCAGGGCAACGCCCTGGGTCTTGAGGCACCTCCTCCGGGCCCCCTCTCATTATTGGTCGCATCGCGACCAATAATGAGAGGGGGAGAGGTATTACAATTTTCCTGGGGCGTTGCCCCAGGCTATTGCTTAAAGACCTTCGGCCTTAAAAAACACAGCCTAATCTTGTCAAGTGGCATTGTGTATATCCCAAATAGGGAAAAGCCTTGTTTTTGTAACAATAGTCCGTTATAAAAAGCTTAAACGCAGAGACGCAATGACGCAAAGTCTTTATTATGAGCGAGTTCTTGTTTGTTGTCCTGGTTTTATAATGAATTAACTATCAACTATTTGTAAAAGTTTAACGGAGTGTTGTGTAAGGAATGTATTATTTATAAATTATCTTGTCTATAGTTTAAAATGGTAATTATTACATGTCCCCGAATGGGGGCAAATTTGAATAACCCCGGGGGACTAACCCGGGGGAAATCCCCTTAATAGAAAAGGTCCCCGATAGGGGGCCAACAACTTTTATCGACAATCATAAAGGTTCAATATACTGTAAATAAACCATTTGTGTTATTGTCGAGAATTTAAGCCAGAGCCATTATCTACTACGATGTTCAGCTGATAAATAAAAGAGAGTGAAAATAATTTTTTCGGATTATTTCCGTTTGGTTTGTAGAATGGTCTTATTGACTTTTCCCCTAATGGGTAAATTATTGTTTCATAATTAATTCAGGAAATTTGCTTATGAAGAAATGTTCTACTATGGATTTGGATTTTATTATTTCTAAAAGTTATTACCTGCAGGAATTGCTGCTAAACCTGCCGGAGGCCCGACTAAAGGAAGTATTAATCAGCCCGAGAAGGGAGATTGTTGAGAACCTTAAAAAGCATCTTCGCATTATGCCCGAAATGAATAATTGATGGTTAAAGCCTGTTTTTGGTTGCATCTCAACCAAAAACAGGTCTTAATTGGATGTTTTATCCGAAATTGTCGCCCGGTTCTTGCTAAAAACTACGAGCTAATAATCTTTCTCTGTATCCTCTTTCAGCATATTTTTGGTGGACAGAAGTCCACAAGCTGCATAGATGTCCTCTCCCCGCGATCTGCGAATGGTTGTGGTAAGGCCTTTCTTATTGAGTTGATCGGAGAACCATTTGATTTTTTCATCCGATGAGCCTCTGAGTGGGGAGTCGGGGATGGGGTGAAACCTGATGAGATTGATTCTGCAACGGATGCCGTTAAGTAGTTTGGTGAGACCTTTTACATGGGCGGGGGTGTCATTTACTCCGTCGAACATAATATATTCAAAGGATATTCTACGCTGACGTCCGAAGTCATATTCTTTTAATGCGTCGATTACCTCTTCGATGGGATAAACCTGCTCGATGGGCATGAGTTTTTTACGTTCCTCATTGAAGGGCGTGTGCAGGCTGATGGCCAGATGTGCGTCGCTTTCCTCGATAAAACGCCTCATAGCTGGTTCCACACCAATGGTAGAGACGTTGAAGCGCCTGGGGCTCCAGCCCATTCCCCAGTCGGAGGTGAAAATTTCCAGACTTTTCAGCACATTGTCCACGTTGTCCAGCGGTTCCCCCATTCCCATATAAACAATATTGGTAAGTTGGTCGCTCTCGGGAAGACTGATGACCTGGTTGACAATTTCTCCGGCAGTTAGTTGTCCCTGAAAACCCTGTTTACCGGTCATGCAAAACAGGCATCCCATTTTACAACCAATCTGGGATGAGATACACAAGGTGTGCCGATCTTTCTCGGGGATGTATGCAGCCTCAATAAAAAGCCCTTTTTGAGCAGGATAGAGATATTTTTTTGTTCCATCAACAGACGCCTGAACCTTGGAAGGAACTACGCGTCCTATTTCATATTTTTCTTTAAGCCGGCCACGTGCATCTTTCGAAAGATTGGTCATGTCGTCAATCTCACTTACCTTTTTGGTATAAAGCCATTGCGCCATTTGTTTGGCTGTAAATCCGGGTAATCCGTTTTCAGCAGCAACGACTTTCAATTCCTCTAAAGTTTTTCCAAAAAGCGCTTCCATAAGGTGATTTTTAATTGTGACAGGGCAAAGGTAAGGATAAAAAACAGAAAAGAGCTGTCGCCCGATAACCGGGCAACAGCTCTTTTAAATAATAATTTAACAAAACAATTACTTCACAAAAGTATCCAACCCTATGCATCCCTCAAGAGATTTAAGGTACTCAGCCGACTTAAACTTCTTGATGTATTGTTCAGCGAGTTCGATGCTCGATTTGATTTTAGCCTCCACTTCAGGAGCAATGTTCTTCCTTGTGGTGAGGTAATCGCGCAAATACTTGAGGTGTTTTTGCCACAGATTGATGTCACCCAGTTGTTTGTTGGTCAGGCGCTCATGGTACCAGTCACTGGCCAGCATATTTTCCAGGGTAAACATTTTTCTGATTTCGGGATCGTCAATGGTCTTACCGTTGTATTCACCATGAGCCATCACGTGCAGAATTGCTTTGAGTGGGGGAACAGCCCCCTCTACGCTGCCATCCTCAAAATAACTTTTGGCAACTCTTTGCTGGGCTTCAACAATGTTGTTGATTCCGTCCACAAATACCTCCTGATCCTGCGTCTCGGGCTGCAGCATTTCGCTGTTAAATACGGCATCCGGATTCTCGAAAACACGTCCCAGGAAAGTACGGGCAAATTTTGCATTGATGCGATATCCCAGTCTTGAAGCCAGAACTTTTTTGCCATTGTGCTCGAAATCTTCGAGTTTTTCAAGGTAATTGTGATCTTTCAGGAATTGGGCATCTGCCTCTTCAGGGCTCAGACGACTCCATATTTCAGGAACCAGCAAACTGATGTCGTGATCGACCCGGTAGTTGGGGCCAATATGACCTGCTGCAGTGGTAAAACCGTTGTATCCGGTGAGAATAAACGATACCAGCGCATTGTTGAGGTCGGTCACCGGACTCAGGGCATTAAAAGGCCCTTTCGTAAGTGCACCCTCTGAACCGGCACCGGTGGTGGAAGGGGACTTTCCTGTCAGGCTGCAAACGAAGTCCATGAACAGTTCGGGCAAATCCTGATAATGAATAGGATTGTAAACCGCCAGCGGACGAATACCCGGCTGTGGCGGGTTGTTTCTGCGACCTCCCAATACTGCATTAACGGGTGTTAATACCGGCTCCCCGGCAGGAACTTTCCGGTAAAGGCGTGTGCCCATTTCTGCGATGTAGTTTTCGCGGTGCTTGATGAGTCCCGGACGGTTTTGCAGGTATCGCACGTTGGCTGATGGTTTGCCTTCAAAAATACGTGGGTGAGAAGAAGATACGAAAAAATTGTGTTCTTTCTTTCTGGCCACATCCTTAATCAGGCTCTTCATCGGTTGTGTGTATTTGTCAAACTCGATGGCATCGTCCATTATCTCTTTTGCGTCACTGATGGTCAGTGGTTCAAAATTGGAAATGAACGTATTTGGGGTTGACAAATCCAGTTCTGCCTGCTTGTCGTAACCGCGGTGAACGGCTTCATCGGGTCGCTGGAAGAAGCGATATTCGCAATTGGTAATGAACTTGGCAGAAGGATGGTTGAAATCCGGAGCCAGGTCTTTCAATTGTGAAGCGGGCACAACCGTGGAAGCGGTAATGTCATCTTCCATCTGCAGCTTGTCGCTGGCGATGTAATCCTGACGCAGCTTGAAGGTACGCCATGCCCCTTCGTTGGTGAGCCCCACCCGGAGGTAGCTGGCCACCAGCTTTCGGTTTTTGAATTTCAGTTCATTTCCGTGTTTTCCGTCAATGATATCGACCGTGAAGTATTTTTTCCACTCTTTACCCCATTCGGCACGATAGAAACGCTTCACAATGTAAACCAGTCCTTTGATGTGATGAGGAATGGTTTCCAGCCACTCGTTGTACTCTTTGGTATAACGGTTGGGTGCAGGTGTCAGCAGCTTAATAACTGATCCCAGAGAGCGCTTGGAACTCAAAATGGGACGATCTTTAGCGGTTTTGATGTGTGGGAGATAGATGTCTGAGTAATCTTTATTGATGATCTCTTCCACTTTTTTGAAATCATTCTCGTAATCGGCGGTGAAGAATGGCCCATAAATGATGGCATCTTCAATGGATTTGGAAATTTCGGACTTACCACCTCCGGAAACGGTACAAGGCTTGTGACAGAATGTTCCTTCGGCCACCGATCCGATTAGTCGCCAGGAGGGTACATACGGGTTCTTGTTCATCCGTACCTTATATCCTGCAGGCAACATATAGGTGTTTTTCGGATTCAGCCTGATGGAATGTTCTTTGCCGTCCTTGGTCCATGAAACTTTTTGCTCCATCAGATTAAAGGCTGCATCTTCCGGAACATAAATGATGTCTTTGTATTTTCTGTCCACCGCATGACCTTCAGGTTGCAATTCCATATAGTCGTTGTACATGGCTGCCATTTTCTCAAAAGAGAGGTCGTTGCGGTTGAATTGTTTACGATCTGAGAATTCATCCCCCAGGTTGTAGGTGGGGAAAGCGATGGCGCCACCGGCGTGCTCCTCTTCTACATTTCCGAGAAGGTTGGCAGCATAACCAATCTGAGTTTTGACTTCTTTCTTGGAATAACCGAAATAGTTATCAGCTATCAGGGTCACTATAATTCCCTCCGCCGTACGGGCAGTCACTTTAAAAGCTCCGCCATCGTTGTAAAGCTCATCTTCTTTTTCCCAGCACATGCCATCACGCTTTTGACGCTCTGTTGCTTCACTGATGTGGGGAAGTCCCAGCTCTTTCTTCTTCAATTTGGTGAGATGGGGGGCCAGAATGACACAGCCGGTGTGACCGGTCCAGCCTTCAATGTCAAGGGCTGAATCGTTTTCTGTCAGATATGGATCTCCGGCATTCCCGAAAATGGATTCCACAAAGTCCAGGTTACTTACCAGGTTACCCGGGGCAAAGAAACGGATCTCCATTCTTCGTTCCTTGTTCTTATTGCCTACGGCAGGTTCCACTACCGGTCGGAGCAACAAAGAAACAAATGAGGCTGCTTTCTCTTCCTGAGTTGATGTAAAAGGTATTTCGAGCAACTCTTTCGGAGGCTGTAATGCTTTCTCCAGCAAGCTTGCAAACGCTTCTTTGGGCACACCTTTTTTGTCGTGCGGGATGGGAAGTCCGCCCTCTACCACATGGAAAACGCCTTTGGTGGTTCTCCGGTCATTTTTTGGATTGTTTAGAATTCCCTGTTTCAGACGGAAGGAGTGAATAATGTCACTTTCAAATTTGTCTGCATCCGGTGGAAGAGACAGTGCACGGGCAATGCCATGATTATCCACGACAAAAGTCTCTGACGGGAGTCTGATGTCTTTTTTGTCTTTGAAATCTGCAAGGTAATGATCCAGGAAATTCTGGATACGCTGATCTGCCGGGCAGAGATATGAGGTGAGTAACCGGTTTTTTTCTTTGTAATTATTGATAAGGTCGTTGGCCAGTTCCAGAAGGCCCATTCGGGAACTCGATTTGAAGTAAGGCTGACCCATAGCGGCCAGTTTGAGATTGATGTACTCAATGACCCTTTTGGGCTTGGGTATTTCATTGGTACCATCCTCTTTAAATCCAAATGATTTCTTTAGGTCCATATTGTATGTGTTTAATAATTTTTTTTGTTTGTGTGCGGGAAAGGAAATGTAACGCAATAATAAAAAAAATTCAACAGGTTATCAGGAAAACCGGGTTACAAGAATGTTAAATAATCTTACCTGACTGTTTGGTTGGTGAATCAGGTTAAAAGTAGATTTCTGCAACTATATTGTCATAAGGTATTCCCTTACTGACCAAGATATCGCGAACATCCACCACCATATTGGCGTTACCACAAAGATAATATTTTATATTGTTTGGTAAATTATTTTGTTCTTTCAGCCATTGTGTTAACCGGCCCGCTTGTATGCCGGGAGCTGTTTCCCGGGTGGCGAATCGAACATAATGGTCGTTTAATGAGGCAGAAAAGTGTTCCGAAAACCAAAACTCTTTTGGTGTGCGTGCTCCGTGAATTAGTTTTTTATTTTGAATCAGGCCCGATTCGCTCATGCTGATAAAGGGTGCCACACCGGTACCGGTGGCTATCCACCATGCCGGATCTTCAGTTCCCAGAAACCTGCCAAATGGTTCGGACATCAACATCTCATCCCCGGGATCTAACTGTGCCAGTTTGGGGGTTAAACTTCCTTCGGGGTTGATGTCGAACAGAATACGGATGTGACCGGCAGTGTTGCCACTGGCGATGCTGTACAGCCGGGGCTCCTCATCTGCCGTCATGGCAATGGCAACTACCTGTCCGGGAATGAAATCAAATTTCTTTTCGGTGTATATGGTGAATACGCCGGGCGCAATCTCTTCTTTCTTCAAAACTTTTGTGGGGAATAACTCTTTTTGCTTTCGTTGTGGCATGGACTTTCGTTTATTGGGTTTATATCTTTTAACAAAATGTGAGGGGAAAAGGTTGTTAGAAGCAGGATGAGGGAGAGGAGCCCCCTAAATCCCCCCAAGGGGGACTTTGAGATACCATGAGACAGGGAATTTACTTTTTATGAGAAAAAGATTTTATAATGAGCTTAGCCTCCGGGTTTAGCCGGGGGAAGTGATGAAACGACAAACATCTGTAATGAGCCGGCTTTTCCCCAAAAGTTGAAGGTATTGGTGTTGTTTGGAAGCCGGCTTGAAGCCGGCTGTCATGAAGGTTTTGTCCTGTTGATCATTCCCCGGCCTTAAGACCGGGGCTAATCTCATAGGAGGCGTTTTTTCAATTTAATTCTGTCTGTTCCAGATCCGGATTCTCGTCCATTAATTCCTGGCTGTCATCATCCGCTGTTTCTTTTTTTGCGAAAGCGTTTTCCGCATCATACGGGAAAACGTCCATCAGGGGACTTTCGGTAATGCTTTGCACCTCAAAATCGACCACCATGTCAGACAGGCCTTTCATAAGGTTGTCGTAGGCATCACGCACATTATCGGCCATTACAAGCATCTGACTGCTGATTTTTTTCTCTTTTCCTGCGTTTTCGTCGATGGAGAGGTGGCTGACCTTGCATTTATACCATCTATCGCCCGGGAAATCAGGAAACAAATCACTGTAATCGGCCTTGCGGATATTGGTGACCTGGAAATCTCCCCGGATCATGGTTTGCATCTCTTCATGGATGCGGCTTTCAGCTTCTGTGAATGAAACGGCATCGACCAGGTATGGCTCTGTTACCTTTTTTTCTTTTCCGGTGTTTTCGTCTGTTTTAATGTATTTTACCTTGCATTCGAACCAGGTGTGTAGCATGTGTTTTCTAAGTTTTAGTTTTTTTTTCGACGGGTAAAGGTAATAAAAAAGAGGAAATGGCATGGAGCAAAGAGCGTGGAGCAAAGAGTAAAAAGCATGGGGTAGAGGGCGGATTTTTGGAATGAGAATAGCCCCGGGTTTAGGGGGGGTAAAACGGCACCCAGGTAAGGAGAGCCGGCTTCGAGCCGGCTTTTCGATAATTGTACCAGATGTTGTTGTTTATTAGAAGCCGGCTGACAAGTGGGTATTGTGGTCTTTTCGGATCCCCGGCCTGATTCTCATTGGAGCCGTTCATAATGAGGCGATAAGGCTTGTGGTGTGATCCTACTCCCTCCCCCTGGGGGAGGGCTGGGGAGGGGCCCCCTATTTGTAAAAACTATCCCCAAATGCATTGAATTCCTCTCTCTTGAAAACCTTTCTTTTTACCCAGGCATTTATAAATCCCAGGCCATAGCCCATTAACTGCGTAAAAGAGGCAGGTACGGCCAGAATTGCAGGTTTCATTTGCTTCAATGAGAGAATGGCGCCGCCCCAAAATGCCAGAGGAGGTACCACCACAAAAAACAGGAAAAAAGGAACGAAAAAGGAAAGTATTATTGCCAAAGGATAGCCAATGGTGAAAAGGGAGGGTAACAGGTGTACAAATTTCGTGGTGCCGGGATGTCTGGCTTCCAGGTTGATGCGGGCAATTCCGGAATTAAAGACTTGTTTGTAAAAAGACCGGAAATTGTTGCGACGCTTATGCCATACCCAGGCATCTTGCAGCAGGGTGGTGGTGAACCCGGCTTCGATCAGACGCATGCTGAAATCCAGATCTTCGCCAAAACGCATCCCGGAGAAACCACGGATACTTTGAAAAATTTTGGTGCGAACTCCCAGATTGAAACTTCGGGGATAGAATTTGTCCATCTTCTCCCGGCCGCCCCGGATGCCACCGGTGGTAAGGACGCTGCTCATGGCATGTCCAATGGCTTTTTGGGTTGCGTTGAAGTCCTCATGTGCGCGGTCGGGACCACCGAAACAATCAAAATCTGCCTTCTCCAGTGCTGATGATACGATTTGCGTATAATTTTCGGGCAAAAGACAGTCGGAATCCAGAAAAACCACCCATTCTCCGGCCGCATCTCTGGCTCCGGTGTTGCGTGCCGGTCCCGGACCGGTATTTTGCTGCCACAGGTAACGTACAGGCAACTGTTGTGACCAATGTTCTACAATGTCCTGTGAATTGTGTGTGGAACCATCTTCCACAATGATGATCTCAAAATCATTATTATGCTGGTGGGTAAAAGACTCCAGCAATTCATCTATTTCCTGTGGACGGTTATATACGGGTATAATGAATGATATCAATGGCATGGGGAATGTTTTTTTCAAATATATGTATTTTGGGGGAAACGGGGAAATGATAGCTGTTAGCTCATAGCTCATAGTTCGTAGTTCGTAGGGAGGGAGGGTAGTGAGGTTGGGGTTTTATGCGGCTAATTGTGGGGAAATTCTCATGGGAGGCGTTCACATAGAGATAATTAATACTTTTTGGTGTATGGAATTTATAATGAGCCTAGCCCTCTGGTTTAGCCGGGGGATTTTGAAACGAAACACGGGTCAGGAGAGCCGGCTTCGAGCCGGCTTTTTGAAACATATACAAGGTATTGGTATTTGTCAGAAGCCGGCTCAAAGCCGGCTGCCACGGAGGTGTTGTGTTATTTGGGAATCCCCTGCCTAAAGACCGGGGCTAATCTCATCCTCAGCTAGCACGCTCCCAGACAAAAAAACGACCTCATATCTGAAGTCGTTTCTATAATTAAATTTTTTTCACACCAATCTCTTACCGCTGAAAAGGATTCTCCTCAAAGTTATTGGTTTTGAGGGGCTCTTCGGTAGTGTCGGTGGTAGAAGTGGTTGTGGTTGGGCTTTCTGATGTAAAACCAGGTTGATCGGGAGGTGTTGTTGATGTAACCTGTAAAACAATCATTTGATCCAACTCCACTTCAACGAGTTCGGGACGTGAATATATTTTCTTTTTAATAGGGTTTTTCATTCTAAACAAACAACAATTTGTTTAGAAAACAGTTTTGAACTCAAGTTTTTCCTTTTCTGATTCTACGATCAGGATAATCATTCCTTTCCTTGAGACTGCAATCCTGTTTTCCGATTCGGGATTTAATCTGCCACTATCAATGATTTTTCCATTGATATCCAACAATCTGTATGATGGATTGTTTAATTGGCCAATATACGCAATTATTTCAGAATTGTTTGTGTAGAAGCTGGCTTTTTTTGTGTTGTTATTGTCCTTGGTATCATTTATTGCGGTCACAACCTCTTTGGTGCCAGAGAAGTGGATCACAAATCTGGAAGAGTTGGTGCCGGTTTCAGTGACTTCAAACTGGTAGGCGCTTTCGGTATTAAGGGTAATAAAATCATTCAGCGCCCTGTCTTCTAATATCACCTGTGCATTTGAAGATAAAGTAAGATCTTTAATGTTGAAAGTAACGGTTCCTGTTTTAGCTACTTTAAATGTCAATGGCACGGATATTTCGACTTGTGACGGCTGTAGTCCGTTGATTGCCAGGTTGGTTGTAATATTACTTTCGTTGGTAAAGGAGGTAAATATCTGGCAATAATCCATATTCGAAGTCAGCTTTTTTTCTGTGTCATAAGGATCGCCCAGTGAGTTGGTTGCATTTTCTGCAAAAACAATAGCGGTTTCGTCTTTTTTGCCATTGAATACAGCTTCCATTTTGAAAGTGGGGTACAACAATCCGGAAGATGATGATTTTAGATAAGAATAGCTATTGGCTTGTAATGAGCTGGTAGGGAAGGTGAGGTTGGCTGTACTTACCCCTGGTAAGACCCTTATCCAAAAAGCCTGATGCGAGGGAATGCCTGACTGTCCGTTTGGAATTCCGATTCCTACATTTGAGGCAGCATTATAGGTGTCATATTTTTCTTCAATATTGTTCCAGATCCAGAAAGAATTGGCGATTTCAGTTTCATTAAAGGATAACTGTGAGAAGTCAACTGTAGCTGTAAAGGGGTTGGCTATTAAATTCCAGCCAAGTCCGCCACTATTGTTTCTCTGAACAGTAATCTGCTTGTCGGTTGTGACAGGTGTTCCTGAAAAAATAATTGAATTATCACTTCGACAGATGTAGCCTGTTCCGGGAATAAGTTCAGTGCTACCGTCAATCTGGATGTAGGTGTTATTATCGTTGTTGTATTGGTATAAAGTATTGGTTATCCCTGCAGAAGTTTTGGTTGTTGCATCCACCGGTACGCCAAAGTTGTAATTTCGGTTATTGGCTTCAATATGTTGATGGAACCGAACATTTTGCGGATCTACATTTAGAGTTCCATCGGCAGGAATGAACGAAGCGTTGTAGTCCAAACTGGATTGAAGGACAAAAAGGCCGTTAATGGTAAGTGTTCCTCCATTGAGAGTTAATGAAGCCCCCGGCTCAACATAAAGATTGTTTACAGTGGCGGTTGTCCCTGTCTCAATAACGGGATAGTTTACTAATCCAGCCGGTATTTTAATGCTGTTTCCGGATGTATAACCACCTTCCCAGTTTTCGGAGTTTGCCCAGTCACTATCAGTACCATTGCCTGTCCATTTGTTTGCCAGCTCGGTGGTGAAGGAAAAACTACCGGTTTTGGTTGACTGCTCATTACCAATAATGTCTTCAAATTTTTGAAGGAAGGAGACTGTATAAGTGGTGCTTCCCTCAAGGATTTTAGAGGGCGTTAAGGTGATGGTTTTGTCATTATTACTAAAAGCAGCATCAAAAGAAACCTGCCCGGAAGAGCTTGCAATACTAAAATAAGTTGAGGCATTTTCCGGAGTTATTTCAGTTGCGTTGGTGCTGTATAATTTTTCATTGAAAGGTAATGTGATGGATGCTCCTAAAAGCACTCCGGAAGCGTTATCTGTCGGAGAAAAAGAGCTTAAAAGAGAAGGTGCTTTTAGGTCAAGCGGTTTTGTAACTACGTTTTCAGAAAATTGTGTTCCGTTAGATGCCAGGATGTGGATGTAGTAATCCACTCCTGAGTTTAATATAGAAATATCGATATTTTTGGTAAAGGTATTGTTTGCTGTGAGCGTAGCTGAGCCACTCACGTCCATCAGATTTCCATTTTCATCTTTACCCTCTGTGATATAGGTGTTGGAAGGAGGGGTGAAGGCCTCCGTGACTACATAATAGCAGGTTCCATCCTGATCTGTACCTCCGTTGAGATCCACCGAAGTGGTGGATTGGTTCAAAAGTGATGGTCCAACGGTCCATACCGGAGGTCCTGTTTCGGTGGTGAAATTCCAGGTGTCAGCATCAGTAATTCCTGAGAAACCCTGAATTACTCCGGGCTCAATCTCAATATGGTAGTCTGTTGCATAATCTAAAGAAAACTCGGTAGCAGGCAGTGTTAAGGTGTTTCCACTTATATCGGCATTGGCAATGTTGATTGCCGAGTAAGATGTACCTTTGTGAATTTCGATGTATCCGCTTCCGGCTGAAATATCATCACTAAAGGTCATGGTCAGATCTGTATCAATGGGGACGTTGGTGGCGTTGTTGGGGGGGGTAAGCGTTGAAATGCTAAGATTTGGTAGGGTGGCAAAAGATACGGAGGTGGGTGTGCCAGAGGTTTCGATAACAACTTGCCCAGTGTTGTCTGTTGTAACGAAGTGAATGAAATAATTCGTGTTTGGCGATAAACTACTTAACTCGCTATCCCATGTTTCATCGGGACCTTCTAAGCCAATTTGTCCATTAAAATTATTTATGATAAAATCTGTTGATGGAGATGAACTAGGTTCTTCTTCAATTAAATAGTAGGTGTAATGAGTCGCAACTGTAAGGTAATTATATGGTGGAGGAAGGGTGGTAAGTCCTCCTATGGTAGCATTAACTTCGATTGTTGCTGAGGTTGTGGAAATATTTGTAACATCTGGATAACCTGGATTGTATGCCTGTGAGTTGGCGGAGAATGAAGCCAACCCTAACATCATTCCCCCAACTAATCCAATTTTAAGTAGAAGTGTTTTCATAATCGTCAATTTAACCCTGTGTGTAACCATGTTCAAAAAGCGTTGTTCATTGAGGTAACCTCAAAAAATGCAAACTTCTGCGTTACTTCAAAATTTTAAAATCCTCATATACTATTGGTAAACTCCGGTTTTAAAATTTCTTGTGCCTTGAATTTTACTATTTTTAGAGATTCCCTGTTGTTTTGAGTGTTTTAAAAGTAACGCGTAAATTTAACTGTTTGTACGCTATTGACATAGCAAAAGGTACGTGAATAAAGGGTTTAGTTGATGAAGGGAGGTAAAGTAATGATTAATGATCAATGATCAATGATTAATTGGGGCCATTCCTACCTCTCCCAAGGAGGGGATATTTAACCACAGAGGATAAAGAGAATCACAGGGGTTGCTACGCAACTTTTCAGTATCCGCAGATGGCGCAAATGGACACAGATGAGAAATGGGCATGGAGCTTGTAGCTCAAAGCTGTAAGAGCAAGAATCGGTTTGGATATTATCAGGTATTTCTCCGTTCGGGCGGATTTGTAATGCGACCGTTCTGAACACATCGGATTTGCAGTCCTTCTTAATAATTCAATTCATAGGGGGAGACAATTGTTGTTCGATTCCTGCATTTTAGGATGTATCAGCCCCGGCAGGGATGATACTTTTTAATGATCAATTAGCCGGAGCCTGAAGGGCTCCCATGTTTATAGAAGATCTGATAATAAGGAAATCGACGCTGAAGGTGTCGTATGTTTATGGATGAGAATTTGTTTAAACAAGTGTCGTATTAAGCATAAAATAACACGACACTTGTTGGCCCCTTTCAGGGACCTTATGTGGTGGGTTCCTTTACCCCGGACTGCATCCGGGGTTACTTAAATTCGCCCCTTTCAGGGACCGGGGGTGACAGAATTGTGTTTTGAGGGCTTTAACCACAGAGAATATGGAGAAATACCGGGTTGCACAGAGAAATTATTTTATGCGCAATTCACAAGATTTAGGTAGCTTCTGTCAATCTTGCCAGGTAATCGAAATGCTCCCCTTCGGCGATGCGTTCAAACCGGAAGCCGTTTTTTTCTGCATGGTATTCCAGCAGCTGGTCGTCGATGAAGAGCCAGGGGAAGCGGCGGCCTTTCTGTCCTTTGTAGCTCATGCGGTATTCCACCTCCCCGTAGTAACTGTCGTTGAGATTGATGAGGATACTGCCGTCGTCCTGCAAAAAGAGGTAACGCAAATCGGAGCTGTCAACCAAGATTTGTCCGCCGGGTTTGAGTATTTTGCGGGCCATATTAAAAAATTCTTTTAACCGGTCGGTGGTGCCCACGATTCCGATGCCGTTCATGAGCATCAGAAGGGTGTCGTATTTGTCTTCTTCTGCGAGGGCAAAAAAGTCTTCCTGAAGAATGTTTTTTACTCCTCTTTTTTGCATCACCTCGCAGCAGCCGGGGGAGATTTCGAGTGCTGTCACGTCAAAGTCCTGTTCCTGCAACCATAGCGCATGAGATCCTGCACCCGCACCAATATCCAGAACTTTGCCGCGGCACTGCTTCAGGGCTTCTTGCTCCAGGGGGGGCATTTCTTTAAAAGGGCGAAAGAGATAGTGAACCGGAATAACATCGGTTTCAGCGATGTTGCTCCAGACTTCAATGCTGAGGTTTTTGTCGGGTTTTTTCAGATAATCGCGACAGGCGTTACCGATGATGTCCAGTGATTCCGGTATGATGGTTTGTTTTTTCAATGTGGGTGTTTTTTGCAAAGATAGGAAAAAAAAGGGGGGCCTCCCCTGGCCACTCCCAGGGAGGGGGATGGAAAGCCTCCCCTAGCCCCTCCCAAGGAGGGGGATGGAAAGCCTCCCCTAGCCCCTCCCAAGGAGGGGGATGGATTCTTTTAGATGGAAGTAATTTAGTCTTTAGGCAGCAGGCAGTATTTATTTCTCTTTAAGGGATAGGGTTTTGTGTGTTGTGATTTGCGTTTTGTGTTCCGGGTTTTAAGTTTCATTGAGGGTTCCGGATTTCATGATTAGGGATCAAGTATTGCTTCTGCCGGATTTTTTTGTTGAATTAATTATTGGTAATTGATTATTGATAATTGAAAAGGTGTCAACCCTGTTCGGGGCTTAAATTATTTTATTTGTTGTATGTGTTCTACCTGATTGTTGCCTTACTCCTGGTGCTTTTTCTGGTGAAATATTGGGGCTTTTGGATTGCCATGGATCAGCCCCGGCGGGGCGGCAGTATGGTAGCATTGGCATTAAATAATATGGAAAAGCCCCGGCAGGGGTGACACCCTGTTATGATGATTGGCGGGCTTTGGATAGAATTCTCGTCAGGAGACGAGAGGTGAAAACCTATTCGTTCGGAAACGCGGAGTAGGTAGCTTAGCCCCAAGTGTTTTTTTCGAGTGGCGCCTGAGGGGGTCAGATATGTACCGATATTTGTTAATGTTGGCCCCTTTCAGGGACTTTTTCTTCTTGTGTCCTTTCCCCGGACTGCATCCGGGGTTACTTAAGTATGCCCCTTTCAGAGACGAAATTGAATACCTTTCAACATTCTTTTTTGTTTGGTCGGGCTTTTAAATCCTCGTCAGGAGACGAGAAAAGAAAAACCCCTCGTGCGGAAACGAAGGGGTAGCTGAGGTTACTCCGGTTTGCCACTTCTTACATATCATCAAGGGATAAACCTTTGTATTGAGGAGTATAATCCGGTAGTTTCTGTATCAGATTGGACGATTTTAGAATCAGGTTATGGATGCTGATATTGGCCGGGTTTCTTTTAACCTCAAAAATGTCAATTTTTTTTTCGATGTCATTAATGGCTACAATGTCAATTTCATTACGATTTCCTTTTTCCCAATAGCTGCCAATGGAAGAATAATTACCTTTCGTTTTGAGTTTATCAATAAAATATCTTTCCAGAATTTTTCCGGAATAGACTTGATAATCGCGTCTGATTATATTTTTTACATATTCCAGATTGTCTATTTCAATGGCACTTTTGTATTTGAAGATAAATCGAAACCAGAAATTCAGGAAATTATCGCTTATGTGGTATTTTACAAAACGACTATTAGGTTTGGATAACATTGGTTTAGTTTTGGACACAATACCAAAATCGTTTTCCAGTTTGTCGAGGTAACCACCGGTTTGAATTTCGAGGATTGATTCTATTTCCGGTCTGCTTGTTTTGGAGGAAGCTATTAATGATAAAATGGAAAAATAGGTTCCGTAATCTTTTCCAAACTCATCGATTAAAATGTTTTTTCCTTCTTCTAAAAAAACTGAATTTTCGGATAATACGGTCTCCAGAATTTTGATGAAGTTAACTGCCTTGTTTTCAATTAATATTTCGAGATATTTGGGTATTCCACCCGATATGGTATAGAAAAAGAGTAAATCGTCAGGAGTGAAGTTTGGGTTATGCTCTTGAAGCAATTTTTTTTGAGAGGTTGTATCAAATGGTTTTATGAATAGTTTTTGGGTGGCTCTTCCAAACAAAGGTTCTTTGGCATCCTCAAAAATCTTTTTCATCATAGAATAGATTGATCCACAAAGAATCAGGTTTAGATGACTTTGGTTTTTGTGGCGATCCCATATATTTTGTAATTCGCTGTATATCGCAGGGTTTACAGAGTAGAATGTCTGAAATTCGTCAATGATTAGGGTGAAATGACGGGTGCCAGATAATTCCATCAGGTACCCGAAGAGATCTCGGAAGGTTCTGAACGTTCCATAAATGTTTACCGATAATTTGTTTTGTATTTCTTCCGTAAATTCCTCGCATAGAAGTATCTCATTTTTTTTTGAAATAAAGAAATAAAGGTGCGGGGAGTTTTTTACTGATTCAATTAGAAGCGTTGTCTTTCCAATTCTTCGTCGGCCAACAACAATAGTCATTTGGGCGTGGTCTTTTGCCTTCTCTTCCGTTTTGCGAAGGATTTCTAATTCTTTTATGCGGTTGTAGAATTGCATGATCTTCGGTTTGTAATGTACATTACTGTAATGGCTGTTACAGTAATTCAAAGGTATGTTTTTTGAAGGAAACATGCAATAGTTGCGGGGTTTTTTGAATAATCATCGGAAGTTGCGGGGAATGTGATGTGTTGGTTTTGTAGGGCATTTTAAATCATGGTGATATCCTGATATAAGGGGTAGGTAGCTTAGCTCCAAGCGAGGCAGCAGTATAGATGGGCTAATATTTGTTAATGTTGGCCCCTTTCAGGGACCATTTTCTTCTTGTGTCTTTTCCCCGGACTGCATCCGGGTTATTTATGTATGCCTCTTTCAGGGACGAAATTGAAAACATCTCAAGATTCTTTTAAGCCTGGCGGGCTTTGGATAGATTTTTCGTTGGGAGGTGAAAACGAAAAAACACCCGTCCGAAACGGGGGAGGTGATTAGTATGTCTGTTCTGCGATTTTTCTGCATTCTTTGTTTCAACTTTTTATTGTGAGGTACTCCTTTTTGTTTTATTCTATGATCCTTGCTCCTGGCTACGCATTACTGGCTAACTACGGAGCTTCAGCGTGGTAGATGAACGCCATTCCGCAATGACCTTATTTCCCAATCTATATGTTAAATCGGATATTGTTTTAATCCTGCTTTTCATCGTGGATCAGCCCCGGGGGGTGACAGATTTGTTTTTTGACGGGGGTTAACCACAGAGAGCACCGAGCCCCACAGGGGTTGCTTCGCAACACGGTTAATATACAGCACTATACGGAGTACGTCACATCTCGTCCTGGTTTATCAGGACGAGTAGCATAGAGTTAATTAAAAACAGAAAAAATTACCGAAAGCGCAGTCCTGATATCAGCTTCATCAAAGCTTATAAATAGTAAAGGTTAAGAAAATCTTCTTTTCAAAAGAATTCCTTAACCTTAGTCTTATTCTCAACCTCCACCTCAGTTTTCTACCGCCACTTTATGCTGTTCCTTCCCATCATCAGACAGAATGGTGACTACATAAATACCTGTATTGGGGGTATCGATGTAATGAGTGGAACCCGCATTCAGGTTGCCTGTTTCCAGGGTGTGTCCGCTCAGATCATTGAGATGATATCGGAGGTTTTGAATGTCGGGGGTTTCCACTACGATTTGTGACTGATGCGTGTAAACGATACAATTGTCGGTTTGTTTTTTCTCCGGAGTTTGTATGGCTGTGGCTACTGACTTTCTGACTATTTTCAGGGTGAATCGTGATGTGTTGGTCCCTGAGGTGTTCACATCGAAAGCGTAGGAGGAGTTTTCACTCAGTGCCCGGTCTTTATTTTCCACATGATCGGTCAGGATTAACTGGTCGAGGTCTTGAATGGACTGTTCGGACACTTCGATTTGGAAACTCCCTGTTTCTTTTGCATAAAATCCTAGCGGAATGGACTTTTCTTTCCAGTCGCTATCCGGAATGGCGTTGATTGCAATGTTGGCACCATCAACCGGGACAAATAATTCGATGGTAGCTGAGGCTCTGGATAAGTATTTTTCCGAATCCAGATGATCCAGGCCATCACTGGCATCGGGGTGCAACACAATGGCTGTTTCATCCCTGACTTCGCCGTTGCTTCCTGCAAGTTTTAGTGAAGCAGGTGAAAAACCGGCAGATTTGAGATAGGAGTTCTCGTTGTTTTGCACATCAGCCACTTCAAAGGTGATGGACGACTCCAGATGACGCATTTCAGCAGGGACTTTAACGAAGAACGCATGATTGGACGGAATGACCGAAGAGGTCAGATTGACTCCCGTTTCCAGTTCCTGGTTATATACGCCGTAAAGGTTCTGAATATTGTCCCAAAGCCAGAAGCCGTCAGCCACATTTGTTTTTGTAATGTTGGCCCAGTCTAAAGAGGCGGGATATGGATTACCAACAAGGTTCCACCCTTTGCCTGCAGAGGACCATTGTACAGGAATATTTACATCGGCCAGGTTGATGTTACCGGAGAAGATGATTTTTCCCACTTCACTTCTCGTAAGGTATCCATGACCGGGTTGAAGCGTTTCTGTCTCTCCCAGTTCTAAAAAGCTTCCGTCACCATTGCTCCATTCAAAGAGTTTATTGGTAACCCCCATATCAGCCTTTGTTGCTCCATTGGTAGGGGATGATACATTATAGTTTCTATTATTGGCCGAA
Source organism: Marinilabilia salmonicolor (assembly GCF_003003035.1). GTDB lineage: Bacteria > Bacteroidota > Bacteroidia > Bacteroidales > Marinilabiliaceae > Marinilabilia > Marinilabilia salmonicolor_A. The sequence goes on along the minus strand of NZ_PVTS01000017.1, from coordinate 17,977 downwards.
ATGGCTTGTTCAATTTTTACACTGTCAGGTGTCACTGTGAGACTGCCTCCGGCATAAATATAGGAGGCGTTAACCTGATCGGAGGATTGCAGTCTGAATTCGCCATTCACCGAAAGAATGCCTGATGAGTGAGTGATAAATGCCCCCGGTTCAATGTTCAGGTTGTAGATGGTAAGGTCACCTGAAATTTCCGGATAGGATGTTACTGTATTCGGAATGTAAACACTGCCATCGGTGTAGCCTCCCTGAGGCTGACCTTCCCAGTTATCCGGGTCTGTCCAAACAGTGGCATCTGTTCCTGCTCCGGTCCAGGTGTAAAGCTGGTCGGTGGTAAAGGTGGTAACTGTAGAAACTGTCTGTCCGTTACCAATCTGGTCATATACCTGATTGACGGTAATGGTGTACCCGGTTCGTCCTTGTAAATCAGCGGAAGGAGTAACCGTTATTTCTTTCCCTGATGTATCGATGCTGACCGAATGGGTAACAGATGTACCTCCATCAGTAAAGGTTAAACCAATCAGCCCTGTCAGGTTAGTATTATCATATTCTGTCCCTGTGTTGTCAAAAATTTTCTCATCGAACCTGATTTTGATTTTTCCATCTTGTGGGAAATAATCTGTTCCATCGGCCGGAAAAACGGACGTGACGGGTGCCACCTTGTCGATCAGCAGGGTGTTTCGTTTGGAATAGAGGTCTTTGGTGGTGTGTTTGGCCACCAGGTGCATGTAGTAATAAGAGCCTGAGGGTAATTTTGTTTCCGAGATGTCAATTCCGGTATGTGTAAAAATGGTATTGGCTGTTAGTGGGCCATCCCCGGCTACCACAGCATCAACTGTTTCTGATAACTTGCCGGCAACGATTTGTTCCACTGTGGGCGCTGCCTCACTTTCAGAAATCACAAAATAGTAACGTGAATCGATATTGGTCTGCAGATCCAGGTTGATGTTGTCGGTAGTGATGGAACTGAATACGGGATATCCGGTAATCCATGACGGCGGTTCCGGAAGGGTGGTAAATACCCACTCGGTGTTGTCAGTGATGCCATCAAAAGCAAAACCTGTATCGGCCGATTTTACAAAACCTGCATCCATGGTAACATACAGAGTTTCTTCGTGGGGCATATTCAAATTGTAGAAAGTCAAAGTATTGGCATTGATGGTAAGTTTGTTTTCTGATGCAGCGCTAACAATTACGGCATCACCACCTCCGTTTTGATAATGAAGAACCATATTTCCTGTACCTCTGGCAATGGGTTGGTCAAAAGTTAATACCAGCTGTGCATCTACCGGTATGTCGAGGCTGTTGTTGGCAGGATCATAGGTGGATATGGCCGGCCCTGCAGGTGAGGTAAAAGTCCAGGTGGTGGTTTCCTGAATTCCGGGAAAAGCCACACCGCTGGCTGTTGACCTTACGAAGCCGGCATCCATGAGGATGTAAAAGCTTTCGGATGGAGGGAATTCCAGGTGAGAGATGGTAAGCACATCGTCTGTGATGCTGATGTTTTCAGTATCTTCAAAAGTGATGGTTTGAAATGTTGCGTCGGCACCATATTTAATGCGTATTGCACCTGAGGATCCCAATTCAATGTTTTCAGAAAAGGTAATGGTCAGGTTGCCGGTGGCTGATGTTAGTTCACTGTCGCTGACGGGGTCAAAAGAGGTGGCTGTGGGGGGAGCTGCTGTGGTAAAGCGCCATTGGTTGTTGTCCGCTATTCCACCAAAAGCCACATCAGTACCTTCGGATACAATTACTCCGGGATCGATTTTTACAAAGTAGGTTGTCTCTGAAATCAGTAAGTCATGGTTTATGCTCAACGTGTTGTTAGAGAAAACCAGATCGGGATCATCGAAGGAGAAAGCCTTAAAAGCAACTCCGTTTGGGCTGCCATCGTCTCTGCGGATGTTTAGATAACCTGTGTTTCCGCGCTTAATGTTCTCGGAGAATGTGAGCGTTAATGGTTGGTTTACCGGAGCCGAAGTCTCCCCGTTTAATGGGTCATAACTTGATATGGTTGGTGCTCCGGCAGTGGTGAAACTCCAGCTTTGGTCACTGATGCCTTCCCAGGGAGTCCCGGTGGCATCAGATACCACCATGCTGTTTTCTATTTGAATGTGGTAGGTGGTTTCAGGCGATAGAATTGAGTGACTGATGGTCAGAATATCATTGACAAAAGTGAGTTGCTCACTGTCAAAAGCGATGGTCTCCACTACTGTTTCGTTACTTTCACGAATGGTAAGAGATCCTGATGTTCCCCGGACAATATTTTCGTTGAAATCGATGCTGAAAGGGGCTGTAACAGATACTCCGGTTGCAGCAGCTGCAGGTGTGAAAATCTCCGCAACGGGCCCCCCGGTGGTGGTAAAGGTCCAGTCTGTTGTGCCTGAGATTGCATCTGCTTCCATGGCAGTATTGGTCGATTTTGCCAGTCCTTTGTCCGTAAGAATGTAGTAAGAGGTATTACCGGACAGAGGAGAATGCGTTACGGTCAAAGTATTATCTGTGATGGAGAAGTTAGCACTGTTATCAGTGGTATTGATGGTCTCTATCAATTGGTCGGTTGAATCGTAGATGTACAGGTTTTTGTTATCCCCTGCGGTGATATTTTCGTTATACGTGAGTGTCAAAGACTGATTTCCCGGAACATCTGTAATGCCGTTGGGGGCAACTTCCTGCAGAACCGGAGCAGCGACAGTCATGAAATCCCATTCCTGGTTGAGTCCGTCAACCCTGGTGGAGGCGATATCGTTGTCGTCTGCAGTAACGAGACCTTCGTCCACTACCACATAAATGGATGAATATGCCGGAAAAAGATTGTGATCGATGGTTAGCGTGTAGGTATTGAAATCGTACGTAAAAAATGCAGGGTTATCTGTTGTGTTGAGGGTCTGAAAATGCTGTTGACCATCAGAATAGATGGTCACATTTTTATCGGAAGCCAAAGTAACAGGCTTATCATACCTGAGAGTCAATGGCTCATCGGCATGGACGATTGCTTCGGGAGTACTGGCAGGGCCAAATTCGGCGACCCCAGGTGCTGTGGCGGTGGTAAAAGCCCACGAAGAAGTTCCGTCTATGGCAGCAGAACTTACTCCTGATGCATTTGAAACAACAAGCCCTTCTTCTGCGTCAATGTACAATCCCTGGTCTCCGTTAAAGGCATTGTGGTTAATTTCCACGGTTTTGTTATCGGTGGTGTTGACAGATATTAATCCGGCATCGTTGGTGGTATTGATGGTCTGAAAATCAGTGCCGTCTGACTTTTTTATGGTGAGGTTTTTATTAGCCCCTAAGGTTATTTCCTCATTGAAAGTAACAGACAATTGCTGAAGTCCTGTGACGCCTGTGGCATTGTGGGCGGGCGAAACCGTTGAAACTGCCGGGCGGGATACGGTGGTGAAACGCCAGTTGTTGGATTCGCTGTTGTCAATTCCGGAAAAAGGGGTGGCATCTGATGCGTTTACTATGGCACCAGCTTGGATTTTTATATAGTAATTGGATTCAGGGTCAAAAATGGCAGATGGAGTTATGGTTAGGGTTTTTGAGGAAATGTTTAACCCTGGTTGCGCTTGACCTTGAGAAATTTGGTATGTGGCCAGCGCAAAAATTCCTCCTTCCTTAAAAATTTCAACTTTGTAGTATTCTGAATCTGCAGTATATGCAATATTAACATCAAACGTCAACTCCAGCACCACATCCAGTGGCACACCCGGTGCATCTAGGTCTGGGGAGTAAGTACTTATCACAGGCTCTTGTGCCTGCGCATGAAAAGAATTGGCAACAAATACCAATAAACCGATGAGTAAAGGGTAAAACTTCTTCATATTGTACTGCTTTGTGGAACAACCCGGTTGGGAGCCGATGGTTGTTGCCCGGTTACCTGGGTGTTATTCTGTGACGAAACAAATAAAAACTTTGACGAATGTACGAAAAATATTGATAAAAGGTTACGGGAGGCCCCCTAAATCCCCCTAGGGGGGACTTCAGATACCATGGGGTCAGGAAAATCCGCAGATGGCGCAGATGGGCGCAGATGAGAAACGGGCATGGAGCCAAGAGCACAGAGCATGGAGGTTGGGCAAATGTAAGAGGATTTTGAAATATAAGCTGTTAGCTCATAGCTCGTAGCTCTTAGGACAAACAAACAGCGGGTTGCCATGAAATTAGCACCTTGCTTTTAGAATGGATCAGCCCCGGCGGGGCTACAGTATGGTAGAAATGGGTATTACAATGTGGAAAAGCCCCGGCAGGGGTGACACTTTTTAAATTATCAATTAGAAGGTGTTTTTATTTACACTCTCTTAACCTCAACCTTAATATCAGTCTCAATTTTTTTCGATGTGACCCTTTTTTAATGACTAATTAACCGGAGCCTGAAGGGCTCCCATATTTATAGAAGTTTGGTAACCAGAGAAACCGACGCTGAAGGTGTCGTATGTTTATTCATGAATGAGAATCTATTTGTTTGTGTTGGCCCCTTTCAGGGACCTTCTGTGATGGGTGCTTTTACCCCGGACTGTATCCGGGGTTACTCAAATTTGCCCCTTTCAGGGACCGGGGTGACACCCGGCTAAAAAAGGGATATTGGATTTAAATGTTTCCTCGTCGGGAGACTAGGGGTGGTGAACCTCTTATGCGGAGCCGAGGGGAAGGGGATGAACTCTTTCAAAATTTTTTTCTTGTTTGACTCTGACGATTGTCAAATAAATCAAGTATAATTATTGTATTGTTTTTGAGACGATAAAATATATTAATTTGTTTGGACACTGAAAATCCTCTGATGCCTCTTTCTTCGTTTTCGATGGATCCAATTTCAGGATAGAATAATAACAAGTCTAAAAAATCATACACTTTTTGAACGAAGGTTTTGGTTGTATGGATGCCCCATTCAGTGGAAAGATAGTCGATTATTTTATCAAATTTCTGATCAGCTCTTTTTGACCATTTAATTTCTAAAGCCATTTTTTATGCTTTTCTTTCATAGCATCGTAACCAAGTAAATTTTCCGGATTATCGCTTTCAGTGAATGCTTTCAATAATGCTTCCTTTTGATCCGGATTTAAACTGGCCCATAAGTGGCCGGTTTTAGCATTGGTTTTGGCTTTGATTATATGATAAAAGTTTGCTAACATTTGCTCATTGTCAATGCTGTCAATGAGATGATGAAAGTTGTTTTTTAATTCAATAGTGTTCATTTCTTTTTCCTTTGTTTATTCAAAAATACGAAAACGGAATGATTTTGACAACTGAGGGGGTGATGTTAGCTGTTAGCTCATCGCTGTTAGCTCATCGCTCATAGGGGTTGATTTGAAAATTCGTTTAATCACCTGGGTGATTAATAGGAGTCTGTCCAAAGAAAGACCGGAGCCTGCAGGGCTCGCATATTTATAGAAGCCTTGATAATAGAAAAACCGACGCTGAAGGTGTCGTATGTTAATGGATGAGAATTTGTTTATTTTTGTTTTACTCTTGTTGGCCCCTTTCAGGGACCTTATGATTTGGGTTCCTAAACCCCGGACTGCATCCGGGGTTACTCAAATTGGCCCCTTTCAGGGGCAGGGGGACATCTTGATAAAATGGATTTCATTGTTTTCTCGTGGGAAAACGAGGGGAAGGGTTGGTATGTAGGTTTTTATAGTGAGCCTAGCCCCCGGGTTTAGCCGGGGGATTATTGATGTACAATACATGGAGAATGAGCCGGCTTCAGCCTGCTTTTCAAAAAATATTCAAGGTGTTGGCAGATGTTCAGAAGCCGGCTTGAAGCCGGCTGGGATGGAATGTTCGGGATATAAGGTAACACCTGCCTGAAGACAGGTGCTAATCTCATGGATTCCATTGTGAAGTGGTGTTTTTGCAATTCAATGGCAGAAGTGTTACAGGGTTTGCAGATGGACACTACAGACTACTGACTATACTCTAACAGATTCTACGCAGGCTCAGAATGACAGATGCTCTCAGTCTCAACCTCTCGTTTCTTCTGCCTTTAATTTAACTAACGGCAAAATTTTTTCAAACAGCTGCTCTACTGATTCTTCTGCCGGTTGTTTGGAGGTATCGATCCGGGAAAACGGATCTTCCGGGACTTCGAAGGGGGAGGAGATACCCGTGAAATTGGGAATCTTTCCGTTTCTGGCTTTGGCATAGAGGCCTTTTACGTCTCGTTCCTCGCAAATATCCAGCGGGGTGCTGACATGGATTTCGATGAAATCCTCTTCGCCGATGATGCTGCGTGCCATATCTCTGATGTCGTTGGTGGGACTGATGAAAGCGCACAGGGTGATGACACCGCTGTTGAGGTACAGCTTGCAGACTTCAGCTATTCGCCGGATATTCTCTTTGCGGTCGGCTTCGGTAAAGGAGAGATTGTTGTTGATGCCCGAACGGATATTGTCACTATCCAAAACCTGACAGAAGTATCCGCTGGCAAAAAGTGTCTTTTCCAGTCCGCTGGAAAGGGTGGTCTTTCCCGAGCCTGACAAGCCGGTGAACCATATGACTTTGGATAGCTGATTGAGAAATTCTTCTTTCTTGCTGCGGTCGTAGATTTTGTCGAAGGTGGTGTGGATGTTGGTGGTCATTGGTTTTAGTGCTTAGTTGTTTTAAATTTTACAAAGATTATTCGCAGGCTCAGAATGACATCTTGCTAAATGTCATTTTGAGGAGGAACGACGAAGAATCTGTTGCTGTCGCCGGAGATTCTTCGCAAGCTACCAATGACAGATTTTTGTAAAAACCAAAAAAAATCAGCAAGTTGATAGTTGGTCCCCTCTGGGGACGAGCCACATCTGTCATTTTCGCATTATGGGCCAAAATTTTTTTTGGGTAGGCACTCAGAATGACATTTATTCTCAGCTGCCCTTACAGGGCGTCAAAAACCATCCGGTTTTTATTCCCGGGACGTTGCCCCGGGCTAAATTCAGTTGGGCTTTCAGCCCGTTTTATGACTTTTAATGGTTTTACCTCTCTACCCTTCGTGTTTTCTTTTTTTTTATGTGAAACAGACCAAATTTTCTTATATGCCTAATATGGTCCAATCCCTCCTCATTTCACCACAAAAAACGGATTGAGCAGGTTCTCCTTGTTGTAAACCAGTTCTTCATCTGCATCCACCTGCATCACTTTTTTCCCGGCAGCTTTCACTACCGCATGTCCGGCACCGGTATCCCATTCCATGGTGGGACCAAAGCGGGGATAAATATCGGCTTCGCCCAGGGCTACCAGGCATAGTTTAAGAGAACTACCTATGCTGACTGTTTTTACTGGGCGATCGGATGATTGTTCCATTTGAGCAATGTGATTTTTTGTTTCTTCATTGAGGTGCGATTTGCTGGCTACTACATTCAATGTTGTCCGCTCCTGAGTAACGGGGAGCTTTTCAGTCCGGGAAAGAATAGAGTCAGGTGTCTCTGCCGGGGAGATGTGTTGTGCCCGAAAAGCACCATCTTCCAGATTACCAAAATAGATTTGCTGCAATACGGGTGCGTAAACCACTCCGAGAACCGGGGTTCCGTTCTCAATCAGAGCAACGTTAACGGTAAATTCTCCGTTGCGTTTGATGAACTCTTTGGTGCCGTCGAGCGGATCCACCAGCCAGAAGCGGGACCATCCTTTTCGTTCATCATAAGGGATTTTGGCCCCTTCTTCACTGAGAATAGGAATACCGGTCTTCTCCAGATGACTTTTAATGATATTATGGGCCCGCACATCGGCAATGGTCAGTGGGGAATTGTCCTCTTTGGTTTGCACCTGGAAATCGTGGTTGTCATACACGTCCATAATTTCGGCAGCACCTGCCAGGGCGGCTTCTATAGCGGTTTTTGTGAGTTGTTGCATCGCATTTGTTGGTTTTAAATGCGAAGATAGGAAATTTTAGAAAAATGGTATGGCCCCTTAAATCCCCTCAAGGGTGACTTTAAAGTATCATGAGGCAGGTGAGTAAGAAGATTGGGTTGGGAATTTTAACCACAGAGTACATAAAGAATCACGGAGTTTGCTGCGCAACTTTTCAGTATCCGCAGATGTCGCAGATGGACGCAGATGAGAAACGGGCATGGAGCACAGTGGGTGGAGCACAGAGCGTGGATCAAAGCGCATGAGGCTTATGGAAAGTTGAATTTGGATATTAGCGGGTGTTTTTCAATCTATAGGGGGAGGTAAATACCTCGACCGTTTTGAACACCTGGGATTTGCAATCCTTTTTTGCTGTTCAATTCATAGGTGGAGACAATTGTTTTTTGAATCCTGTTTTTTTTAATGGACCAGCCCCGGCGGGGCGACAGTTTTTTAATTATCAATTACCAATTATCAATGATCAATTAGAAGGTGTTTTTATTTACACTCTCTTGACCTCAACCTTAATCTCTGCCTCAATTTTTTTCGATGTGACCCTTTTTAAATGATTAATAAACCTGAGCCTGAAGGGCTCGCATGTTTATAGAAGTTTGGCCACCAGAGAAAACGACGCTGAAGGTGTCGTATGTTTGGGATGAGAATTTGTCTATTCTTGTTGGCCCCCATTCGGGGACCTGATTCCAATCGTTCAGCCTTACCCCGGACTGCATCCGGGGTTACTCAAATTTGCCCCTTTCAGGGACTGGGAAACTTCTTGATACAATAGAAAAAGGTTTAATTGTTTTTTAATCTCCAATTCTTTGGCACTATTCAAACAAGGTTCTTTTTAAAAATTCTCTTAAATGCAGATGCTTGACCCCCTCGTATTGTCCTATTTGAACCGGGTCAAGTGATATTACATATTTGGGGTAATTATCCTTTATTTGCAATAAATTTCCAAATTCTCTGTTTCTGGTTTTTTCATCAATGATGAGGTAAGCAACCTGAATATAAAGGGTTTCATTATTTCTTCGGGCAATAAAATCTATCTCAAGGTTTTTCAATACCCCGACACTAACTGTATATCCATTATTTTTCAGATGCGAGAAAACTACATTTTCAAGTATATCGGGTGCTGAATAGTTGTTTAGTCCCAGGAGTGCATTTCTCATTCCCCAATCTTCAAAATAATATTTATGATTTATTTCAAAGATCTTTTTCGATTGGACATCTTCTCTGCTTATTTTGTAAAGCATAAATGCATTGGTCAGATAATGCAAATAATTGAGAATTACCCTGGGTGAAATATCAACCCGTTGAGATTTCAGGTAATCACTTATTTTTTTTGAGGTTATTAAATTTCCGGTATTGGCAGCTGTATATAAAATGAGCTGATGAAAAAAATCTGTATTCCTGATATTGTATCTGCTGATGATATCCTTATACAATACCGTTGATACAATATTGTTTAAATATTCAAAAATCACCAAATCATTTTTAATCAGGTTTTTTAAGTAAGGCAATCCTCCCCATTTTAAATAATTATATAGGCTTTCGTCATTGTCTGCAAGCTGGTGGAATTCAAGAAATTCGGTGTATGATAAGTTGTTTACTTTTATTTTCATGTATCTGCCGCTCAGGGAGGTCGCCAGTTCTCCCGAAAGCATTTGGGCATTGCTTCCGGTAATGTAAATATCGACAGTATTTTTATTGTGAAAATGCCTGATGGATCTTTGGAAGTCTTCTATCTCCTGTATTTCATCTATAAATAGAAAGTTCTTTTTGTTCGAATCTATTTTATTTTCAACATAGGTGTTGAGCTCATGATAATTGGTAATCCTGTCAAAATCGTACTGTTCTTTGTCAATGTATATGATATTGGCATCTTCATATTGATTTGTAATTTTTCTGATGGTGGACTTTAGAATATATGACTTACCAACTCTTCGCTGGCCAACAAAGATTTTTATCAGATTCTGATTGATGTACGGGGTGATCTTTTCAAGATAAAGATCCCGGTCTATTATTTCTATTTCTTGTTGCATAGGTAAAATGTTTACGCAAATATAGGGAAGTTTTACTTATAGATAAAAGTCTTTGTTCTTTTTGTTTTGCTATGTATTCCCCGTCCGGACGGATTTGCAATCCGACCGTTTTGAACACCTGGGATTTGCAAGCCTTTTTTGCTATTCAATTCATAGGTGTAGGTAATTGTTGTTTGAATCCTGCTTTTATGATGGCCCAGCCCCGGCAGGGCGACAGTAACAATGGGTATTACAATATTTAGAAAAGCCCCGGCAGGGGTGACACATTTTTAATTATCAATTATCAATGATCAATTAGAAGGTGTTTTTATTTACACTCTCTTGACCTCAACCTTAATCTCAGCCTCAATTTTTTCCGATGTGACCCATTTTTGATGATCCATTAACCGGAGCCTGAAGGGCTCGCATGTTTATAGAAGATGTGATAATAAAGAAACCGACGCTGAAGGTGTCGTATGTTTGCGGATGAGGATTTGTTTGTTTCTGTTGGCCCCTTTCAGGGAGCTTGTGTGGTGGGTTGCTTTACCCCGGACTGCATCCGGGGTTACTCAAATTTGCCCCTTTCAGGGACGAGCCAATTCTGTCATTTACACATTATTCCCCAAACTTTTTTTGGGTAGGCACTCAGAATGACAAGTCACGCTCTTAGCCTTGACTCTTTTTTCTTCTGCCTTCTCTCTTCTGCCTTTTTACAGAGAGATTAAACAGAGCATCACGGAGTGGTTGAATTATTAGTTTTGCTCCCACTACTGGCTACTGCCTACAAACTATTCACTAATTTCTTACCTTTGCTCTGCTATGAGTAAGGAAAAGAAAAGGATACTGATTTTTATCGATTGGTTCTTGCCGGGTTACAAGGCCGGAGGCCCCGTGCGTTCCATGGCTAATATGATGGAACAGCTCAGTGAGGAGTATCGCTTTTTAGTGGTGACCCGGAATACGGATTACATGGAGACAAAACCCTATGAACTACCGGCAGACAGTTGGGGGGAGGGGCCTTTTGATTCTGAAGTATATTACTTTTCGAAAGAGGGACTTTCTTTCAAAAATATGAAGCGGCTGATTGCAGAGACCAATTTCGATGTGGCTTATGTGAATGGTATCTATTCCTGGTGGTTTTCTATTCTTCCGTTGTTTTTTCTTAAGCGACACAAAGTAATTGTGGGGGTGAGAGGTATGCTGGCCCGCAGCGCTATCAATGTGAAAAGCACCAAAAAGAGGGTTTTTCTTAAAATGGCTAAGGTATTGGGTTTGTACAAAAGCGTGGTTTTTCATGCTACCAACGAGCAGGAAAAGAAGGATACACGAGCTGTCTTTGGGGATGTGTCTGTAGCTGTGGCTCCTAATCTGCCCCGCAAGGTATTACCGGAACCAAAGGAGATAAGCAAGGAGAAAGGAATATTGCGCCTGGTATCCATGGCACGCATTGCTCCGGAAAAGAATACTTTGTTTGCGCTGGAGGCATTAAAGAAATATACCGGAGGCGGTGAGATTGTGTTTGACCTTTACGGACAGATTTACAATGAAACTTACTGGCGCGATTGCAAAATGGTTATTGATGCCCTTCCGGCCAATATTCATGTTGAATACCGTGGTTTGGTGGAGAGCGATAAGGTTGCTGAGGTCATTGGAGATTATCATTTGTTGTTTCTTCCCTCGAGAGGTGAGAACTTTGGGCATGTGATCCTGGAAAGTTTTACGGCCGGCAGACCTGTGCTGATTAGTGATCAAACACCATGGAGGGAATTGGAGAAAGAAAATTGTGGCTACGATCTTCCCTTGGAAGAATCGTTATTTGCAGATAAAATTGGGAAGATGGTAGAACTGGACGAGGATAAATGGCGGAAGATGTGTGATGCTGCCGGGAAAAAGGCGGAAATGTTTTGTAGTGATGGAGGGAATTTGGAGTCGTATGTTAGGTTGTTGGGGGAGTAGAAAAATAAGCGAGTAGAATTGTCATTCTGAGCTTGCGAAGAATCTGTAACTTGATGAAGAAACATTAAATTGAACAAACCCCGGAATGAATTCAGGGGGAACAAGATTTGTCGTTCCTACGGAACTGTGAGGGAATAGAATTGTCAATGGCAGCTTGCAAAGAGTCTCCATCCAGAAAAGATGCCAGTGGGCTTGCAGGGAGTTTGAAGAGCTTAATGAGATGCTTGCCTAAGGAAAAGTGGAATTTGGTATCATAAGGATTCAAAAAGTCCATGAATAACACCACCTTCGGAATCAATCCTATTGGAAATAATGTCAAAGTATTGATCATCATTTTTTTCATATTTTCGAAAAATGGAATAAGCCACCAAGTCTGCAAGTTGAATTAGTCTTGATGCTTTTGAATCGAGGAAAAGAGGAACTTCAGCAAGGTTTCTTACAACTCCCCACGTGTGCCCAATAGTTCTGAAATCGGTTGCTAGATTTTGAATGGTTTTTTCATAAGTGGATTTGTCGAAAATAATAATGCCTCGTTGTGTGTCTCCATTTTTATGCAAGCGCATTAAATAATGATCAAATCTACTGCACAGTTGTTCAAATGCAAATTGAACCGGATTATTGGGAGATACCGCCTCTTTTCTGATAATACAGGCAAATAATTTATTTGATATATGAGATTCGTTGAAGGCGGATAAAGCTTCTTTGATTGCTTCACTTCTTTGTTTTAAAGGGAACCTACGCCAGAAGTTGCGACCTGCCAGCATAGCATTTCCATGAAGTTCCAGTGAGTTTGGATCACCGGGGTTAAATCGTTCTGCAATGGTGTCAAGTCTGGAGGAAAGCCAGTAACTTTGTCTTTCAAACATGCTAACACCTGCTAATACAAAATGTTTTTGGTTGGGGTCAGCGGTTGTTCCGGATTCATCACAATATAATAAATGCATGGGGTGAGGGTTATAAATAAAAAAGCAGTTAAGGAGCAACCATGTGCTCACGGTCCAATAGGTCAGACCTCTTAACTGTAAATACAAAGATAAGGGGTTGATTTTGAAAGTGCAAATTTATTTATCTTTCTATTTCGAGCATTGACAGATGTGTATAGAGCATCAATATGTCTTTGGAGAATCTTTTTTATCTTAGCCGTTGGAATAGTTACTAGGTGAGTCGAAAAATTAGCGAAAAGAATTGTCATTCTGAGCTTGCGAAGAATCTGTAACAAGATGAAGGAACATGAAATTGAACAAACCCCGGAATGAATTCCGGGTGAACAAGATTTGTCGTTCCTACGGAACTTTATCTAGATTTGGAGCTCACTAATTCATCAGCTCATCAGTTCAATACTATAACAATATGTGTGGAATAAACGGAATAGTTTCAAAAACAATAAAGGATAAAGAATCCGGGATAAAAGCCATGAACAGACGGCTGTCGCACCGGGGGCCTGATGATGAGGGTGTCTGGCAGGATGATGAGGTTGCTTTGGGACATCGGCGTTTATCCATTATTGACCTGTCGGATGCCGGGCATCAGCCCATGGAGTCGGCATGTGGCAGGTATGTGATGGTTTTTAACGGGGAGGTATATAATTTCCGGGAGTTAAGAAGTCGGTTTGATTATCCATATCAATCGCATACCGATAGTGAGGTGGTTTTGGCTGCCTGGAGCAAAATGGGGCGGAAATGTGTGGAGTTGTTCAACGGAATGTTTGCCATTGCCGTATGGGATAAGAAGGAGCAGACGCTTTCGTTGGTGCGTGACCGGATGGGAATTAAACCGGTTTACTGGAGCCATAACGAAAGAGGTTTCTGCTTTTCGTCAGAGGTACGGGCTCTGTTGGCCTCGGGGCTGGTTTCCAAAAAGCTGAAACGTGATTCGGTGGTGGATTTCCTGCGGTATCAGACGGTGCAGACTCCCGATACCATTCTGGATGAAGTGAAAATGCTAAATCCCGGCACTGTATTATGCTACCATTTACGGGATAATCAAATTACGGAAGACACTTATTGGAATCCGTTTGAAAAGGCTCAAAAGAAAAGTTCAGACAGTTACGAGGAGGTAAAAAAACAGGTTCGCCGGTTATTTATGGAATCGGTGGAGCGGCGCCTGGTGGCCGATGTGCCTTTCGGCGCGTTTCTTTCAGGGGGAATTGATTCCAGTGCAGTAGTGGGAGCCATGACGAAGGTGTCCAATAACAGGATTGATACCTTTAATATCACCTTTTGGGAGGATGAGTTTTCTGAAGCACCTTATGCAAGATATATTGCAAAGATGCATAACACCAACCATCATGAGATTCATTTGAAGCCGGACGATTTTCTGCATTTCCTTCCCGATGCCCTGTCAGCAATGGATCATCCCAGTGGTGACGGCCCCAATACATGGGTGGTGTCAAAGATGACGAAGGAAGCGGGTATCACCATGGCGTTGTCGGGACTTGGAGGAGACGAGGTATTTGGAGGATATGCCATCTTTAACCGTATGATGGCACTGGAGAAAAAGAAATGGTTGTGGAAATTACCTTATTCATTGCGAAGACTGGCAGCACAGAGTTTTGCAGCCCTCAAACCGGGGATTGCTTCCCTGAAAGTGAAGCAGCTGCTTGAAATGAATAATTACAGCTTTGAAGAGGCTTTTGCCACATCGCGGCAAGCCCTGATGGATCCCCAGTTAATGGGAATGCTGAACCTTGAAAAACTGCCATTGCACAATCCTGTGGAGTGGCTGAAGCAACAGAATATGAGTGTGGAGGCCGATAATGTGTTATCAAGGGTTTCAGTGGCCGAGATGACTACCTATATGCAGAATGTGCTGCTTCGTGACAGCGACCAGATGAGTATGGCTCACGCCTTGGAAGTGAGAGTCCCTTTTCTGGATCATGAACTGGCGGAATATGTATTATCGCTGCCGGATGAAATAAAACGACCCGTTTCTCCTAAAAAATTGCTGGTAGATAGTATGCCTGACCTGCTGCCCGATTACATCGTCAACCGTCCTAAAATGGGGTTTGTCTTTCCGTGGCGCGACTGGCTGAAAGGGGAGATGCACAGCTATGCAGATGACCGCATCTGCTCCCTTGCGCAACGTGAACTGTTTAATGAAAAGGGTGTGCTGGATATTTGGAGCCGGTTCCTGAAGGGAGATGCGTCTGTGACGTTTTCGAGGGTGTGGCCGTTGGTGGTGTTGGAGGAGTGGATTAGGGGGTTAGGCGAGTAGGCGAGTAGGGGATTAGGGGATTAGGCGAGTAGGCGAGTAGGCGAGTAGGCGAGTAGAGAGTAGGCAAGTTGATTAGGATTTTAGAATATTTTCAATACGTGCATAAATTTAACTTTTAACCCATGGAGAATTTTAGTTTTAAGAAATTATTGGTTTGGCAAAAAGGGATGACATTTGCTGAAAGGTGTCTTGATATTACTGAGTCCATTAAAGGACATTACCGACTTATGGAACAACTGGAAGCTGCGGCTGCATCTGTGCCGCAAAATATCTCTGAAGGTGAAGGACGTTTTAGTATTAAGGATAATATTAACTATTTGTATTTCTCCAGGGGCTCATTGTATGAATCAATTACCTTGCTGAATCTGTTGTTTTATAAGAAGCTTATTTCAAAGGATAAACTTGAAGAACTGGAAGGACTTGCCTTGGAAATAACAAAGATGATATCTGCTCTAATCACTCAAAAGCGAAAAAAACTGTAGAGAGGTTATAGGCTAGTAGGCTAGTAGGGGATTAGGCAAGTAGAAAATTAGGCAAGTAGGCAAGTAGTCAAGGCTAGCAGGGGATTAGGATAGTAGTAAATTAGGCAAGTAGAAATGGACTAAATCTCTATCGTCCTACTGGCCTACTAGCCTAACTCCTACTAGCATATATTTTCCTTGCTCCGTTATTATCTTGTTGCTGTGACAGTGATACCTGTATAGCAGAAACACTAGTATCGTTTTTTCCTTAGTTCAATAAACTAAAATAAATAAGGTAATCTTAGTTTATTTTACAGAGATTTTCCTCATTCAAGTTCATTGAATGAGGAATCTTCTCGTATCTCTATTGCCCTAATCTCCTATACCCCTAATCTCTACTCGCCTAATCTCTACTCGCCTAATCCCCTACTCGCCTAATTACTTTGCCCGCCCACATTTCCGGATCATAACTAATCCCCAGTTGGTGACTGTGACCAGCCATAGCTCTCAGCTCTTTATCACTGAGACTCATAATTTGCCTCAAAGCATTTTTCAGGCTTTCTTTGTCTTCATTTTCAAATAGAAAACCATTTTTGCCTTCTTCCAGAAAGCGGGTGGCCCCACCAATGGCGGTGGAACAAATCATCGGGAAACCGGCTGCTGCCATTTCATGAACCACCACTCCCCAGGGCTCGAAGCGGCTGGGAAGGACAAATACTCCGGTTTCTTTAAGGGTTTGTTTCAGTTCATTGGGTTGCAGAAAGCCGAGATGTTTGATTTTGGGATGCTGCGGTCGCTGTTCAAAAAGCTCCCCTGTTCCGGCACACCAAAGCTCCCACTCGTTGGGTGATTCTGCCTGCAGTTCCATAAAGGCAGGGAAGAGGAGGTCTAAACCTTTTTGTCGCACATACCGGCCCACATAAACCAGCTTGCGTGGATAGGAGGTTGCCTCTGTTCTGTCGGTTGCTGATGAGGAGAATAGTTTTACATCAGCACTATAGAAACCCTCATGTATATGCTGTTTTTTGAATCCAAGTTTTCGTGCATATTTCTTTTGAGGAGCTCCCGGTACCCAGGCATGAGAATAAGCGGGGTGCAATAGCCATGGCGCAGCCAGTCGCATTAGCTGCTGCCTTAAAGTGCCGTGCCATTGGTTGTCCATGCTCATCACAGTGGGGATGCGTCCCTTGAAATAACGGCAAACCGAGAGATATCCTTTGTCCACCCATCCGCTGGAAATAATCACATCGGGCTGAATGCTTTTGGCAAGTTCTACCAATTCCTCCTTATTGTAATGATTCCGCTCATAAACAGTAGCCCCCTCCGGAAAATCAAACTGAAACGGTGCTTCTTTATTTACCGGCCAGCGCACGATGTGCACTGAATGGCCATTTTTCGTCAATTCTTTTACGCCTGCAAGGAAGTAGGAGGCGAGTTCGGTATACAAAAAGAGGATGTTCATGATATTAGTGAATAGAATTTAGGGGATTAGGGGATTAGGGGATTAGGCTAGTAGGCTAGTAGGCTAGTAGGCTAGTAGGCTAGTAGAGTTTAGGGGTTTAGATCATTAGGTTAATAGGTCAATAGGCTAGTAGAGTTTAGGGGTTTAGATCATTAGGTTAATAGGCAGTAGAGGTGTCAAATTGTAGCTTGAGAAGAATCTTTAGTTATTCCAAGAAGTACGGGGAATGAACTCCTGATTACAAATAAGGGAATAAGTGTTCAGATAAATGAATTAAGGATATTAAGTGGTTTCAAGATTCAAGTCCTGCTTCCTGAGCTTGACCCCGCTGGCAGATAGTTTTTCCAAAATGCTTTTTATATGTATTGCCCGTTCTTGCGGTATAAATGGTGGAAATAAATCTTCCAAATTTATTTTAAGTAAACGGTGTATAACAATGATGTCGTCTTTTGAAAAGGGTCTTAAACCATTAATTAGCTCTGACATATAACCTTTCTGATGACCAAGGATTCTGGCCAGGTCATTTTGATTGAGATTATAGGTTTTTAATTTTTTCCTGATTAACTCCTTCCTTTTTTGAAGAAACTCATTTTCGTTCCTTACAAAAGCTTCAGCAAAATCACTTTCTTTTATTTGTTCGTCACTTATTTGATCTTCATCACTCCAGTGCTCTTGTTCGTATTTCTTTATTAATTTTTTCAGATGGTCTCGTACTTCACTCAGGGAGGCATCTTCTTTGGATTGTTTTCTTGTTTTAAGATACAAAGATGATGCTCTTTCAAATTCCAACTCACCCGAAAGAGACTGGATTTTCAAGATGTTATTTATGGCTAATTTGTCCATTATTAAATCAATTGTTGTTTTCTTAACCATTTCTCAATGGTTTGTTTGTTGTTTTTGAAGGTGGTTTCATATTCATCATGAGAACCTGTCCAAATATGGATAATCCGGAGCAAGCTGACCCCCTAAAACCGGAGAGATTTCACCTTAAATTACGATGAAAGACAACTGCCATTCCGGCGGATGTTGACCCC
>NZ_PVTS01000016.1 GCF_003003035.1 Marinilabilia salmonicolor | reverse complement strand
CTCTGGTTTAAAGATTTTCTGTGTTGCATGATTTTTTTTGACAAAGGTAGGCGTCTGGATCATGCCAGGAAAGATGTCATTGCTGGGGTGGATACTCTTGAAAATACATTTTACCACCATCTGAAATACATATTGCCCCTTCATCAATACCAATTCCCCCCATCATTTATACAAAAGGACTTAAATCTTAAATAGTGTTAAAATACCTTTGAAAAGTCGAATGCAGTTAAAAGTTGTATTGGACAGTGAACTTTTGGTTTACTCAAAAGAAGGAGTGTTTCATTATTTAACCTGGTCTATTCATAAGTTTTCGTTATGAGATGTTCAAATGCCAATAAATACGGGCACCCGCAAAGAAAATTGATGAAGGGAAAAATGAATTATTTTCAATTCAATTTTATTGAGGACGCCTTTATTTAGCAGGTAGTTGAACATCGCAATAGATAATTTGTGAATAGTCCAGGTTAAAGATTTAAATCCAAAGCTATGTTAAAAAAGAGTTTTCTTTTTATGTTCTTTTTTATGGCGGGGATTGGGCTGATGATGGCCCAGCAAACAGTGACCGGTGTGGTTACTGACTCGTCAAATGAGCCCATTCCGGGGGTCTCTATCCTCGAAAAGGGTACGATGAATGGTACCATTACCCAGGTGGATGGTAACTACTCAATAGAAGTAAGCGACGATGCCACCCTGGTGTTTTCGTTTATTGGTTTTGAGAGTCAGGAAGTTCCTGTTGAGGGACGTTCTGTCATTAATGTGGTCCTCACAGAAAATATCACCGATCTTGATGAAGTAGTAGTGGTTGGTTACGGAGTTCAGAAGAAAAAACTGGTGACCGGAGCTACGTTGCAAGTGAAAGGGGAAGACATTGAGCGAATGAACAATACCTCTCCGTTGCAGGCCCTTCAGGGACGCACACCCGGGGTGAATATCTCTTCCACATCGGGTCAACCGGGAGCCGATATGAAGGTTACCATTCGCGGACTCGGAACTATTGGCAATGCCGGGCCTCTTTACATTATCGATGGAATTGAAGGTGATATTTCGACCATTGCTCCTTCCGATATTGAGAGTATTGATGTATTGAAAGATGCCGCTTCTGCTGCAATTTACGGATCGCAGGCTGCCAATGGGGTGGTGCTGGTTACGACCAAGACCGGAAAAGCAGGCAAAGCCCAGGTGACGTTTGATACCTATTATGGTATTCAGCAGGTAGCCAGATATACCGATATGCTGAATCGCAATGAATACATTAATATTATGCAGGAGCAGGCAGCCAACTCAGGAGCTGCTTTGTACAATCCTTCTATCTTTGATGGTACAGCTGATACCGACTGGGTAGAACAAATGTTTGTTGACGATGCTGTTACACAGAATTACAATATAGGACTTAGTGGTGGTTCTGAATCCTCCATTTATTCTATGTCATTGAATTATACCGGACAGGAAGGTGTTGTAGGAGGATCAGATGTTTCCAATTATGAGCGTTACGGATTTCGATTAAATACAGAGCACAAACTGTATAATGATATTCTGAAAGTCGGGCAACACCTAAATTTCAGCTATATTATGAAAAACGGAGTTCAGGTAGGTAATCAGTATAGTAATACACTTCGTGGAGCTTTTGGAACTTCTCCGCTTGCACCTGTGTTTAGCGATAATAATAAGTACGATTCTCCGTATAACGATACCTCCTCTTCACAGTGGTATGATGGCGACGGGAACCCTTATGGGCACATGATGACCAACAGCAATAATGAGAATGATGATCAGCGCTTGCTGGCCGATGTTTATGCTGAGTTGGAACCCATCGAAAACCTTACCCTTAAAACGGTTTTTGGTATTAATTACTATGCCGGAGAATACCGCAGCTATACACCTCTTTACAGATTTTCTGTTTATTCTTACAATGAAGATCACACTACTGTTCAGCAAAATATGTCGAAGGGACATACACTGACATGGACCAACACTGCATCCTATAATTTCGAAGTTGGGGACCATCGTTTCGAGGTACTGGGCGGTATGGAATCTATTCAATACCAGGGAATGCGTGTTCAGGGATCTAACTGGGATTTGCTTGAGCAATTTGACAGTTGGGACTATGCCTATCTGGACAACACTACCGGCCAGGCAACCCTGGTGGAAGATGAGGATGGAAATATTACCGGAGTTACCGAAAAGCGGAATGTGGAAGGTGGTCCTGAAGTGAAGGCACGTCGCGTTTCCTATTTTGCCCGTTTTGGCTACAACTTCAAGGAGAAGTATATGCTGAATGCAACTTTCCGTGCGGATGGTTCTTCGAAGTTTCAGGAAAGCAATCGCTGGGGATATTTTCCTTCTGTTTCGGCAGGTTGGGTAATGTCTGAGGAGTCTTTTCTGGAAGATGCCGGAAACTGGATGAATTATCTGAAATTAAGAGCCAGTTGGGGCCAGGTAGGTAATCAGAATATCGAAAACTTCCAGTATGCATCCCCGATGATTATTACCAATTATGACGGAGACTACCCTGCAGGATATTACCTTTTCGGAACTCAGCTGGGATCCAATGTGAAGGGTGCATATCCCGGTCGTTTGGCCAATGCAGGCGTAAAGTGGGAAACTTCCGAACAAATCAATGTGGGTATTGATGCCCGTTTTCTGCACTCTCGTTTGGGGGCCAACATCGATTACTACATCAAAACTACCAAAGACTGGCTGGTGGAAGCACCCATCCTGGGAACTGCCGGGACCGGTGCTCCTTTTATCAATGGTGGTGATGTGAAAAATACCGGTATTGAACTGGCACTGAACTGGAATGACCAGATTGGTGACTTGAGGTATTCTTTGTCGGCCAACGGGGCTTACAATAAAAATGAGGTGGGTGCCATTCCCACAGAAGATGGAATCATTCACGGAGAGAGCAATATGCTTTATGATAACTCCGGTGAATTCTACCGTGCTCAAAACGGTCATGCCATCGGATATTTCTGGGGTTTCGAAACTACAGGTATTTTTCAGAATGAAGCGGAGATACAATCCTGGCGAGATGCAGGAAACGGTATTTTTCAGCCCAATGTGAAGCCCGGAGATGTGAAATATGTGGATCAGAACAAGGATGGTAAAATCAATGAAGATGACAAGGTAGATCTGGGCAACGGAATGCCTGACTTTACTTTTGGTTTTAATGTTAATCTGATGTACAAGAACTTTGATTTTAACGTGACCGCCAGTGGAGTGGCCGGAAATAAGATTGTTCAGTCCTACCGCAATCATGCCAACAAAAAGGCCAATTACACCAGTGCCATTCTGGCCCGATGGACCGGGGAGGGTACCTCCAACAAGATGCCCCGGGTAACTGATAATAACGTGAACTGGTCATTCTCTGACTTGTATTTGCAGGACGGAGATTTCCTTCGCATCAGCAATATATCACTGGGTTATGACTTTAGTGAATTGATTAACTGGGAATACCTGGGTCAGCTTCGTTTTTATGGCCAGGTTCAGAATGCCTTTACATTTACCAAATACGACGGAATGGATCCCGAAGTCGGGTATGGTACCAGCGATTGGGTTTCCGGAGTAGATCTGGGATATTATCCCCGTCCGAGAGTATTTCTGTTGGGTGTAAATGTTAAATTCTAATATTTAAAAACATTAGTTTATGAAGTCTTTTAAGATATATATAATAGCAGCACTGGGGGTTGTAGGACTGGGACTTTCTTCCTGCTCCGACAGTTTTCTGGATGTGGAACCGGAAACATCCCTCTTTGACGAGAATTTTTATTCCACTCAGGCTGATGCTGAACTGGCACTGATTGGTTGCTACGACGGGTGGCAACGTACCTCCTCCGATGCCGATGTCTCTTTTTACCTTTTGTCTGAAGTGATGTCTGACCAGTGTTTTGGTGCAACAGGCGTGGGGGATGACAGAAATTATCAGGCCATTGATCGTTTTGATCTCTCCCAGGCTCCTTCTTATTCCGATTTGGGCAACAATTTATGGGAATCTTATTACCGGGGGATTTTCCGTTGCAACAAGTTGCTTCAGGAACTTGACAACGTAGCATGGAATGGAGATACAGAAGAAGCGCAGTTGGCAAATAAGGTTCGCGTAGAGGGAGAAACCCGCGTTTTGCGTGCGATCCTCTATTTCGATATGGTTCGTTTGTTTGGCAATATTCCTTTGCTTACCGAACCTTCAGATGAAAATCTTCCACAGGTTCATCCCGATGAGGTCTATAAATTAATTGCTGAGGATCTGATGTTTGGCGCTGAGAATATTCCGGCTGATGCTTATCCAAAAAGCAACGCTAATGAGAATGATGGAAGAATTACTCAATATGCTGCAAAAGCCCTGTTGGCACGTGTTTACCTTTACTATACCGGATATTACGAGAAGAGTGATCTGGTAGGGATGGTGAGTGCTCAGGAGGCATTGTCAGGTCTTGAAGATATTATTTCCAGTGAAGAGTACGGCCTCGTAGGGGAATTTAAGAATCTGTGGCCTGCTGCCAGTATGACGCTGGAAGAGGATGGCGATAATAAAATAATGAAGTCATCTTACGCCGGCCGTGGAAATCAGGAAGTAGTGCTGGCCAAGAAATTTAATTATACCCAGGATTACAATGGCAATATGGATGGAAACCGTTGGCTTGTAATGATGGGAATGCGAAACTTTAGTAGTTTTCCTTACGGTCGTGGCTGGGGTGCTTGTACTGTCCATCCTGAATTTGCTCAGGCTTTTGGAGACGGAGATACCCGTCGCGCTGCTTCAATGATTGACCTGGTTGGTGAAGGCATCGAAGGCGACTTCGAAACCCTGGATGATCAGCGTGAATATACCGGTTTCTCTGTGAAGAAATATACTCCCATGAGTAAGTGGCAAAAGGATGAAGCATCAGGTGAGTGGACACTTGTTGACGAGGTAGCCGGTCTGGGCGAAGGTGATTTTCAGATTTCTCAGTATCAGGATTGGGTAATTGTTCGTTATGCTGATGTATTACTGATGGCTGCCGAACTGGGTAGTGCCAATGCTGCAGAATACCTCAACCGCGTGAGGAGAAGAGCTTATACTGTGGATGGAGAAGTGGGCGCAGGGTTTAATGAAATTTCTGCTACACCCGAAAACATTCTGGAAGAGAGAGAACTTGAGTTTGCTTTTGAGGGAATTCGTTATTGGGATTTGCTGCGTCAGGGAATCGATAAGGCCGCTTCTGAAATTGCTGAAGAGAATGGTGTGGATGTATTGAGTGGTGGTAATCAGGATCAGGTGGTAATTCAGGCTTCCAACTTTGTGGAGAAAAAAGGTTTGTTCCAGATTCCTCAAACTCAGATAACACTGTCGAATTACCTGCTGGAGCAAAATGCAGGATGGTAATTACAAAAAACTATTAGATTATGAAGACTAAATTTTTCAATATATGCTTTTCGGTGCTGGCTGTAATGACGCTGTTATTTTCGGCCTGTCAGCCCGAGGAATATGAACTGGGACAAATGCTCTCAAAGGAAGATTTGAAATACAGCATTGTTCAGGATGCAGAAGATCCTAATATGGTGATCCTGATGGCCAGAAACGATGGATACGCTCCTTTCTGGACAACACCAATGGGAAGAAGTACCAGGGTGAATGATACTGTTCGTATTCCGTTTGAGGGAAACTACGACTTTGTTTATGGTGTGGTAACCCCTGGTGGAGTGATCCAGGCCGATACCTTTACATTGGAACTTACAACCACCAATCTGAATTATGTCAATGATCCATTATGGACAAAACTGACCGGTGGTGTTGGTGAAGAAAAAACGTGGCTGCTGGATCTGAATGCTGATGGTCAAAGTCGCTATTTTGTCGGGCCTCTCTATTTTTATGGTACCGACGACAGCTGGGCTACTGTAACAGAAGGACAAACCATTGAAGGAGATACCTGGAACTGGCAGGCAGACTGGGAAGGAAACCAGTGGATAATGCCTGCAGCGGATTACGGAACAATGACTTTCAGTCTTAAAGGAAATGCAACTGTTACGGTAAATCATGAAGTACTCGGAAGAGTGGACAATGGTACTTATTTCCTGGATGCTGATGCCAAAACGCTTTCCATGACTGATGCCGCTCCTTTGCATGATG
Organism: Marinilabilia salmonicolor; assembly: GCF_003003035.1. Classification (GTDB taxonomy): domain Bacteria; phylum Bacteroidota; class Bacteroidia; order Bacteroidales; family Marinilabiliaceae; genus Marinilabilia; species Marinilabilia salmonicolor_A. The sequence goes on along the minus strand of NZ_PVTS01000016.1, from coordinate 113,643 downwards.
AAGGACGTGATGGACAGGTAATAAACTGGGGAGATATCCGGGTAATGTCTCTTACTGAGGATGCTATGCAGCTTGGTGTTATTCGTGACGAGGCATTGTCGGGAGAAGGTCCTGCCTTGCTTGTTTACAACTATGTTTCTAAAGAATACTATGATAACTGGGTTCCTGAAGATCTTCCGGATCCTGAGCCTGAACTTCCCGCCGGATGGCAGGAGGATATTTCGCAGGTAGTTTCTACTTCTATCTCCTGGACATTGTCTGATCAGAATCCTATTGACTGGTGTAATCTCGATGGAACAAGAATGAATGGGTGGAATGCTCCGGAGGATTACCCCGACTGGTTAGGAACTCCTGATCCCAGTGTTTATGAAGGGTTTTCACTTACACTGAACTCAGATGACAATACCGTTGAGTATGTTGCTCCTGACGGAACTACTGAGACAGGTACTTATACATTGGATGAAAAAGGAATTTATACATTCGACGGAATCGCTCCTTCATTTTCAGTGATTGGATGGGCCAGTTTTGGGTTAACTGCTGACAATCAATTGCGGATTATGTCCATTGAAAAAGATGCTGCCGGTAAAGTAACAGGCATGTGGGTTGGTGCAAAAGATCCCGAAAAGCCCGAATATGTTGCTTACCATCTGGTTCCTTCAGCTGGAGGGGCTCCTGAAAGCGATGATGCAGAACCTCAGCCAACAGTGCTGGCATTCGATAATACCAAACTTGCTTATGGTGATATTGAAGAAAAAGGGAACCTCCGGTTGGAGCTTTTTAACGAGTATGGTAGCACTAAAGAAGATCCTCCATTCTCAACCAGCGAACTGGCTTCATTCAACAGCCTGGAAGTTACATTTACTCTTAGTGGGGTTACATTGACTGAAGGAGCTGAAGGATCTTATGATGCCTCGATTCTTTATGCAGATGGAGACTGGAATCCCCAGGCTAACGGAGAGGTCATCACGGTAAACGGAGATGGAACCTACACTGCTACATTTGCTCCCGGAACCTTGTCGGAAGGCGTGATGGTGTTCGTGATTGATATAGTCGGCATGGGAGAGGATATTGCTGATATGACTGCCGTAGCAGCTACCATTGATGAGGTGTTGGTCTATTAACAAAGGAGATTTAAAATAAACTCTATTTATAGCCAATTAGAGGCAAGTCCCGGTAATTGAGCCGGGGCTTGCATTAATTTGTTCAGACGACAAAGTTGTGAGTGCAGCTTAATTACTCATGGAGCTGGATAGTTAAATAACGAAGCTCCCAAATCTACTGATCTGTTTTTTATGAAGAAACTGGTATTTTTCTTTTTTCTGGCATTGCTGAGCCTCCAGTGCTCATCTTGCTCCGATGACGATTCCTTTGAAGAGGCTTCATTGTCGGTAAATGTTGATGAACTCTCTTTTCCTGCCAATAGTGGATCTAAATTTCTGAATATTCAGTCCAACCGTGACTGGGTTATCTCAGAAAGAGCTGTTTGGTTAAATGTTGATATGCTTTTCGGATCCGCCGCCGATGGGGAAATTTCTGTTGCCGTGACGGTTCAGAAAAATCCTGATGCCGCTGAAAGAACGGCTGTAATAACCATTTCTGCTGACGGACTGACACAGGAGGTTGTGGTCACGCAAGCCGGAAGTGAGCTAATGATTATTGAGGAAGATCGGTTTGAGATTGAGGCATCGGGAGGTAATTTTTCCGTAAATCTGCAGGTTACCAATAATTATGAATTGAGCATTCAGTCTGACTGGATCTCGCAGAATAAATCACTTTCAGAGGCTTCTGAAGAGTTTTCTGTGGCACCCAATCCTTCAATTTTTCAACGTACAGGTCTGGTTATTTTCTTAATGGGGGACATTAAAGATACCGTTACGGTGGTTCAGTCTGGCATAGACACCTCTATTCCTGCCGATATGACCGGCATGGAGAGTACTGCCATCCAACTGGCATCAAAAATGAATATGGGCTGGAATCTCGGAAATTCCATGGAACCACCATCCGGAGAAACAGCCTGGGGAAACCCTAAAACTACGCAGGCCCTGATTGATGCTGTGGCTGCTGCCGGTTTCAATGCAGTGCGTATTCCCTGTGCCTGGAACAGCTACATCGAAGATCAGGAAACCTATAAAATTAAAGAATCGTGGTTGGCACGGGTGCAGGAAGTGGTCGATTATTGCTATGCCAACGATATGTATGTCATCCTCAACATCCATTGGGATGGCGGATGGCTTGAAGAAAATATAACCCCCGAAAAGGAAGAAGAAGTGAGTCAAAAACAGGAAGCACTTTGGAAACAGATTGCCATTCATTTTCGGGACTATGACGAACATCTGTTATTTGCCGGAACCAACGAGCCCAATGTGGAAGATGCAGAACAGATGGCAGTGCTTCTCAACTATGAGCAGACATTTATAGATGTAGTGAGGGCTACCGGTGGTCGCAATGCCTATCGCGTGCTTATTTTCCAGGGGCCTTCGACCGATATTGATAAAACCCATACATTGATGACCACTTTGCCTCAGGATGATGTGAAAGACCGTCTGATGGCCGAGGTACATTACTATACTCCATGGAATTTTTGTGGTTTAACACAGGATGAAACCTGGGGAGACTTTTATTACTTCTGGGGTGAGAATTATCACATAGATGGAGCCGAAGGACGTTACCCCGACTGGGATTGTGAAGAGGACTTTGTGTTAACTCAGTTTCAGAAAATGAAAAATCAGTTTGTGGATATTGGAATTCCGGTGATTCTGGGAGAGTTTGGCGCTATTCGTCGCACCATAAGTGACAATGCTAATTGGCAACAGCTTCATTATGAGTCACGTGCTTATTTTAACCGGTATGTTACCGAGCAGGCAAAAAATTACGGAATGGTCCCTTTTTACTGGGATGAAGGAAGTCTGACCAACCATGGGTTCGGGATGATAGACAGAAACCAGTTAGAAGTGGGCGACCAATTGTTGTACGATGCATTGATGGAGGGTTCCAACGCCGGAGAGTATCCTTTCTGAATGTCGTAGTTGCCGTTTTATAACTCATTTAAAGTCATGGAGGTTTCTCGCTGTGAGAAGACGGGAGCCAGGGGTTAAGTGGTCAATTTTTGCTCCTTTCTTTTTCAGGGGAAACTTCCGGACTTTTAATGATTGTAAAGATGGGAAACGTTTTAGATTAAAAATTATATCAGATTTTGTTCAGATACGGTGTGTAATTTTCACACTTATTTGCAATCTTTGTATGGAGGCCACAATAATTTAAGAAATTATCCCTTTACCTGAAGTTTAGAATATTGCCATTTTATTTTTAGAATCATCTTATGAGTAAATTATGCTTATAAGGATCATTAATAGGAAATTATGAAGAAGTTTTTGTTACTTGGATTTATTGCGATCCTGGGGTTTGGATGTTCTCAGGGAGGATGGAAGGTTGATGATTCCGGTTTGACGGTTTTTCCTGAGGATCCGTCTGATCAAGCAGTTCAGGCTATTCGTCTGACTCCCTTTGGTGAAGAAATCATCAAAGTGTCTGCTACAGCTGCCGATGCTTTTAGTAATGAAGAGAGTCTGGTTGCTTTGCCATTGGAGAAAACTGTTGATTTTGATGTCACAGAAGATGGAGATATTCTGATCCTTACCACTGCAAAGCTTACTGCTAAAGTATCTCAAACCACCGGAGAGGTTCAGTTCTTTGATGCGGACGGAAACATGATACTTCAGGAAAAAGAGAAGGGTGGAAAAACCATTAAGTCCATGGAAGTGGATGGCGTAAAAGGTTACGAAGTGCGTCAGGTGTGGGAATCTCATGACGATGAAGGTCTCTATGGACTGGGGCAGCATCAGGCGCACGATTACAATTACAAAGGCAAAAATGAGGAGTTGTTTCAATACAATACCAAAGTTTCGGTGCCTGTGATTGTATCTACCCGCAATTACGGTATTCTGTGGGATAATTACTCCCTGACACGTTGGGGAGATCCTCGTCCTTACGGACAATTAGATCAATTTAAACTATTCAACAACGAAGGAGAAGAGGGAAGCCTTACTGCCACTTACATCGATAACAAAGAAACAGGAAATGTATTCACGGTTCGTCAGGAAAATACCATTGATTATGAAAATCTGACCACCATTGAGAATTTCCCTGAAGGTTTTGATTTTACCAATGCCCGGATTACCTGGGAGGGGGAATTACAGCCTGAAGAGACTGGTATTCACCGGTTCCTGATGTACTATGCCGGATATACCAAAATCTGGATTGACGGAGAGCTGATGGCCGATCGTTGGCGTACTGCCTGGAATCCATCTGTAGCTAAGTTTGAAGTGGATATGGAAGCCGGGAAAAAATACCATGTAAAGCTCGACTGGATTCCTGATGGGGGAGAGTCATATATCGGACTGAAAGCTTTAACCCCTGTGGATCCTGCAGAACAGGAGCGTATTTCTTTCTGGAGTGAAATGGGCGATCAGATTGACTATTATTTTATGGCCGGAAATTCAATGGACGATGTGATTTCGCGCTATCGTGAACTCACCGGAAAAGCCCAGGTAATGCCCAAATGGGCCATGGGATTCTGGCAGAGCCGTGAGCGCTATAAAACACAGGATGAATTGCTTGATGTGTTGCATGAATTCCGTGAGCGCGAGATTCCACTTGACAATATTGTTCAGGACTGGTCATACTGGCCTGTGGATCAATGGGGAAGTCATGAGTTTGATAAGGAACGTTTCCCCGATGCCAAAGGAATGGTGGATGAAGTGCATGAAAACAATGCGCGCATCATGATTTCTGTATGGCCCAAGTTTTACCACAATACAGAACATTTCAAAGAGTTCGACAAGAATGGCTGGATGTATCGTCAGGCCGTGGAAGACAGCATCAAAGACTGGATTTATCCGGGATATGTGGGATCCTTTTATGATGCGTATGCACCCGGTGCCCGGGAACTATTCTGGGAGCAAATAAAAGAAGAACTTTATACCAAAGGTTTTGATGCGTGGTGGCTGGATGCTACCGAACCAGATATTCTTTCCAATGCCAGCATGGAATATCGTAAAGATTTGATGAATCCTACACATTTGGGACCATCCACTCAATATTTCAATGCTTTTGCTTTGATGAATGCCAAAGGAATTTACGAAGGTCAGCGTGCTGAGAAAAATGATGAGCGTGTGTTTATCCTTACCCGCTCGGGTTTTGCCGGAATGCAGCGTTTCGGAACAGTTACCTGGAGTGGTGACATCGGAACTGTTTGGGAAGACCTGAAAGCACAGATTCCTGCTGCTATCAATTTTTCTCTTTCGGGAATGCCTTACTGGACGATGGATATCGGTGGATTTTGTGTGGAGAAAAGATATGAAAGAGCAGAGGAAGGAAGCGAAGATATGAAAGAGTGGCGTGAGCTGAATACCCGTTGGTACCAGTTTGGTGCTTTTTCTCCTTTGTTCCGTGTACATGGTCAATATCCCTACAGAGAGCTTTGGAATATTGCACCCAAAGGACACAAAGCTTATGAATCCATGCTTTATTACAACAAGCTTCGCTATCGTCTGATGCCATATATTTACAGTCTTACCGGTGCTGTTTACCACGATAATTATACCATCATGCGTGGTCTGGTAATGGATTACACCGACGATCAGAACGTTTATAACATCGACGATCAGTTTATGTTTGGCGGAGGTCTGATGGCATGTCCCGTTTATGAATATGAAGCACGCAGCCGTGAGGTTTATTTCCCCGAAAACAAGGGATGGTATGACTTCTATACCGGAGAATTTGTAGAGGGCGGACAAACCAAAGAGGTGGATGCCCCCTACGAACGCATGCCGATGTATGCACCTGCAGGAGCCATTATTACAGCCGGTCCTGAAATCCAGTACACCACAGAGAAAAAACCTGAGCTGATCACTGTTTATGTTTACACCGGTGATGATGGTGAGTTTGAGCTTTACGAAGACGAAAACACCAACTATAATTATGAGGAGGGTAAATTTTCTACCATTCCTTTCACATACAACAACGACAATAAAACACTTACCATTGGCAGCCGTCAGGGGTCATTCGAGGGTATGCTGAATGAACGTCAGTTTAATGTAGTATTTGTTGCGCCCGACAAATCTGTCGGTTTCAATCCTGATGTCGCCCGGGGGCAGCTGGTGGATTACTCCGGTCAGGCTGTCGAGGTCGTTTTTGAGTAGATTGAATTGAACTAAAGGCCTGATGATATATGGATTATCAGGCCTTTTTTTATTTCTCCACACATACAACTAATCACTATGAGGTCTTTTGTCTTGTTTTTTATGGTTGCCGGGTTGTTCTTGTCGGCTTGTACACATGAAGATAAGGAAGTTCGCACAAGAAATAAATTTACCGGCGACTGGAAATTTGCTCTTGTGGATAGTCTGGATTCGAACGGGTATCACCATGCGGATTTTGATGATTCCAACTGGCGGAGGTTGGACTTACCTCATGATTGGAGCATTGAAGGGACCTTTAATGAAAATAATCCTTCAGGAGTTGGAGGAGGTGCGCTTCCCGGCGGACTGGGATGGTATCGGAAAACGTTTTCGCTGCCCGAATGTCAAAGCAATAAAATGTTTTTTATTGAGTTCGACGGGGTTTACATGAACAGTGAAGTGTGGATCAACGGACATTATCTTGGCAAAAGGCCTAATGGATACATCTCCTTTAGATACGATCTTACACCTTATCTCCTTTTCGGTGAAAAAGAGAATGTGATTGTTGTAAAAGTGGACAACAGCGCTCAGCCTAACTCCCGGTGGTATTCCGGTTCCGGGATCTACCGCAATGTTTGGCTCACCTCGGTAAATCCTCTTCATCTGGATCAGTGGGGCACTTTTGTTACAACACCTGAGGTGACACAGGATGCGGCTTTGGTGCATATTGAGCATTCAATTCGCAACGATTTTGATGGGGATACTACTTTTCAGCTTTTGGTCGATATTTTTTCTGCTGATGGGCAGAAGATAGGTTCGGCCAGGGCGGCTGACGTTCGCATTGCTGCTGGTGAAACCAAAGTCATTGACCTTTCTACAGAGGTATCTCAACCGGAATTGTGGACACTCGAAAACCCTGCTATGCACACCGCCGTTTCCAGAATTGAGACCGATGGTACGTTGATAGACAAGTATGAAACCGATTTTGGGATTCGTTTTTTTCATTTCGACCACGAAAAGGGTTTTTTTCTTAACGATCAACCCACAAAAATATTAGGCGTATGCATGCACCACGACCTCGGAGCTTTAGGGGCTGCAGTTAATCGTCGGGCTATTGAACGGCAATTGGAAATCATGAAGGAAATGGGGGCCAATGCCATTCGCACATCACATAATCCTCCCGCTCCCGAACTTCTGGAGTTATGTGATGAGATGGGACTTATCGTCATGAATGAAACTTTTGATATGTGGGCCAAAGCCAAAAGCGATTACGACTACTCGCTTTATTGGGATGAGTGGCATGAGCGGGACTTGCGTGACCACATTCGCCGCGATAGAAATCACCCGAGTGTGATGATTTGGAGTATCGGGAACGAAATATTGGAGCAATGGGACTCTACCGGAATCAGGATTACCAAAGAACTGGCTTCCATTGTGCGCGAACTTGATAAAACCAGACCCATCACAACCGGTAACAACGGACCGTCACCCGGTAATTCATTGAATAAATCGGGCGCTTTGGATTTGGTGGGCTTCAATTACCATCACGAAGACTGGCTCGACTTCCCCAATACTTTTCCCGGCGAACCATTTATCGCTACCGAAACCAACTCATCTCTACATTCCCGTGGTCATTACGACATGCCCTCCGATAGCGTGCGCATCTGGCCCAAACGCTGGGATATTCCTTTTTATGACGGGAATCCCGGAAATTCTTGTTCGGCTTACGACAATTGCCGTGCGCCCTGGGGATCTACGCACACCGATACCTGGAATCTGATTAAAAATAATGATTATATGTCGGGGATGTTTATCTGGACGGGGTTTGATTATCTTGGTGAGCCAACGCCTTATCAATGGCCATCGCGCAGTTCCTATTTTGGGATGGTCGATTTAGCCGGTTTCCCGAAAGACCCTTACTTTTTCTATAAGAGTGAGTGGTCGGAGGATACTGTGCTTCATGTGTTTCCGCACTGGAACTGGGAAGAAGGGCAAACCATTGATGTCTGGGCTTATTACAATTATTCCGATGAGGTTGAGTTGTTTCTGAATGGTGAATCACTGGGAACAAAAAGTAAACCGGAAGGACGGTTTAATGTGATGTGGAGAGTTGATTATCAGCCCGGAACAATTCGTGCCGTCTCCAGACTTGAGGGTCAGGTAGTTGCTGAAAAAGAGATACATACTGCCGGAGAACCTGCGATTATATCACTAAGTGTGGATCGTCAATCCATAGATGCTGATGGAAATGATTTGGCTTTTGTCTCTGCTTTGGTCACCGATAAGGATGGGAACTTGGTTCCTGATGCAGATAATCTGATAAAGTTCAGTCTGGATGGCGAAGCCACCATTGTGGCGACGGATAATGGTGACCAGACCAGTCATGCCTCTTTTCAGGCTACCCAGCGAAAAGCCTTTAACGGCAAGTGCCTTGCGGTTATTAAAGCAGGGCGAAAACCGGGCTCTGTAATGTTGAAAGCCAATACTTCCGGAATGCCCGAGGCCGGAATCAGAATTGAGTTGAAATGAGATTGAAAATCTAAGAACAATGCACAGAAGAATTTTAAGTAATATTTGTCTCGGATTCCTGTTTGCAATAACCGGAGTAACTGCTGTGGCACAGTCATTTGAAGAGCCGGGGCATGGTTTTGTGAGCTGGAAGCCGGCACCCAACTGGGAATCCGCTCTTTTGTCGGGAAACGGCACAATGGGGGCCATGGTTTTTGGAGATCCTCATCAGGAGACTGTTGTGGTAAATCATGCGCTGCATTATCTGCCCAACTGGGTGCCTTTGCAGCCCATCAACCAGGCTTCACGGCTTGATGAAATCAGGTCGCTTATTGCGGAAGGTAAATACAGAAAAGCCGCAGAGGTCCCTGTTGACCAGAGTATGAAAGAGGGATATGGTGAAAAGAAATGGATCGATCCTTATGTACCATTTTGCAATATTGATGTTCAGATGCCAGCCGGAAACGTGGAAGACTACTCCCGGATGGTGGACTTCGAGACCGGAGAGGCAAAGGTTGAGTGGTTGCAAAACGGAAATTTAATTCAGCGGAGTTTGTTTGTGTCACGTGCCGACAGCCTTTTGGTGATGCGCATTTCGGGCAGTGACAAAGTAAGTGCGTCACTGTCTCTCAGACGTCATCCTGTTGCGTGGGATCAATGGGAGTATATCAACAGCGCCATACAAAGTGTAGAAACATCTGCCGGGGATGGTTTTTTGACCTATTCTACCCAATTTAACAGAAAATGGGAGGGCAATCCTGAAGGTTTTGAGGGTGTTGCCCGCGTAATTTCATCAGGTGGAGAGGTTTCTTATCAGGGAGATCGTATGAATATCAAGAATGCTGATGAAATTTTGGTTTTGATGCGTGTGGTTCCCAACTATAATTTTGAAAAATCCCTGATTGATGATTTAAAACTTTCCCTCAAAGCAATAGACTCAGGATATGAAAGGCTCCTGTCCGTTCATAAGAATATTCATGGTGATTTGTTTAACAGGGTTGAGCTGGATCTTGCCAATGGCGATGAATCGGGTTTGCAATCTGAAGCCCTGGTTATGAAAGCCAGGGAGAAAACATCGCCTGCAATTATTGAAAAGCAATTTGATGCTGCCCGGTACAACATTATTTCATCTACCGGAACCAATCCTCCCAATTTACAGGGAATTTGGAGTGGAACATGGACACCTCCCTGGTCATCTGGTTTTACACATGACGGAAATGTTGAAGTTGCTGTTTCTGCCCTTTTGCCTGCAAATACGCCCGAACTGCTCAAAGCTTATATGGATTATCATGAGCGCATGTTGCCCTATTATCGTGATAATGCCAGTCGCCTTTTTGGAACCCGCGGGATTGTAGTTCCGGCTCATTCAAGTACCCACGGATGGAATATTCACTTCGATGATGAGTGGACTCTTTCATTGTGGACAGGTGGGGCAGGATGGGCTTCCGGGATTCTTTACGATTACTTTCTCTATACCGGCGACCGGGAGTATTTGAAGGAGCATATTTATCCGTTTATGCGTGAGGCTGCATGGTTTTACGAAGATTTTCTGATCGAGGGAGCAGATGGAAAATATGTTTTTACACCTTCTTATTCGCCTGAGAATACTCCTTCTAACAGCAACGCACAGGTTACTGTTGATGCAACCATGGATGTGATGGTTGCGAAGGAGTTGTTACGTAACAGCATTGAAGCCGGAAGGCTTGTTGGAGAGAAGAAAATGCAACTTGCTAAATGGGAAAAAATGCTTACCAGAATGCCAGATTATCGGGTAAATGAAGATGGTGCTCTGGCAGAATGGATTCCCGAAAAATTTGAAGATAATTACAAACATCGTCATGTATCGCATTTGTATGCTTTGTATGAAATCATCGCCCCTGAATTTACAAATAGTCCTGAGCTAATGGCCGCTGCCCGAGAGGCAGTTGAGCGTAGAATGGTGCATCGCCGTAATGAAAACGGTGGGGAGATGGCTTTTGGTCTGGCCCAAATGGGTATGATAGCTGCCAATTTGGAAAATAGCGAGATTGCCGGAGAAATTATCAATTGGATTTCGCGCTATTATTTCACTCCGTCACTGGGAACTTATCACAATTCAGGCAATCTCTTTAACATGGATGTGAGTGGTGGTTTTCCTGCCGTAATTATGCGGACTCTGGCTTATTCAGAACCCGGACTGGTGAAATTGCTGCCCGCCCTTCCCAAAGACTGGAAAACCGGTAGCATTGAAGGAATGGCCCTGCGGGGACAAATTACGATTGATCGTTTGTCGTGGACTGAAGAGGGACTTGAAGTAACTTTGACATCGGGCAAAGATCAGGATGTGACGGTTGAGTTGCCCGGAGTTGTTTCAAAAGTTGAGACCGAAAATAGTGCATCCTCCATTAAAAGAAAAAAACTTACAGAGGGAACGATGGAGGTGAGTCTGAAGGAAAGGGCCCCAATTACAATAAGAGTAATTTATTATTAGGAGTTTTCTGAGCAATGCGTAATAGTTGAAAATTGGATGATTTATAGTGAAATTTCATTTTCTGATTCAAATTTTTTATGCAAATATTTAGAAATTCTTCAACTGTAAAGGGAAAGTGTCAAGATTTTACATCTTTATATGAATGTTATATGAATGAACACCTTTAGCTATTTGAAAGGCGCGTTGGCCTGTCCGCTTTCCGGGCCGGCGGATGGAGGAAAGTCAAAATGGGCGACTTTCAAGGCCTTGCGCAATGGCCGGAAATTTTGGCTTTCGCGGGGAGATAGGGTTAAGCGGACTAGACTTTTTTGGTTCCTTTTTGGGGCAATGCTAAAAAGAACAATTATGAAGAAGTAAATATTAGTATTACAAACTTTTTAAGCAGGTTAGACAGCTCCTTTATTTAAAATAAACTATCTATAATATGAAAACACACGCAACAAAAAAAATCTTTTTACTGCTTTTCCTGTTGGTGCCATTTTTATCATCAGCTGCTCCCCGTGAGCGGTTATTGATGGACTTCGACTGGAAATTTACCTTTGGACATCCCAATGATGTAGAGAAAGATTTTAATGTGGGTACCAGTTATTTTACCTATCTGGCCAAAGCCGGGTATGGTGATGGTGCAGCATCGGCCGACTTTGACGATCGCACCTGGCGCAACCTGGATTTGCCTCACGACTGGGCTGCTGAAATGGATTTTTCTGGAAATGCCAGTCACAGTCATGGGTACAAAAAAGTAGGCCCTGGTTATCCTGATAATAATGTTGGCTGGTACCGTAAGACGTTTTCCATTCCCGAATCGGATAAGGGAAAACGTGTCTTTCTCGAATTTGATGGGGTTTTTAGAGATTCTAAAGTGTGGGTGAATGGATTTTATTGTGGAAACGAGCCCAGCGGATATACCAGTTTTTCTTATGATGTTTCCGAATACCTCAATTATGGCGGGGAGAATGTGGTGGCTGTTCGCGTGGATGCCAGCATGGAAGAGGGTTGGTTTTATGAAGGAGCCGGTATTTACCGCCATGTGTGGATGACCAAAGTGAATCCTTTATATGTACCTCAATACGGAACTTTTGTTACCTCTGAAGTCAATGACTATGAGGCGGTAGTAACTACACGTGTAAAGGTGGAGAATAAGTATCTCGAAGATACCCCATTCATTATTGAAAATAAAATTCTGAGTGCAGAAGGAGAGGTGGTTGCATCCGGCACTTCTGATGAATTCGAGCTTGGCTCTATGCACATTGATGAATATGAGTTGGAATATAACGTAGAGAACCCTCGTTTGTGGGATCTGGATGACCCCCATTTGTATGAATTGGTTACAACCATTCGCAGTAATGGAGAGGTTGCTGATGTTTATAAAACAACCTTTGGAATCCGTACCATCAAGTGGGATCCTGATAAAGGTTTTTTCCTGAACGGGCGTCATGTGAAGATTAAAGGAACTAATAATCATCAGAATCATGCAGGAGTAGGAACCGCCATTCCCGATGGTTTGCATGAATGGCGGCTGAAGCAACTGAAAGAGATGGGCAACAATGCTTATCGCACAGCCCATTATCCTCCCACGCCTGCATTACTTGAGGCTTGCGATCGTATGGGAATGCTTGTTCTGAATGAAAACCGCCTGATGGGAACTACCGATTATATTCGGAATTACCTCAAACGTCTCATTATTCGGGATCGTAATCATCCATCAGTTGTGTTGTGGTCCATTGGGAATGAAGAGTGGATGATAGAGAATGGTCCACGAGGGGCCATGATGGCTGAAAATATGCAGGCTTATGTGAAAAAAATTGATACTACGCGTCCGGTTAATGCGGCTGTAAGTGGTGCTTGGGGAGCTGGAATATCATCTGTTGTGGAAGTGATGGGCTTCAATTATCTCCGACATGGCAGTACCGATGAGCATCATAAGAAATTTCCCTGGCAGGCTTCTCTTGGAACTGAACAGGGCTCCACCAATACTACTCGTGGGATCTATGTTGATAATCAGGAAAAGCAATACCTCAAAGCTTATGATGTTCCTACGCCTTCGGGTTTTATGAGTATCCAGCAGGGATGGCAACACTATGCCGATCGCGATTACCTTGCCGGGATGGTTATCTGGACTGGCTTCGACTATCGCGGGGAATCCACTCCTTTCAGATATCCGTCAGTGCTTTCGTATTTTGGTATGTTCGATTTGTGTGGCTTTCCCAAAGACAATGTCTGGTACTTGAAATCGTGGTGGAGCGATGAAGATGTACTTCATATTTTGCCTCACTGGAACTGGGATGGTCGTGAAGGCGAGGAGATTGATGTTTGGGTTTACAGTAATTACGATGAAGTAGAGCTTTTTGCTAATGGAAAGAGTTTTGGTCGCAAGAAGATGGAACCCTACAGTCACCTGGAGTGGAAAGTTCCTTATGAAGCGGGACAACTGAAAGCTGTGGCTTTTAAAGATGGGAAAAAAGCCGCTACCGAAATTGTCGAAACCACCGGCGAAGTTGCTAAAGTGACAATGGTGTCAGATAAAAATATAATTAAAGGTAATCGGGAGGATGTGGCCATGGTTACTGTACAGGTAACAGATAAGAAAGGACGCGTGGTTCCAACAGCTAACAGAAATATAACTTTTGAAATTGAAGGCCCCGGCAAAATTATTGGGGTGGGTAATGGAGACCCCACTTCGCATGAAAAAGATCGTTTTATTGATACCTACAAAACAGTCACTTTCACCAACTGGAAACAAACGCTGGCTACTGAATCAGGTATTTCACAGGTGCTTAATCCTGACTTCGATGTGCAAGGGCTGAAAGATGCCTTGAACAATGATGGCCTGGAACCAGGTACAGAAGCTCAGAAAACCGTGTTTATTGGTCAGTTTGATCTTTCAGAAGAGGAACTTAGCGGCGATATTAACTGGATGTTCCGCAGTATTGGGGATAATCCATCGTTGTATGTTAATGGTCAATTGATTGCGGAGAATATTTCTGAGTACGAAAAAGTCTTTCATCTTAAAGAAGATTATTTGAAAGCCGGAATCAATCGTGTTGTGGTTATTGCTACTCCTTATGTGAAAGAAAACCCGTGGTCGGTGGTAAATACTGAACCCGGAAAACTGCAGGTAGTCATTCCTGCTGAGCCATGGCAGCGCAAAACATTTAATGGTTTGGCCCAGGTGATTATTCAATCGACTGGCGGAGCCGGTGAAATAAAGCTAATCGGTAATTCAGATGGGCTGAAAACCGGAGAATTGGTTATTGAAGCGGTGGAAGCCGAAGGCAGTCCTGCAGTGAAGTAAAACTTTGCTTGTTGTTGTGTCTTTAAAAAGCCGACGGTCTTTAAGCAATAGCCTGGGGCTGTCTCAAAAGTCCAAATTAGATGTCATTCTGAGCTTGTCGTTTGATATACAGATATTTCAAACAACTCAGACTGACAATGATTTAATGTTTTAAACTAAAGCGACAGCCTCAGGGAATTTTTCAGCCTGTTTATACGTTACCTGTCTTTTGGATAAGGTAGGTTAAATGTGGTTTGAACAAATATAGCTTCTTACTAAAATAAATAGTCTATGAAAAAAAGAACTTATCTCCAATTATGGGCAAAACCGGCTTTGCTGTTTTTATCAGTGCTGGCGATGCTGCCTGTAACAGGTCAACGCCAGGAAATGGGCCTTCGAAACGAACCCGTGGATATCAGTGATGATTTTCGCAGCTTTAAAAACACTTATTATCTGGCCGATAAAATGGTCAATTTTGACCCGAAAACCGGGAGCGGAGAAATAGTTTACAACCGGTATGAGTTCAAAACCCGGATGGCTTTTAATAATATGCTGGGAGTTTTGCGTCCTGTGACACCCAATGAGTTTCCTGAAGCCGAATATGAAGTGTCGCCCACGCTTCCGTTTTCGGTGCAGTTTGTTTCTCCCCGGACGGTCCGATTGCAGGCTCAGTCCGGCTTTGTGAGCCCCGAAGTGGCCAATGGAGAATCCATGATGCTCGTCAACAATGAGATGCCACCCAGCGATGCCTGGAAATATGAACAAATAGAGGGGGGCCACAGGTACAGCAGCCAATTTGGAGCTGTTGTGATTGATGAAAATCCCTGGCGCGTTTCGTTCTACGATGAAAAGGGCAAACTGTTAACCAGCACCAACCATCATGTGGATAATGCTGATGCTACTTACACGCCCATAATGCCTTTTTCGTACGTTCGCAGAGCCTCAGACTACAGCCGTAGTTTCTCGGCAACTTTTAATCTTTTACCCGATGAAAAAATCTTCGGTTTTGGCGAACAATATACCGAATTGGATAAGCGGGGACAGAAAGTTGTTCTGTGGGTTGATGATGCCAATGGTACCCAGAACGAAACCAGTTACAAGCCCATCCCGTTTTTTCTGAGTAGCCGTGGTTACGGAATGTTTATGCATACTTCGTCACCCATTACCTGCGACGTGGGTAAATATTTTAGTGGTGTCAATTCCCTGATGGTCGGTGACGAAACATTGGATTTGTTTGTTTTTCTGGGAGAACCCAGGGAGGTTCTGGATGCTTATACCGATGTAACCGGAAAACCTGAAATGCCCCCATTGTGGTCGTTTGGGCTTTGGATGAGTCGAATTACCTATTTCTCGGAGGAGGATGGACGCAATGTGGCGAATGAACTGCGCAAATATGAAATTCCTTGTGATGTGATTCATTTTGATACCGGTTGGTTCGAAACTGACTGGCGATGCGATTATCAGTTTTCGGAATCGCGTTTCGATAATGCCGGAAGAATGATAAAAGACCTCAAAAAACAGGGTTTTCATACATCACTCTGGCAATTGCCGTACTTTGTTCCACAAAATACGCTCTTCCCTGAGATTATTGAAAAGGGACTGTTCATAAAAAACGACAAGGGAAATCTTCCCACTGAAGATGCCATTCTGGATTTTAGCAATCCGGAAGCTGTTTCGTGGTATCAAAATAAACTCAGAGGGTTGCTCGAACTGGGCGTGGGTGCCATAAAAGTGGACTTTGGGGAGGCTGCTCCTGCCAAAGGGGTTTATCACAATGGTCGCACCGGTTTTTACGAGCATAACCTTTATCCTCTGCGATACAATAAAGCGGTTGCTGAGGTTACCAAAGAGGTGACGGGAGACCAGATAATGTGGGCACGCAGTACGTGGGCCGGCAGTCAGCGGTGGCCGTTGCACTGGGGTGGAGACCCTGCCAATACCAATTCGGCTATGGCAGCAACGGTTCGTGGCGGTTTGTCAATGGGATTATCCGGCTTCTCATTTTGGAGTCACGATATCGGTGGATTTGTGCTGAAAACTCCGGAGGATGTTTATCGCCGATGGTTACCATTTGGTTTGTTGTCGTCGCATTCACGCACGCATGGTACTCCCCCAAAAGAACCATGGGAATATGGAGAGGACTTTACCGATGCTTTCCGAAAAGCCACGAATATGCGTTATGAATTGATGCCATACATTTACGCTCAGGCCAGGCATTCCGCAGAGAATGGTTTGCCAATGATGCGCGCTCTGTTTGTGGAATATCCCGATGATCCTGGTGCCTGGTTGGTGGATGACCAGTATTTGTTTGGCTCGGATATTCTGGTGGCTCCCATGTTTGAGAAAGCAGAAAGTCGTCAGGTTTATCTGCCTGGAAAACATAAGTGGATCGATTATCAGTCAGGGAATGTTTACAATCCCGGTTGGAATGACATTAGGCCAGGTGACATTCCTGTGGTAATGCTGGTTCGTGACGGCGCAGTGGTGCCACACATTCATCTGGCCCAGTCAACCATGCAAATGGACTGGTCGAAACTGGAGTTGAAAGTCTTTGCTGCCGATGCAATATCGGTCAAAGGAATGGTTTGTCTGCCCTCTGATAATGAATTACAGCAAGTGGAGATACAACTGGAAGACGAAAAATTTGTATTAAAAGAAAACCTGCTGGAAGGAAAAGCAACACTGAATGTCACAGTTAAGTAATCGAGGTTTGTTAATACATTTTCTTTGAGATAAAAAACCCCGTCAGGAATTCCTGGCGGGGTTTTTTATTCTCAGTAAATATTTGCAAATTACTTTGAAAATAAGAATTTTGCGCTTCTGTGTTTGGGCCTTTTTAAGGACTATTGTTAATTAAAAGGCGTAAAAATTAGTTACAATTCTTGTCTTGTTTAGGACGTTATTTATCTTTTTGATATCATGAGAAATAGGGGTTGATTGTTTTGGTATTATCGTCCTTAATTTTTTTTATTTGTTACAAGGCTACATGTTTTTTTGACTTTCATATTGATAAATAATCAATATATTTGCCTCGATTTTGGTGATCGGCGATGAAATCTTCATTGTCGATAAAAGGGAATCCGGTGTAAATCCGGAGCTGTACCCGCAGCTGTAAGCTCTTTAATGGTGGTTTGAAAAAACTCTTTTACCACTGGAAACAAAAGGCAATGCTCAGTGACCAATGACCAATTATCAATTCAATATTGATAATTGATAGCTGGTAATTGATCATTGAAAATGTTTCCGGGAAGGTCTTTTCAAACCGGAGCGAGCCAGAAAACCTGCCAGAATGCATTTTTTTCTTAACATTTTGCTTCCGGGATAGAAGTTATGTTTAGGACATTCGCGCGCGTGTTCGGCATGTTTTTCTTTATCATTATGGATGCAAGGTGGAATAATTAATTAAAATTATTTTAACCATGCAGAAATTTTTTTGGATCATTGTATTCTTATTCATTGGAATAGGACTGCCCGCTTTTTCACAAAACACTTCGCTTTCAGGAGTTATCACAACCAGCAATTCCGGCAATCCTTTGCCGGGGGCTCACATTTATTTCAAAGGAACCAATATCGGAACCGCCTCCAACAATAAGGGGCATTATGAACTTAACAGTATTAAGCCCGGAAATTACTCTTTGATTGTCTCTTTCAACGGATTTAAAAGAATCAGACAGGAGGTTGAAATTACTGAAGGCCGCAATGAAATGGACTTTTCATTGGAGGAATCAAACAGCAATCTTGGTGAAGTTGTCGTTACCGGTACAGGAACTGCCCACCATTTAAAAAATGCGCCTGTCCCCTCAGAACTCATTTCCTCCAAAGAGGTGAAAAGCGTTGGGGCTACCGATTTTAATGATTTGATGCTGAGTCTGAGCCCTTCATTTGACTTTAGTCCCGGCACCATGGGAGCTTTCATGAAGCTAAACGGCTTGAGCAACGATTTTATCGTGGTATTGATTGATGGGAAACGACTTTATGGGGATATTGGTGGCAATATCGATCTCAATCGAATCAATCCCGATAATATTGAACGTATCGAAATACTGAAAGGAGCTTCATCACTGCTATATGGCTCCGATGCAATTGCCGGTGTTGTGAATATTATCACCAAAGAATCCGGACAAAAAAACCATTTTTCTAACACCACCCGCATCAGGGGAAATAGTACCTGGCAACAAAATAATGTGGTGGAAGTGGATGCCGGCAGATTGTCCTCTCACACTTCTTTTGACCGTAAGAGCAGCGATGGGTGGCAGCTCAGTAAATATGAAGAAGTTGGTGATGAATTGGTTGAAACAGAAGAGAAAACCATGAAGGCTTATGAGGACTTTACGCTATCTCAGAAATTTGAATTTGCTGCTACACCAAAACTCGATTTCTACGCCGAAGGTTCCTATTACCAGAAGGATATGTTCAGGCAGCAGTCTGTGGCTGATTATGGCTATTACTATCAGGATGAGACTTATGGAGCCGGAACTAAATACCTGTTGGATAACAGGGATTATATTTCTTTTGATTATCATCACGACAAGTTTCTTTATTACTATCGGTACAATCATGATGATGTGGACGGAGATTTTCAGAAAGATCAGAAGACTATTAATAATGATCAGCGCCTGGATAATGCACGTTTAAAGTATCTGAATGTCCTATCGTCTGATAACACCCTGACTTTTGGTGTTGATTACCTGAATGAGAAAATGGTATCGGCCAACCGCTTGGTAGATGGAGAAGCCGATGCTTATACCATCGCTCTTTATGCTCAGGATGAAATGACGTTTTTCGATGCTTTGGATGTGGTGGCGGGCGTCCGGTACGTCAATCACAAAGAGTTAGGTAGTGCCTTTACTCCTAAACTTTCAGCACTCTACAAGGTTGGGAATTTCAATATTCGGAGTACGTATGGTATAGGTTTTAAAGCCCCTACACTCAAAGAACTTTATTACAATTATGAAAAGCGGGGACGCGTTTACCTGGGGAATACTGACCTGGATCCCCAGGAATCAGAGTATTTATCTGTCGGTGTTGAATACAATACCCGTCTGGTTTCTCTGAGTGCATCAGCCTACCGCAACAATGTTGATAATCTGATTGACTATGTTGATGGTGGAGGGGAGAATGTTCGAATTCATGATAATATTTCAGAAGCCAGATCCGAGGGGATTGATGTGTTGCTGGATGTGCGGACAGGTGCTGGTTTTTCCATTGGCGGGGGATACAGTTATGTGGATGCCCGCAATCTTACGGATGATATTCGCCTGGAAGGAGTTGCGGAGCATAGTGGTAACATCAGACTGGCTTATGATCACCATTGGAAGAATTACGCGCTGAATGCGAATATTTTTGGCCGTATCCAGGATGAAAAATTCTATGATGGAGATCCCAATGCCAAGGGGTATGATTTATGGAATTTCACCACCAATCATACTTTTTCCAATTTGGGGAGTCTGATTGTCGAATTGTCTGCCGGTGTTGACAATGTTTTTGATTATGTGGATGACAGTCCTCTTGGGGCTCATTACGGTACTTTAACGCCAGGACGCACCTTTTTTGCGGGGTTGAGAATAAACTTTTCAGAGTAAAACGCCAAATCAAATGAAGAACTTATTATTAATCGGCTTATTTGCTATAATCTTCTTTAATATGGGAACAAATGCTCAGACTAAAACAGGGAAGAAAGGCATTTTGCTGATCACTTTTGGTACCAGTTACCCTGAAGCCCGAAAAGCTTTTGAAAATATTGAACAGAAGGTGAAAACCCACTGGCCTGATGTTGATATTTACTGGGCCTACACATCCGGATTCATTCGAAAAAAACTGGCAAAACAAGGCATTCAGATGGATTCGCCATCCGAAGCGCTGGCTAAAATTGGAGAGGCCGGATATACGCTCGTAGCAGCACAATCGCTGCATATTATTCCGGGGGCTGAATTTCATGATGTGGTACATACTGTTAAAGGGTTTAGCCTGGTTCAAAAAGGGGTCGGGAAAACAAACATGGGGCGTCCGTTGGTAAGTAACCATGAGGATCTCCAGCGTATGGCCCGCTTTTTTACGCAACAACTTCCAGTTTCGGATGATGAGGCGGTAGTGCTTATGGGGCATGGTACCCATCACGATGCCAATATCTATTATCCGGGATTTCAATATTATTTGAATGATTTGTCAGACCGTCATTATGTGGCAACTGTGGAAGGATATCCTTCACTGGATAATGTGATAAAACAATTGAAAAAAGAACATATTCAGAAAGTGACATTAACTCCATTTATGTCGGTTGCCGGAGATCATGCCCAAAACGATATGGCAGGCGAGGAGAAGGAGAGCTGGAAATCGCAGCTCGAAGCTGAAGGGTTTGAGGTGGATGTTGTGATGAAAGGACTTGCCGAATATGATGAGGTGGTAATGATATGGATCGATCATTTAAAGGAGGCTTTTGATGAGTTGTAAACTGTGTAGTTCATTGTTGCTGATTGTGTTCTTTTTAAGTTGCAGTGTTAAGCAGCAGAAAGGTCAATCTGCATCGGGCAACATTGAAAATATAGAATTAAAGTATGCTCATGAGTTTTCTTTGCAAAAGCAGGGAAATCGCCATTTGCTGACGGTTTTTATGGATGAGGATCACTCTGACCAGTCGGCCCGCAAGTTTACTTTGGTAAAGGATAGTGCAGATGCTGCCGGCATAGAAAATGTGATTCACGTACCATGCAAAAAGATTGTCTGTGTTTCATCAACTCAGTTGGCTTATTTCTTTGCCCTGGAGGATATCGATGACATTGTTGCGATTAATAGCAGTCGCTATCTTTTTCATGAAGAGATGAATGCCCGGGTGGCTGAAGGTAAAGTTAAGCAGATCGGAAAGGAAGGGAATTTTAACCTGGAAGTGCTGGCAGCTTTGAATCCTGATGTGATTTTTGTGTCACCGTTCAAAGCTGGTGGGTACGATGTTTTAAGAAATATGGGAATTCCGCTTGTTCCGATGGCTGCTTACAATGAAATGACCCCGCTTGGACGCGCCGAATGGCTGAAGATGATGGCGCTGTTTGTTGGGCAGGAGACAAAGGCAGATACGATTTTTAATAAGCTTGCAAAGCGTTACAATGAATTAAAAGACCAGGTGGCTGGCATTGATATGCGTCCAACGGTTTTTTCGGGGAAGATGCGTTCCGGTTCCTGGTATGTTCCTGGCGGGGATAGTTTCTATGCTCGCTTGTTTCGGGATGCAGGCGCTGATTATGTCGTTGATGATAATGAGCAGGGGGCGTATCCGGTTGATTTTGAGACTATTTACAGAAAGGCGTATGATGCTGATTTCTGGCGCCTGGTTCACCCGGAAAAAATCGGACTTTCTCTACCTGATTTTTTGCAGCAGGATGTAAGGTACGCTGATTTCAAAGCCGCCAGAGAGAGAAATGTTTTGTTATGCAATATCCGTGAGAAACCATATTATGAGCAGTCAGCCGTGAAACCGGATGTGCTTTTGGCCGATTATATCCATTTTTTTCATAGTGAGGTCTTACCGGGTTATGAACCGTTTTTTTATGAAAGATTGAAATGATTGGGAAAGGGAGTAAACGAGTCACCATTGTCTTGTTGGCAGCACTTTTGCTGACCGCCATTCTCATGGTCTTAAATATGGCTTTGGGGTCGGTGCATGTTCCCTTGTCGGAAGTGGTCTCTCTTCTTTTTACAGGGGAGAGCAGTAATGTTGTTTTTGATAATATTGTTTTAAAAACCCGCCTGCCTCAAACCTTGGTGTCTGTTGGGGCTGGTATGGCTCTCGGTGTCGCTGGATTATTGATGCAGACCCTGTTTAAGAATCCGCTGGCCGGCCCTTCTGTTTTAGGGATATCATCAGGAGCCAGCCTGGGTGTTGCTTTTGTGATGTTGTTCTCCGGTCAGTTTTTAGGCTTTTCATTTTACAGTCTTGGTTGGTGGGGGGATTTTGCAGTGATATTGTCCTCTTTTCTGGGGGCGGGCATAGTGCTTTTGCTGATTCTTTTTATTTCCAGTCGCATAGGAGGAACACTCAGTGTGTTGATTATCGGGGTGATGATTGGTTATTTGTCCTCTTCATTGGTTGGGCTGTTGAAATTTTACAGCACAGAAGAAGATGTGCACAATTATGTGATTTGGGGCCTGGGTAGTTTTAGTCGAATGTCGGCAGAAAAAGCCTGGATTTTTAGTTTGGTGACAATCGCTTTGTCCATTTCGTCACTGGCTTTAAGTAAGTCTTTGAATCTATTGTCACTGGGTGACAGATACGCCATTAATCTGGGTTTAAAGCTAAAAAGGGCTCGCTTTGGAGTGATTGCATCCGCAGGTTTTCTCACTGCCCTGGTGACCTCATTTTGTGGCCCGGTGATATTTATCGGAGTGGCAGTGCCGCATCTGGCCAAATTATTATCGCGAACAGCCAATCATTATCATCTGGTCATCAATGCTGCAGTGATTGGGGGCGCAACAGCTTTATTATGTAACTTGGTGGCCCGCCTTCCGGGATTGGAGCAGGAGTTGCCCATTAATTCGGTAACTGCCTTCGTGGGGGCTCCTGTGGTTATATGGGTGATTTGGAAGGGAAAGAGAAATAAAGAATAGTGCATGGGGCATGGTGCAAAGAGAATAAAATGGCTATCGCGTATTTGCGTTTAAATAGCAATAGATTGTTAGACTTTTAGATTAAAGATCAACCCTGTCCAAAATATTTTTTTTAAGAGCTGTCGGGCTTGTTGAGTGTGGACCTTGGCAGGTAAGCCTAAAAACAAGGTTGTTTCATCGAAAAATCGTCTTTGTTTGAATCTCAGGCGCGCAGCAAGTGAGATGAGTTTAGACGATTTCGATGGAAGAACCGTAGTTTTTAGAGTGAAAGCTGGTTAAGTCTTGATTTTTTTTGATTACTTTTTTGTATCAAGACAAAAAAGTAATTCAGGGTTTAAGGGATGAAATCCCTTTTGGAAAATGTTTAGGACTCTATTGATTTAAGACAATTTATATAATGTTGATATTCTGTGTTTTAGATGATAAAAACTATGATTTCAAGTAATTGAATTTCAATGCATTGCAATTTCGAAATTTCGGGATAACGGAGAATTGTAAATAAAATGGAAATGATAAAATTAAAGCATCCACTGATGGTAGTAGGTACCGGTTCCGATGTAGGGAAGAGTGTGCTGGCTACCGGCTTTTGCCGCATCTTTTTGCAGGATGGATATCGTCCCGTTCCTTTTAAGGCGCAGAATATGTCACTCAATAGCTACGTAACTGCTAACGGGGGAGAAATTGGTCGCGCACAGGCGGTGCAGGCAGAGGCGTGCCGGTTGGATTGTCATACCGATATGAATCCCGTGTTGCTTAAGCCCGGCTCGGATAAGCAATCTCAGGTGATAGTAAATGGAAAGGTACTGGGGAATTATGTTGCAGGCAGTTATTTCAGGGGCGAGATAAAAGACCAGTTGTTTGGGGAAGTCACAGGGGCGTTTGAACGTTTGCTTAAATCGTATAATCCCGTGGTTATTGAAGGTGCGGGGAGCATTGCCGAACTTAATCTGAAAAACAATGACATTGTGAATATGCGAATTGCCGTTGCGACTAAAGCGGCCACGGTACTGGTGGCTGACATTGAGCGGGGAGGGGTTTTTGCTTCGGTTTTTGGCTCCATTATGTTGCTTGATACGGAAGAGCGAAAACAGATTAAGGGTGTTATTATCAATAAATTTCGGGGAGATGTTTCTTTGTTTGATGAGGGACGAAAGATTCTGGAAGATTTGACCGGCGTTCCAGTACTTGGCATTATTCCGGCATTCAGTCATATCAGCATTGAAGAGGAAGACTCCATTTCGTTAGAGCGAAAAGCGACTTCTGCTCTCGATAATAAGGTCAATGTCGCAGTGATTCATCTCAGAAGATTGTCTAATTTCACAGATTTCAATTGTCTGGAACAAGACGAGCGAGTGAATCTTTTCTACACCAATAATACGGAAGAGATCAAAAAAGCCGACATCATCATTTTGCCCGGATCTAAAAGTACCATTGCAGATTTGATTGAGCTGCGTCGAAATGGGGTGGCAGAGGAGATTATTCGCCAGTCAAGGGCCGGAAAATCAGTGATTGGTATTTGTGGGGGCTATCAGATGATGGGAGCTCGAATTGAAGATCCCGAACATGTGGAGGGGAGTGTGGATGCAGTGCCCGGGTTGAATATTTTACCGGTGACGACCACCCTGGAATCGGAGAAATACACCGTGCGAACTTCATTTTTTTTCAAGGATTTTGAGGAGCCTTGCAGTGGCTATGAAATCCACATGGGGCAAACGAGAGGTGATGGTGCTGAAGTCTTAAATCGTCTGGAAAACGGGCAATCAGAAGGGTGCCGGATGAATACACAAATTTGGGGTACCTATATGCATGGAATACTTGATAACCCGGTTGTGATAGAAGATATTCTGGCTCCTTATGTGCAAGGTGTCACCCCCTCCATTAGTTATGATGAGTTTAAACAAAATCAGTACGACCTGTTGGCCGATCATATTCGCCAAAATGTGGATATGGATCTGACCTATAAAATATTGTCAGAATGATTAAGGGACACGGTGACGACATCTATGATTTTCCGGATATTCGAATCAATTTCAGTTCGAATGTTATTCCGGGGGGGGTACATCCGTCGTTGAGAAATCACCTGAGTTCCTGTTTGAAATGTATTGAATGTTATCCGGATCCTTTGGGTGAAGGGCTTGCGTGTCAGATAGAACATCACAAACATCTTTCTGCCGGAAGTGTCATGATTACTAACGGGGCTGTTGAAGCTTTTTATTTAATTGCGGAGATGTTTCAGGGGAAGAAGTCATTAATCTTTTATCCCTCTTTTTCGGAGTACGAGGATGCCTGCCTTAAGTTCAATCACCAAATTGAGTTTTTCCACCAAACAACATTCGGAGATGTGGGTTATTCAGGGTTAGATCTGGTTTGGATTTGTAATCCCAACAACCCGGACGGTCGCATTTATGACCAGGAAAAGCTGGTGAAAGAAATTGAGGATAATCCCAATATTATATTTGTGGTGGATGAGGCCTACACCGATTTTTTAAACAGTGATATATCACTCGAATCCTGTTTGCCGGAATACAGAAATCTAATCATTGTAAAATCGTTAACCAAAATCTTTGCGATTCCCGGGCTCCGGCTGGGGTATCTTTTGGCAGATTCAACAATAATTGATGGACTGTACCGACAAGTGATGCCCTGGAGAATTAATGCCCTGGCACTGGAGGCAGGACGTTTTTGTTTTAGCAATCTTGATCACGATAAGCAGGAAGTGGCCGGATATCTTCAGGAATCCCAGCGATTTCAAAATGCGATCAATGATATAGACGGGTTTAGGGTGGAGCCTTCTTCAACTACGTTTTTTTTGGTAGAGGCCCCGTTTTCTGCAGCAGTTTTGAAAAATCATTTGGCTCATAATAATAACATTCTGATAAGGGATGCATCCAATTTCAGGGGCCTGACAGAAAATTATTTCAGGGTTTCGGTGCAGGCGCCCAAAGAAAATAACCAATTAATTGAAGCGCTCAAAGAATGGAGTTGAATTTGCTTATACCGGCTTTGATTTTTGCCTGGATACTCGACCGTATTCTTGGGGATCCTTCTTGGATGCCACATCCGGTTGTTGTATTTGGAAAACTTATTGCATTTTTCGAGAAGAAATGTAACCGGGGAAGAGGCAATTTTGTGCGTGGAATGGTGGTGACGGTCGTCTTGGTCACCGGGGTGTTTTTCTTTTTTTACCGGGTCATTTTTCTGTTGGGTCAGATAAATCTCTGGCTGGAAGTGTTTTTTCAAATGGTCTTTATCTTTATGGGTTTGGCCGGTACCACTCTTATTCGTGAAGGGGAATCTGTTTTCGAAAAGTTGCAGATAGGGATCGACGAAGGGCGGCGACAGGTTGGGCGGATTGTTGGGCGCGACACCAAAAACCTGAGTAGTCATGAAATTAAAACTGCCACTCTTGAAACATTGGCCGAAAACCTGAGTGACGGAGTTGTGGCTCCTCTATTTTGGCTGGCCATTTTCGGGGTTCCGGGTATGATGGCTTATAAGATGATCAATACACTGGATTCAATGATTGGTTACAAAAATGAAAGATATGAACAGTTTGGGAAATTTGCTGCCCGATTGGATGATATTGCTAATTACCTTCCGGCTAGAATTACAGCACTTTTAATGGCATTTTTTGGAATGAGATACAGGGCTTTTCAGTTCATTTTTCGGTTTGGGAGATCGCATAACAGCCCCAATGCCGGATATCCCGAAGCTGCCTTGGCCGGCATCCTGAATGTCCAGTTTGGGGGGGATCATGATTATTTTGGAGAGGTGGTTTCCAAACCGAAAATTGGCAACAACAAAAGAGCTATAAATATATCGGACCTGAATAAAACAATTCAAATCAACAGGGCAGTTGAAATCCTGATGATTGTCTTGGTTATTTCGGTCTGGATTATCACTGATTTACCTTGTGGAGCACAAAATGCAGAGGTTCTGTTTTCTGGTCCCGGCAGTTTTGTCTTCACTATAAAACAATAAAACTATGAATTCACTTAAAAACCTAAACATTCAGCCCATCGAAAATGGTGAGTTGAGAAAACTTCTTCAGCACAATATAGACCAGAAGACTAAGCCGGTGGGCTCTTTGGGATATCTTGAAGAGTTGGCCTTACGAATTGGTCTCATTCAGGAAAGTACAAGGCCTGAATTAAAATCGCCTGTGATGCTTACAGTGGCATCCGACCACGGCATCACCGAGGAAGGGGTAAGTCCGGTGCCTCCGGAGATTACCTGGCAGCAGGTGAATAATTTTATCAATGGTGGCGGTGGAATCGGACTATTTTGTAAACAATATGGTTTCGATTTGTATGTAGTGGATGCAGGTGTTGATCACGATTTTGAACCTCATCCGAGATTGATTGATAAAAAGGTTCGCAAAGCAACACGAAATTTCTTGAAAGAACCCGCCATGACACAGGAGGAATGTGACAAGGCAATTCAGAACGGTCGGGATGTGGTGGCCCTTTTTGCTGAAAAAGGGAGTAATGTTGTTGGGTTTGGTGAGATGGGTATTGGAAATTCCTCTCCTGCAACTGCATTACTGTCTGTTTATACCGGGCTGTCTCTGGAGGAGTGTACTGGTCCCGGATGTGGGTTGGATCAGAAGGGGATTCAAAAAAAATCTGGTGTATTGCAACAGGCCATCGAGAAACATGGCATTCTTGAAAAACCAGAAGCGAATCTTGCCGCTTATGGAGGTCTTGAAATTGCCACTATGGTAGGTGGAATGCTGGAAGCGGCTCAACGTCGAATGCTCATTGTTGTGGATGGTTTTATCACGACGTCGGCATTTTTAGCAGCTTACGAAATTTGTCCCACTGTTCGGGATTATGCTGTTTTTTCTCATTGTTCCAAAGAGCATGGACATGTGAAAATGCTTAATTACATGAACGGTCGGCCGTTGCTAAATCTTGATCTTCGTTTGGGGGAGGGAACAGGCTCTGCTATTGCCTATCCAATCATTCAGGGAAGTGTGGCTATGCTTAATGAAATGACCTCCTTTGGTGAAGCAAAAGTTTATAATGTGGTAGATGAAACCGGAAATATTGTGACGAAATAAAGTGTTTATTGTTTTTTTTGAAAGTACAAGATTGTATAAGCAATCCTTGAATTTAGTCTGCACCAGAGAGGCAACCTTGTAAAACAACCTGCTAACTAAACAACTCTTTTGTGATTAAAAGAGATTGACTGTTTAAATGGCGGGCTGGCCTGTCCGTTTTCCGGGCCGGCGGTTGGCGAGAAGGCTTAATGGACGACTTCAGAGCCTTGCGGGTCAGCCGGAAATTAAGCTTGATGCGGGCGGATAGGTTTAAACGGACTTCCCGAGAATAGTTTTTGTTGGTTTTTGGCTTTAAGGCCAAAAAACCTTACAAAACTTAATTCGGGATTGGTTTCTTTTTGGGGCAATGCCAAAAAGAACAATAATAAAAAATTAGATATTTGGAACTGCTGACTTTTTCAACAGGTCTAAAATAAAGGTGCATTGGATATTGCGTTAAGTGCATGGAGTGGACAAACACACACTCTTTGCACTCTGCACTCTGCACTCTGCACTCTGCTTTTAACCATCAATGCTTATGCGAGAACTAAATATCCTTTTTTCCTCAATTCTCTACTTCACCCGGCTGCCTTTGCCGTTTAAAGTGGAGTATCGAAAAGAGAATCAGCAACTGGCCTTAACCTGGTTTCCCATGATTGGCTTTATCGTGGGAGGTTTGGGAGCTCTTGTCTTTTGGCTGCCCCATCTTTATTTGCCACAATCAGTGGCTGTAATTGTTTCGTTGGGTGCGAGTGTGTTGGTGACAGGTGCTTTCCATGAGGATGGATTTGCGGATGTTTGTGATGCTTTTGGTGGGGGATATAGTAAAGACCAGCGATTGAAGATAATGAAAGATTCGCGTGTTGGAGCCTATGCGCTAATAGGTGTAGTGCTTTTATTTGCACTCAAAATCGCTTTGCTTATAGAAATAAATGCCTTGTGGATACCTGTTATTTTGATTACTTCCCATGTGTTGAGTCGGTGGTCAACCCTGATAATATCTATGGGTTGGAGTTATGCCCGGCCAACCGGGGAGTCTAAGTCACGCGATACCAGTCATCCCATTTCATGGATGCGGTTTTTCTGGGCAACTGTACTTGGATTTTCTCCACTGTTGTTGTTTGAATCCTGGTGGGTGCTGGTGACGGTTCCTGTTGTCACTGTGTTTTCTCTATTGTCAGGAAAATGGTTTCAAAAACGAATTGGTGGATATACCGGAGATTGCCTGGGGGCTGTACAGCAGGTAAATGAGGTGTTGGTAATGGCTGTTTTGTTGATTGGTGTTGGTTGAAATTTGATGGGAGTTTGCTCTTGTTGAAAAGGAGCCTGAAGGGCTCCAATATTTATAGCTAACGCGGCATACATATGTCACCCGACGCTGAAGGTGTCGAACAACCGAAAAATAGTGAATTGTATTCGACCGCCTTCGGGGTCGATATTTTCTCATTGTTATTTGGCTATAAATATGAGACCCGCTTAGGGGTCGGAGATATAATTGGAGATTACTCATCAAAAAGAAATGGAAGGTATCCCTGATTGTTTGAAACATTCTTTAAATACCTATGCAATATTAAGCTAAAGCTTAACAAAAATGAAAAAAGGTATAAGATTGGAAGTTAGAACCCAGATTAACCTGGAGAAAATTTCTTTAATTCTTTGCGTTTAAAATAAAATATTATGTCAAAGAACATCTATTTTATTCGACATCCTAAAACAGAAGCTCCTCCAGGCGTTTGCTATGGCAACTCAGATGTGAAACCATCTGCTGAATCTTTGGAAAAAGCAGCTGCTAAAGCCCGGACTAAACTTAATGGTACGAGTGTTGACATCTGCTATTCCAGTCCGCTTTCGCGATGTACCATGCTTGCCGGAGCATTGATGCAAGATCGGATGGTCGTGACTTCCGAACGCATTCGGGAGATCAATTTTGGCCGATGGGAAATGGTACCCTGGATCGATATTCCTGAAGAGGAGCAAGAGCAGTGGGGGCAGGATTTTATCAATTGTAAAATTCATGGGGGAGAGAATTTTTTTGACGTGCAGCATCGGGTTCTTTCCTTTCTGAATGAATTGGTGAATACCGGTCACACGAACATTATGGTGGTTACTCATGCCGGATTGTTGAGAGCTTTACTGGCTCATCTGTTGGAAGCATCGCCCCGGAAGATATTTGCCATGCATATCGATTACGGAGATGTGATTTGTTTGGAATGGTACAATAGCGAATATTATAAAGTGAAATATTTGTAGGAAGCCTCTATTATCTATTGTCTAATCATCTAATATCTAAATAATGCTTTATTTCATCACAGGCGGACAACGATCAGGAAAAAGCAGTTACGCCCAAAAGCTGGCGTTGAAAATATCATCCAACCCTGTTTATTTGGCTACTGCTCGTATTTGGGATGATGATTTTCGCCAGCGAGTGGAACGCCATCAAAGGGATCGTGGTTCCGAATGGACAAATATTGAAGAACCGCTGAATATTTCTGATTGTAAAGTGTCGGGCCGGGTTGTGGTGCTGGATTGCGTCACATTGTGGCTTACCAACCTCTTTTTTGATCATCAGGATATGTCGGTGGATGAGGTTTTAGAAATGGCTAAAGAAGAGTTTGGCAAACTGATTACGAAGGATGTCACCCTAATCGTTATTTCCAATGAGATAGGGCTGGGCGGCCATGCTGAGAGCGCGGTTGCAAGACGTTTTACCGATCTGCAGGGATGGATGAATCAGCACATTGCAGGCCTGGCCGATGTAGCAACGCTGATGGTGGCAGGATTGCCCTTGCAACTTAAAGGGCCTGGAGCAAAGGGCACGGCGCATGGTGCATAGAAGTTGTCAAACGGCTTTTCTATTTACACCAAGCCCTCTGCACCTTGCAAATTTATTTAGATATGACAAAACCAACCTTTCTTATTGCCGCGCCCAAAAGTAATTCGGGGAAGACCTTGATAACACTGGGACTCATTAAAGCTATTAGTGACCAGGGTTATTGTGTGCAACCATTTAAATGCGGCCCCGATTACATCGATCCGATGCATCATACGGCCATTGCTGGTAGATCTTCTTACAATCTGGATTTGTGGATGTCATCAGAAAGCCATGTAAAATCAATTTTTCATTCTCAGATGAAAGATGCCGGGGTGGGTGTTGTGGAGGGTGTTATGGGCTTGTTTGATGGAGCCCGAAAGGATGAGGGAAGTTCGGCTGCCATCGCCCGGTTATTGGATGTCCCGGTGGTTTTGGTGGTGGATGCTTCCAGTGTGGCTTATTCTGTTGCCCCTCTTTTGTATGGATTTAAGCATTTCGATCGGGGTATTCGACTGGCCGGCGTCATTTTCAATAAGGTGGCAGGAGATTCTCATTACCAATTTCTGAAAGAAGCAGCAGAAGATTCAGGTGTTAAAGCACTGGGATATGTGCCAAGAGATAAGGCTTTGGCCATTGATGACCGGCATTTGGGATTACACATGCCGGGTGAAGGAAAAGAGGCTGAAATAGTAAAAAAAGCGGCAGATCTCATAAAGGAGCATGTGCTGGTTCCAGCCTTGCTTGAGGCAGCTGGAGGGGTGCCGGGAGAGAATACAAAACATCCAGATTCTAGCGGCTTTTGTCATTCTGAACGGAGTGAAGAATCTCTTTGTCAGCAATCTTCCCTACCTCAAAGTGTTCGGAATAATAAATGTGGAGACTTTGGAGAGGCTTCCTTTGAATCGCAAAATCTAAAAATAGCCATTGCTTCCGACAAAGCTTTTAATTTTACGTATCAGGCAAATTTAGATTGTCTCAAGGCTTTGGGGACGTTGGAGTACTTTTCTCCAATATCTGATAAAAACTTACCTGATGCGGATCTTATCTGGTTGCCCGGAGGATATCCTGAATTATTTGCTGGGGAGTTATCTAAGAATCGTCTGATGCTATCTGCAATTCGAAAGTTTGCAGAATCAGGAAAAGCCATTGTGGCCGAATGTGGTGGAATGATGTATCTGGGGAAAGAGATAATACTTAAAGATGGTTCGTCGTTTCCCATGGCAGGAGTATTCGATTTTTCAACCTCTTTTAAAGATATGAAACTCCATTTGGGATATCGGGAGGTGAGTGGAGAACCTTTTTCCTTAAGGGGCCATGAATTTCATTATTCCGAATTGTTGAATGCCTGTACCACACCTGAATATGTGGTGAAATCAGCCCGGGGCAAACAGATTGAAATGCCGGTCTTCCGTCACAAGGGGGTGTGGGCTTCTTACATGCACTTGTATTTGGGAGAACCTGGGCGAATGAAGCGTTTTCTGAAGCTTGTTTTAGGGGATTAATGATGAAAGGAACAAATGGTGAAAAAGGGAATTGAAATTGATGTAATCATAAGAGATTAGGATAAGAGCAAGTAAAGATGCTTGAACAAGCGTCTCTTGTTTGAAGGTTAAGAGAATCTCTTGCTTTAAAAAAACATGAAAAAACTAACAGGTATAGGTCTCGGCCCCGGCGATCCGGAGATGATTACCCTGAAAGCGTTAAAAGCTTTACAACAGGCAGATGTGATCTATTATCCGGCCACGTATTCCGAATCAGGGAGGGTAAAATCTTTCTCTTTGGAAATCTTACAGCAGCTGGATATAAGAACGGAGTTTCGGCCATTAATCATTCCCATGACG
This sequence comes from Marinilabilia salmonicolor, assembly GCF_003003035.1. GTDB lineage: Bacteria > Bacteroidota > Bacteroidia > Bacteroidales > Marinilabiliaceae > Marinilabilia > Marinilabilia salmonicolor_A. The sequence goes on along the minus strand of NZ_PVTS01000016.1, from coordinate 80,923 downwards.
GATAAAAACCGGGATGAGATTTACCGGAAGGCTTATCAAATGTTGAAGGGAGCTATGGTTGAGGGTAAGGAAGTAGCCGTTGTTAATGAGGGCGACTTGCTTTTCTATAGCACCTTCGGATATTTGTTGAAGATGGCCAAGGCCGATGGTGTAGAGTGTAAAGTGGTTTCAGGGATTCCTGCTTTTATCGCAGCCGGGAGTCTGGGGCATTTGCCAATTGTAGAAGGTAGTGCCGGATTTAATCTTATTGCCCGACCAAAAAGCTTTGCGCAGATATCCCAAATGCTTCAGGAAAATCCTGACAACACGCTGGTGGTAATGAAAATGAAAGTGCTTACCGGCTGGTATCACCACCTGAAGCAATGCTCTCGTCCTTTCCTTTATGTGGAAAAGGCTGGCACAACCGATGAGTTTGTTACCTCAAATGTGGAGGATTTAAAGGATAGGGAGATTCCTTATTTTTCAGTGATAATGTTTTACAGCGGGACAATGGTGGAAGGGTAGAAAGGTTGAACGATGAATGTATAGAAAGTACTTCATCTTTTACCATATTACCCTATTACCTTTTTCTCCTTCAACCATACTATTTTATGAGCAAAATATACACCATAGGTATTGGTCCCGGTGACCAGAATCAGATGACTCCCCAGGCAGTAGAAGCCTTGAAGGCATCCGATACTATTGTTGGCTACCACCATTATTTCGAATACATCGGTCACCTCACCAAAGGGAAAGAGGCGATCAGCACAGGTATGAAGAAAGAGCGGGATCGTGCCAAATCGGCTTTTAAGGAGGCTGAAAAAGGGAAAACAGTCTCGGTTATCAGCAGCGGTGATTCAGGAGTTTACGGGATGGCCCCGCTTCTTTGGGAGATGAAAGAGGAACGTGCATCGGAGGTGGAAATTGAAGTTGTTCCGGGTATCAGTGCCATGTTTACTGCTGCAGCACGCATGGGGGCACCGTTGGGACATGATTTTTGTTCGATTTCTTTGTCCGACTTGCTCACGCCCTGGGAACGAATTGAAAAACGGATTGAGGCAGCTGCCGGGGCTGATTTCGTGACTGCTGTTTACAATCCTGTCAGCAAGGGACGATTCTGGCAACTAATGCGGCTCCGGGACATTTTTTTGCAGTTTCGGTCTCCTCTGACTTGTGTTTGTATTGCACGGAATGTGGGGCGAAAGGATGAGCAATTGAATTTCCTGACCATTGAAGAACTGGATGCTTCGATGGTGGATATGTTTTCCCTGGTGATGGTAGGCAATAGCCAAACACGCATGATTAATAATCACATGGTGACGCCTCGTGGTTACTATAATCAGAAAGGAACGCAGGAGGACAAACCCGGTCGTCAGATTATGAATGAGAGTTTTCGCACCATTTTAAAGGGCCTGAATGTTGAAAACCAACCTCTGGATCATACATGGGTGGCCCTGCATTGTATTCATACCACGGCCGATTTTGGCATGAACAATTTGCTCGAAATCCGAAATGATATGGTTGCCAGGTTGCATAAGGTTTTTTATTCCGGGAAACCTCCGGTTATTGTCACCGATGTTTCGATGGTCACCCGTGGAATTCGTCGGGAAACCCTTAATAAACTGGGCGTTGAGGTAAAATGCTATCTTGATGATGACCGCGTTAAAACGTTGGCTGCCAATAAAAATATCACCCGTACACAGGCAGGTATTCGTCTGGCCGTGCAGGAGCATCCTGATGCCCTCTTTGCCTTTGGAAATGCGCCTACTGCATTGATGGAACTGGTAAAGCTCATAAGAAACGGGCAGGCTCAACCCGTCGGAGTTGTCGCGGCTCCGGTAGGATTTGTTAATGTTCGTGAAAGCAAATGGCAGTTGAAGTTCGGATGTCCTGAGGTTCCTGCGGTTATTGTGGATGGTCGGAAAGGTGGCAGCAATGTGGCGGCAACCATCATCAATGCCATTTTGAGCTGGGACGATGCCCAGGCGATGCATCCCGGTGATGGATTGTGAGGTGGGGCGAATTCCTATTCGCCCGGAGTGGTATAGCGAATTCCTATTCGCCCAGGAGAGCAGTACAAAGATTCTTGAAGCACAAAAGAAAATAATATGAAGATAACCATCATTGGCATTAACGACAGGCTTCCGGAATTTACCGAAGAGGTGCAAACCTTCATTGCATCGGCGAATTTTTTTGCCGGAGGCAATCGTCATCATGAATTGGTAAAGAAGTACCTGCCGGAGACCTATCATTGGAGTCCTATTGTGGTGCCTTTGTCGGGTTTGTTTGAAGATATTCAAAATAAGAAGGGCAACTGGGTGATTTTAGCTTCGGGTGACCCATTGTTTTTTGGCATCGGCAATACCTTAAAACGTGTGTTCCCGGATGCAGAAATCAAGTTGCTGCCACAATTTAACTCCCTGCAATTACTGGCTCATCGTTTGGGGATTAACTATGGTGAATATCCAGTGGTATCGCTGACAGGGCGCCCGTGGGGTGCTTTTGATAAGGCTTTGATTATGGGTGCAAGCCGCATGGCTGTTCTCACTGACCGTAAAAAGACGCCTGTTGAAATTGGCAGGAGGATGATTTCTTATGGATATACCAATTACCGAATGTTTTACGGTGAAAAAATGGGAGGAGAAAACGAGCGGGTGCTGACACTGGATTTGGATGAAGTGTTGGAAATGGATTTCTGTCATCCCAATTGCTTTTTTCTGGAAAAAACCAATAATGCCATTCCGTCCGGGGGTATTCACGAAACGGATTTTGAACCTTTGGAGGGCCGTCCCCGCATGATTACAAAAATGCCGATTAGAATTACCACTCTGGCATTGATGCAGCTTCATAAGCGCAAGAGTTTTTGGGATGTGGGTGCTTGTACCGGGAGTGTGTCGATTGAAGCCAGATTAAGCCATCCTCATTTGCAGGTAACTGCTTTTGAGATTCGTCCCGAATCGGAAGGCATCATTCATCGAAATGCCCGAAAATTTCAGGCTCCGGGGGTTTATTTGATTATCGGTGATTTTTTAAAAGCAAAAAAAGAGAAATTGGTTGCTCCCGATGCCGTTTTTATTGGTGGCTATGGTGGCAAAATGGAGGAGGTATTGAATGATGTAAACAAATACCTGCTTACTGGTGGTGTCATTGGGTTTAATTCTGTTTCCGGCGAGAGCAGGACTCGGTTTCTGAACTGGTGCTCTCACAATCAATCTGAGATAATACAACAACAACAAATTCAGGTGGACGATCATAACCCCATCTCTATTCTGATAGCAGAGAAGAAAAGATAAATATATGCAAACAATTATCACCCATTCCGATAAAGGCCAGCGACTGGCAAAAAGATTGATAGAAGCTGGTCTGGAAGCGACCATAATCCGATCCCCAAAAAATTACGATCAGCTATGGGCAGAGAATAAGGCACTGATATTTATTGGTGCCCTGGGCATTTGTGTTCGCGAAATAGCTCCTTTCCTGAAAGATAAAAAAACGGACCCGGCCGTAATAAATATCGATGCCAACGGACAATTTGTTCAGCCGGTGGTTTCGGGCCATCTGGGGGGCGCCAATGAGCTTGCATGTAGCCTTTCAAAACGAATGGGTGCTCAGCCCGTCATTACGACGGTTAGTGATACGTCCCGGTTGTGGGCCCTGGATGCTCTGCCGGCCCGCTTTAACTGGAAAATGGAATGTTCAGGAAATCTCACCCGACTGATGGCTGCTTTTGTCAATGGCCGGAAAACAGCTTTACTGTTGGAAGCCAGAGATAAGGGAACTTTATTTCTGGAAACTGAACTCCCTTCTCATGTGGATCTCTTTTTAAAGGGTTCGGCGGTAAATCCTGATGATTATCAGTTAATTATAGCAATCACGCCGTTTCTTTACGATTTTGGCACCAAGGCCATTTTTTATCGCCCCCCCATGCTACACGCCGGAATTGGCTGTCAGCGGGATTTGCTCTTCGATGAGTTTGAGAAACTGCTGCTGGATGGTTTTCAGCAGAAAGGTATTTCCCCGCTTTCCCTGGCATCCCTGGGAACAGTTGAATTGAAAAAAAATGAGCCGGCTTTTCTGAAGTTGAGTGAAAAGTGGAACATTCCGTTGCGTTATTTTTCTGGTGACGAACTCAGTAAGTATAAGGTTCCAAATCCATCGGAACGGGTAAGAGAGATGACCGGTTCCGCCGGAGTTGCCGAGGCTTCGGCCATGCATCTGGCTAATAATAATTTGCTGATTGAGAAAACCAAGGGACACGTCGCAGACAAAAACTTTACTTATGCTGTTGCCATCGATCGACGCTTTGAACGGAAAGGTTTTGTGGAAATTGTAGGGGCGGGACCGGGCGATCCGGAATTAATCTCAGTTAAAGGGAAACGAATGCTTCAGGCGGCCGATTATATTCTTTATGCCGGAAGTCTGGTGCCACGGGAGCTGACCAATTATGCCAAACCCGGATGTGTGGTGGAAAGTTCGGCAGGAATGGATTTGATGCTGCAAATGAAGAGCATGAAGCGCTTCTACGACCGGGGGCTGTTAATTGTTCGCCTGCATACCGGTGATCCTTGTATCTACGGAGCCATTCAGGAACAGATGAATATTATGGATCAATGGGGATGGCAATATCATATAACACCGGGTATCTCCTCATTTCAGGCAGCGGCAGCAGCTTTGAAATCTCAGTTTACCATTCCGGAGGAGGTGCAAACCATTGTCCTTACCCGGGGTGAAGGGCGCACTCTTATGCCGGAACGTGAGCAATTGCACAAACTTGCGGAATCGCTAAGTACCATGTGTATTTATCTGAGTGCCGCAATAGCTGTCAAAGTACAGCAGGAGTTGTTAACGCATTATCCGCCCGAAACGCCCGTGGCTGTGTGTTACAAACTTACCTGGAAGGATGAAAAAATCTATCGGTGTACGCTTGATACACTTGTACAAACAGTGGAGGAAAATAACTTGAAGATGACAACCCTTATTGTAGTTGGGAAAGCCATCGATAATCGTTCCGGTTTTTCGAAGTTGTACGACCCATCGTTTACACATGAGTTCAGGGAAGGAATTAAGGCCGAGAGCAGAGAGCATGGAGAATAGTGTTTCCCATTGCTCCATGCCCCATGCACAAAGCAGAAAACTATGATTCTACTATTTGGTGGCACGACAGAAGGCCGAAAGGCAGCCAGACTTTTGGGTATAATCGGACAGGATTATTATTATTCTACCAAAGCGCAGACCTCTCAGAAGGTTGGAGGTAGATTGATTGTCGGGGCTATGGATGCTGATGCGATGGCTAAGTTTTGCAGTACTAAAGGCATTCGGCTCATTATTGATGCAGCTCATCCTTTTGCTGTGGATTTGCATCATAATATCCAGAATGCAGCCATCAGATGTAATATTACAACCCTTCGTTTCGAGCGTCCTGTCCCTGACTTCTTGAACAATAATCATGTGCGTTTTTTTGATGACTTTGTTTCTTTGGAGGAGGCTTTGCTGAATAGTGAATTCGAAAATATTCTTGCACTTACCGGAGTGCAGACCATTCCAAAGCTTCGTGCGGTATGGCAAAGCCGGCAATGCTATTTCCGGATTCTGGATACCCGCCTGAGCCGCTATAAAGCCAATGAATATGGTATTCCTCAACATTTGGTAATTCCGATGGCTCCCGATGAAGATGTTGACAGTATTGTTGCCCTGGCAAAGAAAACCGGAGCCCGGGTTTTGCTTAGTAAGGAAAGCGGTGCTTCGGGCTTTATTCAGAGCAAAATAGAGGCTGCTTCATTGCTGAAGGTTCCGCTCTGGATGGTTCGACGTCCTCCATTGCCTGATTTTTCTTACAAAGTATTTTCACAAAAAGAGTTTTTGCAGCGATTTTATCAACTACGAAAGGAGCTGATGCAGGATAAATCGGCTCTCCGAAAGGGATACACCACCGGAACCTGCCTTACAGCTGCAGCGAAAGCCTGCTTCCTGGGATTGATGACTGGTGATTTCCCGGATGAAGTTTCTGTTATGCTCCCGGATGGAAGTGAAGTTGTGTTGCCTGTTTTTCCGGGAAAGATTGAAGATTCAAAAGCCTCCTGCATAGTGATTAAAGATGCGGGTGACGATGCCGATGTGATTCATGGTCATGAAATTGGTTGTGAACTGAAAATATGCTCCGCTTCAGGGGTGAAATTTTTACAGGGAAAAGGAGTGGGAAGGGTGACTCTTTCCGGGTTACAGATTCCGGTGGGGCAACCCGCCATTAATCCGGTTCCTCGTCAAATGGTGTCCAAAATGTTGGGACATCTCGCACAAGAGTATGACCTGGAGACCGGGTTCGAGGTGAGAGCTTTTGTGCCGGAGGGAGAAAAACTGGCCGCGAAAACCTTCAATCCCAGAGTCGGAGTGGAAGGGGGCATTTCAATCATTGGAACATCAGGGCGGGTAATCCCTTTTTCATCCGAAGCTTTTCTGGCAAGCATTCGTCCTCAGTTGGCTGTTGCCATGGAAACCGGTTTTCGTGAAGTTGTATTGACTTCCGGAAAGCGAAGCGAAAACCTGATTCGGTCAGATTTTTCTCACCTGCCGGATACCGCTTTTGTGCATTTTGGAAATCTGATTGGAGATACCATTAGGCTGGCGGTGGAAGAGGGCGCTGAAAAAATCACTTTGGCTTTGATGTTCGCGAAAAGTACCAAGCTGGCTGCCGGGAATTTGAATACCCACAGTAAAAATTGTCGCTTCGATTCGGATTTTTTGGCAGGTATTGCACGGAACTGTGGATTTACATCTGATGTGATTGATAAAATTGAATCCGTTAAGATGGCCAATGCTGTCTTGGATATAATTCCGCCGCAAGTTTCGCCTCTTTTTTTTCAGGCCATTGGCACAAAATGTTTTGAAGTTTGCAAACCTTTGATTCCGGAAGATGTTCTTTTTAGATTTGTAATGCTGACAGGAAAGGGAAGCCGGATTAAGATTGAGTGTAGCAGCGGTTCAGCGCATTAATTGTGTTCCGGACAAGGATAAGTCCTTTAATTCTTTTATTTTTGCACCGCGAAAATTAATACTTAAAAGAAATGGCTTCACAATTTGTTCCTACTCAGTATTTACTGCAATCTGTTAAAACAGGACAAGAATTTGTTGATAAAGGTTGGACACTTGATGCTCCGGGAGAGGATGATCCCTCTTTGATTAGGGCTGTATATGAGGAGGTTCAGCTAAATCTGAAAGACGAATCTTTGGGTTTATTCAAGTTTGCTGACTGGTTGCCTGTCAATCACATGCTTCAGGGGTCCGCACCTCCTGTAACCTACAAGAGTGAGGGATTGGCCAAACATCTGGGGTTGAATAATCTTTACATTACTTTTAGCGGATACTGGCCCGAAAAAGGGGCGTTCATGCCGACCTGTTCGTTTAAGGAGACCGAAGCCTATTCTGTTGGAGGAAGACTTACTGCCGATACAGAGGGTGTTTTGGTGGTTGCATCAGCCGGAAATACGGCACGTGCATTTGCCAGGGTTTGTTCCGATAATGATATAAAACTTTTGCTGTGTGTCCCTGAAGACAACCTCAGCGCTATGTGGTTCGACCGGCCCATCAAAAGCAATGTAAAGCTGGTGAGTACCCGCTCCGGAAGTGATTATTTCGATGCCATTCATCTTTCCAATATGATTTGCGATCTTCCCGGATTTTTTGCTGAAGGTGGTGCAAAGAATGTGGCCCGTCGCGATGGTATGGGAACCACTGTTCTTTCAGCTGCCACTTTTATCGGACACATTCCAGATCATTATTTTCAGGCTGTTGGAAGTGGAACCGGTGCCATTGCCGCCTGGGAAGCCAATCAGCGACTGATGGTGGATGGACGGTTTGGAACCAATATTATGAAACTCCGTGTGGCACAAAACGCTCCGTTTACGCCCATCTATGATGCATGGAAGGCCGATTCCCGCCAGATGCTTGAATTTGATAATGATGAAGCCCGCAGGCAGGTAGAAGATATGGATGCCAAAGTGTTGTCAAATCGTAAACCTCCTTATCCTATTTTTGGTGGTTTGTACGATGCTTTAAAAGATACTTCGGGCGAAGTTTTGGTGGCCTCAAATGAGGAAGGTCGTAAGGCTGCAGCGCTCTTCGAAGAACTGGAAGGCTGTGATATCCATCCGGCGGCAGGTATTGCCACGGCAACACTTATTAAAGAAGTGGAAAAGGGAACGGTTCCCCAGGATGATATCGTAATGCTCAACATTACCGGTGGAGGTGAAGAACTCTTTAAACGGGAAAAGGAAGTGGAATACCTGAAACCGGATTATGTTTTTGATATCGAACCCGATATTGAGGATGTGAAGAAAGTCCTGAAAGACCTGTTTTAGTTATTTTGTCAGCGCAAATTTTCGAGTTATATAGCAAGCTCTTCGAATGTCGGAGGGCTTTTTTTTGGGGGGGCAATGCCAAAAAGAAAATTTATTTTTGAATTTCTCATCACTCTGGCTATAAGGTTTTCGAAGTATAGGAACCCGGAAACCTGATTGTTCCTTAGTGTTAAGTTTTGTGGATCCAGTATAACCGATTCAAGAAAATGCCTTTTTAGGTAGGCTTTTTTATTTAGGAGAATCCATCCTGAGCCTGAAAGGCTCCTATGTTTTTAGCTTTTCGCAAAGTATAGGATATCGACGCTGAAGGTGTCGTATGCTTTAGTAAATGTTAGAACTATTTTTGGGATGTACGGAGTATTTTTAACCTGCCTTATACAAGGAAAAGGTAAGGTGTAAGCAGACTGAAATCCTGGGAATAATACTCCCGGGGCATTGCTCCAGATTATTACTTAATGCCCTTAGGCCTTTTAAAAAACAACTTCCCGATGTAAATGCAGGTTAAATAGGTATGGATCATTTGTAATGAACTATTTGGAGGGATAAATTATGACAGAAGGAAGGAATCTGTCTAATTCCATAAAAAAATGTAATTTTAAGTTTTATAGTGTGCTGTACACAATAACTAATAAAGCTTATTATTATGAACTCAAGAATTCCTTCCTTAAGTAATAACAATTTCGGGAAGTTGCGGGGACTCCCTTACTTGCTGATACTAACCTGGATCTTTTCCTTATTAAATGCATCGGCACAGACCGGTTATCCCTATCAGAATCCGGATCTGGATATGGAAACCCGGGTGGATGATCTCCTTTCCCGAATGACACTGGAAGAAAAAGTGTCAGCATTAAGTACTGATCCATCAGTGCCGAGGCTCGGCATTAAAGGTGCACCGCATATCGAAGGTTACCACGGAGTAGCCATGGGCGGTCCGGCCAACTGGGCCCCTAAAGGCGATGAGCGGGTGCCAACCACACAGTTTCCTCAGGCGTATGGCATGGGAGCAACCTGGAATCCTGAACTTATCCGTAAAGCTGGAGAAATTGAAAGCATTGAAGCCCGTTACATCTTTCAAAATCCGGAAATAGGTAAAGGAGGTCTGGTGGTAAGGGCTCCCAATGCCGATTTGGGACGTGATCCCCGCTGGGGACGCACGGAAGAGGTTTTGGGGGAAGATCCCTTTTTAGTGGGAACCCTTTCTACGGCTTTTACAAAAGGGCTTCAGGGCGATGATCAAAAATACTGGCGCACCGCTTCTTTGTTGAAGCATTTTCTGGCCAACAGTAATGAGAATACCCGGGATAGTTCTTCTTCCAACTTCGATATGCAACTTTTTTACGAGTATTATGGAGCTACTTTTCGTCGCGCAATTGTGGAAGGTGGATCCAATGCCTATATGGCTGCCTATAATGCTGTGAATGGTGTTCCTGCTCATATTCATCCTATGCACAAAGAGATTTCTATGGCGAAGTGGGGTGTAAATGGCATTATTTGTACCGATGGGGGCGGATATACGTTGTTGGTAAGAGCCCATAAGGCGTATGATGGTTTTTACAGGGCGGCAGAAGGCGTAATCAAAGCCGGATTGAATCAATTTCTTGACAATTACAGAGAAGGTGTTTGGGGGGCGCTGGCTCATGGGTATCTTTCTGAGGAAGATTTGGATGAGGTGTTAAGAGGGGTGTACCGGGTGATGATTAAACTGGGACAGCTCGATCCTCCGGAGCAGGTTTCTTATGCATCCATTGGTTGCGATGGCAACCCGGCTCCGTGGACTACTCCGGAGCATCAGGAAGCTGCCTTGCAAATGGCCCGGGAATCTGTTGTCTTACTAAAAAACGAAAAAGAGGTGCTTCCGCTGAATGCAGATAAACTGGGAAGAGTGGCCGTTATTGGTCATTTGGCCGACACTGTTTTGCTCGATTGGTACAGTGGAATGCCTCCGTTTATGAGTACCCCGCTGGATGGAATCAAAGAAAAAGTTGGTGCCGAAAATGTGCTGTTTGCACCAGATAACGATTACAATGCTGCAGTGGAGGCAGCATCGCAGGCCGATGTTGCCATTGTGGTGCTGGGCAACCATCCCTATTGCGACAGCGAACGATGGGGGGATTGTCCTGATCCGGGGATGGGACGTGAAGCTGTGGATCGTAAAACGCTGCGCCTGACCAATGAATATCTGGCACAGCGGGTTTTTGAGGCCAATCCTAATACCATTCTGGTTTTGCAAAGTAGTTTTCCCTATGCCATCAATTGGTCGCAGGAAAATTTACCTGCCATTGTACATATCACCCACAACGGACAATCCACTGGTACGGCTTTGGCAGATGTCCTGTTTGGCGATTACAATCCCGGAGGAAAACTTACTCAAACGTGGCCCAAATCTGAGGAGCAGCTTCCGGATATGATGGAATATGACATCCGTAAAGGACATACTTATATGTATTTTAATGAAGAACCTTTGTATCCGTTTGGTTTCGGATTGAGTTATACTTCTTTCCAATGGCAGGATATCAGTATTAATAAATCTTCTGTGAATAAGGAAGAGGAGAAACTTCTGGTTACCATTAAACTTAAAAATACGGGTCCAGTCAAAGGGGATGAGGTGGTACAAATCTATGCATCTTTCCCTGAGTCATCTGCCAGACGCCCTGATAAGACATTAAAAGGGTTTAAGAGAGTTACTTTGGAGCCGGGAGAAACGAAAAAAGTGCAGATTTCGGTAAAACTGGACGATTTGGCTTATTATGATACAGAGAAAGATCGTTTTGTAATAGAACCCGGAATGATAAAAATACTGGCCGGTGCTTCATCGGCCGATATTCAATTGAAAGATCAGTTTGTCATTGAGGAATGACAGCTGCGTCGCCGTTTTTTGACGATTTCGGCGATACGGAAAGTTGATTTAGTAGATTGAAATTTTGACGATGGTGGGGCAGAAGAGATAACGTTCTCTTTCTGCCCCACTATTTATGTTTTATAGTTTAAAGTTCACCGGAGAGGTATAACTCACTGCTACGTTTACACCTCGTTGCTTACCGGGTTTCCAGTCGGGCATTTCCTCAATAACCCGCTTGGCCTCCGCATCCAGCAGAGGATCTACTCCTCTGACGACCGTGGTATTGTCAACCTTACCTGATGGGGCAATGATGTAGGTAACGTAAACTGTTCCTTCAATACCTTTTTCTTTTGCTTCTTCGGGGTACCTCAGTTTAGAGGCCAGGTATTTATGCAGGGCTTTAGTACCTCCCGGAAACCGGGGCATTTCTTCGACAATAAAGAAGATGGGACCTCCGTTGTAGGTGGGTGCATCCTCTCCTTTATCCCGGATGGTTTTATCTACAGACTGAATCTTTTTCTCTTTCGAAGTTATCAGAATCACCCCGTTTTTCCCTTCATCTCCATACTTTTCAGTCGCAGACTTGTCCTTCAATACTTCAATAGCTTCAATGCTTTCAGGCGAAATCTCACTTAACGTTTCAAAAGGAACTTTTTTGCCATCCAGGTAGATGACGGGATTGTTTTCAGGAGATGTTTTTCCGTTCGAACGAATGGATATGTTCAAATCTTTCTGAATAGTATCTCTTCGGAGCAGAACGACCATCTCTTTATTGAATTCGGGTTGTTTTGTTTCAGTTTTGAAGCCCACAAAAGAGAAAGCAACTTCAGCGTTATCGGCAACATCTTCAATTTTAAACCTCCCGTCTTTGTCTGTAACGGATCCGGTGGTGGTGTTGACAATGACCACGGATGTTCCGGGAAGTGGATCACCGTTTTCCTGAATCACCTTCCCTTCAATGGTTTTTCTCTTGGTTTGTTGTACCCGGATATTATTCTCCAGCCTTTTAAGTCTGGCTAATTCATTCCGACGATTTGAATTGTTGTTAACTTCCGGTGTTGAAGTTTTATCCTGTATTGTTACTCCGGATGTTAAGAGCTTTGAATCTCCTTTCTCGGCAATAACATTGTCAGCAACCGCAATTCCTGGAGACGTTTCCATTTCATCAACTTTTTCCGGGGATGTGCTGACATTTGTTTCATAGATATACTCCGGTTGAGAGAATGCATAAAAAATGCAGGCGATTACCGGAAGAATAATGAGTAATTTCATTTTACGGATGACAGGAATGGATGTATTTTTCATCATGATAAATCGTTTTTTGTTGAGTGAATAACTGAATGAATGACCCAGTCTGATAGCTTCACCACCCATTAACTGGTTGATGAGAATGGCTTTGTAAACTGCCTGATCCGGCGTGTTTTTTAAAGCCGCGCGATCGGCCAGATATTCATGGTTTTGTCTGATAAAATGACCATAAAACCAGGCCATGGGATTGAACCATTGAAAGGTTCGTAACAGTTCGGTCAATATCAAATCAATCCAGTGATATTGCCGGATATGGGCCGATTCATGGGCCATAATCTCCCGAAATTCTTTCTCTGTGGATGAAGGATTGACAATAATGTATGTGAAAAAAGAGAAAGAATGCCGGAACTTTCCGGTTTTAACAATTTTCAGATTGTTATGATGTTTGACTTCAGAGCGTCTGATGGTTCTGAAAACCGTCAGCGTTTGGATCGTAACTCTCAGAAGAAAAAACAATGCTCCCGTTACAATGATGGCTGCCATTACAAAATCCCATGAGATTAATTGATCCCGGATTGTCTGTGTCGTCTGTGCTGACACGCTTTCGGCAGTGAAAGGGATCGGCGTTAATGGGACGGTTACAGGATAACGGATAGTAATCAAAGGGAATAAAATAGCAGACAGCAAACCGGTAAGCAGAAACAGACGATTAAGCACGAAGAAACGTTCGTTGCTCAAAACGAGGAAGTAAATCAGCCCAAAAACTATGAGCCAGAGGGATGATTTTATCAAATACGACAGTAAAGCTTCCATAATAAGGTTCATTTTTTCTTTTTTCTGTTCAGTTCTTTTTTGGTCTCCTCCATGAGTTGTTCCAACTCCTCAATGGAGAGATCTTTTTCCCTGGCAAAAAAGGAAGCCATAGTTGGGAACGAATTGTTGAAATACTTTTTCATTACCCCGAAGAGTTGGCTTTTTGAGTACTCTTCTTTTTTTACTATCGGATGAAATACGTGCACATTGCCAAATGTTTTATGACTGGCATATCCTTTCTTTTCGAGAATCCGAACGACTGTAGATACCGTATTGCGCGCAGGCTTTGGCTCCGGAAATTTTTCACGAATATCGCGAACAGCGCCCTCGCCCAGTTCCCACAATATTTGCATTACTTGTTCTTCTGCTTTCGTCAGTTGCATATCTTTTCTTTTTTGTCAATCCTTCATGACAAATATATGACTAAAAAATTAGTCGGTCAAGCTTTGTGGTAAATAATTAACTAAAAATATAGTCAATATTTGTAAGATGTTGAAAATTAGCTTTGTAATAGGGGGGCTGTTAAAACTTTGGATTGAGTTTATAGTTGCGTGTGGAAGTTTAATGATTGCCACGGGCTGAGCTCTCTGTCAACATATTCTCCATCAACCGGATGCACAGTCCATTGCGAGTGCCTGCCTCAAAGATATTTGAGGAATAATGGGTCTATGACAGACTTGGTTCGTTCCCGTAGGGGGCAAATTTGAATAACTCCGGGTTATCGACCCGGGGTAAGTTTTATTGTTTCTTAGAAATGCCTGTTCATACAAATCTTTTTACGAATTCTGTCAAACAATAGGTGAATTTTATACTTTGATAGAATATTTAATAAAATAGACCTATTTTTGAAAAAAACATAAAGAAAATCTGCTTTGTTATGAAGAAAATTGGAGTTAATCTGTTGTTCCTGATGTTTTTATTGGCTTCATCAGCTTATGGGAAAAAGAATGAAATGGTGGAGGTTGTTTCTCCCGACGGCAGCTTAAAAGTTTCCATTGCTGTCACCGATGAAATTACCTGGAGTCTTGAAGTAAATGACAATCTGGTAGCGGGGCCTTCTGCTATTGCATTGGAGGTGGAAGACTACGGAATCTTTGGAGAAGAACCTGTTTTGAGAAATTCTTTTCCCGGTTCCCGAAACGAGATTATTGAAACCTCCTTCTATAAGAAATCGAAAATCAGCAACCAATATAATGAGTTGAATATGATTTTCAAGGGTGGGTATAGCTTAATCTTCAGGGCTTATAATGATGGTATAGCTTATCGGTTTGTTACATCCATCAAAAACGAAATTAAAATAAAAAGTGAGAAAACTGAGTTCGTGTTCCCGGATGCTTCCGAGTTCTATGTTCCTTATGTACGTGAACCGGTTGGACGGTACCAGGTCTCTTTTGAAAGTACTTATGATGTTTTAAAACTGGAAGAAATTGATGCAGATTCATTAATCATAACCCCGCTTTTGGTAAAAAACAATGACGGGACTTCTTTGGTGGTTAGTGAAGCTGATTTGGAAGATTATCCTGGCATGTTTTTGTCTTTGAACGACGAAGCTACAGGTTTTGAGGCCGAATATGCCGGCTATCCCCTGGAAGAAGAGCAGGGTGGACATAATAATCTTCAGTCATATGTTACCAAAAGGGCGGATTTTATTGCCAAAACTCATGGAAATCGCGCGTACCCCTGGCGAATGGTTGCAGTGGGTAAGAATGACGCAGAATTGCTCGACAATGATTTGGTCTATAAACTCGCTTCCCCCTCCCGAATTGAAGATACTTCCTGGATTAAACCCGGAAAAGTGGCCTGGGACTGGTGGAACGACTGGAATATTTACAATGTGGATTTCCAGGCCGGAATCAATACAGAGACTTACAAATATTACATCGACTTTGCTGCAGAGAAAGGAATTGAATATGTTATCCTGGATGAGGGCTGGTCAGAAAGTACCAATCTCCTGAATGTGATTCCTGAAATTGATCTTCAGGAAATCGTTGACCATGCCAATTCAAAGGGCGTGGATATTGTACTCTGGGCCGGATGGCTTCCTCTCAATCAGAAAATGGACGAGGTTTTTGAAAAATACTCTGAAATGGGCGTCAAAGGGTATAAAATCGATTTCATGAACCGTGACGATCAGAAAATGGTCAACTTTTATTATAAAACTGCTGAGAAAGCGGCTGAATATGAGCAGTTTGTGCTGTTTCATGGTGCTTACAAGCCTACCGGATTGCACCGGACTTATCCCAATGTGCTGACGTATGAAGGGGTTTTTGGTCTGGAACAGGTCAAGTGGACCGAATACGACAATTTTCCGGAGTATGATGTAACAGTGCCATATATTCGTATGCTTGCAGGGCCCATGGATTATACTCCCGGGGCCATGGAGAATGCCAATCGTTTCAATTGGCGGGCTGTGCATAGCGATCCAATGAGCCAGGGTACAAGGGTTCACCAGTTGGCCATGTATGTGGTATTCGACTCTCCGTTTTCTATGCTGTGCGATAATCCTACCAACTATCTTCGTGAGCCGGAGAGTGTTGAGTTTATTGCTTCGGTGCCCACGGTTTTCGATGAAACAGTGCCTCTGGCTGGTGAAATTGGCGATTATGTGGCTGTCGCACGCCGTAAAGGAGATACCTGGTATGTGGGAGCTATGACCGACTGGAACGGCCGTGAGTTGGAACTTGATTTCTCATTCCTGGGTGATGGAGCCTACAAAGCAACGGTTTTTGCCGATGGTATCAACGCTGACCGGGCCGCCCGTGATTACACCAAAGAAGAAATTACCATTAACGGTGACCAAAAACTGAAAATTGAAATGAAAAGTGGTGGTGGATGGGCCGCGGTTATTGAACCTGTGAGGTAAGGCCATAAGAAGACCTTTCTTTTAATATGGAGTGGATTGATTCAAAAATTTTACTGAATCAATTCACTCCTTTTTTTGTGTTGCCATGAAAGTGAGGCATTAAGTAAAACGCTCATTCATGTGTTTTTTGATACTCCGTGTATGAGTTTTTTATGAGGTTGTATTTTTCAGATTATGAGTTTTTTATGACTTAAGGATTTTTGGCTTGTTAACATTTCTTAATACGTTTATTTTCTATGAGCTGATTATGAATTGTTGATACCTGTGATATGAATAAAACAGCTTAGATATACAATCCCAAAAACCTTTATTTTATGAAGAAAATTTACTTGTTTTTTTTCGGTCTGCTGGTCAGCATGGCCGCAATGAATGCCCAGTATCAATTGGTATGGGAAGAAAACTTTGACGGAACCCAACTCAATACCGATTACTGGACGACCGAGAACAATGTTGGTATCTGGAACACGGGGGCTAATCAGGAGCTGCAGCATTACAAATCTGAAAATGTTGAAGTGGGGCCTGATGGAGAGGGTGGCAATGCTTTGATTCTAACCGCCAAATATGAAAGTTACAATGGCTATCAATTTACCTCAGGAAAGATTAAGTCGGAAGGGAAAGTAGCTGCTAAATACGGAAAGATTGAAGCTCGTATTAAACTTCCTCAGTTAGCCGATGGATTATGGCCTGCCTTCTGGATGCTCGGAACGCAGGGAGGAACCTGGCCCGCCAATGGTGAAATAGATATTGTAGAGGGCGGACATGCTGAGGGAATCGCAGCCGGCACTCAGGAACGTACTTTTAACGGAGCCTTACATTGGGAAAATGGTGGAAATTATGCCGGTTATGGTCCTCAATATACTGCTGCAGAAGGAGCTAATCTATATGAGTACAATACTTTTACGCTTCAATGGTCCCCCACACGAATCGAAATGTATTTTAATGAGGATACAAATCCTTATTTTGCCATGGATATTGATGGCGAAGATGCGGAGGAGTTTCGTGACTGGCCCCACTTTTTTATTCTCAATCTTGCTGTGGGAGGTTCTTTTTCCGGTATTACAGACCCAAACGCTATCTCGGCTCCAATGCCGGCAAAGATGTATGTCGATTACATTCGCGTATATCAGCAGGAAGCCGATGGTGGACAAATGGTGGTAACTCCTCCAGCGGCTCCTCAAACCGATGTTTACGGTATCTTCACAGAGAATTCTGATATTGCTGAAAAGTTTGTTATTGATGATGTGGGTAACTCTCTTCAGATTTGGGAGGGAACCATGGATGCTATTGATGGGGCTCCTTCTTACGATGGGGCTGAAGTGATTGCGCTTTATAGCAATCCTGCCGCATCCTGGTTTGGTTTTGGACTAAACTCATCAGCAGGAGTGGATCTTTCTCATTATGCCAATGGTTATCTGCATTTTAATATGCGAACCTCTTCTGATCAAGAATTTTGGCTTGGGATGCGTGATACCAGTCAGGATGAGGCCAAAATAAATTTTAATGCCGGTACCGATCCCTATGGTTTTGCGCGCAATGATCAATGGCATACGGTTTCTATTCCTGTTTCTGATCTGACTGCGCAGGGACTTGATTTCTCATCTGTAGGGAATGTTTTTATGTTGGGTGGTGAAGGCGTTTTGTCTGATATCCTGATTGATGATGTGTATTTTTCTTTGTCGGAGACTCCATTGATTAATAATGATTTGAATGCGGACAGAAACAATCCTGTGCAGCTTCCCGAATACATAGTGGAGGCTGATTTCTACGGCATTTTTACCGAAAACCCCAATGTGTCGGAACAATTTTTGATTGATGATGCAGACGGGCATATTTTTATTTGGGATAACACTTTGACTGCCACTGCTACGGCTCCTTATGACGGGGATGAGTTTCTTTCTTTCAGTTCTACGGGAAGTGCCGGATGGTGGGGATTTGGTATTCATGATGATAATTCCCATGATTTAACGCATTTCGCCGATGGGTATCTCTCTTTTTCTGTTAAAACGGCCTCCCAACAGGATTTTAAAATAGAAATTCACGGAGCCGGCGGATCTGTTGCTTTGTTTCATTTTATGAATGGTCAGGATCCTGAAGGGTTTGCTCGTGATGGTGAGTGGCACCGCGTATCTGTTCCGGTTAGTGAATTGACCTCACAGGGATTGGATATATCGGCGGTTGGTATTCCTTTTGCTGCCAGTGGAGGGACTATATCCAATATTGCTTTCGATGATGTAATTTATACGGTAGGTGCTGAGCAACCCGAAAATCCAAATTTGAATTCAGGTGGCAGTAACCCGGATACGGGGATTACTGTTGATCAATATGGCATTTTTACCGAAAGAACGGATGTTACGGAACATTTTGCTATTGATCGGGAGAATGGTTTTCTGCATATTTGGAATAACCTTACAGAAATGAGTACTCAAACGCCTTACGAAGGAGAGGAGTTACTGGCTTTTGAATCTTCTGAAGATGGCTGGTCTGGCTTCGGGATCTTTTCAGAAACACCCTTGGACTTGTCTCACTTCCAGGGTGGATTTCTTAATTTCAGCATAAAAATTCCTGAAAGCTCCAATGACTCATTTACGGTACTGGTAGAAGATAAAGAAGGTGGAAAAGGAGAATTGTTCTTTGCTCCGGGTACCGATCCTTATGGGGTGCAGCGCAACGGAGAATGGCATTTTATTTCGGTTCCCATGGCCGCTCTTCTTAACCAGACGGCTGCTTTAGATCTTTCCATCGTTGGGAATGTTTTTGCTGTGAGTTCGGGCAGCCGGTCCCATGGTTTCATCTTTGACGATGTTTTCTATTCCGTTACCGAGCCCACTTTTTTGAATGCTGTCTCAGCAGAGAGGGTCAGCGTTTCTCCCAATCCGGCAGCAACCTTTTTTGTTTTGGATATTCCGGAAGAATTGGAGGTTATAGAGATTTTTAATCTTTCCGGTCAAAAGATACAATCGTCCAAAACATTAAAAAGCGTCGGAGGTGTGCGGATTAACTGCTCCGGGTGGCCTAAAGGATGGTATTTTATGATAGCCAAATCGGTCTCAGGTAAGGATTATGTCTCCAGGGTTTATGTAAAACCATAGTAGGTAAAGGTATTCAAATTGAAGAGTGGGGGGGTCGCAAATGGGAAACTCTCACTTTTTTTTCGGTTTTGGTTTTTATTTGAGTTTCATATCTTTCCCGGTAAGAATTTCTATATTTGAGTGGAAACAGGAAATTTTGTTCCAAACGAATTGATCATGACAACAATTGCCACAAGAGAATATGTATAAGTTCTTGCATGGAAGTTCCATTAGACCAATAACTTAGATAAATTATTTACTGATGAGACGAGCATGGTATTTTTTAAGCATAAATATCACAAAAGAATATGTTTAAAAAATATTATGTGAGAGCGAAGCGGTTACATTCGTTCTCAAATTTTTAATTAGTTTTTTATCATGTAATTACAAAATTTTAAATGAATGAAAAAAATAATCAATCAAACGGCAATCCTGGCTTTTTTAATGAGTTTCTCATTCTCAGTATTTGGACAGGAGGGCTATGACATAGTGGAAAAAGGTGGGCAGGTACCAACCTTTACAATTAATACAGAGGAGGGAGGGAGCCTCAGTATGAAAGATTTTGATGGCAAGGTTGTGTTGATTAATTTCTTTGCAACATGGTGTGGTCCCTGCCGTCAGGAAATGCCTTTTCTTCAGAAAGATGTTTGGGAGAAATACAAAGATCACAGCAATTTTAAAATGATGTCAATTGGCCGTGGGCACACGCATGGGGAGGTAGCTACGTTTAAAGAAAAACAGGATCTTGGGTTTCCGATGTATGGTGACCGGGACAAAAGCATCTACAGTAAGTTTGCCAAAGGCTATATTCCGCGGAATTATATTGTTGATGCTGATGGAACAATCGTTTACGCTTCTGTTGGGTTTTCGAAGGAAGAATTCGGGGAAATGTTGGCTTTATTGAACCAGTTGCTTTCAAATGATTAATTGTTTTATGGAAAATCTTTTTTTTAGCTTTGCTGAAAAGTAAACTACTATGATGGACGTACTACTTAATCATCGCACAATCAGAAAATACACCGATCAACCCATTGATGAATCATTGCTGAATGAAATTCTCACTGCAGGAACCCGTGCTTCAACTACCGGAAATATGCAGGTTTACAGCATTGTGGTTACACGGGATGACGAGATGAAAGAGAAACTGGCCCCTACGCATTTTGGTCAGCCTGTTTTCAAAAATGCTCCGGTATCATTGACTTTCTGTGCTGACTTCAATAGGTTTAATAAATGGTGCCGGCTGCGTAATGCGGAGCCGGGGTATGATAACTTCCAGTCGTTTGTGGCTGCGGCTATTGATGCCCTTCTGGTTGCCCAGAATGTGTGTGTGGCCGCCGAATCCAAAGGCCTGGGCATTTGTTATCTTGGCACCGTAACTTACAATGCCGATAAAATCATTGATATTCTTAATCTTCCCAAAGGGGTGGTTCCCGTGGCCACCGTAACTCTTGGCTGGCCCGATGAAGATCCTGATCAGACAGAGCGACTTCCGTTGGAGGCTGTTGTGCACCAGGAGAGGTATAAGGATTATTCTGAGGAAGACATCAATCGGTTGTACAAAGAAAAGGAAGAACTGGACGCGAATCAGCAGTTTGTGGCGGAAAACAATAAGGAAACTCTGGCGCAGGTCTTTACTGATGTTCGTTATACCAAAGCTAATAATGAGCACTTTAGTAATGTCTATCTGAATGTTTTGAAAAAACAGGGCTTTTTGAAATAGAAAAACAATAGTCTGGGTTTCTGCCTGTGTGCAGCCCTGAACAACCCTCAATATCCTGCAATTATTTTTAGTTGTCCACGAATTACACGAAATTATATGAATAACAAAAGCTGTTTTACAGCTTTTGTTAAACGGCACAGCCGTTTTAATTCGCTTAATTCGTGGACGCTAAACAAAAAATGGCGTAGCCATTTTAGAAATGTTTTGCCAAAGAAAACACGAATATTAGGAGTAAGGCACTAACGATCTATTGTTACCTGGCTCAGGAAAAGTGTAAACAGACTGAAAGTCTGAGGGCAATAATTCATGGTAACACCCCGGGCCCCGGGTTATCCCTTACATCGGCAGTCATAATTGCTCGTAATTCCACCAATGACGCGAGGGGATTGGTTTGTTACCATTTTCCAAAGAAAACATCCCGGGGAAATAATCATCATGCCAAAAGGATTCGGTTGACAAAAGCAACCTATTTCACTTTTTTGCATCTTAGTAAAAATCTCCAACATGGTTTATTCATGAGTTTTCGTTATGAGATTTTTAAACACCAATAAATTCAGGCTAATTTCTGATTGTGAATTTTAAAAAGATGTCATTATGATACGTTCTGTTTTCGCTGTATTAATCATAGCATCATTTGCAGGTTGTGGCTGGTTTGATAATGATGAAGAACCGGTAAAAAAGGAATTTGATCTCAAGTCGTTGGAAGTGCTGGAAGCAACCGATCGGTTTGGCTGGGAACTTTTGGAGACTGTTAATTCTGAGGCTAATGAAGGAGAGAATATGGTGATATCGTCTCTGAGCGTTGCTCAGGCATTGGGAATGACCACCAACGGTGCTGCCGGTGAAACACTTGACCAGATGCTTGAGGTTATGGATTTTGGAGAAGTGGAAACGATGAATCAGTCCTTTAAAAATATCCGAGAAGTATTGCAAGCGACAGATTCCAAAGTGAAGATGGAAATTGCCAATTCGGTGTGGTACAGGCAGGATCTGCCGGCAAAGAACGAGTTTCGGGAGACTGTTGCAGAGTATTATGATGCAGCTTTCAGTGGTGTGGATTTCTCAAATAAAGAAGCTGCAAAGGAGCTTATCAATAATTGGGTAAAGGATAAAACCAGAGGTAAAATACCGACAATTATTGATGAAATTGGTGATCAGCAATATATGTTTCTGGTCAATGCCGTTTATTTTCTGGGTAAATGGCAACATCAATTTGATAAATCCGATACCCGGGACGAAGATTTCCTTTTGTCTGACGGATCTGTCGTTCAGGTGCCCATGATGAGTCAGGAAAATGACCTGCAGTATCATAAAAGTGATGACCTGCAGGCATTGAAACTTCCTTATGGCGATGGTTCGTTTTATATGGTTATTGCACTTCCTGAAGAGGATACGACTGTTGACCAGTTGATAGAGAATATGACATCCGAAAAATGGAACGCTGTATTAGGAAATATGGCTGAACGGAACCTTAAGGTTTTTATGCCTCGTTTCGAGGTGGAATGCACGTATCTCCTGAATACAAGTCTTGTAAATATGGGAATGGAGCTTCCTTTCTCTCCCTCTCAGGCCGATTTTTCCAATATGATTGATGCTCCTGCTTGCATTGATAAAGTCAATCACAAAACATATATCAAGGTGGATGAGGAGGGGACAGAAGCAGCTGCTGCAACCAGTGTGGGAATGGTTGTTACCTCTGTTGGGCCTGAATTGCCGGTATTCAGAGTGGATCGACCATTCTTCTTTGCCATTGCAGAAGAGAAAAGCGGTGCCATTCTCTTTTCCGGAAAAATTGAGAATCCCTTGTAATAATTGGGCAAAGTCAATGGTTGGTCTTTGTTCTTGGTGATGTAAAGACGCACAATTGTGCGTCTCTAACATCCCTCAACTCTCAACTCTTCACCCATTCTACCCCTCTCTGTGATTGTAAACTGCACTTGCCTGAGCTGTTGGCATCAGCAGCATGTCATTCACATTCACGTGCCCGGGACGGGTAATCATAAATTCCACTGCATCGGCCACATCTTCAGCGTAAAGCGGGGTCAGTCCTTCATAAACTTTGTCGGCCTTTTCTTTGTCACCATGGTAACGAATAAGGGAGAACTCCGTCTCTACCATTCCGGGAGAGATGGATGAAACTTTTATGTTGTGTGGCAACAGGTCAATTCGCATACCTTTGGTGATGGCGTGAACGGCATGTTTCGATGCGCAATAAACATTTCCGTTGGCATATACTTCCGAGCCGGCAATGGAACTGACATTGATGATATGCCCCTGTTTTCGGGAAATCATACCCGGAATCACCGCTTTACTGACTGCAAGCAGCCCTTTTACATTGGTATCAATCATCTGCTCCCAGTCGTTCCAGTCACCCTCCTGAATGGGATCAGCTCCTGCTGCCAGTCCTGCATTGTTAATCAGAACATCCGGATTGCTCCATTGCCGGGGTAAAGACTCAATGGCACGCTCCACTTCTTCTTTGTGACGGACGTCAAATACCAGGGTTTTTACTTCCACATTGTTGTTTTTCAGTTTTTGGGCCAGCTCATTCAGTCGGTTTTCACGCCTTCCGGTAATGATGAGGTTGTATCCGTTTCTTGCCAGCATTGAAGCGCAGGCTTTTCCTATTCCTGATGTGGCACCCGTAACTAAAGCAATTTTCTTCATATCTGTGATTTTTCAAATTGTAATTTGATTAAGCCAAAGGTACCAATTATTGAAGATTTTTTGGGTTTTGAATGGTCTGTTGTAACGATTTTGAACCGGTCTCCGGATAACTGGCAGTCTTTAATGGGTTTAACCTTCAATTGATACATGAAACGAGCATGGCAAGGGATGTCACAAAAGACAATGTATAAATTCCTTACATGCGAGTTCCATCAGACCAATAACTTAAGCAAATTTTATACTGATGAAACGAGCATGGCAATGATTGCCTCAAAAGAATATGTATAAGTTCTTGCATGCGAGTTCCATCCGACCTTAATTAATAAATTTTATACGGATGAAATTTGCTTTTAGGATGCAAAGAAGCTGTCTGAAAACTGCTTTATTGACATAAATTTTTACGAATTAAATAGCTCTGTCATTATATATTTTCTGAATGTTTTGCTAACTTTAACAAGCCCAACCTTCAAAAATCTGAAAAATCTGTATTCTATGAACCATAAAGATCTATCTACAATTGCCGATGCGGAGTTGTTAAATATGACTTCTGAGGAATTCGAAAAGATTGAATCCATTCTTGGGCGCGTTCCCAATAAATTGGAGTTAGAACTCTTCTCCATATTGTGGTCGGAACATGCCAGCTATAAAAACTCCCGTAAATGGCTGGAGCTATTGCCCACAAAAAACCAAAAAGTACTGGTTGAAGCAGGTCGGGAAAGCGCAGGCGTTGTGGATATTGGTGATGGGCAGGTTGCTGTTTTTAAGCTCGAGTCGCACAACCATCCATGTGCTGTTCAGCCACGATTGGGGGCTTCCACCGGAATGCGTGTTGTCAATCGCGACATCTTTTCCATGGGGGCAAAGCCTGTTGCTTTGCTCAACTCTTTACGGTTTGGAAAGTCGGATCGTGACACTGCGCGATGGCTCTTTGATGAGGTGGTTAACGGGATTGCTGACTTTGAGAAAGGCTTCGGTACTCCTGTTATCGGGGGTGAGGTGTTTTTTTGCGAGGCATTTAACACCAATCCCATTGTTAACACCATGTCGATTGGGGTAGCTGAGAAGGATGAATTGGTTTCTGCTGTAGCCAAAGGAGTCGGTAATCTGGTCGCAGTACTCGGTGTGCCAACCGGTCGTGATGGCATTGATACCGATGCTTTTGTTGCTGATAAAATTTCTGATGGTGAAACCAAAAGCCTCTCACTTGAGCAAATGCGTGACATTGAGTCTGAAAAACATCTCTATAAGGTACTCAAGAAACTGATTGCCGAAAAGTTAGTTGTTGGGGTTCAGACGATTGGAGCGCAGGGAATTGTGGGTGCTCTGACTGAAATGGCCGCAAGAGGAAACAGCGGTGTTGAATTCAATGCCGACCAGGTGCCGCTGCGGGAAAAAGATATGAACCTGCGTGAAATTTTGATTTCAGAAACCTGGGGTAGAATGTTGGTTTGCATTACGCCTGAAAACGAAGCTAAAGTTCGGCAGTTTGTAGAAGAAGGAAAACTTACCATGGGGGTCGTCGGGACAGTTAACGATTCTCAGTTGCTTAAATGTGGTATTAACGGATCTCCGGAAATTGAATTTCCTGTAAAATATCTTGGATTGGCCGAACTTGGGCCTGTCTATGAACGCGAAACTGCCACAGAAAGAAAACTGCCCGAATCGGTTAAAGTGGATGATTTGCCCGAACCGGACCACTATCCCGCAGTGGTGGATGCCATGCTTAAGTCACTTAATGTGACCTCCAAAAAATGGTTAACCCGTAAATTTTCCAAGACCCTGCGAAAAGAATCAACCAGTACCAAATTCCCCTCAGATGCCGGGATTATTGAATTGGGAACCAACAATAAAGCGCTCCTGGCTACTGTTGATAGTAATCCTTCCTATTTTACATCCGATCCGTATAACGGTGCCCGGATATCACTTGCCGAAGCCATGCGAAATATTGTTTGCGGAGGGGGTGTGCCTTTGGCAATTTCTGATTGCTTGAATTTTGGCAACCCTTATGATCCCGAAGCTTACGCCGATTTCGTGGACGCTGTTAAAGGACTGGCTGATGCATGTCGGTTTTTTGATATTCCGGTGGTTAGTGGCAATGTTAGTTTTTACAATCAACGTTCTGTTGAGGGACAGATTATTCCTGTAATTCCAACTCCCGTTATTGGAATGGTTGGTGTTCTTAAAGATGTGGATAAACATACCACTTTGTCCTTTAAGCATAAGGGAGATATGATTTTTCTTGTGGGGCGATCACGTGATGATGTCAATGGTTCCGAATATCTTCGGGCTGTACATGGGGTGGATGTTTCATTGCCTCCTTACTTTAATCTTGAAGAGGAGAAAAAACTTCAGGCGGTTATCAGTGATCTGGTGGATAACAAACTGGCGCGGTCTATTCACGATGTTTCCAATGGTGGACTCTTTTTTACACTTTTGGAATCCGGAATTCCGCTCAATTATGGTTTTGATATTACTTCTGATGCTGAGGTACGACGCGATGCATTCCTGTTTGGTGAGTCGCAGGGACGCGTGATTGTTTCAATTTCTCCGGAGAAACAGGATGACTTTGTGGATTTTATGATGGAGAGAGATATGCCTTTCTCAATTTTGGGACATGTTACTAAGGGCGAAATCAGGGTGGATGATGAATCTTATGGTTTTGTGGAAGAGATAAAAGCTAAATTTGAAAACAGACTGAAATGGTGGGCAGAAGGGAAAGTTTAATCGAAATACATTTCGTGTAAACGTTTAATTCTGTCAGAAACCATAAAATATTCTCAGGAAGATTGACCAATGAAAAACATCTTGGGCACTCTTCCTGTTCTTTTGTATTAATGTATCGAAAAGGTTTGTATTTTTGACCAATATAATTTTCAACAATGATAAAACCATATCAAAATACTGATGGCAGCAAAAAGGAACAGGTTCGTTCCATGTTTGACCGTATTGCTCCCCGTTACGACCTTCTAAACAGATTGCTTTCCTTTGGAATCGATCGAATGTGGCGAAAAAATGTGGTGAAGTTATTAAAAGGACTTCAGGCCCCTATGATTTTGGATGTGGCCACCGGAACAGGAGATTTGGCAATCGAAATCTGTAAAATAGACCCTGTTGAAGTCTATGGAGTGGATCTTTCTCCCCAAATGCTGGAGTTTGCTCAAAAGAAAATTCAGCAAAAAAGACTTCACATGACTATTACTCTCAAGGAAGCAGACTCGGAGAATCTCCCGTTTGAGAGCAACTTTTTTGATGCTGTTACCGTAGCTTTTGGTGTGCGCAATTTTGAAAACCTCAGAAAGGGACTTGCCGAAATGCAACGGGTGCTCCGACCCGGCGGAAAACTTATTGTTTTGGAATTTTCCAAACCGGCATCTTTCCCCTTTAAACAGTTGTACCATTTTTATTTTACCCGAATTTTGCCTTGGTGGGGAGGCCTCATATCCCGGGATAAGGATGCTTACAGATACTTGCCTGCTTCGGTGCTTCAGTTTCCGGAAGGAACGGAATTTGAAGATGAACTTCGGGCGGCAGGACTGGAGCCGGAAAAAAGAATCCCCCAAACGTTTGGAATTGCCACCATTTATGTCTCTGTTAAAAAATGAACGCAATAATCTGTTGGTTTTTTTCGTTAAGCTGAAAAATCATTGGCCATTGAGATTGTTTGTGCTTTTTATTTGCTTATGGGTTCTTCAGATGCCTGCTTTTTCTCAGATGGAGAATAAGAAAAAGGTTCCGAACCTTCCTGCCTTTGACTACAAGCCACTTCATTTTGGCTTTCTTATCGGACTTAATGCTATGGATTTTAAAGTTCGCCATAAGATGCCGGCTGATCGTCCCGAAGGCCTTGAGAATCGGTATGCCGAAGTGGTTAGCCTCAATCCGGGGGTCAATATTGGTATTGTTACCAGTCTGCGCCTCAATAAAAATCTGAATTTGCGTTTTCTGCCCGGAATCAGTTTCGGACAGCGCGATCTCTTATACATTCAGGATGGAGAAGCAGAGGAGGTACCACTGGAAATCAAATCTACATTTCTTGAGTTTCCTCTTTTGCTGAAGTTCAGTGGCGACCGGATGACCAACTTTAAACCTTATGTTATCGGAGGTATCAATCCACGCATCGATTTGGCAAAAACTGAAAATGATGGACTCAGCTTAAGATCCAATGATTTATACCTGGAAGTGGGAACCGGTATCGATATGTATCTCAACTACTTTAGATTATCTACAGAGGTAAAACTTTCGGTCGGATTGCGAAATGTGCTGAATCCGGATGGTACCGGAGAACCTGAAGATGTTTATTTTACTGATGTCCTCGACAGACTTTCTTCACGTCTTTTTGTATTTTCTTTTTACTTTGAATGATAATTTGATCTCCATATCTTTGCAGGTGATTTGAATTTCTGTTTGTTGCAAAAATTTGTTATTGGTAACGCAGCGAATCAATCTCAACCTAATAAC
The DNA here is from genome assembly GCF_003003035.1 of Marinilabilia salmonicolor. Taxonomy (GTDB): domain Bacteria; phylum Bacteroidota; class Bacteroidia; order Bacteroidales; family Marinilabiliaceae; genus Marinilabilia; species Marinilabilia salmonicolor_A. Next base: position 52,914 of record NZ_PVTS01000016.1, on the reverse strand, counting down.
CTCCGACTCAGAACCCTGATCACAAAATTCACAACTTAAAAAATAATGAAGCAGGAAGTAGCTTTGCGACTTACGCCCGAACAGGCGTCACGGGAGGAATCCTTTAAGAATATTGTTGCCCGGAAGATGAAAATTTCTCCCGGCAAAATAACCGGTTTGAGAGTAATTCGCAGATCCATAGATGCACGGCAGAAGCAGGTGATGGTGCAGGTACACGTGGAAGTATGGACAGGAGAACCCATGCCGGCTCATCAGCCCCGCTCATTTCACTGGCCCAATGCAACCAATGCTCCTGAGGTAATTGTTGTAGGTGCCGGTCCAGGAGGTTTATTTGCCGCACTGAAGCTGATAGAACTTGGTTTTAAACCCATCGTTATAGAACGCGGTAAAGAGGTTTCTGAAAGAAAAAGAGATATTGCCCTTCTCAATCGGAATGAGGAGCTTAATGAAGATTCAAATTATGCCTTCGGAGAAGGCGGTGCCGGTACTTTTTCGGATGGGAAGTTATATACCCGCAGTAAAAAGCGGGGGAATTTTCGCGAATTTCTGGAGATTATGCATTTTCATGGGGCTGCAGATGATATTCTCATTGAGGCGCATCCCCACATCGGAACTGACCGGTTACCCCGGGTTATCCGGAATATCCGGGAAACCATTATATCCTCGGGAGGTGAATTTCTTTTCAATGCCAGGGTCGTTGATTTTCTTCTTCAGGGAGATGAAATAGTGGGAGTGCAGATTGCCGATGGGAAGAAGATTACCGCCAAAGCAGTGATTCTCGCCACTGGTCACTCAGCAAAGGATATTTATTGGTTGCTTGATGAAAAAGGAATTGAATTGGAAGCTAAAACCTGGGCTATGGGAGTCCGGGTGGAGCATCCGCAGGAACTGATAGATCAAATTCAATATCATACACCTGAGGGACGTGGGAATTATTTGCCTGCTGCTTCTTATAGCTTTTCTCATCAGGTGGAGGGAAGAGGCGTTTATTCTTTTTGCATGTGTCCCGGAGGGTTTATTGTTCCTGCAATGACAGGAGCCGATGAGATGGTTGTCAACGGAATGTCTCCTTCGGGAAGGAATTCGCCTTTTGCCAATAGTGGTATGGTGGTGGAAATCAGACCGGAGGATATTCCGGATTATCATCAGTATGGAGCTTTGGCGGGATTGAAATATCAGCAGGATGTGGAGAGACTTTGTGCTGTAAACGGTGGACAGGGTGTGATTGCTCCGGCACAGCGCCTGGTCGATTTTGTTGAAAGACGACTTTCTTACGACCTCCCGGATTGTTCTTATGTCCCGGGTGCAGTGTCAGCTCCGCTGCATTTCATTTTGCCTGAGCATATCTCTTCCCGTTTGCAGGAGGGGTTTAAATTTTTTGGGAAAAGAGCCCGTGGATTTCTGGATGAGGAGGCGATTGTATTGGGCACTGAATCCAGAACTTCTTCGCCGGTAAGGATTCCCCGCAACAGGGAAACTTTAGAGCATGTACGCATCAAAAAACTATTCCCCTGTGGAGAAGGAGCCGGATATGCCGGAGGCATCGCTTCTTCGGCTCTCGACGGAGAACAATGTGCCCTTGCGGTTGCCCGTCTCATCAGGGCGAAGTAGTACGTCTGAATTCTGAACAAACAATGGCTGCGGCAATACCAACGTTTAAGGATTCCATTCCGCCTGCGGAAAATGATGGAATGGCAACTTTCCGGGTTATATGTTTTGTGGTTTCCGGACGGATTCCACTGCCTTCGTTGCCCAATACAATGATTCCTGAAGGTGGTAAATCGAGAGCGTAAATATTCTCTCCATCCATGAAAGTGCCAAAGATTTCCATTCCGGAATCTGATGATGTTTGTTGAAAAAGAGCGGGTAAGTCTGTGTAAATTACTTTTACCCGGGCAATGGCGCCCATGGAAGCCTGCACTACTTTGGGGTTGAAACAATCCACCGTGTCTTCGCTGCAAACTATTGTGGAAATGCCAAACCAATCGGCCAGGCGGATAATGGTGCCCATATTTCCAGGATCCTGGATGCCATCGAGTGCCAGTGAGAGCTTGTCGGTAAGTTGGTCCGGGTGAAATGGTGCCTCGGGTTTTCGAAAAACACCCAGAATGTTTTGGGGCGTCTTTAAAAAACTGATTTTTTGCAATTCCCGGGGGGGGATAATTTCCGTGATGACGGATCGTCCTGTTTCAGGAAGTGAAATGTTGTCTGTGGAAATGATTATTTCAGCTTGCACTCCGGCCTCCAGCAAGTCGTTTACAAGTTTGGGCCCTTCGGCAACAAATAATCCGTTCTTGTCACGATATTTTTTCTGTGAAAGAGAAGAAATCAGTTTTTTTTTCGCTTGTCCTATCATTTTGGCTTTTTCTTTGTTTGCAAAATTATAATTATAACCGATATATTTGGTTTCTTTGTATTGTCAGGAAAATTGAATACCCAATTATACTGTGATTTTATTGATGTTTAAAAATATTACTTCTTTCAGGAATTTTATTCCGTTTTTTATTGGCCTGATGGTTTTGTTCGGAACAGGGTGTTCATCCACCAAGTTTGTGCCCGAAGGAGAGCATCTGCTTTCTAACGTGAAAGTGAAAAACAGGGGAGCCGATGTGCGTAAGGAGCAATTAAAGCCATATATCCGACAGCAGGAAAACACTAAACTCCTCGGTGTCTGGAAATTTTATCTGGGACTTTACAATCTTTCGGGACGTGATGGCGGGAAAGGCATTAACAAATGGTTGCGAAGCATCGGAGAAGAACCTGTGATTTATGATCCTTTTTTAGCCACCCAATCTTCGCGTCAGATCTCATTGTTCCTTAAGAATCAGGGCTATTTTCGAACCTCCGTTAATGATACGGCCATCTTTTCGGGTAAAAAGAAGGTGAAAGTTACTTATGATATTAATCCCGGAAACAGATATCATCTGAAAAATATTTTTTACCGGATTGAAGACGACTCTATCCGTCAGGAAATATTAAACGATACGTTATCTACGTTGCTGCGATCCGGACGCCCGTTTACTGTTGATTTGCATGAGCGCGAAAGAGAGCGGATTACTGAAAACCTCAGGAGTAAAGGCTTTTATAAGTTTTCCGAGGAGTTTATCTATTTCCGGTCAGATACCACGACGGGTAACCATCAGGTGGTTGATTCGATGGTTGTTGTCAGTCCGGAGGATGCCCTGGGTTACAAACATCATCGCAGGTTCAAAGTCAACAGGGTTCTTTTTCATATTGGCATGGGAGCAGCTGATGCAATTGGAGCAGATAGTGGTAGAACCTCGGTTGCAGCAGATACTTTAAATTACAAAGACATTGTGGTTGTTTACAACGAAAAATTGTCTTTCAAGCCGGAATTGTTGTTTAGTTCGAGTTATATCCATCCCGGAGATATTTACAATGCCAGGATGGTTAGTCGTACACATCAGCTGCTAAGTGGATTGAGGTTGTTTAAATACATCAATATTCGTTTTCGGGAAACCGGGAATTTCGATGCTGATGGGAAACCGCTTCTTGACTGTGTTATTCGTCTGTCTCCGGGTAAGCCGCAGTCGGTATCTTTCGATATCGAAGGGACCAACTCATCCGGAAACCTCGGAGCTGCCGGGAACCTCACCTATCAGCATAAAAACCTGATGCGGGGGGGTGAATTCTTTACTTTCAATACCCGGCTTGCACGTCAGAACCAGTTTGTGCGGTCCTCCGCTGAAGAGTTTAATACTCTGGAGCTGGGGGCAGAAGCTTCCCTGGTTTTGCCACGGTTTTTACTTCCGCTTCGTATCGAGCAGTTCAGGCAACGATACAATCCCAAAACCAATATCGGACTGGCTTATAATTATCAGCGCAGACCTGATTACACCCGTACCATTGCCAATGCACGGCTGGGGTACAACTGGAAGTCTTCCAGATATATTTCTCACTCTTTTTATCCCATTGAGTTCAATCTCGTAAATATTCCTGAGGTGAATGATGAGTTTTGGGACAGAATCAGCAATACCTTTTTGAGATATACTTATGAAGATCACCTGATCATGAATATGAACTATTCATTTTTACTGAATCAGCAGGTGTTGGGGCAAAGACGTGATTTCTGGTACCTGAGAGCTAATGTGGAATCGGCAGGTAACTTGTTGTCTTCGGTTTCCGGACTTTGGAATGAAGATTCCGGACAGGATTATGATGAGTTGCTCGGAATTCGGTATGCGCAGTATGTGAAAGGTGATGTGGATCTAAGGTTCAACAATCGTTTGGACAGATATACCTCTTTGGTTTGGCGCTTTTTTGCCGGAGTGGGATATCCCTATGGGAATCTGGATGTTTTGCCTTTTGAAAAACGTTACTTCTCCGGAGGGGCCAACAGCATTAGGGCCTGGCCGGTCAGGGGACTGGGCCCCGGAAGCTATAATGAAGAGGGGGCACGCTTTTACAACCAAACAGCAGATATCAAGCTGGAGTTTAATCTGGAATACCGGTTTAAACTGTTTTGGATTCTGGAAGGAGCTCTGTTTATGGATGTGGGAAATATCTGGAGCATCAGGGAGGATGCAAGTCCTGAAGGTGGATTATTCGATTTCGAAACATTTGCAGAACAGCTTGCTGTAGGAACAGGCCTGGGAACACGTTTCGATTTCAATTACTTTATCTTCCGGTTCGATGCAGGTCTTAAGACCCATGATCCTTCACTTCCCGCCGGCGAACGCTGGATTCCGTTAAACAGACCCTGGACTTGGGACGATGTTGGGTTTAACTTTGCCATCGGTTATCCTTTTTAGTTCCGGCGGAAATTCGACTATGGTTGCTTTTTTTCCTATTTTATTTTTAAATTTGCACGGATTTGTAATTGATTTTGTGATATATAATTACGTTTTGTTGCAAATCTTTATTGCTTTTAACAAGTTATTAATTTTACATCTCATCAAATAATTGTAATTATGAAAGAAAGAATTTTGGATGTTGTAAAACCTGGTGTTGCTGTAGGTAAAGACCTTCAGGAGATTTTTCGCGTTGCCCGTGAAAACCAATTTGCTCTTCCTGCTGTAAACGTGGTTGGTTCCAACTCCGTGAATGGTGTTATGGAAGCTGCTAAAGTTGCTAAAGCACCTGTAATTGTTCAGTTGTCTAATGGTGGAGCCGCTTTTTATGCCGGCAAAGCTGCCAACGGAGAAGGACAGGAAACTGCTATTAAAGGTGCAGTTGCTGCTGCTAAGCATGTTCATCTTTTGGCTGAATCTTATGGTGTACCTGTGATTCTTCATACCGACCATGCTGCCAAGAAATTGCTGCCCTGGATTGACGGGCTTCTTGATGAGGGTGAGAAATTCTATAAGGAAACCGGAAAGCCTTTGTTTAGCTCTCATATGCTTGATCTCTCAGAGGAACCTTTGCAGGAGAACATCGACATCTGTAAAAAATACCTCGAGAGAATGAGCAAAATTGATATGACTCTTGAGATTGAGCTTGGAATTACCGGTGGTGAGGAAGATGGTGTTGACAATACCAATGTTGACAATGCATTGCTTTATACTCAGCCTGAAGAGGTTGCTTTTGCTTACGAAGAGTTGAAGAAGGTATCTCCAAACTTCACTATTGCTGCCTCATTTGGTAACGTTCATGGTGTTTACAAGCCTGGTAACGTTGTATTGCGGCCCGATATTCTGAAAAAGTCACAGGATTATATTGCTGAGAAATTCGGTACTGAAGAGAAGCCTGTTAACTTTGTATTCCATGGTGGGTCAGGTTCTTCTGATGCCGAGATTCAGGAAGCTGTGAGCTATGGTGTTATCAAAATGAACATCGATACCGATACTCAGTGGGCTTTTTGGGATGGTGTTCGTGAATATGATGCTAAGCACCATGATTATCTTCAGGCACAGATTGGTAATCCCGAAGGAGAGGATAAACCAAATAAGAAGTATTACGATCCCCGTAAATGGCTTCGTGCCGGTGAAGAGGCTATGGTTAAGCGTCTCGAACTTGCATTCAAAGCACTTAATTGCGTAGATGTATTGTAATACAGATGCACAAATAGGATAAATTTTTAAGCCCCCACGATTGTGTGGGGGTTTTTTTAGTGATACTCTTTTATCTTTTCCAGTTATGCAATCCAACACACCATCCAGAGATACATTTTCAGGAAAATTTGGCATCATTGCTGCTGCTGCAGGTTCTGCTATCGGACTCGGTAATATTTGGAGATTCCCATACATCCTTGGTGAAAATGGAGGAGGAGCCTTCCTGTTGGTTTACCTGCTGTTTGTTATCATGATCGGTGTTCCGGTTATGATCTCTGAATTGTTGATTGGCCGAAAAGCACAACTGAATGTTTTCGGAGCTTTCAGAAAACTTGCTCCTGGCAAACCCTGGTTTTTGATTGGTGTGATGGGCGTAGGTGCAGCGTTTCTTATTCTCGGTTTTTACGCTGTGGTGGCCGGATGGACTTTACAATATGTCTATTATTCTCTGACCAATGCTTTGGCCGGCAATACTCCGGACCAGATGATACAGGTTTTTGAAGGTGTTCAGTCAACCAAAGGATGGTCCTTGTTCTGGACATTGCTTTTCATGACCGGAACGGCATACATTGTTAGTTCAGGCATTGAAAAAGGAATAGAAAAATACACTAAAATATTGATGCCCCTGTTGGTTTTAATCATTCTTGTTCTGAATGTGCGGGCCATTACACTTGACGGGGCAATGGCCGGACTTGATTTTCTCTTCAATCCGGATTTTTCCAAACTTAATTCGGATGTAATTCTTGAAGCATTGGGGCAGGCCTTTTTCTCTTTAAGTATAGGGATGGGGGTTATTGTTACTTATGGATCTTACATCAAAAAAAATGAGAGTCTCGGAGGAACGGCTCTTTCGGTTTCTTTGGCTGATACCCTGATTGCTGTTTTGGCAGGTGTCGCAATATTTCCGGCAGCTTTTGCCTTCGGGATGGCTCCCAATCAGGGCCCGGGTCTGGTGTTTGTTACATTGCCCAATATTTTTAACCAGATGGCCGGTGGTTATTTTTTCGGATTACTGTTTTTTGTTTTGCTAAGTATTGCTGCATTTACCTCTTCCATCTCTTTACTTGAGGTAGTGGTGGCATATTTTACAGAGGAACTAAAACTTCGCCGAAAGCAGGCTACCTGGATTGCCGCCGGAATAATGTCGTTGCTGGCTGCGCTGTGTGTTTTTAGTGATGCCGCTTTTGGTGGGTTTGATTATGTTTCTTCAAATATACTGCTTCCCATCGGAGGCCTTTTGGTGGTTATTTTTGTGGGATGGATCATGGACAAAAATTTACCTCGTCTTGAAATAGAGGCAGATGGGAAAAAGGCCCGTTATTACAGCGGTTTTCGGTTTATTATAAAGTTTTTGGCTCCCATAGCTATTGCATTGGTTTTCCTCAACGGCCTTGGTTGGATTTGATAATTAATAGAAGGAAGAATGTCGTTTTGATGTTTGATTTAATGCGAGTTATGGTTTAACTTGCTGCAAAAAATGTCATGTGGAAAGATTGGCTGGCTTTTTCCCGAAGGGAGCAATATGGCCTCGTTTTATTAAGTCTCCTGATTGTTCTTTTGGTTATCGTCAGATTTCTTTTGCCTTTTCTTGCTGATCCTCCGGAAATAGAGATGATCTCAGATGTTAAATTTTTGACTGAATCGAAGTATTCCGTCAAAATGGAATTAAAAACTAAATCTTCAGGCTCCCGGGGAAAAAAGGAATTTAAGTTTACCACATTCAATCCCAATACCGTCTCTGTTACCGAGCTCTCCAAAATGGGGGTGCCTTCGTATGCAATTATCAACTGGATGAAGTTTCGGGAAGCCGGAGGTGTTTTTCGCAAAGGAGAGGAAGTAGGAAAAATTTATGGAATTGATCAGGAATTACTGACTTTGATGAGCCCCTATGTGAAAATTCCGGTCAGGGTAGCAAATGAGAGGAAAGAGTATGTCGATATCCGGGAGAAAAGGAATGACAGGAATCCGGTTGTGTCCGGTAAAACTGAAAATGCTTCAGAAATCGGAGCTTTGATTATTGATCTCAATAAAGCCGATACAACTGAATTACAAAAAATCAAAGGTATCGGTCCGGTTTTCTCACAGCGAATTGTCGATTTTCGAAATCTGCTGGGCGGTTTTTACAGTGTTGAGCAGCTCAGGGAGGTGTACGGGTTGTCTCCCGGGCTGGTGGATGAGATAAGCGCTTATTTTGTGGTTTCAGTTGCGGATATTAAAAAAATGGATGTGAACTCTTTTTCACTCCGAAAACTTAAAGCACATCCATATATTAATTTTTATCAGGCAAGGGAAATTATTGAATACCAAAGGAAAAACGGAAGTATTGCCAATGAGCATGCTTTGGAAGCCTTCACTTCTTTTGATAAAGCAGCGCTTGAAAAGGTGTTGCCCTATCTCTGTTTTAATGAGAAAAACAGAAATGAAGAGCAGAAAAATGAAAATTAACTTGTTTCAATCAATAATCTTCATTTTCTTTGCACCTGATTTTGGAAAAACTATTTTCTTATTATAACCGTCTAAAAGATTGGAGGTTGGTTGTTTATTTATTGAAGAAAAGAACTGATTATAAAAATATTCCCAATTAGGTTTCTGCATTCCGACGGATGTTGAAGCTTGTTTTAGTTTAAAAGAATTGAAGTTTAAAAATATTAAAGACGAATACCATGATCGTAGTTCCTATTAAAGAAGGAGAAAATATTGAAAGAGCTCTGAAGAAATTCAAGCGTAAGTTTGAAAAAACCGGTGCAATGCGTGAAATCCGTAGTCGCCAGGCTTTTACCAAACCGTCTGTTCAGCGCCGGGAAGAGCTTAAAAAAGCAGCCTATATTCAGAAGCTTCAGGAAGATACGGAATAGACAAAATTTCTTTTTCAAAACGCCTGACTTTTCAGCGGTTTTTTCGTATATTCGTTTAAACCATTAGTTGAAAAGTCAGGCGTTTTTTTATGCTATATATCGACCCGTTTCTAAAATATCTCAAATTCGAAAAGCGTAGTTCCAATCACACATTGGTCGCATATGAAGCAGATCTTAAACAATTTGCATCGTATATGGAAGAAATGGGGGTGGCCGATGAATGCGAAGTGAAAACCCGGTTTATTCGAAACTGGGTGGTGGCACTTCACTACAATGATCTTAAACCACGATCTATTCATCGGAAGATTGCATCTCTAAGAGCTTATTATAAATATCTTTTGCGCGAGAGGGTTATGGAAACTTCTCCGGCAGAGGGAGTTGTTTTGCCGAAACTTGCAAAAAACCTTCCTGATTTTGTTAAAGAGAAAGAGATGGATCTGTTGCTCGATCAGTTTCCCTTTGAGAGCGACTTTTCCGGAGTACGTGATAAAACCATTATCGATTTGTTTTACGGCACCGGGATCCGTCTTTCTGAATTGATTGCCCTGAGGGATGATAGTTTTGACTTCTCTTCCGGACTTGTAAAGGTGCTTGGGAAGCGTAATAAAGAGCGACTGGTGCCAATGAACCAAAGCACAATACACAATGTTTTAAACTATAGAGAGGTGCGAAATTCATCTTTCCCGAACCGGAACCGGACAGCTTTTTTTCTAACCGATAAAGGAGATCCTGTTTACCATAAGTTGGTTTACCGCATTGTGAATAAACACCTGAGGGCAGTAACCACAATGGCCAAAAAGAGTCCGCATGTATTGCGACATACTTTTGCAACCATTTTGCTTAACAGAGGTGCTGATATCAATGCAATTAAAGAATTGCTGGGGCATGCCAATCTTAACGCAACCCAGATTTATACGCACAATACATTTGAAAAATTATCATCTATTTATAATCAGGCTCATCCCAGAGCCTAAAATTAAGTTGGAGGAGTGTCTATGAACATTACTATTGAATCGGTACATTTTGATACCGCAGAAAGACTTGAAGATTTCATTAATCAGAAAGTTGGAAAACTCGATCAGTTCTCCGACAGTATTATCGGAGCCGAGGTGACGCTTAGGCTTGATAAGGCTGAGACATCAGAGAATAAGGTTGCGGAAATTGAGTTGGATATTCCGGGTAGTAATTTATTTGCTAAAAAACAAAGTAAAACATTTGAGGAGTCTGTTGATCAGGCATGTGAAGCCTTACGTAAGCAATTGATTAAACGCAAAGAAAAGTTAAAAGCCAAATAGTCAAAAAAGAGTGCCTGATTATTTGGTGCTATTTGAAAAATATTATACATTTGCACACCGTTTTTGGTAGGTGATTAACCTTCCGGAGCGGATTTTAATAGGCTGGTTATAGTTAATAATCAGCCTATTAAAATGAAAGGGCGAAAAGATAAACAGCTTCTTTGTTTTCCGGTCAACAGGGTTTACCGTGTTGATTTTTTGGAAAAAAGAACCTGAATTATGGATTATTGCATTGAAAATGTTTATCTTTATGGCCCGAAAATCAGGCGTTTCTGATTTAATTCAGGCGTTAAGGTTTTGATTTATAGTAAATAAGTGGTTTCAATTTATATCTAATTGTCTAATAATTTCGAGTTATGGCTAAAGAAACATTTCAAAGGACGAAGCCTCACGTTAATATCGGTACCATTGGTCACGTTGACCACGGTAAAACTACTCTGACTGCTGCTATCACAAAAGTGTTGGCAAAGAAAGGTTGGTCCGAAGTCAAAGAATTTGATTCTATTGATAATGCTCCTGAGGAGAAAGAAAGGGGTATTACTATTAACACTGCTCACGTTGAGTATCAAACTGAAGCACGTCACTATGCACACGTTGACTGTCCTGGTCACGCCGACTATGTTAAGAACATGGTAACTGGTGCTGCTCAGATGGACGGTGCTATTCTGGTTGTTGCAGGTACTGATGGTCCTATGCCTCAGACCCGCGAGCACATCCTGCTTGCACGTCAGGTAAACGTACCTAAAATCGTTGTGTTCCTGAACAAAGTGGACATGGTTGACGATGAAGAGCTTCTCGAGCTTGTTGAGATGGAAGTACGTGATCTGTTGAACTTCTACGAGTTTGGCGGAGACGATGCTCCTATCATCAAAGGTTCTGCTCTTGGTGCACTTGAAGGTGAAGAGAAGTGGGAAGAAAAAATTATGGAACTGATGGACGCTGTTGACTCATGGATTCCTACTCCTGAGCGTGACAACGAGAAGCCTTTCCTGATGCCTGTTGAGGACGTTTTCTCAATTACTGGCCGTGGTACTGTTGCTACCGGACGTATCGAAACCGGAGTAATTCACACTGGTGATGAAATGGAAATGATTGGTCTTGGTGCACAAGCTAAGAAAACTGTTTGTACCGGAGTTGAAATGTTCCGTAAGATTTTGGACGACGGACAAGCTGGTGACAACGTAGGTCTTCTGCTTCGCGGTGTAGATAAGAAAGAGATTAAGCGTGGTATGGTTTTGGCCAAGCCAGGTTCAATCACTCCTCACACCAAGTTCAAGGCTGAGATTTATGTGTTGAAAAAAGAAGAGGGTGGACGTCACACTCCATTCCACAACAATTATCGTCCCCAGTTCTACTTGCGTACATTGGACGTAACCGGAGAGATTACTCTTCCTGAAGGATCAGAAATGGTTATGCCTGGTGATAACGTAACTATTACTGTGAGCCTGATTTACCCTGTAGCTCTTAACGTAGGTCTGCGTTTCGCTATCCGCGAAGGTGGTCGTACAGTTGGTGCAGGTCAGGTAACTGAAATTTTGGAATAGGCATTCCGAAACATATAGAAGATGGAGAAGCTATGTGCTTCTCCATCTTTATGAATACGGGTGTAGCTCAGTTGGTAGAGCACTGGTCTCCAAAACCAGGTGTCGGGAGTTCGAGCCTCTCCTCCCGTGCAAGGGTGTTTGATTTCCCAGGATAAAGAGCAAAGTACAAGATAGAATATGAAAAAGATAAAAGCCTATTTTCAGGATGTTCATCATGAACTGATAAACAAAACCTCATGGCCAACCTGGCCTGAGCTTCAGAACAGTGCTATTGTTGTAATGGTGGCATCTGTGATTATTGCAGGTATTGTTTATGCGATGGACTATTCGTTTGACAATGTCTTGCAGTGGATTTATCAACAATTGTATTAAAAACTGGAAGAAGGAATTATTCCGATGAGTGATATTCAAAAGAAATGGTATGTGGTAAGGGCTGTTACCGGGAAGGAAAAAAAGGCCAAGGAATTCATTGAAAGTGAAATTGCAAGCCGTGACCTTCAGGATTATGTCAGTCAGGTATTGATACCAACCGAAAAAGTATATCAGATCCGTAACGGGAAAAAGATCAATAAAGAACGTACTTTTTATCCTGGTTATGTGTTTATTGAAGCTGCATTGGTCGGAGAAATTCCTCATCTTATTAAAGGTATTACACACGTTATTGGTTTCCTGGGTGATGACAACCCGGTTCCCATGCGTGAGTCTGAGGTGAACCGTATGCTTGGTAAAGTAGATGAGTTGACCGAAAATGAGGAGGAAATTAGCATCCCGTTTTATGTTGGGGAGACCGTAAAAGTAGTTGACGGTCCGTTTAACGGTTTTAACGGGGTGATTGAAGAGGTAAATGAAGAAAAGCGCAAGCTCAAAGTAATGGTGAAAATCTTCGGACGCAAAACTCCTCTCGAATTAAGCTTTTTACAGGTAGAAAAAGAATAGGGTTCGTTCATCGAGCAGCGGAGCTTCCAGGGCAATAACATTGCCTCTGCAGGTGAAAAATGAAAGTATTCTTGATTATCCTGATTATTAATAACCAACACGAATTGCTACGATGGCTAAAGAAGTAGAAAATTTAATTAAACTTCAGATTAGAGGTGGCGCAGCAAATCCATCACCTCCGGTTGGTCCCGCATTGGGAGCCAAAGGGGTGAACATTATGGAATTCTGTAAGCAATTCAATGCTCGTACTCAGGAAAAAGCCGGTAAGGTTTTGCCTGTTGTCATTTCAGTTTACAAAGACAAATCTTTTGATTTTGTAGTTAAAACTCCTCCTGCTGCTGTGCAGTTGCTGGAGTCAGCTAAACTAAAATCCGGTTCTGCTGAACCCAACCGTAAAAAGGTTGCTTCAGTTACCTGGGATCAGGTGAAAGCTATTGCTGAAGACAAAATGAGTGACTTGAATTGCTTCACAGTCGAATCTGCAATGAGGATGGTTGCTGGTACTGCCAGAAGTATGGGAATCACAGTTGATGGTGATTTTCCGGTTAACAATTAAAATCCGTTTGCAACAATGACAAAACTAACAAAAAATAAGAAGTTAGCGTTAGAAAAAATCGATGCCGGAAAGCAATATCCCATTGAAGAAGCTGCTCAGTTGGTAAAAGAAATTACCAACACCAAATTCGATGCATCTGTTGATATTGACGTTCGTTTGGGTGTAGATCCAAGGAAAGCCAATCAGATGGTGCGCGGAGTTGTCACTCTTCCTCATGGAACAGGTAAAGAAACCAGAGTTTTGGTTCTCTGTACCCCCGATAAGGAAGAGGAAGCTAAAGCAGCTGGTGCCGATTACGTTGGGCTTGATGAGTATATCGATAAAATCAAAGAAGGCTGGACCGATGTTGATGTTATCATTACTATGCCCAGTGTCATGGCTAAAGTTGGTGCTTTGGGGCGTATCCTCGGACCTCGCGGTCTGATGCCTAACCCCAAAAGTGGTACTGTAACCATGGATATTGCTAAGGCTGTAAGCGAAGTGAAGGCCGGTAAAATTGACTTTAAAGTGGACAAGTATGGTATTATCCATTCTACCGTTGGAAAAGTCTCTTTTTCGCCCGATAAACTTACAGAGAATGTGCGTGAATTTGTAGGGAACATTATCAAGCTGAAACCTTCAGCTGCTAAAGGAACCTATATTAAGAGTATCGCGCTTTCTAGTACCATGAGTCCCGGTATTCGCATTGAACCCAAGTCGGTTGAGGTTTAATATTAATGTTAACTGAAGAGTATTAGGAATCATGAAAAAAACAGATAAAAGCGCACTGATTAAAGAGCTTTCAGAAAAAATCAATGAGTACAGCCACTTTTATGTGACTGATACCCTTGGGTTGAATGCCTCTCAAACCAGCGATTTGCGTCGTGCTTGTTTTAATAAGGACGTTAAGATGATGGTGGTTAAGAACACCCTCTTCCAACTGGCCCTTGAGCAAAGCGAAAAGCAGGTAGAAGGCATGGAGGAAGCCTTTAAAGGTACTTCTGCTGTTCTTTTCTGTAACACAGGAAATGTTCCTGCCAAATTGATTAAAGAATTCCAAAAAGCCACTAGTTTGCCTGTTTTAAAGGGTGCTTATGTGGAGGAATCTGTTTATATGGGCGGTGAACAATTAGAGACACTTAGTACCATTAAATCTAAGGAAGAATTGCTTGGTGATGTTATCGGTCTTCTGCAGTCGCCTGCTAAGAACGTTATTTCCGCTCTGCAATCGGGAGGTACCAAAATTCATGGAATTCTCCAGACCCTTAGTGAAAAAGAATAAATTTTTACAAACTGAAATTGAAATTATTTAATACCTAGAACAATGGCAGATATTAAAAAACTTGCAGAAGAATTAGTGAATTTGACTGTGAAAGACGTTAACGAGCTTGCTGAAATCCTGAAAGAAGAATATGGCATCGAGCCTGCTGCTGCAGCCGTTGCTGTTGCTGGCGGTGCTGCTGCTGGTGAAGCTGAAGGCGGTGCTGAGCAAACTGAATTCGATGTTATCCTGAAATCAGCAGGTGGTTCTAAACTTGCCATCGTAAAACTGGTTAAAGAAATGACCGGTGTTGGCCTGAAAGAAGCCAAAGAAGTTGTGGACAAAGCTCCCGCTCCTATCAAGGAAAAAGTATCTAAAGAAGAAGCTGAAAGCCTTAAATCTCAATTAGAAGAAGCAGGAGCAGAAGTTGAACTTAAGTAAACAGGACAATATACCTGAAATATGGTGACGGTTTAGGAACCCATGATTATGGGATCCTAAACCTTTTTATGCTTATATGTTTAAGTTCAAATAATTTGTTGATAGATGACTCCAATTACTACCGAAAGGATTAGCTTTGCTACCATCAAAAACCAGCTGGACTATCCTGACTTCCTGGAAATTCAGCTGAAATCTTTCCGTGAATTCTTCCAGATGGGGACTACCCCCGAGGAAAGGAAACAGGAGGGGTTATGGCAGGTTTTTATGGAGAACTTCCCGATTACAGATACCCGAAACAATTTTGTGCTCGAGTTTCTGGATTTTGGAATCGATCCATCCCGTTATACCATTGAAGAATGCATCGAAAGAGGACTGACCTATTGCGTCCCCCTGAAAGCCAAACTTAAACTTTATTGTACCGACCCGGAACACGAGGATTTTGACACTGTTGTTCAGGATGTATATCTGGGGACTGTTCCGTACATGACCGATAAAGGTAGCTTTATTATTAATGGTGCCGAAAGGGTCATCGTTTCTCAGCTGCACCGCTCTCCTGGTGTTTTCTTCGGTCAGAGCGTGCATGCCAATGGAACCAAGTTGTATTCTGCCAGAATTATTCCGTTTAAAGGGTCCTGGATTGAATTTGCTACCGATATCAATAATGTGATGTATGCCTACATCGACAGGAAGAAAAAATTACCTGTTACCACATTATTAAGGGCTATCGGATACGAAAGTGATAAAGAGGTTCTGGAAATTTTTGACCTTGCAGATGAAATTAAGGTTTCCAAAACTGCCCTCAAAAAGGTAGTGGGCCGGAAACTTGCTGCTCGTGTGCTTAAAACCTGGATCGAAGACTTCGTTGATGAAGATACCGGTGAGGTAGTTTCTATTGAAAGAAATGAAGTGGTTATTGACCGGGAGACTGTGTTGGAAGATGAACACATCGAGGAAATTATCGATTCCGGGACAAAAACCATCCTACTGCATAAGGAAGATCAGAACCTTTCTGATTTTGCCATTATTTATAACACGCTTCAAAAAGACCCGTGTAACTCGGAGAAAGAAGCGGTTGTACACATCTATCGACAATTAAGGAATGCCGAGCCACCTGATGAGGCTACTGCACGTGACGTGATCGACAAGCTTTTCTTTTCTGATAAACGTTACGATTTGGGTGATGTAGGACGTTACCGTTTGAACAAAAAGCTGAATCTGAATATTGATCTCGATATCAAGGTGCTTACTCGTGATGATATGATCGCGATTATTAAGTATCTGATTGAACTGATCAACTCTAAGACCGTGGTTGATGATATTGACCACTTGAGTAACCGTCGTGTTCGTACTGTTGGTGAACAGATGGCCAATCAGTTTGGTGTTGGGTTAGCCCGTATGGCACGTACCATTCGCGAGCGAATGAATGTTCGTGACAATGAGGTGTTTACGCCAATAGACTTGATCAACAGTAAAACCCTCTCCTCGGTTATCAATAGTTTCTTTGGTACCAACGCGTTGTCCCAGTTTATGGATCAGACCAATCCGTTGGCTGAGATTACTCATAAACGCAGAATGTCTGCACTTGGACCTGGTGGTTTGTCTCGTGAACGTGCCGGATTTGAGGTTCGTGATGTTCACTATACACACTACGGGCGTCTGTGTCCTATTGAGACACCTGAAGGACCAAACATTGGACTCATCTCGTCTCTTTGTGTGTTTGCGAAAATCAATAATCTTGGATTTATTGAAACTCCTTATCGTAAAGTTGAAACCAGTAAGGTGGATCTTACCAATGAAGGTGTTTTCTATCTTACGGCTGAAGAGGAAGAGTCAAAAATTATTGCGCAGGCAAATGCTCCGCTTGACGAAAGTGGTATTTTTGCTAACAATAAGGTTAAAGCCCGACATGATGGTGATTTCCCTCTTATTGACAGGGAGGAAATTGACCTGATGGACGTGGCTCCAAACCAGATTGCTTCTGTTGCAGCTTCTTTGATTCCTTTCCTTGAGCATGATGACGCCAACCGTGCGTTGATGGGATCTAACATGATGCGTCAGGCTGTACCTTTGTTGAGGCCCCAGGCTCCTATTGTAGGTACCGGACTTGAAGGTAAGCTGATCCGTGATTCACGGACACAGATTGTTGCTGAAGGTTATGGTGTAGTAGAGTTTGTGGATGCTCAGGAGATTGTTGTAAGATACGATCTTACAGATGAAGAGAAATTTGTGAGTTTTGAACCTGAAACCAAAAGGTATAAACTTACCAAATATAAGAAAACCAACCAGAGCACTACGGTTGATATGAAGCCACTTGTGAAAAAGGGTGATCGTATCGAACCGGGTCAGATTATGACCGAAGGTTATTCAACCGAGAAAGGTGAACTGGCGCTGGGACGTAACCTGAAAGTGGCTTTCATGCCCTGGAAAGGATACAACTTTGAGGATGCCATTGTTATTTCCGAGAAACTCGTTCGTGAAGATGTATTTACATCTGTACACATTGATGAGTATTCACTGGAAGTACGTGACACCAAACGTGGACTTGAGGAGCTTACTTCTGATATTCCCAACGTGAGTGAAGAGGCGACCAAAGAACTGGACGAAAATGGTCTGATTCGTGTCGGAGCTCATGTTAAGCCCGGTGATATCCTGATTGGTAAAATTACTCCCAAAGGGGAGAGTGACCCAACTCCGGAAGAGAAGCTTTTGAGAGCTATCTTTGGTGAAAAAGCCGGTGATGTGAAGGATGCTTCATTGAAAGCTTCTCCATCATTGTCAGGTGTGGTTATCGATAAAAAATTGTTCTCGCGTGTGGTTAAAGATCGCAAAAACAGAACAAGCGATAAACCTGCATTGGCCAAGATAGATCAGGAGTTTGAACGTTCCATTGAGGAAATTAAAGGACGTCTTGTGGATAAACTTTTCTCGCTCATCAATGGCAAAACCAGCCAGGGTGTTAAGGATTATCTCGGAGCGGATCTTATTTCCAAAGGAACCAAGTTTACTCAGAAGATTCTTCAGGATCTTGATTATTTGTCAGTTAATCCGAATAAATGGACGACTGACAAAGACAAGAATGAGCTTATTTCCAAGGTAATTCACAATTACCGGATGAAATATAAGGAGCTTGAAGCCAAAGAGAAGAGACAAAAATACAATCTTACTATTGGTGATGAGTTGCCTGCTGGTATTGTGCAATTGGCAAAAGTTTACATTGCCAAGAAGCGTAAAATTACTGTAGGTGATAAGATGGCCGGACGACATGGTAACAAAGGTATTGTTTCCCGTATTGTGCGTCAGGAAGATATGCCGTTCCTTGAAGACGGAACTCCTGTGGATATCGTATTGAACCCGCTGGGTGTGCCTTCAAGGATGAACCTTGGTCAGATTTATGAAACTGTTCTTGCATGGGCAGGTGATGTTCTTGGTGTTAAATTTGCCACTCCGATCTTTGACGGGGCTTCCAACGAGGATCTGACAGACTGGACACGAAAAGCCAATGTGCCTGACTTTGGTAAGAGTTATCTGTACGATGGTGGTACAGGAGAACGCTTCCACCAGCCGGCTACAGTAGGTATCATCTATATGCTGAAACTTGGCCACATGGTTGAGGACAAGATGCACGCTCGTTCTATCGGGCCTTATTCTCTCATCACACAACAGCCACTTGGTGGTAAAGCACAATTTGGTGGTCAGCGATTTGGTGAGATGGAGGTTTGGGCTCTTGAGGCATTTGGTGCTTCTCACATATTGCAGGAGATTCTCACAGTGAAGTCGGATGATGTTCTTGGTCGTGCCAAGGCTTACGAGACCATTGTGAAAGGTGACCCGATGCCAATGCCGGGAATCCCTGAATCACTCAATGTATTGCTGCATGAGATGCGCGGTCTTGGTTTGAGTGTGAATCTTGAATAGTACGCTGGCTATGTGCTTTCCTTTTTGGGGAAGCACATTATGCCTCTTTTAGTTTAAAACTTCTAATACTCGGCTATATATGGCATTCAGAAGAGATCAGAAAGTCAAGAGTAATTTTTCCCGCATTACAATCGGGTTGTCTTCACCGGAGGAAATACTGGAACGTTCCAGTGGTGAGGTGCTTAAACCCGAAACCATTAATTATCGTACTTACAAACCTGAGCGGGATGGTTTGTTCTGCGAGCGCATTTTTGGTCCTGTAAAGGATTATGAATGTCATTGTGGAAAATATAAACGGATTCGTTACCGGGGTATCGTTTGTGACCGTTGTGGTGTTGAGGTGACCGAGAAGAAAGTTCGTCGCGAACGTATGGGTCATATTTCACTGGTAGTGCCGGTTGCACATATCTGGTATTTCCGTTCTTTGCCCAATAAAATCGGATATTTGCTAGGTCTTCCTACCAAGAAACTCGATTCCATTATTTATTACGAGCGCTATGTGGTGGTTCAGCCCGGAGTTACCGGTGCTGACGGAGTGAAATATATGGATTTCCTCACAGAAGAGGAGTATCTGGATATTCTCGACAGCCTGCCAAAGGACAATCAGCATCTTGAAGACGATGATCCCAATAAGTTCATCGCTAAGATGGGAGCTGATGCTTTGCATATGATTTTGTCACGTCTTAACCTGGATGAGCTTTCTTATGATTTGCGTCACAAAGCCAATACCGAAACTTCTCAGCAGCGTAAAAACGAAGCTTTGAAACGTTTGCAGGTAGTGGAGTCGTTCCGTGAATCTAAAGGTGTTAATCGTCCGGAATGGATGGTTGTGAAGGTGGTTCCTGTGATTCCTCCGGAATTGAGGCCTCTTGTACCTTTGGATGGTGGACGTTTTGCTACTTCCGATTTGAACGATCTTTACCGCAGGGTTATTATTCGTAACAATCGACTCAAGCGTCTGATTGAGATTAAGGCTCCCGAGGTGATTTTACGTAATGAGAAGAGGATGTTGCAGGAATCTGTGGATTCTCTGTTTGATAACTCACGGAAATCAAATGCAGTTAAAACGGATGCTAACCGTCCGCTTAAGTCTTTGAGCGACAGCTTGAAAGGTAAGCAGGGGCGTTTCCGTCAGAACCTGCTTGGTAAACGTGTTGACTATTCTGCACGTTCGGTAATTGTTGTGGGACCGGAATTGAAGATGCACGAATGTGGTCTTCCGAAAGATATGGCTGCCGAACTATACAAACCTTTCGTCATTCGTAAACTGATTGAGAGAGGTATTGTAAAAACCGTTAAGTCGGCCAAGAAAATTGTAGATCGTAAGGATCCGGTTGTGTGGGATATTCTGGAGAACGTGTTGAAAGGTCACCCTGTGATGCTGAACCGTGCTCCAACGCTTCACCGATTGGGTATTCAGGCATTTCAGCCTAAACTTATTGAAGGAAAGGCGATTCAGTTGCACCCGTTGGCCTGTTCGGCTTTTAACGCCGACTTCGACGGTGACCAGATGGCTGTACACCTCCCATTGGGCAATGCCGCCATTCTTGAAGCTCAGATGCTGATGCTGGCAAGTCAGAATATTCTGAACCCTGCCAATGGTGCGCCTATTACCGTTCCTTCGCAGGATATGGTTTTGGGATTGTACTACATGACCAAAGCAAGACCGGGAGCTAAAAATGAGGGACTGGTTTTCTACTCTCCCGAAGAGACGAAAATTGCTTACAATGAAAAACAGGTTGAACTGCATACGAAAGTAACCGTTAAGACCAAAGACCTTAATGAGCAGGGAGAACTTGTTGAAACAATGATAGAGACCACTGTCGGACGGATTTTATTTAATGAATTTGTTCCTGAAGAGGTGGGATATATCAATACTTTATTGACCAAGAAATCTTTGCGTGACATTATTGGTAAGGTTCACAAAGTTTGTGGTACTCCTAAAACCGCCAACTTCCTTGACGATATTAAGTCACTGGGTTACCGACTCGCTTTCGAAGGTGGTCTGTCGTTTAACCTTCAGGATGTGATTATTCCTGCAGAGAAAGTAACTTTGGTTGATGAGGGGTATGCTGAAGTTGAGGAGGTAATGAACAACTATAACATGGGATTCATTACCAACAACGAAAGATATAATCAGATTATCGATATCTGGACACACGTGAATGCCCGATTGACTCAGACACTTATGAATCAGTTGAGCTCAGACAGAGATGGTTTTAACTCCGTTTACATGATGCTTGACTCCGGTGCGAGGGGTTCTAAAGAGCAGATCCGTCAGTTGTCCGGTATGCGTGGTTTGATGGCCAAACCGCAGAAATCAGGTGCTGAGGGCGGACAGATTATCGAAAACCCGATTTTGTCCAACTTTAAAGAGGGACTGTCGGTACTTGAGTACTTTATCTCTACACACGGTGCCCGTAAGGGTCTTGCGGATACCGCTCTTAAGACAGCGGATGCGGGTTACCTTACTCGTCGTCTGGTGGATGTGTCTCAGGATGTAATCATCAATGAGGAGGATTGTGGAACCCTTCGTGGTCTTACGGCAACTGCCATCAAGAGTAACGAAGAAGTTGTTGCTTCCCTTTATGAGCGTATCCTCGGACGTGTTTCTGTGCATGATGTTTATCATCCCAACACCGGCGAGATTATTGTGAAGAGTGGTGATGAGATTACCGAAACTGAAGCTCGCATTATTGAGGATTCACCCATCGAGAGGGTTGAAATTCGTTCGGTATTGACTTGTGAGTCTAAGAAAGGTGTTTGTACCAAGTGTTATGGTCGTAACCTTTCTACCGGTAAACTGGTACATAAAGGTGAGGCTGTTGGAGTTATTGCTGCCCAGTCTATTGGTGAGCCGGGTACTCAGCTGACATTGCGTACATTCCACGTGGGTGGTACTGCATCAAACGTAACTTCTGAAAATAGTATGCTTGCCAAATATGAGGGTAAAGCTGAATTTGATGAATTGCGTACTGTTCCTTTCACTACTGAAGAAGGAACCGATGTTGATGTGGTCATCGGCCGTTTGGCTGAGTTGCGCATTGTAGATAAGAATACAAATATCTCCCTTACCACACAACCAATTCCTTACGGTGCCAAGCTTTATATTAAGAATGGAACCGACTTGAAGAAAGGGGATTTGATTTGTGAATGGGATCCATTTAATGCCTTGATTATTACGGAGAAAACCGGTAAGGTTTCTTTCGAGAATATGATCGACGGTGTTACTTTCAAGGAAGAGTCCGATGAGCAAACCGGATATCGTGAAAAGGTAATCATCGAAACCCGTGATAAGACCAAGAACCCAGGATTACGTGTTCTTGACTCTAACGGAGAGGTGTTAAAAACATATAACCTGCCTGTAGGTGCCCACATCTCAGTAGATGAGGGTGATGACATTAAGCAGGGTGAGACATTGGCTAAGATTCCCCGTGCAATGGGACGTTCCGGTGACATCACCGGTGGTCTGCCCCGTGTTACGGAGTTGTTCGAAGCCCGTAATCCATCCAATCCTGCTGTTGTTTCCGAAATTGATGGTGAGGTTGCTTTTGGTAAGATTAAGCGTGGTAACCGTGAAATTATCGTTACTTCCAAGAATGGCGAGGTTAAGAAATACCTGGTATCTCTATCCAAGCAGATTCTTGTGCAGGAAAACGATTATGTTCGTGCCGGAACACCGCTGTCTGATGGTGCTACAACTCCTTCTGATATTCTTGCCATTAAAGGACCTACTGCGGTACAGGAATACATTGTGAACGAAGTTCAGGATGTGTATCGTTTGCAGGGGGTTAAGATTAACGACAAACACTTTGAAGTTATCGTTCGTCAGATGATGCGTAAGGTGGAGATTGCCGATGCTGGTGATACCCGATTCCTGGAGCGTCAGATTGTCGATAAGATCGAATTCATGGAAGAGAATGATGAGATCTGGGGTAAGAAAGTGGTTGTTGACTCTGGAGATTCATCTACTTTACGTCCGGGACAGATTGTGAATGCACGTCGTCTGAGAGATGAGAATTCACAACTGAAGCGGAAAGACTTGAAACTTGTACAGACCAGGGATGCTGTTCCTGCAACTTCGGGTCAGGTTCTTCAGGGAATTACCCGTGCTGCATTGCAGACCAAGAGCTTTATGTCGGCTGCTTCCTTCCAGGAAACAACCAAAGTATTGAATGAAGCTGCAATTCAGGGTAAAGTAGATAAGCTTGACGGTCTTAAAGAGAACGTTATTTGCGGTCACCTGATTCCTGCCGGTACCGGATTGCGTGAGTATGACAAGATTATTGTTGGTTCTCAGGAAGAATACGATAAACTGGTTAATAAACGCGAATCTGAAACGGTCAGAGAAGGCTAGTGAAACTATTTCCCGGTTAATGGGAATACATAAACAAAAGCGCAACTCCTTTTATGGGGGTTGCGCTTTTTCTTTGTGTTACTGCTCAGAGTTTGTTAAACCAGAATATATAAAACAAGCATGACAAGGCTTTTTTTGAAACGAAGTTTGACGAAGTCAATCATTCGTGCTGAAAAATCGCCTTGTTTTTATACCTTTATACGTCAATCGGGAAGGCATGGAACTTGAATAGATAATTGATGGTTTTGCCGGATGATTTTCAATACAATATTGCGTGAAAATGTTGCTTAATGAATATCAAACTTATTTTAAATAAAATTGAGTAAAATGGAAGATCAGAATAATAAAAAAGGACAAGTTAAAATTGAATTAAACCAGGAAGTGGCTCAGGGGATTTATTCCAATCTTGCAATTATCAGTCATTCTCCTTCGGAGTTTGTCGTAGATTTTGCCAGGGTAATGCCGGGAGTGCCCAAGGCTTCCGTAAAATCACGGGTGATACTTACACCTGAACATGCCAAGAGGTTGCTTCAGGCATTAAAAGAGAATATCTCCAGGTTTGAGGAAATTCATGGTCCGATTAAGAATATTGCAGGTCCGAACGATCATGGAAGTGGTTTTCCTCCTATGAATTTTGGCCCAGCAGGACAAGCGTGAGGAAAACGCTATAATATCAACACTTACCAACTCTGCTAAACACTTAAAGACGGCGTTTTGTCGAGTGAGCACCTCGATTAAATTTTGAGGCATAATGGGAATATGACAGACCCGGCTCTTCCCCCTAGGGGGCAAAATTGGTTAATCTCGGGTTATCGACCCGTGGTAGGTTTACCCGAAAAAGACAAGATTTTAAAGAAATGGACAGGCGAATTGTTTTATCAGTATTTTTTTCTGGCGGTTTCTGTTGTTCACTGTCAATCGAAGAATAGTGCTGATTTGCGAACCGGCTCAGAGAGAAAGGAGGTTTGGATTCCATTGCTTACCGGTAAAAAGGTTGGATTGCTGGTTAATCAAACATCCCGTGTTGGGGGCGAGCATTGAAGGAATGGATAGTAACCCTGTGTATATGGGAGAAACTTGTTTTGGAAAAGACTTTAGGGAGCCGGGGGCTGAAGAACATAGGTTTTCACTGGAGCCTCTTCTTGATTTCTACAGAAAATCCGGCGAAAGTGATGAATTCTTTTCAAGACTCCAATGGTTTCATCTTTTAACCGGAGATGATCAGGTGTTATTACAAATAAAAGAGGGGGTGAGTGAACCGGATATCAGGGCTTCCTGGGCAGAGGAGCTTGCTGAATATCGTTCACTTAGAGCGAAATATCTGTTGTACCCTTAAATGAATTGCATTTAGCGTATGGTTTTAAAAACCGGCGATGCGTCCGGTGTTTCCTTTTCTTTGTTTTCAACCGGAGCCTCTTTCAGGAAGTAAAAGGCACCGTTCTCGGTAAGTTTTATGTCGATAATTCCCATCACAATAAGATTGACCAGTATTTTTTCGGCTTTTCTTCGGGAAATACCTGCTATACGGGCAAACTTTGAATGTGTAATATAAGGCTCTTCGTTGTTGAGACGGGTTAACAGTAATTGTTCGGGCTCCTTTAACTGGAAAAAAGTTCCTTTGTTTTTTTTCTGTCTCAGCCAGACCTTCAGGAGTATTTGATTGGCCAGGAGGTTTTGATCCTCAACCCTGACGTAAACTTTATACTTTCCGTCTTTGGTGGGCGCCTTGTGGGGCTTTCTTTCGCTTTTAGGGACGATGATTTCTACAACCGTTTTGCCATCCAGGATATGTTCGTGAGACTCAAACTGAACTGGCGGACGACAATACCGTGTGGCTGCTGCATCTACCATATAGAACTCCTCATCTGAAGAAACACCGGCAACTCTGCCGTTGTCTTTTACTCCCACAAGCAATCGTCCTCCTTCTGTGTTGGCAAATGCTGCCAGTGACCGTGCTATTTTTCGGCTGTCATTGATGGCATATTTAAAATCCTGTTGAACGTGCTCTCCTTCGGCAATCAATCTTTGTATGTAATTCTTCACCTCTTCATCAGTTTTGTTTCACAAATTTCGGGAAAATTGCGGGGAATCTAAAAAAAATATGACCAATTGGCTCAAGTGTTTAGAATTAATAAAAATTAACAATTGCCTGTATTTGCATGACAAAAGTCATGGACATCCCTGATTTATTGACTGAAATTTATTAAAGAAAAATATCCTTATTGCCTTATTTCTTTAAAATTCAGTGTTATGCCTCATTCCGTTGATTACATCAAACGACTTGCCGATCGTCATGGAAGAAGTCTTGAAAGTTTGCTTCCTATTTTGGAGAATGTTTATGAGGACAATCATATTATCCCTGAAGATGCAATGGTGGAAATAGCCAGGGAGCTGGATGTCTCTGCTGCCAAGGTTTACGGAACGGCAACTTTTTATTCATTCCTGGAAACAGAAAAGTGTGGCAAATATGTCATACGGGTTTGCAAAACCATTACCTGTATGATGCATGGAAAAAATCAGGTGATAAAGGAACTGGAGGAGCTATTGAAGATTAAGCTTGGAGAAACCACGCCTGATGGTCTTTTTACTTTAAAAGAGACCAATTGTCTCGGACAATGCCATAAAGGGCCGGCCATGTTGATTAATGATGTTCCCTATACCGAATTAACTCCGGGTAAGGTTAGAGATATCATCAATGAATACAGGTTGAATGAACAAAAATCAGCGTCCTGATTTTGGTCCACCCGGAACAGCCCTGAATGATTTCGCAGGGGATATTTTTTTCAGAAATTCTGCATTATGAAACGAGTTCCGAATGTTCGGGACGAGTTCCATCAGACCAATAACTTAGATAAATTATTTACTGATGAAACGAGCATGGCAACGATTGCAACAAGAGAATATGTATAAATTCCTGCATGCGAGTTTCATCCGACCTTAATTAATAAATTTTATACTGATGAAACGAGCATGATATTTTTTAAATATAAATCACAAGAGAACATGTTTAAAAAATATTATGCGAGAGCGAAGCGGTTCCATTCGTTCTCAAATTTTTAATTAGTTTTTTATCAGATAATTACAAAATTTTAAACGAATGAAAAAAGGTCTTAAACGTCTCGACTTAATATTTAAGAATGAGCACGATTCGGCTGTTATTCTTGAAAAATCCCTGAAACGTTCCAATGAGGAATTAATTGAAGATTTGATTAGTTCCGGTTTAAAGGGGCGGGGTGGGGCAGGTTTTCCCACAGGATTAAAATGGAAATTGACTGCTGAAGCTTCCGGTCAGGAAAAATATGTCATCTGTAATGCCGATGAAGGGGAGCCGGGGACTTTTAAAGACCGGGAGATTCTTTCGAGTGTTCCGCATAAAGTTCTTACCGGAATGGCTGTTTGCGGCCGGATAATTGGTTCCGAAAAAGGCTTTATCTACTTAAGGGGAGAATACAAATTCTTAATTCCTAAGCTTCAGAAGGCCATTGATGAGTTTCATGAACTTGCCGACAGCCTCAATCTACCTTTCAGGGTTCAAATTTTCCTGGGATGTGGAGCTTATATATGCGGGGAGGAATCGGCACTTTTTGAAAGTATGGAAGGACACAGGGGGGAGCCGCGGAATAAACCTCCTTTCCCGACGGATTCCGGTTACCGAAAAGGACCTACCGTAATTAATAATGTGGAAACGCTGGCACATACCTACTCCATATTCAAATATGGTCCTGAGAAATTCAGAGATCTGGGAGTTAAGGACAGCAGAGGAAGTAAGGTGTTTTCGGTAAGCGGTGACACGCCGATTCCCGGTATTTATGAACTGGAATTTGGCATGACTCTTCAGAAATTTGTGGATGACTTCGGCGACGGCGATGCTAAGGCTGTTCAGGTGGGAGGAGCAGCAGGTTTTTGTGTGCCCCGGAAAAAATTCGATAAAACAGTAATTGGATATAAGGGGAAACTTACCGGAATCAGTTTGCCCACCGGAGGTTCCATGATGATTTTTAATTCTTCACGTTCCATGTATAATGTTTTGCACAATTATCTTGATTTTTTTGTGGAGGAGAGCTGCGGTCAGTGCACCCCATGCAGGGTTGGGACTCAGCAACTCTTGCTGGGCATAGAGGCTGTAAAAAGAGGCGATAAATCGTCGCAGTATCTGGAAAAGCTTTTGGAACTGGCCGAAACCATGCGAGTAACCGCAAAGTGTGGTTTGGGGCAATCTGTGGCCAATTCTTTCAGCTCTATAGTCGAAAACTTTCGTGAAGAGATGATTTATTAACCGGACCTGTTTGGGGTCTTTCGTTTAAAAAATATCTATAGTTATGGTTGAGCAAGTAAATCTGAAAATAGACCATCTCAGTGTTTCTGTTGATGCAGGGGCCACCATTCTTGAAGCTGCCCGTAAAGTAAATGTACGGATTCCCACCTTGTGTCATCACGAGGATTTATGTGTGGCTGGAAACTGCAGGGTTTGTGTGGTGGAACAAGTGGGACTTGACCGTTTACAACCTGCTTGTGCCATTCCGGTTAGTGAAGGGATGGAGATTCTTACAAATAGCATGAAAGTTCGAAATGCACGGAAGCAGATCATAGAGCTATTGATTTCTGAACATCGAGCCGAATGTACTACCTGCTATAAAAATGGCAAATGCGAGCTTCAGTCTTTATCGAATGAATATATTGTAGGGGAGAGTGGGTTTCTTCCGTTGGTGCCGTTGAAGGGCTATACGATTGACGAATTTTCGCCATCTATCATAAAAGATGATTCCAAATGTATCCGATGTCAGAGATGTGTGCGCACCTGTGACCAGATTCAGAGCATTGGTGCATTAACTGTGGCACATAAAGGTGGCGAAATGAAGATTTCAACCTTTTTTGACAAACCCATTTATGAGGTGGTTTGTACCAATTGCGGTCAGTGTGTAAACCGTTGTCCTACCGGGGCACTTACCGAGAAAACGTATATTAATGAAGTCTGGAATGCCATCGATAATCCGGATAAATTTGTAGTTGTGCAAACGGCTCCGGCAGTAAGAATAGCTTTGGGTGAAGCCCTGGATATGGATCCTGGTGAAATTGTCACCGGAAAGATGGTGGCTGCTTTGCGCCGGCTTGGTTTTAATGCCGTGTTGGACACTGACTGGTCGGCCGACCTTACCATTATTGAGGAGGGGAATGAACTGCTTCAGCGGTTGAAAAGAGTTTTGAAAGATAAAGAGACGGATGTAAAGATTCCAATGACAACCTCCTGCTCCCCGGGATGGATTAAATTTATTGAGCATACTTTTCCTGATTTTTTGGAGCATCTTTCTACTGCTAAGTCTCCCCAGCAGATGTTTGGAGCTTTGGCCAAGACTTTTTATGCCAATAAAATCGGGGTTGATCCGTCCAACATGGTCAGCGTGTCGGTAATGCCTTGTACTGCTAAGAAATTTGAGGCCAACAGGCCGGAAATGAGGGCCAGCGGATATCAGGATGTTGATTTTGTGGTGACAACACGTGAACTGGCAATGATGGTGAAACAGGCCGGTATTGATTTTAAATCCTTGCCTGATGATGATTACGACAGCATTATGGGAGAGAGCACAGGAGCCGGAGTTATTTTCGGAGCTACCGGTGGTGTTATGGAGGCAGCATTAAGGACGGTTTACGAGGTGGTAACCGGAAGGGAAATACCATTCGACGGGTTAAATATTCTTCCTGTCAGGGGCATGGAGGAGGTTCGGGAGGCTTCGCTGAAAATTGAGAATCCATTACCTGAATGGGATTTTCTGGATGGTGTGGAGGTGAAAACCTGTGTGGCTCACGGACTGTCGAATGCTAAGAAAGTAATGGAGAAAGTAAAAAACGGAGAAGCAGATTACCACTTCATTGAAATTATGGCTTGTCCGGGTGGATGCCTGGGAGGTGGTGGACAACCATTGCCTACGTCGCCGGAGATTCGGAAAAAGAGGGCGGAAGCGATTTACAGGGAAGATGCAGGGAAAAAGATCCGAAAATCACATGAAAACCCGGAGATTATCCAGATTTATGAAGATTTCCTGGTGGAACCGCTTGGGCATAAGTCGCATGAGCTACTGCATACCACATATACACCGAGAAACAGGTATTAGTGTGAAGACCCATAATTTTCCAAACTAATTTTTGTGCTGTTTTTCATGTCTCCTGAAATTCAGTTTTTTACCCGCAGGGTACATACATATCATGGCGTGGGTTGACAAAAAGAACCGGGGTGTTGCCCCGGTTTTTTAATAGCCGGATTTCGGGAGGTCCGATAAAAACGTATTCCGGAGAGTTAAGCCTGGTGGCCGGCATTACAATGAGTGTGTCCGGCGAATTTTTTGCCAGTTCCAAAGCTTTTTGCCGGGCCTCTTTTCTTGTGTGGCCGTCAGATGAAATGTCATACGAAACGTTTGATTTCTGGAGGAGATTCCGGATGAAAGCCATGGTACGTTGCAAATATTGGTTGGTGGTTTTATTCCGGAAGTGCGGATTTAGAAGATGAAGTTTGGCTTCAAATGTTCTGCTCCAGAATCCTGCCCAGGCTGATGCTTCCTTTTCTCCGTCTTTCAGGCAAACCGGGAAATAGATTTCTTTCGGATGCCAGGTATCTTCGGGCTTGTCAGGTAATACAAGGTACGGAACCTGTAAATTCCTGAATTTTGAGAAAAAATGGGTGGCTTTATTTCTGCTTTGCAGATTTATTACCTGCGGACTGATGACAACCAGTGCAATATCATCATCGTTGGGAAAGAGAAAGGAGTGAATGGTTTTGAATAAATCATTTTCGGAGCTTCGAATATTCCCTGCATTGGAGTTTGTTTGGGTACGATACTTTTTTCCGGATATTTTGTAAGTAAAAGGAATTATGGTGTAATCAGTAAATCCGGCAATTTGTTTTACTGCAGGAAGAATTTTATTGATGTCATCGTCAGGCGATATGGGAAGTAAAAGGCTTGCCATGTTTACTTGGTTTATTGCTAATTTTTAATCCCTACAAATAGAGGAACCGGTGTTTGTGATGTGTTAAAAATATGTAATTTTAGTGAGATAGCAATTTTAGGCAAAATAGAACGCCATGAGCAACGAAATAGATATGACCATATGTTTGGGGAGTTCTTGTTTCTCGAGAGGGAACCGTTATACTATGGATTTGATAAAGAGTTATCTCAAAGAGCATAACCTTCAGGACAGGGTGTTTTTTCATGGTGATCTTTGTGACAATCTTTGTGAGCAGGGCCCCATTTTAAAAATTAACGGAGAAATTTTCAGGAATGTAACTTCAGACAATGTTTACGATGTTTTGAGTGAATTTTTTTCCCGTGAGGATATTGAGTAGATCGTTAATTGATAATTATGAGCCAGTTAATTCATGTCGATCCTGAAAAGTGCAATTTAAGCCTTACCTGCATTAGAGTGTGCCCGGCCAAGGCTATCCGAATAGTGGAGAAGCACGCTGAAATAATGCCTGCACGTTGTATTGGCTGTGGCCATTGTGTGACCATGTGTGCTCAGGATGCCATCGAGATAAGGGATGAAAAGCAACGTGTCCGTAATATTCTTGATGGCGATACACCCGTTGCGGCTATTTGTGATCCTACCATTTCTGCTGAGTTTGTGGATATTTCGGATTATCGAAAATTTGTTGGGATGATTCGTGCTCTGGGCTTTACTTATGTGATGGAAGGAGCATTTGGTGTGGATCTGGTCTCCTTCCGCTATCGTGAACTGCTCTACAATTTTCAGGGGAAATATTACATCAGCACCAACTGTCCTCCCGTCGCCAATCATGTGGAACGATATCATCCGGAACTGGTGGAGAATCTTGCCCCTATTGTTCCTCCTTACGTGGCGATGGCTAAGGTTATCCACCGAATGTATGGTACGGATACGAAAGTTGTTTATATAACCGCCTGTGCAGCGGCCAAAGATGATGCACGTTTTTTCAAAGAAGATGGGAAAACCGATGCAGTGCTGACTTTTCTGGAACTCCGTGAGATGTTTGGTGAACACCACATCACTGAGAATTCTGTGAAATTTAGTGATTTTGACCCTCCCATTGGAAGGAAAGGGGGGCTTTTCCCAATAAACCGGGGCATGTTGCAGGCGGTGGATATCAATCAGGATTTATTAAGTGCCAGCATCATTATGACGGAAGGACGCACCAACTTCCTCCAATCTCTGCAGGAGTTTAAAACAGAAATTGGTCTTCAGCAGCATCTCGATCTTTTTTATTGCGAGGGGTGCATTATGGGTCCCGGTACATCACCCGGTGGGAAGAAGTTTTATCGCAGGTCTCAGGTGATTAAGTATGTCAATAAGCGCCTGAAGGACTTTGACTATGAAACCTGGCAAAAACAGATTGAATCTTTTAGTGATCTGGTTCTGTCACGTTCATTTAAGGAGCATGATCAGAGACTTCCTTATCCCGCCGAAAATGAGATCCAGCGTGTTTTGCATGAGATGGGTAAGGAAAAAGTGGAGGATCAGTTGGGTTGTGGTGCCTGTGGTTATCCATCGTGCCGCGAATTTGCTGTTGCCTATTGCCAGGGGCTGACCAATTATGAGATGTGTTATACTTATACCATCCATAAGATGCATACTTATATCGGAAAGTTGAATGCCACCAATGAGAAATTGAAAAAGACCAAAGAAGCGCTGAAGCAGAGTGAAGAAAAAGCCCGGGAGGAAGAAAAACTGGCTCGATTGGCCGCCGAAACGACCACTGCCATGCTCAATAAAATCAGGGCAGGGGTGGTAATTGTGGATGAGAATCTGCGGATCATTGAATCGAACAATAGTTTTGTGGATATGCTTGGTGATGATGCCCGACAGATCAATGAAACCATTCCCGGACTAAATGGAGCTGAGTTGGCTTCGCTGGTGCCGTTTCCCAAGTTGTTTGCATCTGTGTTGCAGTCAGGGCAGGATCTTCTCAACAGGGATACTACCATTGGCGACTCGGTGGTTAATGTGTCTGTTTTTACCATCGAGAAAAATCGGATTGTGGGTGGAATTATCAGAGATCTGACGGCACCGGAAGTCAGGAAAGAGGAGGTGGTAACACGGGCCCGTGAGGTCATTCGCGAAAACCTGGAAACTGTTCAGCAGATAGCTTTTCTGTTGGGCGAGAGTGCTTCCAAAACGGAGAAAATACTGACTTCCATTATCGAAGCCCAAAAACTTGGCAGCTCTGATGATACAGGTATCAACAATAAATAGTGCTTGCAAGAAAACGCCAATTGTTGCGTTGGGCTTGCCTTCAAAACAGTCATTTACGAAAAGTAAACTCCTGTTTTTCAGTCATCGCCCGCCTTGCAATTGATGCTTTCTTATCAGGCACACCCAAAAACAGGAGTTTTCGTGGTGACACTAAATAGTGCCTGTGTATAAAGTCGTGATAGTGTATTTATTATCAGACTCTAAATAAGTAAAACGAATCTATTTGGCATGCATCTACCAGAGCAAAATATTTATCTGGACATTTTTTGTGAACAGCGTGATCACGTGGGGGAGGCTATTTGTGGTGATGTTTTTCTTTCCAGAAGAGTGCGTGAGGAGGGAAGAACCATTGTGGTGTTGTCCGATGGAATGGGCTCCGGTATTAAAGCCAATGTACTGGCATCTCTGACGGCTTCCATGGCCATAAATTTTACCATAGAGCACCGGGAAGTCAGGAAGACTGCTGAGATAATTATGGATACCCTGCCGGTTTGTTCCATTCGTAAAATCAGTTACTCCACTTTCACCATTGTGGATATGGAGGACAATGGTCAAACAACCATTGTGGAATATGATAACCCTTCTTGTCTGGTGCTTCGGAATAATCGGGAATTTGATCCGGGATGGGAAAATCTGGAACTTGAATCGGACCAACATAAGGGAAAAGTAATTCGGACCTGTAGTTATTTGGCTCAAAAAGAGGACCGGATTGTGTTCTGGACGGACGGAATTATTCAATCAGGTATGGGAACCCGTTCATTTCCGTTTGGTTGGGGAAGAGAGGGTGCTGTGGAGTATGTAATGAAGGTTTTGGGTAATGAACCTTTTATTTCGGCAGCCAAAATGTCCCGGAAAATTGCAAATATGGCTGCTCTTCATGATGGAGAAAGTCCTAAAGACGATACGTCCTGCGGGGTGATTTATTTCAGGGAACCCCGGAAATTACTGCTGGTATCGGGGCCCCCTTTTGATGAACGTCACGATCTTGACTTTGCTTTGAAGGTTCAGCGTTTCAATGGGAAAAAGATAATTGCCGGAGGTACAACTGCCGAATTGGTGGCCCGGGAGCTGGCGCTGAAATTTGACGCCGGAATGGAATCTTCAGACCCTGAATTGCCTCCGGTATCCTATGTGGAGGGTATTCATCTTGTAACTGAGGGTATTCTGACTTTAGGAAAAGTGGCTCGCATTCTGGAACATTACCATCGCGACACCCGGCTGGGCAACGGGCCTGCCGATCAGATTATTCGAATGCTGCTGGAGAGTGACCGGATTCATGTGCTGAATGGTACCCGTATCAATGTGGCCCACCAGGATCCGAACTTGCCAGTGGAGCTGGAAATTCGCCGAACGGTGATCAAACGGATTGTACATCTGCTGGAGGAAAAATTCCTGAAAGAGATTGATCTGGAATATATGTGAGATTGAGCCAGATGGATTTGTTAAAAAATCTTTAATGAGAGTTCGACTTATTTGTCTTTCTTTTCAAATTTACATCCCTTATACTTTTCATTGCTACAGTAATTTAGACCGGATATATATTACAAAGTGTGTCTTTTTTTATTTTTTAAATTCCTTAAAAATTGTAGTTTCGTGTATTAATTATTGAAAAAAATCTTTAATCAAAATAAGGGTGGCTATACTCTTGTTGATCAGTTTTTTAAATGATTATAAGTAGATGGAAATAAACAGATTACTTGAGATTTTAGAGGGAGAACTTGTTTGTGGCGAACAGTTTCTGGAAAAAGAAGTGGTGTGGGGATTCGCAAGTGATCTGATGAGTGATGTGCTCACGTTGGATACAGACCAACTGGTTTTGGTTACGGGGTTAAACAATTTACAGACAATTAGGACCGCTGAAGTTGCAGATATTGAATGCATTGTATTTGTCAGGAATAAGAAGGTACTACCACCAATGATTGCTATAGCGAAGGAACATGAGATGGTGTTGATAGAGTGTCGCTATTCCATGTTTGGAGCTATTGCAAGGTTGCATGAGGCCGGATTGAAGCCTGTCTATTGATTGTTGTGGTTCAGGATTAAAAAAAATCATCAGCGGATGAAGTTTAAATATGAAATAGAGGGAGGCAATTTTTCGAAAGCGGGAAATGCCAGTAGTGCCGTAAAGAAAATATTGAAACAGCTAAATGTACCGCCCGCCACCATAAAAAAACTGGTGGTGGCCCTTTATGAAGGAGAGGTTAATGTAGTAGCCCATGCCTGGAATGGATGCATTTATGTAGATATCGATCCCGATCGCATTTTTGTTACCATTGAAGATGAAGGGCCCGGAATTCCGGATATTGGACAGGCTATGCAGGAAGGATATTCTACGGCCTCTCAGGCAGTGAGAGAAATGGGGTTTGGTGCCGGAATGGGATTGCCGAATATGAAGAAAAATGCTGATTTACTGAATATAAAGAGCGAGGTGGGAAAAGGCACCACGGTAGAAATTACAACATTGTTGAAATAGAAGGTTTTAATGGTCGAAAGCGGGTTTTATCATGCATTAAAGGTTGATGGGGACAAGTGTTTCGGTTGTACGCACTGTATGAATGTTTGTCCCACAGCCGCAATTCGCATCCGGGATGGTGTCGCAACCATCAGGCCGGATTGGTGTGTGGATTGCGGAGAGTGCATGCGTGCTTGTCCGGTAGATGCTTTCTATGTGGAGCAGGACGATTTTGATAAAATTTTTCAATACAAATGTCGGGTTGCTCTTGTCCCTGCTGTTCTTATCGGACAGTTTCCTGAGAAGGTAACCGAGGCAGAAATTTTTTCTGTGATGCGGGAGTTGGGCTTTACTCATGTTTTTCAGACTGAACATACTGCAGGGATTATTTCCCGCTCGATGGTCGAAACGGCCCGTGAGATGGAGGATAAACCTGTTATCTCCTCTTTTTGCCCGGCAATCGTCCGATTGATTCAGATAAAATTTCCTTCACTGCTTGATCAGGTAATGCGTATCAAACCTCCCATTGATGCTTCTGCAGTATATTTTCGGAAAAGATTGGAAGATGAGGGCATTCACCCCGATGATATCGGCATCTTTTACATAACTCCGTGCGCTGCAAAAATTGCCGCCGTAAAAAGCCCTGTTGGCGAAGAGCAATCTCCCATCGATGGGGTCATAAATATGCAGTTTATCTACAATAAAATCTACAAACGTATAAAATCCAGACACGAGACCAGTAGTATTTCTCCCGGCGAAATGTTGCCATTGCTGAGTCCGGGATCTATAAAATACAGTCTTACCGGCGGTGAAGCATCACGCATGGAAGGCAGATGCCTCGCTATTGATGAGATTCATAACGTCATTGAATTTCTTGAAAAACTGGAGCATGATGAAATTGAAGGGGTCGATTTTTTAGAACTCAGAGCATGTGACCAGAGTTGTGCCGGAGGTGTCCTGGTGGGAGGCAATCGGTTTTTGACCACTGAGCGACTGAACAAAAGAGCCGGCCGATTTGAAGGTGTGGCCGATATTCCGGGAGATATAAAGGCTTATACACATTTTATGTCTAATAATCTGGATATAGGTTTGCTGGAGCCTCGTTCCATGATGGCGTTGGATGAAGATATGGGGGAAGCAATGCGTAAGATGCAGCAGGTACGTCATCTGATGTGTTTTTTGCCGGGTATTGATTGCGCGGCATGCGGAGCTCCAAATTGCCAGAGTCTGGCCGAGGATATCGTGCGAAGAGAAGCCCAGTTGTCAGCATGTGTTTTTATTCAACGAATGATGGAGAAACACAGTAAGTTGAGCGGGGAGCACGCACTTAAAATCATTGAGAAGATATGGGGCAAAAACCGGTTGGATAAGGATTGTAAGAAAAAAGGGGCGGCAGATGAGGCCAATATAGAAGAGTGATTTGCCCGGATCGTGCTAACATTAAAGAAGAATTGTATGACTGTAAATGATGTTATTAAGAGTTTGGGGCTGTCCGTTTTTGGAGGAGAAAAGGGACTAAGCCGGGAGGTGACCGGTGGTTATGTCTCCGATTTGTTGAGTGATGTGATGGGAAATGCCTCTGAGGGAGATGTCTGGGCAACTCTTCAAACCCACAAAAATGTGATGGCCGTTGCTTCTTTGAAGGAGGTGGCGGCAGTTATTCTGGTGAAGGGATTGAAACCTGATGAGGATATGCTGGAGCAAAGCAACGAAGAGGATGTTCCGGTTTTGGGAACTGAAATGGAGACCTTTGAACTTGCAGGCAGGCTGTATGGATTGATAAAGAAATGAAAGGTATGTTGCAGGAATATCGTGCCGATTTGCATGTCCACACGGTTCTTTCACCTTGTGGAAGTCTGGATATGAGTCCGGCACGGATTATTTCGGAAGCAAAACAAAAGCACATTGACATAATGGCCATAACCGATCACAACTCAACCCGTCAGTGCAGGGTGGTAATGGAGATGGGACGTAAGGCCGGAATTGCCGTTTGGGGTGGTGCAGAGCTTAACACCCGGGAGGAGGTGCATTGCCTGGCATACTTTGATGAGTTTGAGCCATTGGATGAATTGCAGAAATGGCTGGACCGGTGGTTGGTGAAAATTAAGAACAACCCTGACTATTTTGGGGATCAGGTCTGGGTGGATGAAGAGGAGAATATTCTGGGTGAGGAACCATGGTTGCTTATCGCAGCGCTGGATCGGAGTCTGGATCAATGTTATGAAGAGGTTCACCGGCTGGGGGGCGTTTTTGTTCCGGCGCACATAGACCGGCCGGGAAACAGTCTG
Organism: Marinilabilia salmonicolor; assembly: GCF_003003035.1. GTDB lineage: Bacteria > Bacteroidota > Bacteroidia > Bacteroidales > Marinilabiliaceae > Marinilabilia > Marinilabilia salmonicolor_A. The sequence goes on along the minus strand of NZ_PVTS01000016.1, from coordinate 15,805 downwards.
AGCAGTCAGCTTGGATTTGTGCCTCCTGATATCGCCGCCGATGCGCTCGAGATAAGTCCTAATGTGACTTTGGAGATGATTGAGAAATATGGCTGGGCAAAGATAAAACCATTGATTACCGGTTCTGATGCGCATCATCCGGAGAGGTTGGGGATGAATATGACCCGGTTGAGAATGCAAGATACCGGCATTGAGGAATTTAAAAAGGCTTTAGGCGGGGTTGACGGACGTGAGGTGGTTCCTGAAATACTAAAGCTGTAAAAGAATGAGATGAAGGATTTATCGATGCACATACTTGATATAGCAGAAAACTCTGTAAAAGCCGGTGCCGACCGGGTGGAGGTGGAGTTGTTATACACTGACAGGATGTTGCAGATGGCCATCCGGGACAACGGTTGCGGAATGGATGAGCAAACAGTGGGACGGATTACAGATCCCTATACGACCTCACGCTCATCGAGAAAAGTCGGTCTGGGGCTTCCTTTTCTTAAAATGAATGCGGAACAAACGGGAGGTCGGATTGAGATTGATTCTAAGCCGGGTAAAGGTACCGGTGTGACGGCTTTGTTTGATACCGGACACATCGATTGCGTTCCGGAGGGAGATCTCGCCTCCACGCTGGCACTGTTGATGACCGGTCATCCGGAGATCAATTTTGTAATTCGCATGAAAAGGAATCAGACTGATTTTGAAATTTCATCCGACGAAATAAAAGAGGTGCTGGAAGGGGTTCCCATTTCACACCCGAAGGTGGGTGTTTTTGTTAGAAATATGATTAAAGAAGAGATAAAGTATATTAAATCCAATGAGTTATGAGCAAAGTTAAAAATCTACAGGACCTCAAAAAAATGAGGGACGAGCTCAAGGGAAAAATCAGCCTGCGAGAAAAAAGTGACCATCCTGAAAGTATGGTTCAAATAAAAGTGTCGATGGCAACCTGTGGGATTGCTTCCGGAGCCAGGGAAACCATGAATTATATGATTGATGAACTGGATAGTCAGGCTGTTGATGCGGTAGTAACGCAGACAGGATGTATGGGGTATTGCTATGCCGAACCTACCATTGAAGTTACTTTACCGGGGGAGAAACCTGTGGTTTTTGGTCATGTAAATACAAAAAAAGCATCAGAAATTATTGAGAAATACATCAAAAACGGCGAGTTGGTGGACGGAATAATACCCGACAGCTACGAAACGATTGATGATAAATGAAACGAGCATGACAACGATTGCCAGAAGAGAACATATAGATGTTCCTGCATTCGGGTTCAATCAGACCAATAACGTAGATAAATTATACATCCTTAGGGAAATGGTTCTTTGTTATGGTAGGTCATTACTCCCGGAAGAAAGGATGATTTAGATTTTGAGCAACAACGCAGAAGTTGGACTTTATAGACAAACACTAGTTAGTTTCAGCGCAAGTAGTCATCAGAAGAAACAACTACTGCCTTCTGACTAACAACTATTTACTTACATATTAAATACCTTGTATGGTTTTAAAATAATAGCTATGGCCAAATTCAAAAATCATATTCTTGTTTGTGGAGGTACCGGTTGCCGGGCCTCTGAAAGCGAAGCCATTGCCGTCAATCTAAAGCGATCGATTGATGAAAACAATCTGGAAAACGACGTACAGGTGGTACGAACCGGTTGTTTCGGGTTTTGCGAAAAGGGACCAGTGGTAAAAATGGTTCCGGATAACACTTTTTATGTTCATGTGACTCCTGATGATGCTGAAGACTTGGTGCTTGAGCATTTGATAAAAGGACGGAAGGTGGAACGCTTGCTTTATGTGGATCCGGAAACAAAGGAGCATGTGAGCGATTCCAAACACATGGATTTTTACAAAAAGCAGATTCGCATTGCTTTGAGAAACTGCGGTTTTATCAATCCGGAAAATATAGATGAATACATTGCCCGGGATGGTTACAGTGCTTTGGGAACCATTTTGGATGAAATGACCCCCGAAGAGTCCATAAAGGTGGTAAAAGACTCCGGTCTTCGTGGACGTGGCGGAGGGGGGTTTCCTACGGGGTTGAAATGGGAAATAACCCTGCAGTCGGAATCGGAACAGAAGTATGTGGTTTGTAATGCCGATGAGGGAGATCCCGGAGCTTTTATGGATCGGTCGATTCTTGAAGGCGACCCGCATTCGGTTCTGGAGGCCATGGCCATTTGCGGATATTGCATTGGCGCCGATACCGGATTGATTTATATTCGGGCAGAGTATCCGCTGGCCATTAAACGGTTGAAGATTGCCATTGATCAGGCCAGGGATTATGGGCTGCTTGGAAAAGATATTTTTGGAGCCGGGTTTAATTTTGATGTGGAAATCCGCTACGGAGCAGGGGCTTTTGTTTGTGGCGAGGAGACAGCATTGATTCATTCGATGGAAGGATTGCGCGGAGAACCCACGGTGAAACCGCCGTTCCCGTCGGTTAGTGGATACAAAGGAAAGCCGACCAACGTAAACAACGTGGAGACTTTTGCCAATATACCGGCGATTTTTCTTAAAGGTGCTGATTGGTTCAGAAAAATTGGAACAGAGAAGAGTCCGGGAACCAAAGTGTTTGCATTGGCAGGAAAAGTGAATAATGTGGGATTGATTGAAGTACCTATGGGGACTACTTTGCGTGAGGTGATATTTGATATTGGCGGAGGCATCAAAGGTGGCAAGAAGTTTAAGGCTGTACAGACCGGAGGTCCCTCAGGTGGGTGTCTGACGGAAAATCACCTGGACCTGCCCATCGATTACGACAGTTTGATTGCCAGCGGTTCCATGATGGGATCCGGAGGTATGATTGTGATGGATGAGGACGATTGTATGGTTTCGGTAGCCAAATTTTATCTGGATTTTACCGTTGAAGAGAGTTGTGGAAAATGTACCCCTTGCCGTGTAGGTAACAAGCGACTTTACGAACTGCTTGAGAAAATCACTCTTGGTAAAGGGGATGAAGGTGATCTGACCCGTTTGCGTAATTTGGCCAACGTGATTAAAGATACTGCTCTGTGTGGGTTGGGACAGACATCGCCGAACCCTGTGCTTTCCACTATGGATAATTTTCCTGAAGAGTATGAGGCTCACGTGAAGGAGAGTAAGTGTCCGGCCGGTCAGTGCCGTGCATTGATGCAGTATGTTATCAATCCGAAGCTTTGTACCGGTTGTACATTGTGCGCCCGTGTTTGTCCGGTGGATGCCATTTCAGGCGATAAAAAGATGCCGCATTTTATCGATACTTCCATTTGTATTAAGTGTGGCGCTTGTATGGATAAATGTAAGTTTGGTGCCATCAGTATTCAATAAATCGGGTCAGAAACTTTCAAAAAAAACAATGACTTATGAACTTAGTGAAATTAACTATAGACGATAAACCGGTGGTGGTGGAAAAAGGGACCACCTTGTTGGAGGCTGCTAAATCCATTGGCATCAAAATTCCATCTTTGTGTTACATGAAGATGGATGACATGAATTTTGAGAATAAACCGGGCGGTTGCCGGGTCTGCGTTGTTGAAGTGGAGGGGCGGAGAAATTTGGCTCCTGCCTGCAAAACTGAATGTACGGAAGGAATGGAAGTTCATACACATACCGTGCGGGTGGTCAATGCCCGACGGACGGTGGTAGAACTGATTTTGTCTGACCATCCTGCCGAGTGTCTGACCTGTGCCAAGTCAGGAGAGTGTGAATTGCAGGATCTGGCTCAGAATCTGGGTATTCGTGAAATTCATTATACCGGAGAGCAATCGCATTACAAAGGCGACCAATCCCCGGCCATCATTCGTGAGATGGATAAGTGCATCATGTGTCGCCGTTGCGAAACCGCCTGTAACGAAGTGCAGACAGTTGGTGTATTGTCGGCTGTAAATCGTGGCTTCGAATCGGTTGTTGCACCGGCTTTTGAGATGGATCTGGATCATTCGGTATGTACCTATTGCGGCCAGTGTGTGGCTGTCTGTCCTACAGGCGCACTTACAGAGCGCGATTATACATGGAAGGTAATTGAGGCACTGGTGGATCCCACCAAAACAGTGGTAGTGCAAACAGCTCCTGCAGTGCGTGCAGCATTGGGCGAGTCGTTTGGAATGGAGGCGGGAACCCTGGTAACAGGAAAAATGGTATCAGCTCTGCGAAAACTTGGATTTGATTATGTGTTTGAGACTGATTTTGCTGCCGATCTTACCATTATGGAAGAAGGTACTGAATTGCTGGATCGTCTCAACAGGCATCTGAATGGAGATAAAGAGGTTAAGTTACCGATTCTGACCAGCTGCTGCCCTGGCTGGGTGAAATTCTTTGAGCATCAGTTTCCGGAGATGATGGATGTGCCATCTACGGCCAAATCGCCCCAGCAAATGTTTGGCTCCATCGCCAAATCATACTTTGCAAAAAAAATGAATAAGAAGCGGGAAGACCTGGTAGTGGTATCGGTAATGCCATGTCTGGCCAAGAAATATGAGTGCACACGCGAAGAGTTTTCTGTGAATGGGGATCCGGATGTGAATGTTTCTATTTCTACACGGGAACTTGCTCAGTTGATCCGGAATGCCAACCTGGATTTTGCCGCCTTGCCGGATGATGATTTTGATCAGCCGCTGGGAGAATCCACAGGGGCCGGAGTCATATTCGGAACTACCGGCGGGGTTATCGAGGCTGCAGTACGTACAGCCTATGAATTGCACACAGGCAAACATCTGGAAAGAGTTGACTTCAAGGAGCTTAGGGGTATGGAAGGGTCCCGTAAAGCAACCGTTGATTTTGACGGACTTAAACTGAATATCGGGATTGCCCACGGATTAGGAAATGCCAGAAAACTGCTGGAGGAAGTCAAGTCCGGAAAGTCGGAGTTTCATGCCATTGAAATAATGGCCTGTCCAGGAGGATGTATCGGTGGTGGTGGACAACCATATCATCATGGAAATGTGGATGTTTTGAAGAAACGTCAGCGGGCCATTTATGAAGAAGATAAGGGTAAGCCCATTCGGAAGTCACATGAGAATCCGTTTATTCAGGAGCTGTACAAAGAATTCCTGGGTAAACCAATGAGTGATTTGTCGCATGAGTTGCTGCATACGCATTATTTCAATCGTAAGAAAAAAGCTGAGATCGAATAGTCTTTGACGGCGAGTTGATAATTGGTAATTGGTCATTGTTAATTGAAAAGAGTTATGGCAAAAGTAAAAATACCCGAAAATAAAGTTCAGGAATTGAAAGATTTGTGCGCCAAATTCAATAATGAACCCGGTGAGTTAATTAATGTGTTGCATGGTGCACAAGGAATGTTTGGCTACCTGCCTGCTGAAATTCAGGAGATCGTGGCAGAAGAGATGAATGTTTCGGTTGCTCATGTTTATGGTGTGGTCACCTTTTATTCCTTTTTCTCCATGCTGCCCAAAGGAAAACATCCGATATCCATCTGCATGGGGACCGCCTGTTATGTGCGAGGCGCTGAAAAAGTCCTTGATGAATTTAAACGGCATCTGGATGTGAAAGTGGGTGAAACCACTCCTGATGGAAAGTTTTCTCTCAGCTGCCTGCGTTGCGTCGGGGCTTGTGGCCTTGCTCCCGTGGTTACCATTGGTGAGCGGGTTTACGGACGTGTGTCTCCCGAAGATGTAAAAGGAATTCTTGGAGAATATTAAATAATGTCTGTCCATAAAGTACCAATTGCGTCGTTACGCTTGCCGCCAAAATACTCATTTACCCATGTAAACTCCGTTTTTGGCGGCTTGCGCCACCGCTAAAGCTTTAGGCGGCACGCGGTCGCAAGCCTTGCAATTGGCACTTTCTGACCAGGCACATGGCTTTTTACAAATTTTCCCGACTTTATAGACGCGCACTAAATAGTGCCTGTCCATAAACTAAGCGTTTTTGACGTGTTTGAAATAGAAAGTTCAAATTCAAGGCGTGTGAAAAATCTAAACTGGAGAATACTAATGTATTTGAGGATTTATATTTTGAACAACAACGCAGAAGTTGGACTTTATGGATAAACCCTAAGTCATGAATCCACTAGATTGCAGGGACGGCGGATTCTTTGACATGTAAAGCAGAAGTGCTATATGCCAATCCGACGTTTCTGTAAAAAATCTGTAAAACCTTTCCGATAACAGCTCTTTCATCGTACCTTTAAAGCCTAAAGGTTATGTTATGTCCGTAATATATCATCCGCAGAAATATAAGTTAGAAGATCTTCCCATGCAGAATTTTATAGATTCTGAGGAGATCTGGGAGATTTTGAAACGAAATGAAAATCCATCTCCTGAGAGAGTTCGTGAGGTAATTGCGCGATCACTGGATAAGCACCGCTTGTCGCTCGAGGAGACTGCTGTTCTGATTAATGCCAATACCCTTGATCTGATCGAAGAGATTAAAAACGGGGCCCGCGAATTGAAAGAACGGGTTTACGGAAAACGAATTGTCCTTTTTGCACCGCTCTACATCGGAAACCTTTGTATCAATAACTGTGCGTATTGTGGTTTCCGGACCGATAATAAGAAACAGAAGCGCATAACACTCTCTTCCGAAGAAATTAAGGCGGAGGTTGAGATGCTTGAAGATTCAGGTCATAAACGTTTGATATTGGTTTATGGAGAACACCCTAAATACGATGCAGATTTTATTGCTGAAACGGTGCGCAATGTATATAGCGTGAAGAAGGGCAACGGGGAAATACGGCGTGTCAATATCAATGCTGCCCCGATGGATATAGAGGGTTTTAAAGTAGTGAAAGATGCCGGAATCGGGACTTATCAGGTGTTTCAGGAAACTTATGACCGCAATGCCTATTTGAAAGTACATCTGGGAGGGAAAAAACGAGACTATGACTGGCGCATTACAGCATTGGATCGTGCTCAGGAAGCGGGTATCGACGATGTGGGGATTGGGGCTTTGCTGGGGCTTTATGATTGGCGGTTTGAGGTGCTGGGCTTGTTGAGGCACGTCAATCACTTTGAGGCTGTTTACAATGTGGGACCGCATACCATTTCATTTCCGCGGCTAAAGCAGGCTTCAGGGTTTGATGTGAAACCTGAATTTGAGGTCAGTGATGAGGAATTCACGCGTTTGGTGGCTATTCTTCGGTTGGCAGTACCCTACACCGGTCTGATTCTTACGGCTCGTGAGCCTGCACATATTCGGGATGAGGTGCTTCAGTTTGGTGTATCGCAGATTGATGGAGGAACCAATATTGAAATGAAAGGTTATTCCTCCCGAAAGGATCAGCAGGATTTGGATCATGAGCAGTTTACCATTGGAGATAATAGAACCTTGAATGAGGTTATGGAGGAATTGCTGGGACATGGCTATTTGCCTTCATTTTGTACTGCCTGTTACCGTCTGAAACGCACCGGCGAACACTTTATGGAGTTCTCGGTTCCCGGGTTTATTAAGCGTTTTTGCCAACCAAATGCCATGCTTACCATGGCTGAATATCTGGAAGATTATGCACCTGCAGAAACCCGTGAAAAGGGATATAAGTTAATTGCTGAAAATTTGAAAGAGTACAAAGATGACCAGTTCCGTGAAAAATTGATTGATCGGTTGGAGAGAGTGAAAAAAGGGGAACGGGATTTGTACTTCTAAATGAGGTGAGACTTAAAATAGCTATGCCGTTTTAAAGATGCTGTAAAACAGGTTTTTAATTTGTGTAATTCGAAAAATTCGTGAACCCAAAACAAGAAATGGCGTAGCCATTTTTCCTTAAATTATTGAACAATATTTTGCCAAACAAACACAAATATTGTGAGTAAGGCATTAATAATTAATTTTATGTTTGTACTATGAGTCCCGGAATTCTGGGGTCAGTATTTTAAATTTTATGCTTATGAAACCTGAAACTAACCACTTTGGCTCTATAAATAAGAGTTGTGCAGCATTTCTTTTTTTAGTCTTCGTGCTTTTTGCCCTGCCTTTAAAATCGCAGCAACCAGTTGTACTTCATCCTGTGGTAGGCGATACCATCGATTTGATAGAGAAACTTGATTATCTTTTGTTTTCGGATGTGCCTGATTCCTTATTTGAACAAGGTGTTCTGATTCCCGATAATCAGGATTATCAATTGCTTGTGTGGCATGAGGGAGAGGTTGCAAAAGTTGATGTGTCCGCTGAAGACTTTGAGATGCTTTCTGGAAATGTTGAAAAGCTTTCTGCTTATTATCAGCAAAAAGCGGGAAAAAAAGGCGATTCCGCTGAAGTATATTCTCCTTTGATTACCCGTGACTCCATCCCCATGGGACTAAACATCGAATGGATGTCGGAACAGCAGATTAATAAAATGACCAAAGAATCCAGGCGCTACAATCAGTTGAAGTTGGAGGCTGATGAACAAGGTCTGATGGGGTATGACCGGAGAAAATATATTGAAACCGGCGGAAGAATGGAGTTCCCATTGGCCAAATAACAATAAGTTTATTTCTTCCTTGCTTTCTTTTCCATCAAAATCAGCGAGTAATAGATAAACCGGTTGACGGGGACATCTAATCCGATTTCATCCGCAAGTTTTACCACGCTTCCGTTCTGATATTCCAGTTCAGAAGGCTTTCCTTCCCAAACGTCCCTCGTTAGCGATGAGGTTGATTCCGGAGGAAAAGTGTCGATAAAGGCCATGGTTTTGTCCACAAAATCCGACTCAATATTGATGCCTTTTTTGTGAGCCAGTTCGGTTACTTCATCAAACAAATCGCGCATTACTTTACGGGTTTCCGGCTGCGCTCTGACCTCTCCGTAAGTGGATCTTGTAACCGCGAGCCAGGCACTAACACAGATAGAGATGAACTTCTTCCATAAGTCTGACTGAATATCGTTGGCTACTCTGCCTTTAAACCCGCTGTCGTTAAAAACCTTCTCCAAGGCATAAACACGGTCGGTTTTGCTGTTGTCGCATTCGCCAAATACGATGGTGGGATCGACAGCCAGATGATTAATCTTTCCGGGACCTTCTATTTTGCTGATAATGCGGCAAAGACCGGAGAGTACATTCTTTTCAGGCAAATACTCTTTGAGTTCGTCACTGGCCAAAACTCCGTTTTGTAAAGGGAGTACCATGGTGCTTTGTCCGATTACAGATTTTAATTGTTGCGCAATATCTTTTACCTGCCATGCTTTGACTGAAATGATGACCAGATCGGGTACTTCTGCCTCACTTATTTTCTCAGTGACATTGACTTTTGTCACTGAGAAATCGCTATTGATGCTTTGTACTTCGAGTCCATTTTTTTCCATGGCTTCCTTGTGAGCTCCGCGGGCAATAAAGGTCACACTATGTCCTGCCTGCGCAAGACGACCGCCAAAGTAGCCACCCACACCGCCGGTTCCAACAATCAGAATCTTCATTAATCTCTATTTTGTAAGTTCTTCAATCTCTTTTTGGATGTCTTCCATTCCTTTTTCAAAGTCTTTCAGTGACTCTTCAATCTCCTTTTCGGAGGTTACATTGGTGACGGTATCGTTTTTAAATATTAACAACACCTTATCTTCTTCATACACCCACCATTCAATGTCCAGTGGCATTTCTACTTTCTCGGTGGGTTCACCGGCTATATCAACAACTTCTTTCGAGGCCATTCCTTCTTCAATGTCATGAATGTCTCTGGTGGCACATGCTGTGAACATGGCAATGACTGTAATAATTAGTATTTTTTTCATTTGTTCGTTTTTAGATAAGCGAATCTACAAAATGTGCAGCAAAACCTCAATAATAAAGTGGTGGATTGAGTATTCAGGAAGGAGAGTATAAAAAAGATATTGTCTCCTGTTTGTTCTTTTTGGTTGAGAGACAATATCTTTTGTTTGATTAATTGTTTTATAATGAACTGTTTATTCGATAATCAGGTCCATCTCTTTAGGGTATCGAACCGTATAAATGAACTGTAATTCTTTGGTTTCTCCAGGGGCCAGATGCAGCGTCCAGTTGAGCATCCCGGTTACTGGATTTACTTTGGCACCGCTATTTTCTTCCAGTTCCACCTTGATGTCGCTGTTGGTGGACACAGGATATTGATCCTCCACCATTACAGTTGCTTTGGTGTTTTTGCTATTTCGCACTGTAATTTTCCATGCTTTGGTCTCTTTGGCATTATTGCCAAAAAAGGATTTTGATGAAAAATCTTTTTGAAGTTCCCGCTCCATGATAATGCCCGGATCTCTTCCTACGGAAAGGTTAAGAGTGTCCTCAGAAGAGTAGGGGTTCAGCACCGTTTTGCCTTGATAGGTCTGATCGAAATAGATGTTGGCCTGCCCGGGCAGCAGGTTTAGTTCACTCCAGTCCGAAATATGCGCCATCAGGTAAACGTGAGGGGAGCGTTTGGGCACTGTTGCGTATTGGAAATCTGCTTTCACCTGATGATCCGAAACGGCTACGTCGTATCCCTGATTATCAGAAGGAATCGTGTAGGGAATTTGGATTTCAAAAGCTGTTGTTGTTTGTTGCTGAACGGTGGTGACGTTTTGTTTTCCAAGAGAGGACACACCTCTGATGCGTATGGGCCTGGCTTCTTCCTTGTCTTCAATTACCAATTCTTCATTAAGTTCTACATCGTCTTCAACAATGCTCATGGTTTCCATTACCTCCGGCATTCGTACAGGTGCAGGATATAAAAACCAGGGTTGCAATTCCGGCTTGTAGTTGCTGATGGTGGGGTTGCCTGTGGAGAGTGTCAGATTTACGTTGTGCCAGTTTTCATCGGTGCTTTGAAAAACCTTGGCTTTGTAAACCAACGTTACCGGCTCATCGGTATCCTTTACGCGGATATCGTAAAATGGCTGCCAGCGTGCATCATGAACGGTGTAGGTAAGCTCAACCGGGGCACTAACGGGGCGGTTGGTTGAAATAGTTACTTTGATGGTGCTTGTGGGCTGGTCGTCCCGGGCATTCAACTCGTTCAGCTGGCGATTAATTTTATCCAGACGTCTTTGCATTTCAAGAGTTGTTCTGTTATTTTCAAACAGAGTTTTTTCAATTTCCGTAAGGCGTTGACGGAAAAAATCGGTCGCTCTGATAAGTTGTTCCACATTAACACCAGTCTGTTGTCCACCAATAGACTGATTGCTGATTAACATTTCCCGTTCCTTGATGTAGATCTGCCGGGTGTTCTTGTTGAGTGAAATACTGTCCTGGAGTTCATCTCTTCGGTTGACCAGTTTTTGGGCCAGAGCATCCGATTTTTGGGATTCCAGATAATCGATGCTGTGATTCACTGAAAGAATGGTAATTCCATTTCCGGCAGCAACCTGCAAACTGTTGGAATTGAGACGAGGGGTTAAACCTTTGAACAGGAGTGTTGATTTACCTGAGCCAACAGAAATATTTGCTGTCCGGGTAACCTGAGCACCTTTTAAGTAAACCACCACATCGGATATCTCTGATGATATCTCTTTTTGTTCCTGAGCCTGTATCACAGAAAAGCTCAACAGTGTAATCAATACGAATATTGTCTTCATACGAAAAGAAGGTTATGTTTTATGTTCAAATATACATTTATTGTGCCGTAATTATTTTATCATAAATTGTTTTTTATCCTTTCGGTTTTCATCCAATCATTCAATGACCAATTGTATTTTAATACATGTAGTTTGTGTGTATCAAATTTTCTTCGGTACTTTTATACTTAAATGATATTTTCCTTAGGAAAAATTTGCAAGTCTTTTGGAAATGCAGGGTTGAATTCAGATTATTAAAATTCAGTTTCATGAGTTTATTATTAATTACAGGAATCATTATTTTTCCGGTTTTTTGCTGGGGGAGTTGGCAGCCCGAATTTCTCTGCCTAAGATATCAGGTTATATCATAGCAGGTATTCTGCTCAATCCACAGGTTCTGGGTATTGTTCCCCATAGTTTTATCGAAACCGGGGATCCGCTGGTTAATATTTCATTGGCCGTAATCACTTTCCATATAGGAGGATCGCTCTCTTTCGATAAAATCAGGAAGGAAGGAAAGAATTACCTGATTATGACGCTGGCTGAATCTTTGCTGGCCTATTTGTTTGTTTTTTTACTGACGTTTCTGACGGTTCAGTATGTTTTTAATCTTTTTGATTCTATTTATCTGGCTTTGGCTTTCAGTATGTTGCTGGCTTCACTTGCAGCTCCTACAGATCCCTCGGCAACGTTGGCAGTTATTGAAGAATACAAAGCCAGCGGGCCTGTCAGCTCATCTGTTTTAGGCATTGCAGCATTTGATGATATTATGGGCATCATTTTATTCACTCTTTCACTGGCATCAGCAAAGGTGCTCCTGGGAGATGGAGATACTTCAATGCTTGATTCGATGGGGCATCTGTTCTATGAGATAGGTGTTGCTGTGTTGTTGGGTGCGGCTTTTGGATTTTTATTAAACAGGCTTTCTTCATTTTTTAAGAAGGAGACTGATGGGGCACTGATTGTTTTGATTCTGGGAATATTAGTTGCCTGTTACGGTACGGCAACATACATTGGAGTTGACGAGTTGCTATCTACATTGGCACTTGGAGTGGTAGTTATTAACTATAACAAGCAAAAAGATGAAATATTTGGTCTTATTGAGCGATATACCGAAGAGCTCATTTTTGTGATCTTTTTTACTTTGTCAGGGCTCCATCTCGATATTTCTTTACTCTCGGGAAATTCAATGTTGATTCTGTTGTTTATAGCAGCCCGGTTGTTGGGTAAATATACAGGTATCTGGACCTCATCATCGTATCTTTCGATTCCCAAACAGGTAAAAAAATACACTGCCGGTGGGTTGTTGCCCCAAGGTGGCATTGTGATAGGCCTGGCTTTGCTGGTTTCCAAAGAGGAGGCTTTTAATGCTTTTTCTACCTTAATAATGACGGTTGTTATCGGTACCGCAATTATTCATGAGTTATTTGGCCCGGTGATATCGAAACTATCTTTGAAAAATGCCGGAGAGATTGAGGATGAACATCGCAAGGCCCAAATTCAGAAAAAATGAATTGAGCTGATGTTTAAGCATCTAATAGCGCACGGAAATTGAAGCTGTTGAATAACTTAAGTTTTTTAAAACCTGACCGAGAATCAAACATTTTTATTCGCTACGTGTTTTTATTACTACAATCAACTTTTTGAAATCTAAAAACTACGGAATATGGAACGACGTCATTTTTTATCACTCGTGGGTATGGCAGCTGTAGGTGCCTGTGTCCCCACAGGGAAAAAAAGTAACAATAACGGAGCAACTGCTTCAGCAGCCGCGACCATTGATGGTCATAAATTTCCCGAACTGGGATATGCTTACGATGCGTTGGAGCCATATATTGATGCGCAAACGATGGAGTTGCATTACGATAAGCACCATCGTGGTTATTATGGTAAGTTTATGAAAGCCATCGAGGGGACCGAGATGGAAACTACGGCAATGCATCAGATTTTTGCTAATGTATCCGGGCACAGCGAATCTGTCCGTAATAATGGTGGTGGTTACTACAATCACCGGTTGTTTTGGGAAAATATGTCTCCCGATGGAGGTGAGCCATCGGCCCGCCTGCTGAATGCTTTGGTTAAGGATTTCGGTTCGATGGATGAGTTTAAAAAGGAATTTTCAGATGCTGCAAAGACCCAATTTGGCAGTGGTTGGGCTTGGCTCTATCTCGATGGCAATAAAAAATTGAAAGTAACCTCCACGCCTAATCAGGACAATCCTTTGATGGATGTTGTTTCTGAGAACGGTATTCCACTACTTGCGCTGGATGTTTGGGAGCATGCTTATTACCTGAAGTATCAGAATATGCGTGGCACTTATGTGGACAATTTCTGGAATGTAGTGGATTGGAAAACGGTAAGCAAACGTTGGGAGAAGGCCAATAAAGGAGAATGGAAGGGATAATGTGACTTTTTTCTATTCTTAAAAAGATATAGAGGTTAAAAGAAACGATGTGATTAACAGGTTTCTTTTAACCTTTTCTTTTTTATAATGTTGTGGTTTTGTTTGTGATAATCAAGTGCTTTTTGTGGTTGGGGGTAGGCCTGTGTTATTGGCGAATTATAATCTTATTTTGAACCCAAAGTTCCAATATGCCGGATCGAAATTAACGGACCAACTGGAATTATCTGTTTCCCAATCAATCATTGTGTGTTTTACTCCTCCCAACCCAAGAGAGAGACCAACTTTGGGAGAAATGAACCAAGTCAGTTCCGGTATGATTTCAGCATTGAATAAATCAACTTCGTAAGTGTCTTTCGACATTGTCGTATAAGGGGGAGGGGAATACGAAGATTCTGATGGAGTATTGGATCTACCCGCAATGAGTGTGCTATATTCAGATTTTATTTTACCGTATCCAAATTTTAGTTTTCCACTAAGGTAGAGCCTGTTAACAATTGGATAATAATATCCCAGATAAATATGCGGCAAAAAACCATTTGATTTTAAATCCATCACTTCAGCCTGATAGAAATCTGTGATCATCAATTTGTTGGTTCTGGACTCTTTTTCCCAATAATAGTTAAGTCCTATTCCCAATTCAATTCGGTCGGCTATAAAATACCCAACTGACGCTCCAAGGTTTAAATTTTTAACTTGTGACGCATTATAATTTGATGTGACACCATTTTCAGTGTTGGTTTTTAAATAATTTCCATCTAATGATACAACTGTCTTTCCTTTATTTAGTTGTGAGAAAAGATTCAGGCTTGAAAGTGATAATAATACTATTAATACGGTTTTCTTCATTGCTTTTTTGAATTAGGGATTGGTATTAATTATTCCACGGAAAATCGATTATATTTTGATGAGTTTTATTACTTCTTTATTCAGAAATGGTCCTCCTGGATAACTCTTTGTGTAGTCAAAGTTTAACCATATTCCTTCCTCATTTTGAACAACTCCGAAATCTTCTTCGTAGATATCTGTAAATAAAAGGTTAAGAAGCGGTTTGACTTTCAGATTATATTCATGCTTGTCACTTGCTACCAAAAGAATGGGGAAAGCATGCTCTTTGACCCAAACAATCCTGGTTTTTCCTCCAACAGCTTTTATGCAGGCAGCCATCATTATTGAATAGTCCTCACAATCACCTGCCATAGAATTTAAATAAGTTTTCAATTTCTGTTTTTTAATTTGGGAAGATGTTTTGAAATTATTGCCCAAATTACAACGTCATCTACTTTATCATATCCATGAATAACCCAGTTTCTTGTATCAACAATTTGCCTGGCATTTTCAATATTTAATTCGGGGTCAATTTTCAAAGCGCGATTCATTGCTTCGCCAATTATTTCTAATTCTCGCTCAATGCCACGACGAAGTAGCTTATTGTTTTGGTATTCAAAGAAATCCCTTTTGCCATCTAAATAATCTTCAATCGAGTCAATGGAAGTTTTAATATCATAGAGATATTTTTTTATTTCACGCTTCATAGATTAATTCTTTTGATTCATTGACGCTTTCAATAAAATAGGGATTTGACAAGGTTCTTTCAGTTACTATGTCAATTTCTCGGTTAAAAAGTTCTCTTAGTTTGTAATGAAGCGAGAAGTAATTATCTGCGTATTCTTCTGGGGTTAAATTTTCGGCGAATGAAATTAGAAAATCAATGTCGCTATCGTCTCGGAATTCTCCCGAAACTGCAGAACCAAATGCATATAGTCGTTTTACGTTAAGCAATTCGCATAAACGTTTCAAATCATTTTTCTTTTCGGTAAGAATGCGTTGCATATGTTTTTTCTTTCAAATTTAAGAAATTTGTCGAATATGCTGTTTTTGTTAAGCTTGCAGGCAACGTCCCGGCTATATGCGCCTGGGCGTGGCTTTCAGACCAGCTGTGGATTTATCAGCTTGAAAGCAAGGTTTTGGGTAATACAAAACCCTCAA
>NZ_PVTS01000015.1 GCF_003003035.1 Marinilabilia salmonicolor | reverse complement strand
CAAATGTCAGATCTACTAATGGGTTGCTGGTTCATGTGTTTGGAAAACTGGCAGCAGCTTTTATTGGATTGATAATTTAACCCTTAATTCGCATTAGTAGAACAATTACACATAGGTTGGGAGATGCTCCCGGAGTCTGTCTGATTTCAATCATTCTGCTCCGGGGCATTTCTTTGTTTAACTGTTGGTCTTTCAATTTCTCCCGGGTTAGCTTATTTACTTTTAGGGTCATTAATCAAATGTAATTATGAAAAAATCTCCTTTCCTGATAGGTCTCCCGTTCATGTTGCTCCTTCTATTTGTGTCTTGTCAACAAACACAAAGGGATGCGGAGCCTCGCCTAACCGATTATGTAAATCCATTCATGGGTACCGATGGTCCGGGGAATACCTATCCCGGAGCTACAGTCCCCTTTGGCATGGTGCAGTTAAGTCCCGATATTGGTTACTCCGGATGGGACCGGATTGCCGGGTATTTCTATCCGGATAGTATTATTACCGGCTTTAGCCATCTTCATCTCACCGGAACAGGTGCCGGAGATCTCTATGATATTTTACTTACGCCGGTAAACAGCAGTGCTGTTAAAACCACTCCCGAAAACGGAAACCGTCCGTATTCAACTTTTTCTCATGAAGATGAGCATGCCGAACCAGGGTATTATCAGGTCTTCCTGCAGGACTATGGCATTAATGCTGAACTAACTGCCACAAAAAGAACCGGAATTCACAATTATACTTTTCCTCAGGATGAAAACTCCGGGTTTATTCTGGATCTTGGGTACTCCCTGAACTGGGACCGGCCGGTGATGACTACTATTAAAATAGAAGACGATCAGACCATTTCCGGATATCGGATGTCCTCAGGCTGGGCTCCCGACCAGCGGGTCTGGTTTGTGGCAAAGTTTTCGAAGCCAATTGAGAAGACTACTCTTTTTCTGGATGGAGAAGAAGTGGAAGGCAAAGAAGTAAAAGGGACTCATACAAAGATAGACTTTCGGTTTTCCACAAAGGATCAAGAAGAGGTAATGGTAAAAGTGGGAATTTCGAGTGCCGGAAGAGATGGAGCTCTGGCCGCTATTGAGTCTGAAGCCCCTCAATGGGACTTTGACGCTTACCGTGAACAGGCCTCGGATATTTGGGAGAATGAACTAAGCAAAATAAAAGTGGAGAGTGCCAATGAAGTCTGGAAAAGAACTTTTTACACCGCGCTTTATCAGTCGATGCTGGCGCCTACTCTTTACAGTGATGCCAATGGATATTACAAAGGAGCTGATGGAGAAATCCATCAGGCAGAAGGGTATGAAAAATACGACACCTTTTCACTCTGGGACACTTTCCGGGCTGCTCATCCGCTTTATACCATTATGCATCCCGACAGGGTTCCGGATATGATACAATCGATGCTCAGCCACTATCGGGAGACTGGGTTGTTGCCGGTTTGGTCGATGCAGGGAAATGAAACCAATATGATGATTGGTTATCATGCTGTTCCCGTAATTGTGGATGCGTGGTTCAAGGGTATTGGCGGGTTCGATCCGGAAGAGGCCTTTGAAGCTTGCAAATCCAATGCCATGTCGGATGATCATGGCATCAGAGAGTACCGCGAACTGGGCTATGTGCCCCTTTCCGATGATCACGAAAACTGGTCGGTATCTAAAACACTGGAGTATGCCTACGATGACTGGTGTATCGCCATGTTTGCAAAAGATCTTGGTAAAACAGAGGATTATGAATATTTCATTGAAAGAGCTTCCAACTGGAAAAATCATTTTGATCCCGAAACCGGGTTTATGAGACCGCGTCATGCGGATGGTCGTTTTATCAGTCATTTCGACCCCAAAGAATACACCGACCATTTTTGTGAAAGTAACGGCTGGCATTATTTCTGGTTTGTTCCTCACGATATAGAAGGGCTGCGTGACAAACTCGGGAGTGAGCGCTTCAGTCAGCGGCTGGACAGTATGTTTACTTATGAGCCGGAAGCGTCTGATGATCTACCCATTTTCAGTACAGGAATGATCGGGCAGTATGCGCACGGCAATGAGCCCAGTCACCATGTGGCTTATCTTTACAATTATACCGGAGAGTCCTGGAAAACGCAAGAGCGTGTTCGACAAATATTAACAGAGATGTATCAGCCGGAACCCGCAGGACATTGCGGAAATGAAGACTGTGGTCAGATGTCCGCCTGGTATGTTTTCAGTTCCATGGGATTCTATCCGTTAAACCCCGCGGATGGCAGATATCACATAGGTGCTCCATTGTGGGAAAAAGCGACGATAGCGCTTCCCGGAGATAAGACTTTTACCATCAGGGCTCCCGGTGTTAGCGAAACGGCAAAATATGTGGCATCCGTAACCCTGAATGGAGAGAAACTCAATAAACCATGGATTCATCACAGCGATATTGAAGCAGGAGGAACGCTGGTCTTTGAAATGACTGATGAGCCAAACACCAATTAAAGAAAGGACACTGATGGATAGAAAACTATTATTTATTGCCGGATTTCTCCTGCTGATGTTTTCAGCTTGTGAGGAGCAGCAACCGCTGGTAGGAAAACGTTACCTGAATCAAAACTGGGAATTCAGTCAGGCCGGAACCGATACCTGGCATATGGCAGAGGTCCCGGGTTGTGTACATACCGATCTGATGGCCAATGGCATCATCGAAGATCCTTTTTACCGGGGGAATGAGGACTCGGTGCAGTGGGTCAGTGAAAAAGAATGGGTCTATCGGACCTCTTTCCGTATCGATGAGGTTGAGAAAAGTCATCAGGCAACGGAGCTGATCTTCGAAGGACTGGACACCCATGCCACAGTGCAACTCAACGGAGAGGTGATTCTGAATGCCGATAATATGTTTCGAACCTGGTCAATTGATGTTTCCGATCTTTTGATAAAAGGGGAGAATCATCTGGAGATACTTTTTCATTCCCCTGAGGAATACAACACCCGGCAGGCTGCTAAACTGCCTTATGTTCTTCCCGAGGATGAACGCGTTCATTCGCGTAAGGCTCCTTATCAGTTTGGTTGGGACTGGGGTCCCAGGCTGATTACTTCAGGGATTTGGAAACCTGTTTACCTTAGGTTCTGGAACCATGCAAGAATTGATAATGCATTCATAAAGACGAATAAAATCTCAGATGATAAAGCCGTTTTGAGTGCCGACCTGGAGGTGGATGCCATTCAACCAGCCAACGCTACCCTTAAGATTTCCTCCCCGGAAGGCGCTTTTGAGTCTGTTTCCAGAGAACTGTCTTTGCAAAGTGGGATCAATCAAGTCAGCCTTGATTTTGAAATTCCCGAACCGCAGCTATGGTGGAGCAATGGATTAGGAGAACCCAACCTGTATGACGTGCATGTGGAGTTAGTTGCTGAAGACGGGTATGATGTTTTGAAAGAACGCATTGGTGTGCGTACCATCGAACTTGTGCAGGAAGATGATCAATACGGAAGAAGCTTTGAGTTTCACCTGAACGGAGTTCCTGTTTTTGCCAAAGGGGCTAACTTCATTCCGCTTGAAAGCTTTCCGTCACGGCTTACCCGTGAAGATTATGAAAGTGCCATCAGCGATGCCGTTAAAGCCAATTTCAATATGTTGAGAGTTTGGGGAGGAGGTATTTATGAAGATGATGCTTTTTATGAATTGTGTGATGAGAACGGTATAATGGTCTGGCAGGATTTTATGTTTGCCTGTGCCATGTATCCCGGAGACGACCGGTTTCTTGAAACTGTTCGTCACGAGGTGGAAGACAATGTGGTACGTCTTAGAAACCATGCTTCTCTGGCACTCTGGTGTGGGAACAATGAAATTCAGAATGGCTGGTTCGACTGGGGATGGCAGAAGCGTTTGGGATATTCAGAAGATGATAGTACCCAAATATGGAGCGATTATCAGAAAATTTTTCATGAGCTGATTCCGGAAGTTCTGGGCCAACAGGATCCTACCCGCGACTATTGGCCTTCTTCACCATCATACGGATGGGGGCATGAAGAGGCACTTACCCAGGGCGATAACCACTACTGGGGTGTCTGGTGGGGCATGGAGCCTTTCAGCATGTACCGAAAAAAAGTGAGTCGTTTTATGAGCGAATTTGGATTTCAGGCTTTTCCTCCCTGGGAAACCATAAAGTCCTTTACGCTGGAAGAAGACCGGAGCCTGTTCTCGGATGTGATGCAGGTGCATCAGAAACATCATATTGGCAACAAAACCATTCAGACTTATATGGATCGATGGTATCCGCAACCTAAAGATTTTGAATCTTTTGTTTATGTCAGTCAGGTGATGCAGGCGGAGGGGATGGCGGATGGTATTGCAGCTCACCGCAGGTCAATGCCCTACAGTATGGGAACGCTTTACTGGCAGTTTAACGACTGCTGGCCGGTGGTCTCATGGTCGAGCCGCGATTATTACGGCAACTGGAAAGCTCTTCATTACAGGGTTCGTAAGATTTACAGTAATTTGTATGTCTCTCCTTTTCTTGAGGATGACCGATTAAAGGTATCTCTCGTTTCTGATGAAAGGACATCCGTTAAAGGTACACTGGTTTTGTCTCTTTATGATTTTCAGGGTGAATTGTTGAGGCAACTGTCCGAAGAAGTGGAGGCTTTGCCCAACCAGGGAGTGGAAGTGACAGATCTGGCGTTGCAGGATTTCCTCCAGGGAGCATCTTCCAAATCGACGGTTCTGAAGGCTGAATTCTTAAAAGGAGATGAGGTTCTTTGTGACAATCATCTCTTCTTTGAACTGCCCAAAGATCGTCAGATGGAAGAAGCAGAAATTAGTTTCATCGTGGCCCAAAATGAAAAGGGATTTGAAGTTACACTTGCGACTGATGTGGTGGCAGAGAGTGTTTATCTTAATATTCCTGAAAACAGTGGCCGGTGGAGTGACAACTTCTTTAATATGATTCCGGGAGAAACAAAAACGGTGACTTTCGAAACCGGTGAAGAGATTCCGGATTTTGAAGAAGAACTTGAGATTCGTTCACTGGCTGATGCTTTTTGAACAGATTAAAAAATAAATATCATGAGATTATCATTTGTCAAGTCAGCTAAAAAAGAGGCCTTTTTATACTGTGCTGCTGTTATGGGAATGTTTCTTTTACCATTCACAATACACGGACAGAAGCCCTCTGAATATGTAAACCCTTTTATAGGGACATCCAATTACGGGGCGACCTTTCCCGGGCCGGTGGTACCATGGGGTATGGTGTCGGTAGTGCCGTATAACGTCACCCCGCATGAGGGCAATGAATATTCCAATACCGATGGATGGTGTTCCAACCCCTACGTGTATAACAATGAATTGATGACCGGCTTTTCGCATGTAAACCTGAGTGGTGTGGGTTGCCCGGACCTTGGTAGTATTCTTCTGATGCCCACTACCGGAGACCTGGAGGTGGATTTTAATCGTTATGGTACCGCCATCAGCAATCAGGAAGCTTCGCCGGGTTACTATTCTGCTTTTCTGGACAGGTACAGCATCAAGGCGGAGGCGACAACGACTACCCGAACCGGAATCAGCAGATATACCTTCCCCGAAGGAAAAGCCAATATTCTGTTGAACCTGGGACATGGACTGACCAATGAATCGGGAGCTTTTGTGAAAATGGTTTCCGACACCGAAATAGAGGGTTACAAGCTGATGGGAACATTTTGCTACAATCCTGAAGCCGTTATTCCGGTCTATTTTGTGGTAGAGTTTAGCAAGCCTGCTATTAAACGGGGCTATTGGAAAAAACAACCCCAGCTTCCGGGAACACGGCACCAATGGTCCTCCACCAGCGGTCAATTTAAGATTTATGATAATTATTCTCGCGAGTTGGCCGGCGAACAGATCGGGGCATGGTACTCCTTCGAAACCGAAAAGGGGGAGACTATCGAAGCCAAAGTGGGTGTTTCGTATGTGAGTATTGAAAATGCACGGGAAAACCTGAATGCTGAACAACCTGCTTTCGATTTTGAGCAAACAATGGCCCAGGCAAAGGAGCGCTGGAACCATCAGTTGTCGAAAATTGAAGTGGAAGGGGGTTCGGAAGAGGAAAAGGTGAAGTTTTACACCGCACTATACCACTTACTTATTCATCCCAATATTCTTCAGGATGTGAATGGGGAGTATCCGGCGATGGAGTCAGCTGAAATTCTGAAAACCGACGGGCATAACCGACATACCGTTTTTTCCCTTTGGGATACTTACCGAAATGTGCATCCGCTGCTTACCCTGGTTTATCCTGAGCAACAAACCGATATGCTCAACTCTATGGTGGATATGTATAAAGAGAGCGGATGGTTGCCGAAGTGGGAGCTCTACAGTAGGGAAACCAACGTGATGGAGGGCGATCCGGCTCTTGTGGTTTTGGCTGATTCATATCTTCGGGGGCTTACCGGTTTTGATGTGGAGACGGCTTACGAAGGGATGATGAAATCAGCCATGTCGGGAGGAGATGAAAATCCTCTTCGTCCGCACAATGATTTTTTTAAGAAAAACCATTTCATCGCATTCAGGGACAGCTTTGACAATACCGTTTCCGAGGCGCTGGAGTTTTATGTGGCCGATTACAGTCTTTCCAGACTTGCCCTTGCGCTGGGTAAAAAGAAAGACCATGAAATGCTTTATGAGCGTTCTCTTGGCTACAAGAAATATTTTGATCCGGAGTATGATCTTATGAGACCACTGGAAGCGGATGGTACGTTTATGCCCAATTTTGATCCCATGCAGGGTGAGAATTTTGAACCGGTTCACGGTTTTCATGAGGGCAATTCCTGGCAATATTCATTTGCTGTACCGCATGATATCCGGGGGCTGATGAGACTGATGGGCGGGGCGGATCGCTTTGTGCATCAGTTGGAGCGGGCTTTTAATGACGGATTGTTTGATATGAGTAATGAGCCGGATATGGGTTATCCATGGTTCTTCAATTATGTGAAGGGAGAGGAGTGGCGTACCCAAAGGACTGTGCGCGACTGTGTGAACCGTTATTTCCATACCGGACCTGATGGTCTTCCGGGAAATGACGATACAGGAACTATGAGTGCCTGGTTGCTCTACAGCATGATGGGCTTTTATCCGGTGAGTCCGGCTGATCCTGTTTATACCCTCAGTTCTCCGGTTTTTGACAGGGTAACCATTCATCTCGATGAAGATTATTTCCCCGGGGAAAAGATTGTCATCGAGTCGGTGAATAATTCTGAGGACAACATTTACATCCGGAAGATGGAACTTGGCGGAAAACCGCTCAGGAAATTTATGATATCACACGATGAGCTCATTGAGAAAGGATACTTGAAGTTTTATCTGGATGATCAACCGGACAGATAGTGCTTGCAGGAAAACGCCAATTGCTGCGTTGGGCTTGCCTTCAAAACAGTCATTTACGAAAAGTAAATTCCTGTTTTTCAGTCATCGCCCGCCTTGCACTTGACGCTTTCTTATCAAGCACACCCAAAAACAGGAGTTTTCTTGCTGATATAAAAGGGGGGCGTGGGAACAACTCCACTCCCAATGGGTTGCTCTGGGGTATTGCTCTCAGGCTTTCAGCCTTTTTTCGCCTTACCTGTTTTATAAATAGGGTAGGTTAAACAGAAGAACCATATTTTTTAATACAAAAGAGGCTGCCCGCAGATACGCTTTGACAGCCTCTTTTTGTTTTTTGCAGGTACGACCTGCTGTTTGTCTTATTTTGAGAAAATTTCTGAAGAAAGGGCTTCCCAGTGTTCATCAGTCATGCGACCGGGCGTGAAGAGGCAAACTCCTGTTGCTCCGTTTTGCACCGACAGGCGGATTGCTTCTTCAAGTTGTTCCGGGGTAAGTCCGTGAAGTTCCGGATCGGATGGCTGGTCATTCTCCGGCAGTTCCGGACGAATAAACAGACCGCTGAAGAGCTTCCCCTTGCCTTTAGTGGCCGTCACTCCTTCTTTGGTGACTTCACCAATCCAATTGACATCCTCCAGATAAAAATCGTTGTAATTCATCGGATAAAAGGCGTCAAGATTCCACTTGTTCCATTCCTGGCGGACTATTTTCTGCGCTACGGAATGGGGGCCTGGAAAAACCGCCGCTGAAATCTCTTTCCCCTCCTGATGAACAGCATCAGCCAGTCTGTTGACGATTTTGGTAATCAGATCGTACCGGAACTGTTTCCATTCGGCAACTGCTGATGGATCTTCAACTTCTTTAATGTCGATGCCTGTTTCAGCTTTAAATCTGCTTGTGCATGAATCGCAGTAGCAATAGTCAAATTGTGGGTATTCCCGGTCCATTACCAGGTCATATTTGTCCCATAACCCCCGGGCCAGAATGACATCAGGGAAGCGGATGTAATCGAGATGAACACCGTCAATTTCTTCCACTTTTGCGATGCTGACATAGAGATCTTCAAGAAATTGATAGACCTCTTCTCTTTCAGGACATAGAAAAGTATAGTAAGGCACGTAAGCAGGGTCAGTCAAGGCGGATTCTCCCTTGCCATTGACTGCATACCAGGACGAATCCAGTTTTTCGGAATATCCCTGTACCATGGTGGGGACCCAGGCATGAAATTCCAATCCGGCCTCTTTGGCAATCTTTCCTACCCGGTGATAGGTGGCCGGATCGTGACCGCCATTGTACATCAAAGCGTCAATGCCTTTGTTCTTCAGATCCGAGAATTGTTGTGCCAGTTCCTGATCAGTGGCTTCTCCGGGACCTCCCATCCAGGCATGGACAGGAATTTTTTCTATAGAGGAATTGCAAGCTGTAGCCAGGATAATCAGGAAAACGAAAAATAATTTTTGCATAGCTTTTCAGATTGTTATGGTTTCGTGTAAGAGTAGGGATAGGCTTCTTTACTGGTGCCACGTGACTTATTGGGCTCGTCGGCCATCCGGAATTCAATGAAAGCGCCTTCCATCAGATCGGAATAGCGGACATAATTCTTGTCCCATAACTGACCGTTTATGTGCATTTCATCAATGTAGCGGTTCCGGCTACTGCTTTTTGGGGCAGACAGGATAATTTTGTTGCCGTTTTCCAGTTGAACAGTCATTTTTGGAAACAGAGGAGTCCCCAATACATATTGGTCGCTTCCAGGGGTGACAGGATAAAATCCCATAGAGCTGAATACATACCAGGCTGATGTTTGTCCGTTGTCCTCGTCGCCACAATAACCATCGGGGTCGGGTGTATATAACCGGTCCATCACTTCGCGAAGCCAGTATTGTGCTTTCCACGGCTGCCCTGCATAATTGTAAAGATAAATCATGTGCTGTATGGGCTGATTCCCATGTGCATACTGGCCCATGTTTACAATCTGCATTTCACGGATTTCGTGGATGGGAAATCCATAATAGGTATCGTCAAAATCGGGAGGCATTGCGAATACTGAGTCGAGCATGGTAATAAAGGTCTTTTCTCCCCCCATCAAATTGATGAGTCCCTGAGTGTCGTGAAAAACCGACCAGGTATAGTGCCAGCTGTTGCCTTCGGTAAATGCATCACCCCATTTCAGAGGGTTGAAAGGTGTCTGGAAAGAGCCGTCTTCATTTTTGCCCCGCATGAGGTTGGTCTCGGAATCAAACAGTTTCCGGTAATTCTGGCTTCTTTCCTCAAACAATTTGATCTCCTTCTTGGGGCGGTTAAGCTCTTTTGCCAACTTCCAGATGGTCCAGTCTGCAAATGCATATTCTAAAGTGCGGGCAGCATTTTCATTGATGCCCACATCGTAAGGGACATACCCCAGTTCGTTATAGTATTCATGGCCAAGCCGACCGGTGGCTTCAACTTCCGCATGAACATTCTTCGTGCCATGCAAAACAGCTTCATAAAGGGTTTCCATGTCATACCCCCGCAGTCCTTTCAGGTAAGCATCGGCTACCAGCGTGGCAGAGTTGTTCCCAATCATTACGGAACGGTGCCCGGGACTGGCCCATTCCGGAAGGAACCCACTCTCTTTGTAGGCATTGACCAGCCCTGCCTGAATCTTTTCATTGAGAGAAGGGTACATCAGGTTAAAGAAAGGGAAAACGGCGCGGAAAGTGTCCCAGAATCCGTTATCTGTGAACATATAGCCAGGTAAAACTTTCCCGTTGTAGGGACTGTAATGCACAATGTTTCCCTCTGAATCATATTCATAAAACTTCCGTGGAAATAGCAGTGTGCGGTAAAGGGCTGAATAGAAAATTTCTGTCTCTGCCAAAGTTCCTCCTTCCGGAATCATTCGACCCAATTCACGGTTCCAGATCTCTCGTCCTTTTGCTTTTACCGTTTCAAAATTATCGGAGCCAATTTCTTTCAGGTTGAGATTGGCCTGCTCATGACTGATAAAGGATGAGGCCACCCGTGCATTTACTACTTCTCCTTTTTTTGTGTTAAATCTGACGGCCACCCCTGCATGTTCACCCGTAAGTTCGGTTTGATTTTCTTTCAGCTCATCTTTTTCCCATACATTGTATGACGAAAACGGCTTGTCGAACTCCACTACGAAATAATTCCTGAAGTTCTCCGGAACACCTCCGCTGTTGCGGGTGGAGTAGCCGATAATTTTGTTCTCCTCAGGAATCACTTTTACATAGGAGCCCTGGTCAAAAGCGTCAATGATTACATAGGATTGATCATTCTCAGGGAATGTAAACCGGAAGCGGGCAGCGCGTTCTGTGACCGTCAGCTCTGTGGTTACATCGTATTCCGCCAGGTAAACGCTATAGTAATGTGGATTAGCGGTCTCTGCCTTATGAGAAAACCAACTTGCTCTTTCTTCTTCATTGATTTTTAATTCCCCTGTTACAGGCATCAATGAAAAGTTTCCATAGTCATTCATCCACGGACTTGGCTGATGGGTCTGTTTAAACCCCCTGATTTTATCAGCATCATAAGCGTATTGCCATCCATCACCCATTGGAGCTGTTTGGGGAGTCCAGAAGTTCATTCCCCATGGGAGGGCCATGGCAGGGTAAGTATTTCCATTGGACAAGCTGAATTTGGAATCGGTCCCTATTAACGGGTTAACATAGTCAACCGGCTCTTTTGCTGTGGGTGCCGTTATTTGACCTTCAGCTGGTTTGGGCCCGCTCCAGAGCAGTAAGACGCTCAGGATTAGTGTCATTCCGGATTGTTTCATAGCACTTGTGATTTAATGATTATTCTTTCTTTAAACAATTACTGGTTTGTTGATGAGGTCAAACCTCTGATTTTGTTAGCTTCTGCAACCCTTCAATCCAGGTGGTTGAGGGTTGGATTACTGGTCAAATTTAGTAAAAGTTGTAAAAAGATCAGGTACTTATGTGAAAAAATAAAATAAGTGCTGTACTGGGATGGTTGAATTATTTCCAACAGAGGTTAGAACACTCCTGGCGCATTTGATTTTATTGTAAAAATGGAATGAAGGAAGCTTCTGTAGTTTGTTGAGGACAAGGAGTGGAAGAAATCAGAATAATGAGCAAAGTAACAATGAAAATGAATTTTGCTCAATACGAAGGTCAGAAAACTGTAGTTATCTTATAAAGTCAATGTCGCGGTTTTTTTGCATCCCGGTTAAATTACTTCTCATCCGGCCAGGGCACAGTTTTGCCTGTTGATTTAAATACAGGCCTCTGTGCTTTTGATTTGCGAAGGAAATTACCTAAATCATTAGACAGCTCTTTGATCTTCTCAGGAAAATCTGTACTTAAGTCATTTGTTTCACTAATATCGTTTCGGAGGTTGTACAACTCTTTTTTTTGGTCTTTGTACCAGTAAATCATTTTCCAATCTCCTTTTCGAATGGAGCTGGTGGTCCCAATTCCCGGGCCTTCAGCTCCCCATTTATTGGGGTAGTGCCAGTACAGTGGTCGGTCTGATTCCTGAAAGCTGGTGTTGGTGAGGAGAGGCAGAAAACTTTCACCATCAATTGTTTGAGAAGTCACAGGAGTTTCAATGCCGGCCATTTCCAGAATTGTGGGAAAGAAATCTTCAATGATGACAGGAGTTTCACAGGTAGTGGCTGCTTTTGTTAATCCCGGATGTTTTACAATCATTGGCACTCTTATTCCGCCTTCATAGGCAGACCCCTTACCACTTTTTAGTGGAGCATTGTGAGTATGCAGAGGTTTTGTACGTGTGTGGGCACTGAGTCCTCCGTTGTCGGACATGAAAAGGATAATGGTATTTTCGGTCAGATCATTTTGGTCGAGAAAAGTTAAGATATCCCCCAGGCTTTTGTCCATTCCTTCAATCATCGATGCATATGCCGCTTCTGTTTCATCGAGGCCCGCGTCCAGATATTTTTGCACAAACCTGTTATCTGCCTCGATGGGTGTATGAACCGCATAATGTGCCATGTAGAGAAAAAAAGGTGTCCCTTTTGCAATTGGTTTCCTGATTGCGTTGAGGGCTTCGAGTGTAAGAGCTTCAGTGAGATAAGTGTCTGTTCCATGGTATTTGTTAAGGCCTGGAACATCCCAGTCGCTGCGACCGTTTCTCCGCTTTGAACTGTAATTATTTTCTCCTTTAAAACTACCGGGGGCTCCGGCTGCGTGCCCCGCTATGTTGACCTTGAATCCGAGGTTTTCCGGGTTCTCACCCGGTGTATTCATGGCTCCAAAATGAGCTTTGCCTGTATGGATGGTATAATATCCGTGGTTGCTTAGAATTTGGGGCAGAGTTGTTGCCTGGATTGTATTCTCAATGGAATCTACGGGTTGAAGTCCGTTGACATTCCATTGCGGAAGTCTTAATTCCGGATGGGGTTTGTCATTGTTGGTATTTTGTTTTAATGTCCAGTTGGTTACTCTGTGACGGGCGGCATTCATCCCCGTCATAAGGCTGACGCGGGTGGGAGAGCAAACAGCACAGGCATAGGCCTGAGTGAATTTCACTCCCTGATTTGCGAGCCTTTCCATATTGGGCGTGTGGTAACGCTTGTTGAATTTGGTAGAATCTTTCCAGAATGGAACCGACGTATCCTGCCAACCCATGTCATCCACTAAAAACATAACGATATTGGGGCTTTGCTTATGGGGACTGTCAACCGCACAAGAAGAAAGTATTGTCCCTGAAAGCAATGATAGCCCCATCAGGCTTCTACTCTTTTTTTTGAGGATACTCAGATTAAGCATGTTTGAAAATTTATGCCAGTTCAACAGTCCCGAAAAAGTCCGGTCGGTGAAAGTTGGGTTCTTTGATTTCAATGGGATTCCAGGAAACAAAATGGGGTTCGGGCGTTTTGTCCCCGCACTTGTAAAAATTACCCTTCAATTGCATCCCCTGCGTAAATTTCATCCCCGGATGGTTGACAAATGTGGCCGCAGGAATAATCATGGTTAACTGATATTCAAACCGGCCACTTTGAGGTTCTATGGTTTTATGTTCCAGGGTGGTGTGTTTTTTGACGGCATCGATGATGATAGAGTCCAGCAGGGTTCTTTCTTCTTTTTTCGCTCCCCATCCGATGAGCTGCGTGCCGATGCAATTGGTTTCCAGATTGTAATAACCCTCATTGTCAAAGGCGCAGAAGAATTCACAGCAACTGTCTTCCCACACATTTCCGTTGGTTTCGGTTTCCATGGCTCTGATGTGGTTTTCGGTCACATCGAATTTGAGGAACAGGTTGTTCTGGTTGTAAGCCATTAAGAAAGTAACTGCGGGTTGGTAGGGGAACGAATTCCAGTTTACCCGATTTATGCTTCCCTTTGCACCTTTCTTCTCAAGCTCTTTGCTGATGGTTTCCAGGTCGTAAATGGAGTCTTCTATCTTTGGAATGATAAGTTTTTCGGACATAAATCTTTTTTTTTGGTTCTATTATTGTTCATTTACAATCTTTTGCATGGCCTCCCAGTTTTCCTCCATGCTTTTGAGCAATTTTATCTGAGCCCTGGTTCTGATCAGGTTGTGCTCCGGACTTTCAGTTTTGTAATAATTGTCACCATCAATGTAATCATCCAGGAACCGCACTGCCTGTTCGTAGGTCAATAACTTGGCACCAAATGCGAGTGTTTCTTTTTCTTCAGGGGTAAGAATCTCCTTTGTTTCCTGCAGAAACCCCTTGATAAACCCTTCGTAAAGCTCCATGTTGATGTTCACGTTGTCAAGGTTGGGATCATCCTCTTTACCTGTGTTGGCGCCGTTGCGGATGGCATCGCCAATGTCGTAGCAAACATACCCTGGCATTACGGTGTCCAAATCAATTACACAAAGCACTTCATCATTCTCGTCGAGCAGCACATTGTTGAATTTGGTATCCTGATGGACAATTCGTTCGGGAATTTTTCCCTCTTTTCCCATCTGAACAATTTTTTTGTACTCTTCGGAGCGTTCCATCAGAAAATCCACCTCTTCTTTTACCTCTTTCAAACGGCCTACAGGATCTTTTTCAACACGTTTCTTGAAATTATTGATGCGCATTTCGGTGTTGTGAAAGCCAGGAATGATAGGGTAAAGAGGTTCCCCGGGCAGATCGGAGACCATTTTCTGGAACTGGCCGAATGCCCGTCCTCCTGCTTCGGCCTGTTTGGCGTTGGTAAGCTGGTCGTAGGAACGTGCCCCTTCAATGAAGAGGAACATCCGCCAATAGCGACCTTCATCATCCTTAAAAAAACCTTCTCCATCGAGGGTCTCGATAGGCGTTAAAACACGGCGGTCGATGTCGGTGGTTTTTTGTGCTTTCAGTTTCCCCCGGATGTGATCGGTCACTCTCTTGATGTTTCGGGTGAGTTCCGGCACATTCTGAAAGATGTGGTGATTGATGATTTGAAGCAGGTAGTTGGGGGCATCTTCTTCCTCTGTTTTAACTTTATATGTGGTGTTGATCAGTCCGGTGCCGAAAGGCTTTATGTCTTCCACTGTTCCTTTGATGGCGAACCGACTGGTTATTTGTTCCGGTGTCATATTCGTATTTTTATGGTGAAACGTTTTGATCTGACTTCTTCATAATACAGGATTATGAAGAAGTCAGGCTAAAAATAAGGTTTGTTGATAGATTATTCGGTTTTCAGTTGGTCCAAACGTATGTCGCTGATGGAAACTTCTCCGGTTTTACTGGCGTGGATAATTAACCTCAGATCGGTGGCCGGAAACCCTTCAAAATGGTAAGATTCCATCCCTTCTGAAAGTTTATTTTTCCCATTAAATACAGGGATAAACTGTCCGCCTCCACCTGAAAGTTGGATTTCAATGTTGTACTGAGCTTTGTTTCGTTTTCCCCAATTGATTCTGATTTCCGAAGGTTTTGCGTCTTTACTCAATTCAAAATCTATGGTTGCTTCATTGGATTTGCTTTCCCACCGGGTGTTGGGAGATCCATCAGTAAGGTTCCGGACATCATGCTGATTGGATGAAGCATGAATGTATGTATTTCGGTGATTTCCTTGTTTGTTCAATGCCGAGGCGTCTTCAGATATCACTTCAAACTCTTCTTTCAGTTTGATTTCTTCGGATGAGGCACCGGCCATAACCAAAAATGTTCCGGGCTCTACTTCCCACTCCATATCCTTATTCAGGAGTGCCATATCTCTTCCTTTAATGGTGAAGTTAATCGTTTTTTGTTGTCCCGGTTCGAGAGGAACCCTTTCAAAACCTCGTAGCATTTTGTCGTAGGTAGTGACGGTGCTGATTTTATCTTGCAGATAAAGCTGAACCACTTCGTCTCCCTTTTGTGAGCCGGTATTTTTTACAGATAAAGAGATCTTAACATCGTCACCTGGTTTAATGCTTTTAGGGGTGACTTTCAGGTTGCTGTACTCAAATGTTGTATAGCTCAATCCGAATCCAAAGGGAAAGAGTGCTCCGTTTACCCGGGCCCTGCTTCCTTCCGGTCCTGCCTGTCCCCAGGCATTCACTTGAGAGCCGGGTTTGTAGGGGAAGTTGAAAGGTATCTGACCCACGGTTTTTGGAATGGTAACAGTTAGTTTACCTCCGGGATTGTAATCTCCGAAAATTACATCGGCAATAGCTTCACCACCTTTTGATCCCGGATAGAACGCCTGAATAATGGCGGGTACATTTTGGGCTGTCCAGTTGATGGACAGAGGACGACCACTGATAACTACCGCAATTACAGGTTTCCCTGTTGCCTGCACAGCCTTAACCAGTTTCAGTTGGTGGCCGGGTAAATCAAGGCTGGTTCGTGATTTATTTTCACCACATGTTCTTTGAGAACCTCCAACGACTACAATTGCCACATCTGATCCGGCAGCTGCTTTCACAGCTCGATCAATTTGGGATTGTTCTTCTTCTGTGGGGTCTGATGGCATGATTTCACTGTCGGGCCAGTTGGCATCTACCAGTTCAGTTCCCTTTTCATAAACTACTTCAATTTCTTTTCCTGCTTTTAGTTTGATGCCATCAAGAACAGTTGACACTTCCACCGCCAGAGGACCGTAATGAGTAAGGGCATAATCACCATTATCCGCATTGGGGCCAATTACAGCAATTTTGTTGATGGTATTCTTATCCAGTGGGAGCATTTGCTCCTGGTTTTTTAATAAAACAATTGATTTGCGGGATGCTTCAAGGGCGATTTTCTGATTTTCTTCAGAGTTAACTACTTCATCAGCCAGCTTGGTATCTTCTACGTAGGGGCTGTCAAACAGGCCAATCATAAATTTTACTCTCAGAATATCTCTTACACGATCATTTATGGTTTCTTCGGAGAGCGCTCCTTCCTCAATGAGTTCTCTTAAAGGATCCACATAAGATTCCGGGGATCGGAAGGTGCATCGTACGTTCAGTCCTGCCTCAACAGACTGGCGAACTGCTTCTTTGTAAGTCCCGGCAGTCCGGTGTTTATTGTAAAGGTAAATGACTGCGTCACTGTCGGAGACAATGTAGCCTTTGAATCCGAATCGATTTCGCAGAACCTCGGTAAGGTAGTAATAGCTGCTTTGAACGGGAATCCCGTCATAGTCGTTGTAGGAACTCATAATGCCCAGCAATCCTGCTTCCCGAATTACACGCCCAAAAGGATAAAGATGTATGTACTCTGTTTCGCGGGGTGAGATTTGCGGATCGACCCTGGAGAGTCCTTCTCTGGCTCCTTTGTTGTTGCTGTATATGGCAAAGTGCTTAGCTGTAGCAGCAACCTGGTTGTCTTGTTGCAATCCTTTGGTCATTTCAACTCCCAGTTCGGCCACCAGAAACGGGGATTCTCCATATACCTCTTCCATTCGTCCCCAGCGTTGATCACGACCAACATCGAGAATGGGCGCATAAACATTGGTGTAGCCCAACAGGCGGGCTTCACGTCCGGTGATGTAGCCAATTTTGTTGATGAGGTTTTTGTCCCAGGTATGCCCCAAAGCCAGTTGGGTGGGGAAATTGGTGGCCTTAAAGCTTTCGATTCCCCGGATTCCTTCATTGGTGAAATCGGCTGGAATACCCAGGCGCGTTTCTTCAATAAAGAAGCGCTGTACCTCATTGATGGCCCATGCATGTTCTGATGCCGGCCAGGTGTGAGGTGTTGCCATGGGGGGGCGCCCCCAGCCCTGGAATCCGTTCAAATGCTCATCAATGGCACCAATTCCGTCTTTCCAAAGTTTGTTTTTCCATTCAGGAGTTGGCAATGAATCATTCAGAACTCTTTTGTAGCCATACAGAGTGACCATCTGAGCTGTTTTCTCAT
Organism: Marinilabilia salmonicolor; assembly: GCF_003003035.1. Taxonomy (GTDB): domain Bacteria; phylum Bacteroidota; class Bacteroidia; order Bacteroidales; family Marinilabiliaceae; genus Marinilabilia; species Marinilabilia salmonicolor_A. Next base: position 113,302 of record NZ_PVTS01000015.1, on the reverse strand, counting down.
CCATGGTCATTTGTGACAATAAATCTTCAATTCTGTCGTCTATGTCTGCCTGGGGATCTTCATAAATATCTTTTTCCCCGTTTTTATTCAGGTCAATCCAGTTCTTATGGTACATTTTCTTATCCTTTCCGGGAGCATCAGCTTTTGCAGAAATGAAGCTGACAGCTATAAGAACCGATAGGAATATGGAGATTCTTTTTTTCATGGTCAATTACGTATTTAAATTATTTGCAGAAAGCTTCTTTATTTAGCAGGGCCTTTTATTTCTGGGGTGCTATCAGGGTTTATCGGATTAAAGAACGAAATTCCTGCTTTTTTGTACAATTGCAACGATGGTTTTAGACGGTTTAAAAAATCCTGATAATCAGGCTTTTCATTGGTTGACCAGGCTGCTTCCGCCAGCGCTGCTATACGTGGGAAGGTCATGTAATCCAGCCGCTCGGGGGTGTCTATGGTTTCAGTCCACAGGTTGGCCTGGATACCTGGAATCAGGTGGTTATACTCGGTAATGGTTTCCTCAAAATACTCGTTAAAATGAAGGATTTGCTTTAATGTGGAGTATTCTCCCGCCCAGCGACGTCCTGATTCATGACTTTCGTGCTGAACAAAATCAAAATAGAGGGGGATTCTCGGGCAAAGAATAGTGGTATAGCCATTCTCCAGAGATTTTTGGAGCTGATCCTTTTTGTCGTGTCTCCACCACATTACGACAGATTCCTCTACAGGAGTTTGGGCGTTTACAATTTCATCCCATCCCATAAGTTTTTTATTCATAGTAGTCAGACTGTCTGCCATTCGGTTGATGAAATAGTATTCAACCTCCTGGAGGTTTTTCAGGTTCTCCTTTTTCATAAGTTCCTGAACTTCCGGAAGATTTTTCCAATGATGATTGCCAAAGTGAACTTCATCTCCTCCCAGGTGAATATATTCTGAAGGGAAAAGGTCAGCTACTTCTCTCAGGATGTCAGTCAGAAAAGCATAAGTTTCCTCTTTTCCCGGATTGAAGGTGAATTCAGGATATTTTTCTGAACCTCCTCCGCTGAACTCAGGATACGCCTTGTTCGCGGCTGTGGCATGCCCGGGCATATCTATCTCCGGAATAACTTCAATAAACCTGTCTTGGGCATATTTGAGAATCTCTCTGATGTCGTCCTGCGAATAGAATTTGGCAGAGGCATCAGGATCGCTCAGGTTTCCGGTGGCACCGACCGTTGTTAATTTTGGATATTTTTTGATTTCTACCCGCCATCCCTGAACATCGGTCAGGTGCCAGTGAAATTTATTGAGTTTGTAAAAAGCCATCCAGTCGAGCAACTCTTTGACCTTTTCTTTGCCAAAAAAGTGACGTGACTCATCAAGCATAATACCTCTCCATGGATAACGGGGAGCATCGTTGATGGTCAGCGCAGGAAGTGTCCGGTTTTTTGTGTTTTCAGATGTTTGATTCAGCATTACCTGGCTCAATGTCTGGAGGCCGTAAAAAACTCCGGACTTTCCTGCTGCTTTCAGGACTATTTTTTTGGAAGTAATTTTGAGTGTGTAAGCCTCTGGGTTACCGTTGTCAATTTGGGGCTCCTTAATTATTTCCAAATCAGGACTGCACAGAAACCATGATCTCTTCCATTCGGAGCTGAACCCGTGTTGGTTCACCCGGTTAAAGAACATGTTCAGAGCAGAGGTAAACTCCTCATCTGCATTCACGGTAAATCTATCCGGTATGACAAAATTACCCTTCTGTATGGATAGGTTTTCAGGGGCAGGAATTATTTTTAAATCCTGACTTGATAGCGGAACAATAAAAAATGCCATCAATGCGATTAATAATATCTGTTTTTGCATCAGTATAAAATTTTTCTTAGTAATTGGTCTCGGAAGCTTTGACAAAACAGAATCCGTATAACCAGGATTCCTTCTTATTTAACGTTTTGTCTCTTCATTGTGAGTCAAATTGCTGATTAATTAGTGTTTGTCTATAAAGTCTGACTTCTGCGTTGTTGCTCAAAATCTATATCCTCAAATACATTAGTATTCTGCGGTTTAGAGTTTTCACACGCCTTATATTTGAACTTTCTAGTTCAAACACGTGAAAAACGCTTAGTTTATGGACAGAAACTAATTAGTGCCTGTCTTTAAACTAAGCAAAATTTGTTTTTAGAGCTGTTTCTGACCAGAAACTAATTATAGGGTATCAGGTCGGACAGGATATTCTTCTTGTACCAGAGATCATCACTGTGCTTTAGCCAAAAGGCCATTTCTTTGAGCAATCCTTTAACTTGTTCGTCGTTCCAGTCCACTGGCATATTATTCATCTGATAGGGATCCTGGTTATCGTTAAAAAAACGGGTTGTTACCAGGTTGTGGTTTCTGTCAATGACCAGTTCAAGTGAGAAATGATGCGTTTTTATGCCCCGTGCCTCCGGGAAATAGGAAATTACTTTTCCGGCTTCGTTTACTTCACCATCCAAATTTCTGATGTACAGCGCAGATTCCGGCCTGTTATCTTCTTTTTCGGAAATAATTTGCTCCGAATAGTCAAATCCATGCAGATTATCGGGTAACAGTTTTTCCAGTCCCATCATGCTCAGAATGGTTGGCATGATGTCCGGAGTGCTCATGATCAAATTGTCGGTACGGGCCTCGTTTAGCTCCGGCCATCTGATTAAAAAGGGGACATCCATTGATTCTGAATAAATGGAATTCTTTGGGTCCGTGACTCCCTGGCTGCACATGGTTTCTCCATGATCTGAAGTGAAAACAATAATGGTGTTTTCGTATTCTCCCATCTCCTTAAGTTGTTGTACGATACGTCCGAACTCTCTGTCAACACCGGTTACGTTTGCAAAGTAATAGGGTGCAGAGGCTGTTTTAGCCATGCTATGGTCCACATTGGGTCGATGCAACAAATTTTCAATCGGAATGTCTTTGTAAATGTTGTAATCTTTTTCCAGACAATCATCCAGTGAACTGTAAGGACTGTGCGGCGGATTCATGGACACAAACAAGGCAAAAGGTTTGTCCGGATCTCTTTGTCCGTCTTTGTTTTGCAGGTATTCTATAGCTTTGTCTGCTTCATGTTGTGGTGAATACATCCTGGGGTCGAACCGATTGCCATCGGTGTCATAATAATGAGGATCCAGGTGTACGTCCCAGGTGTTGTACGCATACCAGTAATCGATCCCATGTCTTCGTTCGGGAGGTGTGTAGGTATCCCATGCAGGAGTTCTCGGATCCACATAATGGCCCGGATTGGCCGGGTCGTTTGGTGTGGGGAAATCGAGATGCCATTTTCCGATATAAGCGGTTTCGTAACCAGCCTGACTTATAACATCCGTAAATCCGACAACATCGGTACGTAATGAACTTACAGGGCGATTGGAGTTACAGTTGAGCGGTGCTCCGCTGGATCCGGGGTAAAGACCTGTGAAAAGACTTCCGCGATGGGGGGTGCATAAAGGGCTGTTGCTGACCATGTTGGTAAAAATGACTGATTCTTGCGCAAATTTGTTCAGGTTAGGTGTTTTTACGGGGTCTCCTTTTGTTCTGATTGCTCCTTCGTATTCAGGAGTTTCCCAGAATTCCATAGCCTGTTTGCGCATCTGGTCGGGAAATACGTAAACCAGGTTTGGTGACTGAGGTTCTTCTGCACTCTGGCAGCCGGTCATTGCTGCCATCAACACCCCTATGCCAAGTGATATGTTTCCGATTTTTTTCATGATTCAGCAGGTTTAATATTCTTACTTCTTTCAGGTTAAAGGTTTTTTTTGTGAATGCCCCACACCTCATAATTTTGAGGTGCAAGGGCAGAAGGAAATAAAAGAGGGATTTTTATAGATTCTGTTTTTTTAAGTACGGTCCCTGTTTTACTTTCTATTCCGAAGTTGTTTCTTTTAATCTTAAGAGTGCCTCCACATAATAATAATCGGCATAATTTAGGGGCACATCTATTTCATTGTTATGTGGGATACTGCCTACACTGTGCTTTAAAATAAAGTGATGGTTTTCTCCTTTTACTGCCTGATATGCAGGAGATGATAAGCTTTTCAATATTGCTTTGGCTTCCTTTAAGTACTTTTTCTTTCCTTCATTGTCATATTGGCTCAATTCAATGAGTGCTGATGCGGTAGTCGCAGCGGCAGAAGCATCTCTGGGTTCATCCGGAATTTTAGGAGCGTCATAGTCCCAATAAGGAATACGGTCTTCCGGTATCTTTTTATTGTTTATGATGAAGTCAGCTATTTTTGATGCAGCTTTCAGATATTCCGGGTTTTTAGTATATCTATAGCACATGGTAAAACCATATAGCCCCCATGCCTGTCCGCGGGCCCAGCTTGATTCGTGCGAATATCCTTGCGCTGTGTGTTTGTTACGTACTTTTCCTGTTATGCTATCATAATCAATAACATGATAGGAACTCATATCTTCTCTGAAATGATTCTTAAGGGTGGTGTTTGCATGGGCGATGGCCACTTCTTTATATTTTGAATCTCCTGAAAGCTTACTTGCTTCAAAAAGCAGTTCGAGATTCATCATGTTGTCAATAATAACAGGAAATTCCCAGCCTCTTTTCGATTGCCACCCTTTGTCAACGTTCCAGGAGATAATGGATCCCACGTTGGGGTTGAACCGGTTACTCAGAGTTTCAGCGGCTTCAATTAATATGTCTTTATATGCCTCTTCCCCTGTCAGGCGTAAACCATTGCCATATGAGCAGTTAAAGACAAATCCCAGGTCATGATATCTTGGCAGAAAGCGATGGTTTTCAAATAAGCCCTGAAGCGAATCGGCTCCTGTTTTCCACTTTTCATCTCCGGTATATTCATAGAGGTACCAGCAGGTTCCCGGGAAGAATCCTTCTGTCCAGTCAAATCCTTTGTTGGTCCATCTTAAATGATCATTCTCAATTGTTCTTGGATTCTTCTGAGCGGAAAGGGCTTTTTCAAGCATAAATTCAGTTTGACTTACAGAAAAATTCAGGTTCTTTTCGACTGATAGTTCCGTTCCTTGTTTGGCATTACAACCGAACAAGGCTATTGTAAAAGCCAGGGCGATAGTGATTTTTTTGCTTTGATCAATCATGACTTAAATGTTGTTTATCGTTTTTGTTGTTTACTTTAATTTCACCAACCAATATCATATGGTATCTGTTTTTCAATGTTCGATTAATACAAAAATAAGAAAGAATATGGCTTGTTTTTGATGTAATTGACTGGTTGTTAGATAGTAAAATTGTTCAATGGTGGTGTAAGGTCTTGATAAGCAGGAGTGAATATGAAGGGTGAATAAGTAGTCGTGTACAAATGGTGATTGAATTGTGAACAATATTGGATTATAAAAAAGACAGGACCCGTTTCTTTGTAGCTATATCAGTAATTTTGATTTTATCCGAAGCGTGAGGAACCAGATTATAAGGCAGTGTCTTTCGGGAAATATGACTATATTTATGTTATACAACTAAGTTTTTACATGAAAAAGATTCTATATCTGCTAATTTTAATTGTTTCGGTTACTTTTAGAGTAGGCGGACAGAAAAGCATTTCATTTGAATACCTTGGACTTTCAGAGGGGTTGTCTCAAATTTCTGCAATATCTATGTTGCAGGACAGCCTGGGACGTGTTTGGATTGGAACGCGGGATGGTTTGAATCTTTATGATGGCAATAATTTCAGGGTATTCAGATCTGTTCCTCGTGATACCAGCTCGTTGCTGGGGCAAAATGTTTTGAGTCTGAGCCAGTCGGAAAAGCATATCTTAATTGGAACACGTTTGGGCCTTTCTCTTTTGAATGTCGAAACGCTTAAGTTTGATCAATATCCTTTTGATGAGGTGAAAAGTGTTCTTGCTTTTAGGGGAAAAACGATGGTGGGTACTTCCGGTGGATTGTTTTCACTGGATAAAGAAATGGGTAAATTTGAAAGAGCAAGTGAAATTTTCTCTGTTGAAACCTCCGTAAATAGTCTGTATAAAGATCATGCAGGTTTGTTATGGATATGCAGTTCTGACGGACTTTATTTATATGATTCTGTATATGAAGAAGCTGCAAAGGTGCTTTCAGGAAATATTACAGCTGTTTTCAATGATACCCGAAAACGCCTTTGGGTTGGGACAGATGGGCAGGGAGTCATGTTACTTGATCGCCAATATAATATAGTCCGTACTTTTTCAAGTAATTCCGGTTCAGAAAATGGTAATCTTGTGGGGGATATTGTTCGGGACATAGATGAGGATAATTCCGGGAATATATGGGTTGGAACTTTTCTTGGACTCAGTATTATTGATGGAGAAACCTTTGAGGTTTCCAATCATCAGCAAAATGATGAGTATCCCGGAAAATTGCTACATAATAGCATCTGGAGTATAATGAAGGATTATCAGGGAACTATGTGGGTAGGAACTTATTTTGGAGGAGTTCATTGTTACAATCCCGAATATCAGGTTTTCCACCGTTATGCAATTATGGATGCTCATGGAGGAGGAACCGGTTTCAGGGTTATTGGTAATATGCTTGAAGATTCTGAGAACAATCTTTGGATTGCCACTGAAGGAGGGGGATTGGATTATTTTAACCGAAAAACCGGGACTTTTCTACACTACACTACCCATAATGGAAAGGGAAAATCTTTGTCTTCTAATAATGTGAGAGCACTTTATCTTCACAATAATGAAACATTGTTTGTGGGTACTCATTACGGAGGGTTAAATAAGCTGGATATTCCTTCAGGGAAAATTCGGCACTTTCGGTCCGAAAAGAATGATTCTTCTGCTATTCAATGTAATATCGTTAATGAGATTATCCCGTTCGGAAGTGATTATCTGCTGGCTACTCACCAGGGGGTCATACGTTTTGATCCGGAAACAGAGGTTTTTTCTCATTTCATCGAAAGTGAGGTAGAGCGGGAACGTGTCGGGCCGGTGATTTATACGTTGTTTGAGGATAGTTTCGGGAAATTATGGATAGGAACCGAAAAAAGGGGGGTGTTTTGTTATGACGTGAAAAGGGGGGTGATTGATAATTATGCGTATAGTATTGATAACAAGTCATCTGTCAGCAATAATTCTATCTCCTGTATTTTTGAAGATCACCGTTTTCGTCTGTGGGTAGGAACGCTGGGGGGAGGGTTGAATCGTTATTTGAGAGAGGAAGACCGTTTTGTGAACTACCTTGATAAGGTGGGTGGATTTTCCGGGAATTTTATTTACGGCATTGAAGAGTCCAGATTCGGAAATTTGTGGGTGGCTACCAGTAAGGGACTTTCCCGTTTTGATATTGACCATGAACAATTTTATTATTACCACGAGAGCAATGGCTTTCCACTGCAGGAACTAAATCAAGGTGCTTTATATCTAACCTCTGACGGGACTGTTTTTGTCGGTGGAGTTCATGGGTTAATCTCGTTTAAGGAAGAAGATCTGCTGAATAATGATATTCGTTTCTCTCTGGTATTTTCATCTCTTTATGTGAATAATTCAGAGGTTATGCCGGGAGACAATACCGGGGTCTTAAAGAAAGATCTTCCTTTTGTCGAAGATATTACGTTGAAAGCCAGCCAGAATGTTTTTACCGTTCATTTTTCAGGTTGCAATTATGTTCCCCAGCACAAAGCTCTTTATCAATATAAACTGGAAGGATTTAATGAAGATTGGGTGGAAGCAGGCAGCAGAAATTTTGTAACCTATACAAACCTTAATCCAGGTGATTACTTGTTGAAAGTGAGAGGTGTGAGCGGAGTGGAAAAAAATGTTATTGATGAAAAGGTGTTACGTATTCATGTGTTGCCGCCCTGGTATAAAACATGGTATGCCATTCTTTTTTATGTTCTTGTTTTTATTGCTTTGGTTTTATGGGTCAACTATTTCTATCTGTCAAAAGCACGCCTTGCTGACTCCTTAAAGGCGGAACGGCAGGAAAAGGAAAAGATTAAAGAACTTAATCAGATTAAGCTAAAGTTTTTTACCAATATTTCTCATGAATTCCGGACTCCGCTGACTCTTATAACGGGGATTTTGGAGGCCGTACTGGAAAATACCAAGCCCACCGCCCGAAACTACGGGCGCTTGTTGATGGTAAAGCATCATGCTCTTCGGCTTAACAATCTCATAACCGAGTTGTTGGATTTTAGAAAGATGGAACAGGGGTATATTAAGTTGAAGGTGTCTGAAAACAAGTTGAGTGATTTCCTGAATAACATCCGTGAGGCTTTTAGTGAACATGCACAGCACAGACAGATTCGTTTTGATTGCAGAAACTGTTCCTATGATGGTTCTATCTGGTTTGATGTGAGACAGATGGAAAAAGTGTTTTTTAATCTGTTGTCCAATGCTTTTAAGGTGGTTCAGGACGAAGTGGGAAAAGTAAGTCTTGAAGTAATTGATCAACAGGGGGAGGTGGATATTATAGTTTCTGACAACGGGGTAGGTATGACGCCTGAAGAGGCAAAATATGTGTTTGATCGTTTTTATCAGACCGGTTCTGCTGATCTGAATACCGCCAAAGGGACGGGAATTGGTCTGGCTCTTACCAAAATGCTGGTGGAAGAGCATGGTGGCAGGATTTCGATAATAAGCGAAAAAGATAAAGGGACGGCATTTACCATTAGTCTGAAAAAAGGAAACAGACACTTCAATGCAGAAGAACTCGTTCCGCATAAAGATATTGTTCCTGTGGACAGTGCGTTTCTTGCCGAGCAACCGGTTCCTGAGGAAAAGATGGATGAAGCTCCCGAAAACGCACCTTTGCTTTTGGTTGTAGAGGACAATGAGGAGGTTAGGAGAATGCTTAAAAGCATACTGGGATCGCAGTATCGGATTATTGAAGCTGAAGATGGGAATCAGGGACTTAAAAGTGCCATAGACGAACAACCTGACTTAATCATTTCGGATGTTATGATGCCTAATTTGTCGGGGACTGAGATGTGTGCACGGTTAAAACGCAATATTCAGACCAGCCATATTCCTGTAATTCTGCTCACCGCGCGTACAGCCATCGAATATCAGATTGAGGGCATCGAAACCGGAGCAGACGATTATATTACCAAGCCTTTTAGCGTCAAATTATTAAAGGCAAGGGTTAAGAACCTGTTGAGAAACAGAGCAGCCCTGCAGGAGAAATTTCGTCAGGATCCGGCAGCCGATATAAAAGAACTGGCAACTACTTCTATCGATCAGGAGTTGGTGGAGCGGGCAAAGGCTATTGTAGATGCACATATTGATGATACCGATTTTGATGTAAATGATTTTGCTGCCGAAATGGGGCTTGGACGCACCAGACTCTACTCCAAAATTAAGGGGATTACCGGTCAGACCCCCAATAATTTTATTTTGTCTATCCGTCTGAGAACCGCAGCTGATTTATTGGTCAATAAATCAGGATTAAATGTTTCTGAGATTGCTTATGCTACAGGATTTAATACACCCAGATATTTTAGCCGCTGTTTCCGGGATTATTTTGGGGTTTCTCCTTCTAATTATATTGAGAAAGACGATGAAGCCTGACTTTTTGGTATGTTTTATTTCTACGTTACACTATACGTCAGATGGGGAGTGAATAAACGATCCCCCCGAAGTGTACAATATTAACCCTTCTTTTTGTTTTAACGTATCTACTTTTAGCAGACTGATTTGCTGAATGAATGCAACGCGTCGGCTCATGTCAAGTCAGACTCTGAGAATGATGTCTGGTCAATAAAAATCCATTACAGAAATGTTTTTATGAGAACAAGTTTTTCGAAATTACTGATTGTTTTATTGGTTCTTTTTTTGACACTTAGCGTCAAAGCACAGGATTTCTTCCATGACAAAATCATCTCTTTTGAATCTTTTAATGAAAATAAATGGGAATCAACCCCGGGAAATACGATTGAGGTTTCTGAAGCACACTTTAGACATGGTGAAAAATCTCTTCGTTGGAAATGGAATAGAGCCGGGGCAATAACTCTTCATGAGGAGATTGGTTATAGAAAATATGATGTGGAAGACGAAGGTTATGTTCTTTCTTCGTTTGTAGTCTGGGTTTTTAACGAGAAACCGGTGGATGACCATCTTCGTTTTGTTTTTAGCACTGATAGCACCACAAACACCTGGTTTTCTTTAGGGTTGAATTACTCCGGTTGGCGTGCCGCATGGGTATCTTTTGGTCGTGATATGCAGGGTGAACCCGGGACGAAGATGAATCGCTTACGGATAGAATCACCTGAATCAGTTTCCTCGGGCGATATCTATCTGGATCATATGGTGCTCAGTATTCCTATTGATAATCGACACCATACGCCAGACAGGCAGGTGCCCTTTGTAAATAAGAATACGACCAACCATTGGCTGATTTTGGATAAGATGAGTCGCATTTCACTTCGCTGTTCCGGGAATGAGGTGGTTACTCCGGCTGAGAAGCGTTCCATCAGGACTATCGAAAGGCATTTTGAAGATGATCTTTTAAATACCGGGAAGGTTTCGGGGAAGAGAATGAATCTCTTGCGCAAAGGGTTTGATTTTTATAACATTAAGGTTGAAGGTCCCCATGTAACCGGGATGCCACTTTGGTTTGTTCGGCATGCTGAGCTGTATATACCACTTGAGGGGCGTTCGGTTACCTCGCATTTCAGGAAGAATCGTAATGACTTGAAGCGTTATTTCGGGTTGATGCTCAATATTGCGCAGTCGTTTAGAAAATCAGATGATGTTGAGCAGCGTCGAGAGTTGCAGCGAATGTTTATTCATATGTATGCGCATTTGCGTGATCAGGGGGTTGCTTTTGGCAGCGGAATGGGTACGATTCACCATTATGGTTATAGTTGGCGGGATTATTACGATGCTTTGTTTTTGATGAAGTCTGCTTTGAAAGAGGAAGGACTCCTTGATGATGCAATTCGGGATATGCAGTGGTATGCTATCGTCAATGAAGTGAATGTTGTGCCTTCGGAACCGGGTATGGATATGGACGCTTTTAATACTCAGGCCTTGGGACGCCTGGCGTCGATTTTAATAATGGAAGATTCCCCCGCGAAGGTGTGTTATCTGAAGAATTATTCCAGGTGGATAGAAAATGGTCTTTTGCCTGCTCCCGGACTCAAAGATTCTTTTAAGGCAGACGGTTCAGTATATCACCATGCCAATCATTATCCGGCCTATGCCATTGGTGGCCTGAATGGTGCTGTTCGTGTTGTTCGTTTTTTGAGCGGAACACCTTTTCAGGTTTCCTATGAAGCTCACGAGACCTTAAAAAATGCGTTGTTGGCAATGCGTTTTTATTGCAATCTCCAGCAGTGGCCTGTGGCTATGTCGGGAAGACATCCCAGGGGGACGGAATCTTTGGTTCCCGAGCAGTATGCTATTCTTGCATTAGCAGGTTCACCCGATGGGGAAAAGACGATTGATGAGGAGTTGGCTGCTGCTTATCTCAGGCTAACGCAGTATGAGCAAGCAACAGAATACCATAAACTTTTTGCAGATGCAGACATTAAGCCCGAACAGGATCCTTCCGGATTTAAAGTTATGCCTTATGCTGCTTCAGCCATTCATCGGCGAGATCATTGGGCGGTTTCTGTTCGGGGGCATTCCCGTTATTTATGGGCAGCTGAACATTATCTGGGAGCCAATCTCTACGGACGCTATCTGGCACATGGACAGTTGCAGATTATGGGTAACGGAGAGCCTGTGACAAATCGTGCCAGTGGTTATGTTCAGAAAGGGTGGGACTGGAATCGCTTTCCCGGCACGACGGTTGTAAACCTCCCTGTTGATCAGTTGAAAGCCGATGTTCGAAATGTGGATCAATACTCCGGATATGAGGAGATGCTCTTTTCGGATGAAGTTTTTGCGGGTGGTGTGCATGCCAACAACAGAAATGGTGTTTTTGCTTTCATACTTCACGAACACGATAAATATCAGGGATCCTTACGTGCTCGAAAATCTTGGTTCTTCTTCGATGATAAGATTGTTTGTCTGGGGTCGGGCATCGAAAATGAAAATTCTGACCGTCCTACCGAAACGGTATTGTTTCAGAATTATCAAACATCTCAGGACCCACCTGTCTTTGTAAATGATGTAGCATTGGATTCACAAACAAAGGATACCTTGTTACATAAGGGATCTTACTTTATTGTGGATAACAAAAACAACGGTTATTATGTGCCGGAAGACCAGGTGTTTTTAAAACAGGGCAGACAGTATTCCAGAGATCAGAGAAGCGGAGAACAAACCAACGGACAATTTGCTGCCGGGGTGATTACACATGGAACGGCTCCCCTGGAAGAATCATATCATTATTGCGTTTATCCGCAAATAAATAATAAAAAATTTAAAAAAGATATTGATCCGGCCGACTATGAGATTTTGAAACAAACTGCTAAGAGTCATGTGGTTTACAATAAACCGACCGATCAAACCGGTTATGTGTTTTTTGAAGCTGCATCAGATAACGACGCCGGATTAATAGAAGCAACCAACATCCCCTGCATGGCCATTACGCAGCCGGCCAACGGGTACTTTAATTTGCATCTTTCCAATCCCGATCTTGCTCTTTATGAGGGGGAAGCGGACGAGGTATATGAAAATGGCAAAAGGGTGGAACGCAGCATTTATTCCCGTCCGTGGAAATACAATGATAGTAAAGAGATGATTCTTGAAGTAACTCTCCGCGGTTTGTGGAAACCCCTTTATGATGACCATAATCGTACAAAACTTCTGGACTGGGAACATATTTCTGAAAAAAAGACTGTTTTTCGGATTCTTTCGCATCAGGGCAAATCGTATCATTTGAAGATTCATAGCATTGATAATAAGTAGGTTGGCTTGGGGTCGTGGTTTTTGTACATCCTTTCGTGGACAATTTGATACATTTTACGAATGATTTTACCCCGGCTTGGAGAGTGGTTCCAAATAAATTTGTGTTGTTAATGAAACTGAAAATTATTTAAAATTCAAAGGTTATGAAAAAAGTTTATTTGGTGTTTCTGATTTTCGCTTCACTATTTATTGCATGTGAAGAGGATACTTTCAGAGAAGAGGAATTTTCTAAAGAACCACCTGTCGAACTTAACTATGCTGAAACTGTAAATGCTTTTATTGGTGAAGCATTTAATAGTGGTATTCCTGTGGTGGAGGCCGGTGGCAACAAAGTGTTTTATGCTATTGAAGATGTACGCGCACAAGGGCATGAGATTACTTCCGATGAGAAACAAACATTTGTAATTGATGCTACAAATGGAGCCATTACTGCACCTGCGGGTAATACTTTAAGTGTCGATACTTACGATTTTGACATCAAAGTAGAGACTATTTACGCCGAAGCTGTTTTTGAAAACGGTTATTCGGTAACCTTTGAAACCCCAGCAGAATAAAACAATTCTTTTGATCAAATGAGGATCGATGGAATGTTATTCCTATAAAGAATAAAAAGAAGCGGATCTGGTAATGTTTTTCACCATGAAGCATATTTAATAAGTATGCAGGTTCAGACGGACCAATAATGAATAAGGTGATGAAGTTTTAGAGAAATTCGTTTCTGAAAATTTTCAAACTGAAAAAGTTATAGTAATGAAGAGATATCTGGCATTTATTGTATTTATTGTCCTTGCAACCACCAGTTTGTTTGCACAGGATAAGCAAATTTCCGGTACCGTTGTGGACGGAGACGGCCTGCCTATACCGGGAGTGAATATTCTAATCAAGGGAACCACCCAGGGAACCATTTCCGATATGGAAGGAAATTATTCTATGCAGGCGGCTCCTGAGGATATTCTGATTTTCTCTTTCATTGGTTTTGAAACCATGGAGAGAGAAGTAGGTAATTTGAATAATATTGATGTTGTATTGAAGGCCGAGGATATGATGCTTGATGAGGTGGTGTCGGTTGGATACAGCTCCATCAGAAAAAAGGATGTGACCGGTGCTGTGGCGCAGGTTAAGGCCTCAGACCTTGTAAAGAGTCCGGTTTCTAACTACGACCAGGCGTTGGCCGGTCGCGTTGCGGGAGTGCAGGTTTCTGCTGCTGATGGAACACCCGGTGAAGGTTTGAATATCGTGATTCGCGGAGGAAACTCCATTACAGGCGACAACTCACCATTATATGTAGTGGATGGTATGCCAATGGAGGATTTTGATCCGGCATCTATCAGTTCGCACGATATTAAAAGTTTTGATGTGTTGAAGGATGCATCGTCTGCAGCTATTTATGGTTCCAGAGGAGCCAACGGTGTTATTCTTATTGAAACCAAAGGCGGACTCGAAGATGGCTCTACCGAAGTGACCTTTAATACTTCTGCAGGATTACAATACATTCCCGGGCGTTTGGAAGTGATGCGTCCATACGATTATGTTTCTTACCTGGAAGAGATACAGGTTCCCAAAGGGGGACAGTATGAAGCCACATTCCGTGAGTTTTGGGTCGATCCTGAACTTTATTCCGAGGCTGCACTTGCGGAGAGAGGACAATCACCCGTTAGCTGGCAGGATAAAATTTTCCGTGAAGCCTGGATGCAGAATCATTACATCTCTGTACGTGGAGGTAATAAAAAGACCAATGTGATTTTCTCGGTTAACTATTCCGATCAGGAAGGGACGCTGTTGAATACAGGTTTTAATAAAATTAACAATAATCTTAAGTTCAGACACCGGATTTCTGACAAAACTCAGGTTGGGGGCTATGTAAATTACTCCTACATTAAAAGAGATGGTTTGAATGTGTCAGGAAACAACCGCAACAGTATTATTCGTGATGCAGTTACTTTCCGTCCCATCAGCCCGGTTAATGACGATGGTAAAGAGGGCGGACTGGATACTACCGACCCCAATGATCTTCGTTTTAATCCCGTAAAAACATTAGAAAATACTGATCGTTTTACCCGCATGGATGTGATTCGTGGAAACCTCTTTTTGAACCAGGATCTTGCACCTAATATGGTGTTGACATTGGCCGGAACTTATCAGGCCAACAACCGCAAAGAGTCACTTTTTTATGCATTGGATACTTATCAGGGTTCTCGCTCGCCCGATGGTATTAACGGTACTCTGACTGATCGTCGTGACCTGATGCTTTCAACTTCTAATACTTTGAAGTACGACAACCGCTTTGGCAATCATAGCTTGAATGCAATGGCCGGTTTTGAGGCACAATCCAGAAATAATGAGTATTTCAGAGCAAGAAATAAAAATATGCCTATTGATGATTTCGGAACCGATAAAATTCAGGTGGGAACAGCCCCTGATATTCCTGAATCATATGCTTCGGAGAATATGCTGACTTCGTTCTTTGGACGCTTGAATTACAGCTATCAGGGAAAATATCTGGCTACAGTCAATTACCGTGCCGATGGATCTTCCAAGTTCAACCAAGAAAATCGTTGGGGATATTTCCCATCCATGTCATTTGCCTGGAGAGCTGTTGAAGAGGATTTTGTAAAAGACCTGAATGTGTTCTCTAATCTTAAGTTTCGAGGAGGGTGGGGAGTTACCGGCAATAACAGAATTGGTGATTATACAGCTTTCTCTATGTTGAATTATGATGCCTATAGTGGTTATTATTTTGGCAATGATTATCATCTGGGTGTCTATCATCAGAATCTTGCTGATGAAAATCTTAAATGGGAGACTACTAAACAGATAAACCTTGGTATCGATATGGGTTTTGTGGACAACAGGATCAATATTGTGGCAGACTACTATAAGAAAAATACTGAAGACCTTTTGTTGGATGCCGACATGGCACTTAGTACCGGGTATGCTTATCTGACTCAGAATGTTGGAGAGGTGGAAAACTCGGGCCTTGAGTTTTCTTTGAACACCGTGAATGTTCAAACCAAAGATTTCAGATGGTCATCAGCCTTTAATATATCGTTTAATAAGAATAAAACTGTGGGACTAAACTCCGGACAGGATGCACTTTATACCAATCCCGACTGGTACTTCCGTTTTTCTGAATATCAATACATCACTAAAGTTGGTGAGCCTGTGGGTATGATTTATGGATTGAGAAGAGATGGTGTCTATCAAATGGATGATTTCAACTTTGATGCTTCTACGGGTGATTACATTCTGAAGGAAGGATTGCCCGACAACGGCCGTAATGTAGCACCGGGTAGTGTGAAGTTTGTTGATCAGAATGGAGATGGAACTATCAATGAGATGGATCGTGAAGTAATCGGTGATCCTCATCCGGTGCACTTCGGAGGCTTTACCAACGATTTTAAGTATAAAAACTTTGATCTTCAGGTATTCTTCCAGTGGAGTTACGGAAATGATATTCTCAATGCCAACCGAATAATGTTCGAGAATCCCGGAATTTTAGGTATTGAATACAATTCACTGGCCCCTGTGGCCGATCGTTGGACGCCCTCCAACCCGACGAATGAAGTTCAGGCCTATGAATTCAACAATGTGCTTGGTGTTCCCCAGGACGGGAACCTGGTATCCGACTACTATGTAGAGGATGGATCATATATCAGATTGAAGACGATTTCTTTGGGCTATTCGTTAGGAGCACCCGCACTCAGTGCACTTCGTTTAAAGTCTGCCCGAATCTATTTGTCCGCTCAGAACCTGCTTACCTGGACCAACTATTCAGGATATGATCCGGAAGTTTCTGTCGGTAAATATGGTGCTTTGACGCCCGGTCTTGATTATTCTGCATATCCTATCAGTACTGTGATTAGTGCCGGATTGGAAGTGAAATTCTAAGAGAATTAGTCTTGATTTGAAGAAAGATAAGTTGTTGTCTAAAAATTGAATACAATGAAGAATAAAAGAAATATAATCATGTTAATCATGCTTCCCCTTGTACTAATTGGTTTTAGCGGGTGTGATGATTACCTGTCGGTAGAACCCAAGTCGAACTGGGTGGTGGAGAATTTCTACCAAAATAAGAGTGATGTGGAACTGGGACTTGCCGGAATGTACAGTTATCTGGGGATGGATGCCACTTACGGGCAGAGTTTATCGGCTGTCCTGGCTGCAGGAACAGACGAGATGTTGTATAACCGTACCAATACCAATTGGGCGGAAGCTCTTTACATTGGTACCGCAGCATCCACCACAGTGAAAGATGCCTGGTTGAACCTTTACAAAGGTATTGATGCGGCTAATAATTTTATTGACAGGGTTCCCGGAGCTACCGGAATTACCGAAGAGGAGCGTGCTCAGTATCTTGGAGAGGCTCATTTTCTGAGAGCTTTATACTATATGGATCTGGTACGCTTTTGGGGGCCTGTACCACTTCGTGTGGAGCCTACCCGCAATGTGGATGCCAACAATATACCTGCATCATCGGTGGAGGAGGTCTATAATCAAATTATAGCTGACCTCACTTTTGCCGCTGAGAATCTGAAGCATGCAAGTGAGTTGGATACCCCCGGACGTGCCAGTAAAATGGCAGCTCATGGGTTGTTGGCAAGAGCTTACATAACAATGGCCGGGGAGCCACTGAATAAAACTGAAATGTACGGGAAGGTTGTTGAACAGTGCAACATCATTATTAACGATGGCTGGCACAGACTGAATGATTCTTACAAACAGGTCTTCCTCAATTATATTCAGAATGAATATGATCCCAAAGAATCAATGTTTGAAATTGAATTTGGAATGTTGCGGGATCAGGGAATCCGTGAAGACGGACGAATTGGTCAGATAAACGGTGTGCAGTTTTATTACTGGCCTACCCGGACCGAACCTTTTGCTTACGCTCTGGCTCAAACAGCCATTGGTTTGGTGAGAAGTTATGACGATGAGAATGACCAACGTAAAGAATGGAACGTAGCTGACTGGATCTGTAAAAGTGACGGGTCTATTGATCCAATTGACAATGAATTATTGTTTTGGCCTGGTAAGTTTCGTCGTTGGGAGCCCATTACCTTCGGAAACATTAAAGATGGGTCAGGAAGTTATCGATTGTTGGAAGATGCAGCTTCCCCTGATAAAAACTTTACCGGTATCAATTTCCCGGTACTTCGATATGCTGATGTATTGTTGATGATGGCTGAGGCTGAAAATGAAGTTAACGGCCCGGGAAATGCCATTGCTTATCTTGATCAGGTGCGCAACCGCGCAGGACTGGATGATATAGATGCCGGTCTGGTTGGATCAAAGGAAGCTTTCAGAGCAGAAGTCAGAGCAGAAAGACTGCGTGAACTTTGTTATGAGGGGCATCGGAAGCATGATCTGATTCGATGGGGAATTCTGGGTGAGACTCTTGCTCTTCAAAATCAGATGATTGACAATGCCAGCAGTTCTGACCGAAGCAAGGATAATTTTAAAAGAGCCGGGTTAAACTTTAACCCTT
Organism: Marinilabilia salmonicolor; assembly: GCF_003003035.1. Lineage (GTDB taxonomy): Bacteria > Bacteroidota > Bacteroidia > Bacteroidales > Marinilabiliaceae > Marinilabilia > Marinilabilia salmonicolor_A. The sequence continues at coordinate 95,040 of NZ_PVTS01000015.1, read as the reverse complement.
CGAAACATACTGTTTTGCCTTATCCTCTTCAGGAAGTAACCATGAATGAAGCTTTGGACCAACATGCTTCCTGGGAATAAAAATAATGGATGATAAAAAGATAAATACTTTTTGAACAGGGAAAGATGCCGGTCCTTCGGGGGTGGCATCTTTTTTTTAATTCAAATCATATGAGAATAAATAATCGTTTTGGCAGTTATTTCCTTGCCATGGAAGTCACTGCTGCTGTGGGATTACTGGGGTGTGGCTCCCCGGATGCTGATACTTCCGGAAAACCTGGAGCCCAACCAAATGTATTGTTGATTGTATCCGACGATCAGGGATATGCTGATTTTGGAGCTTTTGGTGGACGCCCGGATGTAAAAACTCCCAACCTTGACAACCTTGCCAACTCAGGTGTTCGTTTCTCCAATGCTTATGTGACCATGTCTATTTGCAGCCCTTCGCGGATGTCTATCCTTACCGGGCGACAGCAGCAGCGTTGGGGAGTGTACAATTATGGTGCATCGCTCCCGGATTCGGAAATCACCCTTGCTGAGCAGCTTAAAGAGCAGGGATATTCTACCGGAATGGTTGGGAAATCCCATTACGGCAGTTATGCCGGTCCAGAAGCTCCTGAGTTTCCCACCAATCACGGTTTTGATTACTTTTATGGTAAAGAAGGGGGTACCATGGATTACCTGCGACATAAAGCGGCAGACAGAGAGGATTTTACCACTAAAATGGCCAATCATCTCGGAATCGGGCCTTTCTGGGAGAATGAGCAACTAAAGGATACCACCGGTTATTCCACTGATATTATTCTTAATAAGTCTTTGGAGTTCATCAATAGGCATCAGCGTGATCCTTTTTTTCTAATGGTTTCATTCAATGCGGTACATTTATTTACTCATCAGATACCTGAAGAAGATTTGAAAAAAATGGGGGTGGAAAAAGTTCCCGACTGGGATCCGGAAACAGGTACCTGGGCCGAATATCTGGAGTGGTATGTGAATACAGTGAAACCAAACACTCCGGAAGGAAGAAAAAGATATCTGTATCATTTGCACAGAATGGATGATGCCATTGGAGCATTGCTTGGTAATCTTGAAGAGAAGGGGCTGCGTGAAAATACCATTGTTGTTTTTATTTCTGATAATGGCGGTAGCCCCCGTACTTATGCAATCAATGACCCATTGCGAGGCAATAAATACATTCTGGATGAAGGGGGTATTCGCGTACCTATGGTGGTCTCATGGCCTGAAAAAATTAAAGGAGGCCGTGTTTTTGATAAAATGGTAAGCGGAATGGATATCTTTCCCACTTTGCATGATGCACTTGGAATGGAAACGCCCCGGGACAGAGAAATTGACGGGGTCAGTTTATTGCCCGCAATTCAGGGTGAAGTAGCTGAAGCTCCTCATGAATGGCTCTTTTGGACCGGGTTTCACCCTACCGGTGAACCAAAAACTTATGATGACCCTGATGGAGCCCTGGCGCGTCACGATCGTACCTACAACGGTGATCTGAATGGCTGGGCAGTACGCTACGGAAACTGGAAATTACGGTTTTACGGGACTTCCGGGACTTATGGGTTGTATGATCTTTCGGCAGATATTGGTGAAAGCAACAACCTGGCAAAGAGGCCTCCGGAGTTGGTTGGAAGGATGATGAGCCGTTATTATCAATGGCATGAAAACATTAAAAAGAACCATGAGAAATATAAGGTTCCTTCCTCCAGTGAATTTTAATATAATCATTCGGGTTTTGTTTAGTCATTAAGCTTTAGTTTAAAATAGCGTTTATTTCACTAGAGATTGCTTCGGGCTTTGCCCTACCAATGACAGATTAGGTGCGGCGGATTCTTTGGCAAGCAAAGCAGCAAAGCTGAGCGCCGATCCGCCGTTTCGTCTTTAACGGCGGATCGGCTTCGGCTTTGCCGCTTTCCCAAGAAAGAATCCGCCGCACCTGCTTCACAAATATTCTTTCCTGGAGTTTTAATATTGAGCATCTCAGCTTGTTATATTCTCATTATGACTCAATTCTTTGAAGCATAATGTGTTAATGACATAACTGGCCCGTCCCCGAAGGGGGCAAATTTGAATTACCCCGGGTTAACGACCCGGGTTAAGCTGAACAAATGGGACCGGGTCCCCGAAAGGGGGCCAACTATTATTTTGCTGATTTATCGCTTATTACAAAAATCTGTCATTGGTAGGGTCTACCCCGAAGCAACCTCTAAAAATTTATACGCAACTATAAACTACAGCCTTAAAGTTTCGTAACACTTTGATAAATAATCAATTAAAAATTTGGGAACGAATGGAATCGCTTCGCTCTCGCATCATATTTTTAAAGATAATCTTGTGCCTCCGCTAAAGCTTCAGCGACAAGCGGTTTGTGATATTTATGCTTAAAAAATATCATGCTCGTTTCATTTGAAAATCCCTGCCATTGTTTCAATGAGCAGGGATTGCTCTGTTTCTGGGAAAAACTTTGTTATGAAAAATGTTTTTAGTGTACAATTTTGTACCTGTTTGTGAACGAATTTAAAACCTGTTTCACAGGACTATAGCATAGATTTGTTGAAGTTTCTAATTTTGAAAAATCTACGTTATGAAAAAATTTTTACTTACAGGAATGATAGCTTTTTTTGCTGTCGTATTTGCTTTCGGACAAGAGGCCCAGTTGCCTTTTTATCCGACATTTAGGTACGACAATTGGAACAATAATGGATATGTAGATCCTCCAAGGCCAAATGGATTTGTGAAGGTGGTTGTTGTTTCAGGTGCTGCTGATGGAAAGGTGATGAATCGTGTTGATATTACTGATTTGGCCTCATCACTTGATTATGCAATGGAAGCAGAACAGAGAGCCTTGACTAGTACCTCCGAAATTAATGGTGTTCATTATTCAACTGATGTTTATGCCATTACTAATCCTTTGATAATTCCAAACAACACAAATCAGGAGATTCAGGTTTCTTTTTGGAATCGATTTCGCTATTCTGCGGGAGATTATGTGGCAAACAGGCAGTTGTTGGTGACAAAGAATTTGGTCTTTGAGACGGATGGCACAACTCCAGATGCAGTAAATACTTCCTGGGTGAATATTACTCCCAACCTTGCAGCAGAAGATGCCGGTTGGATAAATGATTTGGTGGTTCTGCCTAGTGAATACCAAGGTCAAACTATTTATTTGGCGTTCCGCTATCAATATGATATAAACAATTCAGCTTATAGTTCGATTGAAGACCGCCCGGGAAAATGGGAAATTGCTGAACTCAAAGTCACCGAAGTTGCTGACGGAACCACTGTTCCAACCTCAATTTCAAGTGTTGAAAGACCGGTTGAGCAGTTACTTAGTCCAAATCCGGTTGCCCGGAAACTTCTTTTAGGCCACAACGTATCTTCCTGTAGTATCTATAATATGAGTGGCCACCAGGTGAAATGGGTGTCGGACCTATCTGCTGCAATTAATGTTTCTGATTTAGTGGATGGAATTTATATTGTGCGAATGGAAATGCAGGATGGCGCAACGAGAATCGGAAAGTTTTTAAAACAATAAAACGATAAATTTTGACTTGGGGTAGGGGTAAGGTGGCTCCTGTATCTTTTAGGGGGCCATCTTTTTCCTGATTTCTGGATTAAATTTCGGCAGAGCGTTGATTTCAAAAAGTGTGTCGGGTTTGACTTTTGACCGGCGATAAAAATCAATTAAACTTCGTATGATGAAGAAAAGTATTGTGATTATAATGTTCTTATGTGGCTTGTTTGTCAATGCACAAGATTATCTGGGACTGGAAGGGAGCATACCCGCCGGATGGTCGGCATCGGGATTGTCGGTTTCATCCGATCATTACAAAATGGGGCAGCAATCCATTCAGTGGGCATGGCAGCCACAGGGACAGTTGACCATTGAAAATCCTGCCGGGATGGAGCAAGCCTGCAGGACTTATAAAGGTGGAATGATTTTGTGGATTTACAATGAGAATCCCCAAAATGCAGATTTGTTGTTCGAATACCTGGATGACAACAATGCGGTTCAGTATTATTTCCCATATCACCTTGACTTTACAGGGTGGCGCGCCTGTTGGATTCGCTTTGATGAGGACATGTCTGGTTCCAAGAGCAATAAGAACCTTCGTACATTAAGGATTAAAGCTCCTGCAACTTCTACCGGAGGCACTCTTTTCTTTGACCGCATGAAATTTCCTTCCGTTCGCATCAACGACAGGGTAACACCCGATGCACAACTTCCATTTATTAATCCGGAGATGAATGCCAATCATTGGGCTGCTTTGTGGCACTGGCACAGCACTTATGAGTATGAACAAGCTCTTCCCGCAGCTGTTTCTCCTGAAGAACTTACAGTGCTTAGTGCTGTTCGTGATCGTATAACTATTGATGTGGAAGGCTCCCCAATCACTGCAACACGAGAGACGGAGATAAGGGCAGCGTTTGAGGCCCTTAACATTCAACGAATAGGTACTTCAATTACAGGACCTGCCCTTGTAGCCAGCGATGAATATGTGGCCGGCAATGGAGATAAGCGGCTGAAAGATGTGGAGTATCTTTTTTATGACATCGCCAAGGGTTGGTATCATAGTCAGCTTAACGGTTTTGATCAAATGTTTGTGGATATGCTGGACTGGTTCATTGATCAGGGTTTTGCAGTGGGTAGCGGTATGGGAACTAATCACCATTACGGGTACGATTACCGGAGTTACCCCAAAGCGGTATGGTTGATGCAGAATAAACTTCGGGAGTTGGGGCAATTTCAGAAAGCATTTGATTTAATACAATATTGGTCCGGAGTGCCTGAGATCCGGCAATTGCCGCAGGTGGACAATTATCAGGGGATTATGGATGCCTGGAATACCATTCTTTCGGGAAGACTTATGGCAGTGATGATGCGTGAGGATTCGCCCGAGTTGGTTCGTGACATGAATTCATTTACAAAATGGGTAAGTGCCACTTTGCAGCCGGGGCCGGGAACTATTGGAGGCATTAAGCCTGATGGGGCTGGTTTTCATCACGGTATGCTCTATGGCCCTTATGCCAATGGCGGATATGCGGGCCTGGGAACAACGTTGTTTTATCTGGGGAATTCTGTGTTTACACTTACGCAGGAAGGAATGGACAATTTAAAAAAGGGACTGAAAGTGCATGCCTGGTATGCCAATGAGGTGTCAATGGCCAGCAGTGTAAGCGGCCGTCATCCGCACAATCAGGTTCTGGGAACCGGGGCCATTAATGCATTTGGGTATTTTGCAAAAGCTGCATCTCCTTTTGATACGGAAATGGCTGCGGAGTTTATGAGGCTCACCCGATATCAGAATGATCTTTACAATGAGTTTTCTTCCATGGGGATTCAGGCTGCAGAGCCTCCTGTCGGTAATAAAACAGTGAATTATGGAGCCTTGAATCTTCATCGTCGCGACGATTGGCTGGTGGCAGTAAAAGGATTTAATAAAATTGTTACCGGAACTGAAATTTATACCGGAGACAACCGGTATGGCAGATATCAAAGTTACGGAACTGTCCAGATTCTCGGTACGGGAAATCCTGTGTCCGCAGTTTCCAGTGGTTATGAGTTGCCTGGATGGGACTGGAACCGCATGCCCGGTGCAACGACCATTCATTTGCCTTTCGATATACTGAACTACAGCGGCGGCAATATCAATGAGCGCTCCGATAAAGTGGAATTTGCGGGTGGTAATACTTTGGGTGACAATGGTATATTTGGAATGATTTTGGATGAAAACAACTACACCAATTATACGGATGATTTTGTAGCCCGGAAGTCCGTTTTTGCTTTTGACAACCGAATTGTCTGTCTTGGAAGCAATATAAATAATTCCAATACTCAATATTCCACCGAAACCACCTTGTTTCAGGCCTCGCTGGGTAGTACCGCTGAACCGTTGGTCATTGATGGAGAAGTGACCTACAGTTTCCCGATAGATCGAACTATTGATTCGGAAACCCCTGTTACAATCAGAGATAATAAAGGAAATGGTTATTATATTCCTCAGGGTAAATTTCGCATTTTGAAGCAGAATCAGGAGTCGCGTGACAATAAGACAAAAGCGGTGAATTATGGAAATTTTGCATCGGCTGTTATTGATCACGGGGTAGCTCCATCAGATGCCGGATATGAGTATGCCATTCTTGTGCAGAGTTCTGTTGACGAATTGGCTGCTTTTGGAAGTGATATGAGTAGTGAAGAAACTGCTTCTTATAAAGTATTGCGAAAAGACAATGTAGCTCATGTAGTGAAGGATGAAATAACGTCCACTACCGGTTTTGTTGTGTTTGAAGCAACCGATAGTGTTAGTGATGCATTGGTGTCAGCAGCCAACTATCCGGTGTTGGTAATGGCCAGGGAGAAAGACGGTGGAAAATATGATCTGAGTCTGGCAGATCCGGCCATTAATATGGAAGCTCCTACTACTTTGGTTCACACAGCCGAGGCAAAAGAACGAAAGGTTCAAATTGTATTGAACGGGCGTTTCTCTTTGTCGAATGCTGATGACCAAAAATGCCGGGTTGTGGAACAGTCTGACAATCTGACTACCCTGGAGTTTACGGTTATTCACGGACTCCCGGTGGAGGTGGAACTGGCAAAAGAAGCTCCTTTTCTGGCCGGACTTTTGATTGACGGCTCTCACCCCTCGGGATGGACCCCCGAAGCGTTTAATACAGAAATTACTATTCCTCAGAATCACACTCCGGTAGTTAAAGCAATCCCCGGTTTAGAGGGTTTTGCAGTGGATGTGGTGATGCCGGAGGCTTTTCCCGGAAACATTCAGGTGGCAGTAATTGATCAGGAAGGTACCCGTATAAATTATTATGTGGAAGTTTCTGTAGCCTCCTCATTTATAGAGGACTTTGAGAACTTTCAGGAAGATGGCTGGGTCAATACCTCTTTTGTTGGAAATAATGACCTCACCTGGTATGTCAATGCCAAAAGGGACAGTCATCTGAATTCCGGGAATTCAGTTTATTCTTTCACAACAACTGCTGGGGTCTGGTCGCAGCCTGTACCGGGGGGTATAAGTTCGCTCTCTTTTGAAGTGAAGGATTTGTGGGCAGAAGGAGTGGAACGTATTATTGAGGTTAAAATTAATGATGAGGTCATTGATCTTTTTAAGCATACAGGAACAGAAATTTATCAGGTTTCTTATGAGAATCTAAATATTCAGGGCGATGTGGTTATTTCCATTCGTAATGCATCTGCAGAGGATTGTGCCTTTGCCATTGACAATATTGAGTGGACCGGTTTTGCTCCGGACAGAAATGCGCTTTTGGCTGATATAGTACTGGAAGGTGCTACACTTAACGGTTTTGATCCTTTGGTTTTTTACTACGAAGTGGATGTAAAACCCGATTCGTCCGTTACAAAGGTTGTAGCTCCGGCGGAGTCGTTGACTTCAGATGTTCAGGTGACGATGCCTTCTGATTTTCCCGGTGAACTTTCAGTCCTGGTTACGGCTGAATCCGGGGCCTGGAACCGTTATGTAGTTTCTTTAAAACAATCAAACGCTATTGGTGATGTCTCTGGGGAATCAGCTGTGACAGTTTATCCGGTTCCTGCACATGATTTTATTTATCTCTCTTCTTCAGCGCGAATTAAATATGCTGAATTGTATGATCTTACAGGACAATTACTGAAATATTTTAATGAACCGGAGGCGCCAATGGCCGTATCTTCTCTTGTTCCGGGGCTTTATTTGCTAAAGGTGGTGCCCGAGATGGGGGAAGAATTAATGTTGAAGGTGGTTATAGGTTAGTTATCAGAGCATTGAGGTGCTGCTTTTTCGAAGGCATTCCGGGTGGCGTGGGTTGATTTTCTAAAGAATGAAAATCAGCCCACGCTATTTTTTAGACATAGGCAGAGTTTTGATTTAAAGTCATTTTTGCATCATAATTTTGGTTAAACCTTGAGTCACACACAACATCACCTTTAAGGTGCCCTTCAACTGATTTACCATCTGAAGCATTTTAGAAATTTGCTTAAATCAATCCTCCCGGCGTTGTCCCCAAAGTCCGAAGCACTAAAAAAGTTTCACGTTGAGCTTAGTCGAAACATCTGTCTTTTAAGCGAATAGATTCTTTGACAAGCTACCAATGATATGTTTTTACAACAAATTTAAAATCAAGGTTGTAATTATTGGCCCCCATTCGGGGACCTGATCCCATTCGTTCAGCCTTACTCCGGGTTATCGACCCGGAGTTATTCAAATTTGCCCCTTCCAGGGACGAGCCAATTCTGTCATTTACGCATTATTTTCCAAACTTTTTTTGGGGTAGGCGCTCAGAATGACATAATAATTGGACTTTTTGGACAGCCTCAGTTGTTACAATTTCCCTGGGGCGTTCGCCCAGGCTATTGCTTAAAGACCTTCGACCTTTTAAAAACGCAACAACATTATAAAACAAAAGAGGCTACCCTTACGAGCAGCCTCTTATTTGTTTTGCTAATGTTTGTTCTTATTGAAGACTCAATGCATTTACAGCAAATCTCCAGATAGAAGTTGTACGTGTACAGTTGGTATAATCTTCTTCTCCGGTATCAGTGATAGTTGGAATGGTTGTCTGGCGCAGAGCGATGGTAATTACTTCGCCATCGAAAGCGGAAAGATCAACAATTCGCTCCTGTGAGGAGGTGAAGTTGTGTATCGATTCAAACGGTACTTCAGTCCATGTGGCGGTGGTTACATCACCCATGTAATCCGTGGAAACAACCAGTGTCAGAGAGTTGTTGTCGTTGGTTCCGTAGCGTGAATAACCAGCCAGGTAAAGTTCTGCCATTGCATGGTTGGTCAGGTCAACGTATTCTGCAATCAGCCAGTCATCATTGTTTGTCCGATTGGGAACCATCGTGGCTCCTCTGGCACTTAAGCCATCCACATCCTGCACAGTCCAGTTGCCCCATCCGAACTCCCAACGGTTATTATCTGCCTGAACAGGGGTTCCTTCAAGAGACACTTGCTTCATATTACCCAGGCGGGTTTCTCCGGCTGCTGGTGAAAGTCCTTCCCAACCGTCAATAAATACCTGTTCTATTACAGCTGCCTTAACCTCAAGTGTTACAGCTCCTGTAAAGGTTACTGCATCTACTGTGTTGGTTGCAATAACATCAATGCTGTAGGTCCCGGCGGTAATACTGTGTCCGTCAGCAAGGGTAATAATACCGGTTTCTGGATCGATGGTCAGTGCTCCTAAGTCATCAGCCAAAGAATAAGTGATGGGAGTGGTGCCTTCGACTGTTGGTTGTGCTGAGGTAAATCCATACCCTTCAAATACCGAATAAGCGTCTGGGTTATACAATAAATTGGAGGCAGGGAGTTCTACCAGTTCAATAATGTCAAAAGTGATTGCTCCTTCAAAGAGCGTCTCGCCATGATTGTTGGCAGCGATTACATCCAGTGCATAACTTCCTGCAGCCAAAGTATGATCATTCATCAATGAGATGCGTCCGTTTCCATCGTCAATTGAGAAATTACCTGAATAGTTATCAGCAAGAGAGAAAACGATTGGGTTTTCTTCATTGTTGGTGCCTTCAATTCCGGGAATTCCACTTTGGGAAGGTTCTGTTTCAATACCATTAATCTGGTTGGGCTCGTAAATCAGGTTGTAGGGAGTTGTCTCCACCTGGATGGCTACTGCATTTTCGAAAGTTACCGTGCCTGCCTCATTCGTTACAGTAATGGTAAGTGAATAGCTTCCTGCGTCAAGTGTGCTTTCGGCAGGGAGTGAAATTGCGCCTGTTTCTGGGTTGATGGTAAATTCAGTGTCTCCTTCCAATGCAAATGTTGCAGGTTGAGTACCCCTGAAGGTAGGAATTTCTGTTGCATCTCCTGTTCCCCTGACCAATACAGGTGTTCCGGTTCCGTAAACAAGCTCTTCTGCCTTAGCGGGTAAAATCTTTACGCTGTAGGCATTCTCAAAAGTTTTGCTTCCGGCATTGTTTTCTACAGAAATGTTGAGAGAATAGACCCCTGCAATTAACGGGTTCCCGTCGGGTAAGGTAATAACACCGGTTGAGTCTGCAATTTCAAAAACACCATCAATAAATTCTCCTCCTTCGCTGGCACTGCCGCTTTCGATGGAAAAAATCGGGATGGATGTACTTTGTATGAGAGGGCGGGGAGTTTCCAGGGCTTTTCCCTGGAAGGCATTCCCGGTTTCGGCATACTTCAGCATAGAGGGAAGCAATGCTTCGCTACTGATTTCATCATCTTCACTGCATCCTGCAAAGAGAAGCGCAAAGATCATCATAAAAGAAAAAAGAAAATTAATTTTTTTCATACCTCTGTGTTCTTTAAGATTTGACTATTTAATTGCTGTTTTTATTATATGTCAGCGTTGATTTAATACTGATTCAAAATTAATAAAGACAGGTGGTGGCAATGGGGCAGAAAAATTCTGTTTTAGGTCAAAATAGTACAAAATTGTTTTCTGAAATTTTGCTGAAGTTGTGGTTGTACTTTTCGCAGTAAGTGTTGTGATTTTTTTAGCTGCAAAGAGAAATCGTAGTTCAGGTGTGTTGAATGAAAGGGATTCTTTAACCATTTGGGAGGGTAATATTGTACAGGGATTGTATTTTATTGTTCGAGGTCTTTTTTTAATGATTTGTTAATTAGCTTATTGGCTGAGTGCGTTTTTGTGGCAGCTTCCGCTAGTCTGATTCTTAATTCGTACTGCACTGTTTTTGTTTTAAAAAGAAAAACCCTCCACTTTTTTGAATAATTCTAAATAACCTCTATATTTGCAACATAAAAGTGGATGGATTTGCCTGCTTGCAACCACTATAAAACAATGCTAAAATGCGATTTTAGCTTGCCTTTTAGTTTTTCCATCCCTTCATATTTTAATTGTTGAATTGTGATTCCGGATCATCGAATGGTTCGAAATTACTGTAATTGTAATGTTATGGGATATTTATTTACCTCGGAATCTGTGTCGGAAGGACATCCTGACAAAGTAGCCGACCAGATTTCTGATGCAGTGCTGGATGAACTGCTGCGTCAGGACGCCAATTCAAAAGTTGCTTGTGAAACACTGGTTACTACCGGACTGGTAGTAGTAAGTGGGGAAGTAAGAACTTCCGGTTATGTGCCGGTTCAGAAAGTTGCACGTGATACCATCAAACGTATTGGTTATACAGAAGCCGATTACATGTTTGATTCTGGTTCATGTGGTGTTATTTCTGCATTGCACGAACAAAGTGATGACATCAATCGTGGTGTGGATCGTGACGGAGAGGACAACCAGGGAGCCGGTGACCAGGGAATGATGTTTGGTTATGCCTGTAAAGATACCGAAAACTTCATGCCGTTGCCGTTGTATCTGTCGCATGTGCTACTTCAGGAACTGGCCGATATTCGCCGCGAAGGTAAAGAGATGACTTATCTGCGTCCGGACTCCAAGTCGCAGGTGACCATTAAATACAATGATGACAATACCCCGGTGGATGTTGATACCATTGTTGTCTCTACTCAGCATGATCCCTTTGATGCCGATGATGCTGTGATGCAGAAAAAGATTGAGGATGATGTCAGAAATATTCTGATTCCCCGTGTAAAGGCTAAATTGAGAGAGGATATTCAAAAGCTTTTTAACGGATACAAATTGCACGTGAACCCCACCGGTCGTTTTGTGATAGGTGGTCCTCATGGTGACACCGGTCTTACCGGCCGTAAAATCATCGTAGATACTTACGGTGGAAAAGGTGCCCACGGAGGTGGTGCTTTCTCAGGAAAGGATTGTTCCAAAGTTGACCGGTCTGCTGCCTATGCAACCCGTCACATTGCCAAGAATATGGTAGCTGCCGGAGTTGCTGATGAAGTGCTGGTTCAGGTGGCTTATGCCATCGGTGTTGCCCAGCCGGTAGGTCTGTACGTCAATACCTATGGTTCGGCCAATGTGAAGTTGACTGATGGTGAAATTGCCGAAAAGATCAACGAATTATTCGATCTTCGTCCCGGAAAAATCATCAGTCGCCTGGAACTTAAGAACCCTATCTTTACGCCTACTGCAGCCTATGGACACATGGGACGTGATCCATATACCGACAAAGTGACTTTCCTCGAAAACGGTGAGGAAGTTGAGCGTGAAGTAGAGTTTTTCACCTGGGAGAAACTGGATTATGTGGATAAAATAAAAGAGGCTTTCGGCCTTTAAAAGAACCCTGATTTTTTCAGGCTGAAGCTCCGTTCGGATTGTCCGTTCGGAGCTTTTTTTATGTTTTTGGGATTGGTTGCGAACCTCTTAATCGTTCAATCTTCTCATTTAATACTTATCTGCAGTGTGTTTGCCAAAAAGATGTTGAAAAATAGGGGCAGGAGCCGTATTTTTTGAGCAGTTTAACCGAATCTCAATTTAGCTATGCCGGCTTCACCATATCCTTTTTTTCAATCACTTTCCCGGGAGATTGCCCAGATGCAATTCGATTACCGGAACCTGGTTCCGTTGGAGCCGGATGGAATCAAAGTGGCTGTTAAAGGTTTGCGTCAGCATTATGTGCCCGTGTTAACCGATGGTGCTTTTGCCAATCAGCTGGCCATTGTTCGCGGGCATGGCAAAGAAGGGCTTATGACCGTAGTTCTTGATTTTAATCCCCGGGCACTTGCTTTCTACTCACGCTATGCAGTTCCCGTGCTTTCGCCTGATTACAAAAGAGAACCCCGGAAGTTTTGGTCTTTTGTTTTTGATACGGGAAAAATAATCCGGTCTTGTGGAAAAACCCCGGTCCTTATTGTGGGAGATGCCGAATGGTTGCTGGACTCAATGATTGAATTTGGCCTGGATAAACTGAGTGAGGTTTTTGCTTTAAATCAGGATTATCTGCTTCAGCAGCGGCTAATGGACAAACTTGTTCAGTATCAACTGGCCCGTGAAGCCGGAGTGGATATGCCTGAGACCCATCAGGGAGAGGATGCTTTTGATATAGATGAATCCGGTTTGTCCTTTCCGCTGCTGGTGAAAGAGCAGCGTGGTAAAAAATTGTTTGCCAGAAAGGGCATTCAGGCGGTTGAGGTTTTTTCGCGACAGGAATTGGAAACTGTATTAAAAGGGGAGAAGGACATTCCGTTAATTGTTCAGCAAAAGGTCAGTGATGAGGGCGGTGAAAAGATGTTCAGCATCGGAGCATTTCGGGATAGGCAAACGGGGCATTCCATTGTATTTTCTTCCCGCCGCATCAGGGCAACCCGGACTTTTGGAAGTACTGCGCTGTCGGTGAGTGAGCCGTGTCCTGAAGGGGTTGCTGCAACGAAGAAATATCTTGATTACATGGATTACCATGGCAGTTGTGAGTTGGAGTTCATTTACGACAGTCGTCAGGAAAAATTGCTGTTGCTGGAGCTCAATCCACGACTGTATAAAACACAATCACTGGCAACTCATTGTGGGATCAACTTTAATCATTTTGCGCTCTTAGTCGCTATGGGGAAGGATCTTTCTGCACAACCGCAGCAAATATTTGGCCCACGTTGGTGGCTTGCCTGGGGCGATATTGCTGATGGCATCCGTAAAATGCAAACCGGAAAGTTGACCTTTCAGGAGTTTATGGAACCGCTCTCTTTTGATTTTGTGAATGGAGTGGATGAGCTGGATGATCCGCTTCCCGGGTTTGTGAATCTTTTTAACGCGAAATTTTAAAACTTAATAAAACGGATGAATTTTGGGAGTCATGGGGGTAGTTATTTGTATGCAAGGGTATTTGGGTTTTCTGTCTATGCTGCCAAATATGCCGGACTGTCTAACCTCCAACCTATAGCCTCTAACCTCTAACCTCTAGCCTCAACCCGTCTGTTGAATAACGATTGTTTAACCAATACCAATCTATGATACACATCAACCAAAAACTGACCGATAAAAAAATTCTTGTCATTGGAGGGGCCGGATTCATTGGCAGCTTTGTGGTGGAGGAACTGTTGAAATACCCGGTGGGCGAAGTGGTGATATACGATAATTTTGTTCGGGGGAAGCAGGAGAATATCGAGAAAAGTCTTCGGGATACACGTTGCAGGATTTTTGAATTTGGGGGTGACATTCGTGATACGGATATTCTTGACAAGGCTGTGGCGGGAATGGATTATGTGATTCATTTGGCGGCGATGTGGCTGTTGCACTGTCGTGATTTTCCGCGTACCGCATTTGAGGTGAATGTGGCGGGTACATTTAATGTGCTTGAAGCATGTGCGCGTCATGGGGTGAAGCGGTTGGTTTATTCTTCTTCGGCCTCGGTTTACGGAGATGCGGTGCAGGTTCCAATGGAGGAAGATCATCCTTTCAATAACAAAAACTTTTACGGAGCCACCAAAATCTCCGGAGAGGCCATGTGTCGGGCTTATTTTGATCGGTACGGGCTTAATTATGTGGGGTTGAGGTATATGAATGTATATGGGCCGAATCAGGACCAGCATGCGGTTTATTCCGGAGTGGTGCCCATCATGCTCAATAAGATTGCGCAACATGAACCTCCGATCATTAACGGGGATGGTTCTCAGGCTTATGATTTTGTGTATGTACGTGATGTGGCCCGGGCCAATGTTCTTGCGCTGGCTTCCGACGAGACGGATGAGTTTTTCAATGTTGGAACCGGAGTGCAGACTTCCGTTCGGGAATTGTGTGATACCATTCTGCGCCTGAAAGAATCGGATTTAAAGGTCGAGTACAAACCTTATTCCGAAGATGACAACCGTCGTTTGGTGAAAAATCGCATCGGGGATACTCGTAAAGCTTCCGATTTGCTTGGTTTTATGGCCGAATATACGTTGGAAGACGGTCTGGAGGCCTTAATTGAATGGCGAGTTGAAGAGGGAATTGACAAATCATAAAGAAGCAGGTATGTTCTACGTTTACAAAAATTCTGTGGTTTCAATTGCACCTGCATCCATGAAAGTCCATAAAAAGGAGGTGGATGTTCAGACCATTGTGGCTGAAAACTCCGGTGGATCTGTGTCACGTTTTATTTCCAGGTTTGGGAATCCTGCCTCTTTTGATTCATTGGTCGTTTCAACTTCACAGGCTTTTAACATTGCCGTTCAGCCAAGGCAAAACTATAGGTTTATTGTAAATCTTCAGAATCTTAATAGTGTCAACGGTCTATGCGGCTTTTTATGCGCAGTGAACCGGAAGCTTGAAGTGGATGGGTGTTTTGTTTGTTGCCTGGAGACAACCCGGCTTCGGCGTCATCGGATTTACAGAACCTCGCCTTCGATTCTTGGGCAGGTTCATTATTTTTTTGATTATCTGACAAAGAGAGTAATGCCCGGAATCAATGCGGCACGTTGGTTGCTTAACGCTTCGTCGTTGCGCAGGAATAAACCTGTTTCTTTTTACGAAATGTTGGGCCGGTTGGCCTATTGTGGCTTTGAGACGGAGGTCGATGAGGTAATACACGGACGCCATTATCTGGTGGTCCGCAAGGTGGCCGAACCGCCTGCTGAAGTGCGTGAAGATTATGGCTTCCTTCTGAAACTTAACAGAGTTGGAAAAGACGGAAAATCGATTCGTGTTTTTAAATTCCGTACAATGGTGGCCTTTAGTGAATATTTGCAGGAGCATATTTATAGGAGGAATCATCTCTGTAAAGGTGGGAAATTTAAGGACGACAGGCGCGTAACACTTCTGGGTGCATTTGTCCGCCGCTACTGGATTGATGAATTGCCTATGATCTACAATGTTTTAAGAGGGGATATGAAATTGGTAGGTGTGCGTCCCGTCAGCCCGCAATATCTGTCACTTTATGATTCTGAAGTGGTCAAAATCAGGACTTCTGTGAAGCCTGGTCTGATTCCGCCCTTTTATGCCGATATGCCGGAAACGCTTGAGGAGATTCAGGCCTCAGAAGTGCGATATGTTCGTCAATGGCACCGGGCACCGCTTCGTACCGATTTTATCTATTTTTTTAAAGCCCTTCGGAATATCCTTTTTCGGGGTGCCCGGAGTAAATGATTGTTTTATGGGCAGCAAAAAAGCTTTCATAAAAGACTCATTGGTTTATGGACTGGGAAATGGTCTTAAAAAGTTTATCGGCCTGCTCTTGTTGCCTTTTTACACGAGAGCTCTGAGTGTGGGGGAGTTTGGGATGCTTGAGACGCTTGGAACTGCAGCAGCGCTTATTGGTGGAGTGCTATCGGCAGGGCTGGAGTCTGCCAATGGGTTTTATTTTTTTAAGGCTGATGAGCATGAAAAAGGCAATGTGCTTTCCACTGCATTTTTTCTCCGGTTGCTCTCCTTTCCGGTGCTCATTCCTGTAATTTTCTTCCGCGAATCATTGTCCCGTCTGTTGTTTGATACTCCCGAACACGGTTTTCTGGTAGTATTGCTTTGCCTTCTGGTGCCGGTAAATCTGATGATGAGCGAGCAATCCCATCTTTTTCGGTATTTTCGTCAGCCCTGGCGTTACAACCTGATGACATTGGTGAAATCGCTGGCCAATATAGGATCGGGAATCACATTGGTTATTGTACTCAAATACGGAGTGGAAGGGGCCATGTGGGCTCGCGTAGGGAGTAGTCTGCTGGTGGTGGTTTTGGCATTCGGGGTGTTTAATTTCCGGAAATACACCTTTTGCTTTTCTTTAAGCTGGGCCCGGAAGCTGTTGAAATACGGGTTTCCTCTGATTTGGGCCGGACTGGCAGCCTGGATTTACAATAGCAGTGATCGTTTCTTTTTACTTTATTATCACGATTTGAATGAGGTTGGGTATTATTCCATCGGAGCCATCTTTTCTCAACCTGTTTTGCTTATTAATATGGCGGTTCAAATGAGTTTTGGTGTTCTTTTTTATCAATCCTATTATTCCGAAAAGAATGAACTCAAACCCCATACCAGAAAAATGGCGGTTGATATTTATGTGTTGTATCTGGCAGGAAGCGTTATTCTTGCCACCTTTTTGTCTCTCTTTTCCGACTCCTTGATTCCATTTGTGGCCACGCCTGATTATGCCGCGGGGTCCCGGGTTGTGCCGTTTCTGGTTTTTTCTTACATCGCCGCCCAGTCGTATCAGACCATGGGGCCGGGAATTTCCCTGGCCGAAAAGACCTGGCATTTTGCATGGATTACCGGGGTGACTGCTTTGCTGAATATAGTGCTGAATTTCTTGCTGGTTCCCCGTTGGGGATTTGTTGGGGCGGGATTGGCCACACTGATCTCTTTTGTGATTTACTGGCAGATAAAAGTGCAGGTGGCAGCTCGTTATTTCCCTCTTAAATACCCGTTTGCCCGCATATTGTTGCTGTTTTTTTCAGGACTGATCATATCCGTATTCGTAGTCTTTTGGCCTGAGGTTGTCGGTTTTATGGGGAGATTAATCTTACTTTTTGTTGTGATTGCACTGGCATTTTTGCTTAAATTGCTCAATCGGAGGGACCTCCTGGTTGTTTTTGAAAGATTAAAATCATCTCATAAATGAGTCTTTTTTTACTGGTATTGATGATGCTTGCTTTGGGAAGTGTCGGGTTTATTACAGCCCGGCGCTGGCCGGATTATTTCTTCTGGGCCGTTGTGGTACTTCTTTTTGATCCCACCGGGCATCTGACAGTTTTTTTTGGTAAGGAGGCGCTTGGCGGGTTTTATTATCGTGACTTTCTTTTTGTATTGGCATTCATCCCTTTTCTGGTTCCGGATGTGGATAAGAGAGGACTTCTTGCATTTAGGCCATTCCTGATTTTACTCGGAGTGCAGTTGCTTTTCTTCCTTTATCATGTTTTTGTTTTTGGATACTGGCAACCCGGAAGAGGATGGGAGTATGTGGTTCGATATGTGCTTGTGCGGGAGCGAATGACTGTTTTTGGTTTTTTGTTGATAATTCCTGTGTTTGTGATGGCCCGCAGAAATCTGTCGGTGTTGGTGAATGTTTTAGTCATCACCTCCGTGATTGTTTATTTGATGTACTTTGTGTCAGTGGTTTCAGGAGTGGAGCTGTTACCCTTGTGGCAGGCTGAGCGTTACAGAGGCACCGGTATCTTGCGTTATCTGATGTTTAGTTCAGGGCTTTCCGATATGTTGGTGCCGCTATCGTTTTTTGTTTTAGCCCGCAAGGTCGTCTATCGATATAGAAATTATCTTTTTATAGCAACTTTGTTGATGTTGCTGGCAGTAATGCTTTCGCTCACAAAAAGCAGTTATATAAATGTGGCAGGTCTGGCAGTGGCTTCACTCTTTTTGTATCATCGCTTTTACAGAACCTCTTTTCAGGGCGTGATGTCGGTCCTTTTAGTACCTGCTATGGGACTTTTATTGCTCATGTGGGCGGTATTCCCTGAATATCCCTCGCTTGTCTGGCGGCAGATTGCCGACTTGTGGCTGTTCATAACAGGCGATGCATACACCAGCGGAATCGTTGAGGGCCGTTTGGTCAATCAGTGGCCGGCCCACATGGCCATGATCAGTCAGCGACCATGGTTCGGCACCGGGGCCGGGTTTTCCGAATTTTTTTCGTTACGTTTTCATCCATCCGACTATGAGGTGACAGATCTTCCGGTAACCGGCCATTTGGCCATGTATGGCGCGGTAGGTCTGGGGATATACAGCTTGTTGTATTTTCAGATGTGGCGATATACCGTGGTTGCTTTCAGGGAGATAAAAAGGAAGATCTCAAAACTCAATGAACTTGACATAGCTCTCTTTTTTGTGGTGTTCGGCTGGATGGTAAAAACCTTTTTTTTCAAGCCCAACTATTTGTTCAATGAACTTACTACCGGAACGTTGCTGATAAACCTGTATGCAGGAATTCTTGCAGCGTTGATTTACCGGGTTCGTAAAGTATAGATATTGCCCGTCGATAAACTAAGCAAAATTTGTTTCTGGTCATGTGTTTGTCAAGAAAGTGCCAGTTACAAAGCCTGCCCCGATTTTTCTTCGGGGGCTTGCGACCGCGTGCCGCCTAAAGCTTTAGCGGTGGCGCAAGCCCTAAAATACGCAGTTTACTTGATTAAATGAGTAATTTTCGGGCAAGCGTAACGCAATAAATGGTACTTTATGGACAAACACTAGATAATATTGTTTCTGTTATGAAGCACCCAAAAATCATTATACAACTGGTATTCTACAACGATTCCGTGTTCTTGCCGGGACTAGCAAAATCCCTGAAGAAGCAGACGTTTACCGACTTTCATGTTTTGGCCATTGATAATGGAGCAGGGCAGGAGTCAGCAAAAATGTTTGGTGAGTTGTTTCCTGATGCAGAGCTGATACAGGGAGTTGGAAACATCGGATTTGGACGTGCGCATAATTTTTTGTTGAAGCGAACGCTCCAAATGAGAGCCCCCTATGTTTTAGTTCTCAATTCGGATGTGGAATTGCATAAGGATTTCCTTAAATATATGTATCTGCATATGTCGCGGTTGCCGGGAGTGGACGCTTGCGGCCCGCTAATTTATTATGGGAAAAAGAAAGAGCGTTCCGCGATTGTTCAGAACTACAGGTTGTTTATGAACTTTAAAACGGCAAAGAAGCATGCGCCAGACTCTGGAAAAAGAATCAAATCCGGAAAGCAGCTGCCTGTATCTGCCGATGTGGATTACCTTTCGGGGGTGGCCATGATGGTAAGGACCGAAATATTCAGTGACATACATTTGTTTAATGAACGGTTATTTCTCTATGGGGAAGAGCGTGACTTTTTTTATCGTTTTTCGCAACAAAACCGGCTTGCCATGGTCACCCGCAAAGCAGTGGTCTGGCATTTTCACGACTGGGATACCCGGAACCCCAAGAGTCTCTGTCGTGAATATTATTACCTGAAAAGAAATAAAGTGCTCTATTTTAAGGAATACCGCCTCAGGTTCGGATTGATACAATTCCTGTTAAGGGAAACCTTGAGTATTCCGGTTACGTTTATCCGGGCAATGCGAAAAAAAATTCCCGGCCTTTTTTATTATTATTGGCTGGGAATTCTGCATGGTTTAAAGAATAAAACCGGACAAACATTGGAATTTTAGAATTCCGGTTTTTTATCATCTCTGATTCTGTCGTTGATGAATCTTTTTACAAAGAAAATCAGGGAGATGAGGGATGCAGTCATCATAATAAGTACTCTCACAAGTGCCGGTGTGTCTCCTCGTTCAAGTGCTCCGGTTAGCGGGAATATCAGTCCGGCAAGAATCAGGAATGTGAGAACCATTACGGCATTGGAGATTCCTTTTCGATAGTTTTTTACTCCCTTGTTCAATACAAGGATAAAAGCTCCGAAGATAACGGGAATCAGTGCTGTCGGGGATGGAGATTCCGGCCACAAATGCGACCAGATGCCAAAAATCATTAGGATGATGCCATGTATAAGGCTGATGGTGTGTAGTTTCATAAGATATATGTTTTATGTGTTTTTTCTAATCTCAATAGT
The DNA here is from genome assembly GCF_003003035.1 of Marinilabilia salmonicolor. GTDB lineage: Bacteria > Bacteroidota > Bacteroidia > Bacteroidales > Marinilabiliaceae > Marinilabilia > Marinilabilia salmonicolor_A. The sequence goes on along the minus strand of NZ_PVTS01000015.1, from coordinate 74,700 downwards.
CCGTTAAACTTTTTCAAAGCTCTGGAGATTAAATCGTTAAGTTCAAATGAGTGTTTTTGATAAAATACAGAATGTCAATATCTTACGATTTTATCTAATCTCTAACTTCTAAAATCTAACGATCTATTGTAATCTCTAATCTCCAAAAATCTAACGATCTATTGAATATACATACTTTAAACGTATTTTCCTGTGTGGTGTTCAAAAGATAGCAATTTATAAAAAATGGTTGGATTAGTTTGTTAACTTTACTTTCAGAAAAGCACTTCACTGTTACGGGAAATAAGAAGTGACGTGTTTTTGGGTGACGGCTGTACTGTCGTCACCTTTTTTTACGAGCATTGTTGACAGAATAAAGAAGTGGAAATGAAAATTGCAGTTATAGGCGGTGGAGCAGCGGGGTTCTTTGCTGCGTTGACGGCTAAAGAGAATTATCCTGAAGCTAAGGTTTTCATCTTTGAGAAATCGACAAAAGTGTTGTCGAAGGTCAAAGTATCCGGTGGAGGTCGATGTAATGTCACCAATGCGGTTCCGAAAATATCAGATTTGATTAAAGCCTACCCGCGTGGAGGGAATAGCCTGAAGAAACTTTTTCATCAGTTTAGTAACCTGGATGCTATGCAATGGTTTGAGTCGCGTGGTGTCCCGTTGGTAACCCAGGACGACGGATGTGTGTTTCCCACTGCACAGGATTCGCAGGCGATCATTGATTGTTTTCTAAGGGAAGCCAATCGTCTGGGCGTGGAGATTCATACCTCTTCAGGTGTTTCTGAATTGGTTCCTCAAAAGGAGAAGTGGTCAATAAAATTTCATAAGAATGAAGGCCGTAACTGGGCTTTTGACAAAGTAATTGTTACAACCGGTGGCAGTCCGGGGGAGGAAGGACTTCAGTGGCTTGGAAAATTAGGGCATAGAATCGAATTTCCGGTACCTTCCCTATTTACCTTTAATATGCCGGAAGCTCCGGTCACCCGCCTAATGGGGCTGGTGGTTGAGGATGTTAAAGTGGGGGTGGAGGCAAGCAGGCTGTGTGCCGATGGTCCGCTGTTGATAACTCACTGGGGGATGAGCGGACCGGCCGTGTTAAAGCTCTCTTCTTTTGCTGCCCGGTATTTGCATGAACACAATTATGATTTCAATATTTATGTGAACTGGGTGGGGGCAGCTAATCCCGAAATTGTATCAAACAAACTGCAGGAAATCGTTGCCCGGCACCCGGGTAAGCAGGTGAACAATTTCAGACCATTTGCACTTCCCGAACGGTTATGGCTTTTCCTCATTGAAAAAATGGGCATTCCTGCCGACAAAAAGTGGAGCCAACTGGGAAAGAAAGAGGTCAACAAACTGGTTGAAACTCTTATCCGCGATATTTACCCGGTAAAGGGGAAATCAACCTTTCGGGAGGAATTTGTGACTTGTGGCGGGGTTTCGCTTAAGGCTGTAAATATGAAAACCATGCAAAGCAAAGTGGCTCCCAATCTGTATTTTGCAGGAGAGGTGCTTGACATTGATGCCATTACCGGTGGATACAACCTTCAGGCTGCCTGGACGACCGGCTATATTGCCGGTCACCTCAGACAATAACCTGATTATTTGACCTGATAAACTGAATCCTGTCCTTTAGCAATCGCTTCCTGAATTGATGTAAGTTCTGCAAGAGCATCTTCTTTGGTCTTGTATTCGCCCAGAACAGTCTGGTTACTTTGAAACAGAGAGGAATCACCAAACTGACCTACCAGAGCAGCTTTGTTTTTACTTCCTATGTTTCTCTCAACAGTAATTCGGATGATTTTAACCAGTTGTTGTTTACACTGTGTTCTAATCCACATAAGTAAGATGTTTTAGCCTAGTCTATTCATAAGTTTTCGTCATGAGATGTTCAAACACCAATAAATACGGGCAACCGCAAAGAAAATTGATGAAGGGAATAATAATTTATTTTTAAGTCAATTTTATTGAGGACGCCAGTATTTAGCCGGTAGTTGAACATTGTAATAGATAATTTATGAATAGTTCAGGTTAGTTTAGTGATGAAACAATCGGACTCCTATATTGATAAAGGTAATGCCATGTTTTTTTGCTGTTTCCATAATTTCCTGGTCACGGATGGAGCCGACAGGCGATGCAATGTACTGAATCCCATATTTTGCAGCCAGTTCGATGTTGTCTTTCTGAGGGAAGAATCCATCGGATATCAGGCATGACCCCTCTAAATCGTTAAGAACAATCTTGTCTGCAAATACTTCTTCTCGTTTTTGTTCTATAAGCTGATCCAGTTCTGTGCGCTTGAGTCCCTCGTGTTGTTTCAGGAATGAATAGTCGAGTTTCATCTTCTGGCACCACACATTGGCTTTGTTGAGTGCCAGCCCGCTGCAAAGAATTCTGGATTGCTGACCGGATCCGATACCAATTACCTGCCCGTTGTTGACCACACAAATGGAGTTGGATTGGGTGTATTTCAATGTGAGAATTCCCAGTTTGATGTCCGCGGCAATTTTCTCTGTTACCGGTTCTGATTCTGTGCGGATATCTTGTAACAACTCATCAGTAACCTTCAGCTGATTTCGTTTTTGGCGAATGGTTATGCCGAAAACTTCTCTTGACTCAATATCTTCCGGTTCATAATCCCGGTCTATGCTGAAAATTACATAACCCCCTTTTTTCTTGGTTTTAAGAATCTCCAGTGCTTCGGCCGAAAATCCGGGTGCAATCACACCATCAGAAACTTCTGATTTTATCATTTTGGCAGTTGCAGCATCCACTGTGTCGCTCAGCGCGATGAAATCCCCAAATGATGCCAGCCGGTCAGCCCCTCTTGCTCTCGCATATGCAGCTGCCAGTTCGGATGGTTCTGATTTGGTGAGATAAGCTTGTTTCTCTGTTTCGGAAAGAGTGCCTGAAATGGCCATTCCTGAAGGAGTCACATGTTTGAAGGAGGTGGCGGCGGCTTTACCAAGTGTTTTGGCTGTTTCTTTTACCAGTTGCCAGGAGTTGAGCGCATCCAGCACATTGATGACGCTGGGGTTGCCATTCAGAATTTTAAAAGCACCGGAGTTGTCAATGATTTCAGCAAAATCCTGATATGGATTCATTCCATACTTGAGTTTCATCGTAAGAAGGTTTTATGGTTTTTATACTTAACGGATGGATTACCATTCGATGGCACAAAGGTAAAAAAATTATTGCCGGAGGTAACCAGGCATTTGGGCCCGGAGGATCCCTGTCTTTATAACTTTCTGGCACAATAGATGTTATATCTATAATGGTCTGAGCCAAAGGATTTGGAACATGCATGGAACTTTGATAACTTAAATTTGTTAAAATCTTTAGGGTCTATAATGGAAGATATATGTATAAAGAAGATTGCTTCGCTTTGCTCGCAATGACTCCGTTTTAAAGGGTTTGGCAGGGGGCTGTCATTGCCAACGTAGTGAAGCAATTTCCATTTTTCAACCGGGCACCAATGATAAATATTATGCGAGAGCGAAGCAGTTTCATTCGTTTTCAAATTTGTAATTCTTATCAATTAATCACAAAATTTAATACTAATGCAAAAACGAACCGTTGTTTTACTTATAGTTGTATTGTCGCTTATTTCTTCCTGCGCCGAACAGTCTTACCCTGTTTCATCAACCGACATGAGTGAGATGCCGGGCAGTAACCGGGCCTTTAAACAGTTTGTCGCTGGAGGTGTGGAGAAAAAACTGAATACCGGGAATGTTCGCGCTTCTGATGTCATACGTACAGCCCGAAAATACATCGGGGTTCCCCATTGTATGGGTGGAACCACTTCAAAATGTATGGATTGCTCAGGGCTGTTGGTTCGCGCTTTTGCTACTCATGGGATAAATCTTCCCCACAATTCGGAGGAGCAAGCCAGGTATGGCAAGATATTGACTGATAAAGCCAGTTTGAAAAAAGGCGATCTGGTCTTTTTTATTCGTACTTACCGAACTTCCAATTACATTACTCATTCGGGGATTTATCTGGGAGACAATCAGTTTTTACACGCCTCCTCCAGTCGGGGAGTTACCATAACTTCGCTCGATAACTCCTGGTGGAAAGATAAATTTATCTTCGGAACCCGAATCTTTTAGTCGGGTTATAGGTAAATCCCTTCTCCCACACCAATGGGTAGATCAAGCCAAAACCAGACAAACAGAAGTGCCAGCCACATCAGAAACAATACGATGGCATAGGGCAATAAAAGTGAAATAACCGTGCCTATACCTACTTTCTTGTCGTATTGCCGGATCCAACCGATTAATAGCGGGAAATAGACGTAAAGCGGGCTGATGGAATTGGTGATGCTGTCACCGACCCGATACATCAGTTGTACAAAGGCAGGTGAGAATCCCAATTGAGCAAGCATGGGGATGAAAATCGGGGCAAAAATGGCCCATTTGGCCGAGCCACTTCCGATAAAAATGTTGATGATGGCCACCAGGGTCATAAAAAGCGTGAACATAAAGGGACCGGTAAGTCCGCTTGACTGAAGAAAATCAGCTCCGTGAATGGCCAGAATGGTGTCGAGTCGCGACCAGTTAAAGAGATTGATGAACTGTGCAACAACCAACATCAGGACGATATAGCCCGATAGGTTTTTCATTCCCTCGCCCATGAAATTGATTACATCGTCGGGGTGCTTTATGCTGCCGGTGGCTTTGCCATAAAAATATCCGGGTATGGCGAAAAGGAAAAAGAGAATGGGAACCAGACCTCGTAAGAACGGGGATGGCACGATGCCTCCCGTTTCCTGATTTCTTAGTGGTCCCCAGGCGGGAATGGTGAGTAATGAAATAATGGCGATGATAATGATGGCTGCAATGCCGGCATGTTTCAGTCCTCGTCTTTCTTCCGTGGTCAATGTGTGCGTATCCGGAACATCAATTTCTTCTTTGTTGCCCATGGAGAAACGCCTGGTTCTTGGGATGGTGTAACGGGTGACCACGAATGCCCCGCCCACGCCAAGCAAAATGGTGGATACAATCATGAAATACCAGTTGGCTGTTGCACTGACTTCGCCCACGCCCGGAAGTTTTGATGTTACTTCGGAGCTGATTCCTGCCAACAAAACATCTGTCCCGGCAATGAAGAAGTTGGCCGTGAATCCTGCTGTTGCTCCGGCATATCCTGCCACCAGACCGGCAATGGGGTGGAGGCCCATCTGGCTGAAGATAAGTGCGGCAATTGGGGGGACAATGACCACGCCTGCATCAGATCCGATGTTGCCACATGCTCCGATAATAAAAATCACGGGAAGCACTACCTTACGGGGAACGGAGAAAGCCAGGTTTCGCATCACCACTGAGAGAAGTCCGCTTTTTTCGGCAACGGAAACGCCCATCAGCATTACCAGCACCAGTCCCAAGGGGGCAAAGTGGGCAAAATTCGTAACCATCTCCTCAAGGAATCGTCGTAAACCATCTCCCGAAATCAGGTTCTGGGCCTTTACAATTTCCCCGGTTGCAGGGTCGGTGGCCTGAACTCCGAAAAATGAGGTGATGAAACTGATGAAGACAATAAAAAGAGTAATCCATACAAACATCCAGAACGGATGGGGCAGTTTGTTACCCATTCGTTCTATCCAATCAAGAAAACTACTGCTCTTTTCTTTAGGAGTGGTGACTTTTCCGTTGGTTCCCATGTGCTTTATTTTACTGACGGTTATAAATTAGAAATCCTCAGGTTCAAATATGCAAAAAATATCCAAATCCCTTTTTATTGCTGGCACTTATATACAAAAATCTTTAATTGGTCAAATACTTATAGTCACTGACCAGTCTTCTCTGCACGAGGCCTTTGAATTCCTTAAATTTAATTGCCGTAACAACCGGATTTTTCCTTTCCGGAACCGGATAAACCGAATAGAATGGATGTAGCCGCAAATCTTTTTACCGGGAGGGTGCTTTTTGTTTGTAGTGCCGTGCGAAAGGGGAGGTGCACTGAAGTCGTGGCAGAGCAATCCAGAGGATTAAAAAAAAGAGGTGTAAGAGTCTCTTTTTTTCAACTTGAAAAGGGAGGGTTTGCCGGTTATGTAAAGGAAATTTTTCGGTTGAGAAGGTTTCTAAAGCAACACGAGTTTGAGGTAATTCATGCACATTACGGACTGAGTGCTGTGGTAGCCAGTTTGGCAGGGGCCCGGTCATTGGTGGTTTCGCTCATGGGAAGTGATGTGTTCGGCCCCCTTTGGTTGTTGTGGCTGGGAAGGTTTTTCTCTGCATTTTTCTGGCCTTGTGTCATTGTTAAAAGTCAACAGATGGCAAATCGGCTGGGCGTCAGAAGTGTGAAGGTAATTCCCAACGGAGTGGATTTGACCATATTTCGGGAAATTCCACGTGAAGAAGCCCGAATCAAGATGGGATGTTCTTGTAGAAAAGTTGTTTTGTGGCCGGCCAATCCGGATCGGGAGGTTAAAAATGTAAAACTGGCTCTTGATACCTCGAAATTGCTGGTTCCGGAACAGGTTGAGCTGAAAATTATATACGATGTTCCCACCAGACAAATGCCCTGGTTTTACAATTCGGCAGAGGTGGTTTTGGTGACTTCCCGATGGGAAGGCTCACCCAATGTGGTAAAGGAGGCATTGGCTTGTAATGTTCCGGTGGTCTCAACGCCCGTGGGCGACGTGGAAATGTGGTTGCAGCAGGTGGACGGTTGTGAGGTGGTTGCCCCCGAAGCACATGAACTTGCTGACGCAATACGGAGAGTAATTGGCAGGGGGAAAAGAATTAACGGTCGTGCGGTAATCGGTCAACTGGATATTGATCGTATTTCTGCCAGATTAATGAATGAATATCTGGCGGTTTCACTGACCACGCACGGAAGAACAGCAAAAATCAGATAAAGGTACCAGGATGGCACTGAGAGTAGTAACAGATATTGCAAAGATAGATCGTAAGGTTTGGGCTGATTTTGTGAACAATCATCCGGACGGGAGCATTTTTCAGATGCCCTGGATGTATGAGTTGCATCAATTGACCAGCCTGCAGCATCCGATTGCCATTTTTGCATTTGATGGTCCTTTATTGGTCGGGTTAATGATTGGTGCCAATTTTAGAAGTGCGACATTCCCATTCTCCTGGCTGACAAGACGTCAAATGATAATTGGCGGACCATTGGTGGCTAACGACAACAGAGATGTGCTTGAGATCATTCTGGAGTGCCTCGTAAAAGAATTTGGGCATAAGGCAATCTTTACAGAAATAAGAAATCTGAAACTTGGGCTTTCGTTGAAACCCGTATTTGAAGATGCCGGGTTTTATTATGAGTCCCTGCTTTCGGTAATTATTGAAATGAACAGGAAATCCGGTGTTTTATGGGATTCTCTCTCTCCTGAAAGAAGGGAGAATATCAATAAAATGTCTCAGGTGTCCGGCCTTATTCGGGATTTGCACGGGACAAGAGATATGACCAATGCCTGGAGAGTTCTTCGTTTTGCCATTGGTAAAAAAGGACTTCCCGTACCACATCGTTCTCTGTTCCGGTTTTTGGATGAACTGGAGATGATAAAACCTTATGCTGCCATTAAAGGATTTGAAGTAGAAGAAGAGTTGAGGGCAGTGGTGGTGGTTATGAAATTTCAGAAAAGAGCCTTTTTCTGGATGGAGGGACACTGCCTGAAGCCCGACTCGGAATGGATGTATGATGGTTTTGTCTGGCAGATAATTCAGGAATTGGAAACCGAGGGGATTCAGTTACTGAATTTGGGCAACGCCGGGCGTCCCGGCAGAGATTTCCGAAGCCGTCAATATAAAAAATCCTATGGGGGAACCATCCGCGAAACCGGCCGGTACATCTATGTGCATAAATGGGGCCTCTGGAATTTCAGACGCTTCTTTTATCGTTGGTATAAGCAGGTCCGAATCTGTTTTTACAGAAAATATTGTAGTGTATGAGGATATTTCTCGATATAGGACACCCGGCTCACGTTCATTATTTCAGGAATTTCATCCGTATTATGGAGGGAAAAGGCCATCGGTTTATGGTCACCGCCCGTAACCGGGAACATGTGACGGAACTGCTTAATCATTACAAAATTCCCTTTGTTGATCGCGGAGCAGGAGGCCGGACTTCATTGGGTAAAATTCTTTATCTGGTTAAGACTTCATGGCAACAATATTTGCGTGCCCGCAAATTTAAACCGGATTTATTTCTGGATTTCAGTACCATTTATTCTGGATTTGCATCCCGGATGCTCAAGAAACCTTACATCACGTTTACCGATACTGAAACAACCGGTTTATACCGTTTTTTTATCCGGCCATTCACAAAAAAGGTCTATACACCTGTTTGTTTTTCGCGTTATCTGGGTGCAGAACATAAGCGGTTTAACGGATTAATGGAGTTGAGTTATCTGCATCCCCGCTATTTTGAGCCTGATGCATCAGTGTTGGAATTGCTGAATATCAAAGAGAATGAACCTTTTGCAATTGTTCGATTTGTTGGTTGGTCAGCTGTTCACGACAGGGGTAAGCAAGGGTTTTCCCTCAGAGGCAAAATTAAATTAGTGAACACTCTTCAGAAGTATGGCCGGGTGTTTATCAGTTCGGAAGGTCCTTTGCCTGAGGAGCTTGAGCCACTGAGGCTGAGGCTGCCCTCTGCTCGTATCCACGATTTGCTTTTTTATGCCACCCTGTTGGTGGGCGAGGGAGCCACCATGGCTACAGAGGCTGCCATTCTTGGAACACCTGCAATTTATCTTGCCGATTTTAAGTTGGGAAATCTTACATATCTGGAAGAAAAGTACGGATTGGTATTGAATTTTAGGACATCTGAAAAGGAACAGGATCTGGCACTTAAAAGTGCAGCAATGCTGCTGAGCCGTCCGGGCACCAAAACCAATAGCGGACGACAGGCCGAGAAGCTGTTGGAAGATCATGAGGATGTGACCGCTTTCGTGGTTAATGAAGTTCTCCAAAATTATGATGAATTATCAAGAAAGGAAGTGAATTAAATGAGTTACAGAATACCACTGATAAAACCCTTTATAAACGACCGCGTCAAGGAGCTGGTTGATGAAGTTCTTGATTCAGGTTTTCTTACAGAAGGACCTGTGACACGTCAGTTTGAAGAGTCGGTTGCTTCCTACATCGGGGTCCCTCATGCCATTGCTTTTACTTCATGTACCACCGGAATTGAGACGGCTTTACGGGTGGCCGGTATTGGTGCAGGTGATGAGGTGATTGTTCCGGACTATACTTATCCTGCCACCGCCAATGCTGTTAAAATTGTGGGTGCCGTTCCGGTAATTGTGGATGTGGATCCGCAGACGCTCTTGATGGATTATGATAAAATGGAAGAGGCTGTATCTGCAAATACCAAAGCTGTTATTCCGGTTTCTTTGTTCGGGAATCCGTTGGATTTTGACAGGCTGATGATGGCAAAAGAGCGGTATGGACTTTTGATTATTGAAGATGCTGCCTGTGCCCTGGGAAGTTCTTTTAAAGGGCGAAAAACAGGTGGATGGAGTGATATGACGGTTTTTAGTTTTCATCCCCGTAAGTTTATTACCACAGGTGAGGGTGGGATGGTCACCACTCAAAATGCGCAATGGGCCGAAGCAATGCATCAGTACAAGCATTTCGGGATGGGGAAGTCTGTGGGCCGTGAGGAAATGGTCTTTCAGGATACCGGCACCAATTACAAAATGAGTAACCTCCTTGCCGCAGTGGGGCTGGCCCAGATGGAGAAGATTGATGACTTGCTGAATGAACGTATGCTGCTTGCGGAAAACTATCGTAAGCTGCTTCACGGAAACCAAAAGATAAGAATTCCCGAAACAACAGGGAACGGTATGCATTCATATCAAAGTTTTGCCGTGTTTGTACCTGATCGTGACAGAGTGATGCGGCAAATGAGAGCAGAGGGAATTGAGGTCCAGATTGGAACGTATGCATTGCACCAGCATCCTGCTTTTCAGCAGCTGGGAGTTCGTTTGCGTGGCCAATATCCCGGAAGCATCAGGGCATGGGAGGAAACGCTTGTGTTGCCAATGTTTCATTCAATGACCAGCGCCGGGCAAACCGAAGTGGTGCAAAAACTGACATTATGTGTGGAATAACAGGAATCTTGAACCATAACGATGAACCGGTATCTGAGGAGCTTTGCCAAAAGATGACGAGGGTGCTCGCTCACAGAGGTCCCGATGGAGAAGGTGTATGGAATTCCGGTGCCTACGGAACGGGGCATCGGCGACTGGCAGTGCTTGATTTGTCAGTGGCCGGACATCAACCGATGGTCAGCCGTGACGGCCAACTGGTACTATCCTACAACGGAGAAATTTACAACCATCGGGAGATCAGAGAAGAATTGAAAACTGAAGGTTACCGGTTTCAGGGACGTTCAGATACGGAGGTTGTGCTCAATGCGCTTCACTGCTGGGGGAAGGAAGCCATTCTGAAGTTCAACGGTATGTTTGCCTTTGCAGCCTGGTTTGTTCAGGAACAGCGATTGTTACTGGGCCGTGATCGGTATGGAATTAAACCCCTCTATTATTTTGACCATCCGGAGGTTTTTCTCTTCGGCTCAGAGATTAAAGCCATCCAGCAACATCCGGCTTATCGGTTTAAAGTTTCTGCTGATGCCTTGACGGAATACTTTTCTTTTCAGAATATCTTTAGTGATCTGACGCTTTTTGAGGGAGTGAAACTCTTGCCTGCAGGTCACTTCATGGAGGTTCGGAAAGGAAATTCAACTCCTGAAAAACAAAAATACTGGGATTTTAATTTCAACCCTTTGTCCATGTCACAAACCGAAGCGGAGACTGAATTACACAGGCTCTTCGAACAGGCTGTTGAGCGTCAGCTGGTTTCTGATGTGGAAGTTGGCGCTTATCTGAGCGGAGGAATGGATAGTGGAGGCATTACCTGTGTGGCTTCACGAAAGTTCAATAACCTTAAATCATTCACCGCGGGCTTTGATTTATCCTCGGCATCGGGTCTGGAGCTCAATTTTGATGAAAGGGAGCGTTCCGAATATCTTTCTAATTTGTACAAGACTGAGCATTATGAAGTCGTCCTCAAAGCGGGTGATATGGAGCGGGTGATGCCAGGACTTATCAGCCATCTGGAAGATCTGCGGGTAGGGCAGTCTTATCCCAATTATTATGTTTCGCGCCTGGCCGGACGTTTTGTGAAAGTTTGTCTTTCGGGGGCCGGAGGTGATGAACTGTTTGCCGGTTATCCGTGGCGATATTATCACAATACTGTCAACGGCTACAGCAACGGTTTTGCCGATCAATACTTTAAATACTGGCAGCGACTTGTGCCGGACCAATTTCGCGACTCATTTTTTAATGGTCGGATTCGTCCGCTGATTGATTATGACCGACCGGCCAGGGTATTTAAAGATTTGCTGGATGAAGGTCATTCTGATGTTGCTGATCCGAAAGCTTACATCAACAGTTCCCTTTATTTTGAAAGTAAGACCTTTCTGCATGGATTATTGCTGGTGGAAGATAAACTAAGTATGGCTCACGGTCTGGAAACGCGTCTTCCCTTTCTGGATAATGACCTGGTAGATTTTGCCATGAAAGTGCCTGTGGAACTGAAACTTCGTGACTGGAAAAATGGAAACAGAATCAATGAAAATGACTTGACAGGCAAGGCTTTTCAGTTCAAATCAACCACTACGGATGGTAAAATCCTGTTGCGCCAAATGTTGCAGCGCTATGTGCCGGAAGATTATTGTAACGGCCGCAAGCAGGGATTTTCAGCACCCGATGCAAGTTGGTTTAAGGGAGAAAGCGTGGATTATATCCGACGTTTGTTATTTGATAAGAATGCCCGATTGTATGAATACATTGATGCGGATGTGGCTCAAAAACTGATGACCGATCACCTTGAAGGCAAAGAGAACCGCCGGTTACTTATCTGGTCGTTGTTGAGTTTTGAATGGTGGCTGAGGATATTTGGATAAATTCTATAGGATAGAAAAAATACGAATATGGGTAAAGAGGATGTGATATGAGAACTGTTATTACAATCGACATTGACTGGGTACCGGATAAGGTGCTGGAATATACGTTGGAGCTTTTGTCGAAAGCGGGGGTTCCATGTACAATTTTTGCCACTCATGCCACCGGATTGTTGAACGGGCTTGACAGAAATCAGTTCGAAATAGGAATCCATCCTAATTTTAACCCATTACTGAACGGTTCAAAAAAAAACAACGGAAATCCAGAGGACGTTGTGAGACGATTAAAAGAAGCATTTCCCCAGGCCCGGGGCATTCGTTCCCATTCATCCCTGGTAAGTAATGTTTTGGTTGAGCTGTTTTCCGAAATGGGCTTCGATTATGAGAGTAATGTGTGTTTGCCCTACAGTCGCCGGTTAGAGACGCTACCTTTATGGAATGATATGCTGCGCATCCCTTTTAACTGGGAAGATTATCTGCATTTCTCTTACGGAAAGGATTTTTCGGAAGCAGGACTTGATTTCAATAACGGATTAAACATTATGACGTTTCATCCAATACATATTTTTTTGAATACGGAAACGCTTGAAAGATATCTCGGAGCCAAACGTTTTTATCAGGATCCGGAGCATCTTGCAGGATATAGAAACCCGGGAAAAGGGGCTGAAACACTGTTGCAAAAAATTCTGGACAGGAAGCTGGAATTTACAAAAATGGAAGATTTAGTTGATGAGTACAGGAAAGGGAAAATTACATACGAGTAAACTCAGGGTTTTTGTAGGTCCTGGAAATACCGCCGGTAATGCACATTACATTGCCCGGGCACTCAGAAGTGCTGGAGTGAGGGCTGTTAGTTACTGTTACCGGGCTCATGAATTCGGGTATCCCACGGATAAGACAGTGAGTCAGTTTCGATCTTTGAAGCGAAAAGGTTTTGTAAAACTGATAAATAACCGCTTTGTTTTGAGACCCTTGAATGCAATGATCCGGTTCTGGTTTTTCCTGACGGTATTGTTTCGTTACGACTTGTTTTATTTCATTTCACCCATTACATTTTTTGAGAATCACCGGGATCTTGCGGTGTTGAAATTTTTTCGAAAGAAGATTGCTTTTTTCTTTCCGGGGTGTGCAGAGAGAGATCCGTATGACACCCTGAATACCATGAAGTACAGCGATTGCTGGTATTGTAACGATGTGGCTAAACAGCAGTATTGTCTGTGCCATGAGCCAAAACTGAAAAGAAGTAAGATAGAATATTTTGAGGAGAAAGCTGATTTTATTTTTTCCCGGCCAAATACTTCAGGATTTTTAAAAAATCCTGAAAAGGCACTCCCGATGTGGCTGATGACAGATGCTCCGAAACAACCGGTTGACCTGCAGCGCTACCGGGATGGAGGTCCCTGGGGCATTATGCACTTTCCGTCTCATCAGGAGCTTAAAGGGACGCGATATGTGGAAGCAGCCATAGCATCGCTGAATGGAAAGTTTAAGATTCGGTACTTGTCTGATAGAATGACCAATAGTGAAGTTCTGGAGAATCTGGAGAAGGCCCACATCCTGGTTGATCAGTTTACCCATACTTTCGGGCTGCTGGCCATAGAGGGGCTGTCTCGCGGGTGTGTGGTTGTTTGCCGGATGGAAGAGTGGGCCCGTAAATGCTATCCTGATATCCCACTGGTAAGTTGCAACCCCGAGGATCTGGAGCAAACAATAGAGAGCCTGCTTCACAATCCTGACCGGATGCAGAAAATTGCAGAAGCCGGCATTCGTTGGTTTCATGAAAATGCCACTTTGCAGGTGGTGGGCAACAGAATGTTGAATGTTTTTGAAAAAAATAAGTTATGCTGAAACGAACGGGAAGGTTGATTTTTATTTCTGTCCTTTTTCTTCGGGTGGTTCTGCCTTTTGAGAATCTTCATGGGCAACAGGTCCCCGTACACATCGATAATTATGAGATTTATGAATTGTTGGATGAACTGGCTGACCTGGGGGTTATCGATATCAATACCATTGCCAGACCTTACGGACGAAAGTTCATATCTGACCGGCTGGTGGAGGCATCGGAGCATGATGGCTTACCCGCAAGGATTAAAAAGGAGATCGCTTTCTATTTGCGGGACTATCAAAAGGAACAAACCCGGACCAAACCTGAAAACAAACGTTTTGATCTTTTTTATTATTCCGATTCTCTTTTTCAGGTGACTGTTAACCCTGTTCTGGGACTTGAGGTGCTGTCATCCGGGGGCGATTTGGCCTGGCATCGTTTTAACGGGGGCGAGTTGCATGGAACTATTGGTGAGCACTTTGGATTTTATGCTTCTTTGCGTGACAATCATGAGTCGGAGTTATTAGGAGGAACGGACTTTTTGGTCTCCCGAAGGGGAGCTGTATATAAAAGCGATGATGACAGCGGTGATTATAGTGAAGCCAGAGGCGGCATTACCTGGTCATGGAAGTGGGGTACGGCCGGTCTTCATAAAAACTCTTATCAGTGGGGGTATGGATACAACGGGACTAATATTTTTTCCGGCAACACCCCTTCGCATGCTTATTTTTCGCTCACTCTAAGTCCGTTGCCCTGGGTTCAGCTCGATTATATGCATGGTTGGCTGGTATCGGAAGTGGTGGATAGCGCAGAATCGTTCAATTATTATGATGGAACGAGGGAGGTTTTTGCCAACAAGTATGTGGCAGCCAATTTGATAACTGTTCGTCCTCTGGCAGGATTGTATATTTCTGCCGGAAACAGCATTGTTTATGCCGATACCAATGTGAATCCGGCATTTTTGAATCCGGTGATGTTTTACAAGTCGGTGGATCACACCTACAATGGTGCTTCAAATGAGGTGGGGCAAAATGCACAGATGTTTTTTGGCATTAGCAGTCGGCAGATTCGTAACCTTCATCTTTATTCTACCTTTTTTGTGGATGAGATATCTACGAACCGGATGTTTGATAAAGAACAGCAATCCAATTATATAAGTTTGAAAGCGGGTGCCCGGCTTACTAATATTGTGGATGGCACAGCTCTTACTGTTGAATATACGCGCAGTAATCCAATGGTGTATCAACATAAAATTCCCACAACAACCTGGGAAAGCAATCGTTACAATATGGGGCATTATCTGAAGGATAACAGCGACGAGATCTTCCTGAGTTTGAAGTACCGGCCTGTTCGCGGTGTGCGATTGGAGTTGTCACACTTGCTGGCCCGAAAGGGAAAAGATTATCAGGAGATAATAAAAGGAGGTACCGAATCGGATTATTCTGAAATAAACAGCGATGAACCCCGGTGGGGCCTGCCGTTCATGGACGAGGTAAGGTGGGAGATGCAGAAAACTGAGTTCAAAGGCAGTTGGCAGATCATCAACGATGGATATGTCTATTTTTCGGTAATCCACCGGGATATCAGTGGGGCCGACCGGGAAAAATATTTGCCTCCTTTTTTGAATCATAATGGTTTGAGCGGTAAATTCGGCATTAATTACGGGTTTTAAAATTTTGCAAGTTAACAATGGTCAAAGAACAGAGAGATATACCGATGGTTGATCTTACAAGTCAGTATCAGCGCCTGAAGCCCGGAATTGATGAAGCTATGAGCGGGGTGCTGACACGTGGAGATTATATCAACGGGAGTGTTGTGAAAAGTTTTAGCAATGCACTTGCCGGGTACCTTGGGACCGGGTACGTTATTCCCTGTGCCAACGGGACAGACGCTCTGCAGGCTGCGTTGATGGCGTTGGAGCTTTCTCCCGGTGATGAGGTGATTACCACCTCTTTTTCATTTATTTCCACGGTTGAGGTTATTGCCCTGTTAGGACTTCGTCCGGTTTTGGTGGATATTAATCCGGATACTTTAAATATCGATCCGGATGCAGTCCGGGATGCAATAACCGGGCGAACCCGGGTTCTTCTTCCGGTTCATCTGTTTGGTCAACCTGCCGCCATGAGTGAAATTATGGAGATTGCGCGGCTTCACAATCTTTTCGTGATTGAAGATGCCGCTCAAAGTCTCGGAGCTTCCTGTTTTATGAATGGGAATGAAACGAGCATGGCAACGATAGCCTCAAAAGAGAATCTAAACAATCAACCATGCGAGTTCCATCAGACCAATAACTTAAATAAATTATTTACTGATGAAATTAAAGTGGGTACCATTGGCCATATTGGCTGTACCTCTTTTTTCCCGACCAAGAATCTGGGATGTTTTGGTGATGGGGGTGCATGCTTTACCGATGACGAACGAATTGCCGAACGAC
This sequence comes from Marinilabilia salmonicolor, assembly GCF_003003035.1. GTDB lineage: Bacteria > Bacteroidota > Bacteroidia > Bacteroidales > Marinilabiliaceae > Marinilabilia > Marinilabilia salmonicolor_A. The sequence continues at coordinate 58,525 of NZ_PVTS01000015.1, read as the reverse complement.
TGCGGATGATCGTGAACCATGGTGCCAGAAAGAAGTATCTCAATGAGATTGTGGGGATGAACTCCCGGCTGGATACCTTGCAGGCGGCTGTGTTGTCGGAGAAATTGTTGCACCTGGATGACTTTATTGACAGACGCCGGAACGCTGCACGAGTTTACCTTGAAGAGTTGAAGAACCTTTCAGGATTGGGGTTGCCATTCCCGACAGAGCACGACACTCATACCTTTAATCAGTTTACCGTGAGGGTTAAAAATGATCGGCGCGATATGTTAAAGAGTTTCCTCGCAGAAGCAGAAATTCCTTCCATGGTTTATTATCCTTTGCCGTTGCACCGGCAGCCGGTTTTTAAAGCTTTATGCAAAGATGATTTGCATCTTCCGGAAAGTGACTCGGCCTGCAAAGAAGTCTTGTCCTTGCCGATGCATACCGAAATGACAGAAACGCAACAGGAATATATCATTCAAAAAATTAGAATGTTTTTTAGGAAATAGGATTTTTCCCTTACCTACATTATACATAAGACAGGTAAGATGTAAACAGGCTGAAAGCCTGATAGCAATAGCCCGGGGCAACGCCCTGGGTTTTGAGATAACCCTTAGGCCCCCTCTCATTATTGGTCGCGTCGCGACCAATAATGAGAGGGGGGGAGTTGTTACAATATTCCTTTATGGACAGAAACTAAATAAATATTTATGCAGGAATTATCATTACCCAAAATTCATTCGTCAGCAGTGATTGATGACAGGTGTGAGATAGGGCCCGGAACAACCATCTGGCATTTTTGCCATGTGATGAGTGATTGCCGCATCGGACAAAATTGTAACCTGGGACAGAATGTGGTTGTTTCTCCCGGAGTGGTGCTGGGCAACAATGTTAAGGTTCAGAATAATGTCTCTGTTTATACCGGTGTCATTTGCGAAGATGATGTTTTCCTGGGACCCTCGTGTGTCTTTACCAATGTTTCTAATCCGAGGAGCGCGGTGCCCCGCCGTAATCAGTACGAGGAAACTTTGGTTAAAAAGGGAGCCACCATCGGAGCCAATGCCACCATTGTTTGTGGTCACACCATTGGTCGGTTTGCTTTTATCGGCGCCGGTGCTGTGGTAACGCATGATGTACCTGATTATGCCCTGATGGTTGGGAATCCGGCCAGGCATACCGGCTGGATGAGCGAATTCGGCCACCCATTGGTGTTCGGGGATAATCGTATGGCTGTTTGTCCGGAAAGTGGCGACCAATACAAGTTTCAGGAGGGGAAAGTGGTTAAAGTCAGTTTATAAATCAAGCAAAAATGGTAACATCAGATAAAATCAAATTCGCAATTGTAGGTCTCGGTAGAATTGGTAAAAGGCATGCGGCTATGATTCAGGAAAATCCGGAAGCAGAACTTTGCGCGGTGTGCGATGTGCGAAGTGCGGCGGAAACCGGATGGGATCAGGATCATATTCCGTACTTTAATGATTATGCGCAGATGCTGGAAAACCTGGACGATTGTCATGTTGTGAATATTTGCACGCCCAACGGACTTCATGCGGGGCAGGCGGTGAAGGCCCTTGAACAACGGAAGCATGTTGTTGTGGAGAAGCCCATGGCATTGACGCGGATGGAGGCTGAAGCGGTTATTCATAAAGCATTGCAGGTCTCCCGGCAGGTGTTTACAGTGATGCAAAACCGGTATTCCCCACCTTCAGTTTGGCTGAAGGAGGTAATGGATAAAAAACTGCTTGGGGAGATTTACTTTGTGCAACTCAATTGCTTCTGGAATCGGGACGATCGTTATTATCAGAATAATGGATGGCACGGAACAGCCGATCTTGACGGAGGTACACTTTATACCCAATTTTCCCACTTCATTGATATTTTGTATTGGTTGTTTGGAGATGTTACCGATATTCAGGCAAATTTTAATGATTTTGCACATCAACATTCCACCGATTTCGAGGATAGTGGTTCTGTGATGTTTAATTTTGTCAATGGCGGAATGGGTAATATCAATTTTTCCACAGCAGTGTGGGACCGCAACCTGGAAAGTACTATTACCATTATCGGTGAAAACGGTACCATTAAAGTGGCCGGACAGTATATGAATGAAGTGGTGGAGTGTAATATCAGGGATTATCAGAAGCCTGAACTGCCTGCTTCCGCCCCGCCTAATGATTATGGGGGGTACAAAGGGTCAGCGGCCAATCATCATTTTGTTATAGACAATGTTATTCAAACCCTCAGGGAACAGACATTCGTTACCACTAATGCCCTGGAGGGAATGAAAGTCGTGGATATTATTGAGAGAATTTATCATCATAGAAAAAATAAATCATTCAAATCTTATGTATCAGCAACTAATTAACAAAGAGGCCAAGCTGTCAGTAGTAGGCCTGGGATATGTAGGGCTTCCCATCGCATTGGAATTTGCCCGGAAAATGAAGGTAATCGGTTTTGATATCAAACCGTCTCGCGTAGAACTCATGAAAAAGGGAATTGACCCCAGTAATGAGTTGGAAACTGCCGATTTCGATGGTTGTGACATTGAATTTACCAGCAATCCATCAGATCTGAGGGAGGCGACCTTTCATGTGGTGGCCGTTCCTACGCCAATTAATAAACACAATCTGCCGGATCTTAATCCTTTGCTGAGTGCATCCCGTACTGTTGGTAAAGCATTGAAAAAGGGTGATTTTGTAGTTTTTGAATCCACTGTTTATCCCGGATGTACCGAAGAGGATTGTGTGCCTATTCTGGAAGAGGAATCGGGACTGAAATTCAATAAGGATTTTAAAGTGGGCTACTCTCCCGAGCGGATCAATCCCGGCGATAAGGAGCATACACTGACAAAAATCCTGAAAATTGTTTCTGGTAGTGATGATGAAGCTCTGGAGGTAATTTCTGATGTTTATGGTTCTATTATAAAAGCAGGAATCCATAAGGCCAGTTCCATTAAAGTTGCAGAGGCGGCTAAAATTATCGAGAACACACAGCGTGATGTGAATATTGCTCTGATGAATGAGTTGTCTTTGATATTCAATCGTTTGAATATTAATACTTATGAAGTATTGGAGGCAGCCGGAACCAAATGGAATTTTCTGCGATTCTTCCCCGGCCTGGTTGGAGGTCACTGTATTGGGGTGGATCCTTACTACTTAACCTACAAAGCCAACGAGTTGGGCTATCACTCCAAGATCATCACCGGTGGCCGGGTGATCAACGATGCCATGGGCCCCTATGTGGCTAAGCAGGTAGTGAAAAAACTGATCTCCAAAGGTCACAAAATTAATGGCTCCAAAGTCCTGATTATGGGAGCAACCTTCAAGGAGAATGTGAGTGATATTCGTAATTCCAAAGTGGCTGATGTATATAACGAACTGCGCTCCTTTAGTGTGGATGTGGACGTTGCCGACCCTCATGCTTCCTCCGAGGAGTTGATGGAAGAGTATGGCTACGGATTGGTGGATGAAATCAAAGAGTCCTATCATGCAGTTATTCTGGCTGTAAATCATGATGAATATATGAAACTTGATGAGTCTTACTTCAAGTCCATAACCATTGATGATGCCCTGTTTGTTGATGTGAAAGGGGTCTTTAAAGAGAAGATCAAGGAATTGGATTACTGGAGTTTGTAATAAATGAAGCCGGTAGAGGTTTCATAAACTGGTAATATCGTGTCAAAAACAGAAGAATCTGCCGGCAGATCCCGGACAATCCTGTATCTGTTGCCTGTTGCTTTTTTTCAAAAATCTGATGAGCCCGGGTTTCAGGTGCAGACACTGAACTTTAGGACTGCCTTCAGCTTTATGACTCCGGAACTTCGAGAAAAAGGTATGGAAGTGGCTCTGGTTTCATTGAATAACAATGAACGGCAGATTGAGTATGGACGTGACTATCTGGCTAAGGCAGGCTTGTCCGGGGCTTGCCGTGCCTTTTTCTTTGAGCGAAAAGCGGGTAGAGGAAGGCTGTTTCCACAACTCTTGCAGTTTTTGTTTAATCTGCGTTGGTTGTTTCAGGTAATGCGGCATGTCAGACCTCATGTGCTTTATGGTTACAACGATGTGGGGACTTTGTACGGTGTTTTGCTCAAATTGATTTTTCGTTTCCGCCTGGTTTATGATATGCGGGGAGACCGCGTAAATGAAATGGCTGTTCAGGGTGCTCCCGGTTGGCGCATTCGGCTTTACAACTTTATCCGGAAACTTTGTCTCAGTAAAAGCGACCTGGTGTTTACGGTTTCCAATGAGTGCCGTGATTTGCCGGAAGGTCAGAGGCATGTGGCAAAATACAACTTTTACGATGCCACACTTTTTTCTTTTAATGAAGAGGAGGCACGTCGGATGAAGGACGAGTCAGGTCTGGCTAACCGATTTGTCATGGTATATAGTGGTACCGATAAATATTATCAGATGGTGCCGCAGATGGTTGCATTTTTTGCCGGGTTTCGGAAAGTTTGTCCCGATGCTTTTTTTATGATTAATATCCCTCTCAGGTCGGAGGTTTTTGAGAGAGAGCTTCAAAAGTGGGATTTGCCCGATGATTCGTTTCGTGTTTTTCATCTTTCTCAGAATGATTTGAACCGATATCAGACAGTGGCAGATCTGGCCTTGTTGATTCGTGAGGATCTGCCTTTGAATCATGAGGCTTTCCCCACTAAGTTTCCGGAATATCTCGCAGGCGGAGTTCCCGTGTTGGTAACCCCCCATGTGCATACCCTGGCTTCGATGGTTCGGAAAAACGGACTCGGGGAGGTGTGGAGTGATGAAGAAACGGCTGAGGATCTGTATGAGCGTTTGCGTTGGTATCGCAACAACTGGCAGAAAAAAAGAGATTGTGCCCGGTTTGCCCGTGAAAAATTGTCATGGCAAAACAATGCTTCATCTTTGGCCGGAATCCTTGATTCTCTTTAATAATGGATAGCAGTAGCCCAAATAAGGTAATGTGTGTCCTGAATTTTTCAGGAAGATTCGGAGGTGCCGAGAAACGGTATGCCACTCTTTTTAATCGGCTAATGACGGATGGTGAGGATTATTATTTGGTTATGAATACCCGTTTGTACCGACTTTTGGTCAATAGTGCTGTTCTTTTGCCCCATCATCGCATAATATTGTTCAATGACGGGGGTGACGGAGTGCCCGGTAAGATTAGGAACAAGAGTGTTTCGACAGGAGGAGTAAAAGCTTCCCCTGGCAGACAGTTCATTCGTTTTGCAGGGTCATGTAAATATTTCCTGAAAACTTTTTTGCTTTGGTTACGCTTTTCATTCTTTTTTGCCCGAAAAGTAAAAGTACTGAATATTAAAAAAATATATGCTGTTTGGCAGGGAGGTACCTGGACCTGGATGTGGTGCAGGTTGTTTGGTATTGATCTTGTTTACAGCGTGAATGCCTCGGGCAAACTGATGCTTGATACGAATATTCTTAAATTCTTTGATAGCCAGTATTGGGTTTTACAGCACGCTTCACAGCTGGATTTTCTTTCGCCCTCTCTGGTTCCTGCATACCGGGAGGCAATGGGGTATAAGTTAAGGGGGGAGGTGTTGGTTACACCTTGTAGTTTTATCGATTACTCCAATTATTATCCGGTAGAGCCGAAAAAGCCGTGGGTAGTGTTTCTGGGGCGTCTCGAACCCCTTAAGAATCCTGATCTTTTTTTGAAAGCGGTTGCTCTTCTGGCTGATGAGCCATCTTTTCGAAAAGTCACTTTTTTTGTAATGGGAACCGGAAGTGAGCAAGTGTCGTTGCAGCAGTTTGTGGCCGACCGGGGTATGAAGAATGTTGTCTTTTCAGGGCTTCATCCCCATCCCTGGGAGATTTTGCAACAATCCTCGGTATTTGTTTCTCTGCAGAGCAATGAAAACTATCCCAGTCAGTCGCTAATGGAAGCAATGGCCTGTGAAAACGGGGTGGTGGTTACCGATGTGGGTGATACCCGGAAGTTGGTTATTGAAAAAGAAGGGCTGTTGGTAAATACTGATCCTGCCGGGATTGCAGAAGCCATTCGTTCATTGATGGAGAATCCGGAACTCCGCAAAACCCTGGGGCGTGCAGCCCGTGAGAAGGTTACCAATGTGCATACCCTGGAGCGTTTTGTCTTCTGGTTTAATGAGCTGATGAGGTTTTAGATTAAAGTATTTTACAAAGTTTTAAATGAGTGCATAGAAAATAAGTCGCATCTTTGTAGATTGTTTTTATTGAGATCAAGGTTAGAGGATGAACGATAAGAATCTTTTTGAACTGGAAAACAACCCTGTAGGGGCATTGATGTGGCGTTACTTTTGGCCTGCATTCATTGGTGTAATGGCCAATTCGTTGTACAACATCATCGATCGCATCTTTATCGGTCAATTTGTTGGGCCGGAAGCGTTGAGCGGAGTAACTGCGGTTTTTCCGGTAATGGTAATAATGATGGCTTTTGGGATGCTGATCGGAGTAGGAGCAAGCGTCCGGTTGTCTCTGAATTTGGGGCGCAAGAATTTGGAGCGCGCGCGTAAGGTGGTTGGAAATACTGTTCTGCTGATAATAATTGTCTCACTGTTGGTAACGAGCATCGGCTTTGCAATCAAAGATCCGATGTTGCGCTTGTTCGGGGCTACCGACTCCACCGTTCAATATGCCAATGATTATCTTAACTACATTTTATGGGGAGTGGTCTTACATGAGTTTGGTTTCTCCATGAACTCCCTGATCAGAGCAGAGGGAAATGCCCGTATTGCAATGATCAGCATGCTTATCAGTGCGGGAATTAACATTCCCCTGGATGCATTTTTTATCATTTATCTCGACATGGGGGTTCAGGGAGCCGCCCTGGCAACCATTATTTCGATGGCTTGTCTGTCTCTCTGGGTCTTGATTCACTTTAAAAGTAAGCGTTGCGTTGTTCAGCTGAAGAAAAAATACATCGGTATTGATTTGACCATTTTGGGGTCGATCGTTACTGTCGGGTTGGCCCCTTTTGCCATGCAGATTGCCAATAGTGCTGTGCAGGCTCTGCTTAACCTAAGCCTCATAAAGTACGGTAGTGATCTGGCAGTTGGCGCCATGGGAATTATCATGAGTGTGGTGGTCCTGATTACGATGAGTATTGTGGCACTAAATATGGCAGGACAGCCAATAATCGGGTATAATTACGGAGCTCGTAATTTCAGCAGGGTACGTCAGACCTTAAAAACAAGCATCATTTTTGCCACAGCTATTGCCGTAGTGTCATGGGTTCTTATTCAATCATTTCCCGGTGCCGTTATCTCATTATTTGTGTCTGATAGTCCTGAAATAATGCGTTATGGTGTTGAGGGACTCCGCTACTTTTTGATTGCTTTGCCCATTGTTGGGTATCAGATTGTGGTAGGAAACTATTTTCAATCTGTGGGCAAGGCGGGCAAGGCGATTTTCGTCACTTTACTTCGGCAGGTGTTGGTGCTGATTCCGCTCCTGATTGTTCTTCCGCGATCGTTGGGGCTTTTGGGCGTTTGGATTGCTGCTCCACTTGCCGATACTGTCTCCGGGGTGGTTAGTGCCCTTTTCCTGGTTTACGAGTGGCGACGGTTAAAACGCCAGGAGAGCCTCATTCATGATGCAGGTTAATCTGGTTAAATCTATTCCTGTTCAAACAATAATTTCTTCCATTCAGGATGTTTCTGTATGTAGGATACCACAAAGGTACATTCCGGTATAATCCGAATCTGGTTTTCCTGACAGTAGGTAAATACCTGTTTTACAAGTCCCGATCCAATGCCTTTACCTTTCAGCGGATCCGGCACCAGAGTGTGGGTCAATGACCATACGGATGGCTCGTAAGGATCGTAATAAAGCGTAGCCATGTGTCCGTCGGCTTTAAGTTCAAAGCGCTTTTTCTCTTTGTTGAGATGTACTTTCTGTTCCATAATTCCGTAATTTTATACAGGAGATTAGTGTAAAGATCCGTAATTTTTCAAACAAATGTCCGGAAAAACTATTATTTTGAAAGAGGATTGTTTTGCTCTTTTACGAATGAAGGATTAGGTGCGGCGGATTCTTTGGCAAGCAAAGCAGCAAAGCTGAGTGCCGATCCGCCGCTAGAAACCAAATTATTTTACCGCTCCTTTCCCCGCAATGGCCTCTACCTCCTCAATGGTGATGGGAATCCGTTCACCCAGGATTCTGCAGCCATCTCCCGTTACCAGAATGTCATCCTCAAGGCGGATTCCGCCAAATCCTTTGAACGCTTCAATTTTTTCATAATTAAGGAACTGAGGGAATTTATTTTCAGCTTTCCAATTGTCAATCAGTGCCGGAATGAAATAGATTCCGGGTTCGTTGGTAATGGTAAATCCCGGTTGAAGGCGGCGTCCCAGTCGGAGGGCAGCCAGACCGAATTGAGAGGAACGTTTAATTTCATCGTCGTACCCTACCAGTGTGTCGTCGTAATCTTCCATGTCATGAACATCAAGGCCAATCATGTGTCCCAGTCCGTGGGGCATAAACAATGCATGGGCACCGGCATTGACTGCTTCGTCGGGGTCTCCTTTCATTAGTCCAAGCTCTTTAAGACCTGAGGCTATTACCTTGCAGGCCAGGAGATGAACATCTCGGTATGGAACACCCGGGCGGGTGGCTTCCCTGGCTTTGTTGTTGGCATCCAGCACAATTTGGTAAACCTGGCGTTGAGTTTCTGTGAACTTTCCGGATACTGGTGTGGTGCGGGTATGATCAGTGGCATAATGGAGAGGAGATTCGCTTCCGGCATCTGTCAGAAGAAGATCTCCTTCTTTTAAGGTGTTGCCATGATAGTGGTTGTGCAGTGTTTCTCCCCTGACTGAGCAAATTACCGGAAAAGATACCATTCCTCCTCCCGACATGGAAACTCCTTCAATGGCGCCGGTAATTTCCTGCTCGGAGATTCCGGGCCGTGCCATCCTCATTGCTGTGGTGTGCATTTCCCATGCTGTGCTCATGTGGCGTTCCATCTCTTCAATTTCGCAGGGCTCTTTGATACTCCGCAAGTCGATACAGGCTTTTGTCAGTTCCAGAGATGCATTTTTCTCTACCTCTCTGTGATGAATGTTTAGCAGATCGGCCAGAAGCATGATGTTTTCTCCTCGATAAGGGGGCGTGAAATGAATGGTCCGTTTTTTTGCGGCAGCGTCCCTGATGTATTCAAAAAGCTCGGCAAATGGTCGGGTTTTCTCAATTCCTACGCCGGCTGCTTTATCTTTAAGAGAAGTTTGCGGGCCCATCCAGATGATATCATCAATGGTGTAATCATCTCCAAATAGAATTTCCTCGTTGTTGTCGATGTCGATAACCCCTGCCAAATTCTGTAGGTCAATGCCAAAAAAATAAAGGAAAGTGCTGTCCTGCCTGAAATGATAAGTATTCGATTTGTAATTCATCGGGGCATCGTTGTTGCCGGTGATGAGTACAATGCCATTGTTGATTTTATTTTTTAGCTCGTTGCGTCGGTTGATGTAGGTTTCTTTTGAAAACATGGTGCAATATTTTTTGTGAATTTATCAGTTTCCCCCATAACGGGGTTTTTCCTTTTAAAGGGATGTATTAGGTTTAACGTTATAGTTGGGTGTGAATTGCAAAAATGTTATTTTAATCATGGTGTGCATTAAAACAATTAATCGAGTACAAGGGTGTTAATGGCTTTGAGTGTGAGGTAGCTAAGGCAATGATTACTTAATTATTTCTGCTCGTCGGCCCAATAACCAGAATGAGCCTCCCAGTAAGGCAAAAAAGAGTGCCGGGTGCAACGGTTCCCACAGAAACAGGAAAAACTGGGTGTAAGCATCGGCAATCAATGCCAGTCCTCCCATCCACATCCACTCTTTGTTGCTGACATTCCGTCCGGCAAACCACACCGTCACTCCAAGTCCTGCCATCAGCAGTCCCCATGGAAGCAACGACAGCGATGATGCTTCTTCCCATGAGTCTATGGTGTTGTGGTTCCCAAACAGGGCAACTCCCCATAAGGCCAGCCAAAGAAAGAGCCACCCTGTACGTTCGGTAAGTCTGGCAAATTCAACTTGTTTTCTGGTCCTTTTTAGCCACATTCCGGTAAAGAGGGGTATCAATGAAAAAAACAGATATCGTAACGCAAGGTTCATTCCCAGCCATCCGGATTCACTGTTTTTATCGGGCGAACTTTCTATGCCCAGCCATAACATCATGGCCGCCCAGCCAATTCCGGAAAACAGGATGACTTTGAAAAACCACGACAGGAAAAAGGCATGAACGGCAAAGATGACAATTAGAAATGTCTCTCCGAAGCCGGATAGTCCGGATATTTTTCCGAAGTAGTTGAGTGCTCCGCCAAATGCAATGCTTCCCAATACCAGTAGTGCCTGCATCGAGATGTGCTGCTTTTTACGGTGAGAAGGCATTTTGCGGGCACCAAAGGTAAAACCTGCAGATAAGATGAGTAGCAAAATAAGAATGGCCAGGTCGGACAGATTGAACAGGCGCTCAAACAATTCCAGAATCCATTCATCGGCTACCAGGGTGAGAAAAGCTGTTACCACACTGATGATGGCCAGAATCATCAGGTACTCGGCAACCTTTTTCCAGTTGATGGTTTTTATCTCCAAACTTTCTTTTAGCTCATTACTTTGTTCTGACGAAAGAAGGTGTTCCTCTTCCCACCAGTCAATCAGCTTAAGTGTGGTCTCTTTTTGTTTGCGGTTCAGCTTCATGGTCTTCTTAAAATGGGTATGTTCCGGGATTGGATTTCCGGGGAGAACTCAAAGTTGAACCTTAAATGTAATCAAATAATCAGAAAAGGGGTAACGAAAAGTAGAAACTTGCACCATTCCCGAGCTCTGACTCCAGCCACATCCTGCCTTTAAGAATTTTAATGAAGCCCATGCAAATGGAGAGTCCCAGACCAGCTCCGTCATGTTTCAAAAGTTTGGGATCGTCAGAGCGGTAAAATCGTTCAAAGACTTTTTCCTGTTGCTCTTTTGAAATGCCGGGACCGGTATCTTTTACAAAGAAGAGAAGTTCGTGTTCCCTTTTTTCAAAACCAAACTCAACAAGCCCCTTTTCCGTGTATTTGATGGCATTGTTGATGAGGTTGGTCAGTATCTGATCGAGTTTTGTATAATCGGATGTAATGGTTGTTTCTGTTTGGGGGATATTCAATAGAAGCTCCAGATTTTTTTCCCCGGCTTGATTCGAGAATAGAGCGTGAAGGTTTTTAAATAGCTTATTAACCGGGACGATTGATGGTTGCATTGATACCGATCCGGTTTCAATGCGCGACAATTCTAAAACGTTGTTAAGGATTGAAAGTAATTTTTCTCCGCCGGATTGAATGATTTCAACGTATTCAGCTCTTTCTGAGTCTTTGAGTCCAGGGTGTTTTATCAATTCGGAAAAGCCAAGAATGGCGTTCAGGGGGGTGCGGATTTCATGTGATATGTTTTGAAGGAACGCAGTTTTTAAACGGTCATTTTCTTTCAGTTTTTGTTCCAGTTTTTTTTGTTCTGTAATGTCGGTAATAAAGCCCTCGAGAATGTCCTCCGACTCTGAACTGCCGGCAATGCTGCCCTGTTCCCAAACCCATTTCTCAGTTCCGGTCCGGGTGGAAATTCGGTATTCAAGGTGGTAATTTTCCCTCTTTTTTATGGCATTCTGTATGGTGTTCCATACTTTCTCCCGATCTTCGGGGTGAATGAGGGCGCCATACGTTACCTTTCCTTCGATAAAATTTGATTTGTCATAACCGGTAATATTTTCTGCTCCGTCATTGACAAATTCCATTGGCCAGGATCTGGAGTTTCTGCAACGAAAAGCCATTCCCGGAAGATTGTTTAGTAGGTTGGAAAAGTAATTCCGGCTTTGTTGAAGTTCTTTTCTGTGCGCTTCTTCATTTTTGCGAAGTGTTTGTTCAGCTTCTTTTCTTTTGGTAATATCCCGGGCAAAAGAGAAGGAAATTGTTTTTCCTTCAAATTCCAGATAAGTGATGGTTACTTCTACCGGCATCAGGCTTCCGTCCTTCCTTTTATGAAAGGTTTCAATAGTTCCGGTTCCTCTTTTTCTGATATTGTTTCTGTGAGCGTGCCATTTTCCGTTTTGAGGTTCAGAGAAATTAGGATCCAGATCGAAAATGGTCATGCTCTCCAATTCTTCTTTGGAAAAGCCTAAGTCATTGCATGCTTGTTGATTTACTGAAAGTATTTGTCCGTCTGTATCCGATATCTGATAGATGCCGATTCCTGCATTGTCGATACAAAAGCGGTCAAGTTTATGCTGTTTTATCAGGGCTGTTTTATTAGAATTATTCATGCAGTGAAGTTGCGTGGTAAATAATTAATTCCAAATTTATTAGCAGACAAAAGTACGTTAACTTTCGTTGTAGTTTAAAATAACGTTTATGCAATCTTTAAACATACAGACGTCACCATGAACTTAAGTCTTAATGTGTTTCAAGCATCTGAAAAGCAGGCCTTTTGGGGCAAATGATTTTCTGATAAAATTCATAATGTCTATGTCATACGGCTTTTCTAATTTCTAAAAATCTAACAATCTACTGAACGGAGGGATGCTTTAAAAAGTTTCACTCTATCTTGCAAACAAGTTTAGTAACTCTCTGATTTCTCCGGCAATTTCCTTTAACTCATCCATGGTTTTCAGGCGCCAGGTCCAATTTCCTTTGGCCACCGCCGGACGGTTCATTTGAGCCTCGGTTCCCCTGCCCAGGAGATCCTGAACCGGGATGATTGCCAGTCGTGATTGGGAGGCCCAGGCAAGACGTGTGAGGACCTTATGGACGTTGGATGACTTTACCTTATTTCCGGTATAAAGCTTCAGCCTTTTTTTTACAGGTTTGCCGGCTTCTTCGCGAAACCAGCCTCTGGCGGTGTTGTTGTCGTGTGTTCCTGTGTAAACGAAGCTGTTTTCCTGGTGGTTGTGTGGCGAATGAACCGAGTCGGGGGTGTCATCTCCAAAAGAGAATTGGAGGACCTGCATGCCGGGTAGCTTGAAATCATCCCGTAAGCGATAAACGTCTTCATTTATCTCACCCAGATCTTCAGCGATAAAAGGCATGGCCGGGAAATTTTTTTGCACTATTTTCAGGAAATTTCTTCCCGGACCTTTTACCCATGAACCATTTTCCGCAGTTTCTTCACCTGCGGGAACTTCCCAGTAGGATGCAAATCCTCTGAAATGATCCAGCCTGATCATATCAAAAAGGTCAAGATTTTTTCTGATGCGTCGTATCCACCAGTCAAATTGCTCTTTTTCATGGTTCTTCCACTGGTAAACGGGCATGTTCCACAGCTGGCCTGTTTCGCTGAAATAATCAGGGGGGACACCGGCCACTGCACTCATGGTCTTGTTGGCGGTTAGTTTAAATAGATGGGGATTCGACCATACGTCAGCATTGTCGAAACTGACATATATCGGGACGTCTCCGATGATGCGAATGCCGTGATGGTTGGCATATTTCCTGAGCTCCTGCCATTGCATGCTAAAAAGATACTGGCGAAATTTCTCCAAATCCAGTTTACGGTGGTTTTGGTTGCTAAACTCTTCCAGATGTGATTCATCTCTGTCTCTGAATTCTTTTGGCCAATTGTTCCATGAAGCATTGTTGAATTTCTTTTTGAGAATGGTAAAAAGAGCATAATCATTGAGCCAGCTGCTTTCTTTGGTACAAAAGGTTTCAAACTGTTTACGTTGAGGTGCGCTGCAATGGGTAATAAAGTTCTCGTAAGCTGAGCGGGTCAGTTCTTCTCTGATGGCAAGTGCTCTATTAAAATCCGCCTTTTCCGAAAGGGAATGTTCATTTTCTTTCAGTTCTTTTTTGCTGATAAGAGATTCTTCGGCAAGTTTTCTCGGACTTATCAGTAATATATTGCCTGCAAAGGCTGATGGAGATGCGTATGGAGACCATTCATTGGATGAAGTGGTCTGTGTAAAGGGTAAAACCTGCCAGCAGGAGTGTCCTGATTCCTTCAGGAAATCTACAAAGCGAAAAGCTTCAGGCCCAAAATCTCCTGATCCAAACCTGCCCGGCAGAGAGGTGATGTGCATTAGTACCCCGGCTGAGCGTGACTTTCGGCCGGCATCGGCATGCAGAATACCCACAGGTGCCATTTCAAATATTTCAGATACCGAAATATCTCTGCTTGTGGAGTATGGACGCCCTGTGAAGACATTTATCCAGTCGGAAGGGGACTTCTCAGGCATTACAATTCTTGTATTTTTCCAATCTATCTCATTCGGGCAGATGAGTTGGTTACTCTCACTTAAAGAAGAGAAGTAAAAAGGAAGTATGGTCAGGTGCCATTTTTCTTTGTGATGGCGGGCAAAGGCAAGAATCTTGTGTTTGTGTATTCCTTTTACCTTCAATGAGAGGTATTCTCCGGAAGTGAAAAGAGCCTGGTTCTCTTTTCGGTATCGCAGCAATCTGTGGGTTAGCCATAGTTTGATGTGTCCGTTCTGCCGGTTGTTGAGCAACGACGGGAAAAGCTTCGCAGGGCTTAATGAATAATGTTCTTTCAGATTTTTGAGTGTTCGGTGTAGCTCCGGGAAGTTGAGCGGTCTCCGGTTGTCCGGATCTACAAGTGTCAGATCCCACATCTCCGTGCCTCTGTATATGTCGGGAATTCCCGGGCAGGTGCATTTCAGTGTAAGCTGCGATAAGCTGTTAAAGATTCCGTAATGAGCTGTTTTTCTGAAAAAAGGCAGAAAGGAGTTAAGGAAATCATGTTCCGGATTGAGAATTCGTTGGATAAACAGGCTAACTGCCTCTTCCCATTCAGTATTTGGTGCATTCCAGGCCGAATTTACCTTGGCTTCCCGTAATGCTTTTTGAAGGTATTCGGTAATGCGTTGGATAAAGATTTTATCTGTGTTTTCGTCGAATGGGAATATACCCGTTAAAGTTTGATAAATGAAATATTCTTCTTCTGGTGAAGGAGCGGTTCGGTTATTGACTTTTCTCCTGAAACTTTGATTGATATTTCTCCAATGCCGGATGTTCTCTTCCCATTCTTCTGCAAATTCACTGATGATGTTTAATCGCGCTCTTACATCTTCGCCACGTTTGGTGTCATGTGTGGAGGTTGTATTCAGTGTCAGTGGCCACTTTTTCTGCCTGTTGGTCATGGACTGATGAAAATTCTCAAAAGTTAAGCCTTCTGTTTGGGGTGTATCGCCAACTTCGTTGTGTGCAATGAAGCAGGAATAGCGGTACATGGCTGTGTCTTCAACGCCTTTTGCCATCAGCGGTCCTGCCAGTTGCATCAGACGGCTCAAAAAATTAAGAATTCGGTCATCCCGGTCTCCTTTTATTCGCCGGTCGTTGAAAAAGAGTTCCTCAAAGAGTGGCATAAGTGGTTCGAGGCTGTCATTTCTTGAAAGAGCCTCTGTTAATGTCTGTTTCATCATCTTTCTTTCCTGCCCCGTCAATGGGAGGGTCTCAGGATACAAGCGATAGACCGGAAAGGCCAGCAGGACTTCCCTGATGGCATTCTTTAAATCTTCGTGAGGAACTTTTTTATCGGTAATCCGCAAACGGAAGAACAAGGATGTGAGATTTTCCAACTCTCCGCTCATACGTTTATTAAGAATCAATTTCTTAGACTCGTAAATAAGATCCGTTAGTGGTAGCTCATCAGACGAAATGTTGTAGTAAAGGTTTTTTAACGGCTCCATTCCTTTACGACGAGTGAAAAGCTGATTGACCAGTCCCAGAAAATCGTAACCGGTTGTGCCCTGCACCTGCCAATGGGAAGGTAATTCTTCCTGAGCTTCCAGTATCTTCTCTACAGTCAGGTAGCACCCCTGGCCCGTAAGTTTTCTAAGCCGGGCAAGGTAATCTGTGGGATTTCTGAGTCCATCGATGTGATCAATTCGTAATCCTTTAAACGTGTGATTGGCTACAAGCCGGTATATTTCCCGGTGATAACGCTTGAATACCTCTTCATCTTCCATGCGAAGGCAGATGAGGTCATTTACTGTGAAAAACCGGCGGTAATTGATGGTGTGTTCGGTTTCTTTCCAGCAAATCAGACGGTAATGCTGATTGTTGTGCAGGAGGCTGATTAAATCAGGGTTTTCAGAAATGTGGGTCGTTAATTGATCCATAAAATCCGATACATCGGAGTTCCGAAAGGCCAGGTCTTTCAGTTGTTCCTTCATTCGTTCCCATTCGCCATTGAGGAAAAGGTAGTCCGGAGACTTCTCTTCGGGACGATACTGATTCCACAGTAATGAAAGTTTCGCAGGGGGTGTTTTGGGCGACTGCTCCATAATCCAGAGGAACGACTCAAATCTCAAAGGCCATGAGTTTCCGTGATAATCGAGTGCAAAATTACCATTGAGGAAAACCAGTCTGAGTTCTTTATTTTCAATGACCTGTTCGGTGTCGTTACCCAGAAATGGCACCATCAGTTTATTTCGGTAATCCTGATGCTGTCTGTCAATATCGAATATAGAGGCGAACTCGGAGTCTTTTCCCTTTTCCAGAACATCCGCCAACCATTTATTGTGGCTGTTAAAGGCCATGTGATTGGGGACGATGTCCTGCAGCCACCCGATTCTTTTGTTTTCCAGGCTTCCGGATAGCTTCCTGAGTTGCTCCTCTGTGCCTATTTCCGGATTGATTCCATGAGGATTGGTTACGTCATATCCATGCGTACTTCCCGGAGTTGCTTCAAACACCGGACTCGCATAAATGGTTCCGACGCCCAGCAGGTGAAAATAATCTGCCTGTAAGCGGGCATCC
The DNA here is from genome assembly GCF_003003035.1 of Marinilabilia salmonicolor. GTDB lineage: Bacteria > Bacteroidota > Bacteroidia > Bacteroidales > Marinilabiliaceae > Marinilabilia > Marinilabilia salmonicolor_A. Next base: position 41,824 of record NZ_PVTS01000015.1, on the reverse strand, counting down.
TCAAAGGTGAAAGTTTTGTTGAACTGAAGTCTGTATGTGGAAACGGGATTGTACATAGTTGTTAACTTGAATGGTGTCAGGAGATTAAAATGATGGTAAATGATTCGGATGGCAGGTTTAAGCTGCCGGAGTCAGCTTGCAATTCGGAGGATTTGGCAGGTCCTCCATGTTTTTCCGATGCTGAACTTTCGAGGATTTTCCCGGACTGTCGGACCGATTCTGCTTCCTTGCCAAAGTTCCCGAGGCATATCAGGGTTGTTGCTGCATTTTGATAAGTCAGCCTTATGAGTTTGCTGCCGATGGTTTCGGCCTTGAAATGTTTTCGGGGGTCCTCCTGCCAAAAGGGCTGCTCCTTGCGTAAACGGATTAAAAAGCGGTACCAGTCATAAAGTTTTTGTTGTGCGCTGTTCCATTTTTCCGGAGATGTGAGTCTTGAGTTTTTGAAAGTCTCTTCAGATTGTGGATCAGGAGGCTCTTGATCGGTCATAAAATCCTTAAACTCTTTCTTACGTCCATTCTGAACATTTCGAATCAGCTTTGGATCAGAATGATTTACAAAATAAAGAAACGGATTATGTTCACCGTATTCTTCGCCCATAAAGAGCATCGGAGTAAAGGGAGACAGGATGTAAGCAGCGGCAATAACTTTCTGCATTTCAAAACTGACCAGTTGGCTGAGCCTGTCGCCCAGCATTCGGTTGCCCGTCTGGTCATGGTTTTGGGCAAAAACCACAAACTTGCAGCCCGGCTGGCTTTCGGTACTGCTGCCAAATATTTTCTTGCGATGCGGGGAGTAGATGCCATCATAAACAAAGGCATGATTGTAGGACTTTTCCAAAGGTCCGGTTCCGCCAAAGTCGCTGTAATATCCGTTTTTCTCTCCGGTTGTGAGGGCATGAAGGGCATGGTGGAATTCATCGCACCACTGGGCATCAAGATTGTATCCCCCTTTGTCGAAAGGATTGATGTATCGGACATCGTTGAGGTCGCATTCGGCAATGAGAAAATGATTGCGATGATATTCTGCGTTTAGTTCTTCCACCTTTTGTTTTAATTCAGCCAGGAAATGTCGTGCCCCAAAATCCTTGATGGCATGGACTGCATCCAGGCGGAGCCCGTCTATGTGAAAGTCGCGTAACCACATCATTGCATTTTCCAGGAAAAAGTGGCGTACTCCATCGCTGAAGGCATCATCAAAATTGATTGCATCTCCCCATGGTGTTTTGTATTTTGATGTAAAATATGGGCCGAATTTATTCAAATAGTTTCCTTCCGGTCCCAGGTGGTTGTACACCACATCCAGAATTACGGCAATCCCCTGTTTGTGGCATTCATCTACCAGGAGTTGCAGCATTCCGGCTCCACCGTATGAGTTTTGGACAGCGTAGGGAAAGACGCCATCGTATCCCCAATTTCGGATTCCCGGAAACTGTGCAACAGGCATTAGTTCAATGGCGTTAATGCCCAGCTCCCGGAGCCTGTTCAGGTGGGGTATTATTTCGGAGAAAGTACCTTCCTGGCTGAAGGTACCCACATGTAATTCGTAGATGATGAGTTTTTCTGGTCTGATGCCGGACCAGTTTTGGTCATCCCAGGGATGTTGGTAAAGGTCAATGATTTCTGACGGGGCGTGAACTCCAGCGGGCTGTGAGAGCGAAGCAGGATCGGGTAATGCTTCGTCATCAATTACACAGCGGTAACGATCGCCAGGGGAGAGAGGGAGGTCATGTCCCTCCCAGTATCCGCCGGTGCTTTGAGACAATCCAATCTTTTTGGTGGAATTTATTTCGAGGGCAACTGTTTTGGCAAAAGGCGCCCATACCAGGGCTGATGCTGTTTTGCTGTCCCGGTTTATGCTTATTCCCGGTCGTTGGCTGAATTGTTTGATGGTCATAGACTGGCCGGTTTGGATTATTTTTCTTCCTTCAATAATACAACGGATCTTCCCTGTATCTCAATGTCCTGTGCAGCCGGCACCGATTCTCCGATTCCGTTTTCATCGAATGAGGAGTCAAAGGTATCCATGATTTTTTTCCATTTCTTTCCCCACTTTTCATCAGGTAGTTTGAATGGCAGGGATTCATGGTAGGAGTTAAACATGATGTAGAAACTGTCATCCATCTCCGGTTCTCCTGTGGGAGATACAGATCTTATACCATGACCTGATAAAAAGACGCCCAGTGATTTGGCAAAAGAGGAGTTCCAGTGCTCTTCGCTCATCTCTTCGCCCCCGATGGTAAACCATTCGATATCGGTGACGTCTTTTCCTTTGATGGGTTGATATTTAAACCACTTGCGCCTGCAGAAGGCCGGGTGTTTTTTTCGAAAATGGATGAGTTTTGAGGTGAAATCGATCAACTGAGCATCTTTATGAGGCCAGTTGATCCACGATATTTCATTATCCTGACAATAGGCGTTGTTGTTTCCCTGTTGCGTACGGCCCAGTTCATCTCCTGAAACCAGCATGGGGACACCCTGCGAAAGGAACAGGGTGGACAGGAAGTTGCGAACCTGCTGTTTTCTGAGTCGGTTGATTCCTTCATCATCGGTAGGGCCTTCTGCGCCGTGGTTCCATGATCTGTTATGGTCTTCTCCGTCATTGTTATCCTCTCCGTTGGCTTCGTTGTGTTTCTGATTGTACGATACAAGGTCGAGAAGCGTGAAACCATCATGTGCCGTAATGAAGTTGATGCTTGCGGTTGGTGTCCGCCAGTTGTCGAAGTAAAGGTCGGAACTTCCGGTTAGGCGGTTGGCAAATTCAGGTAGCATTTCATCATCTCCTTTCCAGAATTCTCGCATGCAGTCGCGGTATTTGGCATTCCACTCCATCCATCCGGCCGGGAAATTGCCCACCTGAAATCCGTCTTCGCCCAGATCCCATGGTTCGGCAATCAGCTTCACCTGCGACAGCACCGGATCCTGGTGTAGTACATCAAAGAAAGAGCCCCATTTATCCACATCGTCGAATTCGCGTGCCAGAACCGGTGCCAGATCAAAACGGAATCCATCCACATGCATTTCGGTAACCCAATAGCGCAGGCTGTCCATGATGAGACGCAGGATGGTTGGATGTACGGTATTCAGGGTGTTTCCGGTTCCTGTGTAATCCACGCAATAACGGGGATCTTCTTCCGAAAGCCGGTAATATGCCTGGTTGTCTATTCCCCGAAAGCTGAGGGTGGGCCCCATATGATTGCCCTCTGCGGTATGGTTGTAAACCACGTCGAGTATGACTTCTATTCCTGCTTTGTGGAGATCTTTGACCATCTGTTTGAACTCTGTCACCTGATTGCCATTGGTTCCGGCAGATGCATAGCGAACATCAGGAGCAAAGAATCCGATGGTGTTGTACCCCCAGTAATTGTTCAGTCCCATTTCCTGCAACCGGTGATCGGAAACAAACTGATGAACCGGCATGAGCTCAACGGCATTAACTCCGAGATTTCTCAGGTATTCAATGCTTTTTGGGTGAGCCAGACCGGCATAAGTTCCCTGCAGATTTTCCGGGATGTCGGAAGCCAGTTTGGTAAAACCTTTGACATGCATTTCATAAATAATGGTTTCGTGCTGGGGAGTGTCCAGCCGCCTGTCTCCGTTCCAGTCAAAGGTGTCTTCAATTACCACACATTTGGGAACGAAAGGGGCACTGTCGGCATCATTAAAGGATAGATCCTCTTCTTCAGCTCCAACATTATAGCCGTAAAGCGCTTCGTTCCATTCGATGGTGCCGTCAATGGCTTTGGCATAAGGGTCTAAAAGCAGCTTTGAGGCATTGAAGCGAACTCCCCTTCCGGGTTCGTAGGGGCCTTGAACCCGGTAACCGTATCGTTGACCCGGTTTTATTCCAGGCAGATAGATGTGCCAGTGATTATGTGTTCTTTCATTGACTTTAATACGGGTCTCTTTTCCTTGCTCGTCGAACAGACAAAGTTCCACTCCGTGTGCATTGTCTGAGAAGAGGGCAAAGTTTACACCTTCTCCGTCGTATATGGCTCCCAACGGATATGGTTTGCCCGGCCATGCTGTTTGTTTTTCTGACATAATATCCCTGATGTTTTAGTAGCCATATTACATTAAAATACGGGCATTATCAATAGTAAATCAGGTTAAAATCAGAAGTAACGGATGGAATTCATCTCTTCGTCCTGTTCTTTCTCTTTTTTCTTTCGATGCAGGAAACGCCTGTTTCTGTTGGGAATGATGTGTTTGGTAAAGTCGAAGGAGAGGGAGAGCTCATGAATTCCTCTTTTCACGATGGGATCCATAGCCACAGGAAGCTCGTAAGAGTAGGTTACCCCTATTTCATCTGTCACCTGCATCCCCAGGATAATGCCGAAAGCTTGCTGCAGCCTGTGAGTGACCCCACCCCGAAAGCCCTCTTCGTGACTGATCATCAGACTGATATCGGTGGAGGATATTCCGTCCGGAACCATACAATGCATACCGGCAAGCTTGAGATTGAGATCCCGGGTAAGGGGAATGTGGTATCCTGCGGTGAAGAGGAGGTTGTAGTAGGTTTCAAATTCAGAGGCTTCTTCGGAAGCCCACGGAACGGAGGCAAATGAAAAATGCGGCAGCGAGGCTGACAGATATAGGGATGGTCTGATATAAACGAGCCCGGCACCAAATGAGGGTCGGACCTGATTCTCCATATTTCCGGAAAATTCCGGGTCATTGAAGTCAATTACCGGCAACTGGCCGTAGTTGAGATTGAAATGATCTACCCCGGCACGGAGGCCCAATGAAAGAAAAGAGCGGCGCGAGGTTCTTAAAAGATAACCGTAGTCAAGTGTGAGTTTGTTGTACATCAGGGGGCCGGTGTGTTCGCTGAGAATGGTTGCTCCGGCACTGGCAGAAGAGTGGTTGAACGGAAGGTGTATGCCTGCGTAATAGGATGCCGGTGCTCCTTCGATGCCAACCCATTGCTGCCGGGAAAGAACATCCACAGCCAGAGAATTTCGGTTGCCGGCAAATGCAGGGTTGAGCAAAAGCGGATTATCCATATATTGAGTTAAGAGCGCACTCTGTTGTGACAAGAGCCCTGTAGAGAGTCCTTGCCAGATAATAAATAAGAGTAAAACAAATTTGCGCACTTTTCCCATTGTTCACTAATGCTTCTGCTACAACTTAATAGCTGATGTAAACACTCCCTTTTGTTGTTTCCGAACTTCCTGTAACTGTCAGCACATAGAAATAGATTCCCCTGGGCACCAGATTCCCTTTTAACTCCCCGGTATTGGCGAAACCATCCCAGTTGTTTTCGTAATTGGACTCCTCAAAAACTTTCATCCCGTTGCGATTGTAAACGATGAAAGAGAGGTTTTGGTAATAATCGTATTGCGGAATCCAAAATGTATCATTGAAACCGTCTCCATTGGGAGAAAAGGCTTCGGGAATCACATATGGCTGATCGGTTTCGCGAGGTGGCTTTACAAAAAGTGTGGCCTGATCGCAATCCCCGTCATTGTCACAAACCTGATAAATCAATGAGTCTGTGGTATAAAAATAACTGGTAAAGGTCAATTTTATACTCATTTGACTGGTGATTTCTGAAAATCCGTTGTTCAGATCCTGAAGGATATTCATATTCAGGGGTTTGTCGTATAAATCCTTGTCGTTGATCAACACTTTAAATACCGAACTGCTGTCGGTGTAATATATTACCGTGTCGTTCAGTAATTTTGGTGTGTAATCCACATCCGAGACTACGATATTAACTTCTGCTTCATCACAATTTCCCTGCGTGTTGCACACCCGGTAAACCAATCGGTCGGTTCCAAAGAAACTTTCATCAGGTGTGTAGGAGATGGTATTGTCATCTAAAACCTTTGCAACTCCGTTACGGGGAGCGGTGGTAATGGTGAGTTGACTGATTCCGTTTTGCAACCCGTAATCGTTGTTGGTGACGTTGGCAATCCATGTGGCATTTTCATTCATGGAGATGACGTCGTTGTTGGCAACAACGGAGATTCCCTGGTTTTGCGGGGTTTTGTTAATCCCCGAATGGTTGCCGAAGCTGCCATACGTTGCATGTCCGGAGGTGAAGGCAATGATAAAAAGGATGTATTTAGTGATGTTATTCATCCGTGTGAAATTGTTGATTAAGGCCGGATAGGGCTCGTCCCGGCTAACAGGGACTCATTTCATCCGTAAAAAAATATTTATTTTATAAGGTCTGATGGAACTCTCATACAGAAATTTATGCAATTTTTCCTGCGGCAATCGTTGCCATGCTCGTTTCATGAGTAAAATTCCGTAATCATTGTTATGATAACGTATAAACGACAACAAACTTACATTTTTTCTGTGAAAAATGTAAGTTTGTCTCATGTTTGGTCTGATAAGTTATTCTGAACCTCTATTAAGTGTTTGTCCATAAAGTACCATTTACTGCGTTACGCTTGCCCGAAAATTACTCATTTACTCAAGTAAACTGCGTATTTTGGCGGCAAGCGTAACAGCCTGCCCCGATCCTTCGGGGACGCAAGTGGTACTTTATGGACAGAAACTATTTTGCAGTGGCATCCTTGATGCCTTTCAATCCTCGGTTTTTATCTCTTTGTGCTGCTTTGATGATGGCGTCTTTTTGTGTGCAAGGCATGGCCCGCTTACTCTTATCGGAACAAATGCGGTAGCCGGCCACCAACAGCAAGGCGCTTCCAAATTGCTTTTGAGCAGAAGTAAGTCCCAGTTGATGTTCCACACCGAATGAAAAGCTTCTGTAGTCGATACCCACGGTGGTTCCAAGTCCTAAATCACGTCCCAATTGTTCATCCATGGATCTGCGGTAAGCCAAAATTCCCCAAAGGGCGAAATTGGGATCTGGTGTGGGCATGTAAAGCTTGAGGTTTGCGTCAAAACGGGTGTCGGAGTTTGCGTCTCTTCTGTAATAAAAGAGGGGCTCAATGTATAAATCACGATCCGGAAACTTCCAGGATGTTCCTGCATGTGCATGAATGACCGGTCCTGTTTTTGGCTCCCACTCCGATTGGTACATTGGGTTGTTCTGGGCGAAAAGTTCCGAGATGGCAACGCCAATGTGATAGTTGTTCACTTCAAGCATTAAGCCGGTGTTAGCATTAAAACTGGTTCCGCTTTCTGCGGCTCCTGAAATAACAGGGTCCAATGCGGCTCCGTCTGTAAAATTACCATAGTCCAGGGAGGTGTGGTCAATGATGGCCGAGAGACCAAAGTGCAATGATGTAAATCCGTTCCTGTTTTCACGTAACTTTATTTCCACCGAAAAAGATTGTTGAAGTCCCATCCGGTTATAGTTCCCGTTTCGATCGTTGAAAACATAAGTTCCGGAACCCAGGTTGTTCATCAGGGGTGCCTGAAAAGCAAATAGTTGAGTGGTGGGTGCCAAATCAACGCCAAACCATTGTTTCTGGTAAAATCCGTTGAAGGTAATGCACTTACTGTTGTTTCCCGCATCGGCAGGATTTACAAGGAATAAATCGTAAGCGTACTGATTGGTTATAAAATAATTCTGGCCAAAGGTGGTCAGTGTAAAGAGCAGTAAACTGAGTGATAGGATTAGTCTTCTCATTAAAACAGTTTTTGGGTGTGCCGGGGATTGTTTGTTTAAAACGGAGGCTGAAGTTTATAGGTCAGCCTCCGTTGTATTTTGTTTTATCTTTTAATAGTTACATTTCCTTTGATGAGCTTGTCCACCGGTTGCAGATGAATCACATACCAGTAATCATCAGAAGGGACAGGTTTGTTTTGGTACTCTCCGTCCCATGAAATGGATTCTGAAGCTTTAAATCTTCGCAGTAATTTTCCATACCTGTCGTAGATGAAAATTTCGGAATCCGGCAGCCGCTCCACACCGTCAATAACCCACGTGTCATTGAAGCCATCGTTGTTGGGTGTGAAAAAGTTGGGAACATTGATGTCGTAGGTGGAATTAAGGCTGAACACTTTCAGTGCGGTACATCCGTTTTTGTCCTCCACATACACGGTATGTTCTCCATTCTGAACATTTTTAAATGTATTCTCATTCTGCAGACGGTTTTCATCGTCCATGGCAAATTGGTATGGACTTGTGCCGTTGTCGGCAAATACACTTACCTGAGCATAATACAATGTATCGAGTCTGGTAATTTCAGGAGATGGGTAATAATCCACATGAATGGTGTCACGCAAATAGAAGCAACCATCAAAAATTTCTACCCAGTAATCGCCGGGTTCGGTGATTTCCTGTGTCTGCTCCTGATTGCCGGTGTTCCAGGTGTAATCAATAAATGGCGTGATGGTCTGCTCTCCGGAGTATTCAGAGATGCGTTCGGCACCTGCGTCTATAATCAGTTCATCCGAATCGCACGCAGTGGTGTCGTTGCCCAGTGTATAGCCGGGATAGCCTAATAAATCCACTACTTTGGTATCCCAACCAATACATCCGAATTCATCAATCACATATACCGTATTGAGGGTATCTACCAGGTCGGCTGTAATAAACCGCCCCTTTTCGCCGTTGTGTCAGGTATAGTCGTTAAATCCTTCCTCTGCTTCTATCTGCACAGGGTAATCCACCGGGCAGATAAATTCATCAGGTCCCAGGTCCACATTGGGCAACTTTCGCCAGGTAAAGGTCATGGAATCTTCCGAAATACAACCGTTGTCGTCCACTACTTTTACTTTGTGTTTACCATTACCCACGGTAATGGAAGTAACATTTTGCTGGTATGAGTTCCAGTAGATTTCTTTAAAGGGATCCACTGTAAGCGTAATCTCATGTCCGGGACACTCCTCTCTGTCTTCCCCCAGATCTACAACCGGTAATTCAAAAACATCAATATTAGCAGTTTCGGTGGCTGTACATCCGTTTTCATCCCATATCTGCAGCGAGAAAGTTAAATTGAGACCTGCTGCTTCGGTTTTAAAGACATTGGTTTGACCATCGTCTGTATTTCCATTCCATTCGTAGCGGGTGAAAGAGGGTTCGGTCATTACCATCAGGGTGTCATACAGGCACTTGTCATCGTCGGCTCCCAGTACGAATTTTGGGGCCGGAAGGTGGCTGAGGGTCATTGTTCCCTCGTTGGTGCAGCCATTGTTGTCCGTAATATTAAGGGTGTATTCTCCTTCATCTGTTACAGTCCAGTTTAAGTCAGGATTTCCCTCATTGGTAGTCCCATCCTGACTCCAGTGATAGGTAGTAACTTCCGGGGTTAAAGCCGTGGGAATTTCCAACGTATAAGAATCGTTGTCACAGAATTCGGCATCCTCCAACTCCACATTTGTCAGTTCATGATAGGAGATTTCCACTTCGTCGATATACTTACAAACAGCATCATGCACTTCCAGAAAGTAAACTCCTGCTTCAGGGTTTCCGGCTGCAGCATCTCCCAAATCATCCCCCTCGTAATAAAGCTCTAATTCATCGTCTTTATTTATCGTGTACCATTTGTAATCTCGTGGTGTCTTATCAGCAGCATTGGTTTGTGGAGATTGCCAGCTATGTACCGTTTCATCCAATGCCAGCCTGACTTCCTCGTTTGGGCAAAATGTTTCATCAGGGATATTAAAAGTGGGGCTTGACCATGAGGTTACTGTAGTTGTTGCGGTGTTTGAACAACCATTGTCCTGAGTTGCAGTCAGACGATAAGTTCCGGCATCGTCGATAAGCAAGTAGTTGTTGGTACTAAGAATGTTTGTCGGGTCACTGTCCTCCACCCATTCGAAAGAGGTATAAAGGGGATTTTCCACCCCGATTTTAATCAGGTTGGCTTCATCATCATTGCAAATGCTTGCTTCCTGGGCAATACCGATAGGGGGTACATCCTGAACATCCAGATTAAAGGATCCGGATACGTTACATCCGTTTTCATCAACGGCGGTAATGGAGTAGGTTCCTTCATGAGAGTTATCAGCAGTTCCAATTGAATAAATGTGATCAGGAGTGGTGGTTAATGATGTTCCTTCAAATTCCCATTGATAATTCGAGAAATTGTCATGGATCTCAATGTCTATGGAGTTTCCGATACAAACACTTGTGTCGGCACCAAAAGAAAATACCTGTTCGTTGTAAACCTCAAAAAAAGCGCTGTCCTGGTTGATACATCCATTGGCATCTTCAACCTGAACATACACCGAGTCGGTCTGATTCATTGTGAGTTCATGGGTTTGAGAAAGTGTGGTCCCGCGACCTGCCCCTTGCCAGATGTAGTTGGTAAAGCCGGCATCCAAAGTGAAAGTATGTGATGCTCCCGGACAGACTGCCTCATCAGTGATGTCAATGTCGGGCAGTGCATGAACGGTTAGTTGTTTTGTTTTATTTACATCACACTGCTCTTTGGTAACCACTGTAAGGGAGTATTCGACTCCCGACTGTGTTGGGACAATGTAGGGTTCGTTGTAATTTTCTACAAGTGTACCATCGAGATACCATTGATATTCAAGAATTAAGTCCTCGCCGGAAATAATTTCTGCTTTTAAGGTGTCGCCAAGACAAATGGCATCTGCTTCAACATTCCATTCTACCACCGGAATGGTACGGGCTTTAACTGTTGTGATGTCTGTAGTGGTACAAACATCATTGTTGGCAGATATTTCATAGGTTGCCGTTAGCGCAATTTCTATTTCTTCATCGGCTTCCAGTCCTTCAGGAATGGTGTAGGTGGTTCCTGTGCTTCCGTCGGGCCAGGTGTAGATGTAATCTTCCTCTGCAATTACTTCAAATTCAATGGGCTCTCCCGGGCATAAAACGGTATCTCCTTCAATGGTGAAATCCGGGGTGACGGATTGAATTTCTATAACATCTTCCAGCACACATTGCGGGTCAATGGCTGAAGAGGCAGTAAGTCCGTAAATTCCCGGCTCCTCTACAACTATTGAAGGGGCGTTTCCCAAATTCTCGGTGGTAAATTCATCTACATAATGGACCCATTCGTAATCATTCATTGGTTCCTGTGTTTCCAATGTTATGCTTCCATCGCTTGCGCAGAAAATATCCGGGCCTTTGATTCTTAAGGAGCTAAAACTGGAGAAATAACCGAAGCTCATACTGCTGTTGTTTTCGTCCAGAATACTCATGTGAAATAGACCGGGATTACTGATTGTATAAGGATTTGTGGTGGAAAGGCCGTCAGTACCGTCTCCCATTTTTATAACTGCGGTAACCCAGGGGTCAGCAAAGGTCTCGGTTCCGGGGACTGTTACCCAGTTTACAACAGAGGGGTCGTTAAAATAACCGGTTACCTCAACCCCGTTGTTATCCTCCAGCGTAAAACTTCCCTTGTTCGAATCTTTGGTCATTATCTGAACCCAAAAACGTTCTTCCAGAACTCTGGTAAAAGAGATTCTTGTTGATCCGGTACATGTGATAGGGGGTAGGATAGCACTACCTAACTCTTTGCCGTCCGGGACATGTGGTTCCCACCTGTCGGGGATACCGGTGACATGGTAAACGTAAACGGGCTTGTCACTATTGATGTGTACAGCATTCTCATCTAATGCAATATCAAGGGAATAGGACTCTCCTTTATCCAGTGTAATGTCAACGCCTCCGCTATTGTTAAGCGCTATATTGGTGTCATCCTCGGTGGCTAAAATGTATATCTTTTGATCTGTTTTGATAGGTTCCTCCGGAGTCCAGGAATTTCTTTGGTCCTTTTGGCCGTACATGGTGTTCATTGCGATGTATTCTGTTCCGATGACATCGGTGGGTATGAGTTGGTCTCCGATTAAGTCGTGGGGGCCGGTTCCGTCTCTTTGAATGGAGTCATCAGATATTGTTACTGCAATGGGGTGGTTTGATGCAATATAAGTTCCTCCCAATTGATCTGCTTCATCTTCTCCTAAAGCCCAAATGGAATAAGTCTGTCCACGGTCTAATGTTACTGTGATGGTTTCCCCGGCCGAATGTCCATTGACGTCACCGGTAAGGTCGATGGTAACTTCAGTGTCGTCTTCAGTAGCAACAATATCAATGCGTTCTCTTGCAGGAGTATCAAAGTGATGGTTGTAGAACTCGTCCTGAGAAGGTACAAAAAACTCTGTTCCTAAAGCATTTTCACCTTTAAGCGTGAATTTATCAGGGTTGTTTGTGTCAGTAACCTCGTAATAAACCGAAATGTCCTGATCTGAAACGATATGAATTCCCATATCGTTGATCTGGTTATACGGCTTGTTTTCAATTAAGTCTTTGAAAGTTTGGTTGTTCGGCCCTTCGTAGGTGTATTGTGAGTTTGCCGGGACTGTAAACTGGGCGATGGGATTGGTCTGATCCGTTCCCAGAAATATCTCCACATAGGCTGGTTGATCAAAAGCGGTTATTCTGAACACTACCGGATCATCTCCATGATTGGAGGTTACTTCCGGTGCCACGAACCAAAATTCCTGTCCTACCTGGGCAACGGAATTGGCAGTTGCAAAAAAAGTAAGCAATGCAGCAAAAAAGAAAAGACGGGTTGTAGAGTTTCTCATTACGGGGTAGTTTTAATAGTCAAATAATATCATCTTTTGTTATTGCATAAAAAATCTTTCTTCCCGAAAAGACAAGAAGAAAGTAGGATGCAAAATAATGCATTCAGGTTAAGGGAAAGGGTTAAAAAAAGTTATAGAGAATAAACCTTTAAAGTTTATACGTAACTTTTTTTGAAATGTTTTGGTTTTCAGTTGGAATAATTAGGATTAGCAAAAATAGGAAAAAAACAATACAAACTTGAAAGTGTGAATTATTCTTATGGGAAGTGCACGGAAGTTAACGGAGGGAAATGGATGTTTAATCAAATTGGGGAATGAAACGAGTCCCGAATGTTCAGGATGAATTCCATCCGACATTGGAAAATCTTTTATGGATCAATAACTTTTGTGCTACTCATTGATTACAAAAAGCAGGGAATGAATTAACAAGTTAGGAGCCTGAAAAACAATAGCCCGGAGCAATACCCCGGGCTTTGTTGCAGAATAAACATGGTTAAGTATCCTGTCCATAAACTAAGCAAATTCTGTTTTTAGAGCTGTTTATGGACAGAAACTAAGTAAAAAGAATTTATTTTTCTTTTTGGTCCATGGATAGTTTAAGTGGATTGATTTCCTCGCCCCAGTAAACAGTGGTGTGTGGGAATGGAATTTCAATATTCTGCTTGTCAAAGGCAATCTTCAGCCGTCTCCGGTATTCACGTCCGGTACTCCATTGAGTGATGGGACGGGTTTTGAGTCGCGCTTTGATTACCAGTGCACTGTCGCCAAATTTATCCAATCCGAAAATTTCAATGGGTTCAAGAATGTTTTTTCCATGTTCGGGATCGTTCTGCAGGTCTTCTCCCACTTCTTTCATGATTTGCATAACCTGATCGACATCTTCTTTATATGCGACACCAATATCAAATACCATGGCAGACCACTCTTTGGTCATATTGGCAAGGGTACTTATTTTTCCATTCTGAAAAATATGTACCGTTCCGTTGAAGTCTCTGAGCGAGATGGTGCGCAATTCTATCTTCTCCACCAGTCCTCCGGTGCCATTGATGATGGCCACATCGCCGGTGCGAATCTGGTCTTCCAGAAGCATGAAGAATCCGGAAATGTAATCACGCACCAGTTCCTGAGCACCAAAACCTATTGCCAGTCCAAGTATTCCGGCACTTGCAATCAGGGGGCCTACATCGATGGAAAACTTACTTAAAAGCATGATGATAAATACCGTCATCAATACAATGCGAACGGCTCCCAAAATTATGCCGGTAAGTGTGAGAATCCGTTTTTCTGCTTCAGCCACATCTACAGTTTTGTCATTTTCCGCTCTTTTCAGAAGAATCTTTTTCAACCGGGAGATGGAAAATTTTACTACCCTCAGCATTATCGTAAGTGCAATGATGAGGATGAAAATGCCCGGTAGTTCATTGATTGTCCAATTCAGGGTGCTGTCTAAAAGTTTTGACCAAAAGGCGGAAGTAAATAATTCGTTCATAATATTTGTGTTTTGCCATAAAAATACAAAACACCGGGAAAGATTAAAATTGTTTTGCTGATTTTTGTGGTGCTGCCATTAGCAGGGTTATTCAAAAATAATCCCGGCTAATGGCAGCGCCTAAAAGACTTTATCAAAGAGTTTAACCTCGTTTAAGCCGAAGGTAGCCTGACTTAAATTCATATGTTTTTAAAAGGCCGAAAGTCTTTAATCAATAGTCTGATGCAGTGTCCTATGACAAATAAATGTGTTCAAAATAGAGTCCTGAATGGGTGAAGGCATTCAAGCAAGAAAAGGATCTGCTTTTATTGTTACTTATTGCGGTTTTAATTGGGATGAATTCTCCTGATGGCAACGGTTTTTCTCTCAAAAACGATTTTTCAACAGGCCAACGGCCTGAGAGCAATAGCCTGGGGCAGCGCCCCAGGGAAATTGTAATAATTTCCCCTCTCATTATTGGTCGCGTCGCGACCAATAATGAGAGGGAGCTTGAGAGATACCTCAAAACCCAGGGCAACGCCCTGGGCTGTTGCTATCAGGCTTTCAGCTTGTTTATATCTTGTTTGTCTGATTTACATGGCAGGCTAAAAAGCAGGTCTCATTTTTAAAGAAACAGTTAGATTCAGATTCTGGTACCCTGTGTTTTTTGAAAAGGTAGAATAGTTGGTTTGAATGGAGGTAAACCCGGTTCTGCTGAATTCCAGTTTGTAATTGGAGTAAGGGTGCAGCCTGATTCGGAATCTTCCCTCCGAATCGGTCTTAAATGTTCTGGTGTCGCGCGATGCCGAAGCAACGGTAATGGTCACATCAGAAAGGGGAGATCCATTGTCAGATCGTGTAATCTGGCCATGGATTCCATAAAGCGGAATAGGATTTAACCTGATTACAACAGGACTTTCCGTGACCGGAAGGGTCTTTTCGTAAGGGTAATAGAACTCGGCGGCAGCCATGACGGTAACTTCTCCTTTTGTGGATCCATTGATGATGAATTCCCCCTCCTTATCAGAGATTGCTTTTCCCATATATTGTCCCCGGTTATCAAGTACTCCTACATCCACATTTTCTATCGGATTTTCGGTTTCCTGATCGATTATTCTGAATGGCAATTGATTCTGATTTTTCAGGCCTTGCAGAGAGGCATCCTCTTCAAACACCACAGGCTTAATGATGGTAAAGTGGTAAAGATCGTCATCGCCCTGACCTCCCGGTCGGTTGGATGCAAAGAATCCGGTTTTTCCATCGTCATTTACAAATATGGAGAAATCATCTTTCCCGGAGTTGATTGGGTGTCCCATGTTTTTGGTGACATATTTTCCCTCTGTTTTTTTTGCCATGAACAGGTCGAGCCCACCCATTCCCAGGTGGCCATCGGAAGAAAAATAGAGGATCCCGTTTTGGTCTTCAAATGGGAACATCTCATCCCCTTCGGTATTGATTTCTTTCCCTGCATTAACAGGTCGATGCCATCCATCCGGGGAACGATCCACATACCAGATGTCACTTCCTCCGAACCCTCCTTCACGGTTGGAAGTGAACCAGAGACGTTTGCCATCCGGTGTCAGAAAAGGGTGCCCGCTGGATGAGCCGGGTTCGTTTAAAGGCAGCTCTGTAGGGGAGTTCCATTTGTTATTTGCATCGCGCGAGAAATGGATAATCATCAGCCGGTTGTAGTCGTCATTACCTTTCTGCTTAAAGACCGAATGGAAGGTGTTGCGTGTAAGAAAAATTTCTGTTCCATCCGCATTGAAACATAGGGGCCCGTCATGAAAGATGGATTTGAGTTTTGGAAAGAGGAGCTCGGGTTGTGAGAAACCCTGGCCCTGACTGACTGACTTAAAGACATTGAGATATGGTTTGTGATCGCGGGCGGTTCTTCGTTTGATGGCTGTTTCCAAATCTCTGTCGGATGCAAAAAATAAGGTTCCGTTGGACATAAAAGGACCAAAATCTGAATTTGAGCTGTTGATATCGAGCAGGCTTATCTCGTAGCGTTTGGTGGCGGTGGCAGAGTTTACAAAGCTAAGGGTGTTGATTTGTTTTCGGGCTCGTGTGTCATCCGGATTTTCCCGTGCATATCGTTTCATGATCCGTTCGGCCGAACGGTATTTGCCCAATGTCTGAAGGGCCCTGGCATAGGTGTAAAGAAATTCGCCGGAGAGATTTTCTTCCCCAATCTGAGTAAATACATAAGCGGCTTTGACTGGCTCGTTCAAGCGGTAATAGGTCACGGCAAGAAGCCCTTTTTCGGAGTTGTTAAGTTCCCCTTCCTGAAGGAGGTCTTCAAATATTCTGATGGCTTTGGGGTATGCCATGTCGTTGAAAGCACGAATGGCTTTGCCTGATTTTCCGGAAGAGGGTACGATATGTTGAAACTGCTCCCGGTCCTGGCCGAAAAGTGTTGAGATGGAAATAAAAAAGAATATTATGGAGAGTGTTCTAAACATCAGGGAAACTGAATTTATGCGTTGTAAATTTAAAAATATCTTGGAGAAACCAGTTTTTCTCTCATGAATCCTTTGAAATCATAGCTGATGACCACTTCATGTGTTCCACTATCAAAGGGTTTTAGCTGAGCAACAGGAAAGTCGAAGGCGTAACCGACCATCAATTGTGGAGAAACTCTGACTCCCGCCAACATTGCAACGGCCTTATTGGTTCGGTAGGAGACGCCTGCCCATATCATCTGATTGAAAATAAACTGACCTGTGATTTCTGCGGAAAAGGGGGCTCCTTCCACTGCCCTGGTTATAAGTGAGGGTCTGAATCGGAATGAGTCTTTGTTGCCCAGTACGATTCCGGTCATGAAGTAATAGTGACGCTTTAATTCTGCGATTTTTCCGGTTGTGGACTGGTTCCCGTTCAGGTCTGTTTCCAGAAGTCGGGGTACGGAAATACCTGCATAGAATTTATCGGAATAGAGGTATATTCCTGCGCCGAAACCCGGACTGAATTTTTGCTCCAGGTCCTTGTCAAAAGCCGGGTCTGCAACATCAGTATCGAGTCCGCTCAAATTGACGTGGTAATTATATAAACTCCCCTTTATGCCCATGGAGAGGATGGTATTTTGAGACAGTCTGACCCGATAGGCATAGTTGACGTTAAAGAATAAATTCTTGACAGGACCGTAATTGTCCGATACGACCGAGAAGCCTACACCCATATTGTAGTTGTTAAGCGGGGTATGGACAGAGAAATCATAGGTGCGCGGAGCTCCGTCCATGCCGGCCCATTGATGTCGGGTGAGAAATGTGGCGCTAAGCGCATCGCGGGTTCCGGTATAGGCAGGATTCACGCTCATGGTATTGAACATATATTGGGTGTATTGGGGTTCCTGCTGTGCCGATGCCATTGATGTCAACCCGGTTATCAGCAGAAACAGCCACAGATGTATGTTTCTGAGAATGTATTTTTTTGTTGGCCGCATGATTGTATATTTCTTTTGTTATCTCGCGATATAAAAATATCCGTTCAGTTTTTTGTTGATATCGTAAATGGTAATGACATAATAATAAGTTCCTGAGGGAAGTTTTTCTCCTTTATTAAAGCCGGAGGTTGCTGTGCCATCCCAGGAGTCACCACTTCTGAAGTTGTTGTTTTCATACACCACTTCTCCCCAGCGGCTGAAAACCACAATTCCCACACGGTTGTAATCTTTGAATGCTCCAAGGGTTAGCTCATCATTGAGCCCGTCGCCGTTTGGAGAGAAGCCTTGTGTGACCTGAAACTCCTCATAGCAGCCATCCGGGTCAATCCAGTCCGGGTAACTGTCATTGTCGCAATCGTCATCTCCCTCTGTTGCATCGGGAATACCGTCGCCATCAGTGTCACCACCCGGATCCATAAAACGATCATTTACCGTGATGGTAACAGTTGCAGTAGCACACAGGGTGGGAGTTCCGTTGTCGCAAATACCGTACTCAAAGGAATCGGTGCCGGTAAATTCCGGATCAGGGATGTAAATAAAAGTCCCATCGTCATATATGGTTATTGTCCCGTTTTGAGGAAAGACTGTAGGCGTCCTTTCAATGTAGAAAGTGTCGTCGTCCGGATCACTGTCATTGTCCAGCAAAGAACTTCCTTCCAGCGTGTCGTAACGCAGCATCTCGTAGGTGTCATCGCCGGGGGTCGGAGCATGGTTGCTCACTTCTTCATCATCATCTGTATTTAGTACTTCGACCAATGAAAAGAGATCTCTGTATGAACCATCCGAATTGTCAGAGTCAACGGTGAGTGTAAGGGTGTATCGAATATCTCCATCCACTGCTTCATCGTCCACTCCTGTAATTGTTATTGTTTGTTCTGTGTTCCAGTTTTCTTCAGAAAAGATGAGCTCGTTTGTATTTAGTGTTCCTTCTGAGGCATCGGTCCCTGAAATATTTATGACCACCTGATTAATGGGCTGACTGTTGAGGCGAACGGTGAAGCTGTCCGGAGTGCCGTCTTCCGAAGTGTGGAGTTCATCATTGGCAAGAGTAATCACTATGGCAGCTTCATCATTATCTGTGTTGGTGGCTGATATTTCGGTGGTTAAATCATGATAATCAGACGAGGAAAGGCTGTTCTCCACAGTCAGAGAAAGAGTGAAACTGATGTCGCCATCCACCAGGAAATCATCCAGACCTGTGAGGGTGACCGTTTGAGGCTGGCTCCAGTTGTCAGGGGTAAAGGTGAGCTGCTCTTTGTCCAGGCTTCCTTCGGATGTGTCTAATCCGGAGATGGAAATGACCACTTCCGAAGCCGGACGGCTGCTTAAGGAGACTTCAAAAGAGCTGCTTGTTTCTGTTTCGTCAGTTGTAAGTGTTTCGTTGGTTGTCGAGACTACCAACCCGGCCAGATCGTCATCAATATTGGTTACCAAAAGTGTTTCACTCTGACCGTGGTAGGTGGCATCCGATTGTTCATCGACCACCGCTACGGTAAGTGTATAATCAATATTGCCATCCACTTCATCGTCATCCACACCAGTGATGGTAACTGTTTGTTGAGTATTCCAATTCTGGGGAGTAAAGGTGAGTGCTGAACTACTTAAAGCGCCTTCGGTTTCGTCCAGCCCCGAAATGGCAAAAACAACATTAGAAGTGGGCTGACTCAGCAAAACAACAGTGAAAACATCGCGGGTTCCCGATTCATTGGTTTGTGTATGGGAGTTGGTGATATTCAGGTCGAACCCGGCACTGTCATTGTCGTTGTTGGTCACCTCTACGGTTGTTTCAATGCCGTGGTAGGCTGCATCGGACTGAGTATCATCCACGGTTAGTGTGAGTGTATAGGTAATGTTGCCATCTACTTCGTTGTCGTCAACTCCTGTTATGGTAATCAACTGTGCTTCATTCCAATTTTGAGGGGTAAAAGTGATTTCGGTGGTGCTTAAAGCTCCTTCCGAATTGTCCAGTCCGGTTATTTCCACTACTACGTTGGAAGATGGTTGGGTGTTGAGCTGAATTGTAAACGAGTCTGACAATCCATTTTCGGAGGTAATTGTATTGGCATCAAAAATGGTTGGTCTGATCCCAGGGACGTCGTCGTCGAGTATGGTGGCAGACACTTCCTGAATGCCATTTTCTAAAGCATTTTCGACCGAGGAGATCGTTACTACAATGGTTTCGTCTCCTTCGGCGGTAAGATCATTGACTCCTGCAATGCTGATGCTTTGGGAGAGATTCCCGGACGGAATGACTATTTGTGCTTGTTCACCGGAATAATCAGAAGCGCTTGCGGTTCCGGAATAAGCAATATTTACCGTAACCGTTTGGTAACTGGAATGGCTCAGTTGCGCAATCAGGGATGCTGTCCCGCCATTTTCCGAAAAAGGTGTGCCAGTGAAAGAGAGAGAAACGGTGGGAATGCTCTGGGCGTCTTCGATAGTAATGGTCACCTCGTGAGGGTTGTCAATGGAAGCCCCACCTCCTCCTGTTCCGGAGATGCTCACGACAACCGCCTCATCTCCTTCAAAAATATTGTCAGGAATGCCCTCCAGCGTGGTTGTTGCATTTTCACTTCCGGCCGGAATGGTCACAGATGTGGCTGAGAGGATATAGTCATTTTCTGAGGCACCGGAAGTGGAAGCTTCCAGATTGACCAGAACATTCTCGAAAGTCGGATTGCTCAATGCAATGGTAAGTGTTGTATTGCTATTCTCTGAAATGGACAAGGGAGAGGCACTCAGGGTAACGAGTGGTGCGCTGTCATTGTCTGAGAGCACGATGGTTTGTTGTTGGGTACCGTTTTTAGAAGCTGATCCGCCCGAAACCGCTGATATGGATGCATATATGTTTTCTGTTGTTTCATAGATATTGTCATCTGTGCCTGAAAGTGTGACTGATGCTGATGATGAAAAGGCAGGGATGACAATGTTTGTTGAACTGAGCGAATAATCTTCTCCCCTGGTGGCATCGCCTGAATAGGAGAGAGAGACGGTTACCTCCTCAAAAGTGGGATTGGATAAGGTGGCTGTGATGGTGGAGCTTCCGTTTTCCGTGATGGAAGCTGGAGACACACTGAGTGAAACCAAAGGAGGTGTTTGGAGGTCTGTAATGGAAAGCGTAACAGGCGTATTGCTGCCTGTATCCACAGCCCCGCCGGATGTGTGTGAGATGGAAATATTCAAATGCTCATTGCCTTCATAGAAATTATCTTCCACCCCCGAGATTATGGTGGTAGCGGTGGTGTTGCCGGCTTCGATGGTCACAGGATTGGCTGACACGGTATAGTCTTCCGGTTCTGCATTTTGATTGTTGACCTGAAGATGGACTACAATATCCTGGGTTGAAGGATTCGAAAGGGTTGCGGTGATCGTGGTGCTTGCGTTTTCGGCGAAAGACGTAGAACTGGCTGAAATGGTAACCGTAGGAACGCCTTCATCATCGGTGATGGTGAGTGGTTGAGACTGTGTACCGTCTTCGGTGGCACCTGCAGAGACACCAGTGATGTCAATGGAGAGTGTCTCACTGCCTTCCGAAATGCCATCATCTGTTCCTGTTATAGAAGTGTTTGCAGAAAGGTCACCTGCCGGAATGGTAATCTCGGTACTTGTAAGAATGTAATCGGTATTCGAAGTTGTTGCATTGACCGCTTCAATGGTGACAGTGATTGGCTGAGAAGACACTCCGGAAAGAGTTGCTGTGATA
Source organism: Marinilabilia salmonicolor (assembly GCF_003003035.1). Classification (GTDB taxonomy): domain Bacteria; phylum Bacteroidota; class Bacteroidia; order Bacteroidales; family Marinilabiliaceae; genus Marinilabilia; species Marinilabilia salmonicolor_A. The sequence continues at coordinate 20,779 of NZ_PVTS01000015.1, read as the reverse complement.
GAGGAAGAACCATTATTCTCTGAGAAAGAAGTTGGACTTGCAGAAATAGAAACTGTTGGAGTACCCTCGTCATCGATAATGGTCAAAGGCTGGGACTGTGTACCGTCTTCGGTGGCACCTGCAGAGATACCAGTGATGTCAATGGAGAGCGTCTCACTGCCTTCCGAAATGCCATCATCTGATCCTGTTATAGAAGTGTTTGCAGTAAGGTCACCTGCCGGAATGGTAATCTCGGTACTTGTAAGAATGTAATCGGTATTCGAAGCTGTTCCGTTGACTGCTTCAATGGTGACAGTGATTGGCTGAGAAGACACTCCGGAAAGAGTTGCTGTGATAGTGGAAGAACCATTATTCTCTGAGAAAGAAGTTGGACTTGCAGAAATAGAAACAGTGGGGACATTCTCATTGTCTGTAATGGTGAGAGGTTGAGACTGTGTACCGTCTTCGGTGGCTCCTGCAGAGACACCAGTGATGTCAATGGAGAGCGTCTCACTGCCTTCCGAAATACCATCATCTGTTCCAGTGATTGAGGTGGTTGCCATAAGGTCACCTGCCGGAATGGTAATCTCGGAACTTGTAAGAATGTAATCGGTATTCGAAGCTGTTCCGTTGACTGCTTCAATGGAAACGGTAATGGGTTGATAGGTTGAATTGGACAAGGATGCTGTGATTGTTGAAGAGCCTCCATTTTCACCAAAGGAGATGGGACTTGCTGAAATGGAGACGGTCGGTTCCGGGTCGTTATCAAAAATGGTTGTTGATACTTGCTGGAATCCACTTTCGGTTCCGTTTATAACAGAAGAAATATCAATTATAATGGATTCGTCCAATTCATTCTGGGTGTCTTCCTGTGTTGTGATTTCGATGAATTCAGAGAATGCACCGGCAGGAATAACGATGGGGTTATCAGATGTGTAATCGGTTCCGTTGGTGGCTGTTCCTGAAAAGGCAAGATTTACAATTATATTAGATAAACTCGTGACGTCAGTTGTAGCTGTTACAGTTGCGATCCCCCCTGTTTCATTGATGGATGCATCTGAAATGTTTAAAGTTATATTCTGAGCATTGGCCCATAAACCCGATAAAGAAAGTAGGACTCCAAAAAGGAACTTTTTAATAAAAGTATATGGCTGCATAGGAATTGAACTTAAAAGAATATTTTACTTTTACAGGAACTGATTAATCTGAAAAGTAAAATTAAGTCAAATCGCAACCAATGTAAACCTATTCTTGATGGGGGGCTATTGGGAGTGGATAAGGGGAATAAACCAACGGGCAGAAGATTAATGCAGCATTGTAATTTAATGTCACAATTGTAGATCCATGTTTTTATAGTGGACTTTTAAGGTGTTGAAAACTATTTTAGATCCTTGAAGTTAATCCCATCTTTGTCATCAAAAACGACGCATTCAATTTCTGACTGATACCCGGTTTTAATTTGTAGTCAAATGCCAGTTGGTCGCCTTCCAGTTCCACCTCAAAGCAATAGTTGTGGGCTGTGCCGGGATACTGTTTTTCCAGTTCTCCAATACCCAGGTCATGCGTGGCAATGACCACAATGGCTTTGAGGCTGATGAGTTTTTCCAGTAGTCCGTAAGACCCGTTGTGTTTGTCCAGACTGTTGGTTCCGCGCAGGATCTCGTCAAGCACCACAAAGGTGTTGGGTTGTGCTTTCACATGATTAACAATCCCCTTGAGCCTTTGAAGTTCCGCATAGAAGTATGACTCATGGCGCGCGAGTGAATCCCGGATGTTGATGCTTGACCGAATGTCGCATGGCGAGAATCGCATTTGTCGTGCACATACAGGGGCACCACTCATTCCCAGAATGAGGTTGACCGTAAGGGTGCGCAGGAAAGTGCTTTTCCCCGCCATGTTGGCTCCGGTGATAATCAGGATTTTGGGCTGTCCGGAAAAAGAAATATCATTGGCCACGCATTCCGCATCAGGTAGTAGCGGGTGCTTCAGTGCGAGGGCTTCGTAGGTGAACGGTGTGTCAATGACTTCAGGGAAAGATGTTTTGTCCCGGTTGTTAAAGGCAAATACAGCAAAGCCGGTTATTGCATCCAGCTTGCTGATGGCTTCGAACCAATCCGGAACATATTTCTTGTGTGCAGCTTTCCACTTTTCCAGACTGACCAGCATATGGAAATCAAACAGAAACAGAATGTTTAACAGTGGCCCCATAATAAAATTGAGCCGGAGATCAAACCGATCCAGCAATTTGAAAAGTTCTTTGAGAGCGCCACTGGCAGTTTTGTTCTTGACGGCTAACTGTTGTTGAACCGATTTCAATAATTCCGATGAAAAAGGTTGGTTCTCCACTAATTGGATTAATGATGCATGTTTCTTCAGCGTTTGGGCGCTTCGTCCCAGCAGATTGTGTGCCTGCTGTATGGTTTTGTTTTTGCGGCTAACGATAAGAAGTGGTATTATGATGGGGATAAAAATAAGATTCGGAGTGATAAAGCCCAGTGCTGTTAAAGTAATCCATCCGGTCAGCATAAAAGGCCAGATTCTGCCTGCCCATTTCAGCGCGGATATTTTGAGTGCAGGACTTTGGAGCCACTCCTTCAGCCTCTTTACTTCGTCCTTCTCCATGTTGGTTTGTAGTCCTAAAGCGCGAAAATGTTCTATGAACTTCGGAGTTTTGGACAACTCCTTGATGCTCTCCTGTTTTTTTATGATGGCCTCGGTGGTCGTTTTTCCCTTAGTCAGTTCATGGGCAAAAAGCGTTCGTCCCTGGTCTGTAACACAACGATTCAGGTATTGAAAAAGAGATCCGGCACCAAACAGGTCAAAATCCCCGGACAGTTCCGGGGCAGTTGCTGCCAGATCGCTGCCATCATCGAATTCGCTGAATTGGTGTTGCAGGTATTTTAATTCGTCTTCATTAACCTTGAGCCGTGCTTTCAGTGTCCGTTGTTTTTTCACCAATTGCAAATCCCGGATAACCGCCAGCACAAACAAAACGAGAAACCCCAGGGAAAGCCAGATAAAAGTGTCATCAAACTTTGATTTGATGAACCATAAGCCCGAAATGATAAGCCCTGCAAATGTCAGCAGGCGGGCAGGAGCCGTAAAGCGGAAATACCGGGCCAGTTTCGCTAATTGTGCGCTGTATTCTTTTGTTCGTGCGGAATAATATTGGAAGGGAGTATTATTGTTTGTATTTGTCATTGTATTGCTTTTTGGAGCTGCAATTTAGGAAATAAACTGTAAAGAGGGTTATCTTATCCCTCGTCTCCCGACGAGTTTGTTTAAAACAAGGTAAAACTAAGGATTATCATTATTAATCGTTTCCCGACGAGTCTCTCACAAGACAAGTTGAACAAAAGAATTGTATCTTTCAGAACCTTCGTATGCTATTGTTTGTCGTGAGAGACGACGGGGTGTTTGCCCCTCGATCGGAATATAGGGGCAGGGGTAGAATCCGGAGGTAACTCCCTAATAAAGTATCTTTTAATTCATTCCCTTCAAAAAAATCCCAACAATTAGGGATTTTAGGAATCCTACCATCATTGTAGTTTTGCAACGTTAATTTTAATGGGTTCAAATAAAAGTAATACAATGAAGAGAGGGTTTTTATTTTTGATGCTGGTTTTGATGGCTGTGCCGGGTTATTCACAAAAAGCCACAGAGGAGACCAACATATATAAAAATGCTGCCGATAATTTATTGTCGAACGACAGTAAGTTGGTTGTAGGTGGATATGGAGAAGTTCATTACAATCAGCCACTTGATGGCGATACAAAAAACAACGGAAAACTTGATGTTCACAGAATTGTGATGCTGTTTGGTTACAATTTTAGCGATAAAACCAGATTTATTACCGAACTGGAATTTGAGCATGTCAAAGAGCTTTATGTCGAGCAGGCATTTCTTCAGTATCAGTTGAGCAGGAGTGTGAATTTGCGAGGAGGGCTGATGCTGGTACCCATGGGGATTGTCAATGAGTACCATGAGCCAACTACCTTTCATGGGGTTGAGCGTCCATGGATTGACAAATACATTGCACCCACTACCTGGCGTGAAATTGGGTTTGGAGTAACCGGGAATATTCTTCCAGCTTCCTTAAAGTATCAGGCTTATCTTATGAACGGATTCAATGGTTTCGACGGATCTGCCAATCTGGGCGGGAAAAACGGACTTCGGAAAGGTCGTCAAAAAGGTGCTGAGTCCTACATTAGTTCTCCCAATTTTACAGGAAAAATTGAGTACTACGGTATCAGAGGTTTGAATATCGGCTTGTCAGGTTATTTCGGCAAAACACAAACGACATTGTATGACGGGGTAAGCGAAAGTGATGATGCTGCCCTGGCAATGGCAGATTCTTCTGCAGTGGGAGTTTCCATGATTGGTGTTGATGCTCGATACTCAATTAATGCACTTCAGTTACGTGGCCAGTATTATTATGCCGGACTCTCCAATACGGACGAATACAATGTTTTTACCTCAGAGGATGGGACGCTAAATGATTTGGGCAGCGCCATGACCGGTTATTATGTGGAGGCAGCTTACGATGTTTTGAGATCTCACAGTACAGAGAAACAGCTGATGCCCTTTTTGCGGTACGAATATTTGGATACGCACAGTGATGTGGAGGATAATATCAGTAAAAATCCGGCTTACGAAAAAAATATTATCACTACCGGATTAACACTTAGTCTTACGCAAGGCGCTGTGGTTAAAGCCGACATGCAGTTTGTTAAATCAGACAATCAGGATGAATACCAAAAGACCTTCAATGTCGGGTTTGGGGTAATGTTTTAAGCAAAAAATAAAACCATGAAAATGCGTGGATTATTGGTGTTGTTGGGCCTGATGTTTGGATGGGTTTTAGCCCAGGATCAACCCGAATATCAGAATCGGGCCCTTGAACGGGCCCTTGCCAAAGATGGAATTGCAGGATTTACTAATCTTTCAGAGGTAGGTATTCCGGACTCTATTCAGACCACTTCTATGGGAAAGTTTTTCGAAATTTCTCCTGCCGGGGATCAATATAAATATGTATATGCCGGGAGGGTCAACAGTTGCCGGGCCGGAGGGTGTTCCACTCAGGCTAAATCGGCAGGCAACAGTGAATATTTTGATTATTTTATTCTGTTTGATGCTGACAAAAGTGTTCAGGTGGTAAAAGTCTTTAATTATCAGGCCACGCATGGTTATGAAATTACGTCCAGAGGCTGGTTAAAGCAATTTGCAGGTCACGATGGGTCAGAATCTCTTCAGGTGAACAAAAATATTGATGCCATTTCCGGTGCCACTATTTCTGTTCAGGCCATTACGGAAGATGTTCAGCGGCAGACTGCTTTGCTTCAGCGGATGGAAATATGATTTATGACCTCACATTAAATAGATGATTTTTCAACTTTCCAGGCCCCTCGTTTCAGCACGAGGGGCTTTTTTGTTCTTGTCTCTCGATGAGTTTCTAATAGGACGGGTTGAGATGAAGAATTGTATCTTGTTTGAAAATTTGCTTTTAGTTGTTTGTCGTTAGAGACGACGGGATGTGTGCCCCTCGATCGGAATCGAGGGGCAGGAGCAGTGCCCATAAGCTCCATGCTCCATACACTCTGCTCCATGCCTGACACGCTCTGCACTTTGCTAAAAATTAGTACCTTTGCAGCACTTCAAACCCAAAGATTTTGCACAATGTTGTCAAAAAGTTCGGAATATGCTATTCGCGCCATGGTGTCGGTGCAACTACAAAACTGGGAGCATAAACGTCCCGGAGTTGCTGATGTGGCCAATCATATTGAGGCTCCGGTTGCGTTTACTGCTAAGATTTTGCAGGCATTGACCAAAAGCAAACTATTGCACTCGGCCAAAGGCCGTGGTGGTGGTTTCTTTTTTTCGGATGATGACGACGATGTTACGCTATTCCAGATCGTAAAAGTAATTGAGGGAGAGGGGATCTTTCACCGCTGTGGTTTCGGAATGAAGAATTGCAGTGACGATAATCCCTGTCCGTTGCATAATCAATACAAAGTTGTGCGAAACGGCTATGAAGAGATTGTGAAAAAGTCAACCATCCGTTCTTTGGCTTCAAAAATCAGAGACGGAGAGGCTGTTCTGAATAGCGTGCTGGATTAGAAAGGGCCTCTAAACTTCCGGGAGGAGTTTTAATTGTTTTGGTCTTGTTTTCACTTGCACTGGAGCCTGCTGTCATTATACATTGTTGAAGAGTCTGTCGCCGCAGGCGGATTGTGAGTTTCTCAATCGGAATTGAGGGAATGTGAGATTCGAAGATTTCCAAAGAAGGCTTTCGGGCAATCATTTATTTTATGGCAAAAGGAAAAATCTTTAAGAAGCTCCATCGCTGGCCGGGGCTTATACTTTCGTTTATACTTTTATATTCTTATTGTGCCTCTTGTGGGACTTGCCGGGGTAATGGTGGTGATTAGTGGTTATTTGTTGTATCGGAGACGTTACAGGGGGCGGAAAAACTGATAATATATTATCCAATATTGGTTAACAAACAACCTACTCTATCATGAAATCGCTTAAAGATTTAAGTGGGAAATAAGTTGATCTATTTTAAAGTAAAACCAAAAAAAAGGCACCTGCGCGGGTGCCTTTTTTGTTTCTGTCGGGGTGATTCCATTAAGGAATAAAACTTGTCACAGTGAATTCATTTTTCTCATTACAGCCAGTCCACCTTATCTGTTTTCCCCTCGTTCGGAAACGAGGGGAAGGAGAAGTCCTATTGAGGCGCATTGTCATATACCGTTCGTAAAGTGTAATCTTCATCCTCTGTGGTGATGGCTTTCACCATTACGTCAACAATCTCCTTACCATTGTTGATGTATTCGCCCGTACTGTGATTGATGATGCCCGAACACTCTTTCCCTGCACCAGTGGCTCCGTTGTCCCAGAAGAAAGGTGCCATTCCATAAGTTTTGGCGGCTTTGCACATATATTCCAGATAATATTTCCGGAAAGACTCGGCCCGTTCGGTGCTGCGGTGGACATTTCCCACTTCTCCCAAATAGACGGGGATTCCGTTGTCGGTGAATTTTGTCTTCAGACTGTTAAAGACCTCCCTGAGGTGTGCCTCATCTCCGTAACTCTCCTTTTTGGAGGGCTCTGCGGTGTGTCCCCACTCCGAATATTTGTCGTTGAGGGTATATTCATACGGGTCGTAATAATGAACGGCAATCAACAGCCTGTCTTCCACCACATCATCCGGTAGTTCGAAATGTTCGATGGTCAGTTCGGGATTGGTGCAATAGCCCGGAACGCCCAAATAGCGATCGCTGTTGTTGCCTCCGGTGGCGCGCACTGCATCCACAAACACCTGATTCCATTGATTGAGCGTTGCATATTGCGCTCCTCCGTCGGTTCTGTTGTCACCCCAGCCCCAATCGCCATCGTGGATTTCGTTCATCGATTCAAAAATCAGGAAGTCTCCTTTGTCTTTAAATTTTTCTGCAATCTGTGTCCACATGGCAGAAAGTTGGTTCTTCACCTGCGTATTTACTGTTTCATCAGTGGCAGCACCTTTAATGTCGAGCCAGTAGTGACTGTCAGCCCCGTCGTGATGAATATTGACAATGGCATTGAGCCCTGCATTTTCGGCATATCCAACGACCTCAGCTACTCTGTTGAGCCAATTTTCTTCTATGGTATAATCCGGAGCTTCGCCAATATGTCCCAGCCAGGTTACGGGAATCCGAACCGAATGAATACCTGCTTCAGCAATTTTGTCAAAAGCTTCCTGCGTGGTTTTGTCATTTCCCCAGATGGTTTCATTGGAAACACCATTGCTATGGGCGTCCAGCTGGTTACCCAGGTTCCATCCCAGTCCCAGTTTTTTGATGATCGGGCTGGCTTCTGCTTCTACAATGTCTGTTTCTTCTTCATCTTCCGATGATTGCTCTGCTCCGGCTTGTATTATTTTGATGTCACGAACATAATCCGTTCCCAGAAGGGTGATGTTGGTCCACCGATTGTCTGCAGAGCTGTTGGCTGTTGTGCTGATGTCAAACTGCAGAGTTCCCTTGATTTCAGATAAATCTCCAGTAGTAGTGCACCATTCTTCGGCCGACTCTTCCATTTCAAGCGGAATGTTTGTTTCAACAGTGAGGGTTTTTGTTTCTCCTTCTGCAGAGAAGGAGAATTCCTTTTGCGATAGTTTAACTTCCGGTTCTATAGTTGGCTCCTGCCGGTCGGAACAGGCATTGGCCGTGATTCCCAGAATAATCAGGAATGTGAGTGAAAATCTTTTTAGCATAAAATTCATAGGATTGTTGTGTGTTTTTATTGACGTAAAGTTAAAAAAATATGGAAGATCCCGATTTCTTGTTTGCATATGCCAGCTTTCCACTTTCTTAGAATCCGGTAATTTCCTGTACTGGGTTGCAGTGTAACTCAATCCGATTTTTAGATTTGACATCAAAAAGATTATGGAAGTACTTATTTTTAGGTATTTCTTTTAAGTGGTTGAAGGTCAGTTTATTGTCGGTTCGTGATGAGCTCCAGCCCCGGTTCCGGGGTTTCGGTGTCGCTGTAAAATCCCCTGTTTTTGGGATTGTGGACCATTGGAACAACCTATACTTTTGTTTCAAAACTTGCTTGAAGCCTGTGGTGGAAACCTTCTTTACCGGGTGATACGAGATTCACGAAATTACAATTATAAGAAAAGGATTAAGTCTTTTACAGAGAAATCCGATAGGATTAAACAGACTGTGACAAAACCGGAGACAATCGGGGAGTAGTGCTCCTCGATTCAGAATCTGACGAGTTTATGTAAAAGATCAGCAAGCTCAATAGACCATAAACCAAATTTAAGACGAATGAGAAACAGTAAAAGTTTGACCCGAAGAATATTTGGAGAAGTTCACTTGTGGCTTGGCATTGTAAGTGGACTTGTATTGTTTATTATTTGCCTGAGCGGGGCGGTTTATACCTTCAGATCCGAATTTGAACAGTTGGCCGATCCGGATAAATATATGGTCGATGAGCAGGAGGGAGCAGAGGTCGTCAGTGTTGACCGGGTGATTGAACTCCTTTCGGACAGCGGGGAGGTAACCTCTGTTTTGGTACCGGGAATGGAACAGCGTACACTGGAAGCTGTGGTGAAAATGTCTCCTGAACAAAGGAGAGGCACGATCTTTTATGTTCATCCGTATTCGGGAGACATAGTGGGCAAATCCGGGGGCAAGGCCGGAGCATTTTTCCTGTGGGTGATGAAACTTCATCGGTGGTTGCTTATGGGGAAGACCGGAAAAGTAATAGTGGGTGTTTCTACATTAATTTTTGTGATTCTGGTAATCTCAGGCCTGGTTTTATGGGTCCCCAAAAAGCTCAGAATGCTGAAAAACGGACTGCGTATTACGCTTCGTGGAACCTTCCGGAGGAATATGTGGGAATTGCACAATGTATTAGGATTTTATGCTGCTCCAATATTGCTGATTATGGCTCTTACCGGACTTGCCTGGTCTTTCGATTGGTATCGGAGTGGTTTGGGAAATGTACTTGGCGCTCCGGTTTTTAATCGCGGAGGAACTGAGAAGGTTGAAATGGTTGTTCCCGAAAATAGTTCAAAGTTGCCTTACGCCGACTTGCTGGCAAAGGCCAAAGGTCGCTGGGACGATAATTCAGACTTCCGGATTTCTGTAGTGCAGCAGGAGGACACTCCGGTTCGCATTACCAGGTATGCCACCGGGTTCTTTGCCTTTGCCGGTTCCGATCAAATGTCGGTTCATCCGTACACATCAGAAGTGTTGGCAGTAAACCTCTTTTCGGACAGGCCTCTTAATGAACAGATAGCATCTCTGATCAAGCCTCTCCATACCGGGGAGATATATGGAACCTTTTCAAAAATCATATACTTCTTTGTGGTGCTGATAGCAACCAGTCTTCCTGTTACGGGTGTCGTCATGTGGCTGGGGAAAATCCGATTGCGAACTTCCAAATAATCCTGTTGACGGAAAACAAAATTTTAACGGTAGAGATTTTTTGTGATGCACAATGAAATTAGTCTAAATAAAAACAATAAAATCACCAAAATTTCCAGGTGCTTTATGCTGGTATCAGGGGTGTTGTTCCTTTTTCAGCATTCTATTGCGACCGCACAAACTGACGCAGGAGTCATAAGAGGAAAGATTGTTGATGAGACAGAGATGCCTTTGTTTGCTGTGTCGGTCGCATTGGGAACCTCAGGTCGTGGTACTGTCACAGATGCTGATGGAACCTTTGCGATCAGAGGTGTGGAAAGCGGATATCATACCTTATTGACTTCAGCAGTAGGTTACAAAAGAAAAAGTGTCCGTATTGAGGTTCCCACCGATGATCAAATACACGTAACCATTCGGATGGAAGAGGAAACTTTGGAAATAGATGAAGTAAAAGTGATTGGTAAAAATCAGGCTGCCATTCAGCGGGAAAAGGGGTTTGCCATCAGTGGTGTGGATATGCAGGAGTTTGAGTTACAAACCGTGCAGGCCGCCGACATGCTGGATAGAACGGCTGGAGTCCGCATTCGCCGTGAGGGAGGATTGGGCTCTGATGTTCAGTACAATATCAATGGCTTGTCGGGGAAGTCAATCAAGATTTTTTTGAACGGTATTCCCATCGATAATTATGGAGCATCTTTTTCGCTGAGCAGCATTCCCAACTCTATGATTGAGCGCATCGATGTTTATAAAGGGGTTGTTCCTGCTTATTTGGGGGATGATGCTTTGGGGGGTGCCATTAATGTGATTACGCGGAAAAGTTTTGTCAATAGTTTGAATGTGAGTTATTCCACGGGTTCTTTTAATACTCATCAGGCTGCCGCCGACGGACGATTTAGAGATGAGCGAACCGGTTTTACATTTAGCGGGAATGCTTTTTACAACTATTCTGATAACGATTATGAGGTGTGGGGAGATAAAGTGTACACCGTCGATGAACAGGGGAAAAAGGAATACATCACTGCCCGTCGTTTTCATGATTCTTATCAATCTGCCGGAATAAAAGCTGATGTGGGATTTACCAATGTAGCATGGGCGGATCGCTTTATGGTAGGTGGTTTAATTTCTGAGATGGAAAAAGATATTCAGCACGGGATGACAATGGAAATTGTTTATGGAAACAGAGCAGCAGCTCAAAATACCGGATTGATTCATGCGGAATACAGAAAGCGCAATTTTCTCATCGAGCATTTGGATGTGGATTTGTTTACCTCCTTCTCCAGACTCGAAAGACAGATTGTGGACACCATTCCTTATATGTACAACTGGCGCGGAAACCGTGTCTATAATGAGCGAACAGGTGAATGGTATGAATGGTCCGGAGGTGCCGAAGCAGGCGACCCGACGCTGAACAAAGACGACGAAAAAAAGTGGTCAGGAAGGATTAAGATGCAATATCGTTTGAATGGACGGAATAAGGTGGCATTTAACCTGCTGGCATCTGATTTTTCCAGAAACCCTGATGATCCCCTGCTGCCCCGGAGTGAACGGGAACTAATAGACACCCGGTATTTGACTAAGAATGTATGGACATTTAATTATGAACACGCTGCATTGGAGGATAAACTAAAGGCGACCGCATTTTTTAAATATTACTTCCAGAATCTGAGGTTGAAAGATGCGGTGCGCTCCCGCACTGAGGGGCTTACTTCCATTGAACTGGATGATGATACCAGGGACAAAGGGTATGGCATTGCGGCCTCTTATGCCATAACTCCTCAAATTAAGCTGATGGCCTCAGCTGAAGATGCACTCAGATTGCCATCGGGATCCGAAATTTTTGGTGTGGTTTCGGAAAATATTGATCCTGCTTATGATCTGAAACCCGAAAGAAGTCGAAATCTGAACCTTGGGTTTGATGCCGGGCCGTTTCAATTAGGACTTCACCAAATGGGGCTGACAACCAACTTTTTCTACCGAGATATTACGGGGATGATTAAACGGGGTGTTCCCGACCAGTTTTCAGAATCTACCCCGCACGTGAATCTTGATGATGTGAGAAGCACCGGGGTTGATGTGGAAGTCAACTACCATTATCAGCAATCAATTAGCTGGATTAGCGGGGTTTCGCTTTCCAATCCGAGATTCAACAGGGAATTTAACGATGAGGGAGCAAAGTATAACTATTACGGCGATCGGCTCCGGAATGAACCCTATTTTACCATCAACAGTAATTTGGTGATTCGAAAACGGGACCTTTTTCAGAAAGGAAGTGAGTGGAGTTTGCAATACAACTTCAGTTATGTGCATGAATTTTATCGCAACTGGGCCAGTTTGGGAGGTGCGAACAAAGATGTAATTCCCACTCAAATTGTGCATGATGCCGGAATGCGCTACACCTTCCCGGGACAAAAGTTGACGCTGAGTGCCGACGTTCGGAATATTTTTAATGAGCAAGTCTTTGATAATTGGGCACTGCAAAAGCCCGGAAGAGCTTTGTATGCCAAAATCAGTTATAAAATCAATTCATTCAAACCATAAAAACTATTTGTTATGATTCGCAATTTGAAATATTTGTTGTTCGGGTTTGTTCTTACCGGGCTGGTAGCCTGCAGCGAAGATGATAACACAGAAACTGTCGAGCAACCCACCGGGGATCGGTTATATACCATTGGATATGCCGACGGCTCCGGCAGTCCCTCGGCAACCTACACCCAGTCAGTAACTGACCTTTCTGATGGCACCATTTCCTATGTCGGATATGGATTTGAAGTACCTTCCACACGCACCGCCCGAATTTTTGCTTCTTCGGACGGGACTATTTTGTACGGCCTTGATTATGGAGGCGGATCGGTCTATAAATTTGAAGTCAATGGGGGGCAGGATTATACCCAAATCTCCGAAACCAATGTGCAATATGCAATTGGTACAGCTTATCCACGATGGACAAAAGTAAATGATGATTATGCTTTGTTGCACAACGTTACCACTGAGCGTATTTATGATGAAACCAGTGGTGATTACTTAAAGACCGTCGCCACGGCGCAACTGGTTTCTGTCAATCTTGATGATCTGACATTTCGCAGCATACAGGAATTTGAAATCCCCGTAAATGAGGAGGATGAAGCCAGAGGTGCTTATGTGTTCAGGATTGATGCACCTGTGGTGGTGGGCGATAGAGTTTATTACGGTATGGCGAAAAGAACATACAATCCGGATACGGACACACAGGAGCAGGTGGATTATAATTCAGTTGAGACACTTGTCGTGGATTATCCGTCTCTGAACAATCCACGCCTGATCTCCACAACTACCGGCGGAGCTAAAGGTGCTACCAATGGTTACCGGACTTCCGTGGCTTACCAGGATGAGCAGGGCGATGTCTATCAGATTGTTACTGTTCCTGACAATTCTTATGACACCCATATCCTGAAGATTACTGATGGTGCCTACGATGAAGACTATAGTTTTAATTTATCTGAGCTACTGGGGAAAAATACCATCTCTAATGGCTGGTTTTATGTAGGTAACGGAATAGGCTATGTGCCTTTTGCACAGTCAGATTTGGGAGGTACCAGCGATGCTGTGTGGTCAGTTGCCCGTGTTGATTTATATAACGGTACAGCTGTGGAACTGGATGTTCCCGATAATCTGTGGCTTCAACAATATCAAAACAGTATATTGGTGGATGATAAATTCTGTATGGCTTTGGGACCCAAAGGAGGTGAGGGACATATCTATATGTTTGATGTCAACTCTGCCGAACCGGATGGGTTTACTGTTGGTACAACGCTCGAGGCAGGTGCCGATTCCTACTATATTGGAATTTATTGATGAATCTGTTTGAAGAAAGCTGCCCTGTTACCACTGGTGACGGGGCTTTTTTTATTGTTCGGGAAGCAGTCTGAAACATTTTAGGGGGATTAACACCTTTGTTTTCTTAAAAAGATGTAATTTTAACTAGTTCTTGTCCGGAAACTAAGCAAATTCTGGTTTTAGAGCTGTTTCTGGTCAGAAACTTACTATAAATCAAAAAACATAAAAAATGAGACTACTCATCCAACTTAATTACGACAAAGTTTCTGAATGGACTGCCGGCTATATTGCCGAAAAAATTAACCAGCACAAGGGGAGTCGTCCTTTTGTTTTAGGATTGCCAACAGGTTCTTCTCCGCTCGGAACCTACAAAGCATTGATAGATTTGTATAAGGAAGGCAAAGTTTCTTTTAAAAATGTAGTTACTTTCAATATGGATGAGTACATCGGTATCCCGGAGGATCATCCCGAGAGTTATCATTCTTTCATGTGGAACAATTTCTTCAATCATGTGGATATAGAAAAGGACAATGTGAACATCTTAAATGGTAATGCGCCTGATGTTGAGGAAGAGTGTCAGCAATATGAGGAGAAGATTAATCAATATGATGGTATCGACCTCTTTATGGGCGGTATTGGTCCTGACGGACACATTGCTTTCAATGAGCCCGGATCGTCACTTCAGTCCCGAACTCGTGTGAAAACGCTTACTCAGGATACTATTATCGCCAATTCCCGGTTCTTTGACAATGACACCAATAAAGTCCCTAAAACCGCATTGACGGTAGGTGTTGCAACCGTCCTTGATGCCAGAGAGGTGCTGATTATTGTGAACGGGCACAACAAAGCCAGGGCTTTGCATTATGCCATAGAGCAGGGCGTCAATCACATGTGGACCATTAGCGCTTTACAAATGCACCCCAAAGGAATAATTGTATGTGATGAAGCTGCCTGTGATGAATTGAAGGTGGGTACCTACAGGTATTTTAAGGATATAGAGAAAGGAAATAGATTATAAAATCAACCCCTGCCAACTCCCAATATCTTGTAAAAGCCCGTCATTGCGATTTCGCACCTCAATTATATTTTGGGGCATAATGGGAAAATAACAAGCTGAGATGCTCAATTAAAACTCCAGAAAAGATTATTTGTGAAGCAGGTACGACGGATTCTTTGGACAGCATAGCAGCAAAGCTGAGCGCCGATCCGCCGTTAGAGACGAAACGGCGGATTGGAATCCGCCGCACCTAATTTGTCATTGGTGCGTAGTGAAGCAGTCTCAATTTATCAATATCACGCCAACGAAAATACGAAAGCCGGATGGGGATTCCCTTTCCGGCTTTGTTCTGCTCTCATATTTTTTCTTTGAGCTCAAACAGATTCTTGTTGCTATCGGCAACAAACCAGGTGTTACCATTGGCGCCCGGATTGACGTATGTCTTATAGTTCTGTTTTTTTGCTCGTTCAAATACCTCTTCGGCATCCGTAATCTCCAAGCAGGTATGTGTATAGGCCGGACGAAATTTCTCCCGGCTGATGAATGCTTTCGATTAAAGATCATTCATCCTTCAGAAACCGAATAATAAACAGATCTTCCTCTTTTTTCTCCACCCAGTGGTCAAAGCCCAAACTCGCAGCTTTTTTAATAAGCGGAATCGTCAGCAAAGGAACTGTCAGTTCGTAAATTTCTCCTTTTGGCAAACTTTTTAAATCGGCCATCACCTGATGAACAGGCATTTCGCCTGCATCCAGCATTGGGCGGGCATCAAGGTATTTGGTGACTTTTGATTCGTTGTACAAGTCGGGTTGATCATACTTAATGGTTAATCCACTTTCTCCATCTTCGGAAATGGCATCCTGTCCGACTTCAGCTCTCAATCGGTTCACCAGTTCCTGAACTTTCAGCTTTCCAATGGCCGCTGCCTGCTGTACGGTGGCAACTTTAGCCACCGTTTTCCGGGCCGGAGAATAGGGGGAAACCAAAATGGGCGACTTCTAAGGCCTTGCGCAATGGCCGGAAACTTAGGCTTTCGCGGGTGGATAGGTTTAAACGGACTAGATTTTTTTGTTTCTTTATGGAGCAATGCCAAAAAGAAAATCTATAAAGAAATTAAAAATTGATCTGGTGATTTTTTCAGCAACTCCTAATTAAATGTAAAAAAAAGGGTGAAAAGTGATAGTTTTGGAATACATTATCTATGATCTGGGGAAATAAATGAAACGAGCATGGCAACGATTGCCTCAAAAGAGAATGTAAACAATCAACCATGTGAGTTCCATCAGGCCAATAACTTAAACAAATTTTATACGGATGAAAAATACTACTGAAATAATTCATTCCACAGTTGATTTTGTGAAAAAGGAGCTTGTGGGAGCCGAAGGAGGTCACGACTGGTTTCATACCTACCGGGTATGGAAGATGGCTTGCCGTATTGCCGAATATGAAGAATGCAATAAACTGGTGGTGGAACTTGCTGCTTTGTTGCACGACATTGCCGATGCTAAATTTAACGATGGAGACGAAGAAGCGGGAGCGCTGAAAGCAGCAGATTTCTTGAGCGAAATGAATGTTACGGATGAGATTATTGGTCATGTGGTGGAGATCATTAGGCATGTCTCTTTCAAAGGGGGAAATCATCAGCAGGAATTTCGGTCGCCTGAAATGGATATTGTGCAGGATGCTGATCGATTGGACGCCATTGGGGCCATTGGTATTGCACGCACGTTCAATTATGGAGGGTATAAAAACAGGAAAATTTACGATCCTGAGATAAAGCCTGATCTTAATATGACTAAAGAGGTGTATAGAAACAGTAAAGCTCCCACAATCAATCATTTTTACGAAAAACTGCTGTTACTCAAGGACCGGATGAATACAAGAACCGGAACGGTAATGGCGGAACACCGTCACCAGTTTATGGAGGAATTCCTTAATGAGTTTTATGAAGAATGGGAGGGAATGAAGTGATTCTTTTCCTGAAGAATGTCGGAACTATTAAAAAAAAACAGACGGTATGCCAAAACTAAAGAAACAAGGCCTTAAAATTCTTAAAATGATTCACCTCTTTTTTGTGGTGATGTGGATTGGAGGAGCCATTGCGCTATTAACTGTTCTCTTTTTTGTTCAGCCGGAAACAGGCGATGAGTTGTTTATGAAGTCCCGTATTATTCAGTTAATTGACGATTTTATTATTATCCCCGGTGCTATGGGCAATCTGTTGATAGGCACTGTTTATGGTGTATGGACTGGTTTTGGATTCTTTAAACATCACTGGATAACAGTGAAGTGGGTGCTGACCGTGGCTCAAATACTCTTCGGTACATTTTTTCTGGGCCCCTGGGTCAATGGCAATGTCAAATTGGCGAACACCCTGAGGGAGCATGCTTTTTCCAATGATGTTTTTCAGTACAACTTTCAGCAGAGTGCTGTTTGGGGTACAGTACAAATGCTTCTTTTGTTGGTGATGCTCATCCTTTCGGTTCAGAAGCCATGGAGCAGGGTAGTGAAAAGAAACAATATCGGAAACTAATTGAGAATATTGAATACGAAATTGTTTGTACGAAAGAGGGGTAGTTGATTTTCCGAAAACCTTTGCGAAGCTTCCATTCCATTTATTTTCCACTTTCTTTTATAATGAAAAACAAGTAGCTTTTGGTTGCTTTTTGTTTGATATACAGGTAATTTAGGTGTTTTATTTCCGTACTTTGTAATGTTGTGAATTTCGGTCACTTTCCTGATCTACTGCTCTTTTCGGTATCTTTGACGTAAAAGTTTTATGCAACATCCCAAATATTTGTGTATATGAAACGAGCATGGCAAGGGATGTCACAAAAGACAATGCATAAGTTCCTTACATGCGAGTTCCATCAGACCAATAACTTAGATAAATTATATACTGATGAAACGAGCATGATATTTTTTAAATATAAATCACAAGAGAACATGTTTAAAAAATATTATGCGAGAGCGAAGCGGTTCCATTCGTTCTCAAATTTTTAATTAGTTTTTTATCAGATAATTACAAAATTTTAAACGAATGAAAAATTTACTTGTTTTTATGGCAATATCCTTTATGGCCGTATGGGGACAGGCAGCTGAGCTGAAGTCTCCCAATGGCAGTTTTCATCTCAGTTTTGAGGTGAAGGACGGGGTTCCGGTTTACAGCCTTCAGCTGGAGGGGCAACCGGTAATTCTTGAAAGTCGTCTGGGGCTCGAGTTGAAAGGTCTGGAGCATCTTACCAACGGGTTTAAGCTTACAAAAGTTGATGAAAGCTCTTTTGATGAAACCTGGGAGCCTGTGTGGGGCGAAACCAAAGAGATTCGCAATCATTACAATGAACTGGCGGTTACATTGGAGCAGGAAGAGACCGAACGTACGATGGTTATTCGTTTCCGTTTGTTTGATGACGGCCTTGGGTTTAGGTATGAGTTTCCCCAACAGGACAACCTTACCTACTTTGTGGTAACTGACGAAAAAACGCAGTTTGCCATGGCCGACGATCATACTGCATTCTGGATTCCGGGAGATTACGATACCCAGGAGTATGATTATACTACTTCCAGGCTTTCCGAAATCCGTGGTTTGATGGATCAGGCTATTACCCCCAATGCTTCACAGACTCCTTTTTCGGACACCGGTGTGCAGACAGCTCTCATGATGAAGACAGATGACGGATTGTACATCAATCTGCACGAAGCTGCCTTGATTGAGTATTCCTGCATGCACCTGGAACTGGAT
This sequence comes from Marinilabilia salmonicolor, assembly GCF_003003035.1. Taxonomy (GTDB): domain Bacteria; phylum Bacteroidota; class Bacteroidia; order Bacteroidales; family Marinilabiliaceae; genus Marinilabilia; species Marinilabilia salmonicolor_A. The sequence continues at coordinate 2,325 of NZ_PVTS01000015.1, read as the reverse complement.
GATGAGAATATGATTTTTGAATCACATCTGACTCCTGACGCAGTGGGGAACATGGCCTACATGCAGGCTCCTACGCAAACTCCCTGGCGTACCGTTATTGCCAGTAAAAATGCAGGCGATATTCTTTTATCCAACATTACCCTCAATCTCAATGACCCATGCGCTTATGATGATGTTTCCTGGATCAAACCCGTGAAATACATTGGTGTGTGGTGGGAGATGATTACCGGGAAAAGCTCCTGGGCCTACGCTGACTTGCCATCTGTGAAATTAGGTGAAACCGACTTTTCGAATGCTCAGCCTACTGGTAAGCATGCCGCCAATACCGAACATGTGAAGATGCACATTGATTTTGCTGCAAAACACGGCTTTGACCAGGTGTTGGTTGAAGGTTGGAATGTTGGCTGGGAAGACTGGTTCGGGAAATCCAAAGACTATGTTTTTGATTTTGTAACTCCATATCCCGACTTTGATGTGGATGAACTGCGTGAATATGCCAAAAGTAAAGGTGTGCGATTGATGATGCATCACGAAACTTCCAGCTCTGTTCGCAATTATGAACGTCACATGGATGAGGCCTATAAGTTCATGGAGGACAATAACTACAATGCTGTGAAAAGTGGATATGTGGGAGATATTATTCCACGAGGGGAACATCATTACGGTCAGTGGATGGTGAATCATTACATCTATGCAGTAAAAGAGGCTGCAAAACATAAAGTGATGGTGAATGCCCACGAAGCTGTTCGTCCAACGGGACTGCGACGTACTTATCCCAACCTGTTGGCCAATGAGTCGGCCCGTGGTACCGAATATGAGGCTTTTGGAGGCAATAAGCCGGCGCATACCACCATTCTGCCGTTTACCCGTCTGATTGGCGGACCGATGGATTATACGCCGGGTATTTTCGAACAGGATGTGAGTAAATACAATCCCGACAACAATTCATGGGTTAATACCACCATTGCCCGCCAGCTGGCACTGTATGTCACAATGTACAGCCCTTTGCAAATGGCTGCCGACCTGCCCGAAACTTACAATAAATATCTGGATGCGCTTCAGTTTATTAAGGATGTTCCGGTGGATTGGGCGGATACCAAAGTTCTTGAAGCAGAGCCTGGTGATTTTATCACTTATGCCCGTAAGGATAAGAATAGCGACAATTGGTTTGTGGGACGTACCAATGATGAAGAACCCCGTGTATCCAATATTAAATTTGATTTCCTGGAACCAGGGAAAAAATATGTGGCAACGATTTACAGTGATAAAAAGGATGCTCATTACAAGAAAAATCCCAAGGCTTATGAGATCAAAAAGTATGTGGTAACCAGTAAGTCCAAGCTGTCGCAGAAATGTGCTCCCGGAGGTGGTTATGCCATCAGCCTCATCGAAGCACAAGACAAAAGCGAAACCAAAGGGTTGAAGAAGTTGTAATTGAAAAGGCTTATATTTTAAACCGTAGAAATTTACCAAAGGGGGCTGTCAGTTGTGATGGCCCCCTTGTTTTTTTCAAACGTTCTCTAACCTGATTAATTCATGAATTTTTGTGATGAGATGGTCAAACAGCAAGAAATATGGACAACCGCAGATGAAATTGATGAAGGAAATAGTGAACTATTTTCAAATCAATTTTATCGAGGACGTTCATATTTCGCAGTTGGTTGATCATCGTAATAAATTATTTATGAATTATTCAGGCTAAAGGCCGCTGTGACGACGAACCCGTTGTTGTTGGCCTGAAAATACCTTGAAGTATGCCCAGGCTCCTGAGGCTTTTACCAGGAGCTCGGAGATGGTCCCGTTATCTGGTGCCGATAATCTCTTTAGTCTGAAATGGTCTGTATTACCGGTGTTAAATCCGGTGTCAAGGGTCAGTGCTGCTTCAAACCCGGCTTTTTTACATATGCGGATGTCCCGTTCACTGTATTCTCCATTTGGAAATGAGAAGAGTTTGCAGGGGGCATGGGTTAATGCTTCCGTACTTTCTTTGGATTGTTGAATTTCCTTTGCTGCTTTAGAATCGGAGCATCTGGGGAGAATCGGATGGGTAAGTGTATGTGCTCCAAACTCCACGAGTCCGCTTTCAACCATCGACTGAATCTCTTCTTTGTTGAGCATGATTCGTTCTTCAAAGATTTGATTTTCTTCAAATCCTAATCTTTTCAGGGCTGCTAAGCGGGTAGAATCCGACATTTCCTTTAATTCCTTTTTGAATGCACGGTCCTTAACTGTATCCACCCCAGCAATGACATCTTTCCTGGCATGATCCAGACGCCTACCTTTGTCAAAAAAAATCATGCAACACAGAAAATCTTTAAACCAGAG